>CAWEPI010000001.1:0-4413 GCA_963810945.1 uncultured Actinomycetes bacterium
TCCTGCGGGCGGATCGGGCGCCGTCCGAGCTGATGACGCTCTATGCGTCGGAGGACGCCAAGCGCGGACGGAACGACCCCTGCCCGTGCGGCAGCGGGCACAAAGTGGAAGCGATGCCACGGCGCGCCACTGCGGAGGGGAAGCGATGTCGGCTGAACATCTGTTGACGCTGCTGTTCAACGCGGGCATCGCGGTGTCTATCGTCGCGACCGTGCTCTCGCTCGGCATGTCCTTCACCGTGAAGCAGGTCCTCGCGCCGCTCCGCCGCTGGGTGCTCGTGGTGCTCATGGTCGTGCTCAACTGCCTCGTCTACTCCCGCTGCCGCGTGGGGCATCGCGAAGGCGTTCGGGTGCCAGGCGGCGTCCGTCTCAGGTTTGACGCTCGCGGCGATCGGTGTGGCTGGTGCTGCCGGGCTGAAGGCGACGCAGCTGTCCAAGAAGGCCGACCTGGCCCTCGCGGTCTCGGTCGTCGTCGTCCTTCAACTCGTGAACCTTGTCGCCGTGCCGTTGTGGGCCGGTCAGGTCGTGAGCGGCGCGTCGATCAGCGCCGCGACGATCCTCAAGAACCTGCTGGCGCTCGTCCTGCTCCCGCTCGTGGTCGGTTGGTCGTCCGATCGCGATACGCGGAGAACGCCGCGAAGTGGCGGCCGGAGCTCGTGAAGATCGCGAACCTCGCGCTCGGGCTGGCGCTGGTTGCGGGGCTGGCGGTGAACTGGAGCACGATCGTGTCGCTGTTCGGCTCGCTGATGCTCCTAGCATCGCTCGTGATCGCGGTGCTCGCGCTGGTGCTGGGGCTGTTGGTCGGCGGCAGCGATCCCGGCGTCCGCACGACCACCGGACTCGTCTCCGGCCTCCGATTCTCTTCTCTGGGACTCATCATCATCGGCACCCAACTCAACGGGAACCCCGACTACCTGGGGCCGGCGATCGTGTTCGCGCTCGTTGATATGGTGGTGTGTATGTTCGTCGCGGTGGAGGTCGGACGGAAGGCAGCGGTGATGAGCGATGAAGCGTAGGAGCCTCCCGTGGCCGGTTCGCAGCGTGCTCGCGGGCGCAGCGGGGACGACGGCCATGACCCTCGCCTACTCCAGCGAACATCGGCTTCGTCCCGAGGTTCAAGGCTCGCTGGACTACGACGACAGCCTGGTCCCCGGCAAGATCGTGGCGAGCGTCCTCCGGCTCGGCGACGTCAGCGACCGAGGCGACGCTGAACTAGGCGCCGCCCTGAAGTGGGGGTACGGGTCGGCGTTCGGCCTCTGGCACGGGACCCTGCGACGGTTCCTCCCGGAACCGTGGGCGAGCGTCGTGTTCGGCGCGACGCTCATGAGCGCGACCTTCACGTTGTTCCCCGTGCTGGGGAAGACGCCTCCGCCGTGGCGGTGGGAGCCGGACGTCCTGGCAACGAGCGTGGGAACCCACGTCGTCTACGTCGTCGGCGTGGCTCTCGTGGACGATCTGTTCCGCTCCGACGACGCGAGCTGACACCTCTCAGCACGTAGTCGTCGATTGCCTGATCATGTGCTCTCGTCGGCCATCTTGGCCTGAGCATCGGCGAGCGCGCCCTTGAGTGCCTCGACATGGCGACCCTCCGCCTCGCCGACGACCTTCTTGACCGCACGCGTCACCGCAGGCTCGATCGTGTCGGCGTGGTCGTGCTTGTACGCGACGATGAGTCCGGCCCCGCCGATGGGGATCGTCTTGCCGGCCTCCTCCTCGATCTTGCTGCCGGTCTTCTTGTGCAGCACCTTCCCGGCGCCTGCACCGATCACGGCCCCGATCGCGGTTGCCGCCAGCAGCGGAGGCGCGAACAACCCGACCACGAAGCCGACGCCGGCGAGACCCTCCGCGCCTTCCTTGACCATGTGGTCGGTCTGCTCGACCGACAGGTCGCCCTCCATGTCCTTGCTCACCACGACCGCGCCCATGATCTCGGCGCCGCAGTTCAGTACGGCCTCGTAGTCCTCGTGAGCGGCCTCGGTCGAGAGGTAGCCGCCGATCAGGACGTCCGTGGGCTCCTTCGCCATCGATCTCCTCCCGTCCTAGCCCGACAAGCCGTGGGCAGCTTGACCTCGATGCGACTCGGCGTGCAGGTCCAGTTCGTCTTGATCCGAGAGATGCGGCTTGATGTCGAACACGACCTTCTTCACCGTGCCGGTGAACGCGAACGGTTTCCGGTCCTCGTAGGCGAGGTCCACGACGCCGCCGTTGTCCCGTCCGATGTCCATCCCCGCGTACGCGGAGAACCTGATCGGCACGGTGTGATCCATCCGCCCCTTCCCGACCGGTCGATCATCGATGAACAGCGTCACCTCACCGCCGGTCGCGGGCTTCGCCTCGTCGGCAGCGAACTCCATGCGCACGGTGATCTCGCCGCTCGGCAGATCCTCCTCCGCGACCTGCTTGAAGATGAAGACGCCCATCATCGAGTAGGTGTGCGTGAGCTTCCCGTCCTCCACGTAGAGGGTGAACCCGCCGAGGTGATCGGACTCCGCGACGATCACGCCCTCCGCGCCGCCTTCAGGAACGATGAGGTCGGCGCTGATCGCGTACGAGTGGTTGTAGATCCGCGGGATCATCCCCGACAGTACGTTCTGCACGTCGCCACGGAACTCGAACGTCGTCTCCTCCGCCATGGGCGGCAGGATGCCGAAGAACGTGGACAGGGTGGCGAGCAACGGCAGCACCTTGTACTTCTCGGCTTCTTCCCAGAACAGGTCCTTCAGCTCCTGCACCTTGTCCGGATGGTCAGCCGCAAGGTCATGAGCTTGCGTGAAGTCGTCCGGCAGGTAGTAGAGCTCGGCTGGCCCTGCATCGGGATCCCAGACGCCGGGCGCGTACGGTTTCAACGCCTCCGGCGTGACGACCCAGGGGATCCGCTCGGTCTTCATCGCGAGCCACCAGCCGTCCTTGTACATGCCTCGGTTCCCGATCGTTTCGAAGTATTGCTGCGTCCGGAACTCCGGCGCGTTCGCGTCGGCGAAAGTGGGGGCGATCGACGTGCCGTGCATCGGTTCCTGCTCGATCCCGTCCACCGTCTGCGGCTGAGGGATGCCCGCGAGGTCGAGGATCGTGGGCGCGATGTCGATCACGTGGCCGAACTGCGAGCGCAAACCGCCGGTATCGGCGATGCGCTCCGGCCAGCGGACGACCATCGGGTTGCGCGTGCCACCCAGATGCGAGCCGACCTGCTTGCCCCATTGGAACGGGGTGTTCCCAGCCCACGCCCATGCGGCGCCATAGTGCGGGTCCATGATCTGGGCCCCCCACTTGTCCATGCCGCCGAAGCGTTCGGCAAGCTGCAGCTGCATCTCGTCGGTCAACGGGATGCCGTTCTGCATCGTCATCTCGTTGAACGAACCCGTGACCGTGCCTTCCATGCTGGCGCCGTTGTCGCCCCAGATCCAGATGATCACCGTGTTGTCGAGCTCACCCAGCTCCTCGATCGCATCGATCACGCGACCGACGTTGTGATCGGCGTTCTCAGAGAACCCTGCGTAGACCTCCATCTGGCGCGCGTAGAACGCCTTCAGCTTGTCGGGGACGTCATCCCACGCGGGGAAGGCGTCGGCGCGCGGTGTCAGCTCCGCGTCGGCAGGCACGACGCCGAGCTCCTTCTGGCGCGCGAACGTCTCCTCCCGGAGCTTGTCCCACCCCTGGTCGAACTTGCCCTTGTACTTCTCGGCCCAGGCTTGCGACACGTGGTGCGGCGCGTGGCTGCACCCCGTCGAGAAGTAGATGAAGAACGGCTTGTCAGCGTCCTGCGCGCGGACGCCGTGCAGCCACTCGAGCGTCCGGTCCGCCATCGCATCCGGGAAGTAGTAGGGGTTCTCTTCGTCGTAGAACCCCTCCGGGGTCCCGATCACCTTCTGGTTCTCGATCAAGCACGGGTCCCATTGCCCCGAGTCGCCAGCCAGGAAGCCGTAGAAGTAGTCGAACCCCCAGCCGTTCGGCCAGCGGTCGAACGGGCCAGCCGGGCCCTGCTGCCCGTCAGGCGTCAGGTGCCACTTCCCGAAAGCCGCGGTGCTGTAGCCGTTGTCGCGCAGGATGCGGGGCAGCGGAGCGCAGTCCCTCGGCAGGCTCGCCGAGTAGCCGGGGAACCCACCAGCGAACTCACCGACCGAGCCGAACCCCACGGCGTGGTTGTTCCGTCCGGTCAAGAGCGCCGCACGCGTGGGAGAGCACAGGGCGGTGACATGGAACCGGTTGTACTTGAGGCCCTCCTCGGCGATCCGCGTGTAGTTGGGCGTCTGGATCGGGCCCCCGAACGTGCTCGGGTTGCCGAACCCGGCATCGTCGATGAGGACCAACAAGACGTTGGGCGCCCCCTCCGGGGGCGTGGGATGCCCGATCAGGTTCCAGTCCGGCTTCGACCCGTCGAGCGTCCTGTTGGCGACTCCCGCGAACGTCTCGCGGC
>CAWEPI010000002.1:0-46867 GCA_963810945.1 uncultured Actinomycetes bacterium
CCGTGTGTCACAGACATCCCTGGGCTCCAAGTGTGTGTTATTGCCCACCTCGACTCACGCGGGGGCGATAGCCACCTGGATGCCCCGGCTCTCCTCGCTGCCCGGATCTTCGGGCTTGTCGAACGCCGCGATCGCTGCTAGGCAGCCTGCCTCTGTTGTGTCCGCTCTTGTCTGGGATATGTCCGCCTCCTGACGCTTCCGTACCTCGACCATCTTCTTCTCGCGCATCTCCGCCCGCTGCTCGCGCTCTATCCCCTTCATCGTGAGCCCGCGCTGCATCTCCTGGAATTCTCGCTCGTGGAGTTCTTGGAGGATCTCCTCGCTCTCATCGATCCGAGGCGCCTCCTCGATGTCGCTCAGCTCCTGGAGGACGGCGAGGGGACGTGGGGCGTCGTCGTCCCAGGCCCGCAGTTGGGCCTCCGCCGCCTCGCGCTCCTCGTTTCAGCCGAGCTTCCTGCTGTTTGGCAAGGCGCAGCGCTTCTTCGGCTGCAGCTCGAACCTGCTCCTCCTCGACCGCGATGCGTGCGGCCCCTCCTCGGCCATCTGCTCGCGGATCGTCTCGAACACATGCTGCAGTTCTGGGGGGTACCAGAGCTCGAGCGATTCGGGCTCTCCACCGCTCGGCATGATCTGCTCCCAGACGGGTGCCAGCCGTGCTGCATCCCCATGGCCGTCAAACTGGGCGCCTGGGACGGCGTCGACGGGTGAGCCATCGATGCACGCGAGCCAGTCTGCCGGACACCGCGTGCACCAACGCGAGACGCGCCGCATCGGGCAGATCGCGTGCAGCGCCGCCGAGAGGCACCTACGTGCGGCATCGAGCACATCTTCATCCGGGATGTTGGGGCGCGGGAGCTCATGGACGTCCTCGAGCGCACTCACCGCCGGCTGGCCCCTGCAGTACGAAGGTCTCCGCCCTGCGCTGTGCCGCCCAGTAGATGGCGGTCTCTGCCGCCACTTCCTGCAACGAGTTCGCGGCAGAAGCAGCAGCGGATCTGGCCACATCGAGCGTCGCGCGCACATCTCGGGAAATGTCGGGGGAACGTACCAGCGCGTCCAGCACGCGCTGGCGCACCTCGGGAAGCAGGACCTCGGCTAGGACCTGGATCGATCGATCGAGTTCGAGGCAGCCCAGGAGGTGTTCCAGGCTGAAGCGTGCCAACCGAACATCGTCTGCTTCGACCTGTCGCCTGATCGCGTCGAGTCTCCGCCGGAGCCGCGTGAAGTCGCCCGGCCGGCCCTCCAACTGCGCGAAGGCGATGACCTTCCCCAGGAGCTCGAGGCAGAAGCTGATCGTAGGGATGCCGATCGATCCCTGGCTCACCGCGCATCACCTCGTCCGTGCTCCATGTCCGGGTTCTCGAGTTCCTCGTAGAGGACACGCAGCGCCGGCGGGAGTTCGAGCCCGCCGCCCCGGTCCCTGCGCGAGAGGAGATGAGCCCTCTGGTGATCCAAGCGGCGTAAACCACATGATGGCTCTGAGGCGGATGGACTCGTTCCGGCTGTGTGTGAGGTCGATGAACGTCTCCCCACAGCTCTGGATGCGCGGCGGCCATCGCGTCCCGCTGTTCCTCGAGCACCTCGTCGAGCCGCGCGTCGTGCGCCTCGCGGAACGCTTCTTGCTGGGACCAGCGCCGGATGGTCCGCTCGTCCACTCCGACCCTAGCTGCGGCTGCGGCTCGGGTGGAGTCGTCACCAGCGCCTCGATCGCACGGCGCGGCATCAGTCAGCACCGCGCGAAGGCGACCGTCCTTTCCTCGCGGGCCGTCCGAGACCCGGCGCCTCGGCTGCCCCCCCACCATCCTTCTCCCCCTGCGGTTCTCTTGCCTTCCCCATCGTCTTCTCCTCCCGGGGCCCGGGACGATCCCCCAGCCTCCTACCCCCCAATCGGCATTTCGCGACGGGCGGGGCTCCCGAGGGTCGGGGCCTCGGGCCTCCGACGCGGGGGATGAAGGGGCTGACCGGCGGCGATGGCGCCACGACTACCCGCACGTCGTCGCGGGACCCCTGGGACCCTCGGCTCGGCCCGGCGGGTCAGGCAAGAGCTGGGGTCTGCTCTCCCGGTTCGCCGACAGTGGAGATATCCACGACGCTGCTCAGGCGCGGCCGGGAGCGCAAGGGGCGCCGCTCCGCCCGGAGGTCCCGTGCGGGCCGGGGCGCAAGGCACCCGCCACTCCCGCCCTCGTTTGTCACGGTGGTGAGGGAGGGGATGGATGTCCCAGCCGCGGATCCTGATGATCGGCTACAACGGCGCCAACAACACTGGCGCCGAGGCCCTACTCCTGGCCGACCTCGCGGACGTCCGCGAGGTGTTCGGCCCCGACGCGCCGATCACGATCCCGGCCCTCGAGCCGGCGAACCTCCATCGCTACGTCGGCGACGCACCGGGTGTCCACATCGAGCACCTGCCGACGATCTTCCCGTTGACGGTCCGACGGCTCGTACGGGAGCACGACCTCGTGATGCTGGTCGAGGGCAGCGCGTACATGGACACGTGGACGTCAGCACTGCTGTGGTACTTCCTGTGGGCGACGAGATGCGCGGCCGCCCGCGGGACGCCGTGCATCGCCTATGCGGTCGATGCGGGCCAACTGCGCTCCAGGAACGAACGGCTCGTCCGGCGGCAGGCGAGCCGGACGGATCTGATCGTGGCGCGGTCCGCGGCCGCCGCGGAACGTCTCAAGGGTTGGGGCGTCACGGCGCCGATCGAGGCCACCGCCGACAACGCCTTCATGTTCCAGCCTCGGCTCGAAGATCGCCGGTGGCTCCGGGACGCTTGGCCGGAGGCCGGTCCGGCGCCGATAGGGATCGCTGCGGTCGACATGTTCCTGTGGCCGGTCGTGATACGTCCGTTCGGGCGGCGCGCTGATCGGTATCGGTGGCCCTACTCATTCAGCCGGTCGCCGGCGCGACGCGAGGCCTCTGCGCGACTCGCCGAGGGATACGCGCGGATCGCCGACAGGGCCGCGACGGAGCACGAGCGGTCGGTCGCGCTGATCTGCATGGAGGAGTTGGACGAGACGTTCGCTCGTGCGATCCATGCCCGGATGAGGCGACCGGACCGGGCACGGATCTTCTCGTCGCATGACCTCGATGCGTCGAAGATGACCGTGCTTCTTCGGAGTCTTGGAGGCCTGCTGACGTCTCGGTATCACGCCTCGATCCTGTCGCTGGCCGCCGGCGTTCCGCAGGTCGCCGTCGGGCACGACCTCCGGCTCCGCACGCTCTTCGAAGAGCTGGGCCTCGATCGCTGCTTCGTGGGACTCGATGCCGCGGGGGACGCGGCGGAGGACACGACGGCGCTCGACACTATGGTGAACCTCGCGTCGACCCGCCTCGACGACGTCCTCGCGGCTCCGGCAGACATCACGTCATCGCTGCTCGGCGGATACGAACGACATCTCCGCGACGCCCGACGGAACAGAGCGTTGCTCAGGGCGTTCGCCGGCCAGCACGGATGGGGGGCCGTGCCGTGCGCGGCGTAGTCCTTCTCACCGGAGCGACGGGCTTCGTCGGAACCCAGGTGGCTCGTCGGCTGATCGGTGACGACGACCTCAGTGTCGTCGCTCTCGTCCAGGCGCAGGACGCCGACCACGCGCGCCGACTGGCACGACGCGCCTGGTACGGCCGGCCCGAGCTCACCGACGCGATAGGGCACGGCATCGAGGTCATCGCGGGCGACGTGTCCGAGCCGCGGCTCGGTCTGGATCCGGCTGCGCACGAGCGGCTCGTCGGGCGGCTCACCCACATCGTGCACGCCGCCGCGAACGTGCGGTTCGACGCGCCGCTCGAGGAGCTGCGCCGGACGAACGTGGTCGGCACGGCCAACGTCTTGGCGCTCGCCCGCGCGACGCAGGCCGATCACGGGCTGGAACGGCTGCTGCATGTCTCGACCGCATATGTCGCCGGTCGCCGGAAGGGCGAGGTCGGCGAGGACGACCTGACCGATCGGTTCGGCTTCGAGAACGACTACGAGCGAACGAAGTATGAGGCCGAGCGGCTCGTGCGGGAGGCGATGGCGACCCTACCCATCACCGTGGTGCGTCCCGGGATGATCGTCGGTGACTCCCGCAACGGCGAGGTTTCGACGTTCAACACCATCTACGTGTTGCTCCGCCGGTACCTGGAGCGAGGCGGCCGCATCGTGCCCGCGAGCCGCGCGCTACGCGTCAACATCGTGCCGGTCGATCACGTCGCCGACGCGATCGTCCTACTGCTCGCCGATCGCCGTGCAGAGGGATGCACGGTGCACCTCACGGCTCCCCGGGCCTCGCTGCCAACCGCGGCCGAGCTCATCGGTGGAGTCCGAACCTGGGCCCGTGCCGAGCTCGGTGTTCGGCTTCCTCGCCCGGTCTTCGTGCCGCTTGCCGGGGTGCTGCTGTCGGGAGGTGCCGGCGTCGTGCGACCGTATCTTCGCGAGCGACGGACGTTCCGGCGGGACAACGCCGACCGTCTCCTGGGCACGTACGACCTTCGGTGGGAGACCTATCTCCCCGCCGTGCTCGGGTTCGCGGCGGATCGGGGATTCCTCCATCGCTCCGGAAGGACGGTGCACGAGCAGGCGATGTTCCGGCTGCGTAGCCGACGGCTGGCGGTCAGGTACGTCGACATCTTCGGCGGTCACGCGCATCCGCGATCTGCAACCGAGGTGCGCGCCGACGTGCTCGCCTCGGCCGAGGCGCTTCGTGGGATCGGCGTCGGCTCCGGCACGCGCGTGGCGATCGTCGGGCCGAACGGGACCAGGTACCTGACGCTCGACCTCGCGCTGGGGCTGCTGGGCGCCGTGACCGTGCCGTTATACGCGACCACGCCGCCCGACGAGATCGACGGGATCTTGCGGGCGAGCCGCGCGCAGGTGCTGCTCGTCGGGACGCCCCGCATCCTCGAGGACCTCGGGCCGACCGCGGCTTCCCTGCCGATCGCCTCGTTCTGCCGTGGCGCGACGCCCGGCGGGGTCCTCAGCTGGGACGATCTGGTCGCCCAGCGTGACGCGCCTGAGATCGAGATCGCGCCTGTCGACTTCACGGATGTCGCCACGCTGCGCTACACATCGGGAACGACCGGGTTCCCGAAGGGGGTCGCGTTCACCCACGGGCAACTCAGATGGATGGCCGACACGATCGCCTCGCTGGTGCCGTGGCGGACGCGCACGAGGCCCGTCGCCTACCTGTCGTTCCTTCCGATGAATCACGTGGTGGAGGGCATCATGGGGACCTACGGGCCTTACTCGATGCCGGCGCCGGTCGAGATCGCGTTCGTCGAGGACATCCACGACGTCCCGGAGGCCCTCCGCTCGGTGCGCCCGACGGTGTTCTTCTCGATCCCGCGGCTCTACGAGAAGGTATGGGAGCGCGTCGGGGCCAGCAGGGCCGGCCCGCGGTTCCAGGCGATGCGGAACGGGGTGGCGAAGCGCGCACTTGGCCGGGCGGTCCGAAGGGGCGTGCTCCGAGGGGCAGGGCTCGATCGATGTGGACAGCTGCTCGTCGGGTCGGCACCGGTACCGGAGGGTCTGCTCGAAGGCTTCCACGAGCTCGGCATCGAAGTGCACAACGCGTACGGGATGACCGAGGCACCGCTCCTGACGTTGAACCGGTGGGGGCGCAACCGAGTGGGCACGGTCGGCGAGCCCCTCCCGGAAACCACCGTGCGAATCGCCGATGGCGGCGAGATCCTCGCGCGAGGGCCACAGGTGACGATCGGCTACGCGGATGAGGACGCGACGCAGCCCTTCCGCGACGGGTGGCTCGCGACCGGAGACCTCGGACACATGGACGGCGGCTCCCTCGTGATCGACGGTCGGAAGAAGGAGCTGCTGAAGACCTCCTACGGCAAGTACCTCAACCCGGCGAAGATCGAGGCGCGGCTGCGGACGGTCGCGGGCGTGACCAACGCGATGGTCGTGGGCGAAGCCCGTCCGTACTGCGCAGCGCTGCTGTGGGTCGACGGTGCGCCGACCGACGAACGGCGTGACCTGGTCGCCCGCGCGATCGACGACATCAACGGCTCCCTGTCCCATCCGGAACAAGTGAAGCGTTGGGTCGTCCTAAGCGACGACCTGAGCGTCGAGGGCGGGGACTTGACCCCGAACTTGAAGCTGCGGCGCGAGCGGGTCACCCGGCGCCTGGCCGACGTGATCGAGGGGCTCTACGAGCGGGAGGAGGTCCGTGCGTGAGCCTTCGAACCAGGGCGCTCCCGGATCGGATCCCGGATCCCATCAGACGCTGGGCTTTGCGCGCCCTCTTCCGAACCACGGTGGACGCATTCGAGGCGCCGATGCCCGACCTCCGTAGACGCTCGACCGACGCGATCCTCGCATCGTACGCGGCGTACACGGACGTGCTCGCTCGCGGCGTGGCGCTGGATCCGGAGCGTCGCTCGCAGGCCGAGCGCCGTCTCTACGAGAACACCGAACGGCTCGGCCGACGCGTCCGTCGAGCGCTCGGCGTGCGGTCCACGATGGACGCGCTCGAGGTCGCGCATCGGCTCTACGACCTCATCGGGATCGACTTGACCGGCGACGAAAACGAGGATGTGTCGTCGTCAGCAGGTGCGCGTTCGCTGCGCGGTACTCCCCCGACGTGTGCCGGTTGATGTCGGCCTCGGACGCCGGGCTGCTCGCGGGGCTGACCGATGGCGGTCGGCTCGCTTTCACCGCGCGCATCACGACTGGGTCCCCGGTGTGCGTGGCGACCCTGGCGGTCGACGGGGTGGGTCGCTGATGCCCACGGCGATCGTCGTCGGGAGCGGAGCCGGGGGCGCCGCGGTCGCCAAGGAGCTGCAAGGGCCGTACGACGTCACGGTGCTTGAGGCCGGCCGGCCCTACCGTCGTTGCGAGCTCGATCGGCGTTCGATCGATCAGCTCGCACGGAGCCGCCTCCTCGTGGACCCACGGCTGATCCGCGTCGCCTATCCCGCGATGCGCGTCCGGCGGACCGACGACATGCTCATCGTGCACGGCAGCGGAACGGGGGAACGACGACCGTCGCGACAGGCAATGGCATGCGCGCGGACGATGACCTCCGTGCGCTCGGGATCGATCTCGACGACGAGTTCTCGCGGATCGCATCCGAGATACCGCTGTCGATCGAGCACAGGCGCCGATGGCACCCGACGACGCGGCGGCTGTTCACGGCTGCGGAGGACCTCGGACTCGGACCGCAGCCCACGCCGAAGATGGGGCGCGCGGCGGGATGCCGCCACTGTGGACGCTGCGTGCTCGGGTGTCCGCACGGGATCAAGTGGGATGCGCGGAGCTTCCTCGATGCCGCCCTCGCGCAGGGCGCGCGACTGCACACTGGTACGCGCGTGAGGCGCGTCGAGATCGAAGGCGGCCGTGTGGTGGGCGTCGTGACAGGGGGGCCGATCGGACGTCGGTTGCTCACCGCCGATCTCATCGTCCTCGCGGCGGGCGGCTTCGGTACGCCGGCGATCCTGGAACGCTCCGGGATCCCGTGCGAACCGACCCTCTCGGTCGATCCTGTGCTCACCGTAGCGGCACACGTGCCGTCGGTCTGGCAGTGCAACGAGATCGAGATGCCGTTCGTCGTCCGGCGCGACCGCTACATCCTGTCCCCGTACTTCGACTGGTTGAGCTTCGCCCTCAACCCCCGTTGGCGTTACCCACCGCAGGACATCGTCGGCGTGATGGTGAAGATCGCCGACGAGGGTGGCGGCCGAGTCGAGGGTCACGGCGTGCATACGCGTCTGACGTCGATCGACCATCTTCGGCTCGAGGAGGGGACGGCTCTTGCCCGCGAGCTGCTTGGGCAGCCGGGATCGACCCCGTGTCGACGTTCGACGGCATCCTGAACGGAGGGCATCCTGGCGGCACGCTGCCCTTGACGCGCCGAACCGCCAGGACGTTGCACGACGAGCGCCTGCCGGAGAATCTCTATGTCGCCGACGCAACGCTCCTCCCGCGATCCTTGGGCCTCCCGCCCATCCTCACGATCGTCGCGCTCGCGACGCGGGTGGCCCGGGTCGCCACCGCGGCCAACTTGCCGATGCAGAAAGGAAGGTCAGCGGGCGCGTTGCGTGGCTGAACGCCGAGCGCCCCGTTCGTGCTGGAGGAACGCGGGAACGACCATGACGTCGACAACCGGCGGCGACCGTTTCGCGGGATCTGGTCCGCAACCCGGGTCTGTCCTCGCTCGATGGACCTTCGTCGTGGAAACGGAAGTCTTGCAAAGTGACATCGAGGCTGATCTGTGCACGCGTTCGGGGGATGACGCACTGCTGCGTCAGTGCGAGACCCTCATGGCATCACATGATCGGGTGCCGTCTGATCTCGGTGAGCAGTTCGTGAACTCAACATTCGCCTAGGGGGAGCCAGTGGCACGTGCAGCAGTGACCGTCGAGGATCTCGAGAATGGCCATCTGCCGGCCGTGTGCGCCAAGACGGGCAGAGCGGCCGATGGATTCGCCACGATCGAGTTCACTTCGACACCGGGATGGACGTGGATCCTCTTGTTGTTCGGGATCTTTCCATTCCTGATCGCCCGGTATTTCAGCACGCAGCGGATAGCGGGGCTCGTGCCGATGTCCGACCTAGCCCTTCGTCGAGGCCGAGCGTTCACGTGGACCAACAGGGGCTTCTTCCTCCTGGGCGGACTCGTGTTCGTGATCGGACTCTTCTTCACGACTGCCCATCCGACCATCCTCGTAGTCGGCTTGGGCATCCTCATCGTCACGCTTCTCATCATGCTTGTGTGCTGGCCCTTCGTGTGGCCGACCGGAAGCGTGACCGGCGAGTGGGTCTCGCTGTCGTTCGTCAACGACCGATTCGCCAGAGCGATAGATCGCTGGTATGGGAACCGGTAGCGCAGCCAAGTGCGCAGCGCCCATGACGTTGCCTCCCTCAACACTCAGATAGGCGGTCGAAGCAACCGTGTGCTCGGAGAGCGTCGGCGGCTTCGCCTGTCGCTCTTGCTTCCTCGGGGACGCCGTGGGACGCCACCTCTATCGAAGAACTGGTCGCGCCAGCCTGCCGAGTCCGACTTGTTGGTCCGGCGAAGATCCGTTTCGTCGAGGCGCGGAATCGCCGGATGGCTGAGTACGTGGCTCGGCTGTAGCCCACGTGTCGTCCTCGGCACTGCCGTAGATGGTGTCGCCTCCCTGTTGTCGCGATTCGGGTCCTGAAGCGGTGGAGAGGTTGATGACCACCACGGCGTCTTCGGAGCACCCATCTGTGAGGGCCCCACCATCGTCGTGAAGAGAGGAACGTGCAGGTAGGTCGAGCTACTGGACCTCATGGCCGCGTCTTCTCCCGCCTGGGAGGGAGGCATTTGATCGGTACGGCCATAATCTCCGCCTCTTCACGTTCTGGGAGGAGTGAGCGTGCCGGGTCTTCAGGGTGCAAAGCTGCACCATCGGGCAAGATCCGCCAGGAGGTGTCGTCGCCGGTCGCTTGCTCCATCGCGTGGATCCCGAGCGCGAGACCGGCGATGCTAACCCCGGCGCCCGCGCCGATCACTGCAAGGACGCGCACTCGAGCGGTCAGACTACCCCGCTCCAGACGCCCGTGTTAGCGTCCGGGCATGTTCCGCCGTGAGGCTCCCGTGCGGTTCGCGACGCTGGCGGTCGTCGCCGCGACGCTGGTGGGGCTCGTCGGTACCCCAGCCGTCGCCGCCGGGTCCGCCACTCCCTCCGCGGCGGTTCCTGCCACAACCAGACTGCGGGTGATGACGTTCAACATCGAGTACGGCGGCACGGTGATCGACTTCGACAAGATCGTCGCGGCGGTGCGGCGGGCCGACCCCGACGTGATCGGCGTGAATGAGTCCTATTCCCACCTACGACGCTTGGCGAAGGAAGCTGGCTACCCCTACTGGAACACCCGCCTCGACGTGATTTCGAAGTTCCCGCTCCTCGATCCGCCCGACGGCAACGCGCGATACCTGTTCGCGCAGCTCGCACCCGGACAGGTGGTGGCGGTCGCGAACGTCCACCTCCCCTCGTCCAACTACGGCCCCCGTCGGATCCTCGACGGCTGGCATCGCAAGAAGGTGCTGCGCTACGAGCGCCATCGCCTGACCGCGATGCGGCCCTTCGTGCGGCGCCTCATGCCAGTGGTCGCGGCTGGGATCCCATCGTTCGTGATGGGGGACTTCAACGAGCCGTCGTCGCAGGACTACACGGCGACGACGGTTGGCACGGCGCCCCAGCACCTGTGGCCCGTGGCCTGGCCCGTGAGCAGGTTGCTGCTGCGGCGTGGCTTCACCGATACCTTCCGCGCGGTCTTCCCCGACCCAGTACGAAATCCGGGCCTCACGTGGCCATCGGGCCGACCGCCATCGCCCGACAGCTGGAACCCCCGCCGGGACGCGCCCCACGACCGGATCGACCAGGTCTGGATGGCCGGGCCCGCCACCGCGGTCGACAGCCAGGTCGTCGGGGAGCGGGGCGGGCCCGGCGTCGACATCGGCGTCGCACCATGGGGATCGGACCACCGTGCCGTGGTCTCGACCGTCGATGTGACGCCCGCCACGCCCCCGGTGATGGTGGCCGTCGACCCGCAACTCGTGACCGTCGGCGACAGCCTCACGGTCACCTACCACGCGCCCGGCGCCGCGGGGGAACACGTCGTGGTGGTGCCCGCGGGCGGCGACCCGGCCACCGACGGGCTCCTGTCTGCGCCGACGCCCGGCGGCTCGCCCACCGACGGCACGGTGACCTTCGACACGTCGACGCTCGCGCAGGACTCCTACGACGTCGTCCTCGCCGACGCCACCGATGCCGAACTCTCCCGGATCGCCTTCTGGACGCGCGATCCGGGCGCCCGCCCGGCGCTCGACACGTCCAAGTGGGCGTACGCGGAGGGCGAGCCGGTGATGGTCTCCTGGACCCGTGCACCGGGCAACCGCTTCGACTGGATCGGGATCTACCTGCGGCATGCAGATCCCCTCGTCGACTACTACAAGGGTTACGTCTACACGCTTGCGCGTGTGGCGGGGTCGCGCTCCTATGACGGGGCGACGGCGGTCGGCCGCTGGCCGCTCCCGCCCGGGCGCTACACGGCCTATTACCTGGTGAACGACAACTATCGGGAGATCGCCTCGGCCGACTTCGTGGTGAGGGCCTGAGCCTTCAGCCGAGCCACCCTCTATAGCGGACGCGTTCCCCGATCGTCTTTCCTCATCGAACTCGATCGCCGCTGGAAAAGGGCTCCAGACGAGTGCGCACGATCCCCACGAGGACGGGCCCGTCGGCCGACGCCTCGGGCGCGTCCTCATCGCATCGACCTGTTCAGCGGTCCGTGTCTCTTCAGGAGCCGATCGATCCAACCCGACGCGGCGCATCCCTCCCTTCCGGCGCCATCGACCTCGGCGGACGGGCGGCGGGATTCGCGCCATTCCGGATGGCCGCGTACAGTCACCAGATCGCTTTGTGGTCGACCCATCGGAGGTGGAGATGAACGCGATCCGAAGTCGTGCCTTGACGGTAGTGGCCGTGGCGGCCGCGCTGTTCCTGTTGGCGCAGGGACCGGCCGCGACCGGAGGCGGCGCTGTGCCAGCCCTCAACCACGTCTTCATCATCATCGGTGAGAACACGGAGTTGGGACAGATCAACGCAACCAACGCGCCCTACATCATGAGTGATATCAAGCCCCACTCGGCGTGGCTCACCCAGTACTTCGCGCTGACGCACTTCTCCGAGGCGAACTACGTCGGGATGATGGCGGGGCAGTTCAACGCGTGTCAACAGATGGACGGATCGGCCGCGTCGTGCCACGTGCCGTGGGAGAACCTGTTCTCACAGCTCGACGGAGTGCACGTGTCCTGGAAGAGCTGGATGGAGTCGATGATCTCCCCGTGTTACCTCACCAGCACCGGGTCGCCGAAGACCCAGGACCACTACGGGGCCAAGCACAACCCGGCCATCTTCTTCGACAACATCGAGGGGCCGGGTGGCGTGTGGTCGACCACGCCTTCGGCCGAGTGCCTCGCGAACGACGTCCCGGCCGGGACCACGGCCCCGAAGGACATGAGTGCCTTCAACGCCTCGCTGAGCGACCCGGCCAAGTTCAACTTCGTCGTGCCGAACGAGTGCGAGGATGCCCACGACAACTGCGCCCCGCAGGGCAACGCCGTGACCCAGTTCGACGACTTCCTGTCGCGGGAGGTGCCGCTGATCATGGGCTCGCCGGTGTTCGACCCGCATTCGGTGAAGTTCGACCCCAACGCCATCTTGATCATCACGTTCGACGAGGGCACCTCGAACCGCGGCGACGGACATGGTCACCAGTTCGCCGGTGGCGGCAACGTGATGTTCGCGGCCATGGGCCCAGGTGTGGTGAACGGCGTGAAGGGTGACGCGTCCTACGATCACTACGGCCTGCTGCGCACCCTCGAAGAAGGCTACGGCGTGAGCCCTCTGGAGAATGCGGGCTCGGCTAGTGCCATCACCAGCATCTGGGAACCGTAGCGCGGGAACAGGCGTGCGGTCGCTTGGCGCTGGAGGCGCGGCATCTGTCGGGTTCAGGCGCGCACTTCGCTCCACCATCCAGTTGAGGCCTTTGTCGCGCGGGCCCCCAGGTGGTCGGCCAGTCAGGGGGATGCTCTCGCGGCGAGGCTTCAAGAACGAGCGGTGTTGCCCGCGAGCGTCCAACCGACGAGCGCGTTTGCGTGCCCGTGCCCCATGCCGTCTCGGACTTCAGGTACCCCACGATGGCCATACGCTTCTCGAGGCCACAATCCCCGATGATCCGCCGCCACTCCGCGATCGAGCGCCCGTACCAGGAGCGCTCGCGCCTGGAGGACCAGTGGGAGCGCGGCGAGCAGGCCTCCACCGAGGACCTCCGCATGGCGCTCCAACAGTACCGGTCGTTCTTCCGGCGGCTCCTGGTCGCCTGACCTTCCACCGGTCGCCACATACAGAGCAGGGGCGGACCGACAAGCGCGTACCCCCGCCCAGCGGGTACGTGCCGAGGCAGCTCGCGAGTTCCCGTGTTGTCGCCTCCGAGGGGTGGCGAGGCCGCGATGTTCGCGGCGATGCTCCGCGGGAGCCTGACGCGAGGATGCCCCCCGGGGGCCACGGGTGATCGCGGAACGTGCCCGAAGACAGGCTCGGGCAGCTACCCCCGGATAGCCTTCCATACCTCCACCTTCTTCGCCTTGACTCCGCGCTGTGGGCTCGGGCTACCGTGGGCCGGTGGCGATGTTCGCGTCGATGCTGAAGCGCGACCGGGAGCGCAACGGGCTGAGGATTGCCCGCGCGTCGTGGCTCGTCGGCGTGAGGGTGCGCGAATACCGCGAGCTCGAGGCCGGCACGAAGTCCCCGGACTGCGACACCTACGAGCGTGTCTGCGAGCTGTGCGGCCGGCCCCGGTGGTTACGGGAAGGCTGTTCCCCCGGGGAAGGGTTCCAGCGCGGTTGATGTCCGCGACCTAGGAGCACGGACATCCCCTACCCCGGAGGAACAGGCTGATCCTCGAACGCCGCCGACGCATCGGTCTTCATTGATCGAGGCAAGACCGATAGGTGAGGTCGCAGAGGTTGATCGTTTCGAGTTGCTGAGGCCCCTTACCTACCCCGCCACTCACCCATGTCAGGTGGACACAGGTGTTGCTGACGTTCTGCGCGATGAGCCCGCCACACGACTCGTTCTTCTTCATGTTGGCGTTCACGTCCACGATCGTCATCTGCGCGAACCCCGCGATGTACCAGCGCTTCGCCGTCTGCTTCGAAGGGTCGTTGATGGGGAACGCTCGGGTCTGACCTACGATGGATTGCAGAGCCTGAGCCCAGTCCTTGGTCTTCAATCCGGGGATCTGACAGTCGTAGGCTGGCACCTTGAACACGAACTGCGGGTAGACCTGGGCGCCGAGGATCTCGTTGCTGATCAGGCTCGCCCCGGACGCGGAGTTGCAGCCCTGGTCGCTCGGCCAGTTCCACTGCACGAGGTTCAGGAAGCCGAAGTCGCCGTTGCCGTTCGCGTTGTTGTCGAACAGGTAGTAGCAGTCTTCCCCGGGCTGGGCATCGATGATGCAGGTGTGGAAGGCGTTCGCCGGTCCCAGGTTCACGGACAGGGGGAACGGACCAGATGGACCCCACGATGCGGTGGCGGTCGTCGAGACGGCGTGATGATCGCTGAACCCGAGCACCGGTGCGAAATAGAGCGGTTGCTGGGTCGTGTAGTTGACCACGAGGTGCCCTGATCCGAACCCGCATCCCACGAGCTTCGTGATGTTCTTCCCGCTGACATCGCTCGCGATCGCCTCGGGGGAGTTGGCCAGGAAGCGGGCGTCGGCTTGGGATTCGGGGTTCTCCCCTTTCGAGCACGCGATCGCCGCTGCCAATGCGGCCGCGTCCGCGCCGTTGACCATCTCACGACGGCGGTACATCAGCCCACCCACGTCCACGGTCAGCGCCACCGCCCCCATGAGGATGACCATGCAGAGCGCCGCGAGCACGACCGTGACCCCGTCCTCACGGTTCAGGCGCTCCTTCAGCCGGTTCACGCCTCGCACCTGAACTCCGCCGAGACATCGGGGCTGATGTGGATGTCCGGGAGGAGCGGGATCTGCACCACGATGCCGTTGCCTCCGTTCAGCTGCCCCGTGTCGAAGGAGACCGTCGTATCGACCGTGGTGTCACGACCCGGGCAAGGAACCACCGAGACCTCACTCGCCGGGATGATCCCGGTCGAGGCGTCCGCGACCTTTTGCTGGGACTGCAGGACCGTGGCGCCGACGGCGGATGCCCTGGCACCCTCGCGGACGGCACCACGGACGGTCTGCAGCTGCATGAACGCGACCCCGAACCCGATGATGCCGAAGACCAGCATGAACAGCAGGGAGGCGATGATCGCGAACTCGACCGCCGCTACGCCATGTTCCCTACGGAGACTCCGCATCTCGGTCTCCTTTGCTGTCGGCCCAGCGACCCACCATGGGTCGGTCACTCTGGTATCGACGATTCGCTCACGATTCTTGAGAACGGGCGGCCGGGTCACCATGAGGTATCTAAGCCTTCGGAGCCCAATTCAGAGATGACACTTCCAGAACGGACAAAGTGGCGAGCTGTTCAGCTGGCCACGGTCGTCTTCTCACCGTCGTTGGTGAAGCCCCCGACGGGCTCCCGTTTGCGCCGGGACTGACGGCGAGGCTGGTGTCGAGCTGCCGCCCCAGAGTATGCTCCTCCTTTCGATGTAGGTCGGATGGATGACTCTGGGAGGGCTGATGCGGAGGTTTGGAACGCTGCTGGGCGTTGTGGCGTTGACGATCGGCATACTCCCGGCACAGGCGCTTGCGCTCACGTCGCCGTCGCCCAAGATCGCCGTCATCGTGCTGGAGAACACCAAGCGCAGTGCGATCGTCGGCAAGAGTGCCGCCCCGTTCATGAACGCGATGCTCGCCCAGGGGAAGGAGTTCACGGACTACCACGGCTTCAAGGGATCCGCGCACGATTACCGCGCGATGGTCGCCGGTCAACAGACCGCATCGACGCCGCTCTCGAACAACCTGTTCCACGAGTTCGACGTTGAAGGGGTCAGCTGGGTCAACCTCGAGGAGTCGATGGGTGGGAACTGCGGCGTGTACGGCTCGCCCAACGTCGTTCCGGGCACCAGCGTCAAGCTGTACGACCGAGGACACGATCCCGCGTATCAGTACAAGGGGAACTCAACGTGCCCGTCGAACGATCGTCCGCTCACGTCGGATGCTCAGCTTCAGTCGCTGCCCTCGTTCAGTTACATCGTGCCGAACAACTGCGGGAACGCGCACACCTACCCCTCAGGAGGCAATTGCCCGGCCTACTTCGGCACCAATCATGGATCGAGCAAGATCAGCCTCGCCGACTCATGGGTCGCGCACGTCGTGGGCGTCATCACCGCAGCGGACCCATCCGTCACTGTCTTCGTGGTCTTCGACGAGAGCACGGATAGCACGCAGCAACTCGTCTACGCTGCGGAGATCGGTGCGGGGATCGCGGGCGGCACGAAGGATGCTCAGCACTACGACCACTACTCGTTCTGCGCGGGGATCTGGCACGAGTACGGGCTCACAGGCACGGCTCCGAACAACGCCGGAAGCGCGACACCGCTGCCGCTATAGCGACGAACGAAGGGGCGGCCCCGAAGGACCGCCCCTTACGAAGGCGCAGGATCTCTGCTCCCTACAGCTGGACGACCTCGCAGGTGAGTCCCAGACGAGGTCCCGCGTGGCGCATGAACGCCTTCACGGATGTGTCTAGACCCTTGAAGACCTTCGCGTCAGCCCTGGCCCTCAGCACCACGTCGCCGCATGTACTAGTGGGTCACCGGGGTCAGGGGTCGCTGACTTTACGGCTCCTCCGGCGTGGACTAGCTTTGGCCCATGAGAGGTCTGAGGACCTTCACGATCGCGCTGCTCGTCGCGGCGCTCTCCGTTCCGCTCCTCGCCTCGTCTGCGATGGGTGATTCCTTCCACCGCGACCCCGACGACATGGCTGCTTCGTTCGACATCCGGGCAGTCAGGACCGTGAGTCACGCAAGTCGAACCCTTCTGCTCTCAGCAACCTTCTATGACGATATCCAATGGAGCATTGGGGGCCATACCTTTGTCTGGTTCTACCTCGATAGCCGCGCAGGTCCGCCCTATGACTTCCTGATCTCAAGCGCGGGTGCGACACGACGTGCTGCATTGCGACTTGTACTCGCGCGACAGCCTCTTGGGTCCCGTCGGTGCCAACTTCGGTCCGCGTCGGGTGACCTGCCGCGTCAACAGGCGTCTCCTGAGTCCCACCCACACGATCCGCTACATGGTGAGAGCCTTCTCTCTGGTGACGGACCCCCACCGCCATGAGGTCAGCGACTGGGCACCGGATCGTTACGTCTGGTATCCGCACGTCTGAATCAAGGGTTCCGCGGCGGCAAAGTCTCGCAACGCTAGGTTGACTTGGTGCTGCGGCCTCGGGCTACGGTGGGCCGGTGGCGATGTTCGCGACGATGCTCAGGCGCGACCGGGAGCGCAACGGGCTGAGGATCGCCCGCGCGTCGTGGCTCGTCGGCGTGACCGTTCGCGAGTACCGCGAGCTCGAGGCCGGCACGAAGCGTCCGGATGGGGACACCTACGAGCGCGTCGCCCAGCTCTTCGGCTGGCCGCAGACGTTCATAGGTGTCCCCCCAGGGCGGAGGTTCCAGCGCGGGTAAAGACCCTGCCTTCTCGCGACCGGTAGGACGGGTCCTGGTGCCCCGGGGGGAACACGCCGAGTCTGGCAACGTTCCATCGGTGGCTGCGCCGACTGAGGAGAGGGTGGCGGGCAGGACGCGAGCCCCTCTCTCCGGGAGCGGTGTCGGACCTCCCGGAGAGGCCGAGTCAGCATCCCAAGCTGCGCGTCCTGCCCGACCTTCCACGCTGCGCCCCACGTGGATCCGTCGCATGCGTCATTCGGCGTACAGGAACTACCTAGACGTCGGAGACGCGCTTCCGCCACGGTTTCGACTCCCACCATGCTGCGCGCTGTTTGGCTGGCTGCGGTCGTTCGTGACAAAGGTGTCCCGAAGGGACGTTGTCCATTGCCGCGCGGGAGACAGCAGATGAAGATGGCGACCATGAGGCGCGGCGTCATCGGGCTAGCCATCGTTGCGGCAGCACTCGCCGGGATCGGCATCGGGGCCGTCGGTGTGGTCGTGGCTCCTCCGCGCCACATCTTCGTGAACCGCGCGACGCTGCAGGACTCGCGCGAGCTGCGTGCCCTGAGGCTCGCGGCCGATCGGGCCGCAGCGAGTTCTGCACTGCAGATTCAGCGCGGCCGCTGAGGCTCGTTCGGATAGGCGACACCCGCGGTTCGTCGTCATGTGACGATCTAGATGCCCCTTCACGCTTCCCGCGGCTTCCGCCACCGGTATCGACCCCACCAGTTCACGTCGTCCATCCACCACTGCACCTCTTCGCGGTTCCACGCGCGGTGCGGCTCCGTGACTACCGGCTGAGGGAAGTCAGCTCCGTTGGTGATCTGGCGAGCACGCTCGTTGCTCACGTTCAGGAGTCGGGCGATGTCTCCGCGGCGCAAGAGCGGCGGGGGTTCTCGGTCACGCGGGGATGGTACTGATGTCTCATCCACCCGTTTGTCTCGAAGCCGTGTCGATTGGGTGACGCTCCCGTAGACCCCCTTCTCGCCTCTAGTAGCGGCGTGCAAGGCTCGCCTCGATGCCGATCGATCGGGACCCTCAGCGCGGACAGACCAGTTGGATCCTCACTTCTGGCAGCGACCCTTCTATCCGCGGCTACCGCTCCGCAGCGACCCCGCTCGTTCTCGCCTCGGCCTTCGGGTTCCTCGGTCTGGTCGGGGGCACCTTATGGGGGTTCAGCATCCAAGGCACGTTCCTCAGGAGCAACATCTATGCGCTGACGTTGGGGACGTTCTGTGCCGGGATCGCGTGGGTGCTGGGTGCCGCCCTCGGCGTCTATCGGGTACGAGGCGTTCCCGCTCCCACGGCAGCCGGGGCGTGGGCTCTCCGCGTGGCCGCGATCCTCTTCGTGGTCGCGGCGATCCTCGTGGCACGGCGATACGCGGTCCCCGTCAACTTCCTCCCCGGCGACCCGGACCTCCTTAGCGACACTGGGTGGGTGGCCCACTTCCTGCATGAGCTCGAGCATGAACTCGAACCACTCCGGCGAATCATGTGGCTGGACGGCGTGATAGCGGCGTTGACCTGCATCGCTCTCAGCGTCCGGAACCGGCTCCGGCTGCATGCGATGGTCGTTGGCGCGATAGCCGTTCTCTTCGTCCTCTGTTTGGCCGCTGTCGAGTTCTCATACGTTCTGCCAGCGTGGGAGTCGGGTTAGGCGGGGATGAACCTGTCGGACCGGCTAGAGGGAGGAACCCACCGCGGCCGAATCTATCGGCATCAGTGGGACCTCCCCCAGCACGGGCACAGAGGCAGGGAACGCGGGTTCCCTCCTGGAGTGCCCTCCCACGGTCGCGAGCAGGTCAAGCGAAAAGAACGCGCGGGGAGCGGTCCCTCGAACCTACTGAGGGTGCACAGAGGGTGCAGCATCCTTCGGAATACCTCGGAAACCCTCGTCAGCATGTGACTAGTTACTTGCCTTCTGACCTGCGGAAACGAGGAAACGCGCAGGTCAGCGAAGTGGGGCGACCCTTCCTTGACACGGAAGAGGTCACCGCGTCGAGGAGGACCTACTGCAAACCGCTAAGCGGGATGCGCGGTCTGACTCACTGTGTGTCTGGCGCTTCCTGTGCACCTCAGGTCCCCGCTCGGGCGCCTCGCTTCGGCAGGCGGCGCTGGCTGGTGGGGTCCCCGTCCGCACGCTCCAGGGCTGGGTCGCCAGGGGTCATGGCAAAGCAAGGGAGCCCTCGACCCCGGGCGGTGCAACCATTCCGGGGGCTCGTGCGTCCTAACTGACATGAGCCGAGTTTCAACCCAGGAGAATGCACGGGTGACTGAGGCAGACGGCGGCCGTCTCGCGGATCTCTACGCGAGCCACGCGGCCGAGGCGATCCGGCTCGCTTACATGATCACGGGCGACCGCCAGCTGGCCGAGGACCTGGTCCAGGACGCGTTCGTCAAGCTGGCGGGGCGCCTTGTCCATATGCGCGATCCCGTAGCTTGCGACTCCTACCTCAGGCGCTCGGTGGTCAACCTAGCCAACTCGTACTTCCGAAGGAAGCGGCTCGAGAGGGCCTACCTGAAGCGGTCGGCGGCCGAACCAACTGGGCACTCCGAACAACCCGACACGCATCGGCGGGACGAGCTATGGGCGGGTCTGCTCAGCCTCCCAGTTCGGCAACGAAGCGCGATCGTTCTGCGCATCTACCAGGACCTCCCGGAGCAACAGGTAGCGGAGATGCTCGGGTGCCGCCCGGGGACGGTCCGATCCTTGGTATCCCGCGGGCTTTCAGAACTGAGGATCCAGGTAAGGAGCGAAGACGATGGATGACGACCTGAAGAAGCTCGAAGACGTTCTTGACGAAAAGGCGGGGGAGGTTCCCCAGTTTCAGGAGCTGCCTCGCAAGACCGCGACGCGCGCCCACTGGCGCGTGGGCCGCAACGCGGCGGCCTCGATCCTGGTTGCTGGCGTCATCGTGATCGCCGGATCTTGGGGACTCACGAACGTGCGCAACCCAAACCGGGTGGCGGTCCCGGGAGGCACGACGACGCAGTCGCCTGCAACATCGGACAACACGTGCCTCCCTGCCGACCTGGAGGCATCGGCCAGCCTGCAGGGAGCCGCCGGCTCCGTTGAAGGCTTTCTCTTGATGACGAACGAGGGGACGACTACCTGCACGTTGTCGGGCAAGCCCGTGCTTTCCCTAGTGCAGACGGCACCCGAGTCGGTCTCTTCGGGTGAGCCGGTCATCGTGAACGTCGTCGACGCAGCTCCGTCGTGGCAGGTGAATGGTGCGTCGCAGCCGCCCGGCTGGCCGGTCGTCACGCTGGAACCCGGATCGGCCGCGGCAGTGAGCGTTCGCTGGTCGAACGCCTGCCCCCAAGTGAGCGGTCAGGTCGAATGGATGGTGAGCGACGGCAACGGGGGAACGAAGATCGTCGTCGACCCACGGAGGACGACGCTGGTCCCGCCCTGCAACGGCGCGAGCGAGCCGTCGACGCTGGAGGTCGGCCCATACGAGCCTGCACCTCCGCAGTGACCCACGAGGCACAAGCGTCAGAGCGAATCCCACCATCTCTCGGTCATCTTCGGTAACCGTTTGGGTAACGATGGCTCGGCAAAGGGACGCGATGGAAGCCGTGGCCGCAACATCCGGCGAAGCCGGCCGACACCGAGTAGCGCACGCCGGCCGCGTTCCAGCTTCCGGGAGCGCGCGCAGCCCAGGCCGCGACCCCCAGGATCAGAATCGTCGCCACCAGGCGGCTCGTGGCCACGGGCCACGAACCTGGTAATCCGGCGACGTTGCCGCGAAGAGCCACGCGTTCGAAGACCCGAGCGCCTACTCGTCCGGGTAGGTCTGGGGCAACGAGATCGACCTACGAGACGTATGCCTTGCGGGCGGTCACAGCCGTCCAGGTGTTGTTCCGTGCGGTGCTTGAACGCGCTCGTCGTTGAGCGCCTCCGCGATCTCCTGAAAGGACATCGTGGGCTTGTCCTTGAGCATCCGGTGGATCCGGCCTCGCCAGGCGAGACATGATCATGGCGACGGTCTTCGCGGAGAGCGAAGCGTTCGTCCTCGCGAACCGTCCCCACGAGAAGAAGCCACGCCGGCCGTCGAGGGTGCCGGCATGGGCGCAGAACGGCACGGGGGGTTCGCGTATTCACGAGAGGATGGGCGATGATTGAGCGCGATCCGTTCGCGATCGCCGGGGATACTGGTGCTGTGATGCGGATCGAAGTGATTGGTCTGGGCGATGAGTGCCATCTCGACCACTCGCTCATGCCACGGATCCGCTCAGGGCAACCTCCGCGGTCGAGCCGGGGGCGTCGATCACTTCGAAGCAGCGTGCGACTGCCCCGCGAACGCCATGGATCCCCAAGCTGAGATCGACGAGGCCGTCGAAACTCGAGAAGACGGCTTGGGCTAGCAGGTACAGCGATATCAGCGTCCCGATCTGATGGGTCCCTATGAACGCTGCCGCGACGACGACGGCGATCGGTCCGAGGTTCGCCAGGCCGCCCGATCCCTGGAGGTTGATCGCGCGGAGCCACCCGAGCCGGACCTCCGCCGCCATCAAGCCCTCCGCCGCGGCCCGGAAGCGGCTCGGCGCCTGCAGATCATTGCAGCGGGCGAGCTCACGGGATACGGAGTCCGTCATCTGCTCCAGCTCTTCCTGTCGGCGTTGGCCAGCGGTCGCGACCGGCCTCTGCATCCTCCTCGTCAGGATCCAGATGCCTGCGAGCGCTGGGGCCACCACGACCTCCGACCACGGCTGGAGGAGCCCAATCGCGACCAGGGCACTGCCGAAGGAGACCAGCATCATGATTCCGCTGTCCAGCAGGTACAGCGTGACTTCCTCGAGCGTTGCGGCGTCGGAGATGAAACGCGACGGCAACCCCGTCACGTCTTGTCCTGCCCGCGACCGACGGATGGCGCCATCGAACATCTGGGTGCGGAGGTTCAAGGCGAGGCGGCCTGCGTTCCGCGCGTACATCCACTCCGAGAGGATGTAGGCGCCCGCGGCCACGAAGATCGCCACCACGATCACACCTGTCAGGACGAGCGCCTCCGGTACGTCGTTCGACTCGAATCAGGGCATCCACCAGCGATCCGAGGGCGAGGGGGGGGATGAGGCCGACCAACACTCACCGCACCGTGAGGGCAAGCATGGCCACAACCCCCGCCGGATCGGCCGCAGCGATCCGATTACGCGGCGCCATGGGATCGGCACTGGAGCGGTCTTCGTTGAATCAGCCATGTCGGCGCCTTGCTGTTCGAGAGCCCGGACCCGCTCCATCTGCTCTGTACAGACGGATCTGTGGCTGACAGAGCATCCCGAGCGGTGCCCAGGCCTCGAAGGTCCGTGGCACCGCCCGGCACTGGAAGGGCGGTTACTTGCCCTTGTCCCTCTGCCGATACCTCCTTCTTCTCGAGCTGATCCAGTCCTTCTTCTTCCCCTTGTCCTTCTTCTTGTCGACCATGGAACTCACCTCCTTCCCAGTGCGAAATGCCACGCGAGTCACTCGGGGGCTCGCTGATGAGGCCCGCTAAGCCCCTCGTAAATGGTCCGCGGAGCTACCATTCGTAATCCCCCACCCGGCCTGGCGCTACGCTCGCCATAGTGACTTCATAGTGACTTCGACCCCGCTCGACCGAAGGGAGGCGGAGGACCCTATCCGTCCGGGACGTGATGTCGCGCTTCGACCTCCGCCGGTCTAGTCCCGGTAGCGCAATCAGCCGGGAGGCGATCGCGTCGCGGTCGGCCTGTCGCCCTTCGGCCAGCTCCCGCCTGCTCGACGTCATGCAGCACGCTGCTTGCGGTCGCCACGACGAAGGGCTTCGAGCTGGCGAGGCGTCTGGTCCTTCGGAGCAACTAGCCTCACCTGCTCGGGCCTCCAACGTCTGATAGCTCTCAAGGCCACCCCGGCTCCGTACCAGACGAACGCCGCCTCGACGATGGTCTTACCGAAGTCGGTCACAGGTTGCCTCCTACCCACTTGGTGTTCGTGCACCCGATGAGCACACGCCCAACCTAGAACCGGGTCGGTTAGCGGAAGGCAAATCTGCCCACCCGTCATCCCTAAGGTCTTGCGAGGAAGCCGACGGAACCTCGTCAAGTCGAGCAGGTGCGACAATCAGAAGGTCCCCCGGGGCAGCACCTGAGATTGTCCGCAACCTTTCGAGTCAGCCTCATGGCGCTGGAACCTCAACTCCGGGGGGACACTCCTGTAACGAAGGACCGCGGCCAGCCGAACAGCTCGCAGACGCTCTGTAGGTGTCCCAATCCGGGGCCTGGTGCCAGCCTCGAGCTCCCGGTACTCGCGCACCGACACCCCGACGAGCCACGAGGCGCGGGCGATCCGGCAGGCCGTTGCGCTCCCGGTCGCGCCTGAGCATCGTCGCGAACATCGCCACCGGCCCACGTAGCGCGGAGGAAGTGAGAGCGTTGGACCGCTGCTCGCCGAGAAGCGAGGAGACCCGGCCAAGAGACTACCGGAGGGCCTGCGGACTAGCCTTCCGGGGCCCCTCGGCCGGGTCCCTCGGGCCGGCTCTCGTGGCCGGCCTAGCTCTCGGTGCGGCCCGACTCAGAAGGTCGCCGTCGCCTTCCCCAGGCAGGTCTCGCCGCTCGCGAGGTTCTTCGCCTTCACGGTGATCACGTCTCGCCCGGCCCGGTTGGCCGTGATCTGGCGCAGATCGACCGATCCGTCGGGCTGCGTCGCCCTCGTGCCATCCCGAACCGGACCCCGTTGTCCCTGAAGCGGAAATGCCACCGCTGGCCGGCGGTCCCGGAGTGGACCTCCATGTCCGCCTCGATCCGACCGACGCCATGGCGAGAGAGATCGAGCTTCCAGTGACTCGACCCGCTGCAAGCGCCGCGCTTCACGACGTCTTTCGGCGCACCCGGCGACGCCGACGCCGCCACCCCTGAGAAGGTGAGGGCCGCGATACACGGCCGCCACCGCTCCCAATATCAGGAGCTTCCGCATGGTGGACCTCCTTCCTCCCGCATCGCCCGATCGGCGATGCTGTCAGTTCGACGCTAGGGCTCCGCGAGCCCAAACGGCGGCCTCAGGGAGTCCAAGGCAGGGTTAATCATTCGGTACCGCACGAGATTCGAGCCCAGCCGAGTGCGGCGCGGAGAGACGGGGCCGCCTAGTACCCCGTCCTCCCGCCGGGCGCGGCAACGGTTCCATGCAGCCGGGCGGCATGTGTCCCGGCCGGTCCCACCGCTGCCGCTTCCTCGGAAGGGAATGGGGACCTAGGAGTACCAGCGGCCACCACGTACACGCCGTCGGCTGACGACCAGGCAAGGCCCGGCGATCGAGGCGGACCCGCGACTGTGGTGCTGAACACGGTGACGGTGTCGCATCGAACGTGGGCGGGCCGATCCAAGCACTGCACGGCCGAGGTGTCGAGCACGACGGCGCCTGAGCCTACGCCGACGACCACTTGCATGCCGGACAGCGGCGTCGCACCGTTCTGGCGCGGCAAGGGGTCCAACAGGTAGTTGCCGGTCGGGACCGCACGCAAGAGGTCGAGCGCCACCGCGTCGGAGCTCCCGATGATCACCAGGTTGGGTGAGAACCCCGCATCCTGGACCACCTGCTGCCCGACGCGGATCTTGCCGATCAGCGTGCTGGGTCTTCAAGGTACATAGCTGCACCATCGGGCATCAAGGAGACCTGTCCTGGCTTGGCTAGGGCAGGAATCCGCACCCACCCCGCAAGAAGGCGGACACGCGGTCGGGGTCATCCGCGTGTCATAACGTGCACCACGGATAGGAACGGTGTGTCGTCAGGACGCGAGAAGCACACGACTCCACGTGTCGTGTTCGGAGCCCCGATGGACGACCTGTGAGGGGGCGGGAACCTCAGGGCCGTCGGGACGTGAAGGAGGGGCCCGGCGGGCCCCTCCTGTTCCGCCTTCCGAGATGTGCTCCCTATCAGGTGTGCACCACCAGGTTCCCGGCGGTGATGGGGTAGGCGGTTCGCCGGCAACCCTCCGCAGACGGTCCGCCTCAGAGGTGGTCGCAGTTGTCGCGTGAGATGGTTGTGCCGAGGAGGGCCATGGTGCCGATTCGCAACGCGACGATCCGGCTCCGAGACGGCCGCTTGCTGTACTGCGAGTGGGATCATGCGCGCCGCCCTGTCGCCCTCGCATTCGACGGCTCTCGGGGATCGCGTGTCTGGTGTCCCGGGGAGGCCCCCACGAAGACGGCCGGGCGCGGTCCGAACCTCATCCCGACGATGCCACCGCGCTCGAAGGACGCTCCGTGACCACGCGTCCCCGCGTCGGGGTCGTACTGGCAGCCGGCCTGTCGAGCCGGATGGCGGATTCGACCGATGGCGGTTCGAAGGCGCTCCTGCGCGTCGGCGGGCTCTCGCTCGTGGAACGAGCGATCCGGAGGCTGCTCGCGCTCGGACTCGAGCGGGTCGTGGTCGTGGTGGGTCACCACGCTGGACCAGTCGCGGCCATCGTGAACCGGGCGGCGCCAGGACGAACCCTGGTGGTGTTCGCGGAGCGATGGGCGAAGGGCAACGGCGCGTCCCTCGCGGCCGCGGCTCCGCACCTTGGAGTTGAGGAGCTGTTCGTACTCGTAACCGCCGACCACGTGTTCAGCGACGGCGCCCTCGAGGCTCTGCTCGAAACCGGACGCCCCGCGGGACTGGTGGATCACGCCCCGAGCGCTGCTGCTTGGGCCGAGGGGACGCGCGTGCGCCTGCATGGGGATCGGGCGGCGGCGTTCGGTAAGGAGCTCGGTGACCCGTCGATCGATTGCGGGGCCTTCTTGTTGCCCGGGGCGGTGTTCGAGGCGCAGGCGCGCGCTGAGGTTGCGGGCGACGCCACGCTTGCTGGCGCGGTGACGGTCCTCGCGCAGACATGTCCGGTGGAGGTGGTGCCGGTCGCGCCCCACGGCTGGTGGCTCGACGTCGACACGCCGGAGGATCTCCGGAGCGCAAGGCGTGCGCTTCGCCGGTCTCTGGTGAAGCGCGAGGACGGGCCGGTCTCGCGCTACCTGAATAGGCCGCTGTCCACCCGGCTCTCGATGCTGGTATCGCCGCTGCGGCCGAACCCCGACCTCTTGTCGGGGCTCGCGCTCGGCGTTGGGTTCGTCGGAGCGTGGCTCCTGGCACGAGGGCAAGGCGTAGCCGGTGGGTTGGTCGTGTGGGCGGGATCGGTACTGGACGGGATGGACGGCGAGGCGGCACGGCTGCAGGTCCGGGACTCCCCAGGAGGAGCGCTGCTCGATGGAGTACTCGACCGTGTTGCTGACACCGTCGTGCTCGCAGGTCTCGCGATGTGGGCGATCCGAGACGGCATGTCAGCGGACGTGACCGTGGGACTGTGCGCGGCAGCCGTAGCGGCGTCGATCCTCTCGATGGCGTCGAAGGACCGGATCGCGGCCCTCGGGCTGGCGCCTGCCCCGGAGGAAGCACTTGGATGGCTCTTAGGAGGCCGAGACGGACGGCTGCTGCTCGTGACGGTCGCAGCGTTACTCGGTCTTCCGATGGCTGGGCTCGCCGTGATCGCGGCGGCAGGGGGCTTGACGCTGTTTCTCCGACTGGTGCTCGTGCGCTGGAGGGAGCGCCTCGAGCGGTGACTCGGCTGCCGAGCAGAACGTCATGCAGGAGTTCGAGCTAGCGCGCAAAGGACTCAAGACCGATGCGCTACGCACCTCTCTTTCGTGAGCGTTCCCGTGCCTGCGCCATAGCGATCTCCCAGCTGGGGCCAGCCACCGGAAGGGGGTTCTGGACGCCCGGCGTGTCGCCGGGCTTCCTATCAGCGCGGGGCACCTGGTTGCGCCGTAGATCGTTCTTCATGAACCTACGGCGCTCGCCCTGTTGAACTCGGCGGTCACGAAACGGATGGTAGCGGCCAGGGATCTCGAATCGCCGCCAGGGTCCTGGACGACGAGAGGGACCTGCAGACCCCCGATCGGTTATACGAACCTCCGATCTGGGCTACCGGCCGCTCTTCAAGTCAAGCCGCATCAACGTGGCCATGGCGTTTCGTCGGTGGAGATCGAGCCGCCGACATACGTTCCGCCTGACTCACCAGGCCCGCTCTCGACCCCCACCCAGAACCTGATCGAATCTCGCTGCGCGGTCAGTTCGCCCGATTCCGCCGAGCCGCCGCCCTCGGCGAAGCCCGGCTGTGTGCTCTGATCCAGGACCGTCCATCCGTCTGACTCGAGGCTGGTGCGATAGCCGCTCAGGACATCTTCGAGCCGAACGGAAGCAACGAATGCCTGCGCGCAACTGCCCTCGCTGTCCCTCGGCTCGCCCTGCAGCTCGACGCCCGGCGGCGCGGACACGGACGTCAACGCCGCTGCCTCGCCTTCGTCGCACGCACCGAGGCCTCCGGCCACGCTGAGCACGATCGCGTAGGCGGCGACGTCGAGGAGCGGAGCCGCGAGCGCCCAGACCGTCATCACCGGCTTCGACGTCCCGCGGATCGCTCCCGCGAGGAGGACCAAGAGCAGAACGGAGGCCGCACCGACGCCGCCGAACAAGATCGCAGCTTGACCGGCGGAACCGTGGCCGAGACCGACGACCACGATCGTCGCGAGAACCACTAACGCCTGCCCGAGCAGCAGGACGATGAGCAACGCCAGAGACACCTTCCGAGCCGTGCTCCGGTGTGCCGTCTCCTGCTGCATCGTTGTCCATAGTGGACCCTATCTTGTCGGTCGGACGGGAGTGGGCACCTACCCGGTAGCCCGGCGCCGGATCGCGTCGAGACCCACACGAGGTGGTCGTCCTCTACTCGTCGGCTGCTCCCAACCCGGTGTGTCGGCTTTGCCCGGATGGCCCTGCGCTCTCCCCCATTCCCTTACCCATCGCTTTTTCCTCCCAGACCCCGGGGACGCTCCCCTCGGCCACTTACCCCTATATCGGCACTTCGCCCCGCCGGCGGGCTCCCGAGGGTCGGGGCTTCGGGCCTCCGACGAAGAGAAGAAGCCGTTGACGCGGCGAGGGCGCCGCGGCTACCCCACGTGCTACGTCTGGGTGTCCATCGAGCTCGCCATGCCGGGCACGCGACTCGAGATCGAGGCGGACGACGGCACGCGCACGGGCACAACCGGCGCTCCCCATCATCGACCAGAAGAGGTCCGGGCGTAGGTCAGGTACGAACCGTTCGCCCTAGAACCTCCGGCCTCCTGCGTAAGCGCTATTGCGCTCCTGGGAACCATCCTTCACACTCCGTTGACCCAGGAGGCAATCCGATGATCCGTTCCGTACGGCGTACCGAGAGGTGCCTCGTCATCGCCCTCGCCGCGATGCTCGTGGCGGGGGTGCTGTTTGCCGCACCCGCGACATTGCGCGACGGATGCCACGGCGGGGATTCGGGCAGGCTTCGTCACTAGGCTCCGTCAACCTAGTAGTCAGGTAGGTTGACGACTATCTCGCGAAGCTGCTACGCCTCTATGGAGAGCACCGTCGAAGTGGCCGAGCAGATCACGTATCAAGACGCTGTCTGGCGTCGGACCGCCGTGGCGGTAGATTGCCTCCCGCCGGAAGATGGTCGTGACTCGCCGCGAGCAAGGCGTGGGCGCCCCTCGGGTTCATCGCGGGGTTCAGCGAGCGCTTCGCGCAGGACATGCTCAGCACGACTGAGAAGCAACTCTCCGAGGCGACAGCTGTCGCCTGGGGAGTAGATGGAATCAGCGCCTCCTTGATTGCCTAGAGTCGACCCAGGCGAGTGGCAATGTTCGCCAGGATGACGTGACCGATGGTGCTTTCGCCAGCCGCCGAAGCCCGGGCAACCGCTGACCGCCGTTTGCTCGACGAGCTCACTCAGGGCATGAACGTCGATAGCGCGTCACCGAAGGCGCCGATGGTGGGTTGAATCGTGACTCCAGCCGGCGTGATCTCGAACTTGCGCAAGGAGATCAGCGCGAGGCGAGGCGGCTTCTCCAGCCCGAAGATCGTCGCGACGGCGGGCGGGATCGCACGGTTGAACGCCTTGCGGAGGATCGGGAGCGATTGGCCTGCGATGAGGTCGACCAACAGCTGAGTGAGCGTCGTGAGGACGCTGCCGAGTGGCCCGCTCACGGTCAGGCTGGGTGAGCCTTGAATCAGTAGGTCGCAGCCGCGATCCGAGTCAGGAGTCAGGGGAAGGCTCAGGCTGATCGGCACCTCGAGCTTGAAGGGTGCCAGTTGAGATCCCCAGAGAGGGCCTGTGATGCTGGCTGTCCCGGAGGCCACGACGTCGATCGCTCCGGCCAAGAGCGCAACGGTTAGGTTCGAGACGGTGATGTCGGCTTTGCCGCCGAGCGTTGGGATCTCGATGGACGTAGTTGGGATCTCGATCCCCTGCAACCATCTGATCAAGTCTCTCTCAGCGAAGTTGAGCGTCGGTCCCACAACGATCTCGACTCGTCCTCCCGGATCGGCCGGCGACGTTCGAGGAAGCTCCTCGAGAGGTCCTGAACGGAAGTCGACGCCTTGCACGCTCGGGTTCCCGGTCTCCTCGATGGTGATGCCCACTGAGGTGCCGGACAAGCGAGAAGCGAAGTGGAAGACGCCGCCAACGACGGGAGCGTTCTCGAGCTCGGTTGGAACCTCATCCATCGACCACAAGCGCGCCATGCGGGAAGCCGGTGGGCCGCCCGAGGTGTCGAGAGCAACCACCTCCGCTTCATAGTCCGCCAGGTGCTGGCGCTCGCAGGCATCGAGTTGCTCCTGTTGATCGAGGATCTGTCGATTCAGGTCCCCGATCAGGACGAGTGCCTTCCATCGGTCGATGGGCGTCAAAGCGCCAAGTCCAGCCTGGATCGTGGCGCGCTGGGTCTCAAGCGCCGCGATGGCGGTTGCGAATGGTTGGCAGGCGGGGTTCAAGGTCACGACATCCTCCTCGCATCGGCACGTCTGCGACCTTACGCTTGGGGTCCCCTCATCCGCTGAACGTCCTGGCGTCTCGCGGAACCGCCGGTGGAATCGCGTCGTCAACGTGTGTACGGAATTGCAGACGATCTGCTTTCGCGTGATGATGCAGTTCGCGTCTTGCCCGCCGCGGCGAATCGGCACTCGCACAGGGGAGGCACGATCATGGCGACAGGTCCGGTCAAAGGCACCGATGACGGCGTTGGCTATGGAGTTGCGGGCACTTCAAGCGAGGGCGGCAATGGTGTGATCGGAGACAGTGCGAAGGGTACGGCGGTCTTAGGCGAGAGCTCGAGCGGGATCGGTGTCTCTGGTATCAGCGCCAGCTCGGCTGGTGTGTCGGGCGAAGGCGAAATCGGAGTCTCAGGTAAGAGCAAGAGCGCGAGCGGTGCCGGTGTCTCCGGTCAGAACGATGCCGCTACGGGCGTCCTGGGTGTGAGCAAGACCGGGCGCGGTGTTTGGGGCCAGAGCGAGAGCTTCATCGCGACCGTCGGTGACTCGACGAGCGGGACCGGCGTCTGGGGGCACAGCGGCACCGGGGACGGCGTGCATGGCGAGAGCCAGACGGGGGCCGGGGTCTCTGGCCAAAGCGAGCAAGCTACGGGCGTCCTGGGCGTGAGCACGACCGAGCGCGGTGTTTGGGGCCAGAGCGAGAGCTTCATCGCGACCGTCGGTGACTCGACGAGCGGGACCGGCGTCTGGGGGCACAGCGGCACCGGGGACGGCGTGCATGGCGAGAGCCAGACGGGGGCCGGGGTCTCTGGCCAAAGCGAGCAAGCTACGGGCGTCCTGGGCGTGAGCACGACCGAGCGCGGTGTTTGGGGCCAGAGCGAGAGCTTCATCGCGACCGTCGGTGACTCGACGAGTGGGACCGGTGTCTGGGGGCGGAGCGTCAGTGGAACTGGAGCCGTGGGCGTGAGCAAGGACGGGGATGGGGTGCACGGCCAGAGCGACACTCGGATTGGCGTCTCCGCTATTAGCGGCAAGAACATCGGGCTGTTCGCTAAGGGAAATCCCGCCGGTTACTTCGATGGCGACCTTGACGTCACCGGGGACGTAAAGATCATGGGCGGGGCCGACTGTGCCGAGGCGTTCGATGTCGATCCTGGTGAACAGGTTGGGGTTGCGCCTGAGCCCGGAACGGTCATGGTGCTCGACGACCGCGGCCGCGTTCGGTCAAGCGCCGAGGCCTATGATCGGCGGGTCGCCGGGGTTGTCTCGGGAGCAGGCGGGCTCAAGCCAGCGATCCTGTTCGACGGTCAGCCCACGAACGGCACTCACGAGCGGATCCCTGTCGCCCTTGTCGGGGTTGTGCACTGCAAGGTGGATGCCGACCTCGGGTCGATTGGTGTGGGCGATCTGCTCACAACGTCATCCACCTCGGGGCACGCCATGACCGCGAATGACCACGTGCGCGCCTTTGGAGCGGTGCTGGGTAAAGCACTGAGGCCGCTCAACAGCGGACGCGGCATGATTCCCGTGTTGGTTGCGCTTCAGTAGGTCGTCACCGGGGCGTGCCGCCGGCCATCCACCGAGAAAAAAGCCTCAAGCGGTCCCCATCCCATGGTTTCCCGTCTGCCTCAGGTGGCATCCGGCTGGTGGCTTTGTGAGGTGGCATCCAGGGCGGGATATCGGCCGGGATATTTGGATTATCGGTGGCGACCGAATCGAAGATGCTTTGAGCCCGATCTCTGACGGCCGAGTAGTCCCACAGGTCGAACTTGTCTGTCACGTCGGGCTCTTCCCCCGTTCCAAGGCGCATGTGATCATGATCGTCGGCACCAAAGCACCCTTTGATTGTTGGGTCGAACCGGGGAGTGAGCTTGGCGATGAACCCTCGGAGACTCTGCGTTTGGCTCGACGTCATCGGTCCGGACAAACCTGCTCTCGGATCCATCCCATTCGCTCGCATGAACCGTCCAACACCGATGTACTCGCTCACGTCGCCCCCTAAGACTGCCGGACAATCGCTCCTGCCCCCGGCCATCCAACTATAATTGTATGACGGGTCGAAGTTCCTTGTGCTGACTGGAGAGCAAGCAGTCTCGGGCACCGGCGTGAGGGCGGTCAGGCCCGGAATATGGAACAGGTTCAAGATCAACGCCGACCGGGTGGCATCCCGCTCGCGGATGGTTCAGGCGTGCAGCCCTGAGGTTGACTCAACGCCAAGATGGGCGGATTGTTGGCGAAGATTCGGCCCCGGTCCTTGCCTATCACAGCCCCGAAACGGTCTCCCGCCCCGGTTCCAGGCCCTGAGTGCTGGGTACCTGGGGACATGCCCGAGAGGGGGGTGTTCGTGATGAGGCGATCGATCGCCATGGTAGCGATCCTTGGGATGACGCTGTTGGGACTTGTCGCTACCGCGTCACCGGCTTTGTCTGCGTTCCCCGGGAGGAACGGCAGGATCGCGTTCTCCACCGACCAGAGCGACACCCCACAGGTGTTCACCGTCGGATCTGATGGAGGCGGTCTGAAGCAACTGACGCACGTGAGCTCAGGGAGCGCTGCCAGCGCACCGAACTGGTCGCCGGACGGACGCAAGATCGTCTTCACGATCGACGGTCAGATCTGGGTCATGGATCGAGACGGCAGCGGCAAGCGCCAACTGACCGATCAGACTGGCTTCGAGAACCACAACCCGAGCTGGTCGCCTGATGCTCGCAAGATCGTGTTCTCGCATTGCGGCATCCCCTTCGGGTTCGTCGCGTACTGCGACATCGACGTCATGAACGCCGACGGAACGGGCATGAGGAAGATCCTGGGCGGCAACTGGTTCAACAACAACCCCCACTACTCGCCCGACGGAACGCGCATCGTTTTCGACAGCAACCGAGGCGGCTTCCTTTCGGCGGTGTGGGTGATGGACGCGGATGGTGGCGGCCTCAGGCGTTTGACCAAGCCTGCCCTGGAAGCGGACTTCCCCGGCTGGTCCCCAGACGGCAGCCGCATCATCTTCATCGACCTCTGTTGCATGCTGCACAGCAACGTGTGGGTGATCCGGCCCGACGGATCGGGCCTGAAGGAGCTCACGCACTTCCCCGTAGGGCATCAAGGCGGGCCCGCCTACTACTCCCCAGATGGCAAGAAGATCGTGCTCGGCGCTGACCTCGCCTACCCCGACGAGTGCTGCAACGACCTGTACGTGATGAACGCCGACGGGTCGAACCTGCACCCGATCGTCACGACCAGCCGGGGCTCTTCTTCTCCGACTGGGGACCGGGGGTGAAGCCATGAGTGTGCGGTCGGGCGATCGATCGAGCCGAGTCGACCGAAGGAGCGAAAGGATGCTACGCGCACCATGTCTCAGACTCCTGTCTGCACTCTTGGCTCTACCGTTGCTGATCGGCTTGGCCCTGGTTCCAGGTGTCGCTGCCCACGCCACCCCTCCCGGCCAGAACGGCAGGATCGCATTCGATGACTACATGACCGGGCAGATCTACGCGGTCAACCCGGACGGGACCGCCCTCGTTCAGCTCACGCACCTGAGGGAGGGGCATTTCGCGGCCTGGCCTGACTGGTCACCTAGTGGGGAGAACATCGCCTTCGCGAGCGACAAGAGCGGCCAGCTTCGGCTTTGGATCATGGACGCCGACGGGGGTCACTTGCACATGGTGGCGGGGGATCGGAACGGGATGAACGATCTCATCCCCTCCTACACGCCGGACGGTACGCGGCTCTTGTTCACGCGGTGTCGGCCCGACCCGCCCGGCGGCTGTGCCTTGTTCTCAGTGCGGACCGATGGAAGCTATCGGCACGCCATCACGTCGTTCCGCCTCGATGATGTGGTCGATTTCGGCTCGTCCGTGTCGCCCTACAACGGGAAGATAGCGTTCGCGCGATTCAACGCGAACGGGATCAATTCCCAGGTCTACGTGATGCAGGGCGACGGCTCGGGCGTCCACGCGTTGACGGCTCCCGCCCTCGAGGGGTTCGCGCCGGACTGGTCGCCCGACGGTCGACGCATCACGTTCTCAAGCGACTGCTGTCGGCTGGGCAGCAACGTGTACTCGATGAACGCAGACGGGAGCGGACTTCGCCACCTCACACATTCGGACTTCCCCAACAACGACCAGGAGTCGGTCTTCTCCCCGCGGGGCGATCGGATCGCATTCATCAGCGATCGACGCCACGACGACTTCTGCTGCGACGAACTCTTCGTGATGCGGACCGATGGGACGACGGAGGCGTTCATCGATACCGGTCTCACGGGCGTGGAAAACCCCGCATGGGGGACCGCGCCGCTCATGGTTCCCGGGTCGAGCGTCGCGACCACTGGGATGTCTAACGCGACAAGCTCACGTGTCGGTAGCACCTCTGCGAGGTGTCGTGCGCTACCGGCGCTCCTCCGCTCGAAGGAACGTTGCGCCTAGGTTCCAACGGGCGAGGAAGCAGGACGATGACCTCGACCTTCGTGATCACAGGCGCGACGGGGCCCATCGGCGGAGCCACGGCGACCGCGTTGGCCGTGGGCGGCGCGCGCCTGACCCTCCTCTGCCGTCCTCCGGCCAAGGGGACGATGCCGCCTCCTCGCCATGACCTGTGGACGTAGGTCGCAGCACGCGACTTGAGGGGGGTCCCACCACCGCACCCAAAGGCGTCTCGGGGCGGGGCTTCCCACCACCGCGAGCACAGCGGCGACAGCGCCAGGCCTTGCCAGGAGTGCCCCTCCCCGCTGCAGAACCCGTCAAGGGAAGAACAGAGCTAGCATCGGATTGAGTGTCCGGAGCTTCCCCGCCCGGCGAGGATCGGGGGAGTGATGATCGAGAACGAGAGCGACGACTACGACGAGTGGTCCGGCCGTCTCACGCTGGATGTTCTGGTCAAGTTCCGAGCGAACACGGGACGACCGAAGCACACGGACCCTGAAGAACAAGGGCCCGGATTCGCTCTCATCGTCAAGGAGCTTCTCGACAGCTACAACCGCCACGACATCCAGACGGACATCGGGGATGTCTCACTCACCAATTGGAAGCAGGAGGACTGGTGGGATATCGAAGCCCTCATGGCGAAGTTCGACCCCCCGCCCGCGGCCGATTCATCGGCGCTTCTGATGCGATACATGGACGCGCTCCACGAGATCGTCCGGCCCCATCTAGAAGCCGACGCGCCGGAGGCGGAGTACTCGATGCGCCAAGACCTCGACCGAGCAGGATTCAAGATGCGGTGGGCGCTCATGGAGCTGGGCTGGGAGGAGCCGGGTGACTGAGTGTGCAGAGAGTGCGCAGAGTCCTCCGGAATACCTCGTTAAACCCCCGTCAGCGTGTGACTACCGAAAGGGGTCCTGACCTGGGAAATCACAAGTTTCCGCAGGTCAGTGAACTGGGTGGATATTCCTTGACACGGAAGAGGTCAGGGCGCTTCCAGACCGAAAGGCCATTTGCTGACGCCCCGCCGCAAGGGTGCGATCCACTGGGTTAGCCGCTGAATTGCGGTTCTCTACGTGCCCAAGGAGGACTCGCGATCCAAATGACCGTGTGTCTGGACTGGCAAGGACAGTTCGTCTTCCCGGTCGCCCACCCCTCAGGCCGTGACACGAGGACTCCGCGGAACGCGGTGCGCGACCGCGCCGTTCAGCGCATCGCGGCACGGGCGAAGACGCGAACCGACACCCACGCGAACAACGCGACCTAGCAGTACGTCGCAACATCTACGCCCGGCGGGCAAGGATGCGGCCCATCGCTGATGACTTGGCTGAGTCGACTCAGATCCGGTGCGTCTTCTCGCACGTGCAGGGCAACGAGCGCAGCGCCGGCGAGAACGAGAATCGCAACGAGCACGGCAAGCCGATCAGCCTTGGGCATCCTGACACCTCCAGAGTCGGCCGCACGGCCTGCTCCTGCGAAAGGTATCGGACTCGGAGCGCATGAACTCAATCCCGCGCAGCAGGGCTGCCTCCGTCTCCGGCGCTCGCTAGTGCGGCGAGGTGGCGATGTTCGCGACGATGCTCAGGCGCGACCGTGAGCGGAACGGACTGCGCATCGCCCGCGCATCGTGGCTCGTAGGTGTGTCGGTGCGCGAGTATGGGGAGCTCGAGGCCGGGACGAAGCTGCCCGACTGGGACACCTCGCGCCGCTGGCGGACCCGCCGCCGAAATCCCGCGAACCTGTCCGCGGTGTCGCGGTCTAGCACGGTTGCTTTTGACATGACGGGAGGTGGATGCTTGCTGTCTCGGCTCGCGTGGTCTGTCGGAGGGGAGATTGGTGATCCCGCGATCTGTCGTGACGCTGGCGGTGATGCTGTTCATGGTCCTCGCATCGACCGCACGCGCCGACGTCCTTTGGATCGGAGCCGGAACGGATCCGTCCGATATCGCGTTTTGCGGGTCGGCTGACAAGACGCCACCATGCCTCGGGTTCGACATTCGGTCGACGGCCGTCCGCATCGTGCGGGCCGACAACGGCCGGCGGTACCTGATCGTCAGCCTCCGCAGCTACACACGGCCGAACAACGGATGGAAGAGCATGGTCTGGCTCGACACACGCGGAGACCGTCGGGCGGATCGCCGAGTCTTCCTCAACAATCCGCTGTACGCCGCTATGCCGCAGCCCCTAAGGTGCGCGGTTAACCTCGCAGAGCGTGGCTCGAAGTGGCGAGGCGGTATCTACCGGGTCCGCACGCATGGGAAGGTTGCGTCGTGCCGGTTCCCGGTGTGGCGGTTCGCACCGCACAAGCGGCCGATCCGATGGCACGTCACCACGAACTACTTGTTCCCCGAGCCGTTCCGCACGCTCGATCTCGCACCCGACCTCGGGTGGTACCCCTGATCTCTCGTCTAACCCCCAGGGTTTGCGCATTCCGAAACGCTCGTGTAGACCATCTCCCAGCGCGCAACGCCCCGGCTCATGCCGTCGATCTGCTTCGCCACATGGAACCCTGGAGGGGGGAGTCATGGATCGGTCACCCTGCGAGCGCCACGCGCCTCTTCACATGCTCTCCAGCCTGGTTCCGCTCAGCCTCGTGGCCGGGATGCTCGCCTTCCTTGGACCCGCTGCTGAGGCGGCCGTGAACACCTGTCGGGCTAGGAACGTCACGCAAGGCACTCCGAGCAACTCGAACCTTCAGGCAGCGATCGATGATGCCCACCCGGGGGACGCGATCGCGGTCAGAGGGGTTTGCGTCGGCGACCTCGAGATCGGCAAGAGGCTCACCCTCGTTGGCCGAGCCACCGCGGACGTCTCCAGACCCGTCTTGCGTGGCAGCGGTACGACGAGCGTCTTGCTCGTATCGGCCCCTGTGACACTTACGAACCTGAGGGTCGCTGGGGGCGGGGGTGATATGGGAGGAGGGATCTCCAACAGCGGGACACTAACCCTGAAGGATTCGGTGGTGCGCCAGAACACAAGCAGGTTCGGTGGCGGCGGGATCTACAACATCGGCAATCTAGTCCTGAGCGATTCGACCGTGCGCGGTAACGCGGTACCACACACCCCCGGCGGCGGTATCTGGAACGACGAGCGAGGCAGACTGACGCTGAACGGCTCGTCCGAGGTGACCAGGAATCAGGCCAAGTTTGCAGGCGGGATCGAAAACGCTGGAGGCACGCTCATCATGAACGACTCGTCCCGGGTGACCAAGAACTCGGCCTCTCACGGCCGGGGCGGCGGCATCTTCTCGTACGGCGCGGTCATCATGAACGACTCGTCCAGGGTGTCTGGGAATAGGGCGTCCGCCGCTGGTGGGGGCATCGCCATCAACGGCGGGACAGTCACCATGAATGGTTCCTCCTCGGTGACCAGGAATCGGGCCGACTTCGATGACAATGGCATAGGCACCGGCGGCGGGATCAAGGCATCCGGCCCAGGGGGGGGCACGGTCATGGGCGCGGTCGATGGCGGCAACGTGAACAACAACTACTTGGGCCGCGTCGGAAGGAAAGAGAACAACATCGCCCCCTGACGCGCGGTCCGACACGGTCGGCCGGTCTTCGGACCGACCCTTCTGCTACTCGACCGGCTTCCGCCACGGCTTCGACTCCCACCACTGCACGTCATCCATCCATCGCTCGATGTCTTCGCGTGCCCAGTAGCGGCTCCGCGTGTCCCTCGCCACGGGGGCGGGAAAGCCGTACTGCTCCTCGGTTGGCGAGGCGACGGGCACGCTCGTTGCTCACGTTGAGGAGGCGCGCGATGTCCGCGAGGCGCAGCGTCGGCCGTGGGACTTCGGCGGTCACGAATCAGTCATCCGCTGAAGATTGGTCTGGGAGCGTCACGTTGCTCCGAACCACAGGATGTGCACCCTGAGAAGGAATGGCCGAGTGAGGGGGAAGCGTGACCGGTCGCCGATGACAATGGAGGAGGAGGAAATGGAACTCGTGGACTGCGCTGCGCCCTGATTGTGGAATGGAGTCGTCGGTCCACTCTTCGATGCGCTCCGGCGCGAAGACGGAGTAGCAGTAGAAGCATCCGCAGATCCGGCCAGCAAGGAGCTCAGCCCGGTTGCGGAAGGAGTGGTCATGGGCACCATGAACAGCCAGCGAAACCTCGCCTTCCGTTCCGAAGCCTGGCAACGACGGACGATCCTCATCCCTCTGTGACACCCGGCCTTCCGATCCGTCCTTCATTGGCCATGACACGCGGTCGTTTGGATAGCTACACCAACGCGAGAAGCGCCGCATCGGGCATGATCGCGCACGCCCATCCAAGTCGATGCGGGCTCGTGACGACGGGAGCGGGAAGCCGCACCGCTCGCGGTTGGCAAGCGGGCGAGCAGCCCGCTGAGGAACGCTCGTCTGACGGCGCAGTCGTCGCTCGTCGCGTCCAACGTGAGCGTCCCGCCCGAGCGGACCCACCTTTGGGTTCCGATCCCGGCGCCTGTGGCACACGCTCAGCGATGAGACTTGCTTGTCGCGCGGGACGTAGGTCGTCAGAACCGATCCTGGGACGAGGCCGACAGGAACGAGTCGAGCTCGCGCTTTCAGTACCTGGTACTGGGGTCGAAGCACTTGACCTGGGCTGCGACGAGCGAGCGGTCTGTGCGCTCGGCGACCCAATCGATGCCGATGTCTGGTCCGTCGGCATCAGGCCACTCGTCCCACAGCCACACCTCTCGGAACAGGTCTGTGAGTCCATCGCCGCGGACTCTAGCTTCGATGAGGCGCGGCCCAGCTTGGCGAGAAACTGAGCATCCGAACGGCGGCGTCGCGCGTGGCCGGCGCCACGAGCGAGTCTCCTTCAGCGCCTCCGCGATGTGCTGGCGGATCTCCTCGCTCGAACAGTCCCTGATTGCCGACCCGACGATCGTGAACGATTGAGGCAACAGTTCGGCTTCGGCCAGCTGGGCCACCGCCGGCATGAGGAGGCGGCTGGTCAGATCGCCTGAGGCTCCGAAGAGGACCGGCAACGAGGCCCTGTGGAAGGGGTGCCACCGCGCAGGATCTCACGCCCTGCCTCGGCCCCGGCTGTAGCCGGAGAGGCCGGTCCTGGACCGGCCTCTCCCTGGACGGCATGACGCCGATTACACCGCCACTTTGTAGCTGGTTCCATAGACCTCGATGAGGTTCCCGTCGGGGTCGGTGAAGGTCTCGTAAAAGGTGCATCTGAAGGTGTCTCCCAGACCGGTCTTGTTGCCGAAGCTGGACGTGAAGTGGCCGATGTACTGGCCGTTCACGTATTCATCGTGTTCGAGGACCTTGATCAGGTAGTTCGGATCGGGGGTCGCTTCGGCCGTGACCTCCCAGAGGGCCTTGCCGACACCCGGGTGCAGGAAGATCCTCACCCCGGTTGAACCCTCGCAGTCCTGCGAGACGGGCGTCGAGTTCGGGTCTTTCGGGACGGCGGAGGCGGCAGGGACCACGACGAGTGTGAGCGCGAGCGCCCCCGCTACCAAGCCGACCTTCGAACGGATCGAGAACATGCGCCGAGGCGCGCGGCGCTCACGAGGACCACGATTCATCTGCCTTCTCCTCTCTGATCGTTGACACCACATGGCCAAGGCGGCCGTGAGGTCTCGCAGCTGATCGACTTCATGAATGCCTATCTCCTCCTCCTTCGTGTCAGCGGCTCGATGGTGTCAGCCTTCGATTGTGCGGTTCACGGTCCCACCTCCTTCAGGTAGATGGGCTGGGGGGAACGTCTTGAGATCCTTCCTTCCTGTAGGCCGTCGGAGATCGTCACGTGCTCTCCTCCACATCTCTTGGTCTCACGATGCAAGGTGCCTCGCGTCGCTTTCAGTCCGCTTTCAGATCCCCTTCCCTCGCCATTCAAGGTTCGGGCGCGACGCATCCGCGTCTCCGGTGAAACCGGATTGAAAGGACCGCCCGACAGGCTCCTTCGTGATCGAAAGCGCCACGTCGCGTCGGGGGGTTCCGCGCACACGGTGGGCGGGGGTACGGTCGGCCCGATGCGTTTCGGCGTCCTGGGCTCGCTGGAGGTCTCCGGGGAGGAGGGCCCGGTCCCCCTCGGAGGTCCGAAGCAGCGGATCGTCCTCGCTCACCTGGTCTTGGGCGCCAACAGGGTCGTGTCCGCCGAGCACCTGATCGACGCGCTGTGGGGAGAGGAGCTGCCGGAGGACCCGAAGTCGACCCTGCAGGTCTACGTCTCACGGCTTCGATCCGCGCTCGGGGCCGATGCCGTTGAGGCGCAGGCGCCCGGCTACGTCCTGCGGGCCGCTCGAAACGAGGTGGACGCCCTACGATTCGAAGATCTGCTGGACGCAGCTCACGGGAACGGCTCCGACCCGCGTGCGACCGACGAGATCCTGGCCGAAGCTCTTGAACTCTGGCGCGGCCCCGCCCTCGCCGACCTGAGCGGCGAGCCCTCCCTGACGGGCGAGATCGCGCGCCTCGAGGAGGTCCGTCTCCAGGCGCTCGAGGAGAAGATCGACGCTCGGCTCGAGCTCGGCCGTGAGGTCCAGGTCGTCGCGGAGCTCGAAGGCCTGACGCGGACCTACCCGCTTCGCGAACGACTGTGGCGCGGGCTGATGGTTGCCTTGTATCGATCGGACCGGCAGGCCGAGGCCCTAGCCGCGTTCGAGCGGGCGAGGAGCGTGCTGGCCGAGGAGCTCGGCATCGATCCGTCCCGCGATCTTCAGCTGCTGCACGAGCGGATCCTTCGCCAAGACCCAGAACTCGACCTCAAGGGCGAACCGCTGCGCGGCTATCGGCTCCTGGAGCAGATCGGCGAGGGTGCGTTCGGCGTGGTCTATCGCGCCACCCAGCCGCAGATCGGACGCGAGGTCGCGATCAAGGCGGTCGCGCCCGAGCTCGCGAATCATCCGGACTTCGTCCGTCGTTTCGAGCGCGAGGCGCAGATCGTCGCCAAGCTCGAGCACCCGCACATCGTTCCGCTCTACGACTACTGGCGAGAGCCGGATGCCGCCTATCTCGTCATGCGGTTCCTTCGAGGCGGCAGTGTCGAGGACCTGCTTCGGTCGGGGCCGCTCGATCCCGAGCGAGCGTCTTCGATCCTGGATCAGGTGGCCGCAGCGCTCTCGGCGGCGCATCGTCAGGGCATCGTGCACCGGGACGTGAAGCCCGGGAACGTCCTCCTCGACGAGGTGGGCAACGCCTACCTGACGGACTTCGGGGTCGCGCTGGAGGCTGGATCGCCCGAGCGCTCCTCCGGGACGATGATCCGCGGAACCCCCGGATACCTCTCGCCCGAGCAGGTCAGGCTCGACCCCGCGTCTCCTCGATCCGACATCTATGCGCTCGGGATCGTGGCGTACGAGATGCTGACGGGCGCCGCGGCCTTTCCCCGAGTCGTCGTTGACGGCCCTTCTGGATCACCACCTCACGGACGCGATCCCTTCGGTCCGGGAGGTGCGCCCGGATCTCCCGGCCGCGCTCGATCGCGCGATCGGGCGCGCGACCGCCAAGGACGCGAAGGATCGATTCTCCGACGCCGTCGAGCTGGCCACGGAGGTCCGCGCCGCGCTCCGGGGGGAGGCATCGAGCGCGACCGTGCCGGCCGGCGAGATCCGCAACCCGTACAAGGGGCTGCGGGCCTTCCTCGAGGCCGACGCGGCGGACTTCTTCGGACGCGAGCAGGTGACGAAACGACTGCTCCGACGGCTCGAGGATGATCAACCCGGTTCGCGGTTCCTCGCCGTCGTCGGGCCGTCGGGTTCTGGGAAGTCCTCGGTGGTTCGAGCCGGACTCGTGCCGGCGCTCCGTCGAGGCTCGCTGCCCGGCTCCGAGCGCTGGTACGTGATCGACATGTTCCCTGGCGCTCATCCACTCCGTGAGCTCGAATCGGCGCTACTGGGGGTGGCCGTCGCGCCGCCCCCGTCCCTGCTGGACGAGCTCGAGAGCGACACACGAGGTCTCCTCCGAGCGGTCGACCGCATCCTCCCCGACCCCGATGCGGAACTCCTGATCGTTCTCGACCAGCTCGAGGAGGTGTTCACCCTGATCGAGGACGAGGACGAGCGCTTCCACATCCTGGAGAGCCTGCGAGCGGCGACCACGGAGGCCGGCAGCAGGGTCAGGATCGTCGCGACGCTCCGCGCGGATTTCTTCGACCAGCCGCTCTCTGTCCGTGGGTTCGGCGATCTGCTCGCCCAACGCACCGAGGCGATCACGCCGATGTCCCCCGAGGAGCTCGAGCGGGCGATCGTCGTCCCCGCGGAGCGAGCGGGGCTCGCGGTCGAGCCGCGACTGCTCGCCACGATGATCGCGGACGTCGTGGACCGCCCGGGAGCGCTCCCGCTGCTCCAGTTCGCGCTCACCGAGCTCGCCGAGCGCCGGGAGGACGGCGTGCTCACGCTCGTCGGCTACCGACGGGTCGGCGGCGTATCGGGCGCGCTGGCACGCCGTGCCGAGGAGCTGTTCGAGGGGATGAACGAGCGTGCACGGGACGCGTGCCGGCAGGTGTTCCTCCGGCTAGTCACGCTGGGTGAGTGGAGCGAGGACACGAGGCGCCGCGTCCGCCGATCGGAGCTGCAGTCGCTCGCGGACGCCCGGACGCTCGACGGCGTGCTCGACACGTTCGGCCGCCATCGCCTGCTCTCGTTCGATCGCGATCCCGCGACGCGCGAGCCGACCGTCGAGATTGCCCACGAGGCGCTGCTGGGGGCGTGGGATCCGGCTGAGCGGTTGGATCGACGACGCCCGAGACGACATCCGCATGCAGCGCCGGCTCGCGGCGGCCGTCTCCGAATGGGAATCGGCCGAACGCGACCCGAGCTACCTGCTCCGCGGGGCTCGGCTCGACCAGGTCCACGAATGGGCCGACACCACGACGCTCGCCCTCTCGGACGCGGACCGGGCCTACGTCGCCGAGGGCGTGGATGTGCAGCGGGCCGTGTCCGAGCGCGAGCGTGCGATGGAGCGGCGATCGGTACGGAGGCTGCGTTCGCTCGTGGCGCTCGGTGTCGCCGCCGCGCTCGTTGCAACGACCCTGACAGTGGTCGCGGTGCACCAGCGCGGACGGGCGGAAGATGCAGCGAAGGTCTCGCTGGCCCGTGAGCTCGCAAGCGCGGCTGTCGCCAACCTGGACGTCGACCCCGAACGGAGCATCCTGCTGGCCGTGGAGGCGATGGACGTAACGTGGGAGGTGGATCACACGGCCCTGCCGGAGGCTGAGGAGGCTCTTCACCGCGCGTTGGAGCAGTCCCGCGTTCTGCTCACGGTGCGGCAAGGGCGCGCAATCGCGCTGAGCGCCGACGGCAGCCGGTTCGCCACGACGGGCGAGGACGGGACCGCGACCGTGTGGGAGACGGACACCGGCAAGCGCCTCCTCACCCTCCGCGGACACAAGGGGGAGGTCAACGGGATCGCCTTCAGCCCCGACGGGTCGCTGCTGGCCACCACCGGCGATGATCGGACGGTGCGGGTGTGGGACGGGGCGAACGGCCGGCAGATCCACGTGCTGCGGGGGCATCGCGATCTGGTCTTAGGCGCGGCGTTCAGCCCCGATGGGTCGCTGCTGGCCACCTCCAGCCAGGACGGCACCGTTCGGATCTGGGACGTCGCGGCGGGCACGCAACACCTCTTGCTGAGGGGCCCTCCCGGCGAGAAGTTCGCCAATTTCTCGGGCCTCACCCCGGCCTTCAGTCCTGACGGATCCAGGGTGACCAGCGGAGGGTGGTTCAGCACGCCGATCTGGGACCTGGCGACGGGGGGGGTTTCGATGATCCTTCCCCGCCAGCCGACGGAGGCCCTCGCGGTCGCGTTCAGCCCCGACGGCACACGCATCGCCACCGCCAACCAGCTCGATGCTCAGACGTGGGACGCGGAGACCGGGGAGGCCCTCACCACGTTCTCTGGCCACACGGGGGACATCCTCGGGATCGCCTACAGCCCCGACGGCACGCGGATCGCCACCGGCGGGGACGACGGGACCGCCCAGGTGTGGGACGTGGCGTCCGGCGAGTCCCTGCTGACACTCGCCGGGCACACAATTGGGGTGGATCAGGTCGCGTTCACTCCGGAAGGGGATCGGCTGCTGACCGGGGGCGCCGACGGGACCGCGCGATTGTGGGACATCAGTCCGACCGGAGGCCGCGACTGGCTGACCGTTCCCGGCCCGGAGGGCCGCCAAGGCGGGGTCTCCTTCAGCCCCGATGGGACGAGCTTCGCTGTGCCGGGACAGGACACCGGCGTCACGATCCGGGACGTCGAGACGGGGGCGAAGATCATCACATTGAAGGGCCACGACGCCACGATCACTAGGATGGTGTTCAGCCCGGATGGGACCAGGCTTGCGGGGGCCGCCGGTAGCGGGCACGGGAGTGCCCGGGCGAACAGCACCGTCCCTATCTGGGACGTGACGACAGGGGAGCTGGTCATGACTCTCACGGGACACACCGGTCCGGTGTCGGCCGTGGCGTACAGCCCGGACGGACGCCGTCTCGCGACGGGCAGCGGGGATGGGACCGTTCGGTTGTGGGATGCCTTCTCTGGAAAGGAACTTCACGCGCTCGACGTAGGCGATCCAGTGTTCGCCCTCGCCTTCAGCCCCGACGGTCGATGGCTGGTGTCCGGCGATGATGACGACAACTCCTTGACCCTGTGGGACGCCGACACCCTCGAGCGGCGCGGAGAACTCCGTGGCCACACCGACGTCATACAGGACGTCGCGTTCGGGCCCGCTGGAAAGGTGGTCACGGCCAGCTTGGACGGGACGGCGAAGATCTGGGACCTGGAGTCGCGCCAGGAGTTCGCGACGCTTCGGGGGCACACCGGTCCGCTCCTGGGGGTTGCCGTGAGCCGAGACGGAACGCTTGTCGCCACTGGCAGCCTCGATGGCACCGCCAAGCTCTGGGATCTCGCCACCGGGCGGAACGTGCTCACGCTGTTCGGCCACGATGGTCCCGTCAACACCGTGGCGTTCAGTCCCGACGGCCGGTTCCTGGCAACGGCGAGCGGCGATGGGACGGTCGCCCTGCACCTGCTCCCGATCGACGAGCTCCGGGACCTGGCTCGCGAGCGTGTCACCCGCCCCCTCACGAACGAGGAGTGTCGGCAGTACCTGCACGTGGAGGGCTGCCCGGCGGAGATCTAGACGCTTACCGGTCCGCATGGCGTTCGCACGCTTGGTCACGGTCGGAGCATTCCACTTGCGCGTACACATCCGGCTCGCGGTGCGCCCAGTTTCCCGCGTGACGCCGAGCCCAGCGACGTTGTACACCGTGGCGCCGCCCGCCGATCGGATTACGCCTACGTCGGATGGCTCAACCTTCCCTGGCCCTGCTGGAGCGCTCAGTCTTCAGCCCGCGCCATGACGTAGTGAAGTCGTCTGCGGGACAAATGCGGGACGAGAGACGGGCGGCCCAGCCCGCTCAGCGTGTTTGACGCCCGCCGACGCTGGCTGCGAAACAGGTTCATAGCGGTCCGGTAGAGGTAACCGCGGGGCGATTCCATCGCCGAGACCAGGTCCCACCGTTCGAGGACCCGGGTGAACGACTCTTGTGCGAGGTCCTCGGCCTCGCTCCTGCTTCCGGTGATCACACTGAGTGCTTGGAGCAAGGTCTCGGCCTCAGCCTCGAAGAAGTCTTCGAAGGTGGGTGCGGCATCCACTTGGCTCATCCGCAGCCTTCCACCTTCGCTCGATCCGTTCCAATCCAGCCATCGGAGGATCAACGCTTCACCTGCCACGAATCTTTAGGAGGTGCTGAGGAAGACGATCCCCGTCCGGAGTTGTGGCTTCCGTGTGATGTGTTGGCGGTGGTTCTTGTGAGGTGGGCTAACGGGGGTCGACGTGAGCGGCGACGGCGGGCGGTCACTCATGGACTGGTACCGCGGACTTTCGCCTGAGGCCGGACGGCCCGCGTGGGGAGCGCGCCAGCGTCGGGAGCGGCTGCTGCTCAGCGGCTGAAAGCATGTCCGCGAAGCCCCTGCCCGCTCGGCGCGGCGGGCGATCAGACTGAGGGCCGACTAACCATGCGAAGGGTCATCACAGTAATCGGCGTGATCGTGGGCATTTTCCTCATCGTGAGGGCGGTGGTGGAGCTGCTGACGATCGACTACTTGGACCCGTCGTCCTATGCCCACGACTGGGGCGGACCGAACCTCGCGGGAGTGCTGCTGGTTCATTGCGGGCTGGGACTGATTGCCGCGGTCTGGATGGGCGTCTTCCTGTGGCGACGACGTTCGAGCCGAGATCCCTCGCCTTGACGCCCACGTGGGGGAACCTCCCCCACGGGAAGCTGAACGCGCATCCTGCCGGGATGTAGATGCTTTCGGGGCGTGCCGGTGCTTCATCAACACCAGGTCGTGCCGCCCACAAGCGACCCCATCGACCTTCCCGACCTGCCGGACCTCATGGGTCCGAACCATGGCGCGATCAGGCCGCGTGCGCCGACGAACCGGGCGCGGAGTTGCCCTTCGGTGACGCCTCGTACCACGAGAACCTGGACTCCGGGAGCTTCCTGCTGCCACTGCTGATCACGCCGGTCAGCCGGTCTGGATGTCGTAGCCGTCCTCGACGTCGACGAAGTTGCTTTCGTCGGTGAGCAGGTCGTGGGGGATGGCCTTGAGCAACCCGGTGC
>CAWEPI010000003.1:0-19208 GCA_963810945.1 uncultured Actinomycetes bacterium
ACGGGCACGTAGAGAACCGCAACCGCAATTCAGCGGCTAACCCCAGTGGGTCGCACCCTTGCGGCGGGGGTCAGCAAATGGCCTTTCGGCCTGGGAAGCGCCCTGACCTCTTCCGTGTCAAGGAAGGGTCGGCCCATTCGCTGACCTGCGCGATTCCTCGTTTCCGCAGGTCAGGACCCCTTTCGGTAGTCACATGCTGACGAGGGTTTCCGAGGTATTCCGAAGGATTCTGCGCCCTCTGTGCGTCCTCAGTGGGTCGGAGCACTCCCCCGCCAGCGTTCCTCACTTGACCGGATGTCGAACCTGGGAGGGCACATGTGGAGGGAACCCGCGTTCCCTGCCTGCGTGTTCGTGCTGAGGGGAGGTCTGCTCGAACCGATCACTCGGTTCCTGCTGGACCTCCCCTAGCCCATCGCTCGGCGATGGTCGGTCGAGTGCTTGGCCCCCTCGGGCCGAAGACGCTGGATGAACAATCGTCGACGAATCGGCCTGGAGCGTTTGCAGCCGCGGCCAGACGGAGAACACTTCGCACATGACCCCGAAAGGCCTCGGACCTGATGAGTGACCCTGGCGATGTTGTTGTCATCGATCGGGACGGGGGCAAGTGGTTAGCAACCGCGACCCCGGAGCTGGATGGGGTACGACTCCTCAATGTGAGTCCGGAGGTCGGCAAGCAGGTAGAGATGCCGACGGATCTCCTGGGCGGATGGTTCGACGACGATATCGTTGCCAACCTGGTCGCCACGTTCGGACTCGGATAGACGGCACTGCCCGGCGGCGAATCTACCGAAGCCCCTCCCAGGTCCACTCCACGTAGGCCCACGCCTCGCCGGTGTGCGAGTTCCTGCCAACCCGGTAACGCGGTTTGCTCTCGGCGTTCGGGACGCCCAGCTTCCGGGCGGCCTCGCGTGCGACCGCGATCTGCTCGTCCATCGTCGGCGGGGTCTCCGGGTCGCTCTTGGCGAAGCGGACCTCGTACTTGTGCTCCATGCGCGAACCGTAGCGAAGAGGTATTGGCTTAGTGGTGGAGCGTCCGCGCGAGGGAGAGGGGTGTCGCACGCTCAGGGTGGTATAAGCTCCCCTCGACCCTCGCCTCAGTTCTCGATCCGGGTGCCCCTCGTCATGAATGCACCGCCGAGCAGGACGAGCCACAGCAGGACCGGGTAGGCGATCCATCGCTCGATCCCGCCGAGGCCGATGGTTGCCTGCGGCCCCCAGTCTTGAGCGACTCGATGCCGAAAACCGTGGCGAGCAGCGCGACCGACCCCAGGACCAGGCCGAAGTACCCAACGGTGAGTCCATGACCTTCCGGGACAGGATCGCTGCCGTCGAGCCTGCAAGAAGCACAGGAGCGAGAACAGCGGGTGGAACTCGGCGACGTTCCCCGGGAACACCGAGATCCCCACCAGGCCGACGCCGAAGCGCCGAGTGGCGACGATGAACCGACGACGATCGATGACCTGCGCGAGGAGGTACGTCGCGGTCAGGACGAGGACGCCACACACCGCCATCGTCACGATGAACATCAGCCTGTTCGGCTGGACCATGTAGCTGTTCGGAGGCTCCGTGCCGCTCAGGTCGCTGATGGTGTTGGCGAAGGTGCTGTAGTGCCGGGCCGCCGGGTACAGCGCTTCGTTCGTGATGATGCAGAGGATCATCCCGATGCCGGTGATGGCGAGCAGCGCACCCGCGACGACCTCGTAGGCTTTCCGCACTCTTGCGCGCCCGCGCTCCGGCAGGGTGATCGTCGCTGCCGACGAGCTGTTCTGACGAACCAACGTATCCATCGTCCAGCTCCTCCCTCAGTCGATAGCTGTTAAAGCCACTGTAGGCAGAGGCTTGCCCCATCCGAGGAGCGAACGTCCCTGGGCATGGGGGTCGCATGTGTGCGTCTCTGATCCTGTACTCCGGGAGGCGTCCCACGGTTGGGGCGAATCAGGGGCGAATCGGATGCGAGACTTCAGGCGTGCCCGACCAGGATCCACCGACGCCGCACCTCGTCGACATCGCGCGCCTGCTGAACGTGTCGAAGGAGCGCGCCCGCCAGATCGCCAACGGTGAGGACTACCGGTTCCCCGCTCCCGCGATCGCGGGCCCGCGTCGGGCATGGAGCCGCGACGACCTCGAGGACTGGATGGACGAGGTGCAGTGGTGGGAGTCGAAGCCGTGGCGGAAACCCGCTGAGTGACTGACGTTGGCTCGACCTCAGCGTGTACGTCCTCACTATGTCGTCACGGCCTCCAACCGGGCGATCCGCCGCATGGCCATACGGAGGCCTAAGCTAACGTCCCCCAGGAACCTCGACCTCGCACCGCCACTCGGACGGCTCAAGATGATCTCGCAGTTCGTGGTCGTCTCCGCTCGGCATCGATCCGTTCCAGAGCCACCGTCCGCCGCGTCGGCTCCACCAAGACCTACCAGCCTGTCATCGCCTCCTAGTCCCTTCATGACGTCATCGCCGGTATACCCATAGAGGGAGTTCGCTCCACCGTCTCCGATGAGTACGTCGGTCTCCACCGACCCGAAGACATCCTCGAAGCCGCTCAACGTATCGCCTTCCGAACTCGGTGCCCGCGGCAAGGTTCACGGTCACGGCCGGGTGAGCGTGGTCGAAGTCGCTTCCCCCACGTAGCCGAGCAGATCCTCCCCCGCTCCGCCCGCGAGCGTTCGCACCCGTTCCCGGCGCGACGAAGTCATCGCCGCCACCTGCGTTCACGGTGTCGTTCCCGGCGAACAGCCAGAAGAACGAGTTGGCCTTCCCGTTCGCCGATCATCGTGTCTGCCTTGTCGCTCCCGGTGGCGCTCTCGATGCTGCTGAGCGTGTCCGTGCCGTCCCCGGTGGCGATCCCCGTCTGGAGGTTCACGTTCATCGGACCGATCTGCAGTCCGTCGGCCGCCGCTTGGTCGTAGTAGTCGGCGAGGTCGAACCCGGGGCCTCCCCGGTAGATGTCGTCACCTTGTTGACCGGAGAACCTGTCGTCACCGCCGTTGCCGATCAACGTGTCGTTCCCCGCCCTGCCAACGAGGTCATTGCCTTCGTCGTTGCCGATCAGTGTGTCGTCAAAGCGCCCCGAGTACAGGGAACTCACGTTTACGAGCTTGTCCGTTCCCTGCCCCGTCGCGATCCCGGTGATCAGGCTCGCGTGGATCGGTCCGGTGGCCCCCTCGAAGTGCACCCAATCGGACATCGGGACCCCGCTCCCGACGACGAGGTCATCACCCGAACCCGGGGTGATGTCGCTCCGGCCGCCCATCTCGCCGTAGAGCGCGTCGTTCCCGCTCCCGCCGTCCTGGCCCCCATCGGCACCGGGTCCGCCTCGAAGGACGTCGTTTCCGGCCTCACCTACCAGCCCGTCACCCCCGGGACCGCCATTGGCCAGATCATCACCCGGCCCTGCGCAGATGTAGTCGTTGCCTCCGAGTCCCCTGATCACGTCGTTGCCCCCGAGGCCAAGGATCACATCGTCTCCGGCGGTCCCTGAGATCGTGTCGTCGCCTTGTGTCCCGACGATCGTCGCGGGCTGGCCTACGCAAGTTGGCGTCGTGGCGGCGGCAGGCTCTCCCGCGAGAACCACCAGCGCGCCAACGAGGCCAACGGTGGCCATGATCGAGAACATGCGCCGAGACGTGCGACGCTCACGGGTAGCACGTTCCATGTCTACCCCCTCCACTCATCCGCGGGCAAACATGGGCGTCGGACAGAGCGACCGGATGCCGGGGAGCCGTTACGCCGTGCACCGGTCTACACCCTGGTTTCGCCAGGCGCAAACGCGTGAGGAACAGAGACTCGCCTCAACCGAGGGACGTGAACGATCGCGGCCAGCCGAACAGCTCGCAGACGCGCGAGTAGGTGTCAGCGGATTAGCTGCGACCGGTCTCGATCTTCTTCAGAACCTCGTCCACGGTGAGGACCTGTCCGAAGAGCGCCCCCACAGTTTCCAAGGTGACCTCCTGATCCCGTTCAGGGTCGGAACCGTTCGTGGCGGTGCCGTCGCTCAAGAAGAGAACGCGGAAGTCGCGGGCGTTCGCCTCGCGTGCGGTCGTATCGCAACAGACATCCGTCGCGATCCCGGAGATGATGATCGTGTCGATGCCGCGCGATCGCAGTATCAATTCGAGGTCGGTCCCGTAGAAGGCTCCGAAACGGGGCTTCTCCAACACGACGTCGCGAGGGTCAACGTCAAGTTCTGCGAACAACGCAGCGGTCTCGGCGCCTCTGCCGAGGACGTCGCCGATCCCTGGGATGATCTCGCCCAGGATGCCGATATTCGATCCGTCTGGACGCAAGACGTGCGCCGTGTGTATCACGAGGATGCCCGCTTCTCGGCAAGCGGCTGCGAGCTGGTTGATCCGGTCAACGAGCGCTCGGCCGTTCTCCGTCGTGTCGACGAAGTAGTTCTGAAGATCGACGTTGACGAGGGCAGTCTGGGCTGGTGAAACGGTGAAGTCCACCATGGAACGACGAGTCTACCTTCGCCAAGAGTCCTCATCGCACCGCATCGACGCGGAAGGTCCACCCGCGCGAGAGACTCGCGTCCGGAAGATCACGGGCTGAGTCCGGAGGCTTGCGCCCCGCCTCGATTCAGGCACCGTCACGCCGACGAGCCACGACGCGCGGGCGATCCTCAGCCCGTTGCGCTCCCGGTCGCGCCTGCGCATCGTCGCGCACATCGCCATCGAGGCAACGAGCCCGAGGACACAGCACGTAGTCAAGAGAACGTGCGACGATTGAGGAGCTCTCCGGGGGTAACCGAGGCCCGAATCTATCTCCCTGTCGAGTCGGGCTCGTCCGCGATCACCCGTGGCCCCCGGAGGGCCAACACCCTTTGGCACAGCCTGTGCGTGCTCAGGCGGCGATCGGGCGCTTAAGCATCACGACGGGCCACGCGACGAGATCACCCTTCTTGAGCGAGATCCCGACTGCCTCCCACCCCTGCGAGCCCAGCTCATTCAGGTGCTCGGGCCTCAGGTCGGTGCCCTTCTTCACTTTCCCGGCACCTTCCAGGGGAACGATTAGGTACTCCCATTCCATGACAGATGACATCGGTCGCCTCCTTGTCTCGACCCCACTAGCCAGGGTGCGGCCGTGTTCGACCAGCATGAGCATGGCGACAGACCCGTGAGTTGCGGGACCCGACGCATGCCTCCCGGTCGCGCTTGAGCATCGTGGCGAACATCGCCACCCGGCCACCGTAGTCCGAGCCCACAACACGTAGTCAAGAGATGGTGGGAGGATGGAAGGGCTCTCCGGGGGTAGCTGCCCGAACCTGACGACGGGCAACTCCGCGATCACCAGGGCCCCCGGAGGGCCTCACCTTCCTGACCGACCGCGGGGCGGTCCGGGCTCCCCGGCGCGGCGACGGGGGGCCGACCCCCGCCTAGCGTCCGTGCTCCGTCGGTCCCGGGCGCGAGACAGAGGTCGGCCCTAACCTCCGCCGCGCTGGACAAGACGCGGCAGAGGAGTCAGCGGCGGATGCCAGTGGGTCTCCGCGTTGCCGGTGTAGTGCGACGCTGCCGGTGAGGCACCGCTCCCCCACCCCGATCGTGCCCGCCGAGGTTGAACTCCATGAACTCGGCCAGCTCCTCGGCGAACTCGTCACGGTCGACCCCGGGCGGGAGCGCGACCTGCACCCCGAAGCTCAGCCAGCCGACGAAGGGATCAGTCATCGAGCAGCACCCTCTGGCGTTGTTAGATTTGCCCCGTGGCCGTCTGTTCGACATGTGGGCGCGAGAACCCTGGGGTCGCGAAGTTCTGCATGGAGTGCGCGACTCCGCTGGGCGCAGCTCCGCTCGCCGAGGAACGCAAGGTCGTCACCGCCCTGTTCTGTGATCTCGTCGGATTCACCGCATCCTCCGAGTCCGCCGATCCCGAAGACATCGACCGGATGCTGGCCGAGTACGCCAACATGACGCGCTCGGCGATCGAGAGCTACGGAGGCGTCGTCGAGAAGTTCGTCGGCGACGCGGTCCTCGGAGTGTTCGGCGTCCCGGCCGCCCATGAGGACGACCCGGAGCGCGCGGTCCGGGCTGGACTGCGGATCGTTGAAGAGGCGGAAGGACTCCATCCTGTCGGTCCCGCACCGTTTCGCGTACGGGTCGGGATCAACACAGGCGAGGCACTCGTCCGGCTCGGAGTCTCGCCCGGATCCGGGGAGGGCTTCGTCCGTGGGGACCCGATCAACACGGCCTCGAGGATCCAGTCGGCGGCGCCCGAGATGGGCGTCGCCGTGGGACTTCCCACGTACGAGGCCACGTCCGCCGTCTTCGACTACGACGAGCTCGAGCCGACGACGCTCAAAGGCAAGACGGAGCCGGTGCGGATCTTCCACGCGACGAGTTCGCGGGCTCGCTTCGGAACCGACATCATCCGGAAGCACGACACGGCGTTCGTTGGCCGCGAAGTGGACCTCGCGCTTCTCAAAGGCATCTTCGAAAAGACGCTCGCCGGCGGAACGCCGCAGCTCGTCACCGTCGTCGGTGAACCGGGTCTCGGCAAGAGCCGACTGATGGTCGAGCTGTTCGCGTACCTCGATACGAGGCCCGACCTCACGATCTGGCGCCAAGGACGATGCCTCCCTTACGGAGAGGGCGTCACGTTCTGGGCCCTGGGCGAGATCGTGAAGGCCCATGCGGGGATCTTGGAATCCGACGCCGCTCCGATCGCGGAGGCGAAGCTCGACGAAGTCCTCCCCGCCGGCGATGACCGCGAGTGGTTCCATCATCGGCTCTTGCCGCTGATCGGCATCGGCGCCACGTCGTCCGCCGACCGCGAGGAGCTCTTCACCGCGTGGACGAGGTTCGTGGCCCACATCGCCGACCGCGCCCCGACCGTGCTCTTGTTCGAGGATCTCCACTGGGCCGACGAAGCGATGCTCAGGTTCCTGGAGCACCTCGTCGACCGCGCCGATCCGGTCCCACTGCTTGTCGTAGGGACCGCTCGGCCCGAGCTGTTCGAGCGTCATCCTGACTACGCGACCGGCCTGCACAACGCCAACCGGATCAACTTGTTGCCGTTGACGGAGGCGGAGACCGCTCGCCTCGTCTCGTCGTTGCTCGACGCGACGGTCCTCCCAAGCGAGCTGCAACAGCCGATCCTCGAGCGAGTCGAGGGCAACCCGCTCTACGCGGAGGAGTTCGTCCGCTTGTTGCGCGATCGCGATCTGCTCGTCAGGAAGGGCAAGAGCTGGGGGCTCCGGGAAGGTGCCGACGTCCCACTCCCCGACTCGATCATGGCGCTGCTCGCCGCTCGCCTTGACATGCTCGACCCCGACGCCAAATCGATCGTGGCCGACGCGGCGGTGATCGGGAAGGTGTTCTGGGCCGGTGCCGTCGCGCAGATGAGCGGACGCGACGAGGCCGTCGTGGTCGACACGCTTCGCGAGTTGTCGCGGAAGGAACTCGTGCGACCGAACCGCCTGTCGTCGGTCAAGGACGAGGCCGAGTACTCCTTCTGGCACATCCTCGCTCGCGACGTCGCGTATGCGCAGTTGCCGAGAGCTTCGAGAGCCGCACGGCATGTCGCGGCCGCGCAGTGGATCGAATCCAAGTCCTCCGCACGCGTCGAGGACCTCGCCGACGTGCTCGCCTATCACTATTCGAACGCGCTCGAACTCACGCGAGCGGCTGGAGAGGACGACACGAGCGGTACTGGAAGCGTCGACGCTCCGCTTTCTCGTGCTCGCGGGTGATCGGGCGCTGGGCTTGGACACCGCGAGCGCGCTCACATTCTTCGAGCGAGCGCTCGCGCTGACCCCGGAAGGCCATCCCCGCCGGACCGACGTGCTTATGCGTTTCGGTCAGGCCGCCCTGGACGCGGGACGCCCGGCCGACTCGGCTCGCGCGTTCGAAGAGGCGATCGACATCTTCCGTTCGCGTGGCGACCTCACGTCTGCCGGTGGCGCGATGTTGCCGTTGGTCCAGGTCATGAGCAGTCTGGGCGATCCGCGGACGTTTCAGATCGGCGCGGATGCCCTCGCGATCCTCGATCCGCTGCCGACGGGACCCGAGCTCGTTGGAGCGTTGGTCGAGGTCGCTCGAGCGGAGGTCCTGGGTGGCGAAGCCAGGCTCGGGGTGCGCGACGCTGATCGGGCGATCAGGCTCGCGGAGGAGATCGGGATGCCAACCCCTGCACGCGCGATCGGGTATCGCGGGCTGGGGCGATGCCAACTCGGCGAGGCCGGCGGTCTCGACGACCTGCGGCAGGCGCTCGACCTCGCCATCGAGCAAGGGCAAAGCCGCGAGGCGGCGACGCTCTACAACAATCTTGGGCGGACGATCTGGCCGATCGAGGGGCCGGACGTGGCGCTGCGGATCTACCGCCAAGGGATCGCATTCGATCGCGCGCGCGGGATCGCCAGCATGGCGGTGTGGTGCGAAGGCAGCTCCTTGGATGTTCTCGTGGACACCGGCAAGATCGACGAAGCGATGGCGGCTGCGCAGCGGGTAGCGAACGAATCGAAAGCGCTCGGGACGCTGCCGCCGCTCATCACCGCGCGCTCGATCCTCGCCCGGGTGCACGTTATGCGTGGCGACGTGCGGGAGACTCCCGAGGAGCTCGACTGGCTCGAGAGCGCGGCGCGTGGGACCAAGTCACCGGAGATCATCGTGCAAGCCGGCGCCGCTGCGTTCGCGTGGGCGTCGCTGGGCCGGGCGGACCGTGCGACGCCGATCTTGAGTGACATCGCTGGCGCTTCTGCCGTGGGCACACAGGGGACCTATGCCGCGTGGCTGCCCTCGTTCGTCCGCGCCGCCCTGTCGATGGACGAGCGGGAACTCGCGGAACGACTGGGTTCGGCGTTGCGGCAGACGTCGTCCTACGCGGAACACGCTGAGGTCATGGTTGCGGCGACGCTCGCCGAGGCCGATGACGATCTGGAGGGCGCGGCGGCGGCATATGCGGACGCCGCAGCTCGCTGGGAGGCGTTCGGTGTTGTTCCCGAGTACGGCTTCGCGTTGCTGGGGCAAGGCCGCTGCCTGCTCGCAACCTCTCGGTCAGCCGAGGCGTTCAAGGCATTGGCCGATTCTCGCGAGATCTTCGTACGGCTCGGCGCTGCGGGTGAGCTCCGCGATGTCGGTGAGCTGCTCCAGGACGACGCGGGCGCGGAACGTCGGTAGATGGGATGTGAACCCAAAGCTGCGAAGCCAACCGGTGAAGCGGTGGACGGGCGAGCATGTACCTGACGCTGCGAGGGCGTACACGCCGGATCGCGTGGCTGACTACTCGCAATGATCCCCGACACATGACCACTGGCTGCCCGTCCCGCCAGGACGAAACCCGCCCATGATGACCCATCGACACGTCAGCCACCCACTCGGGCTAGACGCCATCCGTCGACGTTGTTGCGAGTGGCTTGGAACGGCGGATATCCGCGTGGCGATCGGCTGAAATCCTCTCTGTTGGCTTGATGGCGACGCCCTCTCGCCGATTCTTGGCTCGTGAGCGATGAAATCGTGTGCTCCGAGTGCGGGTCTCCATCGATGGAGGCGTCCGGCGTGTTCGACCACAGGACATGGATCTACCGGCTGTCATGCTGGACGTGTCGCGACTGTCAGGCGATCGTCGCGGTTCGCGAGGCGGACATCAGGGCGAACGCGAAGGCAGCGACAGTCCTACCGTCCTCCGGGTCTGGACAGCCACGCTGACACCGTTGCCTGGACTGGGAACCAGGACACACGGATGACCCCAACCGCGTATCCCGCCCTAGCGGCTTGCGATAGGGCTTCCTCGAAGAGGTGACCTCTTCCGTGTCAAGGAAGGATCACCCACTTCGCTGACCTGCGCGTTCCTCGTTTCCGCAGGTCAGAATCCCTTTCGCTAGTCACATGCTGACGAAGCTTTCCGAGGTATTCCGAAGGATGCTGCACCTTCTCTGCACCTTCAGTAGATCCGGAGCGCCCCCCAATCGCGTTCCTCGCTTGACCGGCTGCCGACCGTGGGATGCACTCCTGGGAGGACCTTGGAGTCCTGCCTCTGTGCTCGTGGTGGTGGGAGGTCCCACAGACGCCCTCAACGGCGCGCACGCGGGATGATCCTCCCCCGGCCACTCGCACCGGATGCGGACGGCTCAACGATATGGAAATCGGTGAGTCTCGTCGCGAAGAGCACGCCGTTATGGCATTGGTTCGTAGATGCACCCCGAGGGGAACCTGGCGACTACTGAATGGAGCCAGCGTAGCTGCGTGCCGAGTTCATCCGAACATCAACTCAGCACGGCACGGTCTTGGAGTGGTATCGGGTCAGCTCTGCTTTCACAACGGGCGGCCATCACGGCCGCGTGGGTTCCGCCGTCCCGGGAGGGAAAGAATATGGAGGTCGAGAGGTTCCCCCTGCACATCACGGGAAGTCTTCTCCTCATAGGTCTTCGTGTTCTCAGTAGCCCGTTTGAAATGTCGTTCCCTTCGGTTCGCTGCCTTCGCACGGAGTCTCTCCGCGAAGGCAGCGAAAGATTGCTTCATCACCTAGGCCTCCTCCGACGCATCTCAAGAGGAGACGCCCCCCGTGCTGTCGTGTCAAGAGCTGCGGGCGCGCCGGAAACGAGGGACCGACCCGGCGACGGTAGGCGTGATGCGCGAGCGTTGGCAAGTGTTCCTCGGAACACTAGGCCTTGGAGGATCTACCGAAGCCCCTCCCAGGTCCACTCCACGTAGGCCCAGGCCTCGACGGTGTGCGAGTTCCTGCCGACCCGGTAGCGCGGTGAGCTCTCGGCGTTCGGGACGCCCAACTTCCGGGCGGCCTCGCGGGCGATCGCGATCTCCTCGTCGATGGTCGGCGGCGTCTCTGGGTCGCCGTTGGCGAAGCGCACCTCGTACTTGTGCTCCATGCGCGAACCGTACGACTTCCCCCAGCTTCTCAGCTCTCTGAGAAATGATCCTCGGCTCGTCGCGCCGCCGATAGCAAGACGTCCAGTACTTCTCCCGTCCTCTCGCCCCAAACCTTGAACAGGAGAACATCCGCTTGTCTCCAGTCCGACTCCAAGTCGTCGCTGAGCTCCGACTGGAGTGCCGGTTGCTCCCCCTCTTCCACCATCACCTTCGTCGCGTCATCCTCGGTCGCCCATAGGAGTACGCCGAGCCATCGCGGCCACGCGTCGGAGCGCCCGAGGAGCTCCTCAGCCTCCCTCCCCTCCGCCTCCACGTGAACATCCCACTCGAGCGAGAGCCCGCGGGGATGGGAATCCCATCGGAGGAGGGTGAGCCTGGTCAATCCGTGGGTCTTCAGAGCGACCGCGATCGCCGACATGGCGCAGCGCTCCCAAGCGAGCGTCCAACCCACTCGGGCGAGGACGAATGTGCTGACCCTTTCGCCCTTGCCGATGCCGTAGGCCTGGCGCGCCCTCTTGTCGAAGCCTCCAACACGGCTGCCCGCGATGAACGACTCGACCTCGTCGCCTTCACCCATGCCTACGCATCCCTGATCGCACGCAGTAGACGGAGCCGGGCCACCTCGTCCACGTTCGCGATCGCGAGGAGCTGCATGAGATCGTCGTGCTCGGGTCGGGCGAGTAGCTGACGCAGGACATCCGTCTGCAGCTTCACGGGGTGCCGTCAGGTAGCGGTGCAGCTCGCGGATCGCCGGCTCGCCGAGCTGACGGACCTGGGAAGCCAGCACCTCGTCCTCGTCGTCCACGGAGCGGATGTTAGCCCCCCCTTCCGGGGGGTGCGACAATCAGACGCGGGCAGCCCTTGAGACCCGTCCGCTGCATCGTGTCGGACGTCGTGGCGCTGGAACCTCAAACCCGGGGAACGCCCACGAACGACCGCGCGACCGGGGCCAGGTGGGGCGAGTCTTCAGTACCGTCGCCTGATGCAGGAGGTCTTCGGCAAGAGAGAGGCGGCCTCGCTAACACCAGCCCTGACAAGCCACCTGATTCCACTTCGTGCCCGGATACGACACGGCCACCATCCACCCCGCCGTCGTGAAGTCCCACGGATGCCTGAGTGCTTCTCGCCGTTGCTTGGCCGTGATAATCGGAGTCAGGGTGAGGGCACCGCCGTGAACGCTGTAGTCGAACGTCGAGTCCCCGATCATGAAGGTGTTCGAATCCACGACCACGTACGTGCCGTCATCGACCTGGTTCTGGAACTGATCCAGTGAGCCGAAGAGCCCGACGCCGTGAAGAAGTGGGAGTGAAGCTGCGGGGTGGCTCCTGAACAGATGTCGGACTTCGCGGCGAGTTCCTCGGGGGTCGCGTTAGGGAAGTAGTCACCGATCACGCCGGGGGCGAGCGTGCCCAGACCGAGTGCGTCCAGCGCACCCACGAGTTCATCGCAGGTATGCGACTGCTGCCAGCGCCCGACGATCGGAGCGACCGACGCGCTACCGGATGAGGTGGCGATCGCCGCTGGAGCCAAGACGAGCGTGAGGGTGAGCGCCGCCGTCACTAGACCGATCTCGGCACGGATCGAGCGTATGCGCCGCGTCGTGCGGCGCGCACGTGGTGCAGTGTCCATGCCTACCCCCTCAACCCCATGCGGGCAATCATGGAAGTTTGGAACGAGCGGCGAGATGCCTCGCTTCGCCAACCTGTACACCCTGCATCCGGGAAGCGCAAGGGCCGAGGGATATCTGACCTCAACGGGGCGGCCTGAACATCGGCGGCCAGCCGAACAGCTCGCAAACGCGTTAGCGAATCATTCCGCCCTCGGAGTTGATGGTCTGCCCCGTGATCCAATCGGCGTCGTCGGTACAGAGCCACGAGATCAACCGCGCCGCGTCCTCAGGCACCCCCCAGCGTCCTCTCGGCATGTCGGGTACCGGGTCGACACCGACGAGCCAGCCGGTGTCGGTTGGCCCGGGATTGATGCAGTTCACCGTAATCCCGCGCGTGGCGAGCCCGGCCGCGAGCGTCGCCGTCGCTTGTTGCAGCGCGCCTTTGGAGACGGCGTAGCCGACCTCTTCGGGCATCCCGCCGAGATGCTGTCCCGACGTGAGCATGACAACGCGTCCGCCGGGGCGGCCATCGTGTTGGGCTGCGAACGCTTGAACCAACAGGACCGCCGCCCGCACGTTCTCCCGGAAGTAGCCGTCGAGTTCCTCGGCGGTGACGTCGGCCAACTCTCCACTGCCACCCCTGGCATGGTTCACCACCAGGGCGTCCACGTGAGAGAACGCCCGCGCCGCCTCGGCGATGAGTGCCGCTGGCGCGGGCGCCTCGCCGAGGTCGAGTTCCGTGTAGGCGACGGGCGCACCGGAGGACCGGAGCGCGGCGAACGCTTCCTCACCACCGGCCTCATCCAGAACGCCCTGATTCCGGTCGCGTTCCCGCCACCCGTGGGCGAACACCGCCGCGCCCATGTCTAGGCAGCGAAGGACCGTGGCGTACCCGATTCCGGCCCGTCGGCTGCACCCCGTGATAACGACGACACGCCCATCGAGCGGCTTCACGATCGTAGGCACGCCTGGGCTCCCTTCGGGTCACGCCGACCAGCCACGAAGTGCGAGGCGATCTCAGCCCCTTGCGCTCACCGGTCGCGCCTGAGCATCGTCGCGAACATCGCCATCAGACCACCCTAGCGAGCGACGCCTGTGGAGGAAGCCCCTCCGCTAGTGAGGGCCGAGGTGGCCCGTCGTGGCTTACTCCTCGCAGGAGGCTAGGTTCTCGCCGTGGAGGCACACGTCGTGCCCGCCAGCACCTACTAGAGCGTCCATCCCAGGGCCGCCGTCGAGGAGATCGTCGCCGGCGTCACCAGAGAGATCGTCATCGCCCGCCCGTCCGTAGATCCGGTCCTGGCCATCTCCGCCGAAGAGGATGTTCGGCCGACCATCGCCACGCATCACGTCGTCGAACGACGAGCCATTCACCACCTCGATGCCGCGCAGGTCGTCCAGACCCTGTCCGCGAGCGAACCCTGCTAGCAGGTCGAGGACCACCCCCCTCGTCGCCGTGTCGAACCAGATTCGGTCGGACCCGCCACGTGCGCGGACTACATCGTCACCCGGCCCTGGCGTCACCACGTCATAGTCGTCTGATCCGACCAAGGTGTCGTCGCCGAATCCGCCCACCAGGAATCCTGGGCCGGAGCCCAAGTACAGATGGTCGTCTCCAGCCTGCCCGTCGAGGCTATCCTGGCCCTTACCGCCACGGACCCAATCGGTCCCAGGACCGGCGCAGACGACGTCACGCCCGCCCAGGCCCCTGATCACATCGCCCCCACCGAGACCCACGATGATGTCGTGTCCCGGGGTCCCGACGAGCACATCGCGGCCTGAAGTGCCTACCATCGTGGGCGCCTGCCCGGCGCAATCGGGGGCAGCTGCGGCGGGGCGGCCTCCTGCTGTGACGAGCACCACGAGCACGGCCACGGACACCGTGACGGCAAATCTCATGCGCATCGATCCTCCCCACGCGCGAGCCATCGCTGCGACCTGTCCCGCGACTGTAGTGCACTTTCGAGCAAGCCCGCAAACACGCGGCCCGTGATGTCCCTGGTTACCGACACCGAGCCGCTGACCTCGAAGTATGCTCTCGACACATTCACCGGACGTTCGCGGCGATGGCGCCGTCGGCTGACGCGTGAGGACACGCGGTCAACTGCACCGGGGCTCAAGCTCCCGATCCAAGTGAGCGCCTCGCTGTTAGGAGCAACGCTCCTACGCCCGTAGGAGCGCCGGCAGCGCCCGACACCGCACAGAAGCGCGCTGGGGTCGACGACCACGAGGAAGGCCACGGCGTGATCATGGCTGCATCGGTAAGGTAGACCGGAGGTGTGGTCGATCAAGAACCGTCAACGGGAGCGACGACCATCGCTTCCAACCTTGGCCGCACTACCATGCGCGGCAACAACCCGAACGGGTGGGAAGGCCCTCCCTCTTGAAGCGAATCTGTACTAGCGCGCTGGCAGCGATCACGCTTGTCGGCGCTCTGCTGGTTACCAGCGGCGGTCAACCTGCCTCCGCTACCGTGACCGAAACTCAACCGACCAAGGTCGCGTTGATCATCTTAGAGAACCAGTCACGTTCTCAGCTGGTCAACTCGGACGGTCAAGCCGCGGCGCCGTTCATGTGGGACGCGCTGTTCAACAACCACCAGGGGTTCAACGCCACCGACATCGACGGCGCTGGAAGCTGCCGTGTCACGAACTGCGGCTACTGGTCAGGCGTCACGGGGGCCAACGATGGCAACCGCACCGCTGAGACCAAGCGTTGCGGTGATGGGACCGCAGGCTGCTACGCCTCGTCATCTCAGCAATATGCGTTCCTGACCTCGGCGGACAACTGCTACGCCGGATCCGTGGGCACAGTTGGTGCCACAGACGGTCACATGAACAACGACTACCGAGCGCTCCCCCCAACGACGCTGATCGCTGGATCGCAGGGGGGCGGCTACTGTGGTTTCGACGTTTACAAACAACTTGACGATGGTGGTCTCTCGTGGCACGAGTATGACGAGGACAACACCAACACCACGTACGCGCAGAGCCACGGCGGCTACTGCATCAACGGACACTCTGAGTCCGGGGATGAGCAGTATGCGCGCAAGCATGCACCGGCCAACTTCTACGGCGATATCTCCGCCGACTGCTCGACTCGTGCTGGTACTAAGGTCTCGGCGTATCCAGGCCAGCTCACGTCTGATGGTGACAAGCCACACGGGCTCGCGTCCATCCAGGGGGCTTTCTCGGGTGTGACGTTCGGCAACTTCACGACGATCGTCCCCAACCTGTGTCACGATATGCACAACAGCACTACTCAGTGTTCGGCTGCTCAGTTCACGGACTCGGGTTCGAGCACGTTCTGCAACAACCTCAACAACGCTGCGTCCGACAAGCGTTCGCCGGCGGACTGCTGGCTGCATGACAACCTGCGTGACATCACGAAGGGTGTGGGTAGGAATGGTGTCGTGATCGTCACCTACGACGAAGGTGGCAATGGCACGGACCAGCTTGCGATGTTCGTGGTCCCTGGCGAAGATGCCCGCTCGAACCCTGCAACGCTGCACTGTGCGGATGGCACCTCATGTGCCAACGCTACGTACTACGATCACGCCTCAACGACGAAGGCTCTGATCGATGCTTTTGCTGCTACGGCGGGGAACGACACCACTCACTTCAACTGCAACCTGCTGTCGGGCAACTCTAACGGTGGCACGAACGGCTACGGGTGGGACAACTGCAAGGACGCGAACGCTCTGCCGATCACACTTGACGTGACCGGTACCTCAACCGCGTCTCACTTCCACGTCCCAGCTCCTGCGAGCCTCTCCGCCAAGAAGCCCTGGATCTGAAAGCCTGGAACCACGCCTCCGCGGCGCTATTACCGGCTAGGTCAGGTCGCTCTTGGCGAAGCGCACCTCGTACCTGTGCTCCATGGCGAGCCGTAGCGAAAGGTCGTCGGCGTGGATCGCCGGGTGGCGTACGGTTGGTGCTCGTCTAGACATCCCGGGGCCCTCGTGCATCCATGGTCCATGCAAGCAGAAGGTGAGGTCGTACGCCTCCCCACCGGACGTGTCGAACACGGGGCCCGGTTCGACACGTTCGTCGAGGAGGAGCACGTCCGGCTGTTCAAGGCCCTCTACTTCGTCACGGGCAGCCGTGAGGAGGCCGAGGACCTGGCCCAGGAGGCGTTCCTGAAGCTCTGGGAGCGCTGGGACCGGATCGAGACGATCGACGATCCCACCGCCTACCTGTTCGGGGTGGCGCTCAACGGGTTCCGGATGCGACGCCGTCGCGCGACGATGGCGATCCGCCGGCAGCCCGCGCCACCCGAGCAGCGCGACGCGTACCTGGAGGCCGAGATGCGCGAGGACGTGCGACGGCTGCTGCTCGAGGTCACGCCACGACAACGGGCCGCCCTGCTGCTTGTTGACCTGCTCGGCTATCCCGCCGAGCAGGCCGCGAGCATCCTACGGATCCGACCGTCGACGGTGCGGAACCTGGTGAGCCAGGGCCGCAAGACGCTGCGAACGACGGAAGGGGTGCGGGATGCCTGACCTGCGAGAGGTGTTCCAGATGTCCACCCAGAAGGTTCGACCTGATCGAGGGTTCGCCGAGCGGCAGGAGTTCCGGCAGCGACGCCGGACGCGGAACCGGAAGATCGGCGCGTACGCCATGGTCGCGGCGATCGTCGCGATCGCGGTGGTCGCGATCGCGGAGGTCCGGAGCGGACCGACGTCCCCGGTCCCGGCCGACGATCCCACGCCGACCGAAGGTCTCGGCATCTTCGCCCCGGTCGCGGGTCGGATCCTCTACGTGAACGGGGATCGATCACGGCGTGGTGGAGGCGACCGATCTCAACTACGACCTGGCCTCTGGGCCGTGGACCCGAACGGACCCTCCGACACGGTGGAAGGGCGGCGCGTCGCCGATGACGTCGCCTCGACGCTGGTGCGACTTGACCTCCGGCGAGACTGGCCCACGGCTCGACATCGAGCCGCTGCTCTTCGGCTGGTCGAGCGACGGCACCGAGCTGCTGTTCACGCCTGGGCGGTTCGGTAGAGCCACCTCTACATCCTCCATGCGGACGGGTCCGAAACCCGGCTGAACGCGGACCCGATGCTGAACCCGTACGCGGCGATCTCGCCCGACGGATCGCGCGTCGCGTTCCTCTGCGGCGGGGTGGGCATCGTGGATGTCGACGGCGGTTCGCCGGTCGGTCTCCCGTATCCCAAAGGTGCGGAACCCATAGGGTCGATGACCTTCTCGCCCGACGGGACGCAGATCGCGTACCTCGTGAACGACGGGGTGTGGGTGGTGAACGCGGACGGCACCGACGCGCACGAGATCCTGGCCAACGAGGCAACCCGAAACCTCTCGGGGTGCTACGGGCTGCAGTGGTCGCCGACGGGCGACCGCATCGCGATCGGTCTGGGCGACTGGGATCTACACCTTCGCCCCCGACGGCTCGGACTTCACGAAGGTGATCCCCGGTGGGATTCGCCGTACTGGTCGCCCGACGGATCCCAGATCGCGTACACGATCGGGTCCGGCCTCGCGATCGCCGATGCGGACGGCTCGAACGTCCGGGAGTTCGGGTTCGGGGCCTCCGGGCCCTGGCATCCGGGCGAGTGAAAGCTTCATATGTGATGCGGGAGCGTGCGGGCGCTGATCGACTAGCCCACGAGGAGGAATGAGATGAGAGGATCGACTTGGACGGGGCAGGGAACAAATGAAGATGAGAGTCGCAGCCATGGCCAGCGTGGCGACCGCCATCCTGCTGCTCAGCGCGTGCGGGGGCGGCGACGACTCGTCTACGACCACATCCGAGTCGTCTCCGACCACGTCCGGGGCAGCCGACGACGGCCCGACGACCCTCGCGAAGGGCGAAGACGTGGAACTCGTCGGGGACGATCTGGGCTCGGCGGCCAGACGCTGAACATCAACGCCGAGGAAGAGAACGGCAAGGCGACCGGCGAGTTCCGGGTCACCGACAACGTGATCAGGGTCGACTGCGCGGACACCGACACCGACGGCGTCGTCATCCTCGGCGGCGAGGCGACGGAAGGTCCCGACGATGTCGCCGCAGGCGACCTGCTCGCCCTGATCATCAGGGAAGGTGACCCCGACAGCGTCGCCCTCCGTGCCAATGACAGTGGCGCGGCATCGTGCACCGAGTTGCTCAAGGCCATCCCCCACGACCTGCTCACCGACGAAAGCGACTTCGTCGACGTCGAGGACGGCTACGACATCGAGACCGGCTGACCGGCGCTGATCAGCAGCGGCAGCAGGAAGCTCCCGGAGTCCAGGTTCTCGTGGTACGAGGCGTCACCGAAGGGCAACTCCGCGCCCGGTTCGTCGGCGCACGCGGCCTGATCGCGCCATGGTTCGGACCCATGAGGTCCGGCAGGTCGGGAAGGTCGATGGGGTCGCTTGTGGGCGGCACGACCTGGTGTTGATGAAGCACCGGCACGCCCCGAAAGCATCTACATCCCGGCAGGATGCGCGTTCAGCTTCCCGTGGGGGAGGTTCCCCCACGTGGGCGTCAAGGCGAGGGATCTCGGCTCGAACGTCGTCGCCACAGGAAGACGCCCATCCAGACCGCGGCAATCAGTCCCAGCCCGCAATGAACCAGCAGCACTCCCGCGAGGTTCGGTCCGCCCCAGTCGTGGGCATAGGACGACGGGTCCAAGTAGTCGATCGTCAGCAGCTCCACCACCGCCCTCACGATGAGGAAAATGCCCACGATCACGCCGATTACTGTGATGACCCTTCGCATGGTTAGTCGGCCCTCAGTCTGATCGCCCGCCGCGCCGAGCGGGCAGGGGCTTCGCGGA
>CAWEPI010000004.1:0-1471575 GCA_963810945.1 uncultured Actinomycetes bacterium
GGCCTTCCTGGCGGCCCTGCTCGACTTCTCGCTGGAGGAGGCGGTGGTCCACCACGGCGCCCGCGCTCTGGAACGCGGGGCGCCGGGAGGTCTGCGAGGGCTGATCCGGATCTCGATGCGGATCGACGTCCAGTCGGGATCGCGGTTTTCGCGTTCCTGCTGATGGCGGCTCCGGCGCTCGCCGACTTCGTGAGCGACGGCAGGCTCGGCCCGTGCTGCTGGTGCTGGCGGGGCTTGAGGTCTTGGTCTCCACGGCCAACGGCACCACCGGCGGTCTGCTTGTCCGGCCGTGCGGAGCTTCGGAGTGGGCGCTCGCGTGGACGGCGGCGGCGAGGCTGTTGGCGGTCCTCGTGGCGATCCACGTCTTCGGCGGGGGTGCCGAGCGCGTCCTGCTGGGCTTCGCGGTTGGTGCCGCGATCGGTTCCGTCGCGCAGTACGTGGTGGCGCGCCGGATGGAGCGTCGGGCATGGGTGTCGTGCCGCCCTCGAGGCGCCGGTGCGGGCGTCCGCTCTCGTCTCCTTCGGCCTGCACTCGAGCGCGACCACCACGATCATCGCCGTGCGGGCCGCCTTGGTGACGGTGGTGCTCGGACGTGGCTCGGGACCCGTCCAGGTGGGGTTCCTCGCCATCGCGATGCTGCCCGTCACGTTGGCCGAGGTCGCCACATCGCCGGTGCGCACCACGGTGTTCGCCGAGCAGGCGAAGCTGGCGGCCGCCCGTCGTCTCGACGTCCTCTGGCGGGCGGTCAAGGGCTACACGAGATGGGCGCTAGCGGTGGGCGTGGCGGCGGCCGTCATCGGTGGTTCCTCCTCCCGTGGCTGTTGCCCCTGCTCTACGGGGACGGCTATGCGGACGCGACGAGGGCCTCGCGGATGCTGCTTCCTGCGGCCGTGGCCACGCTGACCGTGGCTTGGGCGAAGGGCCTACCCGCCTCCATCGGTCGACCGCAGATTCGGACCATCGTGTCGATGGTGGAGTTGGCCGCGACGGCCGTGGCGGTGCTATCGCTCGCCTCTCGCGGCGCGAACGGCGTCGCGGCGGCGTTGTCGATCGTGGCGGTGGCGGTCGCTTCCCTCTGGTGGTGGGTGGCCCGGCGTATGCTCGCCGCCGGCGGGGCGGGTCGAGAGGTGACGCGAGAGGAGCGGGCACGTGGGAGGTAGGGCCGCCGCGCTCGGCGAGCGCTACGCGGAGCACAACCGCCGCCGCGGCCGGGGTTTCGTGTTCGGCGGCGAGGAGCGCGCATCGGAGTTCCGCGCGTTCATCGGTCATGCCGCCGAAGACAGCGTCGTGCTCGATCTGGGCTCTCGCGACGGCTCGTTGGCGCGCGGGCTCGGGCTGCCGCCGGCGCGTACAGTCGGCGCCGACATCGACCTCGAGGCGCTAACGGCGGCCGGGCGAGCGGCGGTCGAGATGCCATGTCGGGTGGACCTGTGGGGACCCTTCCCGTTCCGCGACGACGTCTTCAGTCTCGCGGTCGGTGGCGAGAGTCCTCGAGCACGTACCGTTCCCCGATGAGTTCGTGACCGAGACCGCACGCGTCCTTCACGCGGGGGGTCGCGTGGTCGGCTCCGTCCCCAACGCCTTCAGGTTGCGGAACCGGGTGCTGTTCGCATCGGGACGATGGTTCGAGTCCGATCCGACGCACCTCCGACAGTTCTCACCCTCGTCGTTGCGGCAGCTGCTCGAGCGCCACTTCGTGGAGGTGCGGTCCGCCCGTGCGTGGGGCGGTGGTCGCACGTTGGCCGCACATGCTGGGCCACGACCTCGTCTGGACGGGGGTGAAGCCTTGAGCGCCGATCAAGTGGCTCGGTTCGAGGATCGCCGATGGACCGACCAACGTCAGGTGCCGGTCTGGCGTCACCGCGTCGCCGTGCGGTTGGTGCGTGAGGAGCCCGTGCTCGACGTGGGCGGTGGGGACGGGTTGCTCCTCCGCATGCTCGCCGATCGGGGCCTGCAGGATCTATCGCTGGCGGACCTATCTCCGGTAGCGGTGGAGCGCGCCCGCGCGGCGGGGATCGATGCAGAGGTCGTGGATGTCACGCAGCCCCTTCCGTATGAGGACGCCAGCTTCGGGACGGTATGCGCGCTCGATGTCCTGGAGCATCTGTACGATCCGCTCCCGGCGCTGCGCGAGATGGGGCGCGTGGGTCGGGAGCTCGTGCTCGTCGTGCCGAACTTCCACTACTGGCGTGAGCGTGCGCGCATGGTGGTGGGTCGGGTGCCGTTCCAGTCCCGACCCGAGCGCGGCCACATCCACTCGTTCAACCCCTCGACGTTCCATGCGCTCCTGTCGGAGGCCGGCCTCGAGGTCGAGGAGGAGTTGCACGAGGAGCCCTCTCGCCTGGGCAAGCTGGGGGTGTGGCTCGCGGACGTCCGGCCGGCCTTGTTCGCCTCGGCCGTGGCGGTTCGGGCGCGCCCGGCTACTTCCGGGCGCTGAAGACGTAGGCCTCGGGGCAGCCGGGATCCGGACGCGCGCCCAACCCTCGGAAGAGGGGGTTGAACACCCGGGCCGTGCGGGAGCGTGACGTCAACAGGATCCACGCCGCGCCGGGTGCGTTGCCCAAGGGCGTCAGCTCGGCCTCGGAGAACATCTCCAAGAGGCTGCGGAGCCCATCCGCCGCGAAGCGGAAGTAGTCGTGCGGATCCCCGTGGATCGGCCAGATGAAGGGCGCCGACCCCAGGAACGTGCCGCCCGGGCGGAGGGCTCGGTGAACCTCTCGCACGGCCCGCGCGGGGTCCGCGACGTGCTCGAGCACCTCGAACATCACGACGCCGTCGACGGTGCCGTCGGCGAACGGCAACGCGAGGGCGTCGCCACACAGGTCCGGATGGTGGGTCGTCATCAGGTCGAGGCGGATCCGTCGCACCGAGGGATCCCAGGCGACGTCGTGCGCTGCCTCTCGGCCTCCACCGACGTCCAGCACCGTCCCCCGAAGGGTGGCGATCCGCGGGACGATCGCCCTGGTCAATCGCTGCCTGTGCCCGGTGCGGGTCCACCATTCCCGGGTCTCGGCGACGTTCGGCATGGGCGCGATGCTATCCGACGCTCGCGCACGCCTCCCGCATCCGACATCGAGCACGTGGAATCATGCCGAACCATGAGGCTCCTCCACGTCCAGAAGGTGAAAGGGATCGGCGGGTCCGAGCGCCACCTCCTCGCGCTGTTGCCCGGACTGGCCGCGGCCGGGGACGAGGTCCGGATGATGGTGCTCGCGCCCGGAGAGGATGAGGGGCGCTTCCTGGAGGCGGCCCGTGATGCCGGGATCGACGTGGTCGCCACCCCCATCGGAGGCGATGCCGATCCGCGTCCCTACCGTGCGATCGCGCATCAGGTTCGGGCGTTCCGTCCCGATCTGGTGCACACGCACCTCGTGCACGCCGACCTCTGGGGACAGATCGCCGTGCGACGGGCGGGGGTCCCCGTGTCCGGTCGGTCCACAACGTCTCCGCGCGCTACCGACGCGAACCCGGCCGTGCCGCAGGCCGGCTGGCGGGGCGGCTCGCCACGCACACGGTGGCCATCAGCGAACACGTGGCGGGGTTCGTGCGGAACCTCGGGCTCGCTCCGCCCGCGCGCATCCGTGTCGTGCCGTACGGGATCGACGTCGCGGCCTGGGACGCGGACCCCGCGACACGCGCGTCCGCGCGTCTGCGCTTCCAGATGACCGACCGGGATATCGTCGTCGGGATGGCGGCGCGATTGATCCCCGGCAAGGGTCACGCCATGACGATCGAGGCCCTCCGATCGACACAGCAGGATCTCCCGACCATGCGGCTCCTCGTGGCGGGCGACGGCCCCCTGCGCGCGGCACTGGAGGAGCGCGCCCGATCTCTGGCGGCGGGTGCCGTGTGCTTCACCGGTCACCTCGACGACGTTCGCCCGTTCTTCGCGGCTTGCGACCTCGTCGCCTTCCCGACCCTGCCGAGCCTGGGTGAGGGCTTCGGATTGACTGCACTCGAAGCGATGGCGTCGGGCCACCCCGTCATCGCGACCGACGTGGGTGCGCTCCCGGAGGTGGTGGGTGACGGAGTCACGGGCATGGTCGTTCGGCCCCGGTCCGAGGCTATAGCTGATGCCCTCAAGGCCCTGGGGAAAGATCCCGCTCGCCGGGCAGAGATGGGCCAGGCGGGGCGTGATCGAGCCGCGCACGAGTTCTCCTTGGATGCCATGATCACGCGCACGCGCGCGGTGTATCGGGAGGCCCTCACAAGGTGAGCGAGCTCATGCGGAGCGTCACGCTGCATGCCGAACGCCTCGAGCGCGACGACGTCTGGCGGCGAACCTCCGCGTTCCTCGGCACGATCGAGGCGCGTGGCGCCCGGGCGACGCTCTTCGTCCACCCCTTCACGGCTATCGAGGCGGGCGTCGATCTCGGACCGAGGCTCAAGGAGCTGATCGAGCGCGGCCACGAGCTCGGGCAGCACACCCACTACTACGCTCCGCGCGATCCGGACGGTGCGGCGGGGAAGCCGGTCTCCCTGCTCACGGCGGAGAATGTCATCGCGTGCCTGGACCGTGACTTCGCCTACCTTCGACAGGCCGGCGCAGACCCGCGAGGGTACGTCGCGGGGGGGTGGGTCATCCATGACGCGGCGCTGGAGTGGTTGCGCGCGCATGGGTTCACCTACGACGCTAGCGTCCGCAGCTTCAGCCTCAAGTACGACAACCCACCGGCGGCGGCCGGGGAAGGGTGGACCGCCCCCCTGGAGGAACACGGTCTCCTTCGGCTCCCCACCACCGCGCCCCTCACGAACATCGCGAGGCAACGCGGTCACCCACTGCCCGTCGGGAACCTGCGCTACGAGCTCGGGTACATCCACGACTACGACCTCTCCTCATCCGCGCACCGGACCGCGGCGAGGGTAGCCCTGCGGCGCTGGAGCGACGGCGGGGTCCTCATCACCGCGTCCGCGTTGGCTCAGCGCGTGGGCGAACGGCTCGTCGATGGATGAGCCGCAAGATGTCACCCGCAAGTACGACCGGATCGCTGCGGACTACTCGTCGCGATACGCGGACCCCGGCGCGGTGTCGCGCTTCTATGTGGGGCTGGTGCGCGATTGGGGCCGCCGGGTGCCTCCCGGCGCTTCGATCCTGGAGATCGGCTGCGCTGACGGCTTCATGACCGCGGCGTTGGTGCGCGCCGGCTACGTCGTCACTGGGTTGGACATCGCGCCGCGGATGATCGAGGTGGCGGCCGAGCGTCTCGAGCGCGCGGGGATGCGGGCCGATCTGCGCGTTGCCGACATCCGTGATTGGCAACCCGATGCCCGGTGGGACGTCGTGCTCGCGCCGATGTGGACCTTCTTCCACTACGCCGAGCGCCCGGGTGCCGTGCTCGCCCGTCTCGCGCCCGCCACGAGACACAAGCTGCTCGTGGATCTGAACCCGCGTGAATATCCGATCGACGAGGCCGTCTCCTGGGTGGCTTCTTCGGGCCTCGAGGCTGTCGGATGGCGACCCGTGTTGATCCCTCTCAGTCGCAGGATCGGCTCAGCGGGCCTTGCCGCGTTGCGGGCCGCGGGCAGGGTGCCGCCCGTGCGCGACGCCCTCCTCCGTCGCAAGTTCAACGTGGTGCTGAAGGGCGACGCGCCGCGCGGGTAGTCGTTCGGCCCGCTCCGGATACCCGGAATACGGCATCACAGCTCTGGATCTCGGTTGCCGATACCTCCCCCATGCGAACGGAGGCGATACGCCGCGACCCTTCGAGTGGTGGAGGTCAAAGGGACCGCCCCGGGTGCTGCGCGTGACCACCCGCCTGAACGTGGGCGGTCCCGCGCGCCAGGCCATCTTCCTCACGGACGCCCTGCGTGCGCGCGGCTACGACACGCGCCTGGTCTGGGGCGCCTCCGGCCCCGCCGAGGGCACGATCGACCCACCCGCGGACCTGCCCCACACCTACCTGCCGTGGCTCGGCCGCGACCTCCGTCCCGCGGACGACCTGCGCGCGGCGCGGGCGATCAGCGGCATCGTCCGGCGCTGGCGTCCCGACGTCGTCCACACGCACCTCGCCAAGGCGGGAGCGCTGGGCCGGGCGGCGGCCGTGCAGGCGGGCGTGCCCGTCGTCGTGCACACCTTCCACGGGCACGTGCTGCAGTCCTACTTCTCGCGGATGAAGAACGCCGCGTTCGCACGCGTCGAGCGGGCGCTCGCCGCGCGCACCGACGCCTTGATCGCCGTGGCGCCGCAGGTGCGCGACGAGCTCCTCGCGCTCGGGATCGGGACCCCCGAACGGTGGCACGTGGTGCCGGTGGGCCTCGACCTGGAGGCGTTCGTCGACGGGCGGGTGGAGACCGCCGAGGCCCGCGACCGCCTGGGCCTCCCCTCGGACGTCCCGGTGGTCGGCGTCGTCGGACGGCTCACCGACGTGAAGGATCACGCGACGTTCCTGCGCGCCGCCGCGCACGTGGCGCGCGTCCACCCCGACGCCGTGTTCGTGATCGCCGGCGACGGCCCGCTCCGGGCCGACCTCGAGGCCGACGCCCGCGCGATCCTCGGCGACCGCGTGCGCTTCACCGGCTGGGTGAACGACCTCCCGGCCCTGTATGCCGCCTGCGACGTGATCGCGCTGACCTCCCGCAACGAGGGCACCCCGCTCGGCCTGATCGAGGCCGGCGCGGCGGGGCGCCCCGTGGTGGCCACCCGGGTGGGCGGCGTGGCCGAGGTGGTCCGCGACGGCGTCACCGGCGACCTCGTGGCGGCCGGCGATCACCGCGCGGTGGGCGCCGCCGTCGCCGCGCTGCTGGCCGAGCCGGCGCGCGCGGCCGCCTACGGCGAGGCCGCGACGGCGCACGTGCGCGCCCGGTACGCGCGCGACCGCCTGCTGGACGACCTCGCCGAGCTCTACGGGGCGTTGTTGGCGCGCAGGTCGGCGGCGCCGGGGGTGGGCATCCGCAGCAGCGAGATCAGCAGGACGAGCCAGGCCACGCTCACCACCGCCCCGACCCCCACGACCACGGCCTGAGGCCGGCGGTACACGCCGAAGGCGAGGGCCGAGCACGCCGCCTGGGCGCCCGCCGCGATCAGCAGCACCCACCACGTCGAGAGGCCGGCGGCCAGCAGCCGGTGGCTGACGTGGTCCGCGCCGCCCTTGTACACGGGGCGGTGCCCGCGCACGCGCGCCACCACGACCAGCGTCAGGTCGAACAGGGGCACCGCGGCGAGCAGCACCGTCGACAGCGCGCGGGGGAGCGCGGCGCCGACGGGCAGGTCGAGCTTGAGCGTGAGCGCCGCGATCAGGAAGCCCAGCAGCATCGAGCCGGCGTCGCCGAGGAAGATCCGCGCGGGCGGGGCGTTGTAGCGCAGGAACCCGAGGCAGGCGCCGGCCACGGCCAGGGCGAAGGAGGCCACGAGGTAGTCCCCGTTGGACGCCGCGATGGCCGCCACGCCGAACGTCGAGGCGACGGCCACGGAGGCGGCCAGGCCGTCCATGTTGTCGATGAAGTTCATCGCGTTCGTCACCGCCACCACCCACAGCACCGTGATGGGCAGATCCACCCACGGGGTGTCGAGCACCCCCGCGCGGATCCCGACCGTCCACAGGGCGAGGGCGGCCACCACCTCGAAGGCCAGCCGGATCAGCGGCGAGAGGCCGCGGACGTCGTCGACCAGCCCGACGCCCGCGAGCACGAGGGCGCCGAGGAGCACCGTCATCAGCTCGCCGCTCGCGCCTCCCGCGAAGGCCGCCACGAGGAGCAGGCCGATCGCGACCGCGAGCCCGCCCAGGTACGGCGTGGTCTCCCGGTGCGTCTTGTGGTCGACGGGATGGTCGAGCACGTCGAAGCGGTGCGCGAGCCGCGCGGCCAGGGGCGTCAGCATCAGGGTGGCCGCCAAGGGGACGCAGAACGCCAGCGCGTATCGGGGCATCGGCGGCATCGTACGCCGCCGTCCGCGGGGCTCCCGGAGCCGCGCGTGCCTATGTGAACCGGCGCCTGCCCGCTAAGCTCCGCCCGTGGATCCCTCCGACTTCCCGGGCGTCGTCATCACGGATCTCGTCTCGCACGCCGACGGGCGCGGCGCCTTCATCGAGCTCTACCGGCAGGAGTGGCTGCCCGAGGGGTCGCCGCCGATCCTCCAATCCAACCTGAGCCGCAGCCGGGCCGGGGTGCTGCGCGGCCTGCACTACCACCTCCAGCAGGCGGACTATTGGTGCGTGCTCGAGGGCCGGGCGTTCGTCGCCCTGGTCGATCTCCGGGACGGCTCGCCGACGTTCCGCGAGGTGCGGACGATCGACTTCGACGCCGACGAGCGGCTGCGCGGCCTCTACGTCCCGCCGGGGGTGGCGCACGGGTTCTGCGCCCGCTCCGACGTCGCCCTCCTCTATCAGGTGGACGCCTACTTCACGGGCAAGGACGAGCACGGGGTCGCCTGGGACGACCCCGACCTCGCGATCGCGTGGCCGCTCGCCGAGCCCGTGCTCTCGGACCGGGACCGCGCGAACCCCTCGCTGGCCGAGGCCCTGCGCGATGCCCCCCGGTTCGACGGGTAGCCCGCTCCGCCTCAGCCGTAGCGCACGATCAGCACGACCGGGCGCCCGCCCGGCACGCCCGCCCACCGCGCGGTGGAGCCCCCCACGATCATGCCGTCCGTGGTCGAGACGATCGCCATCGCGTCGGGGATCCGGATCGAGACGCGCAGGGGATCGTCGACGGCCGTCGGCGCCGGCGTGATCACCAGGCGGTACTGATGGAGATCGCCCACCTCGGTGACGGCCTGGGGCACCTGGGCGCTCACGGTCATGGACATCGCCGCGCTCGGCGAGGTGAACAGGGCCCCGGTGGCGACGTGGAGGCCGGCCTCCACCGACGTCCCGGTCGTGGTCGGTGAGCTCGGCTCCACGCTGATGTGCTGGGAGCCCTTGGGCAGGTACACGCTCACGTCCGCCGCGTAGCCGCCCACCGGCTCCGGCCCGAACGGCTTCCCCAGCTGGACCGAGGGCGGGCCGTTGGGGGCCTGGTCCTCCAGGTCGATCACCGTGCGCATCTTCGCGAGGCCGCTCGCGTCCAGGGTGATGCCGACCGACGTGGGGCGGCGCAGCAGCAGCCCGGTGCGCGCGACCCCCGTGGTGTTCCAGACGAACGCGAGCGGGTTGCCGGCGCCGACGAGGCGTCCGGTGGCGCCGAGGCGGCTGAGGAGCGTCTGCACCGCCGGATCCCGCGCGTAGATCACGAGGTGCCTGCCCGCCACCATCTCGGCGCTCCCGGTGCCGAACGCCTCGGTCGAGGGGTGGCGTGTCAGCCCGGTGGTCAAGACGTCGCCCGCGATCGTGGCCTGCTGCACGTCGGCCGCGGTCGCGTTCGTGCCCTGCAGGACGTCGGCGTCGAGCACCTGGACGGCGTTCCACCGGCTGAGGGCCGTGTCCCACGCGTCGGTGTCCACGTCGCCCACCATCCAGAGCAGATCCTGCAGGCCCACGGTGTCCATGAGGAACACGCCGTCGAGGTGGTCGAAGCCCGAGGCCTCGGCGGCCGCCAGCATCGCCTCGGCGGAGGTCGGCGCGTCGGGCGAGCTCGCCGCGTCCCCGATCGAGGGGTCGGCCGGCGAGAACGGCTCGAGCGTGAGGGTCCCGTGCCGGGCGGTGAGGACGCCCACGGGCCCCACCCGGCCGCCGGGTCCGAACGGTTGGGCCAGGCTCCCCACCGCCACCAGGTAGCGGCGGATCCCCTGCCCGCCGAACAGGGGCGGCGCCACGCGCGCGAGGTCGCGCGCGTCGGCCGCGAGCGCCGCGGTGCGCCCGAGCGTGGTGACGGCGTTGTCGTAGCCGGCGGCCACCGGGCCGATCAGGTGGCCCCCTCCGGCGAGCTCCAGGCGGCTCAGCGCCGTCTGGAGCTGCGTGGCCACGGACTCCAGCTGCGGGGTCGCCTGGCGGACCTCGGCGAGGTCGATGTGGCCGAGCGAGGTCGTGGTCGGCAGCAGGATCGTGTTCCAGTTCATCGTCCGGGCGGCATCGGCCATCGTCAGCCCCGCGCGCGCCGTGTCGACCTGCGCCTGGGCCACCGCCCTGGCCGCCGCGACGTTGTCCCCCACGATCGGCAGGCCCGCCAGCAGCCGCACCCCGGGCCGGTCGGCGTCGCCGAGGGCATCCAGCGCCGAGAGCCCGGCCGCCCGGAAGGCCGCCGTGGCCACGTCGGGATCGCCCGTGACGACCGAGTTGCCGCCGTCGATCAGGTGGAGGCGGGCAGAGGAGATGGCGCCGAGCATCCTGTGCGCCGACACGGCCGCGTCGATCGCCAGCATCAGGCACGCCGTGATGACGCCCGCCACGATCCCGAGGGCGATCGCGCGGCGCCGGGCCCGGGGGCTCGGCCGCGCCCGCGCCTTCGGCTCCCGGGCCGGACCGCTCGCCGAGAACTCGATCCCGCTCACCCGGCGAACCCTACCCGGCGTTGCCTGCCGCGTCAGGGGAGGGGTGTGGCGGCTCCGCGAGGCCCCCGAGAAGAGACCTTCGGTGGGTTGACCCTCCCGGATCGGGGGCGTACCCTTCCCGGGTCCCGCCAAGGGAGCGCCCGAACAGGGCCTGTGGCAGGCGTCGTTGACGATGCCTGTCTATCTGCGTACAGTATCCGTTTGCCGTGCCGTCCACCGCGCTCTGCTGTGCGTCGTCTAGTTTCCCTGGGAGGGATCCTTCTTGCCTGACCAGCTCGTCCCTGTACGGGATCGTGTCAGTTTCGCCAAGCTCGACGAGGTTCTACCGCTTCCCGACCTCGTGGGCATCCAGCGGGAGTCGTTCGATTGGCTCCTCAACGAGGGTCTGAAAGAGGTCCTCGAAGAAGTCTCTCCGATCGAGGACTTCACCGAACAGTTCCAGCTCTACTTCGGCAAGCACCAGTTCAAAGAGCTCAAGGCCAGTGAAGAGGAGTGTCGCGACAAGGACATCACCTTCAGCCAGCCGCTCTTCGTCGAGGCAACCTTCGTCAACAAGGTGACCGGCGAGATCAAGGAGCAGGAAGTCTTCATGGGGGACTTCCCGATCATGACCGGCCGGGGCACCTTCATCATCAACGGCACCGAGCGTGTCGTCGTCTCCCAGCTCGTGCGTTCTCCCGGCGTCTACTTCTCGCGTGAGCTCGACAAGACCACGGACAAGGAGATCTTCATCGCGAAGATCATCCCCAGCCGCGGCGCCTGGCTCGAGTTCGACGTGGACAAGAAGGACACCGTGGGCGTGCGCATCGACCGCAAGCGCCGCCAGCTCGTCACCGTCCTGCTGAAGGCCCTCGGGTGGTCCGCGGACGAGATCCTCGTCCTGTTCAACAACGCGCCCTCCATCCAGAACACCCTGGAGAAGGACCACGTCGAGACGCAGGAAGAGGCCCTCGAGGACATCTACCGCAAGCTGCGTCCGGGCGAGCCGCCCACGGCGGAGAGCGCCAAGACGCTGCTCGAGAACCTCTTCTTCAACCCCAAGCGCTACGACGTGGCGCGGGTGGGCCGCCACAAGGTGGACAAGAAGCTCGGCGCGGCCGAGGGGAGCCTCCTCAAGCAACTGCGCGCGCACCACAAGGCGCTCGGCGAGCTCGACAACCCCGACAAGAAGGCCTGGGAGCAGTTCAAGTACCGGGTGTTCTCGGACCAGCTCAAGGACGAGCAGGCCGCCGGTGGCCCCAAGTACAAGGCGGTCCTCTCCTACGAGGACATGCTGAAGGCCGTCGGGTACCTCGTGCACCTGCACGCGGGCGACGAGGGCTACGACCCCGACGACATCGACCACTTCGGCAACCGCCGCCTCCGCAGCGTGGGCGAGCTGATCCAGAACCAGATCCGGATCGGCCTCTCCCGCATGGAGCGCGTGGTCAAGGAGCGGATGACCACCCAGGACGTCGAGGCGATCACGCCGCAGACCCTGATCAACATCCGCCCCGTCGTGGCGTCGATCAAGGAGTTCTTCGGCACCTCGCAGCTCTCGCAGTTCATGGACCAGACCAACACCCTGTCCGGGCTCACGCACAAGCGGCGTCTGTCCGCCCTCGGACCCGGCGGTCTCTCGCGTGAGCGCGCCGGCTTCGAGGTCCGCGACGTGCACCCGTCCCACTACGGGCGCATGTGCCCCATCGAGACGCCGGAAGGCCCGAACATCGGCCTGATCGGGTCGCTCTCGAGCTACGGGCGCATCAACCAGTTCGGGTTCATCGAGACCCCGTACCGCCGGGTGGAGAAGGGCAAGGTCACCGCCAAGATCGACTTCCTGTCCGCCGACGAGGAGGACAAGCACGTCATCGCGCAGGCCAACGCGCAGGTGGACAAGAACGGGAACTTCACGGAGGCGCTCGTCCTCTGCCGTCGCAAGGGCGGCGAGGTCGACTCCGTCCCGCCGGACGAGGTCGACTACATGGACGTCTCGCCGAAGCAGCTCGTGTCGGTGGCCGCGGCCCTGATCCCGTTCCTCGAGCACGACGACGCGAACCGCGCCCTGATGGGCGCCAACATGCAGAAGCAGGCGGTCCCGTTGCTCCGTTCCGAGGCCCCACTCGTGGGCACGGGCGTGGAGTTCCGGGCTGCGGTCGATGCCGGCGACGTGGTCGTGGCCGCGGAGGCCGGGGTGGTCGAGGACGTCTCGGCCGACGAGATCGTCATCAAGGAGCGGACCGGCAGCCTGCACACGTACGGCCTGCTGAAGTACCGCCGCTCCAACCAGGGCACGTGCATGAACCAGCTGCCCATCGTGCAGGCCGGCGACAAGATCGCCAAGGGCCAGGTCATCGCCGACGGTCCCTCCACGGAGGCCGGCGAGATCGCGCTGGGCAAGAACCTGATCGTGGCGTACATGCCCTGGGAGGGCCACAACTACGAGGACGCGATCATCCTGTCCGAGCGTCTGGTGCGGGACGACGTCCTCACCTCGATCCACATCGAGGAGCACGAGGTCGACGCACGCGACACCAAGCTCGGCGCCGAGGAGATCACCCGGGACATCCCGAACGTCTCCGAGGAGATCCTGAAGGACCTCGACGAGCGCGGCATCGTCCGCATCGGTGCGGAGGTGAACCCCGGCGACTACCTGGTCGGGAAGGTCACCCCCAAGGGTGAGACCGAGCTGACCCCCGAGGAGCGTCTGTTGCGCGCGATCTTCGGCGAGAAGGCCCGCGAGGTGCGCGACACCTCGTTGAAGGTGCCGCACGGCGAGTCCGGCAAGGTGATCGGGGTCCGCGTGTTCAGCCGCGACGACGGCGACGAGCTGCCGCCCGGCGTGAACCAGCTGGTCCGCGTCTACGTGGCCCAGAAGCGGAAGATCTCCGACGGCGACAAGCTCGCCGGCCGCCACGGGAACAAGGGCGTCATCTCGACGATCCTGTCCGAGGAGGACATGCCCTTCCTGCCGGACGGCACGCCGGTCGACATCATCCTGAACCCCCTGGGCGTCCCGTCCCGGATGAACCTCGGGCAGGTGCTCGAGGCGCACCTGGGCCTCGCCGCCCTGTGGGGCTTCAAGAAGGACGGCACCGAGTACGAGGGCCCGGCCCACGTGGCCACCCCCGTGTTCGACGGCGCGCGGGAGAGCGAGATCCTCGAGTCGATCCGCTCGATCCACCCCAACCGCGACGGCGAGCGGATGGTCGACGAGGTCGGCAAGGCCATGCTCCTGGACGGCCGCTCCGGCGAGCCCTTCGAGGAGCCGGTCACCGTGGGCGTCGCCTACATCCTGAAGCTGCTCCACCTGGTGGACGACAAGATCCACGCCCGTTCCACCGGCCCCTACTCGATGATCACGCAGCAGCCCCTGGGCGGGAAGGCCCAGTTCGGCGGCCAGCGGTTCGGGGAGATGGAGGTCTGGGCGCTGGAGGCCTACGGCGCCGCCTACGCCCTGCAGGAGCTGCTCACGATCAAGTCGGACGACGTGCTCGGCCGCGTGAAGGTCTACGAGGCCATCGTGAAGGGGGAGAACATCCCCGAGCCGGGCATCCCCGAGTCCTTCAAGGTCCTCATCAAGGAGATGCAGTCCCTCTGCCTGAACGTGGAGGTCCGGTCCTCCTCCGGCGAGGAGATCGAGCTCCGCGAGACGGACGAGGACGTGTTCCGCGCGGCCGAGGAGCTGGGGATCGATCTCAGCCGCCGGGAGCCCGCGGGCGCCGATTTCGACTGATCGGGAACAGGCGAGCGTTGAACGTTGTGAAGAGCGAGCCACGCGAGGAGGCGAGCGCGTAAGTGTTGGATGTCAACTACTTCGATGAGCTCCGTATCGGCCTGGCCACGGCGGATCAGATCCGTGCGTGGTCCAACGGCGAGGTCAAGAAGCCGGAGACCATCAACTACCGCACCCTGAAGCCCGAGAAGGACGGCCTCTTCTGCGAGCGCATCTTCGGGCCCACGCGGGACTGGGAGTGCCACTGCGGCAAGTACAAGCGCGTGCGCTTCAAGGGCATCATCTGTGAGCGCTGCGGCGTGGAGATCACCCGCAGCAAGGTCCGTCGCGACCGGATGGGGCACATCGAGCTCGCCGCTCCCGTGACCCACATCTGGTACTTCAAGGGCGTCCCGAGCCGTCTGGGCTACCTCCTGGACCTCGCGCCCAAGGACCTCGAGCGGATCATCTACTTCGCGGCCTACGTGGTCACCCGCGTCGACGAGGACCGTCGGCACGAGGAGCTGCCCGAGATCGAGAAGGAGATGGAGGCCGAGAAGAACGAGATCGAGGCCGTCCGCGACGAGGACGTCAAGAAGCGCCTGAACGAGCTGGAGGACCGCCTCAAGGAGCTCGAGTCCGAGGGTGCCAAGGGCGCCCAGCTCTCCGCCGCCAAGCGGGAGGCCCAGCGCGACGTCGAGCGCATCCACGAGGCCGCGGGCCGCGAGGTCCAGCACCTCGACGACGTGCTCTCCGCCTTCAAGGGGCTCTCGATCAAGCAGCTCGTGGCCGACGACAACGTCTACCGCAGCCTGCGCGAGCGCTTCGGCGACTACTTCGACGGCGGCATGGGCGCGGAGGCCATCAAGCGGCTGCTGAGCGACTACGACGTCGAGGCCGAGGCCGAGTTCCTGCGCGACATCATCGACAACGGCAAGGGCACGAAGCGGCTGAAGGCCATCAAGCGCCTGAAGGTCGTCTCCAACTTCATCGACGGCAAGTCCACGCCCACGGGCATGGTGCTCGACGCCGTGCCGGTGATCCCGCCGGACCTGCGTCCCATGGTCCAGCTGGACGGCGGCCGCTTCGCGACCTCGGACCTGAACGACCTGTACCGCCGCGTGATCAACCGCAACAACCGGTTGAAGCGGCTGCTGGACCTCCAGGCCCCCGAGATCATCGTGAACAACGAGAAGCGGATGCTGCAGGAGGCCGTCGACGCCCTGTTCGACAACGGCCGCCGCGGCCGTCCCGTGACGGGTCCGGGCAACCGCCCGCTCAAGTCCCTGTCCGACATGTTGAAGGGCAAGCAGGGCCGGTTCCGCCAGAACCTGCTGGGCAAGCGCGTCGACTACTCGGGCCGTTCGGTCATCGTGGTCGGGCCGGAGCTGCGCCTGCACCAGTGCGGGCTCCCCAAGCAGATGGCCCTCGAGCTCTTCAAGCCCTTCGTGATGAAGCGGCTCGTCGACCAGAACCTGGCGCAGAACATCAAGAGCGCCAAGCGCATGGTCGAGCGCGCGCGTCCGCAGGTCTGGGACGTGCTCGAGGAGGTCATCCGCGAGCACCCGGTGCTCCTGAACCGGGCGCCCACCCTGCACCGTCTGGGCATCCAGGCCTTCGAGCCCGTGCTGGTCGAGGGCAAGGCCATCAAGATCCACCCGCTCGTCTGCGCGGCGTTCAACGCCGACTTCGACGGCGACCAGATGGCCGTGCACGTGCCGCTGTCCGCGGAGGCCCAGGCCGAGGCGCGCATCCTGATGCTCTCGGCCAACAACATCCTGTCGCCGGCGCACGGGCGTCCCATCGCCACGCCGTCCCAGGACATGGTGCTGGGCCTGTACTACCTCTCGCTGGGCGAGGACGAGGACGTGAAGGACGAGCAGATCCCGACGTTCGGGTCCGTGGCGGAGGCGCTCCTGGCGCTCGACCGCGGGTACTCGCTCCACACGCCCGTCCGCATCCGGCTCGAGGGCAAGGCCCTGCCGCCCGAGATGATCCCGGAGGGCTTCGACGTCGAGTCGGGGCGCACGCCGGTGATCCGCACCACCATCGGGCGCATCATCCTGAACGGGGCGTTCCCGGCGGACTTCGAGTACCGCAACCAGTCGGTGCTGAAGGCCGACATCGCGCGGCTGGTGGACGAGGCCGTCCACCGCTACGACCGCGCCACCACGGAGAACATCCTGGACGGGCTGAAGGACCTCGGGTTCCACTACGCCACCCGCGCCGGCGTCACCATCGGCGTCGAGGACGTGACCGTGCCGCCGTCCAAGCAGAAGATCCTGGACGAGCACGAGAAGCGCGCCCAGAAGGTGGAGGGCCAGTACCGCAAGGGCATCATCACCGACGACGAGCGCCGCCAGGAGCTGATCGAGATCTGGACCCAGGCGACCGACGAGGTGAAGGACGCCATGGAGGCCCAGTTCACGCCCCGCAACCCCATCTTCATGATGGCCAACTCGGGCGCACGAGGGAACACGATGCAGATCCGCCAGCTGGCGGGGATGCGTGGCCTCGTGGCCAACCCGAAGGGCGAGATCATCCCGCGGCCGATCAAGTCCAACTTCCGCGAGGGCCTGTCCGTGCTGGAGTACTTCATCTCCACGCACGGCGCCCGCAAGGGACTGGCGGACACGGCGCTGCGCACCGCCGACTCCGGGTACCTCACCCGGCGCCTGGTGGACGTCGCGCAGGAGCTCATCATCCGCGAGGAGGACTGCGGCACCGATCGCAGCGTCCCGGCCGTCGTGAACGTGACGCGCCCCGACGGCTCGGTCGTGCCGAGCGCCCACATCGACACGTCGCTGTTCGGCCGCGTGCTGGCCGAGGACGTGAAGGTCGGGAGCAAGAAGATCGCGCTGAAGGGCGACGAGCTGAACGACGAGAACACGGCCGCCGTGGTCGAGTCCGGCGTCGACGTGGTGCAGGTCCGCTCGGTCACCACCTGTGAGGCCGAGCACGGCGTCTGCGCCGTGTGCTACGGACGCTCGCTCGCGTCCGGCCGCATGGTCGACATCGGCGAGGCGGTGGGCATCATCGCCGCCCAGTCGATCGGCGAGCCCGGCACGCAGCTCACGATGCGGACGTTCCACACGGGAGGCGTGGCCGGCGAGGACATCACGCACGGTCTGCCCCGCGTCGTGGAGCTGTTCGAGGCGCGCAAGCCCAAGGGCGAGGCGCAGATCACCGAGCTGAGCGGCACGGTGACGATCGAGGACGACGACGAGAAGCACGTGCGCCGGATCCGCGTCACCGACGACTCGGGCGACGAGGTGGAGTACCCGGTGTCCTACCGGGCGCGCCTCACCGTCTCCGACGGCGACGCCGTGGAGGTGGGCCAGCAGCTCACCGAGGGTTCCGTGAACCCGCACGAGAAGCTGCGCGTCGAGGGCGTCCTGGCCCTGCAGCAGCACCTGGTGGACGAGGTCCAGCAGGTGTACCGCTCCCAGGGCGTGACGATCCACGACAAGCACATCGAGCTGATCGCGCGCCAGATGCTGCGCAAGGTGCACATCATCGAGCCGGGGGACACCGAGTTCCTGCCGGGCGACATGGTGGCGCGCCGTGCCTTCGAGGAGAAGAACGCCGAGGTCGTGGAGGGCGGCGGCGCGCCGGCGAGCGCCCGGCCGATCCTCCTCGGGATCACCAAGGCGTCGCTCGCCACGGACTCGTGGCTCTCGGCGGCCTCCTTCCAGGAGACCACGCGGGTGCTCACCGACGCGGCCATCTCGGCCAAGTCGGACCCGCTGCTCGGCCTGAAGGAGAACGTGATCATCGGCAAGCTGATCCCGGCCGGCACCGGCATGAGCCGCTACCGCAACGTCGCGGTGAAGATCAAGCCGGAGGCCATCCCCGAGTACTGGCTCGCACGCCAGCGCGAGCTGGCCGAGGCCGTCTCGGAGAGCACCGGGGAGCCCGCCCTCGTGGGGCTCACCCGGGAGCAGGCCGAGGCGATGCTCGGCGGCTCCGGCGGGTCGTCCGACGAGTAGCTACGGCCGCTATGCACCCGATCGGCGGGAGGCCGGGGACCGTTCGTTCGGTCCCCGGCCTTCGTCGTGTTCGGGGGTCTTCGTGAGCACGGGCTGGCGCGTGGCGGGGTGCGCCCCGGGGGTCCGCTGCGGGGAACGCTTCCCTCGCTCGCGCGCGGCCCTGCGGGCGCGCTTCGCTCGGTCCAGATGTTCCCCTTCGCGGATCCCCGGAGCGCTGCCGTCCTGCGCCGTCCGTGCGGCTCGGCGGCCTCGTAACGGATCGATGGGGACGGTGAGCGTCGTGCGGGTTCCGTGCGTCGTTGTCGGCGTTGCCGGGGCTGTTGATCGGGGGCGACGGGCTGCTTGACGGCGTCGGGCTGCGCGTCGTCATGCGCGAATGACCGGGGTCAGGGGTCGCTGACTTGACGGCTCCTCGGCGTGATGATGTGCGGATGCCGGGAGGTCCCTGATGTCGCTCGGCGCATACACTCGCCGGGTGGACTCAACGAAGGCATCAACCAGACGCTGGTTCGACCGCCGGGCCGGAAGCTATGAGTCAGGGTTCACATCCCGGTGGCGCGATCCCGTTCAGCGCGACTCGCTCGCCGCGCTCGAACTCACCACCGAGGATCGGTTACTCGACGTCGGTTGCGGAACGGGCGCGGCATCGAGAGCGGCCGCCGCCGTGGCGGCCTCGGTCGTCGGCATCGATCTCTCACCCGAGATGATCCATCAAGCGGTCGACCTCGCGGCGGGCATCGAGAACGTGCGATTCGAGGTCGCCGATGCGGAGGGGCTTCCGTTCGGCGATCGGGAGTTCACAGCCGTGCTCTGCTCCAACTCCTTCCATCACTACCCCGATCCGCTTCAAGCCGTGCGTGAGATGGCTCGTGTACTCGCTCCGGGTGGTCACCTCGTGATCGGCGATGCGTGTGCTGATCTCGCGTCGGCCCGCTTCGCGGATCGGTTGCTCCGCCGGTTCGAGCCGGGGCATGTGAGGCTCTACCGATCCGTCGAGCTTGGCTCGTTCCTGTACGGAGCCGGTCTCTCGCAGGTGATGCTTCGAAGGTTGTCGGGAGGCGGCTTAGCGATCGTGCGTGGGATCGCCCCGGGAGGGGAGTAGTCGCGTGGCGTCGCTCCACGAAGGGCCCTTTCCCGCATCTGACCGGGCCGCCGTCGTATGCGTTCCCCGCAGCGTGACCGGGCTGATCGACCTGGTCAGGTCGAGGGAGGGGAGACCGGGGTGGGGGCCAGGCATCGGTCTTTGAAGGGTTGTCCTTCCCAGTGGGCCTTGGGGGCACAGAAGGCTATCGAGTAGCGGATCGTTTGGGTGAAACGATCGCCGGATGCGGTGTGGTAGGCGATCGAGAACCCCGTGGCGCTGGAGATCCCGGGGCGTTGTGCGGACAGTCCGATGACGAGGAGCATGTGCGGTTGGTCGAACGCTCCCTTCGGAGGGATCGGTACGTCCGTCGGGGCGGCCATCGGGAAGTGGAAGGACGCCGGAGGGAATCCGTTCGCGCCGGACGGGTAGTCGCGCGTGCGCACGGTGCCGATCCGGATGCCGACGATGCTGATGCCCCGGGGGTCGATCAGATCCACGCCGTCGACGAACAGGGGCTCGTCTCCGCTGTTCCCCAACTGCACGTCGGAGAAGGAATAGGGCGCACCGACATCCACGAGGAAGCCGCCGCCGTAGGCGGATGACGGATCGTTCGCCACCAGTGGTCCTTGATCGTTCGTCGGGTGCGAGCAGCCGGCCAGGATCGCGGATGCCAGGAGGACGACGACGTGCCTCCCCCCGAGCGGCCACGCGTGACGGCTCCGGTGCGCGGGCCTCATCCGGTGGCGGCGGCGAGGGTGAGGAGTTCGGCGTGGATCGCGGAGGGGGCCGGCGAGGATCGTGCCGGGGAGGTAGTCGGGGTGGCCGGTCCAGTCGGTTGCGAGGCCGCCGGCTTCTTCGATCAGGAGGCCGCCGGCGGCGACGTCCCAGGGGGCGAGGGCGAGCTCGAAGAATCCGTCGAAGACGCCGGCGGCGACCCAGGCGAGGTCGAGGGCGGCGGCGCCGGGGCGGCGGAGGTCCTCGAAGGTGCGGAGGGCGGCGCCGAACATGCGGAGGTAGCGGGGGAGGAGGTCCTTGCGGCGGAAGGGGAAGCCGGTGGCCACGACCGCGCGCCCGACGGAGCGTTCGCTGACCCCGAGGCGCGCGCGGCCCCCGTCGGGGGCGATCGACCAGGCTCCAGCGCCGCGTGCGGCCGCGAAGGTCTGGTCGAGGAAGGGCGCGTGGACGCAGCCGGCCGTCGGGCGGCCCCCTTCCACGAGGGCGACGGAGACGCCGACGGCGGGGAAGCCGTGGAGGAAGTTCGTGGTGCCGTCGAGCGGATCGACCAGCCAGTAGCGGGGCGCGTCCGCGCCGCCCTCCTCCTCGCCCACCACCGGGATGTCGGGGGTGGCCTCCGCGAGCAGGGTGCGGATCGCCTCCTCGCTGGCGACGTCGATCGCGGTGACGTAGTCGCCGGGGAGGCCCTTGTCGAGCGGGGCCGCGCCGCGGCCCGCGGCCCCCTCCCGCACGACCTCCCCGCCGCGGAGCGCGGCGGCGACCGCGATCTGCTGCATGTCCTCCACGGGGTGTGACGCTACCGGATACGCGAAGGGCGCCCCGCTTCGCGGGGCGCCCTTCGCACTACGTGCTGCGACCTGCTCCTACTTCCCAGCCAGGGCCTTCAGGAAGTCCCAGCCGTTCGGGGTGCCGCGCCCGGTGACGTCGTCGTAACCGGGGATGGTGTGCAGCGTGCCCGTCTGGTTCATCGTGCGCAGCGAGTACGTGAGTCCGCCGGCCGCGTTGACGCCGTTCGCGTAGTTCGTGCGTGCGACGGCCACGGTCGAGCTCGGGTCCACGATGTCGCGGAACGCGCTCGCGTCGAGCGAGTACAGCAGCGGGTTCACGAACCCGAGGTCGTGCCCCACGTACTGGTTCGCCAGCGCCATGATCCCCGCCACGAGCGGGGAGGACAGGCTGGTGCCGCCGAGGCGGTACTCGCTGTAGCGCACCTTCCCGTTCGGGAAGGTCTGGGTCTGCCCCACGAGGTACCCCGTGTTGGGGTCACCGTCCGCGGCGAAGTCCGGCACGACCCGGTTCGACTTGCCCCAGTACCCGGACAGCGACGTCGGGACGACGCCCTGCTGGTACGCGGGCTCGGCGAACCGCTTGCTGGTGCCGCCGCCGGCGCCGTAGAGGTAGAGGCCCGGAGGCTTCGGGTTCCAGTGCTGGCCGCTCGGTCCGAGCGGGGAGAAGCCGGTGCCCCAGCCCGTCTCGAACAGGTAGCCGTTGCTCTTGCTCACGGCCAGGCTCGTGCCGCCGACGGCGGTCACGTTCGGGCTCGACGCCGGGTAGTCGGTCTCGCGCGCGCCGGTGCCGCCGCACAGGCCCTGCGGGTCCAGATTGTCACCGCAGTCACCGGAGGAGAAGTAGAACCCGATCCCTTCGGCGATGGCCTGCTGGTACGCGGCCTCCTCGGCCTTGATCTCTGCGGCGGGCAGCGCCTCGCCCGCGTTGCCGTAGGAGTTGTTCACGATCGAGGCCAGGTGGTTGTCGATCACGTAGACGACCCGCTCGAGGATGTTGAGGTCCGAGTTGTCCTTGGCGCCCGCGTAGACGAGCTTGGCTCCAGGAGCCATCCCGTGGATCGCATCCAGGTCGAGGGTCTCTTCGCCGTACCAGCCCTGCTTGTTCTCGATGTCGCCGGGCAGCGGCTTCACGTTGTACTGCTTGAGCTTGGGCTTGGGGAGCCCGTGCCGCTGCGAGTAGATCGTGAGGTCCTTGCGGATCGTCGGCGAGTTGAACGCGTCGATCACCGCGACCGTGACGCCGGAGCCGTCGGTCCCGGAGTTGATCACCGGGGCGAGGCCGTAGGCGCCGCGGACCTGCTTGGGCGCGTAGCCACACGGCGTGTAGGGCTGCTTGTGCCCGTACGCCTTGGGCAGGCTCTTGGCGGTCTTCTGACCCCAGAACTCCGAGCACGGCTTGCCCTGCACGAAGGCGGGGGCGGGCGGCGCGGAGGGACCGGAGTGCTGCACGCGCGTGCTCGCGAGCCCGATGACGCCCTGGACGACGCCGGCGATGGAGGCCGGCACCTGGGGGTCGGCGTCGGGGGCGCGCATCACGCGTCCCGCGGTGCGGTACATGTTCAGCTGGACGCCGAACGCCTTCTCGACCTGGGCCACGGTGCCCCGGGCCCCAACGAAGAGGTGGTTCGCCGGCACGGTCCCGACCTGCAGGCCGGTGCTCCGCAGCCACGAGCTGACGGATGCGACCGCGGCGTCGGACTGGGAGAAGCGGGCGCGGAACTGCTCGGCGCTCAGGTACTTGCCGTACGAGGCGCTGCGCGGATCGGACACGGCGGCCGCGAACGAGGCGACGCCTGCCGGATCACGCCAGCCGAGGACGACGGCGATGTCGATCTCCGAGCCTGCGCGGGCCCGGCGCACGAAGTTGGACCGCGTGGCCCAGCGTGGCGCTCCGGATACTCGTTTCGTCGCCGACGATGCTCCCGCTCCCGACACCAGCGTGGCGACGACGGCGAACGTCGCCAACAGGCCGATGGCGGGGCGGGTCAAGGATCGGACCCTCATGTGCCCTGCTCCTTCCCCGACCGGGCTCGAGGTCCGCGAACGAACGACGCGGGGGGCCCCGGTCAGCCCTGGGACTATATGCCTAGTCCTCGGGTTTGTCGCATCGGCACAACCCCCTAGCCCGCATGGGTGCTGACGCCCTCGCCCGCAAGGGGCTCGGCCCGCTCTCCGAGGGCCGGCGCGGCCCCGGTTCCGGTATCATCTGGGGGTGCGTCCGGGAGACCGGATCGCGGGACGGGCACCTCACGCCGAAGGCACCCCGCGCCGGTTGACGCTCCGAGCGTGCGACCTGTAGCTTTATCGGTCGCGCCCCGGTTCGGTGGGCCTCCGGGCGCGTTCGACTCCGGTTCCGGAGTGGGATCCGAACGGGCAGACGGTGCTCCGCGTGCCCCGACGGTTCCGGTCCACGGGTACGCCCCCGCGTTCGCGCGAGCCGTGCCCCGGTGTTTGACAACGGAAGAGTGCAGACGAGAGAGCTATGCCTACGATCGAGCAACTTGTGCGCCAGGGCCGCGAGGCCCGCAAAGAGAAGACGAAGGCTCCCGCGCTGAAGGGTTCCCCGCAGCGGCGCGGCGTCTGCACGCGTGTCTACACCATGACCCCCAAGAAGCCGAACTCGGCGCTGCGCAAGGTCGCGCGCGTGCGGCTCACCTCCGGCATCGAGGTCACCTGCTACATCCCGGGCGTGGGCCACAACCTCCAGGAGCACTCCATCGTCCTGGTGCGCGGCGGCCGCGTGAAGGACCTGCCGGGTGTGCGCTACAAGATCGTCCGCGGCACGCTGGACACCGCGGGCGTCAAGGACCGCAAGCAGGCACGCTCGCGCTACGGCGCCAAGAAGGGCGGCGAGTAAGCATGCCGCGCAAGGGGCCTGCCGTACGCCGCGAGGTCTTCCCGGACCCCGTGTATCAGAACCCCCTCGTCACGCAGCTCATCAACAAGGTGCTGCTCGACGGGAAGAAGACCGTCGCCGAGCGCACGGTCTACAAGGCGCTCGAGGTCATCTCGGAGCGCACCGCCAACGACCCGGTGATCACCCTCAAGCGGGCGGTCGACAACGTGCGTCCCATGCTCGAGGTCAAGTCCCGGCGCGTCGGCGGCGCGTCCTACCAGGTGCCGATCGAGGTGAAGCCGCAGCGCGGCACGACCCTCGCGCTCCGTTGGCTCGTGAACTACAGCCGCCAGCGCAAGGAGAACTCGATGGCCGACCGCCTGGTGGCCGAGATCATGGACGCCGCCAACGGGACCGGCGTATCCGTGAAGCGCCGCGAGGACATGCACAAGATGGCCGAGGCCAACAAGGCCTTCGCGCACTACCGCTGGTGATGGAAGAGGAGTCGTACCGGACCCGGCCTCGCGGCCGGGTTTCCGCTGACAGGGGGCGAGCCTAGATGGCGAGCCCCGCGGAGAAGATGCACGTGGCAGCGACAGAGCAGGACGTCAAGAAGGGGAAGCGGCTCAACATCCGCGAATACCCCCTCGCGCGCACGCGCAACATCGGCATCATGGCGCACATCGATGCCGGTAAGACGACGACGACCGAGCGCATCCTCTACTACACCGGCAAGGCGTACAAGATCGGCGAGGTCCACGAGGGCACGGCCCAGATGGACTGGATGGCCCAGGAGCGCGAGCGCGGGATCACGATCACGTCGGCCGCCACCACCTGCCAGTGGAAGGGCCACTGGATCAACATCATCGACACGCCCGGCCACGTCGACTTCACGGTCGAGGTGGAACGCTCCCTGCGCGTGCTCGACGGCGCCGTCGCCGTCTTCGACGCCGTCGCCGGCGTCGAGCCGCAGTCCGAGACGGTGTGGCGCCAGGCGGACCGCTACCACGTCCCCCGCATCTGCTTCGTCAACAAGATGGACCGCACGGGCGCCGACTTCGAGCGCACCGTCGGCATGATCGTCGACCGCCTCGGCGCCAACCCGCTCGTCCTCCAGCTCCCCTGGGGCACCGAGTCCGAGCTCCACGGGGTCATCGACCTCGTGGAGATGAAGGGCCACTACTGGGAAGGCGAGATGGGGGAGGACTGGAAGGACACGGACATCCCCGAGGAGTACCGCGAGGCGGCCGAGGCCGGGCGCCGCGAGCTCTTCGAGAAGCTCGCCGACCACGACGAGGCGCTCATGGAGAAGTTCATCCACGAGGAGGAGCCCACCGTCGAGGAGATGCGCCGGGCCATCCGCCAGGCCACCCTGGCGAACGAGGGCGTGCCGGTGCTCTGCGGATCCGCGTTCAAGAACAAGGGCGTGCAGCTCGTGCTCGACGCCGTGGTGCACTTCCTCCCGTCGCCGCTGGACGTGCCGCCGGTCGAGGGCCACCTCCCCGAGAAGGAGGATCGAGCACGTCGAGCGCGAGCCCGACGACGGACAGCCCTTCTCCGCGCTGGCGTTCAAGATCATGTCCGACGCCTACGTCGGGCGCCTCACCTACCTGCGGGTGTATTCGGGCATCCTGCACGCCGGCTCCCACGTGCTGAACAGCACGAAGGACCGCAAGGAGCGCATCGGGCGCGTGCTGCAGATGCACGCGAACCACCGCGAGGACCTCGAGGCGGCGTACACGGGCGACATCGTGGCCGTCGTGGGCCTGAAGCACTCCACCACGGGCGACACGATCTGCGACCCGGACAAGCCGGTCGTGCTGGAGTCCATCAGCTTCCCGACGCCCGTCATCTCGGTGGCGGTGGAGCCCAAGACCAAGGCCGACCAGGACAAGCTGGGCGCCGGGCTCGCGAAGCTCTCGGACGAGGACCCCACCTTCGTCGTGAAGTTCGACGATGAGACCGGGCAGACGGTGATCTCCGGGATGGGCGAGCTGCACCTCGACATCATCGTGGACCGCCTGAAGCGCGAGTTCTCGGTGGACGCCAACGTCGGCAAGCCGCAGGTGGCCTACCGCGAGACGATCCGCAAGGAGGTCCACAAGGTCGAGGCCCGCTTCGTGCGCCAGACGGGCGGCAAGGGCCAGTTCGGCCACGTCGTGCTGGACCTCGAGCCCACAGGACCCGGCGGCGGCTACGAGTTCATCAACAAGATCGTCGGCGGCAAGATCCCGCGCGAGTACATCCCCGCCGTGGACCAGGGCATCCAGGAGGCGCTCGACAACGGCATCCTGGCCGGCTACCCCATGGTGGACGTGCGCGCCACGCTCGTCGACGGCTCCTACCACGAGGTCGACTCCTCCGAGATGGCGTTCAAGATCGCGGGGTCGATGTGCGTGAAGGACGCCGCGCGCAAGGCCGACCCGGTCCTGCTCGAGCCCGTCATGGAGTTCGAGGTCACCTCGCCGGAGGAGTTCCTCGGCGACGTGATGGGCGAGGTCACCGCGCGCCGCGGCCGCATCGAGAACATCGACGAGCGCAGCGGACAGAAGGTCGTCCGCGTGGTCGTGCCGCTGGCCGAGCTCTTCGGCTACGCGACGGACCTCCGCTCACGCACCCAGGGCCGTGCCGCGCACAGCCCCATGCAGCTCCACGCGTACAACGAGGTCCCGGCACAGATCGCCAAGGAGATCGTCGCCAGGGTCACGGGCGAGTAAGTAGGGAAGGGAAGGAACCGACTGATGGGCAAGCAGAAGTTCGAGCGGACGAAGCCGCACGTGAACATCGGCACGATGGGCCACATCGACCACGGCAAGACCACGCTGACCGCCGCCATCACGAAGCGGCAGGCCGAGAAGGGTCTCGCCGACTACACGCCCTTCGACCAGATCGACAAGGCTCCCGAGGAGCGCGAGCGCGGCATCACGATCGCCATCGCGCACGTGGAGTACCAGACGGAGAACCGTCACTACGCCCACGTCGACATGCCGGGCCACGCCGACTACGTGAAGAACATGATCACCGGCGCCGCGCAGATCGACGGCGCGATCCTCGTGGTCTCGGCCGCGGACGGCCCCATGCCCCAGACGCGGGAGCACGTGCTGCTCGCCCGCCAGGTCGGCGTGCCCTACATCGTGGTCGCGCTCAACAAGTGCGACATGGTGGACGACCCCGAGCTGCTCGAGCTCGTGGAGCTCGAGGTGCGCGAGCTGCTCAGCTCCTACGAGTTCCCCGGCGACGACACCCCGGTCATCCAGGTCTCCGCGCTGAAGGCGCTGGAGGGTGACGAGGCCTGGGTCGCCAAGATCGACGAGCTCATGGAGGCCTGCGACACCTACATCCAGGAGCCCGTGCGCGACACCGACAAGCCGTTCCTGATGCCCATCGAGGACGTCTTCTCCATCACCGGCCGCGGCACCGTCGTGACCGGGCGCGTGGAGCAGGGCGTGCTGAAGAAGATGGAGGAGGTCGAGATCGTCGGGATCAAGGACACCTCCAAGACCACGGCCACCGACCTCGAGATGTTCCGCAAGCTGCTGGACGAGGTCCAGGCCGGCGACAACGTCGGGATCCTGCTGCGCGGCGTCGACAAGGACGACGTGGAGCGGGGGCAGGTGCTGGCCAAGCCGGGCAGCATCACGCCGCACACCGACTTCAAGGCCCAGGTGTACATCCTCAGCAAGGAGGAGGGCGGGCGTCACACCCCGTTCTTCAACGGCTACCGCCCGCAGTTCTACTTCCGCACCACGGACGTGACCGGCACGGCGAACCTCCCCGAGGGCGTCGAGATGGTCATGCCCGGCGACAACGTCGAGATGACGGTCGAGATGATCGCCCCCATCGCGATGGAGGACGGCCTCCGCTTCGCGATCCGCGAAGGTGGTCGCACCGTGGGCGCCGGCCGCGTCACCGAGATCATCAAGTAGGCGGACCGAGCGAGAGCCGGAGAGAGAGAAGGCGTTCGATGGCAGGACCGAAGATCCGCATCAAGCTCCGGGCGTACGACCACCGGATGCTGGACGTGGCCGCGCGCGACATCGTCGAGCACGTCACGCGTACCGGCGCCAAGGTCGTGGGACCGGTGCCGCTGCCGACCGAGCGCTCCATCTACACGGTGATCCGCTCCCCGCACAAGTACAAGGACTCGCGCGAGCACTTCCAGATGCTCACGCACAAACGGCTGATCGACATCGTGGACGCCACGTCCAAGACGGTGCAGGAGCTCCAGCGCCTGAACCTGTCGGCCGGGGTCGACATCGAGATCAAGCTCTGACGAAGGACATGGACGTGAAGGGCATCTTGGGACAGAAGCTGGGCATGACCCAGATCTTCGACGACACGCGGGCCATCCCGGTCACGGTGATCCAGGCCGGGCCCTGCGTCGTCGCGCAGATCAAGTCGCCCGAGGGAGACGACGGCTACGCCGCCGTCCAGCTCGCCTACGGCGAGACGCGTCCGCGCGATGTCAGCAAGCCCATGGCGGGCCACTACGAGAAGGCCGGCGTGGAGGAGCCCCGCCGCCACCTCGTGGAGCTCCGCACCGAGGATGCCGCCGACTACACGGCCGGCCAGGAGCTCAAGGCGGACATCTTCGCCGCGGGCGACATGGTCGACGTGGTGGGGGTCTCCAAGGGCAAGGGCTTCAGCGGCGTCATGAAGCGCCACGGGTTCGCCGGTCTGAAGGGGAGCCACGGCGTGCACAAGAAGCATCGTGCGCCGGGCGCCATCGGGGCCTGCGCGACGCCCAGCCGCGTCTTCAAGGGCATGCGGATGGCCGGCCAGCACGGCAACCAGCGCGTGACCGTCCTGAACCTCGAGGTGGTCCAGGCCGACCCCGAGCGCAACCTGCTGCTCGTCAAGGGCGCGGTGCCCGGCCCCAACGGCGGGCTCGTGATGGTGCGCTCGGCCGTCAAGACACCGGCGACGAAGGGGGCGTGAGCATGGCGAGCATCGACATCCTCGACGCGTCCGGCAAGAAGGCCGGGAGCCGCGATCTGTCCGCCGAGCTGTTCGAGGCGAAGGTGAGCGTGCCGCTGATGCATCAGGTGGTCCTGGCGGGTCTCGCGGGGATCCGCGCGGGCACGCACAGCACCAAGACGCGCGGCGAGGTGCGCGGCGGCGGCAAGAAGCCCTGGCGTCAGAAGGGCACCGGCCGCGCGCGCCAGGGCTCGATCCGCTCGCCCCAGTGGGTCGGCGGCGGCGTGGCTCACGGCCCGCAGCCCCACGACCACGAGCTCCGCGTGAACAAGAAGATGCGCAAGGGCGCGCTGCGCTCGGCGCTCACCGACGCCCTGTCGAGCGGCAAGGTCGCCGTGGTCGCCGACCTCGGTTTCGAGGAGCCGCGCACCAAGGCGGCCGTCGAGCTGCTCGACGCCCTCGAGCTCGACGGGAAGATCCTCGTGGTCCTGCCCGAGCCGACGGACGACGGCGCCGCGGAGAAGTCGTTCCGGAACCTCCGCCGCGTGCGCGTCGCGTACGCGGGCGGCCTGGGCACCTACGACCTGCTGCGCGCCGATCGCGTGCTGTTCACGGCCGCCGCGCTCGACGCCCTCGAGCGGCCCGGCCGGGACGAGGAGGTGGCGTCGTGAAGTCCGCGCGTGACGTGATCATCCGCCCCGTCGTCTCCGAGAAGTCCTACGCCGGACTCGAGGCCGGGAGCTACACGTTCCTGGTGGACCCGCGTGCGAACAAGACCGAGATCAAGGAGGCCGTGCAGGCCATCTGGGACGTGCAGGTGATCTCGGTGAACACCCTCAACCGCCGCGGCAAGGTGAAGCGGCGTGGCTACACCAAGGGCAAGCGGGCCGACGAGAAGCGCGCGATCGTGACGCTCGCGCCCGGCGATGCCATCGAGATCTTCGAGAGCGGGAAGTAGGGATCATGGGCGTTCGTAAGTACAAGCCGACGACCCCCGGGCGCCGCGGCGCGAGCGTGTCCACGTTCGAGGAGATCACGCGGTCGACACCCGAGAAGTCGCTGGTGGTCAAGGGCCGCAACAAGGCCGGGCGCAACGTCCACGGGCGGATCACCGCGCGCCACCACGGCGGCGGCAACAAGAACCGCTACCGGCTCGTGGACTTCAAGCGGAACAAGGACGGCGTGCCGGCGAAGGTCGCGCACATCGAGTACGACCCCAACCGGAGCGCGCGCATCGCGCTGTTGCACTACGCCGACGGCGAGAAGCGGTACATCCTGGCGCCGCAGGGCGTGCAGCAGGGCGACACGCTGATGTCGGGCGCCGATGCCGAGATCCGTCCCGGCAACGCGCTGCCGCTGCGCAACATCCCGGTGGGGACCGTGATCCACGCGATCGAGCTGAAGCCGGGCGCCGGCGCCAAGCTGGCTCGCTCCGCGGGGACCAGCGTGCAGCTGATGGCCAAGGAGGGCTCGATGGCGACGCTGCGTCTGCCATCGGGCGAGATGCGCCTGATCCCGGCCACGTGCAAGGGCACGGTGGGCGTGGTGGGCAACCCGGAGCACGAGCTGATCTCCCTCGGGAAGGCCGGCCGCGCGCGCTGGAAGAACAAGCGTCCGACCGTGCGTGGCGTGGCGATGAACCCCGTCGACCACCCGCTGGGCGGCGGCGAGGGCAAATCCTCCGGTGGGCGGCACCCGTCCTCGCCGTGGGGTCAGAAGGAAGGCCGTACACGCAAGAAGAACAAGGCGTCGAGCAAGTACATCGTCCGTCGCCGTGGGAAGGGTCGGGGCTGAGCCATGCCGAGGTCCGTGAAGAAGGGTCCGTTCGTCGACGACCACCTGATGGTCAAGATCGACGAGATGAACAAGAAGGGCGACAAGCGGGTCGTGAAGACCTGGTCGCGCCGCTCCACGATCGTGCCGGAGATGCTCGGGCACACCATCGCGGTGCACGACGGCCGCAAGCACGTGCCGGTGTTCATCTCCGAGTCGATGGTCGGGCACAAGCTCGGCGAGTTCGCCCCCACCCGTACGTTCCGCTCGCACTCTCGGGACGAGCGAAGGACCGGAGTGAGGTAGGCGGATGGAGTCCCGAGCCACCATGAAGTACGTCCGCACGACGCCCCGCAAGATGCGGCGCGCGGTGGACCTGATCCGCGGCCAGCACGTCGAGGAGGCGCGGCGCATCCTGCGGTTCTCGCCGCTGGGCGCGTCGCACGACCTCGAGAAGCTGCTGAACTCGGCCATCGCCAACGCCGAGCAGAAGCCCGGCGTGGTGTCCGACAACCTGTGGATCTCGCGCGCGTGGGTCGACGAGGGCCCGACGCTGAGGCGGTACCGCCCGCGCGCGTACGGCCGCGCCACGCGGGTGCGCAAGCGCACCTCGCACGTGACGGTCGTGGTGCAGACGATGGGAGATGAAGGCTAGTGGGTCACAAGGTCAACCCGTACGGGTTCCGGCTGGGGGTCATCTACCCCTGGAAGTCCAACTGGTACGCCGGCAAGCGCGAGTACGCGCCCCAGCTCCACGAGGACGTCTGGATCCGCAAGCACATCCGCACCCGGCTGAACCGCGCGGGCATCTCCAGCATCGACATCGAGCGCAAGGGCGATCAGATCTGGGTCTTCATCCGCACGGCGCGCCCGGGCATCGTGATCGGCCGCAAGGGCGCCGAGGTGGACCGCCTGCGCAAGGACATCGAGCGCTACACGAAGAAGCGCGTCGACGTGAAGGTCGAGGACATGAACCAGGCGGCCAGCGAGTCGCGCCCGGAGACGGACGCCGCGCTGCTCGCCCAGGGCGTGGCGGAGCAGCTGGCCGGCCGCGTCGCGTTCCGCCGTGCGATGCGCCGCGCGGTCCAGACCGCCATGCGCTCGGGCGCGCTCGGCGTCCGCGTCGCGTGCGCCGGCCGCCTGGGCGGCGCGGAGATGGGCCGCAAGGAGTGGTACCGCGAGGGACGCGTGCCGCTGCACACCCTGCGCGCCAAGGTCGACTTCGGCACCGCCGAGGCCCGCACCACCTTCGGCGCCATCGGCGTGAAGGTCTGGGTCTATCACGGCGACGAGGTGCCGCGGCGCGAGCAGGACACCGAGCGCGCCCTGGCGCGCGCCCACGCCACCGCGCAGCAGGTCGAGACGACCGGGCGCGGGGGCAACGAGGAGGCCGCCGAGGCCGCCGAGCCGATGGCCTCCGCCGACGCGCCGACGCCCGCGGAGACCGCGCCGGAGCCGGTGGCCGTGGCCGCCGCCCCCGAGACCCCGGCGGAGACGCCCGAGGGTGGTGACGCCTGATGCTCGCACCCAAGAAGGTGAAGCACCGCAAGGTGCACCGTGGACATCGGCGCGGCATGGCCAAGGGCGGCACGGAGATCAACTTCGGCGACTACGGCCTCGTGGCCATGGAGCCCGCGTGGATCACCAACCGGCAGATCGAGGCGGCGCGCGTGGCCATCACGCGCCACATCCGCCGCGGCGGCAAGGTCTGGATCAACATCTTCCCGGACAAGTCGGTGACCAAGAAGCCCGCCGAGACCCGGATGGGCTCCGGCAAGGGCAACCCCGAGGGCTGGGTGGCCGTCGTGAAGCCGGGCCGCGTGATGTTCGAGCTGGCCGGCGTGCCCGAGCCGCTCGCGCGCGAGGCCATGAAGCGGGCGCAGCACAAGCTGCCCATCAAGACCAAGTTCATCAGCAGGGTGGGGGACTGACGTATGGCGAGTGAGACCGCGGAGCTGCGGGCGCTGCCGGACGAGGAGCTCCTGGCGCAGATCGACGGCGCCAAGGAGGAGCTCTTCAACCTGCGCTTCCAGCTGGCGACGGGCCAGCTCGACAACCCCGCACGCCTGAAGCAGGTGCGCCACCAGGTGGCGCGGATCGCCACCGTCCTGCGGGAGCGCGAGCTCGAGATCGAGCTCGACGCCCTCGCGGCGGCGACCGAGGAGGAGCAGTGAGCGACGAGCAGAACACCACGACCGCCGAGCGCGGCGCCCGCAAGGTGCGCACCGGCGTGGTCGTCTCGGACAAGATGGACAAGACCGTGGTGGTCCGCATCGACCGCCAGGTCCGGCACAGCCTCTACAACAAGACGGTGCGCCGGTCGTCCAAGCTCGCCGCGCACGACGAGGCCAACGACGCGCACGTGGGCGACACCGTCCGCGTGATGGAGACGCGCCCCGTGTCCAAGTCGAAGCGCTGGCGCGTCGTCGAGATCGTGGAGCGAGCGAAGTGATCCAGCAGGAAACCCGGTGCAAGGTCGCGGACAACACGGGGGCCAAAGAGGTCCTGTGCATCCGCGTGCTCGGCGGCTCCGCCCGCCGCTACGCGGGCGTCGGCGACGTCATCGTGGGCACCGTGAAGGACGCCCTGCCGGGCGGCGCCGTGAAGAAGGGCGAGGTCGTGCGCGCCGTCGTGGTGCGCACCGCGAAGGAGCGTCGGCGCCCGGACGGCTCGTACATCCGCTTCGACGACAACGCCGTCGTGATCATCAACGAACAGAAGAACCCGCGCGGCACCCGCATCTTCGGGCCGGTCGCGCGGGAGCTGCGCGAGAAGAAGTTCATGAAGATCATCTCGCTCGCGCCGGAGGTGCTCTGACGATGCCTGGTGTGAACATCAAGAAGGACGACACCGTCCGCGTGCTGCAGGGCAAGGACCGCGGCAAGGAAGGGCGCGTGGTCCGGGTCGACCCGAGCCGCGCGCGCGTGATGGTCGACGGCGTGGCGATGGCCAAGAAGCATCAGCGCGCGTCGGGTCGGGCCAGCGGCAGCACGCAGGCCGTGGCGCAGGGCGGGATCATCGACGTGGAGATGTACATCGACATCTCCAACGTGGCCATCGTCTGCAAGAGCTGCGGGCAGGCCACGCGCGTGGGCTACCGCATCGACGGCGACACCAAGGTGCGGATCTGCAGGAAGTGCGAGGCGGAACTGTGAGCGAGTACATCCCGCGGCTGAAGGAGCGCTACCGCGACGAGGTCGTGGCGCGGCTCGTGGACGAGCTGGGCCTGGACAACGTGATGCAGGTGCCGCGCCTGGACAAGATCGTGGTGAACATGGGCGTGGGTGACGCCGTGAAGGACGGTCGTATGCTGGATGCCGCCCTGGAGGACCTCACCACCATCACCGGGCAGAAGCCGGTGGTGACCAAGGCGCGCAAGTCGATCGCCGGGTTCAAGCTCCGCGAGGGCATGCCCATCGGCGCCAAGGTCACCCTGCGGGGCAACCGGATGTGGGAGTTCTACGACCGGCTCGTCACGCTGGCGCTCCCCCGGATCCGGGACTTCCGCGGGATGGATCCGGAGGCGTTCGACGGCCATGGGAACTACACGATGGGCGTGACCGAGCAGCTGATCTTCCCGGAGATCGACTACGACAAGGTCCTGAAGGTGCGAGGCATGGACATCACGATCGTGACCACCGCGAAGAACGACGACGAAGGACGCGCCCTGCTGGCGGCGCTCGGCTTCCCCCTTCAGGGGCAGACCGCGGCCGCCCAGGCGAGCTGAGGACGAGGCATATGGCGAAGAAGGCACTGGTCAACAAGCAGCGCAAGCAGCCGAAGTTCCGCGTGCGCGCCTACACGCGCTGCCAGAAGTGCGGGCGGCCCCGTGCGGTGTACAAGCGGTTCCTGCTCTGCCGCATCTGCTTCCGTGAGCTGGCGCACGCCGGCGAGCTGCCGGGGGTGACGAAATCCTCATGGTGACCAAGGCGAAGTTCTCGAGCAACGTCTCGGACCCGGTGGCGGACCTGCTCACGCGGATCCGCAACGCGAACCTGGCCTACAAGGACGAGCTGATCGCGCCCGTGTCCAAGCAGGGCGACGCGATCCTGAAGATCCTGACCGCCGAGGGGTTCATCGGCGGCTACGAGCCGGAGGGCGAGGGCATCGACCGCGCGTTCCGCATCCGGTTGAAGTACGGCAAGGGGCGCCAACGCACGATCACGGGGATCAAGCGGATCTCGAGCCCCGGCAGCCGCGTCTACGTCGGCCGCGGCGACCTGCCCCGCGTGCTCGGCGGGCTCGGCGTCGCCCTGGTCTCGACCTCGCAGGGCGTGATGACCGACAAGGACGCCTCCCGCAAGGGCATCGGCGGCGAAGTCCTGGCCCACGTGTGGTGATGAACTGATGAGTCGTATCGGAAAGCAGCCCATCGAGATCCCCAGCGGCGTCGAGGTATCGATCGCCGCGGACAACACCGTGACCGTCAAGGGTCCGCGCGGCTCGCTCACGCAGACGATGCACCCCGACATGACGATCCAGGTCGCCGACGGCCGGATCACGGTCGAGCGTCCCGACGACGAGGGCTTCCACCGCAGCCTCCACGGGCTCACACGCTCGCTGCTCGCGAACATGGTGGAGGGCGTCACCAAGGGGTTCGAGAAGCGCCTGCAGATCATCGGCGTGGGCTACCGGGCCGCGATGAAGGGCAAGGACCTCGAGGTGCAGGCCGGCTACTCGCACCCGGTCGTGATGCCGGTCCCCGAGGGGATCGAGTTCGAGGTCCCCACGCCCACGCAGATCGTGGTGCGGGGCAACGACAAGCAGGCGGTGGGCGAGATCGCCGCCAAGATCCGGAAGATCCGCAAGCCCGAGCCGTACAAGGGCAAGGGGATCCGCTACGAAGGCGAGTACGTCCGCAAGAAGGCGGGCAAGGCCGCGAAGGGTGCTGCTGCCTGATGGATGCGAAGACGAAGCGCGACGCGCGCCTGCGGCGTCACACCCGCGTGCGCAAGAAGGTGGCGGGCAGCCAGAGCCGTCCACGCCTGGCCGTGTTCCGCTCCAACCGCCACATCTACGTGCAGCTGATCGACGACGTGCAGGCGGTGACCCTGGCCTCCGCCTCGGACGCCGAGGTGAAGGGCGAGGGCAAGATCGCCCGCGCCAAGGCGGTGGGCGAGCTCATCGCCAGCCGTGCCAAGGAGGCCGGCATCGGGTCCGCGGTGTTCGACCGCGGCGGCCGCCTCTACCACGGCCGTGTGGCCGCCCTCGCCGAGGGTGCCCGCGAGGGAGGACTTCAGATCTGACATGAGTAGGCGATACGACGCGAACCAGCAAGACAAGAGCCCGTACGAAGAGCGGGTCATCTCGATCAACCGCGTGGCCAAGGTCGTCAAGGGCGGCCGTCGGTTCTCCTTCGCCGCCTTGGTGGTCGTGGGTGACGGCGCGGGCCGCGTCGGCGTCGGCTACGGCAAGGCCAAGGAGGTGCCCTCGGCCATCGCCAAGGGCGTCGAGGAGGCGCGCAAGAAGATGTTCGAGGTCGCGATGATGGGAACCACCATCCCGCACCAGGTGATCGGCGAGGAGGGTGCCGGCGTGGTGCTGTTGAAGCCGGCGGCCCCCGGAACCGGGGTCATCGCGGGCGGTCCGGTGCGTGCGCTCGTCGAGTGCGCCGGCATCAAGGACATCCTGTCCAAGTCGATGGGCTCCTCCAACCAGATCAACATCGTGAAGGCGGCCGTGAACGGCCTGAAGCAGCTCCGCAAGCCGCAGCAGGTCGCGACGTTGCGCGGGCGCGACGTGCACGAGGTGGCGCCCAAGCCCATGCTGGAGGCGGTGGCCGCTGCGGAGACGCGCCTGCAGGCCGCGCGCACGGCGGCCCTGGAAGAGGTCTACAGCGACGCGCCGGCCAACCCGCGCGGCGGACGCGGCGCGCCGATGGGAGGCCGTCGATGAAGCTCAAGGTCACCCAGCGGCGCAGCGTGATCGACCGCCCGAAGGATCAGAAGGACACGGTCCGGCGGCTCGGCCTGCATCGCATCAACGACAGCGTCGTCAAGGAGGACCGTCCCGAGATCCGCGGCATGATCGCCAAGGTGCAGCACCTCGTGGACGTGGAAGAGGTCGAGGCCTGAGATGAAGCTCCATCACCTGAAGCCCGCCGAGGGCGCCAAGAAGGACAGGAAGCGGGTCGGCCGCGGCCGTGCCGGCGTGCGCGGGAAGACCGCGGGCCGCGGCACCAAGGGCACCGGGGCGCGCAAGAACGTGCCCGTGGGCTTCGAGGGTGGGCAGATGCCGCTGCAGCGCCGCGTGCCCAAGCTGAAGGGCTTCACCAACGTGAACCGCATCGAGTACGCGGTGGTGAACGTCGAGGTGCTCGCCAAGTACTACGCCGACGGCGAGGTCACGCCCGAAGCCCTCTACGCCCACGGCCTGGTCCGCAAGGGCAAGCCCGTGAAGATCCTGGCGCGGGGGGAGCTCGACCACGCGCTCACGGTGAAGGCGCACGCGTTCTCCGGGGCCGCCAAGGCCAAGATCGAGGCCGCGGGCGGCCGAGCCGAGGTTCTTGGCTGAGCCGGGGTACCATTACCTACCGTGCTGAAAGCCTTCCTCAACGCGTTCCGGGTTCCGGACCTCCGCAACAAGATCCTCTTCACCCTGGTCATCATCGCCGTGTACCGCTTCGGCGCGCACGTGCCGGTGCCGGTGGTCGACTTCACCAAGTTGACCAACGCCGTGAACGCGGCCGGGGCCGGCGGGTTCCTGTCGATGATGAACCTGTTCTCCGGCGGCGGGCTCTCGCGGATGGCCGTCTTCGGGCTGGGGATCATGCCCTACATCACCTCGTCGATCATCCTGCAGCTGCTGCAGGTGGTCATCCCCAAGCTGCAGGCCCTCCAGGACCAGGGCGAGGCGGGCGTCAAGAAGATCAACCAGTACACGCGCTACGTCACGGTGGTGCTGGCGATCCTGCAGTCGACCGGCCTGGTGTTCCTCTTCCACTCGGGCCGCAGCGGCATCCCCGACATCTTCCCCCCGGGCACCTTCACGGCCCCCAACGTGCTCCTGATCATCCTCACGATGACGGCCGGCACCGCGACGGTGATGTGGCTCGGCGAGCTCATCACCCAGCGCGGCGTGGGCAACGGCATGTCGATCCTGATCTTCACCAGCGTGATCTCCGCGCTGCCGGCCGAGGGCAACGCGATCCTGCAGACCAGCACGGGGCGCTTCGTGATCGCCATCTTCCTGGGCCTCGCCATCATCGTGGCCGTCGTGTTCATGGATCAGGGCCAGCGGCGGATCCCCATCCAGTACGCCAAGCGCGTCGTGGGCCGGCGCATGATGGGCGGCACGAGCACCTACCTGCCGCTGAAGGTGAACCAGGCCGGCGTGATCCCGATCATCTTCGCGACCTCGGTGCTGTACTTCCCGACGTTGCTCGCGAGCGTGTACCACGCCACGTGGTTCCAGAACATGATCAACAACTACGTCGTGAACTCCAAGAGCATCGTGTACATGGCGATCCTCACGCTGCTGATCGTGTTCTTCAGCTACTTCTACACCGCCATCCAGTTCGACCCGGTCCGCACCGCCGACCAGATCCGCAAGCAGGGCGGGTTCATCCCGGGCATCAGGCCGGGACCGCCCACCGCCACCTACCTGAACGACATCCTGGTGCGCATCACGCTGCCGGGTTCCCTCTTCCTCGCGGCCATCGCCCTGGTTCCCTCGATCGTGTTCGCCTACTGGTCCGTCAACCGGTTCCCGTTCGGCGGCACCTCCGTGCTGATCGCCGTCGGCGTGGCGCTGGAGACCATGAAGCAGATCGAGTCCCAGCTGCTGATGCGCCACTACGAGGGCTTCCTGAAGTAGCTATGCGCCTCGTGCTGCTCGGCCCTCCGGGCGCGGGGAAGGGGACGCAGGCGCAGCGTCTGGCTGAGCGCTACGGCATCCCCCAGATCTCCACGGGCGACATCCTGCGCGAGCACGTCCAGGACGGCACGATGCTGGGGATCCGCGCGCGCGCGTTCATGGACCGTGGCGAGTACGTCCCCGACGACGTCGTGGTGGAGATGGTGATGGATCGCCTGGCCCACGACGACGCGCAGGGGGGCTTCATCCTCGACGGCTTCCCCCGCACCGTGCCGCAGGCCCGCGCGCTCGAGCGCGCGCTGGAGGTGGCCGGAACCCCGCTCACCGCCGTGCTCGATTTCGCGATCTCCGACGACATGGCCGTGCGTCGCCTGTCCAACCGGTGGATCTGTCCGCTGTGCAAGCGAACCTACAACCTGGAGTTCAAGCCGCCCGCCCAGGACAAGATCTGCGACGTGGACGGCACGGGCCTGGAGCGGCGCGCCGACGACGAGGAGCTCACCGTGCGTCGGCGCCTGGCCGTGTACGGGGAGCAGACCGCGCCCCTCGAGGCCTTCTACCGCGAGCACGGCCTCCTGCACGAGGTGGACGCGCAGGCACAGGAGGAGGTCGTGGTGGCGCGGACCGTCGCGACGCTGGAGGCCCTCGAGCCGTGATCATCCGCAAGTCGCCCGAGGAGCTCCAGAAGATGCGGAAGTCCGGGCGCATCCTCGCCGGGACGATCGACGAGGTGCTCACCCGGGTGCGTCCGGGCGTGAGCACCGCACGACCTCGACGACGCTGGCCGAGCAGCGGATCCGCGCGGAGGGAGCCGTCCCGTCGTTCCTGGGGTACAAGGGCTTCACCGCGTCGATCTGCGCGTCGGTGAACGACGAGATCGTCCACGGGATCCCCTCGCGCACGCGGATCCTGCGCGAGGGCGACGTGCTCTCGCTCGACTTCGGCGCCATCTGGGAGGGCTTCCACTCGGACTCGGCCGTGACCGTGTTCGTGGGCGGTGCCGCGCCCAGCGACGAGGCCGCGCGTCTGGTGAAGACCACCGAGGCCGCGCTGGACGCCGCGATCGATGCGATCCACCCGGGCGGGCGACTGTCGGACATCGGCTGGGCGATCGAGTCCACGGCGGCCCCCGCGGGCTTCGGGATCGTGCGCGAGTACGGCGGACACGGGATCGGCCGGGCCATGCACGAGGATCCGTTCATCCAGAACTGGGGACCGCCGGGTCGCGGCCCGGACCTGCGGCCCGGCCTCGTGATCGCGGTGGAGCCGATGCTGACCTCGGCAGGGGAGGAGACCCGGGTGCTGGAGGACGGCTGGACGGTGGTCACCGCCGACGGCTCCGTCGCGGCGCACTTCGAGCACACGATCGCGGTGACCGAGGACGGCCCGGAGGTCCTGACCGCGCGCCGCTGAGCCCTGCGTGGACGGTGGCGCGGCAGGGCCCGTATACTTGGGGTTCGCCCCACCTGGAGCCCGTTCCGCGTGCTCCGGATCCGGGGAAGACCACGTTCGAAGGAACCAGCTGGAGCTTGCCGAAGAAAGACGCCATCGAGATGGAGGGAACGGTCGTCGAGCCGTTGCCCAACGCCATGTTCAGGGTGAAGCTGGACAACGACCACCTGGTGCTGGCGCACATCTCGGGGAAGATGCGGATGCACTACATCCGGATCCTGCCCGGCGACCGGGTCTTGGTGGAGCTCTCGCCGTACGACCTCACACGGGGCCGTGTGGTGTATCGCTACAAGTAGGATCGATCGGGAGTAGAGATGAAGGTACGTCCCTCGGTGAAGAAGATCTGCGACAAGTGCCGCGTGATCCGCCGGCGCGGGAACATCCTCGTCATCTGCTCGAACCCGCGGCACAAGCAGCGTCAAGGCTGAGAAGGAGACCCATCAGGTGGCACGGATCGCAGGCGTCGACCTCCCCCGCGACAAGCGGCTGGACATCGCGCTGACCTACATCTACGGGATCGGCACCACCAACGCCAACAGGATCGTGACGGGCGCCGACGTCGACGCCGCCACCAAGGTGCGCGACCTCTCCGAGGACGAGGTCCTCAAGATCCGCGCCTACATCGACCAGAACTTCAAGGTCGAGGGCGACCTCCGCCGCGAGGTGGCGCAGGACATCAAGCGGAAGATCGAGATCGGTTGCTACGCCGGCATCCGCCACCGCCGCAGCCTGCCGGTGCGCGGCCAGCGTACGCACACGAACGCGCGGACCCGCAAGGGCCCGAAGAAGGCCATCGCCGGCAAGAAGAAGGCGACCAAGAAGTAAGGGAGCTCCACACCGATGGCGAAGCCCAAAGCCAAGAAGACGAAGCGTCGCGAGAAGAAGCACGTCGTCCACGGACAGGCGCACATCAAGTCGACGTTCAACAACACCATCGTCACCATCACGGACCTGCAAGGGAACACCCTGAGCTGGGCGAGCGCGGGCAACGTGGGGTTCAAGGGCTCCCGCAAGTCCACGCCGTTCGCCGCGCAGCTGGCCGCCGAGAAGGCGGCGCGCGCCGCACAGGAGCACGGCCTGCAGAAGGTCGACGTCTTCGTCAAGGGCCCGGGTTCGGGCCGCGAGACCGCCATCCGATCGCTGGCGGCCGCCGGCCTGGAGGTGGCGGGCATCTCCGATGTCACGCCGGTTCCGCACAACGGTTGCCGGCCACGTAAGCGTCGCCGCGTCTAGTCGGACGCCGGCGAACACCCGGCGCCCCGATGGGCGCCCGGGAGACCACGACGCGGGGTAGGAGTGGATGATCCCCCGCCGAAGGAGGGAACCGCCTTGTTCATCGTCGCGAGGCCTCAGATCGCTGAGGACGTCCTCACGCCCACACGCTCGAAGTTCACGATCGAGCCGCTGGAGCCCGGGTTCGGCTACACGGTCGGCAACTCGCTCCGCCGCACGCTGCTGTCCTCGATCCCCGGCGCCGCCATCTCGTCCGTGCGGATCGACGGCGTGCTGCACGAGTTCTCGACCATCCCCAAGGTCACGGAGGACGTCACCGACATCATCCTGAACCTGAAGGAGCTCGTGGTTCGCTCCGAGCTCGAAGAGCCCACCACGATCTACCTCAAGGCCAAGGGCCAGGCCGAGGTCACGGCCGGGGACATCGCGCCGCCCGCCGGCATCGAGATCCTGAACCCCGACCTGCACATCGCCTCCCTGGGCAAGGGCGCGTCCGTGGAGATGGAGATGACGGTCGAGCGTGGCGTCGGCTACCGGATGGCGGACAAGAACAAGAAGCCCCGCGATCCGATCGGCGTGATCCCGGTGGACTCCATCTTCTCGCCGGTGCGCAAGGTGAGCTACGCGGTGGAGAACACGCGCGTGGAGCAGATGACCGACCGCGACCGCCTGATCCTCGACGTGGAGACCGACGGTTCGGTCACCGCGCGCGAGGCCGTCGCTTCGGCCGGCGGCACGCTCCTGGAGCTCGTGAACCTCTTCGCCGAGCTCGCCGACGCCGCGAGCGTGACGGTGGGTCCGGCCGAGGACGAGGAGGTCCCCGGCGACTACGCCATCACGATCGAGGAGCTCAACCTGTCTGTGCGTTCCTACAACTGCCTGAAGCGCGAGGGCATCAACGCGGTGGGCGACCTGGTGCTGAAGAGCGAGTCCGAGCTGATGGACATCCGCAACTTCGGCCAGAAGTCGATCGACGAGGTCAAGGCCAAGCTCGAGGAGCTCGGCCTCGGACTGCGGGAGGAGTGAGCTAGGTGCCGCAGCCCAAGAAGGGACCCCGTCTGGGTTCCAACCCGTCGCATCAGAAGCTGCTGCTCAGCACGCTGGCGGCCCAGCTGTTCACGCACGAGGCCATCAACACCACCGAGGCCAAGGCGAAGGCGCTGCGTCCCTACGCCGAGAAGCTGATCACGTACGCCAAGCGCGGCGACCTCGCCGCGCGCCGCGAGGTGCTGAAGGACATCCCGGATCGCGACGTGGTCGCGCGCCTGTTCCACGAGATCGGGCCGCGCTTCACGGATCGCCCCGGCGGCTACACGCGGATCCTGAAGCTGGGTCCGCGCAAGGGCGACGCCGCGCCGATGGCGCGCATCGAACTGGTGGAGCGCGAGGGCATCTAAGTCCCGCCGCCGCACGGATCCACGGGAGGCCGGGGCCGAGCCCCGGCCTCCCGCCGCGAGGCGGCTACGCCGGTCACAGGGCCGACGAGGTCGTATCCTCCGGCGATGCGCTTTCCGGAACCCCAGCGAACCGAGGTGGACGGGATCCCCGTCTGGTATTCCGACGTGCCCGGACCTTGCCTGGCCGGGCTCGTCTTCCGGGTGGGGCGCGCCGATGAGTCACTCCCGCTGGGCGGTGTCTCGCACCTCGTCGAGCACCTGGCGCTCGAGCGGCTCGCGGCCGGCGACTACGACATGAACGGTTCGGTGAGGCTCCTCACCACCGATCTGCGGATCTCGGGCACCCAGGAGGAGGCCGAGCGCTTCCTCCGGGAGGCGTGCGAGAGCCTCTCGGATCTGCAACTCGACCGCCTGGACATCGAGCGGCGCATCCTGCGAACGGAGGCCTTCCGTTCGAGCGGCAGCGCCGGCAGGACGATGACGGCGCGGTTCGGCAACGGCACGTTCGGGCTGGTCGACTGGTTCGAGCTCGGGCTGAGGAGCATGACGCCCGATCAGGTCGGCGCGTGGTGCCGGGAGCGGTTCAACCGCGCCAACGCCGTGCTCTGGATGACCCGCCCGCCCACAGACGCGCTCCGCCTCCCCCTGCCCGAGGGGTCGCTGTTCCCTCCGCGTCCCCTCGAGCTGTCGCCGTACCTGGTGGCCCCCGCGCACGCGCACGGCCCACCGGGGTCGATGAGCTGCTCCATGCTGGCGCGCCGCGAGATGCCGCTCTACGTCGCCGTCGAGGTCGCCCGGAGGCGCGCGTTCGACCAGATCCGACGGGAACAGGGTCTCAGCTACTCGGCGTTCTCGTGGGAGGAGCGTCTGGGTCCCGACGACAGCATGATGAGTGTGGGGATCGACGCCTTGCCCGATCACGAGGAGGACGTCACCGCCCGGTTCGTAGCCCTGCTCGAAGCGGTCGCGGCGGGTCCGCTGACGAGCGAAGAGGTGGCGCGCGCGTGTGAGGCGTCGATGCCCTGGAGCTCGACCAACCCGTCTCGGCCTGCTTTCGAGGCTGCCCGGATGGCGGTCGGCGACCTGATCGAGCACGCCCCGACCGGATGGGACGAGCTCGAGCGACAGGCCGAGACGCTCACCCCCGAGGCCGTCGCCACGGCGTTCGCGACTGCCCTCGAGACCGCGCTGCTCGTGGTCCCCGAGGACGTCGAACCAGGCGGACGGTTCGAACCGGTCGTCGCAGAGCCGCCGTCGCGTCGCATGCAGGGCCGGTTGTACGTGCGATGGGACGGCAACACCGTGGACGAGGTCATCGCGAGTCCGGAGGGCGTGAGCCGGGCCACGTCCATCGGCAGCATCTCCTCGGTCGACTACGACGACTGCGTCGCGGTGACGATCGACCCTCGCGGCACGATGTGGATGTTCGGTCGATGGGGCAACGAGGTCCGGCTCGACCTCAACCAGCTCCGCCGAGGACACGAGCTCGCCAAGATCATCCAGGACCGCGTGGGGGATCGCTGGGTGGACCTGCATGCCGACGCGATCGGATGGTTCTCCGTCCAGTCGGCCATGGAACGCCACGATGCGATGAACGTCGAGACGATGTGGCGCGAGCTCGAGCTGCTTGCCTCGGTCCGCGCCTTCGGCGAGCGGATCCTCGCCGTGGCGTTCGCCGACCTGAACGGGCGGGGGATCCTCGCCGCCACGGACGCCCGCGTCCTGCATCTCTCGCACGCACGCGAAGCCGCCCCGTTGGCCGCGTGGGACCGCGCCGACATCACGGGCGTGCGCGTGAGCTCCGGGCTCCGGGGAGCACGCCTGCACATCCATCTCGACGGCCGCGTCGTCTCCTTCGATCAGGTCCGGCCGCGCTCCCTCGCTTCCGAGTTCGAGCTCCTCCTCGCGCCCGTGATCGAGGAGGATGCGTCGCAGGAAGGGTCTGCGGATGCCGGTTCGGCGAGGAGCGGCACGCCCGGGGACGAGCCGTCCTCACCGTAGACTCCGCACATGGCGCGCGTGCTCAGGCTGCTCCTCGCCTACGACGGCACGGCCTTCCGGGGGTGGGCCGCGCAACGCGACCCGGCCCTCCCGACGGTGGAGGGCGCCATCTCCGAGGTGCTCGCATCGGTGCTGCGGCAGCCCGTGAAGCTCAGCGTGGCGGGGCGCACCGACGCGGGCGTGCACGCGCGGGGCCAGGTGGCGTCGTTCTCCACCGATCGCGCCATCGCCTCGATCAAGATCCGCGATGCCCTGAACGGCCGCCTCGCACCCGCGATCGTCTGTCGCGAGGCGAGGACGGCGCCGCCCGGCTTCGACGCGCGCTTCTCGGCCAGCGCCCGCGAGTACCGCTACCGGATCGACACCGGTCCCGTCCCCGACCCGTTCACCGCCCGCTTCGTCTGGCACCGCGAGGGAACGCTGGACGCAGCGGCGATGCGGGCGGCCGCCCGCCACCTGGTGGGTGAGCACGACTTCACGTCGTTCTGCCGGCACCCCGGCCACGGGAGGCCCACGACGCGCGACCTGCAGCGGCTGAGCGTCGTGGTGGTCGGGGAGCGCGTGGAGCTCGGGTTCCGCGCCAACGCCTTCCTCCACCAGATGGTGCGGGCGCTCACCGGCACCCTCGTGCTGGTGGGGGACGGGAAGCTCGCACCTGAGGACGTGCGGCGGCTGCTGCGTTCGCGCGACCGGGCGGGGACGGGCAACCTCGCGCCCGCACAGGGGCTCACCCTGGAGCGCGTGGCGTACGGACGGAGGCGCGCACTTTGACGCTGCTCGAGGCCCGCGGGTAACCTGGGGCGTCGGCCCACGACCCGGGCCGACATCTCTGCGCATGAAGACCTACTCTCCCAAGCCTGAGCACATCGAGCGCCGCTGGTACGTGATCGACGCCAGCGACCAGGTCCTCGGCCGCATCGCGTCCGAGGCCGCCGCGCTGCTCAGGGGGAAGCACAAGCCGATCTTCGCCCCGCACATGGACTGCGGCGATCACGTGATCATCGTGAACGCCGACAAGGTGGTCCTCACCGGCGGCAAGGAGATGAAGAAGGTCGCGTACCGGCACTCGGGCTACCCGGGCGGCATCACGGGCACGCGCTACGACGCGCTGATGGCCGAGCGCCCCGTGTTCGCGGTGGAGAAGGCCATCAAGGGCATGCTCCCCAAGAACCGTCTGGGACGTTCGATGGTGCGCAAGCTGCACGTCGTGGCCGGCGCCGAGCACCCGCACGCGCCGCAGAAGCCGGAGCCGTACACCCTCGGTCGTCCGCCGAAGTGGGAGGGCCTCCCGCTGAAGACCCGCCACATCGCGCCGGAGAAGCCCACCTCCAAGCCGAAGGCGCCGACGGCCCCGGCCAAGGAGCCATCGGCCAAGAAGACCGCGGCGACGAAGCCCACCGCCGCCAAGAAGAGCGCGGCGAAGAAGCCCACCGCCGCCAAGAAGACCACGGCGAAGAAGTCGACCGCCAAGAAGTCGACCGCCAAGAAGACCACGGCGAAGAAGCCGGCGGCCGAGTCCGCCGAGAAGGAGTAGGCACCCAGTGGTCGCGACCGCAGCGAAGCTGAACACCGGACGCCGCAAGGAGGCCGTGGCGCGCGTGCGCCTCGTGCCCGGCGACGGCAACTTCGAGATCAACGGCCGCGCCCTGGACGACTACTTCCCCACGCGGGTCCATCGCATGGTCGCGGTCTCACCCCTGCGGCTCGTCGGCAAGGAGAAGGAGTTCGACGTGATCGTCTCCATCCGCGGCGGCGGGGTCAGCGGCCAAGCCGGCGCGGTGCGTCTCGGCATCGCCCGCGCGTTGATCGACCTCGACCCGGAGCTGCGAACGCAGCTCAAAGCCGAGGGCTATCTCACCAGGGACGCCCGCGAGAAGGAACGACGGAAGTACGGCCTGAAGAAGGCCCGCAAGGCCCCGCAGTACTCGAAGCGCTGATCTCCTGAGCGTTCCGAGCCTGCGGGCTCGGAACCGCGAACGAAGGAGGTCATCCCATGCCGCACCAGCAGATCGCACCGGGAGTCGTGTCCTGGGCGTCCGAGCTGGACGACGCCACCAAGGAGCAGGCGGCCCGCACCGCACGCCTGCCCATCCTCGCCGGTCCCATCGCGCTGATGCCCGACGCCCACCTGGGCTTCGGCGCCACGATCGGATCCGTGATCGCCACCGAGACGGCGGTGATCCCGTCGGCCGTCGGGGTGGACATCGGGTGCGGGATGGCCGCGCGTCGGCTGGACCTGCGCGAGGACCAGCTGCCCGACGAGGGCCTCGACGGATGGGTGGGCGCGATGCGCGCCGCCGTGCCGGCGGGCCTGGGCAACTGGCACGAGGGGGGCGCGTCGGATGAGGCGCTCGCCTGGATGCGCGAGCATGCCCCGCCGCCGACCCTGCCCAAGCCCCAGCGTGCCGCGATGCAGCTCGGCACCCTCGGCTCCGGCAACCACTTCGTGGAGCTGGCCCGCGACGAGGAGGGCCGGATCTGGATCCTGCTGCATTCCGGTTCGCGCGGCGGGGGCAACCAGCTCGCGACCCTGCACACCCGCACCGCCAAGAAGCTCCACGAGGGCCTCGGCACGCAGCTCGAGGACCCGGAGCTCGCATGGCTCCAGAAGGGCACCCCGGAGTTCGACGCGTACCTGCGCGACCTCGCCTGGTCGCAGGCGTACGCGCGCGAGAACCGCCGGTTGCTCCTGGAGGCCACCCATCGCCAGCTCGAGTCGGTGATCGGCCGCGAGCTCGCCACGGCGGACGAGGTGAACTGCCACCACAACTACACCGAGCTGGAGGAGCACGACGGCCGCTGGCTGTGGATCACACGCAAGGGCGCGATCCACGCCGGCGTCGGCGCGCGCGGGCTGATCCCCGGCTCGATGGGACAGCGCTCCTACGTCGTGCGCGGCCTCGGCAGCGAGGACTCCTACACCTCGTGCTCGCACGGGGCCGGCCGTCGCATGAGCCGCACCCAGGCCCGCAAGACGCTCTCGGTGGAGACCCTCGAGCGTCAGATGGCGGGTCGGGCGTGGCAGGCGTCGGACGCGGCCGCGCTGCTCGACGAGGCTCCGGACGCCTACAAGCCCATCGATCGGGTGATGGCCGACCAGGCGGATCTGGTGTCGATCGAGCACGCGCTGGAGTCCCTGGCCAACTACAAGGGGATCGAGCGCGCCCGCAGGCGATAGCGCCGGGAACCCGAGGTCTTCAGTCCCGCGAGGCCTCGGGTTCCGCGGCCTCCGCCTCGGGTTGCGCGCCCTCCGCCTCGAGGACGTCGTCGTCGCTCACGGCGAAGGCGCCGGAGTTCACGGCGTCCACGACGGCGCGCGCCCGCGTCTCGTCGTCGGTGCTCACCCAGAGGTAGACGGGGCCGGCCCGATAGGGGCCCTCGCCCTCACCCTTCATCATCACCGAGATGCCCTCGGCCTCGAGACGGCCGCGCATCAGCTCCCCGGCGAAGCTGTCCGAGCTGGCGTAGATGCGCACGAGGTCACTCATCCACCTATCCTCGCACGACTTCGCTCGAACGGGCGCGCGCGGGCGGAGGGGTCGGGTACCCTGCCCCCGGCATGGGACGACTCTTCGGCACCGACGGCGTCCGCGGACTCGCGGGCACCGAACTCACGGAGGACCTGGCCTACGGGCTGGGCCGGGCCGCCGTCGAGGTGCTCGGGCGTCACGGGGCGGGGCACCCCACGTTCGTGGTGGGTCGCGATCCGCGCGCCTCGGGCGAGTGGCTGGAGGACGCCTTGGTGGCGGGGATCCATATGGCGGGGGGCGACGTCATCCTCGCCGGCATGGAGCCCACGCCCGCCATCGCGTTCATCACGCTGGACCTCGGCGCCTCCTCGGGTGTCGTGATCTCCGCCTCGCACAACCCGCCCGAGTACAACGGGATCAAGTTCTTCGCGGCCAACGGCATGAAGCTGCCCGACGAGCTGGAGGACGAGATCGAGGCAGTGCTCGATCAGCCCGCGGCCGTGGCCGCCACGACGGGCACGACGCTCCCTGCGGGCGAGGCGCGCGATCGCTACGTCGATCACCTCGTCGACGCGGCCGACGCCCCCTTGGACGGCATGAGCGTCGTCGTGGACTGCGCGAACGGCGCGGCCTCCGAGATCGCGCCGGAGGTGCTGCGCCGGCTCGGCGCCGATGTGCACGCGATCAACGCCGAGCCCGACGGCAAGAACATCAACGAAGGCTGCGGTGCGCTCTACCCCGAGGTGGTGGCGGCCGAGGTCGTGCGCCTCGGCGCTGACGCCGGCGTCTCCCACGACGGCGACGCAGACCGGGCGCTCTTCGCCGATGCCGAGGGCGCCATCGTGGACGGCGATCAGGTCCTGGCGGCCAGCGCGGTGGCGCTCCGCGACGCCGGACGGCTGGCGGGCAACACCGTCGTCACGACCGTGATGGCGAACCTCGGGTTCCACCACGCGATGCGCGAGGCGGGCATCGACGTGGTGGCCTCCAAGGTGGGGGACCGCTACGTCCTGGAGGACATGGTGCGCATCGGCGCCGTGCTGGGCGGCGAGCAGTCCGGCCACGTGATCTTCCGCGAGCAGGCCACGACCGGCGACGGGCTCCTCACGGCCGTCCGCTTCCTCTCGTTGGCTGCGACGCGCGGCGCGACCGTCCGCGAGCTGGCCTCGGCGATGCGGCGCTACCCGCAGGCCTTGATCAATGTCGACGTGCGCGACCGCGACGCCCTTCCCGGCTCCGAGGCCGTCTGGGCCGCGGTGCACGAGGCCGAGCACGAGCTCGGCGAGGAGGGCCGCGTCCTGGTGCGGCCCTCGGGCACGGAGCCCCTCGTGCGGGTGATGGTGGAGGCCGCGTCCGAGGATCTCGCCACCGCGCACGCGGAGCGCATCGCCGCGACCGTCCGCGCCGCGCTCGCCTGACCCGTTCCGGAGGAACGCCCCTGTTAGGGTGAACGCTCATGTGCGGCATCGTGGGCTACGTGGGCCCGCACGAGGCGCTCCCGATCGTGGTCGACGGCCTGCGCCGGCTCGAATACCGCGGCTACGACTCGGCGGGGGTGGCCGTGATCGAGGGCGCGTCGATCGGCGTGGTGAAGCGCGCCGGCAAGCTCGGGGAGCTCGAGGCGGCCCTCGACGCCGGGGACCGACCGAGCGGGACCGTCGGGATGGGCCACACCCGTTGGGCCACCCACGGGGCGCCCACGGACCGCAACGCGCATCCCCACCTGGACTGCGACGGCCGCGTGGCCGTGATCCACAACGGGATCATCGAGAACTTCCAGGGGTTGCGTGCCCGGCTCGAGAAGGCGGGACACATGCTCGCCTCGGAGACCGACACCGAGTGCGTCGCGCACCTCGTGGAGGAGAAGCTCCGCGAACGGCCGGACGCCTCGCTCGCCGTCGCCGTGCGCGCGGCCGTGGCCGAGTTGGAGGGCGCATACTCCCTGGTGGTCTGCGCCGTGGCGGATCCCGGGACGCTCGTGGGTGTGAAGGTCTCCTCGCCGCTGGTCGTGGGCCTCGGCGACGGGGAGACGCTGCTCGCCTCCGACATCCCGGCGCTCCTGGATCGCACGACGACCGTGATCCCGGTGGACGAGGGCGAGGTCGTGGAGATCACGCGCGAGGGCGCCGCCTTCACGGATCTGGCGGGAGCGCCGCACACGCGGGAGCCCATCAGCGTGGACTGGGACGTGGCGCAGGCCCAGAAGTCGGGCTTCGACGACTTCATGCTGAAGGAGATCCACGAGCAGCCCTCGGCCATCCGCGACACCCTCGTGGGCCGGCTGATCGGTGGCCGGCTCACCCTCGACGAGCTGCACGTCAACGACGACGTCCTGCGCGAGGTGAACAAGGTGTTCGTGGTGGCGTGCGGCACGGCGTTCCACTCCGGCCTCGTGGCGAAGTACGCGATCGAGCACTGGACGCGCCTGCCGGTGGAGATCGAGATCGCCTCGGAGTTCCGCTACCGCGATCCCGTGCTCGGCCCCGACACGCTCACGCTCGCCGTCTCGCAGTCCGGGGAGACGATCGACACGCTCGAGGCCGCGCGCCACGCGCGCCGCCAGGGCTCCCAGGTGATCGCGGTGACCAACACCGTGGGCTCCTCGCTCGCCCGCGAGGCCGACGGCGTCCTCTACACCCACGCCGGCCCCGAGATCGGGGTCGCGGCCACCAAGACGTTCGCGACCCAGATGGTCTCGCAGTACCTGGTGGCGCTCTACCTCGCGCAGATCCGCGGGTCGATGTTCCCCGAGGAGATCGCCGAGGTGCTCGCGCACATGCACGCGCTGCCCGAACAGGTCGAGCGCGCGATCGGCCTCGACGCCGAGGTGCGCGCGCTGGCCGATCGCTACGCGCAGGCGCCCACGGTGCTCTTCATCGGGCGGCACACGGGCTACCCCGCCGCGCTCGAAGGCGCGCTGAAGCTGAAGGAGATCAGCTACATCCACGCCGAGGGCTTCCCGGCGGGTGAGCTGAAGCACGGCCCCATCGCGCTGGTGGAGGAGGGCGTCCCGGTGGTGGCCATCGCCACCCAGTGCCACATCTACCCGAAGATGCTCTCCAACATCCAGGAGGTGCGCGCGCGCGGCGCGGAGGTGATCGCGATCGTGACGGAGGGCGACACCGAGGCGCCCGCGCTCGCGGACCACGTCCTCGAGGTGCCCGCCACGCCGGAGCTGCTCGCACCCGTCGTGGTGACGGTGCCGCTGCAGCTCTTCGCCTACCACGTCGCGAAGATCCGCGGGTGCGACGTGGATCAGCCTCGCAACCTCGCCAAGAGCGTCACCGTCGAGTAGCGGCCGTGACGCCGAGCGGCTCGCCCTATCCGCTACCCACCCCGGCGGATCCCAGCGCCACGGTCGTCACCGTGGTGTTCCTCTTGGCCCTCGTCTCGCTCTCGGCGGTGCTCTGGTGGCAGGTTCGGCGGGCATGGCGCGATCGCCGGGAACCGACGTCGGGAAGTCCCCGGCCCTCCGAAGGCCCGGGGCCCGGCGCGCCTCGATAGGGCCCCGGCCTTCGCGTAGCCTGTCCGGGTGGAGATCGTCGGACTGGGCGTCGACATCTGCGAGATCGCACGCATGGAGCGTGCGCTCGACCGCCACCCCACCATGCGCGCCCGCGTGTTCACGCCCGAGGAGATCGCGTACTGCGACTCCAAGGCGCGCCCGGCCGAGTCGTACGCGGGACGCTTCGCCGCGCGCGAGGCCACGATCAAGGCCCTCGGCGGATACCGGGGCAAGCGCTGGCAGGACATCAGCGTCACCCGCCACCCGAGCGGGGCGCCCATCGTCGCCCTCGAGGGCCACGCGGCCGGGCGCGCCGAGATGCTCGGCATCTCGCGCGTGCTGATCACGTTCACCCACGAGAAGACCAACGCCGTCGCGTTCGCGGTCGCGGTGCGGGAGGGGTGAGCGTCCGTTGAAGCCGGTGCTCTCACCCACGCAGGCCGCCGAGCTCGACCGCGCCACCCAGGCGCGCGGCGTGCCCGCGTCCACGTTGATGGAGCGCGCCGGCCGCGCGGTGGCGCGCGCCTGCGTCGACCTGACGGGCGGCGTGTACGGACGTCGCGCGGTCGTGGTCTGCGGCAAGGGGAACAACGGTGGCGACGGGCTCGTGGCGGCGCGTCACCTCGCGCGCTGGGGCGTGCGCGTCGCGGTGCTCTCGGTGGAACCGCCGGACGGACTCCGCGAGCCCGCCGCGGCGAACCTCGCCCGGCTCGCGGAGGTGGGCCTGCGGGTCGACATCGCGACGGAGTCGCGGCTGGCGCGCGAGCTGGGGCGCGCGGACATCGCCGTCGATGCCGTCTTCGGCACCGGGTTCCGCGGCGTGCCGGAGGATCGGTGGGCCGCCGCGATCGAGGGGTTGAACGCGGGCGCGCCGCCGGTGGTGGCCGTGGACATCCCCTCCGGCGTGAACGGGGCCACCGGCGCGGTCGAGGGTGATGCCGTGCGGAGCGACCTCACCGTGACGTTCGGCGCTGCCAAGGCGGGCGTCGTGCTCCTGCCGGGCGCGGAGCGCGCGGGGGCCGTCCGCGTGGTGGAGATCGGCTTCCCCGAGGATCTCCTGCGGGCCGACACGTTCGTGACCGAGCCCGAGGACGTGGCCGCGATGGTGCCTCACCGCATGGTCGACACGCACAAGCGCGCCTCGGGGGTGCTGGTGGTGGTGGCCGGCTCGCGGGGGATGACCGGAGCCGCCCACCTGATCGCCGAGGCTGCCGGACGGATCGGAGCGGGCCTCGTCGTCGTGGCCGCCGCGGAGGGCATCGTTCCGATCCTCCAGGCCTCGATCACCGAGGCCGTCTTCCTCCCGCTCCCCGAGACGGCGGACGGGGGGGTGGCCGGCGATGCGCGCGACGCGGTCCTCGACGCGCTCGGCCGGGCGCACGCGCTCGCGATCGGCCCCGGCATGACCGCCCAGGACGAGACGGCGGGCTTCGTGCGCGACCTGCTACGCGACTGCCCGGTGCCCGCCGTGGTCGACGCCGACGCGCTGAACGCCTTCGCGGGCCGTGCCGACGACCTCGCCGATCGGAAGGCCGAGGCGGTCCTCACCCCGCATGTAGGTGAGTTCGTGCGCCTCGCGGGGGTCGGCGCACGCGAGCTGGAGTCGGACCGACTCGCGCACGCCCGCACGCTGGCCGCGCGCGCCGACGCCGTCGTGCTGCTGAAGGGCAGCCGCACGGTGCTCGCGGCTCCCGACGGCACCGTGCGCGTGAACCCCACGGGCAGCCCGGTGCTCGCCACGGCGGGCTCGGGCGACGTGCTCACCGGCATGATCGGCGGCCTGCTCGCGCGCGGCCTGGAGCCGTTCGACGCCGCGACCGCCGGCGCCTACCTCCACGGGGTGGCCGGGATCGTGGCGGGTCGCGCCACGGGGGAGGGCACGCTCGCGGGGGACCTGGTCGGCCACATCCCGGCGGCGGTCCGACGGGTGGGCGAGGCATGACCGATCGCCACCGGCCCACGTGGGTCGAGGTGGATCTGGATGCGATCCGCCACAACGTGCGCGTGCTCAAGCCGGCCGATGCGGAGCTGATGGCCGTGGTGAAGGCCAACGCCTATGGGCACGGCGACGTGGCCGCCGCCCGCGCCGCCGTGGAGGGTGGTGCGACCTGGCTCGGGGTCGCGCTGGTGGAGGAGGGGTTGCACCTGCGCGACGCCGGCATCGACGCGCGCATCCTCGTGCTCTCTGAATGCCCGCCGGGTTCGGAGGCCGACGCCCTCGCGGCCGATCTCACGCCGACCCTCTACTCCGAGGGCGGGCTTGCACGGCTCGCGGAGGCGTCGGCGGGCCACGCCGTCGCCGTGCACGTCAAGGTCGACACGGGCATGCACCGCGTGGGTGTCTGGCCGCCCGCCGACGCCGTCGCCTACGCCGGGCGCGTGGTGGGCGCCGGCCTCGACCTCGAGGGCCTCTTCACGCACTTCGCGCGCTCCGAGGAGGACGCCCCCACCACCGAGCGGCAGCTCGCGACCTTCCTGCACGTCGTCGAGGCGGCGCGCGCGGCCGGCCTCGCGCCGCGGATCGTGCACGCGTCCAACACCGGGGGGACGATCCTGCATCCCGACGCCCGCCTCGACCTGGTGCGCCCCGGCATCGGCGTCTACGGGTTGGAGCCCGGGCCCGAGGTCGGCGCCGAGCTCGGCCTGCGGCCCGCACTCACCTGGCGCTCGGCCGTCTCGTTCGTGAAGCGGCTGCCGGCGGGGGAGCGCACCTCCTACGGTCACCGCTACCGTCTCGGGCACGACGCCTGGGTCGCCACCGTGCCGGTCGGCTACGCGGACGGCTACCCTCGGCTGCTGTCCTCGCGCGCCGACGTCCTGATCCGGGGGCGACGGTGCCGCGTGGCGGGGAGCGTGACGATGGATCAGCTGGTGGTGGATTGCGGGGACCTCGAGGTCGCCGTCGGCGACGACGTCGTGCTGCTCGGACGCCAGGATGCGGAGGAGGTCACCGCCGAGGAGCTGGCGGGACTCTCCGACACGATCGGATACGAGATCGTGACCCGGATCGGCGAGCGCGTGCCCCGGGAGTACCTCGGATGACGAAGAAGCGGACGGCGCTCATCAGCGCGGGCGTGGCGGCGGGAGCGATCGCCGCGGGGGCCGTCGGCAGCGTCGTCGTGCGCCGGCGCCACGCGCAGGTGGACGAGGGGATCTTCTGGGATCTCCCGCCTGAGGATCTCGGCGACGTCACCTCGTTCGACGGCACGACGATCGCGGTGCGCGCGGCCGGGCCACCCGAGGCGCCCGTCATCCTGTTCGTGCACGGGTTCAGCCTGGACGCGACGACCTGGTACGAGCAGTGGGTCGACCTCTCCGTGGACTTCCGCTGCGTGGTGATGGATCACCGGGGGCACGGACGATCGGGTCGCGCCGCGAACGGCGATCTCTCCCTGCGCGCGATGGGCCGCGACGTGGCCGCCGTGCTCGATCTCGTCTCCCCCGAGCGCGCCGCCGTGCTCGTGGGCCACTCGATGGGCGCGATGTCGATCCTGGGGATGGCCGAGCAGCGTCCCGAGCTCTTCGGCACGCGGGTGGCGGGTGTGGTGCTGATCGGCGCCGCCTCCTCGGACCTGCTGCAGGGGGCGATGGGCTCGGTCACCGAGCTGCTGCGCCCCCGCCTCGGCACCATCGCGTCGGCGGCCAAGCGCGTCGACCGCCTCCGCAAGGCCGTGCTCGCGAGCCCGGCGGACGTGCGTGGGGCGGTGGCGCGGCTCACGCAGTTCGGGCCCGACGCCCCCCAGCACGTGGTGGATCACGTCGTGCGGCTCGCCCAGAACGCGTCCTCGGACGTGTGGACCGACGGGCTCTCCTCGCTGATGGAGATGGACCTGCGCCACGCCGTGCCGCGCGTGACGGTCCCCGCGCTCGTGGTGGTCGGCGAACACGACCGCGTCACGCCGCCGGCCTCCGCGGTGGGGCTCACCGGCGCGCTCCCGGACGCGCGCCTCGTGGTGCTGGAGGGCGCGGGCCACATGGCGATGCTCGAGCGCCCCATCGAGCTCGACCGCGAGATCCGCCTCTTCGCGATCGCGGCCCTTGGCCTGGATGCGCCCCATCCGCCGCGGCGCAAGCGGAAGGCCGCGAAGGGGGAGGGTTGAGCGTGCCCCGCACCCTCGCCGAGGTGGCCGCGGAGGCCGCGGGCTGCACGAGGTGCAAGCTCGCGCAGGGTCGCACCCAGGTGGTGTTCGGCGACGGCAGCCCCGACGCCGACCTCCTGTTCATCGGCGAGGGCCCAGGGTTCCACGAGGACAAGCAGGGCATCCCGTTCGTGGGCGCCGCGGGCCAGCTCCTCAACCGGATGCTGGGCGAGATCGGCCTCGGGCGCGATGAGGTGTACATCGCGAATATCGTGAAGTGCCGCCCTCCCGGGAACCGGGATCCGCAGCCCGACGAGATCGAGGCGTGCACCCCGTGGCTCGTCGAGCAGATCTCGCTGATCCAGCCCAGGGTCGTCGTGACGCTCGGCAACTTCGCCACGAAGTTCGTGCTCGACACCACCCTGGGCATCACCCGCCTGCGCGGCCAGGTGCACGACTGGCACGGCCGCACCGTGATCCCTACGTTCCACCCGGCCGCGATCCTGCACGGCGGGGGGAGAAGTCCCGCCAGTTCCAGCTCCTGCGCGAGGACTTCGCGCTCGTGCGGCGGACCCTGGAGGGCGCCACAGGCGGAGCCCACCGTCGCCGTGGGCACGTCGCCCGCGGCGCCCGGCGAGATCCCGCGCGCCACCGTGATCCCCGAGCCCGACGACCTCCCCGACACCGACCAGCTGGAGCTCTTCTAGATGGAGCTCGATCTTCGGGCCCTCACCGCCGAGGACACGCGCGCGGTCGGCGAGGCCCTCGCCCCGCTGTTGCGTCCACGCGACGCGGTCGTGCTCACCGGTGAGCTCGGGGCCGGCAAGACCACCTTCGTGCAGGGTGTGGCGCGCGGCCTCGGCATCGAGGACCAGGTCGTGTCGCCCACCTTCACCCTCATCAAGGAGTACACGGGCCGCCTCGACGTGGCGCACGTGGACGTCTACCGCCTCGACCGCGTCCAGGACGTCGTGGACCTCGGCCTGGACGAGCTGGGGACCGGCGAGGACGTGCTGCTGGTGGAGTGGGGCGACGCCGTGGAGGCCCTGTTGCCGCCGGACCGCCTCCGCGTCGAGTTCGCGACGGAGGATCCGAGCGGACGGGACGAGGCCCGCCGCATCCAGGTCACCGGCGTGGGTGAAGCCTGGATGCAGCGTTGGGCCGCGGTGCTGGACGCCCTCCGACCCTGGGAGGTCGCCCTGTGATCGTGGTGGGCATCGAGACGTCCACGCCCCAGACGAGCGTGGCCCTCGGGACCGAGCAGGAGATCCTCGCCAAGGTCTCGGTGGCCGGCAAGGCCCGACAGGAATCGGTGACCCCGGCGCTGCAGCAGCTGCTGGCGTGGACGGGCATCGACCTGGAGCACGTGGGCGGGGTGGCGGTCGGGGTCGGGCCGGGCTTGTTCACCGGCCTGCGGGTCGGCGTGGAGACCGCGAAGACGCTCGCCCAGGTCCTGCAACGTGCCGATCGTGGGCATCCCCAGCCTCGACGCGCTCGCCTACGCCTGCCGACACACGCACAAGCGGATCGCCGCCGTGATCGATGCCCGCCGTGGCGAGGTCTTCTACGCCCTGTATCGCGCGGTGCCCGGCGGGGTGATACGCGAGTCCGCGTACGAGGTCTGCCCGCCCAGCCACCTCGCCGGGGAGCTGGAGGCGGTGGCCGGGGAGGTGCTGGCGGTCGGGCAACGGTGCGATGCTGTATCGCCATGAACTCGAGGAACCGGGCGCGCGCGTCGAGGTCGGTACCTCCATCTCGGCGCATCCCGAGGCGGCGGCGCTGGTCGAGCTCGCCGTGCCCCGATTCCTGCGGGAGGAGCACGACCGGCTCCACGACATCGTCCCCCTGTACCTGAGGAAGTCGGATGCTGAGATCGCGTGGGATCAGCGAGCGCGCGGCGCCCAGGCTTGAGATCAGCCGGATGCGCCGTCGCCATCTGCGCGGCGTGATGGCGATCGAGCGCCAGGTGTATGCACGTCCCTGGAGCCCTGCCCTATTCGTGGCCGAGATGACCGAGCCCCACAACCGCTGCTACCTGGTGGCGCGCACCGACAAGGTCGTCGTGGGCTACGCGGGCATGATCTGCTACGGCGACGAGGCGCACATCACGAACATCGCGGTGGACCCGCAGCAGCACCGGCGGGGGATCGGCGCGCGCCTGCTCTACGCGCAGATGCGCCAGGCCATCGAGATGGGCGCGCACGCCGTCTCGCTGGAGGTCCGCGTCACCAACTGGGGGGCGCAGCGGCTCTACGGCCACTTCGGCTTCCACCCGGTGGGGATCCGCCGCAACTACTACCAGGAGCTGAGCGAGGACGCGCTCATCATGTGGACCGACGACGTCCGCACGGAGGCCTACGGCCGCCGCCTGGAAGCCATCGCCGAGGAGCTGCCCGGGGTGGGGCGCTCGGCGTGATCACGCTCGGCATCGAGACCTCGTGCGACGAGACCGCCGTCGCGGTGGTGGAGGACGGCTTCACCGTGCGGTCCAACCTGATCGCCTCTCAGGTGCAACTGCACGAACGATTCGGCGGGGTGGTGCCGGAGGTGGCCGCGCGCGCCCACGTGGAGGCGCTCAACCCGCTGATGGAGGAGGCCCTGGCCGCGGCGGACGTCGGGTTCGGGGACCTCGACCACGTGGCGGTCACGGTCGGCCCCGGACTGGTGGGCGCGCTCCTCACGGGGATGGCGGCCGCGAAGGCCGTGAGCCTCGCCACGGGCGCCGCGCTGGTGGGCGTGAACCACCTCGAGGGCCACGTGTGGGCCAACTTCCTCGCACACGGCCCGCCCGAGCCCCCCTACGTCGCGCTGGTGGTGAGCGGCGGGCACACGATGCTCGTGCACATCCCGACGCTCTTCCACCACGAGGTGCTGGGTCAGACCCTCGACGACGCGGCGGGAGAGGCGTTCGACAAGGTCGCGCGGATGATCGGGCTCGGCTTCCCGGGGGGGCCGGCGCTCGACCGGATGGCCCAGGGTGGAGACCCGCGCGCGATCGCGTTCCCGCGCGCGATGGTCGATTCCGGGGACTACGACTTCTCGCTGAGCGGGCTGAAGACGGCCGTGCTGCGCTACGTGAAGCGCGAGCGTGCGGCGGGTCACGACCTGAACCTGCCCGATCTGGCCGCCTCGTTCCAGGAGGCCATCGTGGACGTGCAGGTCACCAAGACGATCGCGGCCGCGAAGGAGATGGACGTTCCCACCGTGCTGCTGGGCGGCGGCGTCGTGGCCAACACCCGGCTGCGCGAACGTCTGCAGGCGGCGGGCGAGGCCGAGGGTCTGCGGGTGCTCTACCCGCCGCTCGATCTGTGCACGGACAACGGCGCCATGATCGCCTGCGTCGGAGCGGCTCGGGCCGCGATCGGCGAGCGCACGTCGCTCGACATCGGAGCCGATCCGCAACTAAGGTTGGCCACGTGAGCACCGTCCTGGTGACCGGGGGCGCCGGGTTCATCGGCTCGCACCTCGCCGACCGTCTCCTCGCCGAGGGCCATCGCGTGATCAGCGTGGATGACCTCTCGACGGGGCGCATCGCCAACCTGGTGGATGCGAGGGGCTACGGCAAGGAGTTCACGTTCTTCAACATGGACGTGCGTGCCGACGGTCTGCTGCCCCTGTTCGAGCGGCACCGGCCCGAGGTGGTCTTCCACCTCGCGGCCCAGTCGGGTGTGCGCCCGTCGCTGGACGACCCGACGCTCGACGCCAGCATCAACATGATGGGCACGCTGAACGTGCTGGAGTGCGCGGCGAAGGTGGAGACGCGCAAGGTGATCTACGCCGCGAGCGGCGGCACGATCTACGGCGAGCCCAAGCGGCTGCCCGCGAAGGAGTCGGCGGCCGCGGGGTCGCATCCGCTCAGCCCGTACGGGATCTCGAAGAAGGCGGTCCTGGACTACCTCGGCTTCTACCATCGCTACCGGGGCCTGGACTTCACGGCGCTCGCGCTCGCCAACGTGTACGGGCCACGCCAGGATCCCCACGGCGAGGCAGGGGTGGTGGCCATCTTCGCCTCCAGGATGCTCCTCGGCGAGCCGGTCACGATCTTCGGTGACGGGAACCAGACGCGCGACTACGTCTTCATCGACGACGTCGTGCATGCCTTCGTGCAGGCTTTCGAGCGCGGCTCGGGCAAGCTCGTGAACGTGGGGACCGGTCTGGAGTCGAGCGTGAGCGGGCTCTTCCGGCTGCTCGCCGAGATCATCGGCTACGAGAAGGATCCGGAGTTCGGGCCGCTGCCACCGGGCGAGTTGCGGCGGATCGCGCTCGACATCTCGAGCGCGCCGAGCGCCATCGCGTGGAAGCCCTGGACGCACCTGGAGGACGGGCTCGCGGAGACGGTCGCCTTCCTGAAGGGGATCTAGCGGGCGGATGGAGGCCTGGCTGGAGGCCCTCGTCCCGCGCCTGGAGTCCGCCGTCTCGCGGTTCGTGAACGACCATCGGCCCCCGGCGCGGCGGTGGGCGCGGTCGTGGACGGCGCACTCGGCCTGGCATTCGGGCCACGGCTTCGCCGACCTCGTGGCGGCCGCTCCCCCCGATGCCCACACCGGGTTCCGCGTGGCCTCCGTGACGAAGACCTTCACCGCCACCGCGCTCCTGCAGCTCCGCGACGAGGGCGCGCTGGATCTGGACGATCCGCTCACCGCCCACCTGCCCGAGTTCGCGGCCGCGCGGAACCCGTTCGGCCCCGTCCAGGAGGTGACCCTGCGACTCGTCCTGACGCACCGCGCGGGGATCACCGGCCAGCCTCCGCTGCAGGACTGGCGCGCCCGCCGGTTCCCGAGCGTGGAGGAGACGCTCGCCGCGGCCGATCGGATCGAGGTGGTCGTGCCGCCGGGCACCGACCGCAAGTACTCCAACCTGGGGTACCAGCTGCTCGGGGAGGTCGTCGCGCGCGCGGACGGCCGCCCCTATCGAGACGTGATCGGCGCGCGCCTCCTCGCGCCGCTGCACCTGGACGAGACCGGGTTCGACCCCCCGGCGGGCATCGCGCTCGCCACCGGCTACGACGCGCCGGGCTTCTCCGACGAGCCGCCGGTCTCCGCCGGCCGCGAGAAGCCCACCGACGCCGAGGGCGGGCTCTGGTCCACCGTGCACGACATGGCGCGGTGGATCGCCTTCCAGCTCGACGGGGACGACGCCGTGTTGCGCGTCGAGACGCTCCGCGAGATGCAGCGCCCCGTGGTCCTCACCGACGACACGTGGACGGGCGGGCAGGGACTCGGCTGGACGCAGGAGCGCCGGGGCGAGCGCGTCTACGTCGGACATCAGGGCGGCACGGTCGGCTTCAGCGCGCGGGTGGCATTCAGCACGGCCGATGGGATCGGCGTCGTGGTGCTCACCAACGGCGAGGCGCCGGCGAGCGTCCTCGCGCTCTCGCTGATGGACCAACTCGTGGATGCCGCGCGCGCACATCCGCGCGTCCTGCCGCCGGCGCGCCCCCTGCCGCTGCCGGAGGCGTACCGCGACCTGGTGGGGCTCTACGCGTGGGCCGACGGCGGCGACGCGTTCCGGGTGGAGTGGCGCGGCGGCGCGCTCACCGTCCTGTGGGTGGGGGCGGAGCTCCCGCGACCGACCCTCGAGCCCACCGACGACCCGCACGCCTTCACGATCCGAGGGGGGAACCACACCGGGGAACGGGCGGTCTTCCGGAGGGGTCGGGCCGACGCGGTGGAAGGACTGGACTTCGCGGGGTTCCCGCTCGACCGGCTCGCATAGTCGACCGCGTGCCCGAGGCTGGAGCCGTCGGGCTCCATGCTGCGGGAGCTAAGCGTTTTCGCGCTCCCATCGCCATTTCCCGACGAACTGTCTAGTGCCGTTGCCGTAGCCAATGGGGTCCCCATCGGGTATCACTATCACCGGAGCGACCTACATCTCCCAGCGGCCGGACGGCGCGTGCGGACGTGACGGTCGGGGTAGTCTCGAACGAGACCTAGGTTCTGGGCGTGAGTTGACGGAAAGGGATCGAGCGATGCAGAAGCGTGCGGTGGTGGGCGGCGCCGGAGGGTTCATCGGGCACCACATGGTGAAGTACCTCAAGGACCGCGGGTACTGGGTCCGTGGGGTCGACATCAAGGAGCCCGAGTACGAGCCGACGGCCGCCGACGAGTTCCTGGTGCTGGACCTGCGCGAGTGGGAGAACTGCGTCGCCGCGACGGCGGGCGTGGACGAGGTCTACCAGCTGGCCGCGGACATGGGCGGCATCGGCTACATCACCGGCAACCGCGTCGACATCTCCCGCAACAACGTGCTGATCAACGCGCACATGCTGGAGGCCGCATATCAGAACGGGGTGACGCGCCACTTCTACTCCTCGAGCGCGTGCATCTACCCGATGTACAAGCAGCACGACCCCGACGTGACGCCGCTGAAGGAAGAGGACGCGTACCCGGCCGATCCCGAGGAGGGCTACGGCTGGGAGAAGCTCTACTCCGAGAAGCTCTGCCAGTACTACCAGGAGGAGGGCAAGCTCGAGACCCGCGTCGCGCGCTTCCACAACATCTACGGCCCCCTCGGCACGTACGAGGGCGGCCGCGAGAAGGCGCCCGCCGCGATCAGCCGGAAGGTGGCGCTCGCGAACGACGGCGACGACATCGAGATCTGGGGCGACGGCCTGCAGACGCGATCCTTCACGTTCATCGACGACTGCGTCGAGGGCATCTACCGGATCGCGCAGTCCGATCACTGGGAGCCGCTGAACCTCGGTTCCGACCGCCTGGTCACGATCGACGAACTGGTCGACCTCGTCTCCGACGTGGCCGGCAAGACGCTCGTGAAGCAGCACGACCTCACGAAGCCGCAGGGCGTGCGGGGCCGCAACAGCGACAACGACCGCTGCAAGGCGGTGCTGGGCTGGGCCCCCGAAGTGACCCTCGAGGATGGCCTCAAGTCCACGTACGCGTGGATCGAAGGTCAGCTCGAAGGCGCGGGCCGCCTGCCCGCGAAGGCGCAGGCCTAGCCGCGCCGGAACCTCAAAGGCCGAAGGCCCGGGGCTTCGCCCCGGGCCTTCGTGCGTCCGCGTTCGATCGCTCGGTCGATCAGTTGCCGGCGGCGCGGGCAGGGCGCGCCGGTGGGATGGGCTTCGGTACCGCGCCTGCGCCGTTGAAGGGCACGAACTGCACGGTGAGTGTCGATTCGTCGTAGATGACGCCTGTGTCGGGATCACCTACGAAGTGCACCGAGTGCTTGCCGGCCTTCACCGGCCAGCCAACGTTCGTGGCGCAATCCGACTCGTCATTCTCGTTGGCTCCCGTATCGTAGTACCTCTGGGAGCGCTCGGTGGACGTGAGTTCCGTGCCGTCCAGTTCGATCCAGCAGTTCGCATATCCGCTGGCGCCGGTTTGCAGGAACCCGTCCGTGGATGCGGTAACGACCAGGTATCCCGTCTTCGGAGCCCTGATCGACAGCTTCCGGATCACGTGCGTATTGCCGTCGCCGATCACGGAGTTGTCATCCTTGTGGCTTACCGCCACACGGTTGATCGCATTCGCCGGGTAGCCGTTCAACCGGTCGGCGTTGATGAGCCTGGCGGCCGCGGCCGTCCCGCCGGCCGCGATCGCCGCGGTGACGAAGGCCACCACCACGGTGGTGAGGTGCTTGCGGATCCCTTCCTTCATGCCGTCCCTCCTCTGGCCGGGCATCCCTATCCCGACGTCGCTTCAGTCTTCAGGTCCGATCGGGGCGACACAAGCACCCGCCGCGCTACAGCAGACACCGTCGTATCCCGATCGGTGAACGCGGGATGAGCGCTGCACCGAGGTAGGCTCCGCCACCATGGAAGCCTCCGACCCGTTCTACGGCGCCGACCAGGCCGCCATCCATCACGAGGCGTTCGGCGACCTCGCCGCGCAGGCCGCCGCGCACCTCCTGCGCGCGCTCGATGCGGCCGGACTGCACCAGGGCACGGTGGTCGACCTCGGTTGCGGATCGGGCATCCTCGCGCGGATCGTCTCCGAGGCGGGATACGACGTCCGCGGCGTGGACATCTCCCAGGACATGATCGCGCTCGCGCGCGCCAACGCGCCTGCGCGCCACGTTCGTGCAGGGCTCGCTCCTCGACGCCGAGATCCCGCACGCCGTCGCGGTGACCGCGATCGGCGAGGCCCTGAACTACGCCGCCGACCCGCGGGCGGGCCTCGGCGAGGTCGAGCGCGTCGCCGGCCGCGTGCACGCGGCGCTCGACCCCGCAGGCGTCTTCCTGTTCGATGTGGCGACCCCGGGACGGCACGGCGTCGACGTCGTGCAGAAGTTCCACGAGCGCGAGGACTGGAGCATGTTCGTGCGCCTCGAGGAGCACGATGACCGCACCCTCGAGCGGCGCATGACGGTCTTCCGCGCGACGGGCGAGGATGGGCTCTATCGCCGGACCGACGAACACCACGTGCTGCGCCTCTACGAGCCGGCCGCCTTGACCGCCGTGCTGGAGCGCGCCGGCTTCGACGTCGAGGTCGAGGCCGACTACGGCGAAGCCTCCACCTCGACGCCCCCCTCCGGCTGGATCGTGGTCGAGGCGCGGCCTCACTGAAACGCCCTCGACTCACGCCGCCCAGGTCACCGACGGATCGGGTGCGTAGAGGCTAGGCTCGGTCGACGGCCCGAGTGCACAACCACGCGTGATCAGGAGCGCTCCCGTGAGGGACGAGCGGAGGATCGTGACGGCGATGTCCGTCGACGTCGTCGGTTCCACCGCGATGGGCGAGCGGATGGACCCCGAGGATGTCCGAGAGGTCATCGACGGCGCGATCGAACTCCTGGTCGACGCCGTCGGATCGTTCGGCGGAACGGTCCTGGACATCGCCGGTGACGGCGCCATGGCGGTCTTCGGTGCTCCCGTCGCACACGAGGACGACGCCGAGCGAGCCGTCCTCGCCGGGCTTCGAGTCACGGAGGGCGTGCGCACCTACGGAGCACACTTGCGTGACGCGCGCGGCTTGGAGCGTTTCGACGTACGGGTCGGTATCGAGACCGGACTCGCGGTGCTGGGCGGCCGCGGCGCCGGGAGCCGGTTGTCGTACTCGGCCACCGGCGACGCCCTGAACACGGCGGCTCGACTGCAAGCTCGGGCGGAGCCGGGAACCGTCCTCGTGGGTGAGGACACCTACCAGATCGTCGCTCCGCTCTTCGATTGGGATGATCCCGTCTCACTCGATCTCAAGGGGAAGGCCGAACCCGTCCGGGCATTCAGGGCGCTCCGGGACCGCGATGGCACGACGCGGGGGTCACCCGGACGGGAAGCGCCGATGATCGGCCGTGAGCGCGAGTTCGCCATGGGCGTCGGCGCGCTCGAGCGGCTCGTCGGCGGTGAAGGCGCGGTCGTCTTCGTCACGGGCGAGGCGGGCATCGGGAAGAGCCGGATCATCGCCGAGTGGAAAGCCCGGGCAGGGGAGGTTCGATGGCTCGAGTCGCGGTGTCTCTCCTATCGCAGCACCACGCCCATGGGCGCGTTCCCCGAACTGCTGTCAGACCTCGCTCCCGGTGATGCGGATCCCCAGCGGGTCGCTGACAAGTTGGCCGGCTTGATGGCGCCCGAAGAGGTCGATCGGTGGCCCTACCTCGCTGCGCTCCTCGGCGTCGATGTGCCGGCCACGGCCTTGAGCGATCTCGCACCACTCGCGATCCAGTTCAGGACCGTCGAAGCCCTCGGCTCGTTGCTCGCCGGCGTCGCGTCCGGGACACCGCTCGTCGTGTCGCTGGACGATCTGCACTGGGCCGATGACAGCTCCCTGCGAGCGCTCGAACGCCTCCTGCCGCTCTCCGAACACCACCCGATCCTCTTCCTGCTCGTCCTTCGGGACGATCCTGGGTTGTCGGCGTTCGAGCTCCTCGGCAGGCTCGAGCGATCCTCGTCGCTCGACGTCCACGTGGTCAGGCTCAGTGAGCTGGAGCGAGGTTCGGACTACGCGCTGCTCTCGTCGCTCGTCGGCGAAGGGGTCCTTCCGGCGTCGCTGGCCGATCGGATCGTGCAGGCGTCCGCCGGCAACCCGCTCTTCATCGAGGAGTTCGTGCGGTCGCTCCGCGATGAGGGCGCCCTCGTGGAGGAGGGCTCGAGGTGGCGCTTCGCACGTGATGTCGACATCCATGTGCCGGCGACCGTGGGGCGCATCATCGTGTCCCGCATCGATCGGCTCGACGATCGCTCCCGCGATGTGCTGACGGCGGCCTCGATCCTGGGACGTCGATTCTCCGACGAACTCCTGACGTTGATCCTGGATGAGGGATCGGAGGTCGCCGCGGCCCTCGATGAGCTGATCCGGGTCGATCTGCTGCGCTCTGAGTTCGGTCCGTCGGGGATCACCTTCGTGTTCGCCCATTCCCTGATCCAAGAGGCCGCCTATCAGACGCTCCTGTTGAAACGACGCCGCGAGCTCCACATGCGGGCGGTCGATGTGCTGGAGTCTCTCGAGGGAGGCAGGCGGGATGATCGTCTGGGCGAGCTCGCACAGCACCTTCAAGGCGCCGGCGAAGCCGCTCGCGCCCTCGATTGCCGGATGCGCGCCGCCAGGGCTGCGATACGGATCTCGGCCCTCGTGGAAGCCCGAGAACATCTCGACATCGCCGCCGATCTCATCGGTGAGCTCGATGGAACGCCAGATCCCGGAGCGAAGGCGGAACTTCACCTGCTTCGCGGCACGGTGCGCGGGCGTCTGGGCGACTTCGTGGGAGGGGTCGCCGATCTCGAGGAGGCGCTGGGTGAGGCGACCTCCGCGGGTGACGACGAGCGCCGGATGGGCGTCCTGGCGGAACTCGGTTCGCTGCGCGCGGGAGCCTCTGACTACCGGGCGGCGATCCCACTCCTCGAGGGCGCTCTGTCCCTAGCGGAGCGGCTCGCCCAGCCTCGTGCGATCGCCGGCGCCCTCAGCCGACTGTCGATCGTGCGCACGAACCTCCTCGACCTTCAGGGCGCCTTCCACGACGGAGCGCGGGCGCTGGAGGCGGCGCGAGAAAGCGGTGAGGAGGAGGCCGTCGCGGAGGCCCTCGATGCGTCGGAGCTGGCATCGGTCATGATCGGGGACTTCGAGCGCGTCGAGGGCCTGGCCGGTGAACTCTCGGCGATCTATCGCCGGCGGGGGGAGATGTGGTACCTGCAATACGCCGTGTTCCAATCGTTCTGGGGACCGCTCGCCCGGGGCGAGTGGAACGATGCATCCCGTCGCCTCGACGAGGCACAGGCGATCGCAGAACGCCTCCGCGATCGAGGGGCACTGCCCCTGTACCTCGGGGGCCGGTCGTGGCTGGAGCGGAGCAGGGGCGCGTACGGATCGGCGCTGTCTCTCGCACGGCGCGCACTCACGATCGCGGAGGAACTCGAGCATCGAGAATGGCAGTCCTGGGGGGCATGTTTCATCGGCCGCGTCATCCTCGATGCCGGAGGAGGTGGCGAGGCCGTCGACCCACTGCAGCGTGGGATGGAAGCTGCGACCGAGTGCGGCTCGATCCTCATGGAGGCCCGCATCCGCGGGTTCCTGGCGGTCGCCCTCCTCAACGCGGATGAGCACCACGCGGCCTCGGAGGTGGCCGCCGCCGAGGGCGACCTCCTGGCTCAGGTCACCGTGCCCGAGGGTGGCGCCTACATCCAGGGAGCCGACGGTGTGCTCGCGTTCGCGAGCGCCCTTGCGCGATCGGGCGAACCCGATCGCGCCGTCGCGCTCGCGGACTCGATCCTCGCACCCGCCGAGCGCTGCGGTTGGATCGAAGTCGCCGCCGAGGCCCACCTGCTCCGGGCGCGCGTGATGGAACAGGAAGGGGCCGTCGACGAGGCGAGGATCGCGGCGGATCGGACGCTGACGCTGGCATCCCAGCACGTGGCACCTGGGGTCGCGTGGCGAGCTCACGCCCTCCTCGCTAGGGTGGGAAGCGGCGATGACCACGCTGCCGCCGCGCGAGCCATCGTCCTGCGTCTGTCGGCGATGGACACGGAGGCTCACGCAGATGAACCGCTAGCGGTGTGGCTGAGGGAAGCGCTCGAGCAGGCGCTTGAAGGGGGAGCGACATGGGTGTGACCGCTCTGCATCACGTGACGATCCGCGTGCAAGACCCCGACCGATCGCGGCGATTCTTCGAGGACGTGCTTCTCCTCCCGTTCATGGAGATCCCCGTCGGCGAGGACATCACCTCGATCTGGCGAGGAAGGCCAACCTCCGGCGTGCTGTTGGCGACGCAGGTTGGTTCGACCTTCGTGATGATCGCGCCTCCGCTGGAAGGTGCCGATCCCGAGGATCGATTCGACGAGATGCGGATCGGGGTCGACCATCTCGCGTTCGGCGTCGAGAGCCGTGACGACCTCGGCTCACTGCTCGACCGACTCACCGAGGCCGGGGTGAAGACCGCCGGGATCGAGGACGATCCCGTCCTTGGCAACCAGTTCGTCGGCTTCCGGGATCCCGACAACATCCAATGGGAGTTCTGGGCCGCCTGACCCTTTGGGCGGGTTGCCTCGATCGCTGAGCACGGGCCCGGATCACCTGGCCGGTCACCCTCCCAACCCCGCGTTGACCCTTTGGCACTCGGATGGCTATCCTGTTAGCACTCGTCGGTATTGAGTGCTAACGGACCCAAGGAGGAAGCACAGCATGGCGGACTTCAACCTGAAGCCCCTGGAGGACCGGATCGTCGTCAAGGCGATCGAGGGCGACCAGACCACCGCGTCCGGTCTGGTGATCCCCGACACCGCCAAGGAGAAGCCCCAGGAGGGCGAGGTCGTGGCCGTGGGCCCGGGCCGCTTCGAGGACGGCGCCCGCGTGCCGCTCGACGTCGCGGTGGGCGACAAGGTCATCTACTCCAAGTACGGCGGCACCGAGGTCAAGGTCGGCGGCGAGGAGTACCTCATCCTGTCGGCCCGCGACGTGCTGGCCATCTCCAAGTAACGCACCACGTCGGAACGGGGGTCCGCGCGCCGCGTCCGCGAGCGCCGGGCCCCGTTCCATCTCTACGACCTGAAGGAGGCACCAGGTGGCATCGAAGCTGCTGAGGTTCGGTGAGGACGCTCGCCGCTCGCTGGAAGCGGGCGTCGACAAGCTCGCCGACGCGGTCGCCATCACGCTCGGGCCCAAGGGCCAGAACGTGGTGCTCGACAAGAAGTGGGGCGCACCCACCATCACGAACGACGGCGTGACCATCGCCAAGGAGATCGAGCTGGAGGACCCGTGGGAGAACATGGGCGCCCAGCTCACCAAGGAGGTCGCCACCAAGACGAACGACGTCGCCGGTGACGGCACCACGACCGCGACGGTCCTCGCGCGCGCCATGGTGAAGGGCGGCCTGAAGAACGTGGCCGCCGGCGCCAACCCGATGATCCTCAAGCGCGGGATCGAGAAGGCCGTGAGCACGGCCGTCGACGAGATCAAGGCCCAGTCCAAGGACGTGGAGTCCAAGGAGGAGATCGCGCAGGTCGCGTCCATCTCCGCCGCCGACACCACGATCGGCGAGATCCTCGCCGAGGCCCTCGACAAGGTGGGCAAGGACGGCGTCGTCACGGTCGAGGAGTCCAACACGTTCGGCATGGAGCTCGAGTTCACCGAGGGCATGCAGTTCGACAAGGGCTACATCTCGCCGTACTTCATCTCCGACCAGGAGCGCATGGAGGCCGTCCTCGACGAGCCCTACATCCTCCTCGTGAACAAGAAGATCTCGAGCGTCCAGGACATGCTCCCGGTCCTCGAGAAGGTCATGCAGGCCGGCAAGCCGCTCGTGATCGTGGCCGAGGACGTCGAGGGCGAGGCCCTCGCGACCCTGGTGGTGAACAAGATCCGCGGCACGTTCAACGCCGCCGCGGTGAAGGCCCCGGGCTTCGGCGACCGCCGCAAGGCGATGCTGCAGGACATGGCCATCCTCACGGGCGGCCAGGTCATCAGCGAGGAGGTCGGCCTGAAGCTCGACGCCGTCTCCATCGACCTGCTGGGCAAGGCCCGCAAGATCGTGATCACCAAGGACACCACCACGATCGTGGAGGGCGCCGGCAACGCCGACGAGGTCGGCGGCCGGATCAACCAGATCAAGGCCGAGATCGAGAACACGGACTCCGACTGGGACCGCGAGAAGCTCCAGGAGCGTCTCGCGAAGCTCTCGGGCGGCGTGGCCGTGGTCAAGGTCGGCGCGGCCACCGAGGTGGAGCTGAAGGAGAAGAAGCACCGCATCGAGGACGCGCTCAGCGCGACCCGCGCCGCGGTGGAGGAGGGCATCGTGCCCGGCGGCGGCGTCACGCTGATCCGTTGTGAGGCCGCCCTCGCCAAGCTCGACCTGGAGGGCGACGAGGCCACGGGCGCGAGCATCGTGCGCGAGGCGCTCGCCGAGCCGGCCCGCCGCATCGCGTCCAACGCGGGCTACGAGGGCGCCGTGATCGTCCAGCAGATCCGCGCGGAGTCCGACAGGGGCTTCAACGCCGCCACCGGCGAGTGGGTCGACATGGTGAAGGCCGGGATCATCGACCCGGCCAAGGTCACGCGCTCGGCGCTGCAGAACGCCGCGTCGATCGCCGCGCTGGTGCTCACCACCGAGGCCTCCGTCGTGGAGAAGCCCGAGGAGGACGAGGACGCGGCCGGCGACGGTCACGGCCACATGCACTGACCGCTCGGACCCATCGGTACCACCGCGGAGGCGGGGCTTCGGCCCCGCCTCCGTCGTTCTCCGGATCCGGACCGGGATCCGGACTTGACAGAGGCTAACGATGTTAGCTAGGGTGTGGCTAACAGCGTTAGCCCAACTACAGACCCTGGAGGTGGCAGGATGTTCAGGAAGCAGATCGGGAGATCCATCGCGATCGACGCCGACGCGCAGACCGTGTGGGACGTGCTCACGGATCGGGACCGTTCGTGGAGCCCGTTCGTCCGTTCGCTGGAGGGCGACCTCGAGACGGGCGCCAGGCTGAAGGTGCGCCTCGAGCCCGAGGGCGGCAGGGCCATGACCTTCCGGCCCACCGTGCGGGAGGCCGAGCCCGGCCGACGGCTGGTGTGGCTCGGCCGCACCGGGCTCCCGTTCGTCTTCGACGGCGAGCATCACTTCGACATCGTGCCCGCGGAGGGCGGAGGCGTCCGCCTGGAGCAGTCGGAGCGGTTCGCCGGGATCCTGGTGCCGCTGTTCTCGCGGCGGTTCTGGGCCCGGACACTCGCCGGGTTCCGCGCGTTGAACGAGGCCGTGCGCGATCGCGCCGAGGCGCAGGTCCGTGCCCGCTCGTGAGCTCGGCCCGCGCGCGCGGGAGATCGCGATCGAGGCGCGCGCGCTCCTGAACGAACGCGGGCCCGAGGCGTTCACGATGCGCGCCGTCGCCGAGCGCCTCGGGATCCAGGCCCCTTCGCTCTACAAGCACTTCGCCTCGAAGGAGGCGCTCGAGGCGGCGGTGGTGACGCTGGCGCTGGAGGACTTCGCCGAGCGGTTCGAGGCCGCGGCCGCGGCGCCGAAGGCGGATCGCCTCGGCGCGCTCGCTCACGCGTACCGTGCCTACGCGCACGCGATGCCGCATGAGTACCAGCTGGTGAACGATCGTCCGCTGCCGCGCGACCTCTTGCCCGAGGGGCTGGAGGCGCGCGCCGCCGCGCCTCTGCTCCGGGCCGTGGGGACCCTGGAACGGGCCCGCTCGGCCTGGGCCTTCGCGCACGGCATGGTCTCCCTCGAGCTGAACGGGCGCTTCCCGCCCGACGCCGACCTCGAGGCGGCCTGGGAGGACGGGATCCGGGCGCTGCGGCGCACGCCTCGGCGGACCTAGACTCACCGCTGATGTTCGAGGACCTGCTGCGCACCTGGGACGGGGAGGAGGTCTGCCTCCGCTACGACGAACCCACCGGCGCCTGGATGTTCGTCTGCGTGCACAGCACGGCCCTCGGGCCGGGGATGGGCGGCACGCGGATGAAGGTGTATCCCGCGCCCCACGATGCCCTCCGCGACGGGCTCCGCCTCGCGCAGGCCATGACCCTCAAGCAGGCCGCGGCGAACCTCCCGTTCGGCGGCGGCAAGGCCGTGCTGGCGGTGCCCGCGATCCCGGTTCCCGGCAGCGAGGCGCGTCGCGCGCTCCTCTTGCGGTACGCGGACCTCGTCGAGGCGATGGGCGGCACGTACGTCACCGCCGCCGACATGAACACCGGGCCCTTCGATCTCGATGTGATCGGGGAGCGGACCGCCCACGTGATGGGCCGCAGCCCCGAGCACGGTGGGTCGGGGGATTCGGGGCCCGGCACGGCCGTGGGTGTCTTCCACGGGATCCGCGCCGGCGTCCGCCACGTCTTCGGCGACGCCGACCTGAACGGGCGCACGGTGGTGATCCAGGGCGTCGGCTCCGTGGGTGGGCGCCTCGCGGGGCTCCTCCGGGACGCGGGCGCCACCCTGATCCTGGCCGACGTCGACGAGGCGCGGGCCGCGGGACTCGCAAGCGAGCTCGGGGCCACCACCGTCGGGGTGGGGACCGAGATCGCCACGCCCTGCGACGTCTTCGCGCCCTGCGCGACGGGCGGCATCCTCGACGCGGAGACGATCCCCACGCTGCGGTGCCGGGTGGTGGCGGGCGCCGCCAACAACCAACTGGCCACCGACGAGGACGGCGAGCGCCTGGCGGCCGCGGGCATCCTCTACGCCCCGGACTACGTCACGAACGCGGGGGGCGTGATCCACCTCGCGGGCTACGAGACGCTCGGGTGGGACGACGACGAGATGGCCGCGCGCCTGGCGGGCATCGGCGTCACGCTCGCGACGATCTTCGCCGAGGCGGATCGCGACGGCATCAGCACGGCCGCGGCCGCCGATCGGCTGGCGCGGCGTCGGATCGCGGGCCTTCCCCTCTGAGGGACCGGAACCACGAAGGTTGGGCCCCTCAGCGCCGTTGGGCACGCATCCATCCATGAGCCATGCCGGTCCGCCCGTCGTCGCGGAGGGGCTAGGTCAGCCGGGCGCAGATCGCGCGCACATCGCCATCGGCGTCCACCATGACGTCGATCCCGTCGTACCCGCGCTCCGCGAGCGATCGTCCGATCGGCTCCGCCTGGTCGCCTCCCAGCTCGAGCAGCAGTCGGCCGCCGGGTCGCAGCCACGTCGTGCTCCTGCGCACGACCTCCTCGAGGACGGCCGTGCCGTCGGGTCCGCCGTCGAGGGCGAGCCGGGGCTCGAACGCCTGGACGTCGCGGGGCAGCAGGGGGAGCGCGCCGGTGGGCACGTAGGGGACGACCGCCGTCAGGACGTCGACGCGGCGCGCGAAGGCGGACGGCAGCGGGTCGTCCAGGGAGCCCTCGAGCACCTCGACGTGGTTGCGGCGGGCGCATCGCGCCGCGTTCGGGTCGAGCTCCGTCGCGAGGACCCGTGCGGAGGGCACGGCCGCGCCTAGCACGGCCGCGATCGCGCCGGCCCCAGTGCAGAGATCGACGGCGACGCCGGAGGGGGGGAGGAGCGCCGCCGCGCGACGCGCCAACCCCTCGGTCTGCGGGCGCGGCACGTAGACGCCGTGAGCGACGAACAACCGGAGGCCGCAGAACGTCACGGCACCCGTGAGCCAGGCGAGCGGCTCGCCGTCGGTGCGGCGCGCCACGAGGTCGCGGAGTCGGTCGGGATCGCCGGAGGCGGCCTCGATGAGGGCGTCGGCCTCCTCGGCGGCGGCGACGCAGCCCGCCTCCGCGAGCGTCCGCGTCACCGCGTCCCGATCCACGCTCGCGATCAGGAGAGCACGCGGTTGCTGAACCCGCGGATCCCGACCCACGTGAGGCCGCCGCAGAACAGGATGAGCCCGCCGTAGATGCCCCACAGCGGCATGTGCGGGATCCAGGGCGTGAGGCTCACGCGCATCCCCTCGCTCATGTACACCAGCGGGTTCAGCAGGACGAGCGCCTTCAGCCACGGGATCGGGGTCAGCGAGGCCCACGGGTAGTAGGTGGCCCCCAGGAACGTCATGGGGATCACCACGATGCCGAAGATCAGCGGCACCTGACGCGGGTTCACACGCGTCCCGATCACCAGGCCGAGCGCCGCGCCCGTGAGCGCCGAGAGCGGCAGCAGCGTGAGGAGGCGCCACCAGATGACGTCGAGGTGGACGGGCGTGACCGGGATCACGACGGCGAGGGGGAAGACGACGGCCGCCGCGATCAATCCCTGGAGGGCACCGGCCAGGAGCTTCTGCGCGGCCACGCCGGCCACGGGGAGCGGAGCCATCACGCGATCCTCGATCTCGCGGCTCACCCCGAACTCCTGCACCAACGGGAGCGCCACCGCCTGGATCCCCTGGAAGATGCACGCGATCGCCACGACGCCGGGCACGAGCAGGCTCGAGAACTGGGCCTCGCCGGCGGCTCCACCCACGCCCTGGCCGATCTTGGGGAAGACGTAGGTGAACACGAACACGAAGAGCAGCGGCTGCATGATCGTGCGGATCACGAACTCGAGGAGGTTCTTGCGCAGCACGCGGAGGTCGCGCAGCAGGAGCGAGCCGAAGGCGCGCATCGGCGTGGTGCGCGGACGATCGACGTGGGCGAGGGTGCGGCCGGGGTTCACTCGCGCAGATCCTTCCCGGTGAGGTTGATGAAGACCGTCTCGAGCGTGGGCTCCTCGATCGAGACGTCGTGCACGGTGAAGCCGCCCGCCTCGGCCGCGCCGATCACGCGCGGGAGGAGCCCGTGGGCCCCGCGCGCGGTCACGATCACCGTCTCGCCGACGACGGTCGTGCCCGTGACCTCGTCGAGGTCGTGGAGGTGCGCGGCCAGGCGGTCCGGCTCGCCGCCCGCCTGGATCTTGACCACCACGTCGCCGCCCACCGTGCGCTTGAGGGCCGCGGGCGTGTCGAGCGCCAGCAGCTTCCCGTGGTCGATCACCGCGAGGCGCTGGCAGAGTTGGTCGGCCTCCTCCATGTAGTGCGTGGTGAGCACCACCGTCTGGCCGTCGGCGTGGATCTGACCCAGGATCTCCCAGAGCGCGATGCGGCTCTGCGGGTCCAGGCCGGAGGTCGGCTCGTCCAGGAAGAGGATCCGTGGGCGATGCACGATGCTGCGCGCCACCATCAGCCGCTGCGCCATGCCGCCGGACAGCGTCTGGACGTCGGCCGTGGCTCGATCGGCGAGCCGGAAGACGTCGAGCAGGTCGTCGGCCGCGCGCCGTGCCGTGCGCGGACCCATCCCGAAGTAGCGGCCGTGGAAATAGAGGTTCTCCCACACGGTGAGGCTGCGGTCGAGGGTGTTGGACTGGGAGACCACGCCGATGATGCCCTTGGCTTCGGAGGGGTGCGCCACGACGTCGACGCCGGCCAGGGTCGCCGTGCCCGAGGTGGGGATCACGCGGGTGGTGAGCATCCCTACCGTGGTGGTCTTCCCCGCGCCGTTCGGCCCCAGGAGCCCGAATACCTCGCCCTCGGTCACCTCGAGGTCGAGGTCGTCGACCGCCTTCACGCCGGTCGGGTAGACCTTGGTGAGCGCCCGCGTGCGGATCACCACGCCGTCGTCGCCTGTGCGTGCTTCGATCGCCGTGCTCATACGAAGGGTCGCTCCTGGCCGGCGTAACCGATGCCCGTGAGCAGGCCGGCGGCGAACGCCCCGTTCACCGCGCCCAGCAGCCACCAGGCGCCGGCGGGCTCACCGGGGGGCAGGCCGAACATCGCGTGGAGGAGGCAGATCGTCGCGGTCCCCGCCTCCAGCACCGCGAAGGCCCAGCTCCACCACCAGACCTCCTCGAGTCGCTGCTGGACGAGCACCATGAGCAGGGCGAGCACCAGGCTCATCACCCCCGCGATCCGGAGCCAGGCGACGTCGCCGAGCGCAGGCTGACGCAGGAGCGACTCGAGGGTCCATCCGGGCGCCAGCAGGAGCGACACGCCGGTCGCCGCCCAGAGGGCGGCCTGCACCTTCAGGAGACGTTGCAGAAGCTTCACGGACGACCATCTTCCCAGCTTGGTCGGGGTTCGGACGGGGTTGGTAGGATACGCGCACCGCGGAAGCACCCCCTCGCGGCAGCACGCGTGGCCCCCGCATCCGACGGCAAGCACCTCGTTCTCCGGAAGGACCTCAGGCATGCAGCAAGGACCCAGGGTGGCCGTGATCGGGATCGACTGCGGCGCGCCGCAGCTCCTGTTCCACGACCTGGCCGACGAAGTCCCCAACCTCCGCAAGATCTTCGCCAACGGGATGTACGGCGAGCTCGCCAGCATCACGCCCCCCATCACGGTCCCCGCGTGGGCGTGCGCCATGACCGGCAAGACGCCGGGGCAGCTCGGGATCTACGGCTTCCGCAACCGCAAGGACACGACCTACGACGGCCTCACCGTCGCGACCTCGCTGTCCGTGAAGGAGCCCACCGTCTGGGACAAGCTCGGCGAGGCGGGCAAGCGCTCGCTGTTGATCGGCGTGCCGCCGGGCTTCCCGCCGCCCAAGGAGTTCCCGGGCTGGCGCGTGGCCTGCTTCCTCACGCCGCCGAGCGCGGAGCGCTACGCGTTCCCCGCCGAGCTCGAGACGGAGATCGAGGAGGAGCTGGGCGAGAACGAGTACATCTTCGACATCCCCAACTTCCGCCAGCAGGGCCCGGACTTCGTGATGGACCAGATCTTCAAGATGACCGAGCGGCGCTTCCAGGTCGCGCGTCGCCTCGTGAAGACCAAGCCCTGGGACTACTTCATGATGGTCGAGATGGGCCTCGACCGGCTCCACCACTGCTTCTGGCAGTACTACGACCCGACGCACCCCCTCTACCAGCCGGGCAACAGATACGAGACGGCGTTCCACGACTACTACCGCTTCCTCGACACGCAGGTGGGATCGCTGCTCGAGGTCCTGCCCGAGGACGTCGTCACGATCGCGATGAGCGACCACGGCGCGCGTCCCATGATGGGCGGCCTCTGCTTCAACGACTGGCTCATGGACGAGGGCTACCTCGTGATGAAGGAGCCCCTCAAGGAGGTCACACCGATCGCGCAGGCGCCGATCGACTGGAGCCGCACGACGGCGTGGGGAGACGGCGGCTACTACGGCCGGCTCTTCCTGAACATCAAGGGCCGCGAACCGGGCGGCATCGTGGAGCCCGCCGAGTACGAAACGATCCGCAACGAGATGATCGCGAAGCTCGAAGCGCTGCCGGGGCCGGACGGCCGACCGATGGGCACGAAGGTGCACAAGCCACAGGACGTCTACCCGGAGGTCCGCGGCGTCGCCCCCGACCTCATCGTCTACTTCGGCGACCTCGACTGGCGCTCGGTGGGGGCCGTCGGCAACGAGAGCATCTACACCTACGAGAACGACACGGGCACCGACGGCGCCAACCACGACCGGTGGGCGTTCTTCTCCATGATGAACCTGCCCGGTCAGCCGATGGGCAAGGTCGACGGCATGAGCCTCGTCGACGTCGGCCCGTCCATCCTGTCCCTCTACGACATCGAGGCGCCCGCGGGCGCCGTCGGAAGGAGCTTCCTGCAGTGAGCGATCAGAAGGGCTTCACCGTCTGGTTCACGGGCCTCTCGGGCGCCGGCAAGTCCACCATCGCGGAGATGCTGTACCACGAGTTCCAGGACCGCGGACTGAAGACCGAGATCCTCGACGGTGACGAGGTGCGCAAGAACCTCTCCAAGGGCCTCGGCTTCTCCAAGGAGGACCGCGACACGAACATCATGCGGATCGGCTTCGTGGCCAACCTGCTCACGCGCAACGGCGTGGCCACGATCTGCTGCCCGATCTCGCCCTACAAGGAGACCCGCGACGCCTGCCGCGCGCTGATCGGGGAGTTCGTGGAGGTCTACGTCTACGCCACGGTCGAGGAGATCGCGAGCCACCGCGATCCCAAGGGTCTCTACAAGAAGGCCCTCGCCGGGGAGATCACCGGGTTCACCGGCGTGGACGACCCGTACGAGGCCCCGGAGCATCCCGAGCTCGTGGTGGACACCGAGGCCCAGACGCCGGAGGAGTCGCTCCAGTCCGTGCTCGACCGCCTGACGGAGCTCGGCTACCTCGAGGAGGCCTCGATCCACGTGAGCGGCGACCGGGTGCACTCGGGCCTCACGGATCTGCGCGTCGCCGAGACGGGGCACGTGATCAAGGAGCACTGACGCCTGCGGACGCGGCGTGCGCCATGATGGCGCCGTGTCCACCGCACCCCACGACGGCGCGACTGAGGGCGCCCTCATCCGCTGGCTCCCGGGTATCCGGCTGCTGCGCACCTACGACCGGAGCTGGCTCCGCGCGGACTCACTCGTGTCCTTGACCGTCTGGGCCCTGGTGATCCCGCAGGGCCTCGCCTACGCGCAGCTCGCGGGCATGCCGGCGGTCACCGGCCTGTACGTGGGCATGCTCGCGATGATCGGCTACGGCCTCTTCGGGACGAGCCGCTACCTGAGCATGGGCCCCGAATCCTCCACGGCCATCATGGTGGCGTCCTCCCTCGCGCCGCTTGCCGCCGTCGGCTCCGCCCGGTACTTCGCGCTCGCCTCCACGCTGGCGCTCCTCGTCGGCGCGGTCTTCATCGCGGGTTCGTTGCTGCGCCTCGGTGCGCTCACGCGGCTGCTCTCGTTCCCGATCCTCACCGGCTACCTCGCGGGGTCCGCGATCGTGATGTCGCTCAACCAGCTGTCGCGCGTGTTCGGGTTCGACGTCGACAGGTCGCTCTATCCGCACGTGATCGGTGGCATCGTGGCCAACATCGATCAGACGAACGTCTGGGCGCTGGGTATGGCGCTGGGCACGATGGCCGTGATGCTGCTCGTGCGCCTGATATCGGACCGCTTGCCCGCGGGGTTCATCGCCCTCGCGCTCGCGACGATCGTGACGTCGGCAGCGGGCCTCGACCAGAAGCTGCTGGTGCTGGGCAGCATCCCCCGTGGGCTCCCGAGCTTCGCGCTCCCGGACCTGCGGATACGCACGATGCTCCAGCTCCTGCTTCCGGCGGCGAGCGTCGCGCTCCTCGCCTTCTGCTCGAGCATGCTCACCGCCCAGTCGCTCGCGGCGCGCGACGGCGAGGACATCGACGCGAACCGGGACTTCATCGGGCTCGCTGCGGGCAACGTCGCCGTGGCGTTCTTCGGGGGGTTCCCGGCGAACGGGAGCGACTCCAGGAGCTTCACGGCGGCGAAGGGTGGAGGACGATCGCAGCTCGTGAGCTTCCTCACCGCCGCGATGGTCGGGCTCACGTTGCTGTTCCTCACGCCCGCGTTCCGAGAGGTCCCCCACGCAGCGCTCGGAGGCGTCGTCCTCGTGACGGCTGCGGGGCTGTTCAACGTCAAGGCCATGCGGCGGCTCTGGCGGGTGCGCCGGACGGACTTCATCCTGATGACCGTGACCTTCGGGGGCGTGATCGTGTTCGGTGTGCTCGCGGGGGTCCTCGTCGGGGTCCTCGCGTCGCTGGTGGAGATGGTGCGACGCACGATCCAGCCGAAGACCGCCGTGCTCGGCATGGTGGCGGGCACGCCCACCTGGCGGGACGTCAAGCACGAGGGAGGCGAGACGGTGCCGGGGATCGTCGTCTACCGCTTCGACGCGCCGCTCTTCTTCGGCAACGCCGACGTGCTGCGCCATGAGATCCGCGAGTTGGTGGCCGCCGAGGATCCCCCCCCGCGCGAGGTCGTGATCAACGCCGAGGCCATCACGGATCTCGACACGACGGGGGTGGATGTGCTCGACCGACTCCGGGAGGACCTGGAGGCGACCGGCACGCGCCTCGCGTTCGCGCGTATCCGCAATCCCGTCCTCCGCATGATGGAGCGGACGGGATTCGCCGACCGCCTCGGCGAGGACAACATCTTCCTCACGGTGGACGCAGCGGTGACGGAGCTCTCCGGCCGTCTCCCGGAGGCCTAGCCTCGCACGCTCGGCTCAGGCGTCGGCGGTCTCGGCCGGGATCGAGCCCATGCGGCCGGCATGGTAATCCTCGATGGCCTCGATGATCTCGGCCTTGGTGTTCATCACGAATGGCCCGTACCACGCGATCGGCTCTCCGATCGGACGCCCGCCGAGCAGCAGGATCTCGAGGTTGGGGGTGGCCGCGTCCTGTCGCTCGTCCGCGCGCAGCTCCAGCCAGTCACCGTCGCCGTGGACCCCGAGCTGCCCCTCGCCGATGGGGGCGGGCTCCTGCTCCGGCCCGAGGCTCCCGCGGCCCGCGAGCACGTAGACGAGCGCGTTGAAGTCGCTCCGCCACGGCACCCGCAGGTGGGCGCCCGGGGAGAGCGTGACGTGCGCGTACGTGATCGGCGTCCGCGTGCTGCCCGGCCCCTCCTGTCCGTCGATCGCGCCTGCGATCACACGGACGACCGCGCCGCCGTCGGGCGAGCTGAGCAGCGCCACGTTCTGCGAGCCGATGTCCTGGTAGCGCGCCGGGCTCCACTTCTGCTCGGCGGGGAGGTTGACCCAGAGCTGCACGCCGTGGAAGAGCCCGCCCTTGACCACCAGGTCCTCCGTGGGGAGCTCGCTGTGCACGATGCCGGCGCCCGCCGTCATCCACTGCGTGGCGCCGTCCGTGATCACGCCGCCGCCCCCGTTGGAGTCGCGGTGCTTGATCTTGCCGTCCAGCATGTACGTGACGGTCTCGAACCCGCGGTGGGGGTGGTCGGAGGCGCCCTTGGCCTCGCCCGGCGCGTATTCGACGGCGCCAAGATGGTCGAGCATCAGGAACGGATCGGCGTGGCGCAGGTCGATCCCCGCGAACGCGCGCCGCACCTGGAAGCCATCGCCCTCGAGGAACCGGGGCGCGTCGACGACGCCCACCACCGGGCGGGGGAGGGTGCCCGGCGCGGGCGTCGACAGACGCGGGAGGGTGAGCGGATCGCTCGGAGTCACGGCAGGCATGCGGGCGTCAACGCCGCAGCGACCCCCGACTATTCCGCGCAACGGTCGCGCCGGTAGGCTCGCTCCGATGGAGCACGTCGACGTGGTGGTGGCGGGCGGCGGGACCGCCGGATCGGTGGTTGCCGGGCGGCTCGTCCAGGCCGGCCTTCGCGTCCTCCTGCTCGAGGCGGGTCCCGACTACGGCGCGTACGCCGGCGGGGGCTGGCCGACCGAGCTCACCGACGCCACGACCATCCCGACCTCGCACGACTGGGGGTATCGGGCGGGTGAGGAGCTGCCCGGTCGCACCCTCGCCTACGAGCGCGCCCGCGTGATCGGAGGCTGTTCGGCCCACAACGGGTGCACCGTGAGTTGGGGGCATCGCGCCGACTACGACGGGTGGGCCGCGCGGGGCCTCGAGGGCTGGGGCGCCGGCGACCTGCTCCCCCTCTTCGAGGCGGCCTCGACCCGGATGCGCGTCCGGCGTTTCGCCGACGCCGAGCTCACCCCGCTCCACCGGGCCTTCATCGACGGTGGTATCGAGCTCGGGTTCCCGCTGCTCGACGACCTCGAGACGCTCGACGGCGTGCCGAGCGTCTGTGCCCAGCCCTCGAACAGCCCCGGCGGCGTGCGATGGAACGCGGCGTTCGCCTACCTCGATCCCGTGCGCGGCCGCGGGGAGCTCGAGGTGCGTGGCGACACGATCGTGGACCGCGTGCTGGTGGAGGGAAGCACGGCGGTGGGCGTGCGCGCGATCGGCCCCAGGGGATCGTTCGACGTCACCGCCGATCGCGTGGTGGTCACGGGTGGCGCCTACGGCTCGCCCGCGATCCTCTTGCGCAGCGGGATCGGCCCGGCGGACGAGCTCCGCGCCCTCGGTCTCTCCGTCCACGCCGATCTGCCCGTCGGCCGGAACCTGCACGATCATCCGAGCTTCGAGCTCGCATACGAGCCCACGGACGAGCTGCGGCGCCGCACGGCCGGCTTCGCGGCCGAGGGGCACGCCGTGCCCGACGAGCAGTCGTTCGCGAAGGCCGCGTCCGGGCGCGCGCGGGCAGAGGAGCACGGCGTGTTCGATCTCCACCTCTTCGCGGAGGTCGCGATGGACGGGCGGCTCGGCATCTTCGTCGCCCTCGTGGCACCTCGTTCACGCGGCGCGCTGACCCTCTCCTCGCTCGACCCCGAGGCCGCGCCGCACCTCGACCACGGCTACCTGAACGACCCCTCCGACCTCGAGGCCCTGGTGGACGGCGTGGAGCTCGCGCGAGCGCTTCGCCTCGACCGCGTCGACTGGCGCCGCTCCTCGCGGCCGAGGCGGAGCCCGGCGCATCGGTCGCGACGCGCACGGAGCTCAGCGCGGCCGTGCGCGCCGGCGTGATCCACTACTGGCACCCCGTGGGCACGTGCGCGATGGGCGCCGTGACCGATGCGGACGGCGCCGTCCTGGGCGTCGAGGGGCTCCACGTGGCCGACGCCTCGCTGATGCCCTCCACGGTCCGGGCCACGACGAACCTCCCCACGGTCGTGGTGGCCGAGCGCGTGGCTGTCGCCCTCGCCACGTAGGCTCGCCGCAACACGCGTCCCCGATGGGAGGGAACCCGATGGCGATCCCCGCACGCATCAACATCGTGACCTTGGGCGTCGACGACCTCGACCGCTCGATCGCGTTCTACGAAGCGCTCGGCTGGGAGCGCGCGTCCTCGTCGATCGAGGGCGTGATCTGTTGGTTCCGCACGGGTGGCTCCTGGCTGGGGCTCTTCGGCCGCGCCGACCTCGCCGAGGACGCCGGCGTCCCGGAGACCCCGGATCGCGGCTTCAGCGGCGTCACGCTGGCCATCAACCTCGAGCGGGACGAGGACGTCCAGCCCGCGCTGGACCAGGCCGCGGCTGCCGGCGGGACCGTCGTCAAGCCCGCCACCGCCGCCGTGTTCGGGTCATCGGGGTACTTCGCGGACCCCGACGGGCATCTCTGGGAGGTCGCCTACAACCCGGGGTTCCCGCTCGACGCGGAGGGACGGATCGCGATCGCGTAGCCGACCGGGGACCCGGGAAGCGGCATCGGATGCCGGTGGTACGCTTCATCCATGTAAGGAGTCGACGCCCATCGGGGATCCGGTGGGCGTCTCGCGTTTCCGGGCACGGCATGGGGGAGCGGATGGAATTCGAGATCGGGATCGGCAAGACGGCACGGCGGGCCTACGGGTTCGACGAGGTCGCCATCGTGCCCTCGAGGCGCACGCGCGACCCGGAGGACGTGAGCATCGAGTGGGAGATCGACGCCTACACGTTCGCGCTGCCCATGATGGCGAGCGCGATGGACGCCGCGGTCTCGCCCGCCACCGCGGTCACGATCGGGCAGCTGGGCGGGCTCGCCTGCCTCAACCTCGAGGGCCTGTGGACCCGGTACGAGGACCCGGAGCCGGTCTACCAGGAGATCGCGGAGCTCCCCGACGAGAAGGCCACCCGCCGCATGCAGGAGCTCTACATGGAGCCCGTGAAGGAGGAGCTGATCGGTCGGCGCATCGAGGAGATCAAGGCCGGCGGCGTGGTGAGCTGCGCCTCCCTCACACCGCAGCGCGTGGAGCGCTACGCCAAGCTCGTCCTGGACGCGGGGCTCGACGTCCTGGTGATCCAGGGGACGGTCGTCTCCGGTGAGCACGTCTCGAGCCAGCACGAACCCCTCAACCTGAAGGAGTTCATCCCCGCATTCGACATCCCGGTGATCGTGGGCGGGTGCGCCTCCTACGCGACCGCCCTGCACCTGATGCGCACCGGCGCGGTCGGGGTGCTGGTGGGGGTCGGCCCCGGGAACGCGTGCACCACGCGGGGTGTGCTGGGCGTCGGCGTGCCGCAGGCGACGGCCATCGCCGACGCCGCGGCCGCGCGTCGCGAGCACCTGCACGAGACCGGCCGCTACTGCCACGTGATCGCGGACGGCGGCATGCGCACGGGCGGGGACATCGCGAAGGCCATCGCGTGCGGGGCCGACGCGGTGATGATCGGATCGCCGATGACCCGCGCTTACGAGGCGCCGGGCCGCGGCTACCACTGGGGGATGGCCACGTTCCATCCCTCGCTGCCGCGCGGCGCGCGGGTCAAGACGCAGCAGGTCGCCTCGATCGAGGAGATCCTGAAGGGCCCGGCCCACGAGAACGACGGCACGTTCAACCTCTTCGGGGCGCTCGCCACGTCGATGGCCACCACGGGCTACGCCAGCATCAAGGAGTTCCAGAAGGCGGAGCTCGTCATCGCGCCGTCCATCAAGACGGAGGGCAAGACCTACCAGACACAGCAGCGCGTCGGGATGGGGCACTAGACCTTGCCGGCCGACCCCCCGCGCCCGGTCCTCGTCGTCGACCTGGGGGCGCAGTACGCGCAGCTGATCGCACGGCGGGTCCGTGAGGCGCGCGTCTACTCGGAGATCGTGGCGCACGACGCCTCGGCCGAGGAGCTGCGCGCGAAGCATCCGGCCGGGATCATCCTGAGCGGCGGACCCGCCAGCGTCTACGCGGAGGACGGTCCCCAGGTGGATCCCGGGCTGTTCGACCTCGGCGTCCCGGTGCTCGGGATCTGCTACGGACATCAGCTCATGGCGCAGGCGCTGGGCGGCGAGGTCGCCGCCACGGGACAGCGCGAGTACGGCGCCACCCAGCTCACGGTGGAGACGGGCTCACGCCTGCTCCGCGACGTGCCGTCCACCGACACCGTATGGATGAGCCACGGCGACGCGGTCACGCGCGCGCCCGAGGGGTTCCGCGTCACCGCGCGCACGGAGCAGATCCCCATCGCGGGGATGGAGGATCCGGAGCGCGGCCTCTACGCCGTGCAGTTCCACCCCGAGGTCTCGCACACGCTGCACGGTCAGGACGTCATCAAGCGGTTCCTCTACGACGGCTGTGATCTGCTCCCCGAATGGACCCCGACCAACATCATCGAGGACGGGGTGGCCGCCATCCGGTCGCAGGTGGGCGACGACGAGGTGCTCTGCGCCCTCTCCGGGGGCGTCGACTCCGCCGTGGCGGCGCTGATGGTGCATCGGGCGGTGGGGGAGCAGCTCACGTGCGTCTTCGTCGACCACGGCCTGAACCGCGAGGGCGAGCCGGAGCAGGTCGAGGAGACCTTCGCCCGTCATTTCCACGTCCCCCTCGTGCACGTGAAGGCCGCCGACCGGTTCCTGGCCAAGCTCGAAGGGATCACCGACCCCGAGCAGAAGCGGAAGATCATCGGCACCGAGTTCATCCGCGTCTTCGAGGAGGTGGCGCGGGAGCATTCCGGAGCGCGCTTCCTCGTGCAGGGCACGCTCTACCCGGACGTGATCGAGTCGGGCTCGAAGACCGCGGCCAACATCAAGAGCCATCACAACGTCGGCGGCCTGCCCGAGGACATGCGGTTCGAGCTCGTCGAGCCGTTGCGCGACCTCTTCAAGGACGAGGTGCGCCAGGTGGGCGCGGAGCTCGGCCTTCCCGAGGAGATCGTGCAGCGTCAGCCGTTCCCGGGACCGGGGCTCGCGGTCCGCATCGTGGGCGAGGTGAACGCCGACAACCTCGCGAAGGTGCGGGGCGCCGACCACATCGTGCGCGAGGAGATCAAGCGTGCCGGCCTCGACCGCCGGACCTGGCAGGCATTCTGCGTGCTGCTCGCCGACGTGAAGAGCGTCGGCGTCATGGGGGACGGCAGGACCTACGAGGCTCCGGTGATCGTGCGCGCCGTGACCTCGGAGGACGCGATGACGGCGGACTGGGCGCGGCTCCCGCATGACGTCCTGGACCGGATCTCGAGCCGGATCGTGCGCGAGGTCCCGGGCGTGAACCGCGTGGCCTACGACGTCACCAGCAAGCCGCCTGGCACCATCGAGTGGGAGTAACGTCGGGGTCGCCGCTTCCGGCACCCCCCATCGTCCCGCGAAACCGCGGCGCCGGGCTCCCGTATGCTGGTATCGCCTCGGCATCGTGCGGGAAGGTGTCTCCGTGCGGATGCGAGGGCAGGGAGTGGGACCGATGGGCGCAGCTGGCAGTCGGCCGTGGGCTCAGAGCATCCTGTCCGTGGTGGCCGGGATGTTGCTCGTCGCGGCGTTCGCCCCCGCCACGGCCGTGGCGCTCCCCGGCCCCTCCCCGGCGCACACGCTCGGGACCAACGGGCCCGTGCGGGCGTTGCTCCAGGTCGGCAACGTGATGTGGGTCGGGGGCAGGTTCACGTCGCTGAGCGACGGGACGGGCGTCTCGGGTCTCGCCGCGCTCGATGTCGACTCCGGCGACGAGGCCCCGGGCGTCAGGCCTCTGAGGCTCAGCGGGATCACCGATCGTCTACGACCTGACCAGGCACGGGAGCACGGTCTACGCGGCGGGTTCGTTCACGGCACGCAACGGCGCGAGGAACCTCGTGGCCTTCAACGGCCTGACCGGGAAGTTGATCAGGTCGTTCCGAACGCCATCCCTGAAGTCGGTGCTCTTCGACAACGGGCGGGTCCTGGCCGGAGGGGGCAAGCTGTGGGCCTACCTCCCGAAGGGCAAGCGGGACAGGACCTGGACCGTGACCGACGCCAAGGTCGACACGTCCCTGCGGGGCCACGACACGGTCGGCGAGGTGCGCGACATCGAGCCCGGTCGCGGAGGTCGCTACTGGGTCGCCTGCCAGTGCGATTGGGTGCTGAACCCTGGGGAGTCCCCGCGTCCCTCCACGCGGACCAAGGCGATCGTGAAGCTCAACCCGAACGGCTCGGTGCACCGGAGTTGGGTGCCGGCCGGGCTTGGGGCGGGGAGCTCGGCCTTCGGCATCGATCTCTACGTCGATGCCGACGGCGTGGTGCTCGGCGCGGGGGGTTCCGACTTCACGGCCAAGTACGACATGCGGACCGGCGCCAGGATCTTCTACACGAACATCAACGGCTCGGCCCAGGCCGTGACCCGCTACCACGACGGCTCCGGCTCCCACTACATCGTGGGCGGGCACTTCCGCTGCGTCGGGACCGCGTTCCACCCACGGCTGGCGGCCTTCACGTTGCAAGGGGGCCTTGGTGAGCGGTTGGACGGTGGCGCCCACGCCCGAGTACAACGGCGTGTGGGTCGAGACCGTGGACACCAACGGGAGCCTGTGGGTCGGTGGGGAGTTCAAGAAGCTCGGGACGGGCTGGATCCCCAGCACCTGCGACGACCCCGGTCCCGCGTCGACGGGCAGCGTCCCCCAGCCGTTCGTGGCGCGTTTCGACTGAGCGCCCTCGCGAAGGCGCCGCGACCGGTCGAACCCCGGGGCCCCGAGCATCGAAGGCAGATGGGAGGGGCGCGACGGCATCCGCCCTGCGACGGCTGGGCGCCGGTCGGAAACATCCGTCCTAGTCCCCGAGAATCGTTGACCGGACCGGAAACCAGGTCGTATGCTCCGTCGGTACCGCGTTCGGCCTACAACAGATGCAAGGTTCCTCGACAGGGAGGGTACGACGTTGGACGTATCGCGCGCGACCGCAGCTCGCGGCCAGGTTCGGAAGATGCTCTATGTGACCATCGGTGCGGCGCTGGCCGTGACGCTCATCGCTAGCGCAGCCGTGGCCCTCCCGAACACCTCTCCGCTGCCCACGCTCGGGACGAACGGCAAGGTTCGCGCCCTTCAGCAGGTGGGCAATGTGATGTGGGTCGGTGGCCAGTTCACGGCCCTGACCGACGGAACGCCCGTGGATGGTTTGGCGGCGCTGGACGTCAGCACCGGTAACGAGGCGAGCGGCGTGACTCCCCCGATCCTCGGCGGGACCGGGTTCGTCTACGACCTCACCTCGGACGGGAGCACCGTTTGGGCGGCCGGCTCGTTCACGGCAGCCAACGGCGCGAAGAACCTCGTGGCGTTCAACGGAAACACGGGCGCACTGATCCAGTCCTTCAGCGCCCCCGCACTGAAGGCAGTCCTCTTCGCTGGCGGTCGGATCCTGGCAGGCGGCGGCAAGCTGCAGGCATTCCTGCCCAACGGCAAGAAGGACGCTACGTGGAAGGTCACCACCGCGAAGATCGATGCTTCCATCCGCGGCCACAACACCGTGGGCGCCTTCCGTGACATGAAGCCCGCGCCGGGGGGCGGCTATTTCGCGGCCTGCCAGTGTGACTGGGTATTGAACCCTGGCGAGTCCATCGGCACCTCGACCGCCACCAAGGCCATCGTGAAGCTGAACGCCGACGGGTCCGTGAACCGCGGATGGATCCCGGCGGGGCTGAAGGCCAGCAGCGCCGCGTTTGGCATCGACCTCTACATCGACGGCAGCGACGTCGTGCTCGCCGCCGGTGGCTCGGACTTCACGGCGAAGTACGACGCGACCTCGGGCGCCCAGGTTTGGCTGACGGACACCAACGGCTCGTCGCAGGCGGTCACCAGATTCCACGACGGCTCAGGGGACAACTACATCGTGGGCGGGCACTACCGCTGCGTGGTGAACGCGTTCCACCCACGGCTGTCCGCGCTCTCGCTCTCCGGCGCCCTTGACCCCAACTGGACGATCGCGCCTACGCCCCTCTACAACGGCGTCTGGGTCGTCACCCAGGACAGCCTCGGGCACCTGTGGATCGGCGGCGAGTTCAAGAAGCTGGGGACGGGCTGGGTCCCGAGCTCCTGCGGTGACACCCACCCGGTATCGACGGGCAGCGTCTCGCAGCAGTTCGTGGCGCGCTTCGGCTAGCCGACGGATCCCTTTCCGGAGGGTTCGCCTGGCTCGTTGACCGTTGACGCAATCCGTGGTTACCCTTGCGCGTAACCGACGGATGACCTAGGCCATCCGTCGCAGAACCTTCGAGCGGGGGAAGGATCGCCGGTTCATCTCGTGAGGTTGCGTCGAACGGTGCTCAGCGCGCTCGTGACGCTCGTGTGCCTCGTCGCACCGCCCGTCTCCGGCGGGGCGGTCGCGGCCACCGCGCGCCCCAACGTCGTCGTCATCATCACCGACGACATGTCGTTCGAACTGCTCTCGCGCATGCCCAACGTCCATGCGCTCCTCGTGGACCATGGGCTCTCGTTCTCGAACGCGTTCGCGGTGGACCCGCTGTGCTGTCCGAGCCGCGTCTCGTTCCTGCGCGGCCAGTACTCCCACACGACCGGTGAGTACAACGTGCAGTACCGGTGGGGTGGGTGGTCGCACGCGCACGCCGCGGGGCTCGAGAACCAGACGCTTCCCGTCTGGCTCCACGCGGGTGGCTACTACACGGCGGAGGTGGGCAAGTACCTGAACGGCTACAACCAAACGGGGTGGATCCCACCGGGGTGGAACTTCTGGCGGGGCATGCTGAAGGTGGGTTACGCCCCCGGCACGTGGACGGCGTCGGTGCAAGGGACGAAGCAGACGCCGCCGGCCTACTCCAGCGACTGGATCTCCGATCAGGCGGTGGCCGGCATCCAGGCCTCAGGCACGGCTCCGGTCTTCCTCTGGGCCGCGTATTACGGGCCCCACAACCCGTCGACCCCCCCGCCGCGCTACGACACGGACGCGGAGGCGCCCGGATGCGCGACGCTGGACGTCCGATCGATCCCCGGGTTCGACGAGCGCGCGACCGACCTCATCGACGGGATGACCGACAAGCCGCGCTGGATCAAGGGCCGTGTGGCGTTCAGCGCCGCCACGATCGCGAAGTACCAAGCCGCGTACGTGAACCAATGCCGCTCGCTGCTCGCGGTCGACGACGGCGTGGGCCGGATCATGCAGGCGCTCGAGGCGAAGGATCCCGGGCTCACCAACACCGTGGTGCTCTTCACGTCCGACCAGGGGGTGGAGAACGGCGCCCACATGCAGCAGTGGAAGAAGGTGCCGTGGGACGAATCGTCCAAACTCCCGTTCGTCGTGCGCGCCGACGGGCTCCGAGGCTCCGAGCCCGCCACGGACGGTCACCTCGTGCTCAACATCGACCTGGCTCCGACCGTCCTGGCGTTGACCGGCTCGTCAGGCAGGCCCGACTGCCCGACCGACGCATCCGTCTACGCCACCGCGTGCGCCGCCCACGGCGGAGGGTTCGACGGCTTCAGCTTCGCGCCGCTCCTCACCGGGGGTACGTACACGCCGCGGTCGGCGTTCCTGATCGAGCACTGGGACCCGGTGAGCATCACCGGGAAGGTCCCGACGTACTGCGCGGTGCGCACGCAGACGGGGCTGCTGACGCGGTACTTCGCCAACGCGACCGCCGGGCCGGATTGGGAGGGCTACGACCTCACCACGGATCCGAACATGCTGCACTCCCTCGTGTACTCGGGCAGCGACGGGGTGCCGCACTTCCGGGGTTCGGGGGCGACGCTCTACGCCGCCCTCGAGCCGCAGCTGCTCCATCTCTGCGCTCCGCGCCCGCCCGAGTATCCCCCGTTCTAGACGCGGATCGCGGTGACGATGAGCCGCTCGTAGCTCTGGTACTTCGGGTTGCAGGTCGTGAGCACCAGCGTGGCCCTCGACGTCTGGTGCAGCACCGCTCCCGAGCCCGCCTCCTGCACGACGAACGGATCTCGATCCACGCGGTAGGTGAACGTGCCGTACTCGGTGCGCAGCGTGATCGTGTCGCCCGTACGGACCTTGTCGAGGTTGAAGAACGGGTGCAGGTACGTGGTGCGATGGCCCGCGATCCCCACGCGGCCCGTCCGATCCCACGGGTCCGCTGTATCGGGGTAGTGGCCGGGGCCGAGCTTGAGATCCTCATAGGCCGTCCCTTGCACGACCATCATGTCGACGTCGATCGCGGGGATCTGGATCTCCGCGTAACGGCCCCCGAGCGCGACGGGAACGGCGTCGGACGGCGGTTTGGAATCGACCACCGCACCGAACCCTTGCCGGAGGTCGGCCTGGGCGCGTTGCGTGGTGAGTCCCGTGCCCCACAGGAGCCATGCGACGTAGCCGCCGAACCCGGCCGCCAGCATGAGGCACCCGATCCCGATCCAGTGCGCGACGAGTTGCCAACCCGTGCGGCGCCGGCGCGGGGCGCGCGTGGTGGCCGTGGGGGCGGTCGTGGCGGTGGCCTCGGACATGACGTCCACGGTACCGTGCCCGGGGGGTCGTCGCGCCCCCCTACACTGGTCGCGTGACCGAGGTATCCCCCCTGATCCAGGGACTCAACGACATCCAGGCCGAAGCGGTATTGCACACCGAGGGACCCGTGCTCATCGTCGCGGGGGCGGGCTCGGGCAAGACGCGGGCGCTCACCCATCGCATCGCGTACCTGATCCGCGAACATGGGGTCGCGCCGGGCGCCATCATGGCCATCACGTTCACGAACAAGGCTGCGCGCGAGATGGCCGAGCGGGTGGAGGGGCTCCTCGGCGCCCGCGTCGCCCAGGGCATGTGGATCCTCACGTTCCACTCGATGTGCGCCCGGCTGCTGCGCCGCGAACACAACCACCTGGGCCTGCCGAGCAGCTTCACGATCTACGACGACGGCGACACGGAGCGGCTGATCGGCGGCATCGTGCGGGACCTCGACCTCGATCCCAAGCGCTTCGCGCCGCGAGCGATCGCCTCCGCGATCGGCCGCGCCAAGGACCAGGTGATCGGCGCGGAGCGGTTCGCGCAGATGGCCTCGAACTTCTACGAGGAGACCGTCGCGAAGGTCTACGCCGCGTACGAGTCGCGCAAGCGTGCCGCCGGTGCGCTCGACTTCGACGACCTGATCATGGAGGCGGTGCGGCTCTTCGAAGACCATCCCGAGGTGCTCCAGCATTACCAGGAGCGCTTCCGGTACCTGCTGGTGGACGAGTACCAGGACACGAACCGGGCGCAGTACCAGCTGGTGAACATGCTCGCGGCGCGCTACCGCAACGTCTGTGTGGTGGGGGATGCCGACCAGGGCGTCTACAGCTGGCGCGGCGCCACCATCGCGAACCTCCTGGACTTCGAGCGCGACTATCCCGACGCCACCATCTTCCTGATGGAGCAGAACTACCGGTCCACCCAGAACATCCTGGAGGTGGCCAACGCGCTGATCGAGCACAACGTGCAGCGCAAGCCGAAGAGCCTGTGGACCGAGGCCGGCGCCGGCGAGCTCACGATCCAGTTCCGCGCCGACAACGAGCACGAGGAAGCGTTCTTCCTCGCCGAGGAGATCGAGCGGCTCCGCGAGTCCGAGGGATACCGGTACAAGGACGTGGCGGTCTTCTACCGCACGAACGCGCAGTCCCGCGTGATCGAGGACGTGCTGATGCGGGTGGGGATGCCCTACCGCGTGTTCGGGGGCGTTCGGTTCTACCAGCGCAAGGAGATCAAGGACGTGCTGGGGTACCTGCGGCTGCTGCTGAACCCGCAGGACGTGATCTCGTTCCGTCGGGTGGTGAACATGCCCAAGCGCGGGATCGGCGACGCCACCGTCGGGGCCGTGGAGGGGTTCGCCCGCGACATGGACGTAGGCGTGGTGGAGGCGTGCCGCCGCGTGGACGAGATCCCCGTGCTCCAGACCCGTGCGAAGGGCGCCGTGGCCGGCTTCGTCAACGTGATGGAGGCCCTGCGCGTGCACTGGGAGGACGGCGCCGGTCCCGCACGCATGGTGGAGTTCGCCGCGCAGGAGTCCGGGTACCTCGCCGAGCTCGAGGAGGAACGCAGCGTCGAGGCCCAGGGTCGCATCGAGAACATCCAGGAGCTCTCGGGGGTGGCGGCTGAGCTGATCGCGCGCGAGCCCGACGCCTCGCTCGCCGACTTCCTGGAGCAGGTGTCGCTGATCGGCGAGCAGGACGAGTACGAGGAGGACACCTCGACCGTCACGCTGATGACCCTGCACATCGCGAAGGGGCTGGAGTTCCCTGTGGTGTTCATGGTGGGGCTGGAGGACGGCATCTTCCCGCACTACCGCTCGATGACGGACACCGCGGCCCTGGAGGAGGAACGGCGCCTCGCCTACGTGGGGATCACCCGCGCCCGGGAACGCCTCTACCTCTGCCATGCCTGGAGCCGCACGCTCTTCGGGCAGACGCAGTACAACCCGCCCAGCCGCTTCCTGAACGAGATCCCGCAGCACCTGCTCGATCTGAAGGAGGGAGAGGGCCGCGCCGAGGGCGGCTCGCGATCCGGGCGCTATCCCGGCGCGGGGCGCGGCGGGGGCAGGGTGATCGGCGCACGCTCCGGTGATGACGCGGGTGGGTCCCGCGACTGGACCGCCACCGGCACCCGTCTCACCCGCCCGCCGCGAGGCGCCTTCCATCGCCCCTGGGGACACCGTCTTGCACGAGAAGTGGGGCGAGGGCGTCGTGCTCACGGTCTCCGGTTCGGGGGACGGCACGGAGGCCACGATCGCGTTCTCCGACGTGGGCGAGAAGCGGGTGCTGCTGGCCTACGCGCCGCTGCGCAAGGCGGGGTGAGCGCTAGGGCTCGGGGACCGGGAGCTCCCTCAGGCCGCGTTCGTCGTCCCACGTGAGCACGCGCGGGTCCCCGCCGAAGCGCGCGAAGCCCGCGGAGGTCACGTCGACGCTGATGAGGTGATAGCGGGGCTCGTCCGGTGCCCACGCGATCCGCCGGAAGAGCGCCTCCCGATAGGCTCGTCGCAATCCCGGGTCATCGATAGGCACCGCGCGCCCGTAAAGCTTCACGTCGCCTTGGGGGTTCATGCGCCCGTGCGGGGAGGAGTGCACGGCGATGCGCGGGTCGCGCAGGAGGTCGAGCGCCTTGCGCGAGCGCCACATCATCCCGAGGAAGAGGTGCCCCGCCACCAGATCGAGCTCGTTCGGGCTGATGCGAGGCGACCCGTCGCGACGGAGGGTGCCGAGCACGATCACCTCGTCTTCGGTGAAGCGCCGTCGCGCGATGTCGGCGATCTCGGGGCACGCCGTCGCGAAGGCGTCCCAGCGCACGGTCTAGCGGAAGATCGCGAGGTAGCCGGCCACGAGGATGATGAGGCCCGCGACGAGCGGCGCGATCACCCAGGCGAGCCCCAGTCGGCCGCGGTAAGGTCCGAGGGTCCCCACCTTCGTGGTGGGTTTCAGGCCGGGCGGGCGGATCTGGATCTTCTTGCCCATGTCCCCAATCTACGGGAAGGGTGACGCGGTTGCCGAGGATGCCCGAGCGGAGGCTCGCGATCGCGACGTTGGCACTGGCGGTCGGGGTCGTCGTGGGTGCCTCCTCGCTCGTCGCATCGGTTCCCGCGCGCGCCGCGGCGCCGTCCACCTCGTGCGATCCGCGTGAACCAGGTCGGCTACGTGGCCTCGGCGCCCAAGCGCGCGTTCCTCCTCAGCAGCCATCCGTGCGCCGGAACGCCGTTCGATCTCGACGACGGTGGCGGCCCCGTGACCAGCGGAACCGCGGGCGCCGACCGCGGACCCTGGAACGCGGCTTACCCTCACGTCTGCGCGATCGACTTCGATGGGTTCGCGACCTCGGGGACCTACACCCTCGCGGCGGCCGGTGCGGTTTCGCCGGCGTTCGCGATCGACACCGCGGCGAACCTCTACGCGCCCCTGCTCGAGAACGCGCTCGTCTTCTACCGGGCGCAACGCGACGGCGCCGATGTCGACCCGTCCGTCCTCGCACGCAAGCCCGCACACCTGCACGACCGACGCGCCTCCGTGTACCGGATCCCGCGATACAAGGGAGAGACGCTGCAGGGCGATCTCGCTAGGGTCGGGGGACCGGTCGACGTCGCGGGCGGATGGTTCGATGCCGGCGACTTCATCAAGTTCACCGGCACGACCTCGTTCACCGTCGCGGTGATGCTGAGCGCGGTCCGTGACCATCCGAGCCTCTTCGACGACGGCGGCGGGCCCGCGTTCCGTGCCGAGGCACGGCACGGGCTCGCCTGGCTGATGAAGATGTGGAACGACCGTCGCCGGGTCCTCTATTACCAGGTGGGGATCGGCAGCGGGAACGCGCAGATCCTCGCCGACCACGACCTCTGGCGCCTCCCGCAGAAGGACGACGCCATGACCCAGCACGCGCGGCGATACCTCGCGCATCGGCCGGTGTTCCGCAGCGCGCCGGCGGGCGCGAAGGTCCCGCCGTCGCTCGCGGGCCGGCTCGCCGCCGTCTTCGGCCTCTGCGCCCAGGTGTGGGCCGGCACGCCGCTGGCCGCGCGTTGCCTGAGGTCGGGTCAGCACGTCTTCGACCTGGCGAAGACATCGCGCGTCGGGACGCAGGTGACCGCGTCGCCCGTCGATTACTACCGCGAGGACGAGTGGCGCGACGACCTCGAGTTCGGGGCCGTCGAGCTCTACCTCGGTCTCAGCGGCCCGTCCGCCCCGCCTCCCGTCTCGCCGCATGCGTCACCGCGCTACTACCTGAGGCAGGCCGCCCGATGGGCCGGCGCCTACATCCACGGACCGGGCGACGGGGCGGACACCTTCAACCTGTACGACACCTCGGGCCTCGCGCACGCGGAGCTGATCGCGGCCCTGCGGCGCGACACCCAACCTGGCGGTAACCAAAGGCGACCTGCTGCGGGACCTCCGCACCCAGCTCGAGCCGCGCCGCACGCGGTCGGCGAGCGACCCGTTCAACTTCGGCGCGTATCCCTGGGACGCGGTGCCCCACACGTTCGGCCTGGTGAGCGAAGCCCTCGCCTACGATGCAGCCACCGGCACGCAGCGCTACGCGAACCTCGCCCGGCATCAATTGGACTGGGCGCTGGGCGCGAACGCCTGGGGGTCCTCGTTCGTGGTGGGTGCGGGCACCACGTTCCCGCACTGCATGCAGCACGTGGTGGCCAACCTCGTCGGATCGACCGACGGCACCCCGCCGCTGCTCCTGGGCGCCACGGTCGACGGCCCGAACGGGTACGTGCCCGGCACGGGGTTCTTCGACGAGGCGGTGCCCTGTCCCGCGGGCGGCGCGGATCCCTTCAGGCCGTTCAACGTCGACGGGTGGCGCTACGTGGACCGTGTGTCGTCGTGGTCGACGGTGGAGCCCACCCTCGACTACACGGCGTTGTCGTTCCTGGCGTTCACGCGCATGGCCGCCTCGTGAGGTCGAGGTAGCGCTCCCGATGCCGGCCGACCTAGACTGCGGGCGGGCGCCAAACCGTTCCACCCGAGACGTCAACCGGATGTCCCGCGGAGGTCGACGCCATCGTTGGAGCGCGGGGGGTACCGGATGACCACGACGGGTGACGAGTCTCAGGCGGTCGAGCAGGCCGGCGGGGAGAACCTGACCAAGGCGGAAGGGGAGATGAAGATCGCCCCGAAGGTGATCCCGCACCCCAGCATCGAGGAACGGGCGCACCGCGGCCGGGAGGCTCGCAAGAAGGTGACCCGCGCCAGCCACGGGGGATGGGCGCCGGCCGGCGACCGTCCCGATCCCGTGGCACTCCTCGTCGAGCAGGACGCTCGTCGCGAGGCCGATCTGGTCCCGGTCCGGCACGGACGGATGATGGTCTCCCCGTTCACGTTCTACCGCGGGGCGGCCCGCATCATGGCGCACGACCTCGCCGTCTCGGCGCCGTCGGGGCTGACCGTGCAGCTGTGCGGCGACGCTCACCTCTCCAACTTCGGACTCTTCGCCTCGCCGGAGCGAACCCTCGTCTTCGATCTGAACGATTTCGACGAGACCCTCCCCGGTCCGTTCGAATGGGACGTGAAGCGGATGGCCGCGAGCTTCACGATCGCGGGGCGCAACAACGCCTTCAAGCGGAAGGATGTGGTGGCGGCCACGACGGCCTCCGTGGAGACCTACCGGACGTCGATGGCGGCCTTCGCCGACATGCGCACGCTCGACGTGTGGTACTCGTACCTCAGCGTGGAGGACATCCTCGACCAGCTGGGGTCGGGCACCGTCCGCAAGAACGCCCAGAAGATCGCCGACAAGGCCCGCATGCGCGACAGCATCCAGGCGCTCTCGAAGCTCGCCGCCGTGCAGGATGGCCAGTACCGGATCGTGTCGCAGCCGCCGATCGTGGTCCCGCTCCGCGAGCTCGCCGGCCAGATGGATCCGGTCGAGGTCGCGAACGGCGTGCACGGGATGTTCCGTGAGTACCGCGCCTCGCTCCAGCCCGATCGGCGGCTGCTCCTGGAGCGCTTCGAGGTGGTCGACATCGCCCGCAAGGTGGTCGGCGTCGGGAGCGTGGGCACGCGCTCGTTCATCGTGCTCGGACAGGGGCGAGACGGCGGCGACCCCTTCTTCCTCCAGGTGAAGGAGGCCACCAGATCGGTCCTCGAGGATCGGTTGCCGAAGAGCCGGTACCGCAACCACGGGGAGCGGGTCGTGCAGGGGCAACGCCTGATGCAGGCCGCCAGCGACATCTTCCTCGGATGGTCCAAGGGCGCCGACACCAGCCGGCACTTCTACTGGCGCCAGCTCCGCGATATGAAGGGGTCGATCGATGTGGAGCGCGCGCGGCCGGACGGGTTCCTCTCGTACGCGCGGGCGTGCGGATGGACGCTCGCGCGGGCCCATGCGCGTACGGGCGATCCCATCGCGATCTCCGCGTACCTCGGCAAGAGCGATGCCTTCGACAGGGCGATCATGGAGTTCTCCGACATCTACGCCGATCAGAACGAGCTCGACCACGCCGCCTTCCTGAAGGCGATCGACGAGGGGCGGATCGAGGCGATCGAGGGGATCTGAGCCTCACCGTGATAGGCGCTCGAGCACGTTGCGCGTGACCCGTGCGACGTCCGGGTCGCCCAGGCCGTAGGCCCAGTCGGTGCAGCCCGCGTTGAACACGGTGCCGCCTCCCGGGGTGGTGAACGTGCCCACCACCGCCCGGTTGTTGCGGAGGTGGTCGGTGTGGTCCCGCCAGTCCTCGCCGTGGATCGCCATCGCGACGGATTCGAGCTCGCCCGGCTCGTGCGCGTACCGGATGGGCTGCTCGTCCTGCGACCACAGATGTGCCGGGGCGGTGGCGAGCACCTCGAGGGTCCGGGGCGCGCCGTCCGCGTGCGTGGGAACCGGCAGGCCGTCCGCCAGCGTGAGCTCGCAGCCGTCCACCTCGTAGGCCACGATGGCGTCGGCCGCGCCCAGCGCGTCGCCGAACCGCAGGTCGGTGCCGGCGAAGACCCAGTGGTCGGGGCGCCAGACCGTGTAGGCCGCGGTGCCGCGCGGGACCCCCAACCCGTACCGCGAGTAGCCGCCCCGCGAGAACGACAGGCCGGTCGTCGAGTACTCGGGCCAGTCGATGCGCCGATCGACCCAGGCGCTCGTGATCCGCCGTTCATCGGGGCTCCCGGCGACCGGGTCCTCGTCGGCTCCGTACTTGAAGCAGATCATCTGACGGCCCCCGTCCTCGAAGCGCACCTGCCAGTAGCAGGTGTTCCCCGTGAAGAACGCCGCGTTGTCACCGTTGGTCGTGTGACGCTCGACGGCCTCCCGCATGCCCCACGACCAGTACTCATCGTGGCCCACGGACAGGTAGAGCCGGTGGTCGTCGAGGAGCTCCGGATGCTCCTCCAGGTCCTGGCTCACGGCCACGTCCACGCGGAAGCCCTCCCGCTCGGCCCAGTGCAGGAAGGGGCGCTCCCAGTTCCACCATCCGGCGCCGCCGCTCCACACAGACAGACCCAGCGGCTCGGCCCACTCGAAGAACCAGAGCGCCTCGCGGTCCGGATGCGGCTGGGCCTTCCGGCGGTGCGGCTCGGGCTTCACCAGGAAGCCGGGCGCGAGCGGCCGCTCGAAGGACACCCGCGTCCCCCCCGTGTACAGCGAGGGGCCTCCCCAGTCGTTGTAGGCGTTCCACGTGGTGGTGGCGAGGACCATGAGGATGGGAGCCGGATCGTCGGCGCTGAGGGCGGATCACCGCGAAGGCGTCGGCGCGCTCGTCGCCGGTGCTGACCGTCACGGCGTAGTAGCCGGATGCCCAGTCGCCATCGGTGGGGATCGCGAGGGTGAGCGGCCATCCGCAACCGTTCGCGGCTGCGTCCGACGGGGCCGTGAGGTGCGCCCCGGCCACGCCCGTGGCCGACCAGACGACGTCGCGCGTCGCCCCGTCGCGGGCGACCTCCACGTCGAAGGCGCCGGCGTCCGTCGAGACGTGCAGCGCCACGGGCTCGCCCGCGGCCACGCTCTGGGGCCAGCAGTACGCCTCGATCATGGTCATCCTGCGACCACCCGGTAGAGGCGCCAGCGGTCGGGCACGCCCTTCAGCTCGTGCTCGCCGGTGTCGTCGAAGGTGAAGCCCGAGCCGGCCACGAGATCCTTCACGGTCTGGGAGACCAGCACCTCCGAGGCTCCGGCGTTGGCCGCCACGCGGGCACCGATCGAGACCGTGAGGCCCCCGCACTTGTCGTCGATCACCTCGCACTCGCCCGTGTGGACGCCTGCCCGCACCTCGATGCCCAGGCGGACGGACCCGCTCGGTCACCTCCATCGCGCAGCGGATCGCGCGCGCCGGTCCGTCGAACGTGGCGTAGAAGCCGTCGCCCGCCGTGTCGTTCTCGATGCCGCGCCAGCGTGCGAGCGCGTCGCGCACGACGGCGTGGTGCCTGAGCACGAGCTCCTTCCACGCGCGGTCGCCGCGGGCCGCCTGGATCCTCGTCGAGTCGACGATGTCCGTGAAGAGCACCGTGGACAGGATCGTGTCGAGGCCGGACGGCCCAAGCTCGGCCCCGATGAACGATCGGATGGCCTCCATCGCCGCGCTCCGCACGGCGGCGGCCGACTCGCTCGTCCCGGGGATCAGACGCAGCTCGCACGACGGCAGCAGCGACGCCGCGTACGCGACCTCCTCCGTGTGGGGGTCATCCTCGAGCCAGAGCAGCAGGGCCGGGACGCGCACGGCGGGGAGCACGCCACGGACGTCGGTCTCGTTCCAGATCTCGTTGAGCTCCAGGGCCACGTCGGGGGTGCCCGTGTGGCGGCTCAATCTCCCGATCGCCGGCGACGAGGCGGGATCGATCAGGTGTCCGGTCGAGGCCTCCACGTCGCGGAAAGCGTCGCCGAACGCCGTGGTGCCCCAGTGGTCCTCGATCGCCGTGCGGAAGCGTCGCGTGTAGTCGGGATCCACGCCCCACGGGTAGTCGGGCGCCCAGAGCGAGCGCGCCGACGCCCCCCACCACACGAGCGAGCGGACCCGTTCCGGTTCCGCGGCGGCGAACAGGACGTTGGGGGCCCCGCCCTCCATCGCCCCGCCGAGCACCGCCTGCTCGACGCCGGCCGCGTCGAGCACGAGGCGGAGGTCGTCGACGCGCGTCTCGAGGTTGGGGAGCGCGACGTTGCGGCTCGACAGACCGGTGCCGCGCCGGTCGTGCAGGATCAGTCGGGAGAACGAGGCGAGATCGCGGAGCCACGTCGACGCGTCGGGCGAGTCCCACATGACGTCGACGTTGCCGAAGAAGTCGAACTGCCACACGAGGTCGATCGGGCCGTCCCCGACGACCTGGTACGCGATGTAGCACCCGTCGGGCGCGCGCGCGTACCGGGTCTGGGGGACATCCACAACTTGCATCCTCCGTCGGCGGGGAGCCACCGACAAACCGGGCCGTGCACGGCGTTCGCTAGACTGCCCGGACATGGCCGGCAAGCACCGCATCATCGTGGCGAAGCCCGGACTCGACGGGCACGACCGCGGGGCCAAGGTGGTCGCGCGCGCGCTGCGGGACGCCGGCTTCGAGGTGATCTACACCGGCCTGCACCAGACCCCCGAGCAGATCGCCGAGACCGCCATCCAGGAGGACGCCGACGCCGTGGGTCTGTCGTGTCATTCGGGCGCGCACATGACGCTCTTCCCCAAGGTCGTCGCCGAACTGCGCGCGCGGGGGGCCGGCGACATCCTCGTCTTCGGCGGTGGCATCATCCCGGCCGAGGACATCCCCGAGCTCGAGGCCGACGGCATCGAGAAGGTGTTCACGCCGGGCGCCAACACCGTCGACATCGCGACCTGGCTGAACGAGCGTCTGAGCGCCCCCAACCCGTAACGAAAGGGTCCCCGTGGATCTGTACGAGCATCAGGGCAAGGAGCTGTTCCGGGCGCAGGGCATCCCCACGCCGCGCGGCATCGTCGCGACCAGCGCCGAGGAGGCCGCGGACGCCACGCGGGAGCTGGGCGGGAGGTCCGTCGTCAAGGTGCAGGTGCAGGTGGGCGGTCGCGGCAAGGGTGGCGGGGTGGTGGTGGTGGACTCGCCCGAGCGCGCGGCGGAGGAGGCCGCACGCATGCTGGGCACCGACTTCAAGGGGCATCCCGTCACCCAGGTGCTCTGCGAGGAGCTCCTGCCGATCGCGCAGGAGTACTACACGTCGATCCTGCTCGACCGCTCCACCGGGGACTACCTGGCGATGATGACGGCCGAGGGCGGGATGGACATCGAGGAGCTCGCCCGTACGCGCCCCGAGGCGCTCCGCCGGGTGCACGTCGACGCGATGCTCGGGATGCGCGCGTATCCACGTGCGCGACCTCACGGGGTGCCTGCCCTCCGAGGCGCGCGAGGGCGCCGGCGACGCGCTCAGGCGCATGTACGCGCTGCTCCAGGAGCAGGACGCCACCCTGGTGGAGATCAACCCCCTCGTCCTGCTGGAGGACGGGCGCGTGATCGCGCTCGACGCGAAGGTCACGGTCGACGACAACGCGCTGTACCGCCACGACGACATCGAGGCGATGAAGGCGGCCTTCCCGATCGACCCGGTGCAGGCGCGTGCGAACGAGAAGGGGCTCCAGTACGTGAAGCTCGAGGGGAACGTGGGGATCATCGGCAACGGCGCGGGCCTCGTGATGTCCACGCTCGACCTGGTGGCCCAGGCGGGCGCGAAGGCCGCCAACTTCCTGGACGTGGGTGGTGGAGCGAGCGCCGACCAGATGGCCACGTCGCTCGAGGTCGTGCTCTCCGATCCGGCGGTGAAGGCGGTGTTCATCAACATCTTCGGCGGCATCACGCGATGCGATCTGGTTGCCAGGGCGTGCTCGCCGCGCTCGAGCGCGTCCCGGCAACCGTCCCCCTGGTGGTCAGGTTGGACGGGACGAACGCCGAGGATGGCCGGCGGATCCTCACCGAGGCCGCTCACCCGCGGATCGTGCCCGCGGCCACCATGTGGAGGCCGCCGAGCGCGCCGCCGCGCTCGCGAACGGGGAGGCGGCATGAGCGTCCTGGTGGGCACCGAGACGCGCCTCGTCGTGGCCGGCGTCACCGGGAAGGAAGGCACGTTCCACACGCTGCGCAACCGGGCCTACGGCACCCAGGTCGTCGCGGGCGTCACGCCGGGCAAGGCGGGGCAGGATGTCGACGGCATCCCGGTGTACGACACCGTCGCCGACGCGGTGCGCGAGCAAGGCGCGAACTCCTCGATGATCTTCGTGCCGCCCCGCTTCGCCGCCGAGGCCATCCTCGAGGCGGCCGACGCCGGGGTGGCGCTCGTCGTCTGCATCACCGAGGGGATCCCGGTGCTCGACATGGCGCGCGTGCACGCGCTACCTGAAGGGGCGCGACACGCTGCTGGTCGGGCCGAACTGCCCCGGCGTGATCAGCCCCGGCGAGGCGAACGTCGGCATCATCCCTCCCGAGGTCTGCATGCCGGGCCGCGTGGGGTTCGTGAGCCGTTCGGGCACGCTCGTCTACCAGATCGTGCACGAGCTCACCCAGCGGGGGATCGGGCAATCGACCTGCATCGGGATGGGGGGCGATCCGGTGCACGGGATCGGCTTCATCGAGTCGCTCGCGATGCTCGAGGCCGACGACGGGACCGACCTGATGATCATGACCGGGGAGATCGGCGGCGACGACGAGGAGCGGGCGGCCGCCTACATCGCGGAGCACGTGCGCAAGCCGGTCGTGGCCTACATCGCCGGTTTCGAGGCGCCGCCGGGCAAACGGATGGGGCACGCGGGGGCCATCGTCACGGGCTCTCAGGGGACCGCGGCCGCCAAGGCGGAGGCCCTGGAGGCCAACGGCGTGCGCGTGGCGCGGACCCCGAGCCAGGTGGCGGAGCTGGTCCAGGACGCCCTGGGATGATCCGCGCCGTGGGCCGGGGCGCGCTGGCGGCCCTGGTCGCGACCCTGCTCGGGCAGTTGCCGCCGCTGCTGATCGACCTCTTCGGCGGCGGGCTCGCGGTCGCCACGGCCGTGCGGATCGGGTGGTTCTACACCCTCGGGTTCAACCACGTCGCGATCCGCGATCGTCGGGATCGCCCCGGACGCGGGGAACGCGATCACGTTCGAGGGCGCGGTCCTCGGCGGGACGGCCCTCGTGGTGTGGCTGCTCTTCCGGATCGGGGCGGCGCTGGGGACGGCATCGGCCGGTGCGCGGTCCCGACTCGCGATCGGGCTGGCGGTGGCCGTCGGCTACGCGCTCCCCATCTCCCTCGTCACGGCGGCGGTGCATCTGCGGTTGCGGATCCCCGGGCCCTTCCTGCCCGGGCGCGTCGACATCCACGGCGTCGTGTGGCAGTCGTTCCTCCTCCCGTTCGCGATCGGGTTCACGGCCTGCTTGGCCGGTCTCTTCGTCGCGGATCCCGGCGGCCTGCCCCCCCGCGCCCGTGCCTGGATCACCGGCGGGTGGCGCGCCTTCGGATGGGCGCTGGGTCTGTCGCTCGTGGGACTCCTCGTCCTCGCGACGCTTCGCCCACAGGGCACGGCTCACTACAGCCGGGTCGTGACGGCGCCCGGTCCGAGGGTGGCCTCCCTCCTCCTGGGCCACCATCTGGCGTTCGCGCCGAACGCGGCCACGTTCCTGCTCACGCCGGCGATGGGCGGATGCGTCTCCGCGCGCGGCTCCTCGGGGGCGGTCGACGTGCTCTGTCCGCGCACCGTCCCCGACCTCGGCCCGGGCAACGACGTGCTGGACGCGTGGGCGATCAAGCTCCTGAGCGGTGGGCGGGAAGTTCCGACCGCGCCGGCCCCCGCGGCGATGCTGCTGCTCCTGCTGATCCCGGCCGGCGCCCTCGCGGTGGCGGGACTGCACCTGGGTCGGGGGGCGGGGTCGCGCCGCGAGGCCTTGATCCGTGCGGTGGGCGCGACCGCGGTCTTCGCGGCGCTGGTGACGGCGGCCGCCTGGGCCTCGACGATCGCGCTGACGGAGACGTTCGCCGCCTCGGACGCCGCCGGGCGGACCGCCTGGATCCGGCTCGGCCCACGCCTGCCGGAGCTCACCGGGCTGGCGATCGTATGGGGGCTGGTCGGACTGAGCGTGGGGGCGGTCGTGTCCGTGCGTCAGAAGCCGCTGGGGCCGGGGCCTGCGGGAGGCGACGAGGTGGTGCCGACCTCCGCGTAGTGCGGCTCGATCTGCGTGTAGCGCCGCCACGCGGCCGCCCATCCGGTGTCGTCGCGCGGGAACTTCTCCACGGGGGCCGCCGGCGCCTGCCGGTCCCAGATGCCGAAGAACGTGCGCCCGTAGCCGAGCAGGTATCGCGATCCCGAGTGGGTGTACTGCAGGGCCTCGGTGTCGCTGGAGTCGGGCGGCACCATGCCCGGCTGGGGTGCGGCCGGAGACGGGGTGCCGCCGGCGTCGGGCACGGGCATGTGCCTCGGCTCGAGCGATGCGAATCGGGTCCACGCCTGCCGCCACCCCTCATCCGTGCGCGCGAAGCGCTCCGCGGGTGTCGACGGCGCCTGCCGATCCCAGATGCCGAAGAAGTCGGCCCCGTACCCCAGGACGTAGCGGTAGCCCGAGTGCGTGTAACGGACCGAGCCCTGGTCGACGCCGGGTGAGGGGGCCGTCGTGGCCGCCGCGACGCCGCCGGCGGGCGGCGATGTCGTCGCCGGTGCGGGCGAGGAAGCGGGTGCCGGCGTCGTTCCGGTCGCCATGCTCGAGGTGATCACGGGTTCGGACACGGGCGCCTGCGCTCCGGCCTCCGCGTCCTCGCCCGACGACGCCCCGCCCGCCAGCGCCTCGCCTGCAGATCCCTCCCGTGCCGATGCGTCGTCCGCAGGACCCTGGGTGCCGGGGGACGCCGATGCGGCGTCGGCGTCACCAGGCGTGACGCTGGGCGACGAGGAAGCCGTGGGGGGCGGGACCGTGAGGTCGCTGTGGCAGTACCGGCACTTGATCGCCGCGTCCTGGATCTCCTCCGCGCAATAGGGGCACGTCTTCACGCTCGGTCCTTTCGGTCGGTGCCTTCCCTCTCGGGCCCTCTCAGGCCCTCTCGGGGCCCTCTCGGGCATCGCGCGTTCCCGCGCGAGGCCGCAGCGCAAGGATACGCGCTCTGGCCTGGGCGGATGAACAGCGTGGTAGCGTGCCGTCTTCCATGGACGGACGGCTCGCGGTGCTCGTGTCCGGCTCGGGGACGAACCTCCAGGCGCTCCTGGACGAGCCGTCGATCGCCCCCCACGTCGTCGTGGTGCTCTCCGATCGCCCGGGGGTCAAGGCGCTCGAGCGTGCGGTTGCGGCCGGCGTGCCGACGGTGGTCGTCGAGTTCGGTGCGTTCGCCGACCGCGCGGCGTACACGACCGCCGTCCTCGACGAGCTGCGGGCACGGGACGTCGACGGCGTGGTGCTCGCGGGCTTCATGCGGGTGCTGGGCCCAACGTTCTTCCAGGTCTTCCCCGACCGGGTGCTGAACGTCCATCCCGCCCTGCTGCCGGCCTTCCCCGGGGCGCACGCCGTGCAGGACGCCCTGGATTGGGGGGCCAAGGTCACCGGCGTCACGGTGCATCTGGTGGACGAAGAGGTCGACCACGGGCCGATCGTGCTCCAGGAAGCCGTCGCGATCCGGGAGGACGACATCTGGGATTCGTTGGAGCTACGCATCCACGACGCCGAACATCGGCTGCTGCCCCGTGCGGTCACGGCGCTGCTCGATGGCCGCCTCGTCGTGGAGGGCCGCAGGGTGCAGATCGTCGAGGGGGAGACATGAGCGACGCGAAGCTGGTCCGCCGGGCGCTGCTGGCGGTCTACGACAAAGGAGGCGTGGTCGACCTGGCTCGCGCCCTGGTCGAACTGGGGGTGGAGCTCGTGTCGTCCGGCGGAACCGCGACCACCTTGCGCGAGTCCGGCTTGCCGGTGACGTCGGTCGAGGAGGTGACCGGCTCGCCGGAGATGCTGGACGGCCGCGTGAAGACGCTCCACCCCAAGATCCATGCGGGGATCCTGGCGGATCGTCGGAAGCCGTCCCACGTCGACCAGCTCCGGGAGCAGGGGATCGAGCCGTTCGATCTGGTGGTCGTGAACCTCTACCCGTTCCGCGAGACCGTGGCGAGCGGGGCCTCGCCCGACGAGGTGATCGAGAAGATCGATATCGGGGGACCGGCCATGGTGCGCGCGGCGGCCAAGAACTTCGAATCGGTCGGGGTGGTCGTGGAACCCACGCGGTACGCGGGCGTCATCGCGGAGCTGCGGGAGCACGGAGGCCTCCTGCGCGAGACGCGCAGGACCCTGGCCGCGGCGGCGTTCGCGCACACCGCCGCCTACGACGCGGCGGTCGCCGACTGGTTCGCCGCGTTCACCGTCGAGGGTGACGCGCTGCCCGCCTACGTGGGGCTGGCCTACGAGCGGATCGGCGAGCTCCGTTACGGCGAGAACCCCCACCAACGCGCCGCGCTCTATCGAGAGGCCGCGACCGCGGGGCCGCTGCAGGGCGCGAAGGTGTTGCAGGGCAAAGAGATGTCGTTCAACAACTGGCTCGACGCCTACGCGGCCCACGAGCTGGCAGGGGCGATGCCCTCCGGGAGCGCCGTCATCGTCAAACACAACAACCCCTGCGGCGCGGCGGCAAAGGGCTCGCTCGCGGACAGCTACCGGGCCGCGTTCGCCTGCGACGAAGTCTCCGCCTTCGGGGGGATCGTCGCGTTCCACGGCGAGGTCGACGTGGACGCGGCGCAGGCGATGGCCGACGTCTTCACCGAGGTCGTGATCGCGCCCTCGTACACGGCCGCCGCGTCCGCGGCGTTCTCGGACCGACCCAACCTGCGCATCGTCTCGGCACCCATGCTCGGGGGAGTCGGCCTCGACGTGCGGCCCCTGCCCGGCGGTGCGCTCATCCAGGACCGCGACACGCTCGGCGAGACGCGCGCCGATTGGAAGGTGGTCTCGAGCCGTGAGCCCACGAGCGCGGAATGGGACGACCTCGAACTCGCGTGGAGGGTCGCGTGGCGGGTGAAATCCAACACGATCGTGTTGGTGAAGGACGGGGCGACCGTGGGCGTCGGAGCGGGGCAGATGTCGCGCGTGGACTCGTCGTGGATCGCGGCGCGCAAGGCCGGTGACCGCGCGCGCGGCGCGGTGGTCGCCTCCGATGCGTTCTTCCCGTTCCCCGACGCGCTCGAGGTCGCGGCCGACGCCGGCTGCACGGCCGTGATCCACCCGGGAGGGTCCAGGGGCGACGAGGAGGTCCTGGCGGTGGCGGAGGAGCGTGGGATGGCGGTCGTGCTCACCGGCACGCGCCACTTCCGTCACTGACGTCAGCCGCCGAAGGGGGCCGGCATGAAGCTCAACAGGATGCGACGCAGGGAGGGGGGCGTCGTCGACCGGCGTTCGGCCGGCCCGACGGGCGGTGGGGAGGCCTCTCGTTCCCCGGCCTGGGAGGCGGAGGCGGCGGCGGGTTCCCCGTGGGCAGGGGCGGAGGCATCGGCGTCGGGGTGATCCTCGTGATCGTCGCGCTGATCGTGCTCCCGAAGCTGCTCGGTGGCGGCAACGGGTTCGGCGACGCCCTCTCGCCTTTCGACGGCGCGGGTACGGTCGGCGCGGGCTCCGACGTGCAGGTCGACCCCACCGATCCGACCGGACGGTTCGTGGACGCCGTGGCCGACGATGTCCAGACCTCCTGGGACGACGTCTTCACGCGGGCCGGCCTCACGTACCAGGACACGGTCGTCGTGCTGTTCCGCGGGAGCACCGGCACGGGGTGCGGCGTGGGCTCGGCCTCGACGGGACCGTTCTACTGTCCCGCCGACCGGAAGGTCTACCTCGACACGTCGTTCTTCAAGGAGTTGGAGCAGCGCTTCGGGGCCGGCGGCGACTTCGCGGAGGCGTACGTGATCGCGCACGAGATCGGCCACCACGTGCAGAACCTCCTGGGGATCAACGGCCAGGTCCAGGAGCAGAGCCGGGCGCACCCCGACCAGGCCAACGACCTCTCGATCAGACTGGAGCTGCAGGCGGATTGCTTCGCGGGTGTGTGGGCCCGCTCGGCTCAGGGCGCGGGCATCCTCGAGCCGGGCGACATCGAGGAAGGGCTCAACGCCGCGGCCTCGATCGGCGACGACCGGATCCAGGAGGCCACCACGGGGAGGATCGATCCGGAATCGTTCACGCACGGCACGTCGGCGCAGCGCGTGCAGTGGCTCCGTACGGGCATCCAGGTCGGCAACCCCGACGCCTGCGACACGTTCTCCGGCGATCTCTGACGCGCCGCTCCGCGGATGCGGGGCGCTTGGTCGTTCCACGAGGCCCCGGGTAGGATTCGCCCCGTGACCGCCCGCATCCTGGACGGGAGATCCGTCTCTGCCCAGATCCGTTCGGAGGTGTCCGAGCGGGTCCGAGCGCTTTCGGAGAAGGGCGTCACCCCCGGCCTGGCCGCCGTCCTCGTCGGCGAGGACCAGGCCTCCCGCATCTACGTGGGCGCCAAGCACAAGGCCTGCGCGGATGTCGGGATCCGTTCGGAGCAGGTCGACCTGCCCGCGTACGTCACCGAGGGCGAGCTCCTCGCGACCTTGCGGCGCCTCAACCGCGACCCCGAGATCCACGGCATCATCGTGCAGCTGCCCATGCCACCGCACCTGCGCGAGCTCGAGGTGCAGCGCACGATCGCGCCGGAGAAGGACGTCGACGGGCTGCACCCGTGGAACATCGGGATGATGATGCGCGGGGAACCCACCTTCCAACCCGCCACGCCGTACGGCATCGTGGAACTCCTCCTCCGCAGCGAGATCCCCCTCGAAGGACAGGAGGTCGTGGTGGTCGGCTACGGCGACCTCGTGGGCGCTCCGCTCAGCATCATGTTGGCGCAGGACTCGATCCGCGGGAACGCCACCGTCACGTGCACGCACATCAAGACGCGCGACCTCCGCGCGCACACACGCTAACGCGGACATCCTCGTCGCGGCCGCAGGCGTCGCGGGCCTGATCGGCGGCGAGATGGTCAAGCCGGGCGCCACGGTGATCGACGTGGGCGTGCACCGCACGGCCGACGGGCTCGTGGGCGACGTGAGGTACGACGAGGCCTTCGAGGTTGCCGGGGCCATCACGCCGGTCCCCGGCGGCGTCGGCCCGATGACCGTGGCGATGCTCCTGGTGAACACGGTCGCTGCGGCCGAAGCCGCGGCGTTCGGCCGGTGACCAACGTCGGCGGACGCCTCGCCGCCATCCTCCGCTCGGGCGCCTTCGCCGTGACCGGCGAGGTCGTGCCCCCGCGAGGCGGTGATGGCGCGGCGGTGACGGCTCACGCGCGCGGGCTCGTCGGCTACGTCGACGCCGCCAACGTCACCGACAACCCCGCGGCCTCCGCGCACATGTCGCCGGTGGCCGCCGCGGGGCTGGTGGCGGGAGCCGGTGTCGAGCCCACGCTCCAGCTCACCGTGCGCGACCGGAATCGGTTGGCGCTCGTCTCCGACCTCCTCGGAGGCTGGGCGATGGGCGCGCGCAACCTCCTCTGCCTCTCGGGCGACCCCATCGCGATCGGCGATCATCCGGACGCGGCCGTCGTGAACGACCTCGACGTCCTGCGGATGGTCCGTCTCGCGTGGCGGTTGCGCGAGGAGGGTCTGACGCTGGACGGGGCGGAGATCGCGGACCCACCCCGGTACCTGATCGGCGTGGCGGAGATGCCTCTGGCCGCACCGTATGACCCTGCGCGCCTGGAGGCCAAGCTGGACGCGGGCGCCGACGTCGTCTGGACCCAGATCGCCTACGACGTGGAGGCATTGGCATCGTGGGCCGAGGCCGTACGGTCCAGGGGGGTGTTCGATCGCGCGAAGGTCCTGGTGGGGGTGGCCCCGCTCCGTACGGCCGCCGGCGCCCGGTTCATGGACGAGAAGCTCCCGGGGGTCCACGTCCCCCCCGCGTTCATCCACGCCCTGGACGACGCGGGTGAGGACGCACCCGCGCTCGGCGCGGAGCTCACGGTCGGCGTCGTGGAGGCGCTCGCGCGGATCCCCGGTCTCGCCGGCGTGCACCTGATGGGGATGGGCCACGACGAGATCGTCCGGACCGTGGTCGAGGACGCGGGGCTGTTCCCACGTCCGACAGGCGCTCGCTGAGCCTCCGGCCGCTACCTGCGGGCGGCCGTCGCAGCGTGGAAGATCACGTCGTTCCCCTCACCGCGGAGCGCCACGATCAACAGGAGCACGAGCGCCACGGTCAGTGCGAGTCCGACGATGCCCAGGATGAACCCCGCCGTCGCCATCCCCCGGTTGGGCGCCCCTTCGGGAAGCCTGCGACGCGCCATGGCCCCGAAGACGATCGCGAGCACGTCACAGATGGGCCCGATCCACACCGTGATGGTCAGCACGAGTCCCACGATGCCGAGCACCAGCGACGCGACCGCCATGCCGTTGGTCTGCTGCGGCGGCGCATAGGGGCCCGGCGGGCCGACCGGCAGCGGGGGGAGCGGGGGCGATCCGTCGGGGGTCGCGCGCGGCGTGCGGTCGAGGCCGTCGTCAGGCATCCCGCGTTCCCTAGGGGCGTTGCTCGATCGGCACCCAGACCTGGTCGCGCGGGCCGATGTACTCGCTGGCGGGTCGGATCACCTTGTTGTCGGCGTACTGCTCGCGCACGTGGGCGGTCCAGCCGGCCATGCGCGCGAGCGCGAAGAGCGGCGTCATCAGGTCGGTGGGGATCCCGAGCACGTGGTACACGCCTGCCGCGTACAGGTCAACGTTGGGCCACAGCCCCTTCTGCTCGTGCACCGTGGTCTGCAGCGTCTCGAAGATCTCCGCCCACCGCGCGTCGTCGTGGCGCTCGCCGGCCTCGCGCGCCATCTCCTTCAGGACCGTCGCGCGGGGATCCATCGTGCGGTAGACCGCGTGCCCGAACCCCATCACCTTCTCGTGGCGCGCGAGTCGGTCGGCCACGTACGCCGCCGCCCGGTCGGCGGATCCGATCTCCTCGGCCATCTTCATGGATTCCTCGTTGGCGCCGCCGTGCAGCGGGCCCTTCAGCGCCCCGATCGCGCCGGTGATCGCGCTGAACATGTCCGAGAGCGTGGACGCGATGATCCGCGCGGTGAACGTCGATGCGTTCATCGTGTGATCGGCGTAGAGCACGAACGTGGTGTCGAGGGTGTCGGCGTCGTCCATGTCCGGCTCCTCGCCGAGGAGCATCCACAGGAAGTTGGCCGCGTGCGGCAGCTTCGGGTTGGGCGGCACGACCTCCTGGCCGGTGCGCAGCCGGTGGTAGGTCGCGATCAGCGTGGGCGTCTTCGCGATGAGCCGCATCGCCTTGCGGTACTCGGCCTCGGGGGAGTCGTCCCAGCCGTCGGGGTCGTAGGCGCTCGCCGCGCTGACGCTCGTGCGGAGCATCGACATCGGGGAGGCCTGCTGAGCCAGCGTGGTCATCAGGGCCGCGAGGAAGGGCGAGATCTCACGCTCCTCGGCCAGGAACTCCGTGAGCTCGTCGAGCTCGTCCCGGTTCGGGAGCTTCCGGTTATGCAGGAGGTAGACGACCTCCTCGAAGGAGCAGTGCGCGGCGAGGTCCGCGATGTCGTAGCCCACGTACCAGAGGCGCCCCCGGTCGCCGTCGATGTCGGAGATCGCGGTCTGTGCCGCGACGATCTCCCGGAGCCCTTTCTCGGTCAAGCGGTCACATCCTCGGGTCGTCAGGCAGCCCAGGCGGGCCGGGCGGTATCTGCCAGGATAGTCGGACGGCCTTGGAAGGACCAAAGCGGGCGGTCGACCCGCGGGGAGGATCGCACGTTGCCACACCGCGTCACGCTGATCCCGGGCGACGGGATCGGACCCGAGGTGATCGAGGCGGCTCGCCGAACGATCGAGGCCACGGGCGTGGCGATCACGTGGGATCGCCAGCAGATGGGCTCCGGCGCGTTCGCGCGCACCGGACGATCGCTCCCCGAGGCCACCCTCGACTCGATCCGCGAGAACCGCGTGGCGCTCAAGGGGCCCATCGAGACGCCCGTCACGAGTGGATTGCGCAGCGTGAACCTCACACTGCGCCAAGAGCTGGACCTCTACGCGAACGTCCGGCCGGCCCGGCTGTATCCGGGCGTGCCGTCGGTCTACGAGCACGTGGATCTCGTGGTGGTGCGCGAGAACACCGAGGGCATGTACACGGGTGTGGAGTTCGAGATGGGCACGGTGGCGGTGAAGGAGCTGATCGGGTTCGTCGAGGACACCACCGGACGCAGGATCCGCGAGGACAGCGGCATCTCGATCAAGTCGATCAGCGAGCACGGGAGCGCGCGCGTGGTGCGCTTCGCGTTCGCGTGGGCGCTCGCCCACGGCCGCACGAAGGTGACCGCGAGCCACAAGGCGAACATCATGAAGTTCTCCGACGGGCTCTTCCTGCAGGTGGCGCGCCGCGTGGCGGCGGAGGAGTACCCGCAGGTCCCCTTCGACGACAGGATCATCGACGCGCTCTGCATGCAGTTGATCCAGGCCCCCGAGCGCTTCGATGTCCTGGTGATGCCGAACCTCTACGGCGACGTCGTCGCGGAGCTCGCCGCGGGACTCTGTGGGGGGGTGGGCTTGGCCGCCGGCGCTCACTTCGGAGGCCGCGACGGACGGGAGCTGGCCGTCTTCGAGGCGACCCACGGCGCCGCACAGGACCTCGCCGGCACCAACCGGGCCGACCCGTTCGGCGTGATCCTCTCCGCGGCCATGATGCTGAGGCATCTGGGCGAGCAGGAGGCGGGAGACCGCCTCGAGTCGGCCGTCGCCGCGGTGCTGCTCGAGGGCGCGCATCTCCCGGGGGACCTCCGGGCTCCCGGAGACGACCGACCCGCCGCGGGCACCTTCCAGGCCGCCGATGCCGTGATCGCCCTCCTCTAGTCGCGTGGCCGCATCCGCACCGCAGATCGTGGTGTTCCCGGAGCGGGACGTGCCCCCCGCGCTGCGACGTCAGGTCCTCGCGCTCCAGGACCAGGCATGGCCGGGCGAGGAGACCGAGGTCGAAGGCGCGGAGCCTGGCCCCGTGCACGATCCGGCGCTGCGCCCCCTCTCGATGCTCCTGGTCCGAGACGGCAAGGTCCTCGCGGCGCTCGACATCCTGACGAAGGCGATCGAGCACCAGGGGGCGCGGTACACCGTGAGCGGCTTGAGCACCGTCGTGACCGAGGCGTCCGAGCGCGGGAAGGGCTACGGGCACCGGCTCGTCGTGGCGGCGCGGGAGCGGATCGAGGCGAGCGACGCCGATCTCGGCATCTTCACGTGCGACGCGCCCCTGCGGCCCTTCTACGAGCGGGCGGGGTGGACCACGCTGCCGGGCGCGGTGCTGGTGGGAGGCACGCCGGAGGATCCCTTCCCGAGCGACCGGTTCGACAAGGTCACGATGGTGGCGTTCGTCACGCCGCGCGCCCGTCGGGCCGCGGCAGGGTTCACCGACGCGCGGATCGCGCTCTACCCGGGCGAGATCGACCGACTCTGGTAGCGCGTCGGCGTGCTCCCACCGGGTCCGGCCGGAGGCGTCCTATAGTCCTCGCGTGGGACACGAACAGACGAACCGTGCGACCTGGAACGCCGACGCCGACAGCTACCAGGAGACGAACGCCTCTCAGATCATGGAGCAGGCGTTCTCGGGGGACATCGCCTGGGGCCTCTGGGGCGTCCGCGAGTCGGAGCTGCACCTCCTGGGTGACGTCGAGGGCAAGGACGTCCTCGAGCTCGGGTGCGGCGCCGCGCAGTGGTCCATCGCGCTCGCGCGTCGCGGAGCGCGGCCGATCGGGCTCGACCTCTCGGAGGCGCAGCTCGGACACGCCCGCCGCGTGATGGGTGAGACGGGGATCGACGTCCCCCTCGTGCACGCCAGCGGGGAGCACGTGCCGTTCGCCGACGAGAGCTTCGACATCGTGTTCGCGGACTACGGGGCGTTCTTCTTCGCGGATCCATACCGGACGGTTCCGGAGTCGGCGCGGGTGCTGCGTCCGGGTGGCCTCCTTGCGTTCACCCACAGCAGCCCGATCGAGGCGATCGCGTGGTCGATGGACGAGGACCACCCCGGAGAGCGGTTCGTCTACGACTACTTCGGACTGCGGAGCTTGACGGAACCCGACGGCACCGTGCAGTTCCACCTGCCGTACGGCGAGTGGGTGCGTCTGTTCCGCGACAGCGGGCTCGTGATCGAGGACCTCCTCGAGACCCGTCCCGAACCCGATGCCGTGAGCACCTACCGCGGACCGGAAGAGCTGGCCTGGTCGAGACGCTGGCCGTCGGAGTGCCTGTGGCGCGCGCGGAAGGCCTGACGCCCGCCGCGGCGTGGGGGTTCCGTGCGATCGATCCGCTGCGCGTCCAGGGCCGCTAAGGGTGAGGTGGCGCGCTCGGTAGCATGAGGGTGTTGGACACCCACGTGTGAGGAGTCGTGCCATGAAGGTCACCGTCGTCGGCAGCGGGTTCGTCGGGCAGACGACCGCGATGCGCATCCTGGAGAAGGGTCTCGGCCAGGTCGTCCTGATCGACATCATCGAGGGCAAGCCGCAGGGGTTGGCGCTCGACCTCAAGGAGGCCGCCCCGGTGGAGGGCTACGAGCCCCTCATCGTGGGCACGAACGATTACGCCGACACGGCGGGAAGCGACATCGTCGTGATCACCGCCGGGTTCCCCCGCCAGCCCGGCATGAGCAGGATGGATCTGCTGGGCAAGAACGCCGCGATCATGACGTCCGTGATCGAGCAGGTGGCCCCCGGATCCCCGGAGGCCATCGTGATCGTGGTCTCGAACCCGCTCGACGAGATGACCTTCCTGGCGGCGGAGGCGTCGGGCTTCCCCAAGGAACGGGTCTTCGGCATGGCGGGCGTGCTCGATTCCGCGCGGCTGCGGTACTTCATCAGCGAGCTCACCGGCGCCAGCCCCTCCAAGGTCGAGGCGATCACCCTGGGATCCCACGGCGACGCCATGATCGCGCTGCCGCGTCACGCCACGGTGGACGGCAAGCCGCTGCCCGAGCTCGTGGACGACGCCACCCTCGACGCGCTCGTGCAGCGCACGCGCGACGGCGGCGCCGAGATCGTGGGCTACCTCAAGACCGGATCGGCGTACTACGCGCCGAGCGCCTCGGTGGTGTCCATGGTCGAGGCGATCGCGACCGACGCGAAGCGCGTCCTGCCCGTCTGCGCCTGGACCACGGGCCAGTACGGCATCGAGGACGTCTACGTGGGCGTGCCGGCGCGCCTGGGGGCGAAGGGCGTCGAGGAGATCGTGGAGCTGGACCTCAACGAAGACGAGATCGGGAGGCTCCGCGAGGCGGCCGAGGGCATCCGCGCGAAGTGCGCGGACCTCGCGAAGCTCTAGCCGTCCGCGTAGTCACCGGGATCCTCGGCGCCCTCGACGGGAGCCGCGGCCCACATCAGGTCGAGCACCCCGCCGAGGAGCGCCACCACCCCGCCCGCCGCGGCGAGGAAGATCCCGAGGGATCGCTTCACCTGTTCCTGCGCGTCGTTCGTGAGGTCCGGGAACGACGAGATCATCGCGATCACCGCCGCGATCAGGCCGGCGGCGGCCGCCGCGATCATCACGCACGCGATGACCTTCTGCGCCGTACGGCTCTCAGCGCCACGCAGCGCCATCAGCCCCACCAGCAGCACCAGCGCCGCGATCAGCGCGACCTTGCCCTGGGTGAGGTCCAGCCCTTTGTAGAGGCGGTCGGTGACCCCGTTGGCGTCGCGCGGGTCGTGGATCGTGATCCAGGTGAGAACGCTCGCGATCCCGAGCATGGCGGCCCCCATCGCGGTGGCGAGGAACCCCGCGAGGCGGAGCGGCGACGGCTTCGCGATCCGGACCAGGCCCTCGCCGGGCGCCCCGGAGGCTTCGGAGGTGGACACGGCGCGAGTCTCCCATCCCATGCACCTCGATGGAAGCAGCCGGGCCACGCGGGGGCGGCCGTACGATGGAACCATGCAACGTCCCGACCATGGCTTCCGGGCGCGGCTGCGCTATCACGGCCGCGCGTTCTTCACGAACTGGACCACCTACGAGGCGCCGGTGTGGACGAAGCTGGGGCTCACCGTCAAGAACCGCACGAAGGCGCTCGTCTCGCTCCACGGATGCTGCGGGAACCACGGCCAGCCCGGCTGCTGACAGCTCCCCGAGGACCCCGGTCGGGGCCCGAGCGCGCACCTCCACGATCATCCGCCTGACCGCTGAGGCCCGACGTCAGCTCGGCCCGTGCTCCCACGCTGTAGCCGCCACCGCGACCTCCTCGGCGACCTCCATCGTGGAGGAGGTGCCGCCGAGATCCGGCGTGCGCACCTCGCCCCGCCGCAGGACCTCGTCCACGCCCCACTCGACGTTCTCGGCGGCCGCCTGCTCCCCGATGTGGCGGAGCATCATCGCGCCGGACAGGATCATCGCGATCGGGTTGGCCTTGCCCTGCCCGGCGATGTCGGGGGCGCTGCCGTGCACCGGCTCGAACACGGCGTACTCCCACCCGATGTTGGCCCCCGGGATGAGGCCGAGGCCGCCGACGAGCCCCGCGCAGAGGTCGCTCAGGATGTCTCCGTAGAGGTTCGGGAGCAGGAGGATGTCGAACCGCGAGGGATCCTTCGCGAGGCGGCTCGTGAGGTGGTCGATCTGGCGGTCCTCCCACGCGATGTCGGGGTAGCTGCGGGACTCCTCCTCGGCCGTCTTGAGGAAGAGACCGTCGGAGTAGCGCATCACGGTGGCCTTGTGCCCGACCGTGATCTTCTTGCGGCCGTTCGCGCGCGCGTACTCGAACGCGAACCGTACGATCCTGCGCGTCCCGCTCACGCTGATCGGCTTGACGGTGATGCCGGCGTCGGCGGGGAGCTCGTAGCCGGCCAGCGCCTCCAGCTCCGCGCGGAGCGCGGCGGCCTCGGGTGAACCCTCCTCGTACTCGATCCCGGCGTAGAGGTCCTCGGTGTTCTCCCGGATCACGACGAGGTCGACGCCGGGATGCCGCAGCCGCACGCCCGGCAGCGCGCGCGCGGGCCGCACCGCCGCGAAGAGGTCGAGGCCCTGGCGCAGCGCCACGTTCACGCTCCGGAACCCGGTGCCTACGGGCGTAGTGATGGGTCCTTTGATCGCCACACGAGCCGCACGGATCGCGTCGAGGGTCTCCTCCGGCATCAGCTCGCCGTAGTCGGCAAGGGCGGCCGTGCCCGCGGGTCGTTCGACCCACTCGATGGCGACGTCGGCAGCGTCCAGGACCAGCCGGGCGGCGGCCGCGACCTCCGGACCGATCCCGTCTCCGGGGATGATCGTCACCCTGTGCGCCACGCCGGGAACCATACCGAACGGCCCGGTGCGGGGCTCAGAAGCGGTCGAACAGGATCGAGCGTTTCACTTCCTGGATCGCCTTCGTCACCTGGATGCCGCGTGGGCAGGCATCCGTGCAGTTGAAGGTGGTCCGGCAGCGGAAGACGCCCGTCTTCTCCGACAGGATCTTCAGCCGCTCGCGCGAGCCCTGGTCGCGCGAGTCGTAGATGAACCGGTGCGCGTTCACGATGGCGGCCGGGCCGATGTAGCCCTCGTCGCCCCAGAAGATCGGGCACGAGGTCGTGCAGGCCGCGCAGAGGATGCACTTCGTGGTGTCGTCGTAGCGCGCTCGCTCCTCGGCCGACTGGAACCGCTCCGCGTCGGATTCGCCCTCGTCGTTGATCAGGTAGGGGAGCACGGATCGGTACCCGTCGAGGAACGGATCCATGTCGACGATCAGATCCTTGAGGACCGGCAGCCCCCGGATCGGCTCCACGGTCACCTTCGGGGCGACGTCGGTCACGAGCACCTTGCACGCCAGCGCGTTGCGCCCGTTGATCAGCATGGCGTCGGAGCCGCAGATGCCGTGCGCGCAGGAGCGGCGGAACGTGAGCGTCCCGTCCTGGTGCCACTTCACGGCGTGCAGTACCTCGACGAGCCGCTCGAGCGGATCGGCCTCGACCGTGAACTCGTCCCACCAGCTCTCCTGGGAGACCTCCGGGTTGAACCGGCGGATCTTCAGGGTGAGCGTGAGCTTGCGGTGCGCCTGTCCGACCTCGCGCCCGTCCGAGCCCTGCAGGACCTCCGCCGCGCTCGCCATCAGTACTTCCGCTCCATGGGCACGTAGGGTCCGAGCTTCACCGGCTTGTAGTCGAGGCGGATGCTGCCGTCGTCTTCACGGTACGCCAGCGTGTGCTTCAACCAGTTGGCGTCGTCGCGCAGGGGGTGGTCCTCGCGGAAATGACCCCCGCGGCTCTCCGTGCGGGCCCGAGCCGCGGTCACCAGGGCGTCCGCGCAGTCCAGTAGGAACCCGACCTCGACGGTCTCCATCAGGTCGGTGTTGTAGACGCTGCCCTTGTCCGTCACCGCGACGCGATCGTAGCGCTCGCGGAGGCCGCCCAGGATCTCCTGCATCTTCCCGAGCCCTTCCTCCGTGCGCACCACGAAGGCCAGGTCGAACATCGCGTCCTGCATCTCCTTGCGGATGTCCGCCACGTTCTCGCCCGTCTGCCGCGTGAGGATGCCGTCCAACAAGGCCAGCGCGCGCGTCGCAGGGGCCTCGGGCAGCTCGGGGAGCTCGGCCTCCTTCGCGTACCGCGCCATGTGGGCGCCGCCCCGCCGGCCGAAGACCACGATGTCGAGCAGCGAGTTGGTCCCGAGGCGGTTGGCGCCGTGCACGCTCACGCACGCGCACTCGCCGGCGGCGTAGAGGCCGGGGACGGGCGTCTCCTCGGGCCCGGTCACAACGCGGCCGTCGACGTCGGTCGGGATGCCGCCCATCGCATAGTGCGCCGTGGGCTGGATGGGGACCGGTTCCTTCGTGGGCTCGACCTGCAGGTATACCCGGGCGAACTCGGTGATGTCGGGGAGCTTCTCCTCGATCAGCGCGGCGGGCAGGTGTGTGAGATCGAGGTAGACGTAGTCGGCGTTGGGCCCGTCGCCGCGGCCCTCCTTGATCTCCTGGTAGATCGCCCGGCTCACCATGTCCCGCGGCGCGAGGTCCTTGATCGTCGGCGCGTAGCGCTCCATGAACCGCTCGCCGTCCTTGTTCCGCACGATGCCGCCCTCGCCGCGCGCGGCCTCGGAGAGCAGGACCCCGAGCCGGTAGAGGCCCGTCGGGTGGAACTGGAACATCTCCATGTCCTCGAGCGGGATCCCGCGACGCCACACCACCGCGGGACCGTCGCCCGTGAGCGCGTGCGCGTTGGACGTCACGCGGAACATCCGCCCGTAGCCGCCGGTGGCGAAGAGGACGCTCTTGGCGCGGAAGACGTGGATCTCGCCCGTGGCGAGCTCGTAGGCCACCACGCCGGCGGTGTGGCCGCGCTCGTCCAGCAGGAGGTCGAGGCAGTAGAACTCGTTGAAGAAGCGCACGTCGCGCTTCACGCACTGCTGGTACAGCGTCTGCAGGATCATGTGGCCCGTTCGGTCGGCCGCGTAGCAGGCGCGCTTCACCGGGCGCTCGCCGTGGTTCGCCGTGTGTCCGCCGAAGCGGCGTTGATCGATCTTGCCCTCCGGCGTGCGGTTGAAGGGAAGCCCGAAGTGCTCGAGCTCGATGATGGCGTCGACGGCCTCTTCGGTCATCAGCTGGGCGGCAGGCTGGTCGACGAGGTAGTCGCCGCCCTTCACGGTGTCGAAGGCGTGCCACTCCGGATGGTCCTCCTCGACGTTGCCGAGCGCGGCGCAGACGCCGCCCTGGGCCGCCCCCGTGTGCGACCGGGTGGGGTACAGCTTCGAGATCACCGCCGTGCGGACCTGACCGCTGGCTTCGATCGCCGCGCGCATGCCCGCACCGCCGGCGCCCACCACCACCGCGTCGTACGTGTGCGTGGTCACCATCTCAAACCGCCCCCGGCCACTTGGACGGGTCGAACGTGAAGACGATCACGGAGCCGAGCACGAAGAGGGCGAAGCCGAGCGTGTAGAAGAACATGTTGGCCGCGAACCGGATGCCGGGCTTGCGCACGTAGTCGAGCGTGATGTTGCGAAGGCCGTTGATCCCGTGGATCAGCGCGAGCGTCAGCATCATCCAATCCCAGCTGCGCCAGAAGGGGCTCTGCCAGCGCATCGCCACGAACGCGAAGTTGACCCGCCCGACCCCCTTGTCCGGCACGTGCATGATCAGCACGTGGCCGACCGCGAGGACCAGGAGCACCAGCCCGCTGATCCGCATGAAGAGCCAGGCCCACAGCTCGAATCCGCCGATCGGCCGTTCGCGGCCCGTCCGCATGTCCGGGCCGCGCGCCGGCGGGGGCGGGCCGGCGTCCGAAGGCGTGCGCGCGGGCGTCTCGACGGCCATCGGCTCAGCTCCTCAGCAGGTCGAGGGCCTGCTTGCCCATGATGAGGGTGATCGGGATCATGGCCCCCAGGAAGACGACGATGGTGGCGATCGAGAGCGCCTTGATGTGGCTCACGAGCTTCGGGAAGAAGTCGATCAGCGTGATCTTGATGCCGTTCACCGAGTGGTAGAGCACGGCCGCGACGAGCCCCAGTTCGAGCAGCCGCACGTAGGGGTTCTCGTAAGCCGCGATGACCTTGTTGTAGGCCTCCGGTCCCCAGCCGATCACCGCGGTGTCCACGACGTGCGCGAAGAGGAACAGGATGATCGCGACGCCCGTCACGCGGTGGAAGAGCCAGGACCATTGCCCCGGATGCCCCTTGTAGACGGAGCCGTAGTCGGACCTCTTCTTGCGGAGTCGAGTCGCCACGATCGGATCGCTCCCAATCTATCGCGCCCGGTTCCGCACTCGCTAACCGGAGCGTCCAGCAGGCCGCGCGGAGTCTACTCCGGAACGTCCACCCCCGGACGAAGCCGCGATCAGGAGATGCGAAGAGCCACCATCACGCCGTCGCGGATGGGGAGGATGGACGAGATGAAGTGCTCGTCGGCGGCGATCATCGTGTTGTGTTCGCGGATCGCATCCGTCAGGGCGTCCGGTTCCTCGCCGTCCGGCGGCACGCGTCCCGACCAGAGCACGTTGTCGCAGATGTACAGGCCACCGAGGCGGATCCGTGAGCGCGCGGCGCGCCAGGCATCGGGGTAACCATGCTTGTCGATGTCGTCGTAGATCACGTCGAACTCGCCGGGGGTATCCCCGAGCCACGTGACGGCGTCGCCCACGTGGAAGCGGATCCGGTCCACCACGCCCGCCCGTGCGAGGAAGCCGGCCGCGGCCACCTCGTTCTCGGGGTCGCCGTCGGTGCAGTGCACCTCGCCATCGGGACCCACCGCCCGCGCGAACCAGTACGCGGAGTAGCCGAAGCCCGATCCCAGCTCGAAGACGGTGCGTGCCTGGACGGATCGGGCGAGCAGCTCCAGCGTCACGCCCACGTTGCGCCCGACGATGGGGAAGCCGCGGCGCGCGCCCTCCTCCTCCATCTCGAGGAGGACCTCCTCGTCGTGGCGGGTCTGCAGGGATCGGAGGTATGCGTCGATGCGGGGGTCGGTGATGTCCATCGGCCCACCCTAGCGCGTGGCGTCGCGCTCGCCCGGGCGGGCATTAGGCTGAGGCGATGAGCGACGAACGCCGCACGGATTCGGGCATCGAGCTGCGGCCCCTGTACACCGAGGCGGACCTCGCGGCGCTCGGCTTCGACCCGGCCCGTGACCTCGGGACGCCCGGGGGCCTCCCCGTTCACCCGCGGGATCTACCCGGGGATGTACCGCGACCGACTCTGGACGATGCGCCAGTACGCCGGCATGGCCACCGCCGACGAGACCAACGCGCGCTTCCGCTACCTCCTCGAGCAGGGCCAGACGGGCCTCTCGGTCGCCTTCGACCTTCCCACCCAGATGGGCCTCGACTCCGATCACCCCCGTGCTGAGGGCGAGGTCGGCAAGACGGGCGTCGCGATCGACTCCGTCGAAGACATGGCACGCCTGTTCGATGGCATCCCGCTCGACCGCGTGTCGACCTCCATGACGATCAACGCCACGGCCCCGATCCTGCTGCTCCTCTACGAGTTGGTGGCCGAGGGCCAGGGGGTCGACGCCTCGCAGATCAGCGGCACCGTGCAGAACGACATCCTCAAGGAATACGCGGCGCGCGGCACCTACATCTACCCGCCGGCGCCCTCGATGCGGCTGATCACCGACCTCTTCGCGTACTGCGGCGAACGCGTGCCGCGATGGAACACGATCTCGATCAGCGGGTACCACATGCGCGAGGCCGGCTCGACCGCCGCCCAGGAGGTCGCGTTCACGCTCGCGGACGGCATCGCGTACGTGCAGGCGGCGCTCGACGCCGGCCTCGCGGTGGACGACTTCGCGCCGCGTCTGTCGTTCTTCTTCGCCTGCCACATGAACTTCTTCGAGGAGATCGCGAAGTTCCGCGCGGCGCGGCGCCTGTGGTCCGCGATCATGGCGGAGCGCTTCGGCGCGAAGGACCCGAGGAGCCTGATGCTGCGGTTCCACACGCAGACGGGCGGGGCCACCCTCACCGCGCAGCAGCCGGAGGTGAACATCGTGCGCACGGCCCTGGAGGCGCTCGCGGCCGTCCTGGGCGGTACGCAGTCGCTGCACACCAACGCCTTCGACGAAGCGCTGGCGCTCCCGACCGAGCACAGCGCCACGATCGCGCTCCGCACGCAGCAGATCATCGGGTACGAGACCGGGGTCACGGAGACCGCCGACCCGCTCGCCGGCTCCTACTTCGTGGAGGCGCTGACCGTGGAGCTCGAGCGCCGAGCGCAGGCCTACCTCGAGGAGGTCGACGCGATGGGCGGCGCCGTGCGTGCGATCGAGGCGGGGTACGTGCAGGACGAGATCCACGAGGCCGCGTTCCGGATCCAACAGGGCATCGAGTCGGGGGAGCGGGTCGTGGTGGGTGTCAACCGATTCGTGGATCCACGTGAGAAGGCGGTCGAGCTCCAACGCGTCACCGAGGCGGAGACGGCCAAGCAGTCCGAGCGCGTGCGCGCGTTGCGCGCGCGCCGCGATCAGGGAGCGGTGGACGGCACGCTGCGCGCGGTCGGCGAGGCGGCGGCGGGCGCGGCCAACCTCCTGCCGCCCATGAAGGAGGCCCTGCGCGCGCGCGCCACGCTGGGCGAGGTCTCCGACATCCTCCGCGGTGTCTTCGGGGAGTACCGCCCGACCACGTGAGCGCCTAGGTCGTCATCGACCAGACGGCGTGCCCCACGGCCGTGAGCCCCGCGATGCCGAAGACGACCGCCACGGCGCGCAAGCCGCGGCGCCATGCTGCGGCCGTCACCGCGAGGCACACGATCCCGACGGCGAGCTCGATGAGGTCGGTGGCGAGCTGCGGCATGGCGGCCCACACCCTACCGGCCGGTGGTCGACGCAGAACCTATGCAGGCGCGCGGGATCGTGAACCGGGAAGCCCTCCTTCGCGGATGACCTCCACATCGAGGATCCCCGGGAGGGGATGGAAGGAGGGAGAGCGATGCGGAAGCGGATGCTTACCCTGGCCGTCGCAATGACGGCCGCGCTCACGATCGTCGGTATGGGGACGGCCTCGGCCGGATCGGCAAAGGCCACGCTCAACGTGGTCCACGGCATCCCGGGTCTCGACGTGGATGTCTGCGTCGACGGCTCCAAGGCCATCACGGACTTCAACCCCGGCGAGGTCGTGGCCGGCGTGAAGCTGCCCGCGGGCACCTATCACCTCGGCGTGGTGGCGGCCGGCACGAGCTGCTCGGCCGAGGTCCTTGCGGCCGACGCCACGGTGGCGGGCGGCCGCAACTACACGGTGGTCGCCAACCTGAACGCCTCGGGCACGCCCAACCTCAAGATCTTCACGAACGACGTGTCGAAGGTCGACGAGGGTATGGCGCGCCTGCAGGTCCGTCACACCGCCGAGGCTCCGGCCGTGAACGTCTGGGCCAACGGCTCGCGCCTGAACGGCGGCAACCGCTTCACCTGGGGCGCCAAGCGCGTGTACGAGGTGCCGGAGGGTAACTACCGGGTGAAGGTGACCCTGCCCGGCAGCTCGAAGGCGGTCATCGGACCGGCCACGCTGCACACCGAGGCAGGGTACGCCTACCAGGTCTACGCCTGGGGCAACGGGACGGCCGGTTTCGACCTCGCGGTCGTTCCCGTCTGGGTCGGCCAGAAGTAGGCCCCGGTAGCGGGACCAGGAACACGACCGACGCACCGCGGGCGGAGAGGGCCGGGCGAAGCCCGGCCCTCTCCGCCGTTTCCGGTTCCCATCCGTGACCGTTAGGCTGCGGTCCATGGACGTCGCGGTGATCGGGGGGACGGGGGCCGAAGGGTTCGGCATCGCCCTGCGGCTGGCCGCGGTTGGGCATCACGTGGTGATCGGGTCGCGCGAGGCGGAGCGTGGAGGCGAGGCCGGCGCTCGCGCCGTCGAGGAGCTCGGCGGTCACGCCACCGTCGACGGCACCGACAACGCCGGCGCCGCCAACGCCGCCGACGTCGTGTTCGTGACGGTCCCCTTCGCCGCCCAGGCGGACATCTGCCGGTCGATCAAGGAGGCGGTGCGTCCGGGCTCCATCGTGCTGGACGCCACGAGCCCGCTCGCGACGGCGGTGGGTGGGCGCCCGTGGCAGTTGGTCAGACCCTGGGACGGATCGGCCGCCGAGCAGGCCCGATCGATCCTGGGCCACGGTCCACGGGTCGTCGCGGGGTTCCACACGATCGCCGCGAGCGCCCTCCAGGATCTGGGTCGTCCGATCGACTCCGACGTGCTCCTGTGCGGCGATGATGCCGACGCGAAGCACGTGGTGGGTGGACTCTTCGAGCAGATCCCCGGCCTGCGGTGGGTGGATTGCGGCGACCTGTCGATGGCGCGCGTGACCGAGACCATCACGGCGCTGTTGATCAGCGTGAACCGCCGCTACAAGGTCCACGACTCCGGGTTCCGCATCTCCGGGAGGGAGACCTGGGGCAAGCCGTGACCGAGCGGGGACGACTGGTCCCGATCGACGACACCGCGCTCTGGGTCGTGGAACGGGGCCGCGGTTACCCGATCCTCGTGCTGCACGGTGGCCCGGGTCTGGACCATCACGAGTTCGCCGACTACCTCGATCCCCTCGCCGACGCGTTCACGCTCCTCCTCGTGGACGCTCGCGCGTGCGGGCGCTCCGAGCCGTCCCCGGCGTCCACCTGGACGCTCGAGCGTCATGCGCAAGACGTCATCATGCTCGCGCGGGCGCTCCGCCTGGAGCGCTACGCGGTGCTCGGTCACTCCTTCGGAGCCTTCGTGGCCCTCCAGAACGCGGTGGACTACCCGGGCATGGCCTCACAGGTGGTCGTGTCCAGCGGGATCCCCTCGTTGCGCTTCCTGGGGCCCGCGGTCGAACGGAGCCTGTCGCGGTTCGAGCCTTCCTCGCTCCGTGAGCAGGTGACCGCGTCCTGGGAGCGCGAGCCCCACGTGCGGACGCGGGAGGAGTTCGCGGCGTTGATGGACGATCAGATGCCGTTCCATTTCGCCGACCCACTCGATCCACGGATCGCCGACTACCTCGCCCGAACGGCGGACGCCGTGTACGCGCCCGACGTCCTGCGGCACGCCGCCGCGACGGGGTTCGGCGGCATCGAGGTGGAGGATCGGCTCGAGCTGGTCCGGGCGCCGACGCTCGTCCTCGCCGGCCGTCACGACCGCGCCTGCACGGTCGAGGCCGCCGAGGCGATCGCGGCGGGGATCGACGGGGCGGAGCTGGCCGTCTTCGAGCGCAGCGCGCACATGGCCTTCGTGGAGGAGCCCGCGGCCTACGTCGCCGCGGTGCGGAGCTTCCTGCTCCGCCACGTCTAGCCTCCGAGGCCTTCGGTCGACCGACGGATCGGCCGAAGAATCCTGGAGATGGCCAGCCGCTTCCGCTTCCTGGATGCCTACCTCGCGCTCGTCACGGTGACGGGCGGCTCGTTGGTGTTCCTCTTCGCCGCCTCGGCTCAGCTGCACGTCGCCTCGCAGGGACGGGGGTTCTGGCTGTTCGCACTCCTGTTGCTGGTGGGTGAGGTCTTCCCGATCTCGGTGCCGCGGCGGGGCGGGGAGGTCGACGAGCTCACGGCCTCCACGACGTTCGCCTTCGCCCTCCTGATCGGATTCGGGACCCCCGCGGCGGTGATCGTGCAGGTCTTCGCCTCCGTGATCGCCGACCTGATCGTGCGCAAGAGCGTCCGCAAGGCGGCCTTCAACGTGGGCCAGTACGCGCTCTCCCTCGGGCTCGCCGGCACGATCTACGAGGCGCTGGGCGGCGGTCCGTCGCTGGGCACCGGCGCGCTCGTGCCTTTCCTGGTGGCCGCGGTGGTCTTCTTCGTGCTCAACACGGTGATCACGGACATCGCCGTTTGCCTCACCGAGGACGTGCCGTTCTGGCCCTACATCTCGAAGGACCTCTTCTTCCAGGTGCAGGCCACCCTGCCGCTGGTCGCCCTCGCGCCCGTGGTCGTCGCGGCGGCGGACGTCTCGCTGTGGCTCGTGCCGCTCGCCGCAGCGCCGGCGATCGCCGTGTGGTGGGGGACGAGGCTGGCGCTCGAGAACGCGGCCCTCGCGCAGCGCCTCCAGGGTTCGCTCGACCAGGAGAAGGAGCTCAACCGTCTGAAGGACGAGTTCGTGGCGGTCGTCTCGCACGAGCTGCGGACCCCGCTCACGTCCGTCCAGGGCTACATCAAGACGATGCTGCAGCTGGCGGACGATCTCCCCGACGACCAGCGGCGCTCGTTCCTGGAGGCGGCCGACCGACAGAGCGATCGCTTGCGCAGGCTGATCGAACAGCTGCTGGTGGTGGGACGGCTGGAGGCGCACGTGGAGCCGCTCGCGCTCAGCTCGGTCGTGCTCGACCGGCTCGTCGGCCACGTGGTGGACGAGCTGCGCCCTCGCGCGCACGGGCACACGTTCGACGTGCGGATCCCCGACAGCCTGCACCCGATGCTCACCGACGAGGGCAAGCTCCACCAGATCCTGTCGAACCTCGTCGAGAACGCGCTCAAGTACGCCCCGCCCGACACGCGTGTCACCGTGAGCGCGGAGCCCGCGGTGAACGGCGTGGTGCTGAGCGTCGCGGACGAGGGGGCCGGCATCCCGGAGGACGCCCAGGAGCGCATCTTCGAGCGGTTCTTCCAGGTCGACCAGTCGGCCACGCGCCGCGTGGGGGGAACCGGACTCGGGCTCTACATCTGCAGCCGGATGGCGGAGTCGATCGGGGGCAGGCTCTGGCTCGCGCGCTCGGACGGCGAAGGCTCGGCGTTCGCCCTCTTCGTCCCGTCCACGCCTCCGCAGGCGGATGGCGCGCCGGACGAGGGGATCGAGGAAGCCCTCAGTCGATGACGGCGAGCGTCTGGCCGGTCTCAACGACCTGACCGGCGCGGATCGGGAGCTCGGTCACCTCGCCCTCGCGGGTGGACGCGATGTGGTTCTCCATCTTCATCGCCTCGAGGACGCAGATCACGTCGCCGGCCTCGATCGCCTGACCCTTCTCCACCAGGACCTTCAAGATGGTGCCCTGCATCGGCGCCTGGATCACGCCGTGCACGTGACCTCCATGGTGCACGTCGTGGGCGGCGGGGGGCTTCGGCGCCAGATCCCGCCGCTCGTCGAAGACGCGGACCGGCACCCTGCGCCCGTCGACCTCGACGAGGAGGTCGGCGGGCCGCGCCGGCTGCGGGCCCGACGGCGCCGGCTGCAGATCCACCTGCGCGGGCAGGTCGGCGTCGACCAGCGCCCGTTCGAGCCACGTGGTGGTCGTCGTGCCGGCCTTGAACGCCTTCGAGGACAGGATCCAGCGATGGACCGGGATCGTCGTGGGCACGCCCTCGACCTCGAACTCCTCCAGGGCCCGGAGCATGCGCCGCCGGGCCTGCTCGCGATCCTCCCCGAACACGATCAGCTTGGCGAACATCGAGTCGTAGTCGCCGGGGATCTCGCCGCCTCGCTCGACGCCCGAATCGGTCCGCACGAACGGCCCCCCCGGCTCCCGGTAGCGGGTGATCCGCCCCGGTCCCGGGAGGAAGTTCCGGCCGGGATCCTCGGCGTTGATCCGACATTGGATCGCGTGCCCGCGGGGCTGCGGGTCGAGGTGGCCGATGTTCTCCCCCTGAGCCACCGCCAACTGGAGCGCCACGATGTCGAGCCCGGTCACCATCTCCGTGACGGTGTGCTCCACCTGCAGCCGCGTGTTCATCTCCAGGAAGTAGAAGGACCCGTCCTCGTCGACGATGCACTCGATCGTCCCGGCGTTGACGTAGCCCGACGCACGCGTGAGCTCGATCGCCGCCTCGCGGAACCGCTCACGTAGGGGGCCGTCCATCACCGGGGACGGGGTCTCCTCGATCAGCTTCTGGTGCCGCCGCTGCACCGAGCAGTCGCGCTCGCCCAGGAACCGCACGTTGCCGTGGCCGTCGGCGAGGATCTGCGCCTCCACGTGGTGCGCGCGGTCGACGTATCGCTCTAGGAAGACCTCGGGGCGCCCGAAATAGGACTGCGCCTCCCGCGCGGCCCGCTTGAGCGACTCCTCCAGGTGGCCGGCGTCGCGCACGATGTGCATCCCCTTGCCGCCTCCGCCGAACGCCGCCTTCACGAGGAGCGGGAATCCGATGCGCTCCGCCTGCTTTCGCGCGGTACGCAGGTCCACGGGCTCGGATGTCCCCGGCACGATCGGCATCCCGCTCGCATCGGCCGCGCGCCGGGCGGCGGCCTTGTCGCCCATCATCTCGATGGCGTGGGCGCTCGGCCCGACGAAGGTGAGTCCCGCGTCGGTCACGGCGGTGGCGAACTGGGCCCGCTCGGCCAGGAACCCGTAGCCCGGGTGCACGAGCGTCGCCTTCGCCCGGACGGCCGCCTCGACGATCGCCGGGATGGAGAGGTAGGACGCCGAAGCGAGCGCGGGTCCGATCCGGAACGCCTGATCGGCCATCTGCACGTGCAGGGCGTCGCGGTCGGCATCGGAGTACACGGCGACGCTGGGGATGCCGAGCTCGCGGCAGGTGCGGATGATCCGCACCGCGATCTCGCCTCTGTTCGCGATCAGGACCTTGGGTTTCACGTGGTTCGCGATACTCTCCGGACTCCGAGGGGGAGTCAAATGACGACGACGGCCGATCTGGAACGCGTGCTCGCGGCCGCGGGATGCGCGGCTCCCGCGCAGTGGGATGAGACTACCGGCTCCACCAACGCGACGGCGCGGGTGCGCGCCGAGGCCGGCGACCCCGAGTGGACGCTGGTGGCGGCGGGCCACCAGTCGGAGGGGCAGGGCCGGCTCGGGCGATCTTGGGAGGACCGGGCGGGCGCGGCCCTCCTGTTCAGCGTCGTGCTGCGCCCAGCCATCGATCCGCCCGACGCCGGACTCCTGCCCGTGCTGGCGGGCGCCGCGATGGTCGAGGCCGCGAAGGCGTCGACCGGCGCGGACATCCGCTGCAAATGGCCCAACGACCTCCTGAGTGAGAGTGGGAAGGTGGGCGGCGTCCTGATGGAGTCGGCCGTGGCGGGGGGCCGATTGCGGTACGCGATCCTGGGCGCGGGCGTGAACATGGAGCCTCCCGGTGGCGTGCCCGGAGCCCGAGGACTCGGCGTCGACGTGGACCCGCTCGTGCTGCTCGAGGCATTCCTCAACTCCTTCCGCGACGGCTACCGTCCCGGATCACCGGGGTTCGCCGCCGACGTCGTGGATCGGTGGTCACGGGTCTCCGCCACCCTCGGGCGCCGGGTCGAGGCTGCGCTCGCCGGGGACGGCGTCGTCCGCGGCATCGCGACCGGTCTCGATCTCCGCGGCGGCTTGATCCTGGAGACAGATCGCGGCCCCGTGACGGTGTCTTCGGGCGAGGTCATGCACCTGCGCTGACGAGGTTGTCGCCCCTACGGGCCCGGGGTACCTTGCGCGCATGGCATTCCCACGCAAGCTCCTGATCCCCGGCGAGGACATCGTCACCGAGTTGCGGCCGCACTGGGTCGCGATCGCGTTGCCCGGCCTCGTGGCGGTCGGCGCCACGCTCCTGGCGGGGTGGCTCACGACGGTGGGGCCCGTCGACGACGGCGCGCTCACGGCCATCGTCTGGATCGCCTGGCTGGGCGTGATGCTCTTCTATCCCGTCCGCCGGTTCATCTGGTGGGTGACCTCCAACTTCGTCGTGACCACGAGCCGCGTGATCCATCGCGAGGGGTTCATCGCGAAGCGCTCGATGGAGATCCCGCTCGACAAGATCAACGACGTCCGGTTCGAGCAGGGCCTGTTCGAGCGGATCGTCGGTGCGGGGACGCTCGTGATCCAGTCCGCCAGCGAGACCGGGCGCAACGAGTTCTCGTTCATCCGGCATCCGGAGGAGGTCCAGCGGGAGATCTACCAGGCGAGCGAGGCGGACCAACATCAGACGATGCGCACGGCCGCGGCCGCGGCGGCCGCGATGCCGCCGTCGGCCCCGTCGGCGCCGCCCGCGCCTTCTGCACCCACGCCACCGGCGCCCGTCACGCCGGCCGCGAGCCCTGCTGCGCCCAACGTGACGACCGAGCTCGAGCGCCTGGCCGACCTGCGTAGCCGTGGGGTCCTGACGGAAGAGGAGTTCCAGGCGCAGAAGGCGAAGATCCTGGGCCAACCGTGATCGGTCCGCTCGACCACGTCTACTACTGGGTCCGCGACATGGACGCGGCGGTGGCCTTCTACACCGACGTGATGGACCTCACGTTGCTCCGCCGTGACGGCAACGAATGGGCGGAGTTCGACGCGGGGCCCGTGCGCCTGGCGTTGCACGGCAGCGATCGCGCGGAGGAGGGCGGAGCGACGGCGGTCTTCCGCGTCGAGGATCTCGAGGCCGCTCGATGGCAGCTCGAGTCCCGCGGGGTCCGGTTCGACGATCACGTCGGCGAGGTCCCCGGCTTCGCGCGCTTCGCCACCTTCCGCGACCCGGACGGCAACGCGCTGCAGCTGATCGAGTACGTGGCCGGCTGATCCTCCCGCCATGGCTGCGCTACGGACGGCCACCTATGCTTGCCCGATGAACGCCGAGACCTGTCCACGCTGCGGGGAGCCGCTGCCGCCCCGCGCGCGGTTCTGCCCCAATTGCGGGGCGCCCGTCTCCATCCCGCCCGCGTCGGAACGACGGATCGTGTCCGTCGTGTTCGTGGACCTCGCCGCATCCACGGAGCTGGCCGCCCGTCTCGACCCCGAGCGATACCGCGAGGTCCTGGCGGCGTTCCACGGTGCCGTCACCGATGAGATCACGTTGCTCGGTGGGCGCGCGGAAGGATTCATCGGGGACGCCGTGCTCGGGGTCTTCGGGGTCCCCACCCTGCACGACGACGACGCGCAGCGCGGGATCCGCGCGGCCCTCGCCGTCGTGGACCGGACGGCGCGCCTGCAGGCGCGGCTCGGCCTCCCGATGCCCATGGAGGTGCGCATCGGGGTGAACACCGGGCGCGTGGCGGTCGGCACGGCCACCGACCGCAACCTCGTGATCGGCGCGGAGGTGAACATCGGCGCCCGGCTCCAGCAGGCCGCCGCGCCCGGCGAGATCCTGGCCGGCGAGACCACCCACCAGCTCACGGTGGGATCGGTGGAGTACGGGCCCGTGCGCTCGATCGAGGCCAAGGGGTTCGACGAAGCGATCGCGGCGTGGCCCGTGATCGGGCTGACCGGTGGCGGGGCACGGAAGTCGATCCCGCTCGTGAACCGGTTGCGGGAGATGGCGCTGCTCGGCGACACCTTCGAGCGGGTCCAGGAACGCGGGCGGGCCCACCTGGTGACCCTTCTGGGGGAGCCGGGGATCGGCAAGAGCCGGGTCGTGGAGGAGTTCCTCGGGACCCTGCCCGACGAGGTGAAGGTCCTCTCCGGCCGCTCGAGCCCGTTCGAGGAGGAGGTCACGTTCTGGCCGCTCGCCCAGATGGTCTACCGCGAGATCGGGGAGGAGCGCGACGCTCCGGAGGACCGGATCCTCGAACGCCTCCGCGAGATCGTGGCCGGCTGGGTTGAACCCGACGAGGTCGACCGGGCCGTGCGCCGGCTGGGGTTCACCTTGGGGTTCGGCGAGGAGGGGAGCCAGGAGAACCGCTACCACGCGGCCGAGGTCCGCAGCGGCATCTTGGCCATGCTCACCGGACTCGCGTCGGGCGGACCCGTCGTGCTCGTCCTCGAGGATCTCCACGAGGCGGATCCGCTCCTGCTCGACCTGATCGAACAGCTCGCCAAGGAGGCCCGCAAGGTGCCGCTGATGATGGTGTGCGTGGCCCGCTGGGAGTTCCTGGAGCAGCGTCCGAACTGGGCAGGCGGCCTGGCCGACGCGGTCACGCTCTGGGTGGAGCCCCTCACGCTCGCGCACGCCACGGAGTTGGCCCTGATGACGGGAGACCTCTCGCACGACGACGCCGAGCGTGTCGCGCAGCACGCGGGCGGGAACCCCTATTTCATCGTGGAGATCACCGGCATGCTCCGCCGCGACGAGCAGCGGCTCCCGGCGTGGGCCTGGGGACCGACCTCGCCGGGACGGATGCTGCCCGCCACGGTCCAAGCGGTGGTGGCGGCGCGCATCGACCAGCTGACGCCGCAGGCCCGCGAGCTCGTGCGGCGAGCGAGCGTCTTCCCGCGCGGTCGCTTCGACCTCGACGAGCTGGCGCTCCTGGTGGAGCCCCGCAAGGAGCTGCTCGCCGAGGCGGAGGCGGAGGAGCTCCTCGTTCGCGACGAGGAACGGCCCACCGTCTGGCGCTTCGGCAGCGATGTGCTGCGCGACGTCGCGTACGATTCGCTCGCCAAGCGCGAGCGCCAACGGCTGCACCTGCGGGTGGCCAACAGGCTCTCCGAGGAGACGGCGGACCGGTATCCGCGCACGATCGCGTTCCATCTGGAGCAGGCGGCCCTCGCGGCCCTCGATCTCAACCCGCGCGACCGGACGCTCGCCGAGCGCGCCGCCGAGGCCCTCGCGCACGCGGGGGACCTGGCGCGGATGCGGATCGAATCCCGCTCGGCCGCCGACCTCTACGAGCGCGCGCTGGCGCTCTGCGGCCCGCAGGACACGTGGGGGGAGCGGGAGGCCTGGATCCTGTCGATGCTGGGGGAGAGCCGGTACTGGCTCGGCGAGTTCGACGCGGCCGAGGACGCGTTCCACCAGGCTCTCGCCATCGCCGGTGAACAGAGCGACCGGGTCTGCGCACACGCGTCCCGGTTCCTCGCCGACATCATGCTCACGATCCGTGGGGACGACCTCGAGGCCGGCGCGGTGTTCGATCGCGCCCTCGATGCTGCTCGGCGTCTCGGCGATCCGTACACGCTCGCCCGCACCCTCCTGATGTCGGGGTGGGTCCCGTTCTGGCGCAACGACCTGGACCGCGCCGAGGCGATGTTCCGCGAGGCGCTGGCGGTGGCGCGCTCGGGACCGCGCCGCGACGCCTGGGCCGAGTCCCGGGCGCTGGTGGGTCTCGCGAACGTGATCTCGCCGGCGGGGGACGAGGTCGAGGCGCTGGAGGTCGGCCTGGAGGCCCTGGCGGTCGCGGAGGAGGGTGGCCAGGCCTTCACGTCGGCGGTCGCGCACGAGACGGTCGCGTCGTCCCTGCGGCGGTTGATGCGGCTGGAGGAGGCGCTCGAACACTCCGAGGCCGCCACGGGCATCCTCCGCGAGTTGGGCGCGCGGTGGGAGCTGGCGAGCGCGCTGGGCGATCGCGGCGTGATCCACCGGATGGCGGGCCGGATGGAGGAGGCCGAGCGTGACCTGCGTGAGGCGTTCCTCCTGTGCAGGGACCTGAACGAGCGAGCGCTCGTCACGTGGACCGCGGCGGAGCTCGCCCGGATCCTCGCCTTGGGGCGCGACACGTCCTCGGCGCGGTCGGTCCTGGGCGATCCCGCCGCACGCCTGGCCGAGGGCGAACCCGGATCCGGCGCGGCCCTGCTGTCGGCCGAGGCGGTCCTCGCGCTGGCCGAAGGTGACGAGGAGACGGCGCGCGCGAAGTCCGTGGCCGCCATCGAGGAGGAGCGGTCCCCGCGCGGGGAGGCCAACCCGTTCGCCGCCCAGGTGTGGTGGACGGCACGCCTCTTCGGCGAGGAGGCTGCGCGGGGGTGCCGAACAGGCCGCACGGGCGCGGCGCACGCTCGAAGACCACGGCTGGGAGCAGGCGCTGGAGGAGCCGGAAACCGTCATCCACCTGCGCGGATAGTGCGCCGGCCTCAAGCACGTCGGGCGCCGCGCCGAGGATGGTTGCATCCCGGGTGGGCCGGGCGCAGGCTACCCCGTGCCGCCCGAGGGTTGTCGACCAGGCCTTCGAGGTGGGTAGGGTAGGGACTTCCCCATGACGAGATCGCTCACGCGCTTCCCCATCGCGTCTCGATTCCTCGCGGTCGCAACGGCGCTCGCGTGCGTCGTCATGCTCGCCGGCGGGGCCGGCGCCACGTCCAAGGGGGACGTCGCCAGCGCCGAGGCGAAGGTCCAGAAGTACCTCGACGACGTGAAGGCCGCGCAGCAGCGTCTGGGCGCGCTCCAGGCCGGGCTCGCCGAGAAGCAGGCCACGTTCGACGACGCATCGGCCGCCCTCGAGCAGACCACGTCGCAGCTCCTGACGACGCAGCAGCAGAGCGAGGCCGCCAAGCAGAAGTATCAGGAGACGGTCGGGCTCCTGAACGATCGTGCGGTGCAGGCGTTCATCGGCGGCCCCGGCCAGAACTTCGCGTTCATCGTCGGCTCGTCCTCGCTGGCCGAGCTCTCGGACCGTCTGGAGTACGTGGACGCCGTGGCCCAGAGCGACGCCGACCTCGCGACCACGGTGCAGAACACCCGCAACGAGCTCGACTACCAGCTCGGACGGCTGCAGCAGCTGCAGGCCCAGCAGAAGAATCTCGTGGCCAGGGCGCGCGACGCACGCGACGCGGTCTACGCGAGCCTGCAGGAGCAGCAGAGCCTGGTCGCGCAGATCAAGCAGGATCTGGCGGCGGCGGAGCGGTACAAGAAGAAGGTCTCCGCCCAGTATCAGCAGGAGCTGCGGGCGGCCGCGGCCCAGGGATACGGGGGCGGGCACGCCTCGGTGCCGCTCCCGGCCGGCTACGAGCACGTGCTCGAGCGCTGCCCCGTCGACGGGCCGCGCAGCTACAGCGACGGGTTCGGCGCTCCTCGCTACGCCGGCGGCTATCACCTGCACAAGGGCGTGGACATCCTCTCGCCCTACGGGACGCCCATCGTCGCGCCGTTCGACGGCTACGCGCGCTCCGACTACAACTCGCTCGGCGGCAACGTGGTGTTCGTGAGCGGCCGGTACGGCACCGTCTACAACGCGCACCTCGCAGTCGCTACTCGGCGCATTCGAACGGTCCGGTGCACGCGGGCGACGTGATCGGCTACGTGGGAGACACGGGCGACGCCGTGGGGACGCCGCACGACCACTTCGAGTTCCACCCCAACGTCATGCCGTCCTCGTGGCCCACGAGCGCCTACGGATACTCCATCATCGAAGACGCGGTGAACCCGTACCCGCTCCTCGTCGCCGCCTGCGGCTGAGCGAGCCTCCGGGGCTAGCGCCGTCCGCGCCCGCGCAGCACCAGACCGATCCCCACCAACAGGGCGATCCCGGCGACGACGAAGAGACCCGTCGCGACCGCGTTGGTCGCCGAGCCGCCGCCGGTCGGCGAGGTGCTCACCGGCGCGGGCGTCGGGACCCCGCCCACCACCGCGTAGCCGGGCTCCGGGACCGGCCCCTCGACCTGGAACGCGGCGAGGAGGTCGTGAGACGCCGAGGCGGCCCACGCCTTCCCGTCACGCGAGGCGTACAGGCCATGTCGGGCGGCGTGCAGCGTCACCGTGTACGGGTACACCAGCAGCACGTCGAGCGGGTCGCGCGAGCTGGGTCACGCGCGTCTTCGAGGGCAGGTAGGTGAACGCGATCCGGTAGGCGTTCCCGAAGGGCTCGAGGTCGCCCCCGAGCGGGGCGAGCGTGGCGGGGTCGACCGGCGTCGCCTCGAGCGACACCGAGGTGTCGCGGCCGTGCGGTGCGATCGCCCCGTCCTTGACGATGACCGTGATCTGGCTGTCCGAGCTCACGAACGACGCGCCCAACACGCCCTTGGGCGAGAGCGGCATCGAGCCGGTGAGGTTGCTCGGTGCGACGTTGGTGGCCGCGAGGTCGGGGGGTGGACTCACCCAGCGGTAGGCCTGCGGTGGACCCAGCCCGTCGAGCAGGGGACCCCGCGCGAGCGGGGAGAGATGACCCGACCAGGCGGCCAGCGCCGCGTACGCGAGCATGACGCCCAGGGCGCTCGCGAGCGTGCGACGCCTCACCACGCGTCCGAGGTGGAGGGATCCATGGGCTGTGTGGCGAAGGACGGAGGCCAGATCACGGCGGCGTGTCCGGGGGAGACCCATTCCCAGATCACGCTCGCCGCGGCGACGTTGTCGCCGGCCTCGGGCGTGCCGAGCGCACCGAAGCGCAGCCCGCTCCCGTTCGGCAGGCTCCCGCGCGGCAGGTTCACCGTCCGTGCCGTGTCGGCCACGGCCGCCGGGTCGAGCGAGGGCGACGCCGGGAGCACGTCGGTGAACAGCGCCCAGGCCCCCGAGAACCCGGCGAGCGCCGCGGGGCTCATGTCCGTGTCGTAGCGCGCGTAGTAGGCGGCGTCGGCGCGTTCCAGGAGCGCCCGCCCCTCCGGACGCAGGCCCGCGGGGTTGATCGCGCTGGCCGAGGGTTTGTCCGACGCGTACACGCCTACGGCATCCTTGCCGAGCGTCGCCCCGAAGGCCGGCATGCAGTAGCTCGACGAGGTCCCGATGTTGGCCAGCAGCGGGACGTGCTGGGCCACCAGCTGGCGGCGGAGCGCGATGGCGTCATCGAGATACGCGGAGACGAAGAGCACGTCGGGCCTCGCCGCCGCGATCCGATGGACGAACCGCCGCATGTCCACGGTGCGGAAGTCGTAGCCGAAGTCGCCGACGTCGTGCAGGCCGCGAGCCTTCAGCTCCGCGCGCGCCCCGCCCGCCACCGAGTCCCCGTAGGCATCGTCGACGTAGGAGACGGCGTAGCGCAAGGAGGCCGGGTCCCGATGCAGCGACGGCGCCACATGGTCCGCGATGTACGCGATCGCCGCGCGCCCGAGGACCTCGCCGGTCGGCGGCACGCGGAAGGTGAGGCCGCCGAGGTCGGACGCCGGCGGGAGCATGCCGACCGCGCCCGTCTCCCAGAAGAGCATGCCGCGCTCCGCCGCGGCGCTGGAGGCGGGGCCGGAGATCGTGCTCCCGTAGCTGCCGAGCACGAGGCGCACCCCGTCACCGGCGAGCGCCGCGACGGCGCCGGGTGCGGCGTCGGGGCCCTCGGCGTCGATCGAGCGCACCTGGATCGACGCGCCGTTCACCCCGCCGTCCTGGTTGACGAGGTCGGCGGCGAGGAGCACCCCGCGATGCTCGTCGATGCCACCGGGCCCTTGGGAGCCGCCCAACGGGTAGATGGCGCCCACCACGACGGTGGCCTTCGGCGACGAGGAGCCGAACGTGCATGCGGCTGCGAGGAGGCCGAACGCGCACGCGATCACGAGCCATCGTTTCATCGGACGATCACCGCCAGGCAGTTGGCCGCGGCATGCGTCGCCGCGGGGACGGTCCAGGTGCCGGCGGCCCATCGCTGCCAGCCGAAGAGCAGGCCGGCGCCGAGGTCCACCGGGAACGCGACCACGCCGTAGAGCGGGACGTGGATCAGCGCGAACAGGAGCGCCGTCGCCGCGACGGCCGTGACGGCCCCGTGTGGCTCGAGGACGCCGTACGCCACACGCCGGAAGAGGGCCTCCTCGGCCACGGCGGCGAGGATCGCGAGCGGGAGGGCCCACGCCGCGAACGCGTATGGGGCCGGGCGTCCCGCCGCCCAGGCGGCGACCACGACCGCCGTCACGCCGATCACGAGGACCAACACCGGATGTGCGCGCCGCCGACCCGCCGGCAGGGGAACGAGCAGCGAGGCCACGAGGAGGCCGCCGTAGAGGAGAGCGAGCCACGCCACCCGGTGCCCGCCGGGCAGCACGAGGACGCGCGTGCGCAGCACGAGCAGCGCGCAGCCGAGGGCCACGAGCACGACGGAGCCCGCGGACCGAGCGGCGGTCCTCGTCGGCACCCCGGCGCGCGCGCTCACCCCTTCACCTCGAACGAGGTCACGGCCACCACGTTGGGGAAGAACGGTCCGTGGTCGTTGGCGACGAAGTCCACCTGCACGACGTGGTGCCCGGGCGCCACGTCGGGGATCGTGGTCTCGGTGCCCGAGGTCATCGTGACCAGCTGTCCGTCGAGGCTGACGTGGAGGTGCCCCTCGTCGGGCTGCAGGTCCGTGCTGGTGGCCTGCACGATCTTCGCCCCCGTGAGGTCGACCTTCACGACCACGTCCGGACCCTTCACGACCTCTCCGTTGGTGGGGCTCACGATCGTGAGCTTCGCGGTGCTGGAGGGCCGCTGCGATGCGGTTACGGCGACGGTCGCGGACGGCGAGGAACCGCCGGAGCACGCCGTGCAGGGCGACGGCCAGGCCGACCGCGAGGATCCGCATGCTGCGATCCGCATCTTCATCCCCATCCCATCCCTGGCCGATCGTCTGGTCGAAGGAGGCCGGTAGCACGGTACCGTCGCGAGCGGTTGCGCTCACGTCGAAATGCCAGGCACCCTCGGTCAGCTCGACCAGCGCGAGGAAGTGACCTTTGCTGAAGCGCGTCGTCTGCAAGCGACTTCGGGCCGCCGCCCGGCGGGGTCGCGACCACACTCAACGAGGCGAGGGGCAGCTCCTGGCCCTGGGCGTCGAACGCGGTCACGTGCAGCTCGTTCGTCCCGGCCGACCCCGGGGTCGTTGTAGGTCTGGAGCTGCTGGCCGCCGCGGCAAGGTGAACGTGTAGAGCGTGGGCTGACCGGGGACGGGCGAGGGGACGTCACTTGCTGCGCGGGCGTCTTCGTGCTCAGGCTCATGTGCACCTCGGAGGCCTTGGCGCCTTGCTGCACCGTCGCGGTGACGTCCCACGTGCCCGCGAGGGACAGGTTGTCTCCCTCGGCGGTCCACGCGTCCCCCTGGCGGTTCAGCGCGAGGTCGCTGGGGGCCACGTCGGGCCGACCGACCAGGAGGAACCGCAGGCTGACCGACGTCACGTCGAGCGGCGCGCCCGAGTCGTAGTCGCTCACGTCCACGTCGAATGCGGTTGGCCCCCGGGGTGCCGGGCGTCGCGGAGAGCGTCACCTTCATCGTCGTGGCGAAGTCGCTCCCGGTCGCCGTGACCTTGGAGGGAGCGACCGGCGCTGGCGAGGCGGACGGGGTTGGGCGCGAGCCCCGTGAGGAGCCCCGTGAGTGCGAGCACGCCCACGGCGCCGAACACCTCTACCGAGAGGATCCGACGGATCGGCGCGTCGGTCTCCGTCATGCGAGGGATCGAGCGGTAGCGGTTGGCGGCGCCGAGCGCGATGAGGACGAGGGCGAGCGCGACCTTGGCCGCCAGCGCGATCCCGTAGGACGTGTCGAAGAGGTGAGCGACGGCACGCAGGCCTCCGAGCTCGTTCGTGGCCCGGAGCACGCCGGACGCGACGACCGCGAGGAGGGCGTAGCCGGCAAGGCGCGAGTAGGCTGCCACCTCGGCCGCCGGCGGCGGCTCCCCGGCACGGCGCCGCTCGCGCAGGAGCAGCAGCACGGGGACGAAGCCACCGATCCACACCCCGATCGCGACGAAGTGGACCCACTGCAGGGTGATCTGGACCCACCCACCGACGCCGCGTGGCCCCCTTCCGCCCGGGTGTACATCGTGATGGCGGCGGCCACGCCAGCCGTCGACGAGGGCGCCCCGCGACGTGTCGCGCGACGCGTACAGCGCCCCGAGGGCCGTGGCGGCCGCGCCGACCACGAGCCAGATGAGCGGCTTGCCGGTGCGCTCGATCGGAAGAGGCGCCGCATAGCTCGACGCCGATCGCCGCCCTTCTCGGCGACCACATCGCAAGCGCGCCCAGCAGGGTGGCGACGCCCGCGACCGGAAGGAGGAGCCGCCGCGCGGGGACGTGTCCGCCGAAGGCCCAGAGCCCCGTCGCGACGGCCCCGACCACGAGGACTAAGCCCGCGTAGAACAGGAACTTGCCGACCACGCTGAGCGGCGACGGCGAGGGAGTGGAGGTGGATGTGCTCGTCGCCGCCGGTAGGCGCCTGCGGCGCGACGCCTACGCCGAAGCTGAAGGTCCCCGCGGTGACGTGCCCGTCCTGCTGGGAGACGACCCGCCAGGAGACGGTGTAGGTGCCGTCCGGGAGATCGGAAGGCAGCGGGACGCTGAGCTGATCCGGGCCCGACGCCGACGCGGGTCCGGCCTCCACGTCCGTCCCGCTGGTGTTCAAGACGTGCACGATCGAGAGCGCGGGGTCCGGTGACTCGGTGAAGGTCATCGTGACGTGCGGCGGGAGCCGTCGCCACCGTCGAACCCGCGGCGGGATCGGATGAGGAGAGTCCGGCGTGGGCCCATGCGGCGGGCGCGGCGGCGAGGACGGCGGAGGTCGCCAGGACGAGGAGCAGCGTCAGCCGGCGCACGCCGCTCACCCGCCGCTCCCGGCGATCGTGAAGTCCGCCGTGGCCGTCACCGCGAGGGTCGAAGGGTCCGTGGTCCGCCGCGACGAACTCCGCCTCCAGGGTGTGGGGACCCGGCGCGAGCCCCGCGAGCGGGATCTCCTGCACGAGCCCGTAGGTCATCGAGACGAGCTTCGTGATCGACCGAGAGATGGACGTGGCCCGTGTCCGGGGTGAGCGTCGTGCTCGTCGCATCCACGATGGTGCCGCCGGTGAGCGTCATCACGACCTCGAGCGTATCCCCTCGCACCGTCACGCCCGGGCTGGGTCGCGAGAACCCGATGGCGGCGGTCGAGGACGGGCGCACGGCGGCGGGCGATGCGGCAGGAGGGGCGAGCGTGGGTCCGAAGATCATCCGCGGGAGCACGGCGGCGCTGATCGCCAGCGCGATACCCACCCCGATGAGCCCGTAGGCGCCGCGGATCGGCAGGCGGGGGAAACCCTTGCCCTTGAGCCGCGACCACCCCGCCCAGCCGATCCACAGCCCCGCGAAGAGCAGGACGACCGAGAGGGTCTCGTCCGCACCCCCCGCGTGGGCGAGCACCTACGAGCGCTTCCTGGTGGCGAGCGCGCCGATGCCGACGATCAGCGCCGAGCGCGCCGAGCACCACGCCGATCGAGGGCGATGTTCTTGGCGGTCTTCGCCGTGCTCTCCGCGTTCGCCGCCGCCGTGGCGGTGTCGGCGGCGCGCTGCGATTCCTGATCGATCCGGGAGGCGAGTTCCTCGTTGGTGGGGGCGTTCACCTGCGGGAACGACGCGGAGGCGAGGTCCTGCACCGCATCGAACGTGTCCGGACCCGAGGTCACGGTCTCGTCGAACTTCGTGCCGTCGAGCGTGCCGGTGAGATGGAAGGTGTACTTCCCGGGCTGCGACGGGACGAACCATGCGCGGTAGTCGCCGGGCTCGCCGTCGCCCCCGACCTCGAAGTTGGGCTCGAAGGTGAGGTCGGTGGAGTCGCTGCCGAAGGAGATCGTCACCTTCAACTGGTCGGTCATGTCGGTGACCGGCTTGCCGTCCTTGTTGAGGATCAGCTGCACGCTGTTGGGCTGGCCGACGTAGGCGGGCTCGGTCCCGAACCCGATCTCGTAATCGAACGGCCCGGCGGAGCGCTCCGCGTGTGCGAAGGCCGTACCGCTCATCATCGGCAGGAGTGCGCCGGCCAACACGAGCGCGGCGAGCCCGCGGGCTCGCGAACGGACATCCATGAGGGTCCTCTCTGTTCGGTGTGGGTACGCCCCATGCCGGGGCGCGGTTCAGCCGATCAGCGAGGCGGAGGACCGCGGATCCCCGCGGCGGCGAGCGCCGGCCGAGCGGCCGGGGTGGAGGCCGAGGCGACGAGTCGGACCACGGCTGGGAACGCGGGTATCGTCGCGGGTTGCGCCAGGATCGCCTGCAGGCGCCCCGCGGCCCGCAGGAGCCAGCGCACCGCCAGCGCGCCGACCAGGGCGACGGCCACCTGGACCGCGATCCCCGTGGGCAGGAGGCCGTGGTGCATGAGATCTGCGAGCGGCGCGCCGGAGGAGACACGCTCCACGACCTCCATCGCGAGGAACGCGGCCGCCTGGAAGCAGGAGAGACGGAGGAACCAGCGCCCGACCCCGGCGGGGGGCTGGTCGCGGTCCGTGAGATGCCCGAGGACGACCGCCGCGACCGCCGCGAGGGTGAGCGCGATGCCGAGGTCGTTCACGAACCCCAGATAGGCGTGGCCGGTGCGCGCGAGCAGGACCTCGCGAGCGTGCTCGTGTGGGCTGGCGATCCGGTAGGTGATCCAGTGCCCCAGCAGGACGCCGCCCGCGGCGACGCCCAGGACGGCGGAACGGTTCACCCGATGGCCGGACATGGCCTGGATTGTAGGCTGAGCGACGACATCCGGAGGGAGTGGCCGAACGGTGGAGCCTGCAGACGTGCGTCGGGTCGGGGTCGTGGGCTGCGGGCTCATGGGCTCGGGCATCGTGGAGGTGGCGGCGCGCGCCGGCGCGAGCGTCACGTTCGTCGAAGGCTCGCCCGACCTGGTGGACGCGGGTCGAGCGGCGATCGAGCGGTCGGTCCGCAAGGCGGTCGAGCGCGGCAAGCTCGCGGCCTCCGAGTCCGAGGCGCTCCTGGGCCGCGTCGACGGCGCGGTCGATCTCGAGGCGCTGGCCGACGTCGACCTCGTGATCGAGGCCGCCACCGAACGACTCGACGCCAAGCTCCAGATCTTCGCGCGCCTCGGCGAGGTGACCCGCGATGAGGTCGTGCTCGCCTCCAACACCTCCTCGATCCCCATCGCCGAGCTCGCCGTGGCGAGCGGCCGGCCCGCCCAGGTCGTGGGGATGCACTTCTTCAACCCTCCGCCGGTGATGCAGCTCCTCGAGCTGACGCCCTCGATCGCCACCAGCGACGCGACGATGGCGTTCGTCCGGGCCTACGGGACGGACGTGCTCGGCAAGACCTGCGTCCAGGCGCGCGACGAGGCCGGCTTCATCGTGAATCGCCTCCTGATCCCCTACCTGTACGACGCGATCCGCCTGTACGAGCGCGGGTTCGCCAGCCGCGAGGACATCGACGCCGCGATCCACCTGGGCCTCGCCCATCCGATGGGGCCGCTCGCCCTCACCGACCTGGTGGGCCTCGACACGACGCTCAGCATCGGCGAGGTCCTGTTCGAGGAGTTCCGCGATGCGCGCTACGCCCCGCCGAGCCTGCTGCGACGGCTCGTGGCGGCGGGCCACCTCGGGCGGAAGTCCGGCCGCGGGTTCTACGCCTACGACTGAGGCTCAGCGGCCGCGGAGGCGCCGCAGCAGGCCCGCCTCGTACCCGGCCATCTTCGCGACGTCGGTCGCGCCCAGCAGGAGCGGGACCGCCAGCGTCGCCCGGGCCCGGTCGGCGCGGTCGGGGAGCCGCCGCCAGGCTCGGCGTACCGGCGTGCGCGCGTACGCCACCGCGCCGGCTGCCGCGAGCAGCTTGGGCCAGGTCCGTCCGGAGACGAGCGCGGCGACGAGCCCGCCGTAGACGGCGAACCGCAGGGCGTGGCGCTCGGGGTGCATCCCCGCGATCGCATCGCCACGGGCGTAGCGGAAGTACTGCGTGAGGGTCGATCGGAGGTCGGGGCGCAGCGTCCATCGCACGACGGCGTCCGGCGCGAAGCGGATGTCCATGTCCAGCTCACGCCAGCGGTGATCCACCCACATGTCCTCGCCGATGTCGAGCCACTCCGGGTAGCCACCCACCGCCTCGATCGCCTCGCGTCGGAAGGCGACGGACCGGGCGCTCGGCATGAACCGCGCCGGGTCGACCTCGGAGGCGTCCATCGGGAGGTTGAGGGCCGCCACGCATCGTTGGAAGAAGTCCTCCGCCACCGGTTGGTAGAACCCTGCGGCGACGTCGGCCCCGTCCTCGAGCGGCGCCACGATCGCCGCGAGCCAGCCCGGATCCAGCTCGCAGTCGGCGTCGGTGGCCGCGATGGCCTCGTGCGTGGCATTGGCGAGCGCGATGTTCCGACCCGTGGAGATGTTGGCTCCTGGGGCCTCGATCACGGTGACGCGCGGGTCGGCACCGAAGGCCTCGGCGGTGCCGTCGGAGGAGCCTCCGTCGACGATCACGACCTCGTCCGGGAGGCGGGTCTGTCCCTGCAGGGACGCCAGGAAGGGAGCCACGCGATCAACGCAGTTGAAGACGGTGGAGATGAGGGTGACCTTCATGCGGGCGTCGCTCCGGCGACCAGGCGATAGACCTCGAGGGTCGCCCGTGCCGTGGCCGCCCACGTGTATCCGGCCGCGCGCGCGAGCCCACGGGAGCGGAGGTCGGTGGCGAGCGTCTCGTCCGTGAGCATGCGTGCGAGCGCGTCGGCGAGCCCGGCCACGTCGTCCGGTTCCACGAGCAGGGCGGCTCCGGCGGCGACCTCGGCGAGCGCGGGAGCGTCCGAGGTCACGGTGGGTATCCCGCGGGCCATCGCCTCGAGCACGGGCAGGCCGAAGCCCTCGAAGGTGGAGGGATACGCGAACGCCGACGCACCGCGGTACAGCGCATCCAGATCGTCGTCCGAGACGCTCCCCGTGCGGATCACCGTGCCGGGCCCTTCCCGCGCGAGCTCCTCCTCCAGGTCCTCCGTGTGCCAGCCGTCGGGGCCCGCCAATACGAGGGCGTGCGGCACGTCGGGCGCCACCTGTCGGTATGCGCGCACGAGTTTCACGACGTTCTTCCGCGGTTCGAGGGTGCCCACGAACAGGACGTAGGGTGCGGTGACGCCCAGTCGCGCTCGGGCCTCTTCGCCGTCCGAGGCCCCCACGGTCGCGCGTACCGCCAGCGGGGTGACGTGCACCTTCATCGGGTCGGCGCCCGCGATCGCGATGAGGTCGTCCGCGGTGGCGTTCGAGGGCACCAGGAGGGCGTCCGCCCGTTTCACCGCGGCTCGCACACCTGCGCCGTAGAGGAATCGCCATCGTGGGGGGAAGCGATCGGGGAAGCGGTGATATGCGAGATCGTGGACCGTCACCGCCAGCGCCGAGCCCTTGCGGACCGGTGGCACGCTCACAGGGTTCGTGGCGTGCACCAGGTCGAACGCCCCGAACGCGGGCGGGAGCTTGGGGCGCCCGAGCAGGGACCACTGCGGATAGAGCGTGCGGATCGGCCCCGGCACCTCCTCGATCGGGAACCGTCCGAGCCACTCGGGGTCCGGACCGGCTTCGGTGAAGCGGCAGTGGAAGAGGCTGAGCTCGAGCGCACCCGTGGCGGCGAGCGCGTCCGCGAGCTCGCGCACGTACGTGCCGATGCCCCCCGGCTGGCGGAACCAGAGCTGGTCGATCTGGAGCGCCGCCTTCACGCGGTGGCCTCCACGCAGGCGCAGCCCGCGGGCCCGACCGTGGCCGCGTGTCGGGTCCCGGCCGGGATGTCCAGCCGATCGCCCGCCGTGAGCGTCGCGTCGCCGTCGTCCATGTGGAACGTGATCGAACCGTCCAGGCAATAGAGGACCTTGTCGTAGTCGTGCGCATGCGCGCCGTACCGGTCGCCGGGCGCGTTGCCCCACTGCCGGGGGGCGGAGCAGCCTTCGGCGCGCATGGCGGCGAGGGCCTCCTCGCGCGTCGCGTCCCCGGCGGTGCGGACGGCGGCCACGGCGCCCGCCCTACCGGACGTCGCTGCGGCCGTTCACCGGCGCGACGCCCTTGCGCGAATGGGGGACCTGCTGACCGTGCCACGGCTCGTGCGCATAGCGGCGCACCTGCAGGGCGCCGAGCCCCGTCGCGTCGATCCGCCCCTGCAACACCCAGGGCATCGGCTTCGGGCTCTCCTGCAGGAAGTAGCGCTCGAGCGCCATCAGGATGGCGCGCTCCTCCTCGGGGGTCAGGCCGTCGGGAAGCTCGAGCCTCGGTTCGCCGTCGGTCATCGTGCCCTTTCCGTCACAGCGGGATGTTGCCGTGCTTGCGGGCCGGCACGGACTCGCGCTTCGTGGAGAGCATGCGGAGCGACTGGATCAGGCGCCGCCGGGTCTCCGCCGGCTCGATCACGTCGTCGATGAAGCCGCGCTCCGCCGCCGCGTACGGGCGTGGAGAACTTGTCGCGGTACTCCTTGATGAGCTCGGCTTTCTTGGCCGCGGGATCGGCGGCTCTCTCCATCTCGCGGCGGAACACCACGTTCACCGCGCCCTCGGCGCCCATGACGGCGATCTCCGCCGTCGGCCAGGCGAACGCCACGTCGGCGCGCAGGTGCTTGGAGTTCATCACCAGGTAGGCGCCGCCGTACGCCTTGCGCGTGATCACGGTCATGCGGGGGACGGTGGCCTCCGCGTAGGCGTAGAGGAGCTTGGCGCCGTGCCGGATGATCCCGTTGTACTCCTGCGTGGTGCCGGGCAGGAACCCGGGCACGTCGACGAACGTGAGGATCGGGACATTGAAGGCGTCGCAGAAGCGCACGAAGCGCGAGGCCTTCTCGCTGGCGTCGATGTCGAGCGTCCCCGCGATCACCTTCGGCTGGTTCGCGACGATCCCGATCGTGCGACCGTCGAGTCGCGCGAAGCCCGTCACGATGTTCATCGCCCAGAACTTGAAGGTCTCGAGGAAGTCGCCGTCGTCGACCACGCGGCGGATCACCTCGTGCATGTCGTAGGGCTCCTGCGGCTCGGTCCGGCACGATGTGCGTCAGCCCCTCGTCGAGGCGCGCGGGATCGTCGGTCGACGCGTAGGCGGGCGGGTCCTCCAGGTTGTTGGACGGGAGGAAGCTCATCAGGTACCGCACTTGCTGCAGGACGTCCTCGTCGTCCTCGCCCACGAACGCGGCCACGCCCGACTTCCCGGCGTGCGTCATGGCGCCGCCGAGCTCCTCCATCGTGACCTCCTCGCCGGTCACCGTCTTGATCACGTCGGGCCCGGTGATGAACATGTGGGAGGTCTCCTTCACCATGAAGGTGAAGTCGGTGATGGCGGGGGAGTAGACGGCGCCACCCGCGCACGGGCCCATGATCACGCTGATCTGCGGGATCACGCCGGAGGCGCGTACGTTCCGCTCGAAGATGTACCCGTAGCCGGCGAGGCTGGCCGCGCCTTCCTGGATCCGCGCGCCGCCTGAGTCGTTGATCGAGATGAACGGCGCGCCGGTGCTGCATCGCGAGGTCCATCACCTTGCAGACCTTCTGCGCCATGACCTCGCCCATCGAGCCGCCGAACACGGTGAAGTCCTGGCTCGAGACGAAGACCTTGCGGCCGTCGACGGTGCCGTACCCCGTGATCACGCCGTCGCCCGGCGGATGCTTCTTCTCCATCCCGAAGTCGTGTGCGCGATGGATCGCGAACGGGTCCGTCTCCACGAACGAGCCCTTGTCCATCAGGATCTCGAGGCGCTCGCGGGCCGTGAGCTTCCCGCGGTCGTGCTGCTTCTTGGAGGCATCTCGCCCGCCGGGCGTCAGGGCTCCCTTCTTCCGCTTGCGCAGCTCATCGATGCGCTCCTCGACGGTGATCGTGCGGATCGGTGGACGGGACGTCTCTGTCGGTGGTGGCCATGGCGGGGAGTCTAATCCTCGGGGTGCAGGGCGGCCTCAGCAGCCGCGCACGGGCCAGCCCGCGGACGCCCAGCCGCCGCTGGCGTGCACCATCCGGAGGGTCACGATGGCGTTGGTCCTCCCGCTGAGGGCGGAGCTCCGCAGATGCCACCCGGCGTTCGCCCACGTGCGGTACCGGATCGGCCAGTACCTGGCGCTGTGCTGGAAGAGCCCGAGGTACGCGCCCCCCGCGGACCTGGCCGTCGGCACGAGGCCGCTCTCCCGACCGGCGATGCAGATGGCCTTGGCCGCGCCACCGGGGACGATCCAGTGTGCGGCCGCGCAACGGATCAGGCGCCTCGAGAACGCCTGGACCGGTTCGACCGGACCCCGCGTCAGGGCGCATGGGCCCGTAGGGGGCGGCGTGGTACCCGTGCGGGCAGCGACGGGTGTTGCGGCGCCGACGGTCAGCGCCAGGGTCAGCACCAGGCTCAGCGCCAGGGTGACGCCGGTCATCGGGATCTTCCTGTCGTTCGTGTCCATCTCGTGCCCAGGTCCGGAGCACACGTCGAAACGCGTGCGCACTTCGGGAAGGTGCCGGGGGAACCCGGCGGAGGGAACCTAGCATCCTCCGGCGACCTCCGTCGAGCCTCGGTTGCATGGAGGGATAACAGCGGACCCCGGGTTGAGGGACCACGGCGGATCCGGGGCAGACGGATCAGACCTCCACGCGACCTCCACTCCGCCAGTAGACGCCGTGATCGCGATCGAGGAACCGCTCGTCCACGAGGTAGCGGCGGATCGCGGCATGGTCGTTGAAGAAGCGCCCCACGATCGCGTTCACCTCCTGCTCTTCGTAATGGATGCCGGGCTCGAACTCCAGCGCGATCCGCTCCAACACGATGCGACGCTTGGCGGCCTTCATAGGGATCTCGGTGAGCCTGCCGTCGCGGAAGAAGCTCCGCAGGACGGCTTCCTCGTCGTCGTTGGCGGCCCCCAGTGCCATCCCCACGTTGCGGGGCGGTCCGACCTGCTCCGCGGCCCAACGCAGCGTCTCGGCGTCGAGCCGGTACGTGCGCCGGTCCGCGTTCAGCCGTGCGACGCCCGCCGAGGCGAGGCGGTTCAGGTGCTTGCGCACGCGGGTCACCGCCATGCCGAGCTGGTCCGCGAGCTCGGCGGAGGAGGCGTCGGACCGCGCCAGGGCCCCGGCGATCGAGAGCCGCTCGGGGTCGGCCAGCGCGCGCAGGATGTCGTCGGGGTGCTCGGCCATGTCGGTTCCTATCCCTACCATGGTCCGATGGAGCTCACCGACCCGCAACGCCGCACGCTGGACCGGCTGATCGGCACCGAGGCTCGGCCCTCGTTCCCGGCGGACCTCCCGCAGCGGTTGCGCGATCGGATCGAGGAGGCCGTGCGCGGGCTCGAGCTCCGCGATCAGCTCTGGCTGGGGAAGGAGAAACTGAACGACCACGTGCGCTGCGAGGGGAAGTTCCATGCCACCATCTCCGGGGAGGCGCCGCCCTTCGAGCACTCCGTGAAGAGCGCCTCGGGCGTGCTGCTCCACAAGGCCATCGAGGTGGAGGTGGGAAGTCGCGACCCGCTGGACGCGCATGCCGTCGCGGAGGTGGCGGTCGGGCGGATGCTCGAACGCGAGGAGCGGTTCCAGGAGTACTGGGGCGGCCTCACCGCGCCCGAACAGGACGACGTCTTGATGGAGGTCGTGCGACGCGTGACCCTCTTCCAGGGGTCCTTCCCGCCGCTCAAGGAGCTCCGCCGGGAGCTCGTGCCCGTGAGCGAGCTGCGGGTGAAGGCCGAGTTGCTCGGGGGAGATCTCGTGCTCTCGGGACAGATCGACCTCGTCCTGGGGCGGCCGGACCAGTTGGATCCCATGCGCGCCACCCGCCTCGCCATCGACCTGAAGACCGGGAACGCCTATCCCGAGTTCGCCGAGGACATGCGCTTCTACGCGCTCGTCATGACGCTGAGGTTCGGCGTCCCGCCCTACCGCGTCGCCTCGCTGTTCCTGGAGAGCGGCGCCTGGCAGGCGGAGGATGTCACCGAGGATGCGCTGCACCACGCCGCGGACCGTGTGATCGCCGCCGCGCGCAGCGCGAGCGCCCTCGCCAACGGCCGGGAGGCCGCGCTCGCCCCCGGGGCCTACTGCGGCTGGTGCCCGCGTGCCGCGGTCTGTCCGGCGGCGGAGCTGCCATCGGCGGTGCCGGCCTAAGGAGGCGGCGGCGGGAGCGCCGGGGATCGATAGCGGGCCGCCACCCTGTCCGCGAAGGACGCGAAGCGCACGGCCACCTCTTCGTTCACCACGTGCAACACGTTCTCGGCGTTCTCCTCGCCGCCCCGGGAGAGGTTGTAGCTGCCCACCAGCACCTCGTCGTCGGACACGACGAACTTCGCATGCAGGTAGTCGTGCACGGAGCCCGGGCGATAGGGCGTGGAGCGCTTGCCCGAGAGCCGGGCGGCGATCGTGCGCCACGCCTCCACCTTCCACCGGTTCCAGGGGACGTCGGCCCACTGCGCGAGCACCTCGTCCATCTGCGTGGCGTCGTAGGCTCCGTCGAGGTCGAAGGCGTCGCGTCCCGCGAACTCGGCCAGCGTCCCGAGCACCGGACCGGACGTCACGACCGGCGAGCAGACCCGGAGCCGCCTGCGCGCCGCCCCGATCCGCTCGGCCGCGAGGTGGGCGACCGACGGAGGCTCCGGCAGGAACCACGGCGTCACCGAGATCCCGCGCGCCGGTCGCGCCTGCGGCCCACGGGCGCCGCTCCCTTCGAGTCGGTCCCGCCGCCAGAGCTCGTCGAAGTTCGTCGTGTACGCCGCGGCGACGGAGGGGTCCTCGACCGTCACGATCACGTTCTCCTCGCGCGTGAACGCGTCGTCGGTCCAGTTCGTGGAGCCCGTGAGCACGCGGGCGCCGTCGGCGATCGCGTACTTGTGGTGCATCAGCGCGCCGCGATCGTGCAGGCCGTGCGTGGGCACCTCGAGTCCGTCGATCGCCCCGGGGTCCGCGATCATCGGCCGCGGCGCCGACGGCGCGTCGCTGCGATCGACGTTGAAGATCACCCGGACCGTCACGCCGCGGGCCAGTGCCCCCTCCAGGGCGTCGGCGAGCCGCGCGCTCGTGCCCGCGCGCGCGTCGAAGTCGTAGATCGCGACGTCTACGCTCCGATCCGCCGACGCGATGAATCCGCCGATCAGATCCACGACCTGCTCGGCGCTCTGGGCGCCGTCCTGCAGGAACGTGACGTCGAACGGGGGCATCAGGGACCTCCTCGGGGTTCAGCTCCGCGGCGACACATGCCGACAGTGTGGGAAGGGCCCGTCTCGACGACAACGCCGGAGGCTAGCATCTCGTGCGGAGCCCGTGTCGAATGGATGGAGCGCGGTCGGAAGGAGGAACCCGGTGGGATCGATCTCGAGAGGATTCCGGCTCGCCAAGGCCAGCTGGACCGTGGTGCGGAACGACGGCGAACTGCTCCTGCTCCCCATCGTCTCGTTCTTCTGTTCCCTGGTGGTGATGGCGGTCTTCGGGCTGGGGATGGTGGGCGTCGGCCTGCCCCGAGACGGTGAGTCGGTGAAGCCGGCGATCTACGTGCTCGGGTTCGTGATGTACGTGCTCCTGTCGTTCGTGACGATCTTCTTCAATGCCGCGGTGATCGGTACCGCGATGGAACGCCTCAAGGGCGAGGAGGCGTCGATCAAGGACGGCCTCGCGCTCGCCCGCCAACACCTGGGCCCGATCTTCCTGTGGGCGCTGATCACGGCCACCGTCGGCATGATCCTGCGCGCCCTCCAGGAGCGCGCCGGCTTGGTCGGGCGGATCCTCATCGGGATCATCGGGATCGCGTGGACCGTCCTCACCTTCTTCGTGGTGCCGGTCCTGCTCTACGAAGAGGCCGGGGTCGGCGAGGCCATCAAGCGGTCGGGATCGATCTTCCGCCAACGATGGGGCGAGCAGTTCATCGGGAACGCGACGATCGGCCTGGCGATCTTCTTGGTCGCGATCCCCGTGGTCCTCGTGGGAGGCCTCATCACGGCTGCGGCGCCGCTCGTCGGCGTCCCCCTGCTCGTCCTCGCGGTGGGCGCCCTCATGGCGGTGGGCTCGGCCTGCACCGGCGTGTTCAACGCGGCGCTCTACCGCTACGCGACGACCGGCGAGGCCTCGGGCGCCTTCAGCATCGACGACATGAACGCCTCGTTCCGCCCTCGTCGGGGTGGGCGCGGATCCACGCCCTTCACGCCCGGCGGGTTCAGCGGCGCGGGCTTCGGCGGCTCCGGCGCGACGGGGTCATCGGGCGTCGGCTCCCCGCCCCCTCCGCCCCCACCGGCCGCGCCCGAACGACCGGACGCGTAGCTCCGTCGCGACGTTCCGTCACGCCCGAGGAGGCCGCCGCGGGCGGCCCTCCTCGCGTTCGCCGCTCACCCGAGGCGCTTGTTAGGGTGCGCCCCGTCACGTCGGACCGACGCGAAGAGGGTGAGAACGATGGGCAAGGATCTGTACGAGGTGGGCGAGCTTCCCCCGTCGGGGAGGTGCCGGCGCGGATGCACGCGCAGCTGGTGCGACCGGATCGCTACGGCGATCCGGCGTCGGCCATCCAGGACGAGGTGATCGACGTTCCCGCCCTCGGCCCCCACGACGCGCTCGTGATGGTCATGGCGGCGGGGGTGAACTTCAACAACGTCTGGGCCGCGAGGGGCGTCCCCGTCGACGTCACGAAGACCCAGGCGCGCTGGGGAGAGCCCACCGACTTCCACATCGTGGGTTCGGACGCATCGGGGATCGTGTACGCGGTCGGCGACGCCGTCACGAACGTGCAGGTCGGCGACCGCGTGGTCGTGCACGCGGGCCAATGGGACGAGGACGACCCCTGGGTGCGCGCCGGCAAGGATCCGGGCCTCGCCCCGAGCTTCCGCGTCTGGGGGTACGACACCTGCTGGGGATCCTTCGCGCAGTTCACCAAGGTGCAGGCGCACCAGTGCCTTCCCAAGGCCGACTTCCTCACGTGGGAAGAGGCGGCCGCGCCCACCCTCACCGGCTCCACCGCGTACCGCATGCTGTTCGGCTGGCCGCCCCACACGGTCGAGCCGGGTGACGTCGTGCTCGTCTGGGGCGGATCGGGAGGGCTCGGCTCGCTCGCGATCCAGCTGGTGGCCAACGCCGGCGGACGCGCGGTCGCCGTCGTCGGCTCGAAGGAGAAGGGCGAGTACACCGAGTCCCTGGGTGCCGTCGGCTACATCGATCGGAAGGACTTCACGCATTGGGGAGTGCCGCCCGCCTGGGACAGCGCCGAGTGGAAGGAGTGGTTCGCGGGCGCGAAGGACTTCGGCAAGGCCATCTGGGACGTCCTGGGCGAGAAGGTAAGCCCACGCATCGTCTTCGAGCACCCCGGCCAGGACACCATCCCGACGTCGATCTTCGTCGCCGATCGGGGTGGCATGGTGGTGATCTGTGCCGGCACGAGCGGCTACGACACGATGGTGGACGTCCGCTACCTCTGGTACATGCAGAAGCGGTACCAGGGCTCGCACCTGTTCAACGACGAGCAGGCGGAGGCCTTCAACAAGCTGGTGATCCAGGGCAGGGTCGCGACGACGCTCGGCTCGGTCTACCCCTACGAGCAGACCGGTCACGTGCATCAGCTGATGGGCGAGGGTGGCCTGCCCGAGGGCAACGTCAGCGTCTTGGTGAACGCCCCCGCGGAGGGCCTCACCGACCTCCCGTAGGGCCGCCATCCACCTGGACCAGCTCCGCCAAGACCCCTTCCATCGCGCTCGGGTGGATGAACGCGATCGTGGTTCCGCGCGACCCGGGGCGGCCGTGCTCGTCGATCAGGCGGAGGCCGGCGACGCGCAGGCGCTCGAGCGCGTCCTCGATGTCGTCGACGCGATAGGCGATGTGATGGAGCCCGGGCCCGTGCACCTCGAGGAAGCGTCCCACGGGCGTGTCGGGGCCGAGCGCGGCGACCAGCTGGATGAACGAGGTCCCCGTCGGGAAGAGCGCCTCCTCGACGCCCTGGTCCTGGACGCGCTCGCGGTGCACGGGCTCCACGCCGAAGGCCGTTCGATAGCGAGCGACGGCGGCGTCGAGATCCCGCACGGCGATCCCCACGTGGTCGATGTCGGTGAGGGCGAACGTCATGCGTCGGCTCGGCCGTCGGGCCCGAGGCGCGCGATCAGCTGCATGGCCCGGGGCACGTGGTACGCGTCCAGCGTGAGGGCCAGCGTGACCGCCGCCACGCCGTGGGCACGCAGATCCTCCTCGGGCTTCGCGCCCTTCCCGTGCGGGGCGTCCAGCACGTAGAACTCGACCAGTTGGAGGAATTGGGCGAGCGAGGGCACGAGGCCGCCACGTTCGTAGGCGTAGATCGTCTGGCGGGAGGCGGGGCATGAAGGGGCGTTCGCCGCGGCCTCGACAGAGCGGAATCCGGCGCCCCGACGCAGTTCGCGGAGGGAGCCGCCGATGACATCCTTGTCATGGGTGGTGACCGGAGGCAGCTTGGTGCGGGCCATCCGGGCACCATATCCGCTGGCTGAGGCCCTCTGCATCTCCGACCGCCGCCCGCGCCGAACCGTCCGGCGGCGCAGGCCGTTTGGGCCGAAGGACCGATATCGGTGGCAAAGGTCTCGGTATAGCGTCTAACCGAACGCCCGCGCCGACGAGGAGCATCCGCCCGTGGACGAACATGACGCCGCGACCTCAACCCTGTTGGAGGGCTCACAGCTGACCCAGAAGGGTCGGGCCGACGTGTTCCGTCAGCGCGAGCGCACCAAGCGCAAGAAGATCCTCCGAGCGATCGTCCTGCTGCTGCTGGTGGACGCGTACCTCTTCCGGCGCATCATCACGGATCATCCCTTCCAGCTGCCGAAGCCCAGCGGCGAGTGGATCATCTTCCTCCCCGCGATCCTGTTGGTCTTCGCCGTGCTCCTGATGGTCGCGATGCCCCTGATGAACGGGAAGTCTCCCCACGTCACCGTGCAGCCCGAGCAGGTCGAGGTGGGGCTCACGGAGGTGAAGGGACTCGACAACCAGGTCGAGGAGCTCGTGCGCACGCTGGACGTCTTCCTCGGGTACGCCACCTTCCGCGACGAGCTGGGTGGCACGCCGCGACGCGGCATCCTCTTCGAAGGTCCGCCCGGCACGGGCAAGACCTATCTCGCCAAGGCCATGTCGAAGCAGGCGGGCGTCCCCTTCCTGTTCATCGCGGCCCCGGCGCTCCAATCGATGTGGTTCGGCATGACCGCCTATCGGATCCGGTCGTTCTTCAAGGCACTGCGCAAGGCCGCGCGCAAGGAGGGCGGCGCGATCGGGTTCATCGAGGAGATCGATGCGATCGGGATGTCGCGCGACGGCCTGTCGGCCATGACCCCCGCGGGCGAGACCGCGACGCCGGCGCCGGGCTGGTTGGGCCGGACGATCGCGCCGATGGTCTCCTCCGGCAACGGCGGCATGGTGAACGAGCTCCTGATCCAGATGCAGTCGTTCGATCAGGCGCCGCTGCGTGACCGGATGCGGGCGAAGCTGGTGGGGTTCGTCAACGGGTACCTGCCCGCCGACCGGCAGCTCAAGGCGGGCAAGCATCGGTATCACAACATCCTGCTGATCGCGGCCACCAACCGCGGCGACTCGCTCGATCCCGCGCTGCTGCGGCCGGGCCGCTTCGACCGCCGTCTCTTCTTCGACCTGCCCACCAAGTCCGAGCGCGAGGAACTGCTCGACTTCTTCCTTCAGCGCAAGAAGCACCACGAGCAGCTGGACGACCCGAAGCTCCGCGAGCGCCTCGCCCACGAGACGTTCGGCTACACCCCGGTGATGATCGAGCACCTGCTGGATGAGGGCCTGCTGATGGCGCTCCGCGACGGGCGGCGCGAGATGAACTACCAGGACCTGATGGAGGCCAAGTTCACGGAGGAGATCGGGAGCAAGCAACCCACGACGTACACCGACGCCGACCGCGAGTCCGTGGCCACGCACGAGGCGGGACACGCCACCGTCGCCTACTTCCTGGGGAAGGACCGGCGCCTGGAGGTGCTCTCGATCATCAAGCGGCGCGGATCGCTCGGCCTCCTCGCGCACAGCGAGCAGGAGGAGCGATTCACCCGCACCAAGTCGGAGATCGAGGCGGGCATCGCGATCGCGCTGGGCGGGCTGGTGGCCGAGGAACTGTGCCTCGGCGAGTCGGGGACCGGCCCGGCGAACGATCTGGCGCACGCCACGACGCTCGCGGCGAACATGGTGGGGTCCTTCGGGATGGCGGGATCGCTCATCTCTTACGATGCCTTGTCCCAGGGCATGTTCGGTGGAGCGAACCTGGTCGGCAAGGTGCTCTCCGACGCCGAGGGCAAGCAGCGGGTCGAGGACATCCTCACCGCGCAGAAGGAGCGGGTCCGGGCTGTGCTCGCGGAGAACCGGGACGTCCATGCGGCCCTGCGCGATGCGCTGATCGCACGTGACGAGCTGGTGCGCGAGGACATCCTCGAGGTGATCGATCAAGCCCTCGCCGCGCGCAACTGACGCCTCTGACGGGGCGGAAGCTAGACTCGTCCCATGACCAGGTCCGTGATCATCGACGGTGCCCGCACGCCCGTCGGGAAGTTCAACGGCTCCCTCGCCGGCTTCCCGGCCGTCCAGCTCGGAGGGATCGCGATCCGCGCCGCCCTCGAGCGGACGGGCGTCACCCCGGATCAGGTCGAGTACGTGATCATGGGCCACGTGATCCAGGCCGGACAAGGGCAGATCACCGCCCGGCAGGCGGCGATCGCCGCCGGCATGCCGAAGGAGATCCCCGCCCTCACGGTCAACAAGGTCTGTCTCTCGGGCACCTCGGCGATCGCGATCGCCGATCAGATGATCCGCGCGGGCGAGCTCGACGTCGTGGTGGCCGGCGGTATGGAGTCCATGACGAACGCGCCGTTCATCTTGCCGAAGCGCGCGGGCAGGCGCGCGGCTCGGCCACACCGAGATGCTGGACTCCCTGATCCACGACGGGCTGTGGTGCGCCTTCGACGACCGGCATATGGGGGAGGGGACCGACGCGATCAACGCGGAGCTCGGCATCTCGAGGGAGGAACAGGACGCCTGGGCTGCCCGGTCGCACGCCCGCGCGCACGCGGCGTGGGCCAACGGGCTCCTGGCATCCGAGGTGGTGCCCGTGGAGGTCCCGCAGCGCAAGGGGCCGCCGGTCCGGTTCGAGCGGGACGAAGGCATCAGGTCCGACACGACCGGAGACCGCCTCGCCGCGTTGCCTCCCGCGTTCTCCGCCGACGGGACGGTGACCGCGGGGAACGCCTCGCAGATCTCCGACGGCGGAGCCGCCGTCATCGTGATGAGCGAGGAGAAGGCGCAGGAACTCGGCGTGCAGCCCCTCGCCGAGATCGTGGCCTACGGCATGTCCGCGGACCGCTACCCTTGCCTGCACACCGTCCCCGCCCTCGCGATGCAGGAGGCGCTGAAGAAGGCGGGGCTCGAGGCGCGCGAACTCGCGCTGCTGGAGATCAACGAGGCGTTCGCGGCGGTGCCGCTCCACAGCGCCCGGATGCTCGGCATCGACGAGGCGGTGGTGAACGTCAACGGCGGCGCCGTGGCGCTGGGGCACCCGATCGGCGCCAGCGGCGCCCGGATCGTGCTCACCCTCGCGCACGAGATGCATCGGCGCGGGGTCGAGTTCGGCGGCGCCGCCATCTGCGGTGGCGGAGGCCAAGGCGACGCCCTGATCCTGCGGCGCCCGTAGCGGCCGGGCACCGGAGGAGGGCGCCGCGGTCTCCCGCGACCACCCTCCTTGCGCCCTCAGTCTTCGGCGGTGATCTCCGAGAGGCGGTGCAGCTCCTGCACCAGCATCTGCTCCGGCGACTGACTCCACGGCTCATCCGCGCCCTCGTCGGCCCCCACCATGATGTGGAGCTGGTCGCTGGGTTCGTTCGCCACCGTCGCCGGCTGCGCTGCCTCCGACGGCTCCTGCGATGCGGCGTCACCCTCGTCCCGGCCGGCCTCGGCGGGCTGAGGCTTCGCCCCGTCCGGGAGGAAGACACGGAACGCCGAGCCACCGTTCTCGAGGCTCTCCACCTTGCCCCAGCCGCCCTGCGCCTCGGCGAAGCGCTGCACGACCGGGCCCAACGAGGCGTCCGAGGATGGTTCCGGATCCTCGACCGAGAGCAGCGCCCCGCCCTGGTGCGCGGCGAGACGCACCGTGATCCCCTTCTTCGGCGGTGTGCGGTCGGCGGAGGCGCGGAGCAGCCCGGTGAGGATCTGCTCGGTGCGCAGCGGGTCGACGGCCACGACGACCCGTTCGGCCACCACCCGCACGTCGTGGTCGGCGTCCACGCCGGATTCCTCGACGACCCGACTGACGAGGGCCTCGAGGTCCGTGCGGCGCACCGTGAGCTCGATCTCCCCATGCACGAGGGTGTCGGCCTCCGCCAGATCGGAGACGAGGTGGTCGAGCCTTCGTGCGTACGTCCCCAGCTGACGCATCAGCTGGGCCTGCTCCTTGCCGTCCTTCTTGTGCTTGAGGATCTGGGTGAGCCCCAGGATCTGGCTCACGGAGCGCCGGGCGTCGCTCGAGAGCTCCTTCATGAACGGTGTCGTCGCGCGCCGATCCTCGATCGGTTGGCCCGTCCCGCTCACGTCCTCGGCCGCGAGATCCGCATCGTCGCCCTCGCCCCGGATGTGGCGCATCGCCTGGGCCATCTGCGCCTGTCGGAGCTCGCTCTCGATCACGTCGATGCGATCCACACGCTCCTTCAGGTCCCGCTCCAAGCGGTGGACGCGATCCTCGGCGGCGATCAGCTTCTCGGTCTGGCCGGCGAGACGCTCCTGCGTCACGCGCAGCAGCTCGTCGAGGTCGGCGCGACCCTCGAGGTCGGCGAGCTCGAGCGCGCGGCGGGCCTCCACCTCCTGGAGGCGGCGATTGAGGTCCGCGTTGCCCTGCGTCGCGTCGTCGAGATCGGCCGCGAGGCGGCTCGCGCGCGCGCCGGTCTCCGCCAGCTCGCGCTCCGCGCGCTGGACGCGATCGGCCAGCTCGCGCGCGCTCCCCGTCTCCGCGGTCAGCTTCTCGATCGTCGTCTCCAGTTCGACCTTGGACTCCGCCAGCTCGGTGGCCAGACGCGTCGCCTCCGCCTTGGCCGCCTCGACGGCCTCCTCGGCGTTCCCGTAGCGCGCGTCACGGTCGACGATCTCCTTCTGCAGGGCTTCGAGGTCCGCCTTGGCCGCAGCTTCGAGCGCAGCGGTGCGCTGGGTCAGGTCGGCTTCCTTCGCGGCGATCGCGGCCGCCTGTGCGGCCTCGAGCGATGCGACCTGGGCCTGGAACTCCTCACGGGTTCCCCGAACCTTCTCCTCGAACTCGGCCTCACGCTCGACGAGCTCCGCACGATGCGAGGCGGCGAGGCTCTCGATCTCCGCCTTCGACGCACGGAGCTCGTCTTCGAGCATGGCCGCGCGCTGCTCTTCGTTGCGGAGCGCGCGGAGTTCGATGCGCGCGTCCTCGAGCTCCGTCTGCGCCGCGCGCGCCTCCGACTGCGCCGACTCGAACGCCTCGCGGCTGTGGAGCGAGTCCACGTGCGCCGCGTCCAGGTCCTCCTGCAGCTCCTTGGCGCGCTCCGCTTGCGGACGCAGGGTCTCGAGCTCACGCTGGGCCATCGTCAGCTGGGTCTGCGACCCGTCGAGCTCGGCGCGCAGGCCGATCACTTCGGTCTCCGCCTGCTGGATCCTCCGGAGCATGGCCGGATCCTCGGCGGGGGCCACGCCCGCCTCGAGCTGCTCCGCGAGCTCCGCGCGCTGCGCGCTGAGCTCGTCGCGCTCGGCGGCGAGGGCGTCGCGTTCGCGCTTGGCGGACGTGAGTTCCGCCTTCATCGCCTCGAGCTTGTCGTTCGCCCGTGCGACGAGCTCAGGGTCGGGAGCGAGCTTGGCCAGCTCCCGGTGCTCCTCCTCGAGGGTGCGGAGCTTCGACTCGAGCTCCCGGGCCTTCAGCTCGTAGTCCCGGGCGCGCTGCTCCGTGGCCGCCAACTCCTCCTGGGCCCGCGGATCGGGCCGCGAGGCGACCGCCTGCTCCTGCACGCGACGCTCCGCGGCGCGGAGATCGTCCAACGTCTTGCGGTACTGATCCTGGAGCACCCCCAACCGCTCCTCGGCGGCGCGCGCGCGATCCTCGGCTTGGCGTCGCGCCTCGCTCTCCTCGCGGAGTCCCGGGGAGGGCACCGTGATGGGCCGCGTGGCCGCCGGGGCGGCGACCGGCGCCGGCTGAGAGGCCATCTGCCGCGCCACGGCGCCGGGGTGCGCGTTCGCCGCGGGGCGCGTCATGCGGAAGAGGAGGAACCCGACGATGGCGAGGACCATGGCGAGGAAGACCCCGTTCGTGTTCCACGGGCCCGAGGCCGAGGTGATCGGCGTCGCCGCCGTGGTCATCTCCACCGCGGTCGGCTCGCCCACGCCCGAGTGCAGCTGCAGCGGGATCATCACGGAGAACTCCCCGCCGTCGGTGGAGGTCTGCGCCTTCCCTCTGAGCGCCTCACGGATCCTGTCACGCTCGCCGTCGAGCGTGTTCCCGATCCGTCCGTTCGTCGAGTAGAGGATCTGGCCGTCCTGGGACCACACCGTCACCGAATCGAAGCTGCTCGGGTCGGTGACGACCGAATTGATCTTCGTCGTGAGGTCGGTGGCCCGAGCCGCAGGCACGGGCGCCGCGAGATCCTCGGGTCGGAAGACGAGGCCCAGGGAGTTGTCGGCGATCTCGGTCGCCTGGTCGACGGTGGTCTTGATCGCGGTGTTGCGGGCGCGTGCGCCCATGTACACCGAGCCCGCGATCCCTACGACGAGCAGGATCGCGACCCCGATCAGGAGGTTCCTCGCGATCTCGTTGGCGTTCTTGGTGCCCGGCATCAGATGCCCCCTCAACACGAAACGAACTGGTCTCCGCGGGTGGGTTATCGGCAGGCCCCGCGCCCGGATTCACCCCGTCGCGGGGGATATCTGCCTAGGACCTTCGCAGGCCCCCGATCGGCCGACGCCCGCCGATCAGGCGGGGCGTGCCCCGGAGACGACGATCGTGTCGCCGGTGAGCGCGTCCTTGTCCAGGACGATGAGATCCTCGAGCATCTGACGCATCTGGTCGACGTGGCTCACCAGCACCACGAGGCGCCGCGCGTCGCCGGCGACGAGCCTCCCGATGCCGTCCATCGCTCGCTCGAGGTGCTCCGGGTCGAGGCTGCCGAACCCCTCGTCCAGGAAGAAGGCGTCGAGCCGCCCGCCACCGCGCGCCACCATCTCGGCAAGGGCGAGCGCGAGGGCGAGGGAGGCGAGGAACGTCTCGCCGCCCGAGAGGCTGTCCGCCCGCCGATGGGAGGCTCCGGCGTTCATGTCCACCACGTCGAACCGGTCGTCGTCCGTGAATCGATAGGCCCCGTTGGAGAGCTCCTCGAAGTGGGTGCTCCCGAGCTCGCCCAGCGCCGCGCGTTCCTCCTCCAGCAGGAACGCGAGGAAGCGCGCGGGCTGCAGGTCGGAGGTGAGCCGCTTGGCGAGGTCGCGGCCGCGGCGGACGGCCTCGGTCCTCGCCTCCAGCTCGGCCGCGGCCCCCACGGCGGCCTGGAGCCCTTCGACGCGCTGGCGGGCCGCCGCGTGCGCGGCCGCCGCGTCGGCGAGCACGTCCGCGAAGTCGGTGCCCGGGGGGACCCCGAGCTCGTCTTGGAGACCGCGCAACCCGTCGGAGGCCGTCCGTCGCGCCTCGCTGGCGTCGGCCGCCGCGGTGCGGGTGACCTCGTGCTGTTCGAGGAGCCGCTCACCGAGCGCGACGAAGGCCGCGCGGAGCTCGTCGGGTGTTCCGCCGATCTCGCGCGGTTCACCCAGCAGGCCCCACGCCGACGCGAGCTCCGTGGCGAGCCGTGTCAGCGCCTCGCGCGCCGCCGCGCCCTCGTCGCGGATCCGCTCGAGCGTCTCCCGGGCTTGGGCCGCCTCCTCGGTCGCGCGCACGCGCGCGGCCTCGGCCTCGCGCAGCTCCGCCTCGCGCTCGTCGAGCAGGGCGTGCGGATCGCCCTCGCCGAGCCGGTCGACCAGCTGGCTCGCGATCGCCGCGAGCTCCGCTTCGGCGGCGCGCGCCGCCTCCACCGTCTCCGCGGCCTCGGCGTCGGCGCGATCGGCCTGCGTGCGGAGCGCCGCGGCGCGCTCCTGCGCGGCCGCCATCGCCTCCGCTGCGCGTTCGTTGGCCTCCCTCGACGACACCTCTTCGGACCGGGCGCGCGCGAGCGCCTCCTCCACCGCGTCGATCTTCGCCGAGCGCCCCGCCTTCGGCACCGTCGCGACGGGCTGGTCGCAGACGGGGCAGGGCGCTCCGGCCACGAGATGCACGCGCAGGGTCCGTGCCATGTCCGCGTGGCGTGCCTCGTGCAGGGCCGTCTCGGCCTGCGCGACATCCGTCGCCGCCGACGCCAGCGCCCGCGCGGCGGCCGCTCGCTCTTCGGCCGCCGCCCCGGCTCCTTCCGCGGCCTCCGCGACGAGCGTGCGCGCCTCCGCGGCGCGTCCCGACAGACGTTCGGCTCGCTCGTGGGCCAGGCGGGCGGCCTCCGCCGCGTGGTCGTGCTGCTGGACGAGGGCGACGAACGCCGAACGGTCGCCGACGCGCTCGGCGACGGCCTGGGCGGTTGCCTCAGCCTCCTTCCGCGCCCGTTCCGCGTCTTCGGCGACCTGTGACGCTGCCGCGATCGCCCCGTCGGTCCGCTCGGCCGCGCCGAGGGTCGCCTCGAGCGGTTCCGCCCGAGGCAGCGTCCGCACGACGGCGTCGAGCTCCGTGAGACGCTCCTCGGCGCGCGTTCCGCGTTCCTCCGCGACCCTGATCCCTTCGGTGAGCGCCTCGATGGCGGGACGCGCCTCGCGCAGGCGGTCCGCCGTGGCCGCCGCCGCATCGAGGATCGCCCGGGCCTCGACGAGCTCAACGCGGGCGCGCTCCGCCGCTTCGTGCGAGCGGGCGAGCTCGTCCAGGACGGCGTCGGCGGCTGCGACGCGCCGCTTCGCCTCGTCGTGCGCGGCGTCGAACCGCTCGTAGCCGAACACGCCTTTGAGGACCTCGTTGCGCTCCGCAGGCGTGGCCATGAGGAACTCCGAGAACCGGTTCTGGGCCAGCAACACCGATCTGCAGAACGCGTCGAAGTCCATGCCGAGCAGCTCCTCGACGCGTTGGCGGATCGCCCGCTCGCCCGTGACGCGCTCGATGACCTCCGCATCGGCTGCGTCCGAGGCGAGCCGCTCGAGCTGATGGCCCGAGGCCCCCTTACGACGGAGCGCACGGACCGCACGCCAGATCTGGCCGTCCACCACGAAGCGCAGTTCGACGTGGCACGTCTCGGCGAGCTGGTGGATCAGCGACTTCGTGTCGCGTTCGAAGGTGGGGGTCTTGCCGAACAGCGCGAACGCGACCCCATCGAGGATGGTGGACTTCCCCGACCCGATCGGGCCCACGATCCCCACGAGGCTGCGGTCGCGCCACGCGAACGTGGTGGGGTCGCGGTAGGAACGGAAGCCCTGCAACGTCAGCTCAAGCGGGCGCATCCGCGACCTCCTCGAGGACCTCGCGGAAGAGCGCCAGCAGCTCCGGAGGCGCGTCCTCTCCGACCTCGCGACGGTAGAACTCTGCGTACAGGTCATCGTCGGAGGGCCGCGACGTCGTGGCCCGGCGGGGGATGCGGTCACCGGCCGGTCGCAGGGGCCGCACGTTCACGAGGTACGGGAAGGCCTCCGCCGCGCGTCGACCCAGGTCCGTGTCGGTCCCGGCGACCTGCACCGTGAGGTCGAGGTAGGACCCCGACAGCTCCTCGGTGCGCGCCGCCAGCTGGTCCCAGGTGCCGGCCGCACGCACGAGCGGGCGTCCTGCGTGCAGCGGCACCGACTCGACCGTGGCGAGGTGGCCCGGCTCGACGTCGACGATCACCACGCGCTTGCGCTCGCCCGCCTCGCCGAAGTCGAGGGGCAGCAGGGAGCCCGCGTATTCCGCGGGTACGGGGGCGCCGGGCACGGGCTGCGGGGCATGGATGTGGCCCATCGCCACGTACTGGGGTCCGGGCGGGATGGCCTGCGGCGTGGCCGCATATGCCTCGCCCATGTGGAGCTCCCGTTCGCCCCGGGGGGCCGCCCGGTCGACCTTCACGCCCCCCACCATGAAGTGCGCCATCAACACCGGCACGAGATCCGTGCCCGCGCGTTCCACGAGGGCGCGGTTGTACGCCTCCGTGATCCCGGCCACCTTGGCGGCGTAAGCGCCGTACCACTGCCCGGCGTCCTTCATGAAGTCGACGACCCGCCCCTCGCGCAGGAACGGGAAGCAGGCCACCACGGCGTCGACCCCCAGCACCTCGGGTCCGAGGAGCCCGCCGGCGTCGGGCCGCTTCACCGTCCCGACGAGGTGGATGCCCTTGCCCTGGCTCCGCAGCAGGGGGGCGAGCGCCTCGAAGAGGTCGGGCGCGTCGTGGTTGCCCGCGACCACCACGACGGGGCGTCCGGCGCCGAGGCGCAGGAGCGCTTCGATCCCGAGGGTGAGGGCGTCCACCGGCGGGATCGGCCGGTCGAAGACGTCGCCGGAGACCAGGACGAGGTCCACCGCGCGCTCGTCGGCGATGGCCTCCACCTCGCCGAGCACCTCGCGGAACTCCGCACTGCGGTCGTAGCGGCCGAGGTGCCGCCCGACGTGCCAGTCCGAGGTGTGGAGGATGCGCATGCGGTGCTACAGGCCGGCGAACGGATCGCCTTGGGCGGCGGGGTCGGCCTCCTCCTTGCGTGTGGCCCACGGGGGGAACGGGAACGTCACCACGAGCGGCACCGGGATGGCGGGCTGGGACACGACCATCGTGCCGGGCTTGAGGAGACGCGCTCGCGCCCTGGTGCTCGGGAGCATCCACCCGTACTCGCTCCGCTCCGCCTCGGCGGCGTCCAGCCGGCCGGCCACGCGCAGCGCCGCGTTCTCGAGGACCTCCGGCGACACGCGCGAGGCGGTCTGCTGCGCGCCCACCAGCAGGACGCCGAGCGAGCGCCCGCGCTGCGCGATGTCGATGAGCATGTCCTTCAGCGGTCCGGTGCCCTCGCGCGGCGCGTACTTGTTGAGCTCGTCGAGCACGATCACCGAGAGCGGGAGCCGCTGGCCCGACTCCTCCTTCTCCTTGAAGGTCTCGTTCAACAGCGCGCCGACGACGAACCGCTGCGCCTGATCGTGCAGCGACTGGATCGCCACCACCGTGACGCTGGCGGCGGCGCGGTCGATGCGGCGCGACGGTCCCGCTCGGACCAGGTGTCCCAACCGGGCGGAGGCGGCGTGCAGCCGGCGCATGAAGGCGGACACGGTGCCGCCCATCACGCGCCCGCTCCAGGCGAACTCCGGCTCGGAGCCGTCCTCGGGCTCGAGGTAGTCGCTGACGGCGTCCACGAGCGAGGCGAGGTCGACGATCACGCGCTCGCCCGGCGCCGCCTGCACCGCCTCGCCGTGCTCGTGCGGCAGGGACGAGGGGTCGCGCAGCACCACGGCGCCGGGCTGACCCGTGACGTCGACCGCGAAGCGCTTCAACTGGGCCTGGACGCGTTCGCGGACGAACGGGATCTGGTTGCGTTGGTCGTTGGCGTCGGTGAGGAGGTAGGGGAGGAGGTCCTCGTCGATGAACTCCCGGGGGGTCCAGGTGAAGACCTCGACCCCCTCATGGCGGCCGCCGGTGTCGGGGAGCACGACGTCGCCGGAGCGGCGCCTGGGCGGCGCCCAGAACCTGACGCTCGGGAACGGCGACGGCTCCACCCCGAGCGCGGCCCATCCCTCCCGCGCCTGCTCGTCGAAGTAGCGGTTGCGCGTGTCCAGCCAGAGGAGGTCCTCGCCCTTGACGTTGAACACGAGGACCCGCAGGTTGGCCGCGCCCTCGCCGACGATGCCCGCGTGCTCGCGCGCGGTGAGCATGCGCAGGAAGAACAGCGCGAACGAGGTCTTGGTGGCCACGCCGCTGATGCCGCTCACGGACATGTGGCCGCCCTTGCGCCCGTCGAAGAAATCGAGGTCCACGTGCACCGGTTCGCCATCCCGCCCGAGCCCGACGGGCAGCGGCCGCCCCATCTCGTCGACGTAGAGCGCCTTGCGGCGCTCGTCGCCCGTCGCACGTTCGACGACCTCGCCCGGGTCGGGGGAGACCCACACCTCGGGATCCACCCGGGTGACGGAGACCCTGGCGCTGCGGACCTTGGCGGCGGGCATGATGCCGAGCTCCGCCACGCGGTGCGTGTCCGACTCGAAGGCCGCGCCCTCGTAGACGGCCTCGGCCTCGGTGACCACCCCGTACGTGCGCACCTCGCCCGCCTTCGGGACCTGCGTGCCGACGACGACGAGATCGTCGAGCTGCAGGTAGTCCTCCTCATCGAGGACGACGCGGAACTCGCTGGTCGAGGAGTGTTGCGAGCCCAGCACGCGGCCGACGCGGTCGGGCTGGTCCACGCTCACGAGGCCTCCCGCATCGTGGCCTCGCGCAGGGCGCGGTAGACGAGCCGCTGATCGCCCATCAGGTGCCGTAGCTCCCGTTCGAGCGCCGCGATCGGCACGAGGTTCTGGGGCGCGCGCGGATCGAGGTGCGCCTCGGACGCGACGACCGGGAGCACCGCGGCGGTGCGATCGGCGATCGTGCGGACCTCCTCGAGCGGCAGCTGGCCGGAGGCCTCGCACCGCACGATCCCCGTCCAGGAGTGCCCGCCCTCGAGGACGGCGAGCCGCAGGTACCACGAGTACCGCTTGTAGTCGGCGATCGTGAACAGCGGCGTGCGCTGGCCGGGCGCGAGCTGGGCCACCACGGCGTTGCGTTCGGCGTCCAGGTAGGTGACGCGGTGGCTCTTGATGTAGCCCACCGTGGGATGGGCTGTGAGCTCGTTCAACGGACCGTCGGCCACGACGAAGCACGCGGCGGCGAGCGCCGAGGCGACCTCGCCCTCCGCGCGTCGCATCTTGGTGTGCAGGGTCCGCACGAGATCGGCGGGGTCCTGGGAGGCCGAGGTCGTCGTGGCGTAGCCGGGCTCGAGCGCCACCGGCGGGAGGGTCTCGGGGCGGCCACCGGCGAGCACGGCCCACCGCTCGACCCGCACGGCCTCCACGGTGGCGCGCCGCGCCCGCCGGTCCCAGAGCGTGGCTCCGACGGCGAACGCGCCGCAGATCCCGGGGACGGGCCCGTCCACGGGATCGTCGAGCGTGAGGCGGGCATCGACGCGGCGGACACCGTCGACGAACGCGATCCGTTCGACGCCGTCGTCGTCGCCCTCGATCGGGCCCCAATCGCCGGACTCGACGCTCGGGTCGACCGAGCCTTCCGCGGGGGCGAGCGCCTCGTCCTGATCGAGGGGCGACCCGTACTCCGGTGCCCACCCCTCGACGAAGATCCGCGCCATGGCGCGCAGTGTATCGGTGGCGGCGGACACCTCAGGGAGGATCCAGCCGGATGCGCCATCATCGCGCATCTAGTCCGTACTGGACTAGGTGGGCGTGACGATCTTCGAGGCCACCGTCCAGCGTCCCCCGCCGGCGTAGGTCAGCACGGTCGTGCGGAACGCGCTGGGGCAGCAGTGCGCGTCGCCGGGCGCGTAGACGGCCTCGGTGATCTCGAGTCCCACGGGATGGGCCGACGGTGCGATCTGCGCGTCGCACATCGAGCGGCGCCAGATCTCCGCGCCGGTGGCCAGGTCGACCACGCGCCAGGTGCCGCATGAGCCGCTGCCACCGGTCACCTCGTTCACCAGGGCGTCGGGGGACCCGTCGCCCGTGAGGTCGCCGGTCAGGACCTGGGTGGTCATCACGCCGTCCTCGGCCGCGTGGTCGACCCCGTAGAGGGCCCGCCACGGCGGTGCGTCACCGAACCTCCGCCACACCACGAACCCCCGCTCCGCCCGGAAGGGATCGTCGCTCGGCTGCGCGTACGCCACGACGATCGCGTCCCCACCCGGCGTGGTGGCGTACCAACTGCCCTCGACTCGGCTGCCTTTCGGGACCAGGGCCTTCAACGGCACGTCGCCGGGGGGGAGGTCGCGGCCGTACGTCGGGGGCACCCCTGCCGGCAGCACGGGCGCGACGGTGGGTCCGGGGGTGGGCGAGTCCGTGACCGACGCGGTCGACGGCACGGCCGTCGGGTTGGCGGTCGCGGTGGGTTGCGAGGCGGTCGAGGCGTTGGACGTGGGCGTCGCGGTCGATCCGCTGCCGCCGCACGCGACGAGGGCCGACAGGACGAGCGCGGCGAGGGGAAGGCGGCGTCGCATCCCGCCGATGCTACCGCCGCCGACCCTTCGACCCGGCACCTGTGAGCGGCGACGCCGGCCCTATGATGCTCCCGTGGCCTGGGACCTCACCCCGAAACGCGTGCGCGATTCCCACGTCGTGCTCACGCAGATGATGGAGCTCACCGACGCGAACGTGTCCGGCAACGTCCACGGCGGCGCGGTGATGCGCCTCGTCGACACCGCCGCCGGGCTGGCGGCCATCAAGCACGCGGGCGGTGTGGCGGTCACGGTCGCGATCGACGAGATGACCTTCCTCGAGCCCGTGCACATCGGCGAGGTCGTGACCCTCTACGCCAGCGTGAACGACGTGGGGAGCACCTCGATGGAGTGCGGCGTGCGCGTCGAGGCGATGGACCCCGTCACCGGGCGGCGGGTGCACGCCAACAGCGCCTACCTCGTGTTCGTGGCGATCGACGAGGAGGGCCGGCCGCGGCCGGTGCCCCCGCTGGTGACCGAGTCCGACGTGGAGCGGCGACGCCAGCGCGAGGCCAAGCTGCGCCGGGAGGCCCGGCTCGCTCACAAGCGCGCCGTGGAGGCGACCCGCGAGACCGAGGCTGCCGCCGGCATGCCCGAGCACGAGACGACCTGAGGCCGGTCCTTCGCTCAGGCGCGGATGACGGGCGTTCCGACCCGCGTGGGAGGATGGGAGCACCGCACCAGTTGACATGGAAGGAACCGACGACCCATGACCAGTGACCTCGCGGGGGCGAGAGGCGGGCTCGAGACGGCCGCCGGCCCCGTCGACATCTGCCGGCTCGGCTGGCTCGCCGATCGAGGCATCGGCGACGTCGCCGCGCTGCCCCACACCGTGCGGATCCTCCTCGAGAACCTCCTGCGCCGCGCGGGCACGCGCGACGTGAGCGACGAGGACGTGGCCGCCCTGGCAGCCTGGCCGGGTCCGGCCGCCGACGTGGCGTTCATGCCGGGACGCGTCCTCATGCAGGACTTCACCGGGGTCCCCGCGGTGGTGGACCTCGCCGCGATGCGCAGCGCCATGGCGCGGGAGGGCGGCGATCCGGCCCGGGTGAACCCCGCGATCCCGGTCGACCTCGTGATCGACCACAGCGTCCAGGTGGATCTCTTCCGCACGCCCGAGGCGTACGAGCGCAACATCGAGTTCGAGTACCGGCGCAACGGCGAGCGCTACGCCCTGCTGCGCTGGGCACAGCAAGCCTTCGACGGGCTGCGCGTCGTGCCGCCGGGCGCCGGCATCTGCCATCAGGTGAACCTCGAGCACCTCGGGGCGGTCGTGGCGGTCCGCGACGGGGCGGCCTTCCCCGACACCTTGGTGGGCACCGATTCCCACACCACGATGGTGAACGGCCTCGGCGTCCTGGGCTGGGGCGTCGGCGGGATCGAGGCCGAGGCCGCGATGCTGGGCCAGCCGATGTTCCTGCCCCAACCGGTGGTGGTGGGCGTGCGCGCCACCGGCGCGTTGCCCGCCGGCACCACGGCAACCGACCTCGTCCTCACGCTCACCGAGATGCTCCGTGCCCACGGCGTGGTGGGCCAGTTCGTCGAGTTCTTCGGCGACGGGCTCTCCTCACTCACCACCGCCGATCGCGCCACGCTGTCCAACATGTGCCCCGAATACGGCGCCACGGCCGCCTACTTCCCGGTGGACGCGGAGACCCTGCGGTACCTGACGTTCACGGGCCGCGGGGACCGCGTGGACGTCGTGGAGCGCTACACGAAGGAGCAAGGTCTCTTCCGCCGCGACGGCGACCCCGAACCCGTCTTCACCGAGGTGCTCGATCTGGATCTCGCCGCGGTGGTGCCCTCGCTGGCCGGTCCCAAGCGCCCTCAGGACCGCGTGGCCCTGCCCGACGTCTGGGGGTCCTTCGTGGCCGCGTTCCGCGACCACGCCGAGCCCGATCCCAAGGCCGCCGAGATCGGCCGCTTCATGGCGGAGGGCGGCACCACGCGCCAGGAGGCGCTCCCCGGAAGCGACGTGATGGACGTCGCGGTCGCGCCGGCGCGCGACGACGCGATCGGGCACGGATCGGTGGTGATCGCCGCCATCACCTCGTGCACCAACACGTCGAACCCTTCCGTCATGGTGGCGGCGGGGCTGCTCGCTCGCAAGGCGGTGGAGGCGGGGCTCGGGACGCGGCCGTGGGTGAAGACGTCGCTCGCTCCCGGTTCCCGAGTGGTGACCGACTACCTCGACCGGGCCGGCCTCACCCCGTATCTCGACAAGCTCGGCTTCGGGCTGGTGGGCTACGGGTGCACGACGTGCATCGGCAACTCGGGCCCGCTGATCGACGAGGTGGCCGCCGCCGTCGACGAGCGCGACCTGAACGTCGTGGCGGTCCTGTCGGGCAACCGGAACTTCGAGGGGCGCGTGCATCCCCAGGTCCGGGCCGCCTACCTGGCCTCGCCGCCGCTCTGCGTGGCGTACGCCTTGGCCGGTCGGGTCGACCTCGACCTCACCGCCGACCCGCTGGGGGAGGGGGCCGAGGGCCCGGTCTACCTGCGCGACGTCTGGCCGAGCCCGCAGGAGGTCGCCGAGGCCGTGGCGGCCTCGATCACGCCGGAGCAGTTCGAGGAGGAGTACGGGCGGGTCTGGGACGGCGACGACCATTGGCGCGGGCTGCCCTCGCCCACCGGGCCGATGTACGCGTGGGATGCCGCGTCGACCTATGTCCAGGAGCCGCCGTTCTTCGATGACCTCGAGGCGGTGACCGGCGCCGAGATCGAGGGCGCGCGGGTCCTCGTGAAGGTGGGCGACTCCATCACGACCGATCACATCTCCCCGGCCGGGGCGATCAAGGCGGATGCCCCGGCAGGGCGGTATCTGCAGGACCGCGGGGTGGCGCCGGCGGACTTCAACTCCTACGGGTCCCGTCGCGGCAACCACGAGGTGATGATGCGCGGGACCTTCGCGAACATCCGGTTGCGCAACGAGATGGCGCCCGGGACGGAGGGATCGTTCACCACGTATCTGCCGACGGGCGAGGTCACGAGCGTCTTCGAGGCGGCGGAGCGGTACCGCACGGATGGGACGCCGCTCGCCGTCCTGGCGGGCAAGGAGTACGGGAGCGGTTCGAGCCGCGACTGGGCGGCGAAGGGCCCCAACCTCCTCGGCGTGCGATTCGTGATCGCGGAGAGCTTCGAGCGCATCCACCGGTCCAACCTCGTGGGGATGGGGGTCCTGCCGCTGCAGTACGCGGCCGGCCACTCGGCAACGTCGCTCGGTCTCGACGGCACCGAGACCCTCGCGGTGCGGGGGTTGGGATCCGGCATCACCCCCGGCCAGGAGGCGACCGTGGAGGCCGTCAACGCGGACGGGACGGCCACCTCGTTCCCCGTGACCGTGCGGGTCGATGCACCCGTGGAGGTCGAGTACTTCGGGCAGGGCGGCATCCTGCGGATGGTGCTGCGCCAGATGCTCGGGATGTAGACCGGGGACGTCGGGCGGAACGCCCGCGCCTATTCCTCGACGGTGCCCGGCATCGTCGTGTGCCGCGCGAGGTACGCCGCGGCCTCGGCGCGCCGTGCCACCTCGAGCTTGGACAGGATCGAGGACACGTAGTTCTTCACGGTCTTCTCGGCGAGGTGCAGGTCGTCGCCGATCTCCTTGTTCGTCTTGCCGTCGGCCACGGCCGTGAGGATGCGCTCCTCCTGGGGGGAGAGGCGGGCGAGCTTCTCGTCCTTCATGAGGTGCTTACCGCGGCGCAGGCGTTCGAGGACGGCGCTCGTCACGCCCGGATCCAGGAGCGAGTCGCCGGCGCCCACGGCCCGGATCGCGCGCAGGAGATCGCCCGACTTCACCTGCTTCAGGACGTAGCCCGAGGCGCCGGCCATGATCGAGGCGAAGAGTGCCTCGTCGTCCGCGAACGACGTCAGCATCAGGACCCGCGTGGCCGGGTGGTCCGCCCGGATCTCCCGGGTTGCCTCGATCCCGCTGCCGTCGGCGAGCCGGACGTCCATCACCACGACGTCCGGGCGCGTGCGTGCCGCCTCGTCGACGGCCTCGCGAACCGTCCCCGCTTCGGCGGTGACCACGATGTCGTCCTCCGCATCGAGCATGGCCCGGATGCCGTCGCGGACGATCTCGTGGTCGTCGACCAGCATCACGCGGAGCGGAGGCGTCTTGGTCACGGAGGCCATCCTAGTGGCTCCGCGCGCGGCGGTTCGGGATTCCGTCGCTCAGGCGGAGGCGGCGGTGCCGTTCGCCTCGGCGCGGATCAGGGCCTCCGAGACCCGGTCGAGGAAGTCCTTCAGGGTGGCCTCGGCGACGCGGAACAGCAACGCGCGGTCGATCGCACGGCCGACCGCACCGAGCGGTGGGACGTAGCGGGCGCTCATGGCGAGCTGCGTGTGATGGCCGAGGGGTGCCACCTCGAGATCGGCCTCGAGCGCGGGGAACAGACCGCTCGGGCCCGTGGCCGACCAGCGGATGGGCAGCACGGTCTTGGACGGCATCCGCACGGCCTCACCGAACTCGATCGCCACCTTGCGCTCGAGCCTGACCTCGCCGCCGAACCCGACCTCGGCCAACAGGGCGTCGCCGTGATGGTTGGCCTTGCTCGCCAGCCCCGGGACCCAATCCTGCGGTTCGCGCAGCAAGGCGCGCTCCACGCGATCGGCCTCGAGCGGCAACTCAACGAAGTAACGGGCGAACATGCGCCCCAGTGTCCCGGCTGGCGGGGGGGCGACGGAGGGGCCTTGGTCCTGGCAGGTTCGGGCCGTTAGGCACCCGGTGGCGACCGAGCGCTCCGACAGACTCTCCACCCATATGCGCGACCACGGAACGTCACGGAAGGAGCGAACCATGCGAATCGTCCGCAGAGGGCTACCGGCGGTGATCCTCGCCGTCGCACTCATCGCAGCCGCGTGCAGCGGAGGGGGTGGTGACGGCGCGGGCACCGGGGCGGGGAGCGAGGCCGCGGCGGCCGCCACGGCGAAGATCGCGGTGACGCTCTCGGACTTCAAGATCGATCCGTCCGCCATCCAGGTGCCGGCGGGCCAGCCGCTGGAGTTCGACGTCTCGAACCAGGGCCAGTCGCCGCACACGTTCGCGGTGGTCGTGGACGGAACGCAGCAGGCGACCGGCGAGATCGCCCCGGGGTCCACGGACACGCTCGCCATCGACGAGCTCGGTGCGGGCACGTACAAGGCCCTGTGCACGATCCCGGGCCACGAGCAGCTGGGCATGACGGCCACGATCACCGCCGCCGAGGGCACGTCGACCGGCGGAACGACCGCCGCGGCCGGCGACACGATGGGGGCGACGGACAGCTCCTCGCCGATGGCCAACATGACGGCGCAGCAGATGGCCGACATGCACAAGCAGGGCGTCGAAGACTTCCTCGCCGGTAACCAGACCTCCACCCAGGGCAACCAGATCCTGAAGCCGAAGATCGAGAACGGCGTGAAGGTCTTCAACCTGACCGTCTCCCAGATCAAGTGGGAGGTCTCGAAGGGCGTCTTCAAGGATGCGATGGCGTTCAACGGGATGGTGCCGGGCCCGGAGATCCGGGTGCAGCAAGGCGACAAGGTGAAGTTCGTCGTGCAGAACCAGATGGACCAGCCGTTCGTGCTGCACTTCCACGGCCTCACCGTCCCCAACAAGATGGACGGCGTGCCTTACGTGACCCAGGTGCCGGCGATGCCCGGCGAGTACTGGACGTACGAGTTCACGATCAAGGATCCGCCGGGGATGTACGTGTATCACTCCCACTTCAACTCCACGGAGCAGGTGGGCATGGGGCTCTACGGAGCGCTGATCGTCGAGCCGCAGGCCGGCCAGTGGTCCTACCCGACGTACACCCTCGACCGGAACGGCTACATCAAGACGGGGGCACCCGCCAAGATCTCCGACGAGTACACGATGTTCCTCGGCGACGGTCCCCTCGGGTACGTGATCAACGCGAAGTCGTTCCCGGCCACCACACCGCTCACCGCCAAGCTCGGCGACTGGGTGCTGATCCACATGGCGAACGACGGCTCGCTGCTGCATCCGATGCACCTGCACGGATACCACTTCGAGGTGGTGTCCCAGGACGGGTTCCCGTTGGATCAGCCCTACATGGCCGACACCCTGGTGATCGCACCGGGTCAGCGATTCGACGTGCTCGTGCACGCCGACCAGCCCGGCGCGTGGGCGTTCCACTGTCACATCCTCCCGCACGTGGAGGGGCCGCAGGGCATGTACGGCATGGTGACGGCGCTGGTGGTGTCCTAGCCCGTTCATCGGAACGACACCGACACCCGAAGGGGCCGGCATCGCCGGCCCCTTCGCCGTCGGGAGACTAGAGCGGGAGGGTGGCGCGCAGCGTGGTGCCTTCGCCCGCGATGCTCTCGATCGTCAGCATCCCGCCCAGGCCCTCGACCCGATCCTCGAGGTTGGTGAGCCCCATCCCCGTGCGCGTGGACGCGAGATCGAAGCCGACGCCGTCGTCGTCGATCGCCAGCTCGGCGCCTTCCGAGGTGCGGCGCAAGCTGATCCGGCATGACGTGGCGCTCGCGTGCCGTCCCACGTTGGACAGGGCCTCGCGCGTGAGCTGCACGATGTCCCCCGCGCGGGAGGCAAGCTCGGCTGCCACCACGGGGTCGACCTCCACGATCGTGAGGACGTCCGACCTGGTCTGGAACTCGTTGCCGAGTTCCTTCAGCGCCTGGTCGAGCTGGCGATCGGCGAGGATGCCGGGTCGCAGCCCGAAGATGTAGTTGCGCAGATCGCGGATGGCCCGGTCGATCTCCTCGACGGCGCCGGCGATCCGGGACGCGAGATCCTCGTCCCGGGCCATGCCGGCCGTTCCCTGCAGACCCATCCCGACCGCGAAGAGGGATTGGATCACCCCATCGTGGAGCTCCTTCGCGATGCGTTCGCGCTCCTCGAGCACCTCGAGACGTCGCAGCTCCTGGCTCGCACGCTGCGTCTCGGCGTGCAGCCGCGCGTTCTCCACCGCCACGCCCGCCTGCGTCGCGAGCACGACGAGCGCGGCCTCGTCGTCGTCGCTGAACACCTCCGCCCCTTGCTTCTCGGTGAGATAGAGGTTCCCGAAGACCTGTCCCAAAGCGAGCACCGGAGCGCCCAGGAACGAGTGCATCGGCGGGTGATTCGGTGGGAAGCCGTAGGAACGAGGATCCGCCCCGAGGTCCGGGAGCCGCATCGGCCGTCGTTCGCGGATCAGCAGGCCGAGGATGCCGTGTCCCACCGGGGGGTGGCCGATCGCCGCCCGCACCTCGTCGGAGACCCCCTCGGTGATGAAGCGCTCGATCGTTTCACCGTCCTCGTTCAGCACCCCGAGGGCGCCGTAGCGAGCGCCGGTGATCTGGACCGCGAGTTCCACGATGCGCCGAAGGACGGCGTCGAGATCGAGCTCGGAGCCGAGGGTCATCCCAGCCTCGATCAGCATCTTGTCCCGGCGCCGGTGTAGTTCCGCCTCCTCCATCGGGCAGAGCCTACGCCAAGGGCGCCCGGCGTTCGCCGGGCGCCCCGGTCATCGGATCGTGGTGAAACTCAGACGGCCGTGCGCGTCCGTAGGCGCTCGACGTTCTCGTCCAGCTCGTCCTTGGTGAGCGGGACGACGGGCGGCGCCTCCTCGGACTCCGAGCGCATGAGGATGCGCTCACGCGAGCGCTCCCACTTCATGAACACGTACACCGGGATACCGAACATCAGGAGCAGGTATCCCTTCGCGATGGACTCGCTGCCCGTGGCGTACATCGCCCACACGGCATAGCCGAACCCCAGGATCGCGACGACGGAGTCGCGCACGAATCGCTTCGTGACGAACATCGCCGGCTCCCGGATGAACAGCACGAGCTCGGCCGCCGCCGAGAAGGCATACGGCACCACCGTGGTCAGCGTCGCGAGCAGGATCACGAACGCGAACTGATCCACCAGCGACCGCGTGTAGTTCATGAACGTCAGACCCGTGACCAGCACGGCGGCCGCGATCAGCCCGTAGACGGGCGTGCGGCCCTTGCCCTTCACCACACCGAAGAACCTGGGGAACACGCCGTCCTCCGCCGCCGCGAGCGAGACGCGCGCGGTGAGGAGGGTCCAACCGTTCAGGGCCCCGAACGTGGCGATCATGCCGAGCACCGCCACCCACGTGCCCCAGCTCCCCCCGAACACCGACCGCGCCGCATCGGCGAAGGGGGCGCTCGAGCTCTGCAGCGTCGCCAACGGGATCACACCCATCACCGCGACGGTCGCGACGATGTAGACGAGCGTCGTGACGGCGGTGCCGAGCATGGTGGCACGCGGGAGCGTCCGCTCGGGGTCCTTGACCTCCTCGGCCGGCACCGTCGCCGACTCGAGGCCGATGAACGCCCACAGCGTGAGGCCGATGGCGGCCGTGACGCCTTCCAGCAGGGTCAGCGCGTGGCGGCCCACGCCGCCGGTTGCCTGCAGGAACGGCGTGAAGTGATCGGCCTTCAGGTAGAACAGCCCGATCACGCCGATCAGGGCGAGCGGGACGAACTTCAGGACCGTCGTCACGGTCTGGACCCAGCCACCCTGGCGGACGCCGAGGATGTTGACGAAGGTCAGCAGCCAGATGGCGCCCACGGCGATCAGGGCCTGCACGAGCTTGCTCTCGTCCAGGCTCGGCCAGATGCTGGTGGCGAAGCTCACGAACGCGATGGCGATGGCTGCGTTGCCCACCCATGCCGCGATCCAGTAGCCCCATGCGGTCCAGAAGCCCATGAAGTCACCGAACGCCCGCCGCGAGTACACGTAGGGTCCGCCGGTGCGCGGATACGCCCGGCCGAGGGTCGCGAAGACGCCGGCGAGCAGCATCGCGCCTACACCGGTCACCACCCACGCCAGCAAGGCGCTCGATCCGTACACGATGGCCACGCCCGCCAAGAGGGCGGGCAGCAGGAAGATGCCCGATCCGATCATGTTGCCGACGACCATCGCCGTGGCGGACCAGAATCCCAGTTCCCGCTTCAGTTTCGGTCGTTCGGTGGTCGGAAGCGGTGCGACGGATGCGGTCCTCATCGCGACCTCCTTCCTCATTCGAGGTGGGGCCGGTTGCCCCCCTCCATCTCCACGGTAGGTCCGGTGGGCGTCGTGGGATCGTGACGAGCGGCCCAAGGGCCGGGGGACCTCCGCCGGCAAGGTCATTGGCCACGCGGAAGCGCGGATCCTCAGGCCTACCGTGGGGATGAGGGCCGGAGCGGCTCCGCGAGGAGGTGGCTGTCATGACACGCCCGGTGAGAGACGTGATGACGCGCACGGTGGTGGTGGCATCGACGCAGACCCCCTTCAAGGAGTTGGTGCGGATGCTGCGCGAGTTCCGCGTGAGCGCGGTGCCGGTGGTGGGGGAGAGCGGCACGATCGTGGGCGTGGTGTCCGAAGGTGACCTCCTCCTCCACGAGGATCCGGCCGTCCTCACGCCGAGGTTCCTGGAGGGGCACGAGCGCAAGGTGGAGCGCCACAAGGCCGCGGCACTGCTCGCGCGCGATCTGATGACGTCTCCGCCCGTGACGATCGGGCCGGAGGCGACCACCGCCGAGGCGGCGCACCTCATGCACGAGCGACATGTCAAGCGGCTTCCGGTCGTGGACGCCGGAGGAACGATCCTCGGCGTGATCTCGCGGGTCGACCTCCTCCTCGAGTACCTGCGCGACGATGAGGAGATCCTCGACGAGGTGCGTCGGATCGTGAAGGAAGAGCTGGCGTTGCCGCCCGAGACGCTTCGGATCTCGGTGGACGAAGGGGTCGTGTCCCTCGCCGGTCAGGTGGAACGACGCACGCTCGTGCCCGCGATCTGGGATCGGATCCGTAACGTCGAAGGGGTCGTCGGCGTGGACGAGCGGCTCGCCTGGGACGTTGACGACACCGTCGCGGTGCTCGGCCCCGTGCCCTGGGTCGGACTCTGACGCTGGTCCGCGGGGGTTCCCCGATCGCCTCGAGCTCGGGGTGGTCGTCTCCTAGGCGGCCGGCGCCGGCTCCCGCCGCTCGTCCCCGCTCGATGGCGTCGTCTTCTTCGCCCGTTCGGGTGGCGCCGGCCGCGGCGGCCGGTACCCATAGCTGAGGCCCCGGACGATCACGAGGAACAGCACGGACAGGCCCGTGAACGCGTACATCCCCCACATCCACCAGCGCTCGGTATCGGTCCCGGCGAAGACCCCGTGCGCGAGCGCGAGCGTGAACGCCGGCACGGCGAGGAGGTGGATCGCGCGCCACACCTTGGTGCCGATGGGCTTGCGCAGCCACGACGTGACCAGGACGATCACCATCCCGTACATCGCGAGCACGCCGGCGGTGATCGCCAGCGGACGGAACGTGGAATGCAGGGGCACGAGCACGTCGAGCGGCGCGAACGGCATGTACGTGTCGACGACCAGCAGCACCAGGTGCACGGCGAGGAGCACGACCCCCACGGTCGCCGTGAATTGATGGAACAGCGTCGACGAGGGCTTGGACACGCGCTTCGTGACGATGGACGTCGTCGCGAGGAGACCCCACGCCACCGACAGGTACAACATGACGTACGCGCCGATGCCGGCCGCCCGCAGCAGGATCCAGGTCGTCACGCCGCCACCTCTTGGGGGAAGCTCATGATCAGGTCGCCATCGGCCGTCGCGATCGCACAGGGGATCGCCGCGGCCGCCTCCGGGCCTGTCAACAGCGCCCACGTCGCGCGCACCTCGGCCTCCGCGCACGTCGGCGCCCACACCGTGGCTTGGAGGGTCTCGCCCCGTGATGGCGCCCCCGTCCGGGGGTCGATCACGTGATGCAGGCCCTCGCCCCAGGCGCGCGCCGTGACGGACGAGGTCGCGAGCGCACCCTCGACGAGCGTGATCCGCGCCGCGAAGTGTTCCCGGTCGCCCGGGTCCTCGATCCCGACCTCGATCGGCGGGGCGTCGCCGGCGATCCGCAGGTCCCCCCCTGCGTTCACGAGTGCCCAGGGAAGACCTGCGCCCACCGCGGCGAGGGCGGCGAGATCCGCCGTGTATCCCTTGGCGATGCCCCCGAAGTCGAGGCCGACGCCCCGGGGCAGCCGGATCGCACCCTCGCGGAGCTCGATCTCACGCCAGCGGCCGCAGGGGCGCGAGGGGTGGAGGGCGCCCCGCGCTCCTGCGAGGACCTCGTCGAAGTCCCGGTCGTAGCCCGCCGCGATGACCGCGTCGAGCACGCTCGGGTCGAAGAGGCCTTCGGTGGCCTCCGCCTGCTCCAGGGCCTGGCGCACGAGCGCCTCGAACCCCGGAGAGACGCCGATCCACCACCCTGCGGCCGCGTTCGCCCGGGTGAGCTCGCTGTCCCCGCGGAACCGCGAGAACCGTTGCTCCTCCCGTGCGAACGTGACCTCGACGGTCAGGGCGACCGCCCCGAACACCGAGGTGGCGTCCTCGGGTCCGAGGAGCGTCACGTCCGTGCCCATGGCGCGGAACGTGTGGCGGGAATAGTTCACGGCGTGGAACCTCCGGTTCCGGTAGGCGGAGGGGGAGGCGGCGCCGGCGCCGACACCGAGCCTCCGGATGACCCCGAGGACCCCGATGACGACGAGCCGGACGAGTACGAGCCCGAGTAGGACGAGCCTCCCGATGCGTAGTAGACGGGTGTCTGGGTCGGCGGATCCACGATCACGACACGCCGGGTGATGCGTCGGATGATGATCTTCTGCTTGATCGGCTCCTGTCGGGCCTGAGCGGCCTCGCCGCCGGCCGTGGCCGGTTTCGGCGACATCCCCAGGACCCCGAGGCCGGCCAGGAAGGTGGCCGAGCCCGTGGCCCAAGCGAGCGCGCGGACCTTGCCCGACGACCAGCGCGGCTTCTTGACGGGCCGGGCCTCAGTCATCCCCGCCACCGCCGCCGTTGTTGCTGCCCCCGCCGGTGTTGGTGGGGCTGCCGTCATCGGAAGGCTCGCCGCCCGAGCTGCTGGTGGCTCCATCGCTGCTGTAGGACGATCCGCCGTAGCCCGAGCTGCCGCTGTACGTCGTGGTCGCCGGCATCGCGACGGCGACCTGCGGGGCCTTCCTGTGCACCTTCACGGTCCTCTTGATGGTCTTCACGATCGGCTTGGGGTCCTTGTGGTGCCGCGAGAGACGAGGTGCGGCAGCGCTGGACGCAGGCCCGGTCATGCCCACCGCGAGCGCCACGCCTCCGACGATCATCGTCAGCACGAGCCCCGCGGCCACCAGCATGGCGGAACGCTTGTTCATGACATCCTCCTTCTCGGTCCTGCCCGACCTCTATCGACCGGTACGGCTACGAAGCTAGAGGCGAGGGGGCAAGAGGCCGGGCAAACCGGGGTTAAGAGCGTGCAAACTACGGGGGTGCGCGGCTGAGGGGAGCGAGGGAGCATGTTCGAACACATCGTGGTGGCCGTCGACGGGTCGCCGCAGGGCGGGAAGACGGTGCCCGTCGCGGTCGACATGGCCACCAGGTACGGGTCGAGCGTCACCGTGGTGCACGTGCGCGAGCACGGCCGGCACGAGGGCGCCGACGTGAACTTCGGGCCGCCGATCCCGGCTGAGACGCTCGTGCAGCAGGTCGTCGAGACCTTCGAGCAGGCAGGGGTGGAGGCGCACGGGGAGGTGCGTCGGGTCGATCCCGGCTCGACCCCCCAGCAGATCGTGGAGGTGGCGGACGCCACCCATGCCGACCTGATCGTGATGGGCACCCGGGGCATGACGGAGTGGAAGAGCCTCCTGCTGGGCGGTGTCGCGAACAAGGTCGTGCATCACGCGTCCTGCCCGGTCCTGCTGGTGCGCTGAGGCTAGACGGTCAGGGTGGCCGTGAGCACCGGGTCCGTCGAGGGGCTGGCCGGGCACGCCGCGGGCTCCGTCGTCACCGCCATCGACGTGGCGCTCCCGAGGTCGGCGTCGACGAAGGCCGCCAGGCTCCCGTCCGCGGGCTCCAGGCATCCCCCGGATACGGCCTGGTTCCCGTCGATCATCCAGAGCTCATAGGCCTTCCCCTCACCCGGATCCGGCAGGTCCGAGCCCCAGAAGAACACGCCCGGCTGACCCGGCGTGTAGGCCATGGCGAGCTCTCCGCTCGATCCGGTCGGAGAGGTGAAGTGCACGACCTGTTGGGAGCCCGACGCCCGCGCGAGGACCTTCGATCCGTTCTGGCGCTGGAAGAACACCGACGAACGCGCCCACGAGCAGGATGAGCGCGGCGGCGATCGCGAGGGCCGCCACGACGCCCCGGCCGCGCGATCGCTGACGCTCGGCGAACTCGTCACGCGGGGGGGCGGCCGGCGGCAGCTCCTCGTCCTCTTCGCGACCCAGCGCGACGATGCGGTCGGCCATGGCGGGGTCCACCAGCTCCTGATCCAGCGAGAAGGCCATCCGGCCGGCGGTGTCGCGTAGCTCCGACTCGATCCGTCGACACTCCGCGCAGTCGCCGTGCATGGCGCGCTCCCGTTCGAGGATCTGGACATCGGGTCCGTCGAGGCCGTCGAGGACCTCGAGCGCCATCAGCTCCTCGATCAGGGCGTGGTCGCGCGTGCTCATGAGCGCACCCCTTCCAGGGCGGCGCGCATGCGGCGCATCCCGAGGAGGGTGCGGGACTTCACGGTGCCGAGCGGGAGGCCCGTCGCCTCGGCGATCTGGGACTGCGAGAGGCCGTCGAAGTACATCTTGGTGAGGACGTCACGTTGCTCGGCAGGCAGCTCGTCCAGCGCCGCGCGCACGATCCTGCGCTCCTCGGGGCGCCCGAGCGCCTCGACGACGTCGTCGGCGTGATCGGCTTCCTGCTCCATCGCCGCGGGGATGGATTCCTCGGCGCGGCGGCGATAGGACTCTTCACGGCGCACGAGGTCGACGGCCCGGTGATGGACCATGCCCATCAGCCAGGACCGGACCGATCCCCGCTCGCCGTCGTAGCCCTCCGGGTGCCGCCAGACGGCCAGGAACGCTTCCTGCACGATCTCCTCCGCCAGATGTGAGCGGCGCACCACGCGGAGCGCGAGCGCCTTCGCGGTCGGGGCGTACCGGCCGAACAGGCCCCGGAACGCATCCTCGTCACCGTTGCGGAGCCGCCGGAGCAGCTCACGGTCGTGCGCCTCGGCGACGTCAACCATCCCCAACGGTTCGCTCCGATCGAGTACGGCCAGCATCCCGACCTTCCGTGTCCGGGTCGTCGCGGTGGTATTCGCGGCGCATCGGCGCTCGGATCACTGGTCGGTGAGACGGCGTCCCGCCGTGTTGAGGATCTGCTCCAGGGTGATGGGCTGCTCCGGGTCGTAGAGCGCGCTTCCGACCGAGAGGGAGAGCTCGCGTGGCTGATCGCGTTGGGCGTCGTGCTGCGCGATCGCCTCGACGAGGCGCGAGAGGACCAGCGTCTCGGCGCCGGCCGCCTCGCCGGTGAGCAGCACGCAGAAGGTGTCGGGCGCGATGCGCGCGGGCAGGTCGGAATCGCGCACGGCCTCGAGCAGGACCTCGGCCGCGTCCGCCGCCAGCTCGGCCGCCTGCTCGGCTCCGAGCGACTCGGCGAGATCCACGTAGTTCTCCAGACGTACGAAGACGAAGACCACGGGTGTGTGCGAGCGGTCGGCCATCTTGAGGTGATGCTCCGCGATCGTCGCGAAGCCCCGGAGGTTGGGCAACCCGGTCGCGTCGTCGACCGTCGCGAGCCGGTGATGCATGCGCCGTTGCGCGACGGCGTAGCGGACGGCGCGGGGGAGCAGGCCCGGCGGGATCGCGTCCGCGACCAGGTGATCCTCCGCTCCCGCGTGCAGGGCGACGGTGCCGTCGGTGTCCTGACCAGGCTCGGTGACGACGAGCACGGCCGCATCGGGGATCCGGGCGCGCAAGGCTCCGAGGGCTTCCAGGGGACCGTGCCCGTTCAACGCCACGATCACGGCGTCGGGAAGTGGCTCGGTCGCGAGGTCGTGGAGGTCGTCGGCGCGCTTCACGACGAAGCCCTCGTCGACGGTGAGCTCCTCGCCCATCCGTTCGTCGAGGCCGATCAACAGCACGGTCAGGGTGTCTTGCGTCAAGGGCATCCTCCGGTCGCGGTTCGCGCGGATTATCGCACGTCACAAGGGGTGCCAGCCTAGTCCGGCCGCCACGGGGACGCCATAGGAACGCAACCTCGGGCCGGGGCGCGGGGCAGATGGTGCCGCTACGCTTGCACCGCGCTATGTCGAACGTTCCCAAGCACGTCAAGGACCCCCGCCCGCACGGCCGGCTCGCCCGCCTGTTCGTGGCCGTCTCGGCCTCGATCGCCTTGTTGATGGCGGCCGGCAGCGCCTACGGCTTGATCGAGTACCGAGCCGCCGGTCGTGCCGGAGGCGGCGTCATCATCGATCCCGGCTCAGGGAAGGGGCCGGGGCCCTCCGGGCCGTGCGTGGACGACGTGTGCAACTACCTGCTGCTCGGGAGTGACTCCCGCTCCGGCCTGAGCGCTTCGCAGCAGGCGATCTCCGGCACGAACGCCGACATCGGCGGCTCCAACCGCGCCGACACGATCATCCTGGTCCACACCGATCCCAAGCTCCAGAAGGCGATCATCCTGTCGTTCCCCCGCGACCTCTGGGTGGACATCCCCGGTCACGGGCCGGACAAGATCAACGCGGCGTTCGAGGGCGGGCGTGGACGGCAAGGGACCCGCGATGATGGCGGCGACGATCCACAAGCTCACGGGCCTCACCGTCAACCATGTCCTGTACGTGGACCTCGCCGGGTTCCAGGGGGTGGTGGACACCCTGGGCGGCGTCGACATGTGCATCCCGGCGGAGAACGTGAACACGCCCGGCTACGTGGCCGCGGAGCAGGGGTCCGTCTACTACAGCGAAGTGGGCCACATCGTGGATCCGCGCACCGGTCTCGACGTCGTCCCCGGGTGCCAGACGCTCGACGGGGCGCAGGCGCTCGCGTTCGTCCGCACGCGCCACCTCCCGTGCGACGCGGCGGCCCCCGATTTCTACCGGATCAGCCGTCAACAGCAGTTCCTTCGTGCCGTGATCAACCGGCTCCTGCAGCCCGCCGAGTTGGCGAAGTTGCCCGGGCAGGTCCAGCCGATCCTCAGCAACCTGCGGCGCGACTCCGACCTGAAGGTCGCCGATCTCGTGTACCTCGTCGGGCAGCTGCGAGGGATCAGCACGGGGGCGGCCGAGTTCCGTTCGGTCCCCTCGGTCCCGTTCGTCACGCCCGACGGGCTCGACGCGCTCCGGATGGATCCGTCCGCCCAGAAGATCTTCCAGGCGATCCGGGAGGGCAAGCCGCTCGGGGACATCGGAGTGACCCCCGCGTACACGCCCCCCTCGCCGGCCAACATCGCGGTCCCCGTCGTGGATCACGCGTCGGGCGGCAAGGCCGAGGACGTCGAGCAGGTGCTCTCCACGAGCGGGTTCGACGTCTCGCCCGGCATCGTGACTTACGACGCCTACGGCACACCGGTGCCCGGCAACGTGATCGCGTACGCACCGGGCCAGGAGGAAGAGGCGAAGGTCGTGCAGCAGTACCTCCCCGGCCTCCAGGTGAACGAGGTCAAGGGACTGACGGACCACGTGGCCGTGTACGTGACGGCGTCGTACAAGCCGGCCGAGGTGGGCACCGGCGGTTCCGGGTCGGCGCCGAGCGGCTGCCTGAGCCCGACGGGCTGATGCGCGCGCTCGTCCTGGCGGGGGGAGAGGGGTCGCGGCTGCGGCCGCTCACGCACACGAGCGCGAAGCAGCTGATCCCGGTCGCGGGCAGCCCCATCCTCTTCCATGGGCTCGAGGCGATCGCGCGCGCGGGGATCACGGAGGTCGGGGTCGTCGTGGGTGCCACGGGCCCGGAGGTTCGCGCGGCGGTCGGCGACGGCGAACGGTGGGGGCTGCGCGTGACCTACATCGAGCAGGAGGCTCCCCTGGGGATCGCGCACGCCGTGACGGCGGCGGCCGACTTCGTGCGGGGCCAGCCGTTCCTGCTGTACCTGGGGGACAACGTGCTGTTGGAAGGCGTCACCCGGTTCGTCGAGGAGTTCGAGCGCAACCGTCCCGACGCGCAGATCCTGCTCACGCGCGTCCCCGAGCCGGAGCATTTCGGTGTGGCGATCCTCGAGGGCGAGCGGGTCGTGCGCCTCGTCGAGAAGCCCAAGGAGTTCGTCTCCGACATCGCGCTCGTGGGCGTCTACCTCTTCGACGACTCGATCCTGGAGGCCGCCGCGACGTTGTCGCCCTCCTGGCGAGGCGAGTACGAGATCACCGAGGCGATCCAGTGGCTGATCGACACCGGGCACACCGTGCGCGCGGAGATGGTGGACGGGTACTGGAAGGACACGGGCCGTCCGGAGGACCTCCTGGAGGCGAACCGGATGATGCTCGGCATCCGCACCTCGAGCATCGAGGGCGATGTGGATGCCGACACCGTCGTCGAAGGGGTGGTCGTGCTCGGCCCCGGCGCGAAGGTGACGTCGAGCGTCTTGCGTGGGCCCGTGGTGATCGGCGCGCGGCACCATCGTCGACGCCTCCACGATCGGACCCGACGTCTCGATCGAGCACGACTGCCGCGTCGAACGCAGCACCGTCACCGACTCGATCGTGATGGCGTCCTGCCGCATCGCTGACGTGGCGGATCTGACGGGATCGATCCTGGGTCGAGGGGCCGAAGTTCTGCGCTCCGACACGCCGGGTGCCACCCGATTGATCGTGGGGGACCAGAGCCGCGTCGAGGTGCACTGAGGGTTCCCCGCTCGCCGGGCGGCCTGCACTAGGCTCGCCGCCGTGGTGGTCAACGAACCCCCAGCGTCGTCGTCCAGGCGCGCCGCGATCGCGTTCGGTCTCGGCGTGCTCGGACCCTTCGTGATGGCGGCGTCCTCGCCCGCAGCCATCGTGCTGGGCTGGCGCACCTCGCGCGACCTCGCCATCGCCCCGCCTGCCGCGCGCGGCCGGGCCGCCGCGGCCGGCGCCATCGCGCTCGGGACGTTCGGCCTCCTGCTGTGGGCGTGGGCGCTGTGGCGCCTCTGGGTGCGGCTGGGCGAGCGCGGCCACGATCCCCACGCCGTGGTGCCGCTCGTCGCCGGGCTGATCGTCGTCTGGCTCGCCTCGGCGCTGGCGGGCGCGCTGGCGGGACGGAACCGCTAGGGTTCCGCGCGTGAGCATCTCGATCGCGCGCGGAACGGAACGGGGCGCGGCCGACCCGGTCGCGCCCGGCGATCCGGCCGCGCCGCGCGGGAGCGCGCCCGCGTGAGGACCGTGATCGATGCCCGCCCGGCGCTCGACCCGCGGCGCACGGGCGTGGGGGTGTACACGCAGCAGCTGATCCGCCACCTCCCGCACATGGATCCGGATTCCGAATACGTGGCCTGGTACCTGCACGCCAAAGGCATCTTCCGGTCGCGTGCGTTCTTCGGCTCGGTGAAGGCCGGCAACCTCACGGAGCGGGCCTCCCGGTTCCCGGCGCGGGTCTTCGAGCCGATGTCCTCCCGGCTCGGGATGCCGCGCGTGGAGTGGTCGGTCGACTTCGACGTGCTCCTCGCCACGAACTTCCTGCCGCCGGCCACGAAGAGCCCCGGCGTCGTGATGGTGGTGCACGACCTCGCCTACGACCGATTGCCCGACACCGCGCCCCACATGAACGCGCGATGGCGTCGCCGGTTCGAGGCGTGGCTCCACCGGGCCGCCGGCGTGCTCGTGCCCTCCGCCTCCACCAAACAGGACCTCCTCGAAGCGCACGACGTCGAGCCGGGGCGCGTGACCGTGACGCCGCTCGGCGTCGACGCGGCGGCTTACGCGCCCCTCCCGGCAGACGTCGTGGACGCCACCCTGCGGAAGTACGGGATCGACGGGACGTACGCGCTCTTCGTGGGAGGGGTGGAGCCGCGCAAGAACCTCGAGACGCTCGTCCGTGCCTTCGCGACGCTCGAGCCCGGCACCCGGCTCGTGATCGCGGGCGGGTCGGTGCGATGGGATCCCAAGGCGGTCGATCGGCTGGACGCGGTGATCGCGGACCTGCCGCCCGACGCGCGGGCGCGGATCGTGCGTACCGGCTACGTGAGCGACAAGGAGAAGCTGGCCCTGCTCACGGGCGCGACCCTGCTCGCCTACCCGTCGCTGTACGAGGGATTCGGGTTCCCGGTGTTGGAGGGGTTCGCCGCCGGCGTCCCCGTGCTCACGTCGGACGTCGCGTCGTTGCCCGAGGTGGCCGGGGACGCGGCCATGATGGTCGACCCGCACGACGGGTCGGCGATCGCGTCCGGGCTCGCGCAGCTGTTCGGCGATGACGACCTCCGCGCGATGCTCGCCGCCGCGGGTCTCGCGCGGGCGGCGCGCTTCACCTGGGAGGCGACGGCCCAGCGCACCGCCGAAGCGCTGCACCGCGCCCACGGGCTGGTCGCCGGGTAGACTCGCTGCCGTCCCCGCACGCACGCGAGGTTCCGCCCTGACCACCTCCAGCTCCGAGACGCACGTGCTCGTCACCGGTGGAGCCGGTTTCATCGGTTCGCACCTGGTGGACGCCCTGCTGGCGCGCCCGGACACGCGGGTCACGGTCCTCGACCGGTTGAGCGCGGGCGGCAGCCGCATGAACCTGCAGGCGCACGCGGGCGACCCCCGATTCAGCTTGATCGTGGGCGATGTGAACGACGGGCCGCTCGTGCGCGACCTCGTGGGGCGCGCCGACCGCGTGATCCACGCCGCGGCCGAGTCGCACGTCGACCGATCCATCGACGATCCTCGTCCGTTCTTCGAGGCGAACCTGCTCGGGACCCAGTCGGTCCTCGAGGCCGCCCGCGTGCTCGGCCGCCGGATGCTGATGGTCTCGACCGATGAGGTCTACGGCCCAGGCGATCCCGACGGTGGCGTCTTCGACGAGGACCACGCGCTCGCGCCGAGGTCTCCTTATGCGGCCAGCAAGGCCGCCGCCGACCTGCTGTGCGGCGCCTACGTCGCCACCTACGGCGCGGACGTGACGGTCGTGCGCGGGACCAACGCGTTCGGGCCGCGGCAGATCGAACGGGTGATCCCCACCTACGCGATCTGCGCGCTGGAGGGTCGCCCGGTGCCCGTGTACGGGCAGGGGCGCCAGCGCCGCGAGTTCCTGTTCGTGCAGGACTGGGTGCGTGCCGCGCTCGTCGTGCTCGACGCGGGCCGGCCGGGCGTGATCTACAACATCGGTGCGGGGCACGAGCTGGAGAACGTCGAGCTCGCGCGTCGCATCTGCGCGCTGGCCGGCGCCGATCCGTCGACGATCGCGTTCGTCCCGGATCGACCCGGACACGACTTCCGTTACGGCGTCGCGGCGGATCGTCTCTTCGCGCTCGGATGGAGGCCCGAGGTCGGATTCGACGACGGGCTCGCGTCCACCGTCGATTGGTACCGGGACCACCTGCACGAGCTCCGCTCGTGGCATGCGGTCGAGGTCGTCACGGCCCCGCGGCCGGTCGAGGCCACCGGATGAGGCTCGTCGTCACCGGCGCCGGTGGCGCGCTCGCGCGCGCGTTCCTGGCCCAGGTGCCGTCGCATCACGAGGTGCACGCGTTCGATCACGCGGGGCTCGACGTGGGGGACCACGACGCCGTGCGTCGGACCGTCGAGCCGCTGCGCCCCGACGCGGTGATCAACCTCGCCGCGTTCACACGGGTGGATGCGAACGAGACGGACCCCCTGCGCGCCGCGCGTGACAACGCGATGGGGCCTCAGCATCTCGCGCTCGCCGCGCGGGCGTGCGGCGCCACGCTGCTGCACGTGTCCACGGACTTCGTCTTCGACGGCGGCAAGGACGCTCCCTACGACGAGCTGGACGCGCCCGCGCCCCTCTCCGTCTACGGCCGGGTGAAGCTTGCGGGGGAGGAGAGCGTGCGCCACCTGCTGCCCGAACATCTGATCGTGCGCGTCGGCTACGTGTACGGGGGCGCGTCGCACTACGTCACGAAGGCGGTCCGGGCGCTCACCGACGGCGAGGCCGTCGGTGGGCAGGCGGACCGCGTGGGCACGCCCACCTACGCGCCGGACCTCGCGTCCCTGATGATCCCGCTCCTGCTCACGCGGCGCTTCGGCACGTATCACCTGGCGGGCCCCGATCCTGCCTCGTGGTTCGAGGTCCTCTCTCGGTTGAAGGAACTCGGGGATCTGCCTGGCGAAGTGTGGCCGCAGACCGCCGACGAGCTGGGGCTCCCAGCGCGCCGGCCCCCCTACAGCGCGCTCACGAGCGTGTTCGTGCCGAACCTCGGCATCCCGTCGCTGCCTCCCCTCGACGAGGCCCTTACGCGGTTCCTCGCGGACACGCAGGGCGCGCCTCCGTGACACGCACCCTGCGTTCGACGCGTCACGGGACCGCCACACCCTGGTGCTAGGCTCGCGCCGATGAGCGTGGAGGACAGCGCCGCCTATCGGGACCTCGCCCGGGAGCTGTACTGGGCGCAGGAGCGCGCCTCGCGCGCACGCCTGGACACCCCCGAGATCAGGGACCGTCTGCACGATCTGGCGGCGCAGCTGCGCGCGGACGAGAAGGTGATCATCCCGCACGGCGAGGGCAACCTCGCGTCACCGTCGCGTTGGCGCCGCCAGATGAAGTTCGGCATCTTCCGCGTGATGCGGCCCATCTCCTGGCGCTACGACCGGTTGATCGCGGATCACGCCGAGCTCACCACGAGCCTCGCGGAGCGGTTGATGGCGGCCGAGGCCGAGCTCGAGCGGCTGCGGACCCGGCTGGACGGCGCCGACGCGCCGGAGGACCCGGCCCCGTGAGGGTCGCCGTCCTGCATCCCCAGACGGCGTTCGTGCGCGGTGGGGCGGAGGCCCACGCCGAGGCGCTGGTCCGCGCCCTGCGCGCCGCCGGCCACGACGCGGACCTCGTGCAGATCGCCGGCAAGTGGTATCCGGCGGCGCAGCTGGCCCACCAGATGGCGGTGTGGCGCTCGTTCGACATCACCGAGTCCAACGGCCTGAAGGTCGATGCCGTGATCGCGCTCAAGTTCCCCGCCTACCTCGTGGAGCACGAGCGCAAGATCGTCTGGCTGATCCACCAGCATCGGACGGCGTACGAGCTCTGGGATCACCCGACGTACGCGGATCTCTCGCGCCAGGACGACGGCGCGGCGGTCCGCGACATGGTGTGGAACGCCGACCGCCTGGCGCTCAACGAGGCCAAGCGGGTCTTCACCAACTCCAAGAACGTGCAGGAACGGCTGTGGTCGTCGCTGCGGATCGCCTCCGAGGCGCTGTATCACCCCTCGGGGGTGGCGGAGCACCTGATGGACGCAGGTACGCCGGGCGAGCTGGGCGACTACGTCGTGTTCCCCAGCAGGATGGAGAGCCTGAAGCGACAGTCGCTCGTGATCGACGCGATGACGCACGTCCGGAGCGGGGTCAAGCTCGTGCTCGTGGGCAAGGGGCCCGACGAGCCGCAGCTGCGGGCCCAGATCGAACGCCTCGGGCTGAAGGATCGCGTGCGCATGGAGATCGCGGTCCCCGACGAGCGGCTGTATCAGCTCTACGAGGCGGCCCTCGGCGTCTACTACGGTCCGTTCGACGAGGACTACGGCTACGTGACGATCGAGGGCTTCGCCGCGGAACGCCCGGTGGTGACGCTCACCGACAGCGGGGGTCCGTTGGAGTTCGTGAGCGACGGCGAGACCGGACTGATCGCCTCCCCCGAGCCCCTGGCGATCGCCGAGGCGTTCGACCGGCTCTTCGCCGATCGTGAGGTCGCCCGTCGCATGGGCCGGGCCGGGAACGCGCTCGTGCGCGCCGAGGTCCCGCGATGGCCCGATGTCGTCGCGCGGTTGCTGGACTAGGTGATGCGCCGCATCGCCGCCGAGGTCTTCGGACGCGCCGCGCGGGCACCCGCCGGGCCGGGCTCGAGCGGCGAGCTCGTCTTCGCGGGCCCGCTCCCCCCCGCCGCCACCGGCGTCGCGACCTACGACCGGGCCGTGCTCGACGGTCTCCGGCGGATCGGCTTCTTCGAGCGACACCGGATGGACGTGCTCTGGCCGATCGAGCCGAAGGACACGCCGAGGCTCCCGGGCTACCGGCTCGGCATCTTCCAGGTGGGCAACAACGTCGAGTTCCACCTGGAGGTCTATCGCGCGGCCTTCCTCACGCCGGCCCTCGTGGTGCTCCATGACCTGGCGCTCGACGACTTCGTGCGAGGGCTGAAGTCGCTGGGGGATCCCCTCGGCTACATGGCGGAACGCGAGGCGATGGCGCTCCGCCGGAACCTGACCTCGCCCGACGTGGCGCGCAACGAGCCGCTGCGGGACCCTTGGTGCGCACACGTGTCGCGGCGCGCCCGAGGCCTGATCGTCCACAGCGAGTTCGGGAAGCGGTACCTGCGGGAGATGGGCTGCCGCACGCCGGTCTTCGTGGTGCCCCACCCCCTGGTGGAGACGGAGGCGGACATGGCACGGGCGACGGCGCGCGGCGGCCAACTGCGTGCGCCGCTCGAGGCCGCCGGCATGCGCACCCTGGTGGTGGCGCCCGGTGACCTGAACCAGGCCAAGCGCCTCGACGCGGTGCTGGGCGCCGTGGTGAACCTCGATCCGTCCGTCCACGTGGCCTTGGTGGGGCGTCGCATCACGGGCTACGACATCGACGCGGTGGTGGAGGGCGCGCGCCTGGGGCAGCGCGTGACCGTCGCACCCGACGTCGCGGACGAGGAGTTCCTGGGGTGGCTCGCCGCCGCCGACGTGGTGGTGGACCTGCGATTCCCGCACCGGGGCGAGGTGAGCGGATCCCTCGCGCGCGCGATGCAGGCCGGCAAGCCTGCCGTGGTGAGCGCCACGGGAACCTACCTCGACGTACCGGACGATCTCGTGCTGCGCGTGGCCCCGGGTCCGACCGATCCGGGCGAGCTCGCGGCCCGCCTGCGCACGCTGGTGGAGGACCCGGAGCTCCGCGCACGCTTGGGCGCCGCGGCGCGTGAGCACATGGAGCGTCGCCGGTCCTCGGAGGCCACGGCGCACGGATACGAGCGGGCGGTGGACGCCACGCTCGCCTTGATCGGCGATCCGGCGCACAAGGCGCTCGCCATGTGGGGGGGAGCGCTCGCGGACCTGGGGCTCGATGAGCGGCATCTCGCGCAAGGCTTCGGCCTCGCCTACGCGCGCGCGCTCGAAGACTTCGAACGATCGCCATAGTCGCTACGGCGGTTCGGCCGGGAGCCCTTGCTAGACTCGGGCGACCGCGCTGACCTGCGCGGATACCCTTCGACCGGAGCCGGCACCTTGGCCCACGCAGCCCTGATCACCGAACGCACGTCCGAGGAGCCGAAGCTCCGCGTCGGGGCGCGCCTCCGGGAGCTCTGGGCCTACCGCGAGATCCTCCTCAACCTGGTCCGCAAGGAGCTGAAGGTCAAGTACACGGCCTCCGTGCTGGGCGCGGTCTGGTCGGTGCTCAACCCGATCGTCTTCCTGGCGGTCTTCACCTTCGTCGTGAAGATCCTGGGCAACCAGACGCCTCACTACGCCGTGTTCCTGCTCTCCGGCCTGCTGGCCTGGAACCTCTTCTCGGTGGCCCTCGGCAACGGCACCCGCTCGGTGATCGACAACGGCAACCTGGTGAAGAAGGTGTCCTTCCCGCGCGAGGTGCTCCCGCTCGCGGTGGTCGGGGTGGCCCTATTCGATTTCGTGCTCCAGTCCTCCGTGCTGCTGATCTTCATGATCGTGACGGGCTACGGCTTCCACCTCGAGGCCCTGGTGCTGTACCCGCTCTCGTTCGTGACGTTGGTCGTGTTCACGACCGCCTTGGTGCTTCTCGTCTCCGCCGTGAACGTGCGGTATCGCGACGTGCAACACCTGATCGGCCTCGCACTCCTCGTGTGGTTCTGGATGACCCCGATCGTGTATCCGGGCGGGTTGGTCCAGGACAAGCTCACCGCGCCCTCCGCCCCGTTCAGTCCGCATCTGTGGACCGTGTACCTCCTGAACCCGCTCACGCCCATCGTCAGCGGCTTCCAGCGGGCCCTGTACTACACGGTCACGGCCCCGCCGACGGCCGCGAGTCCCAGCGGGGTCCGGGTCCTGCCGGATGTGAGCATCGCGTGGCTCGCGGGCGTGATCGGCCTCGTGCTCGCCGGCTCGCTCGTCCTCCTCTACCTCACGTGGCGGCTCTTCTTCAGCCTCTCGGGCGACTTCGCGGAGGAACTGTGAGCGCGGCGATCGAGGTCGAGGGCATCTCCAAGCGCTTCCGCCTGTACCGCGAGAAGCCGAGCTCCCTCAAGCAGCGGTTGCTCTCCGGGCACATGCGGGCGGAGGATTTCTGGGCGCTGCGCGACGTGACCTTCGCCGTCGAAGAGGGCACGACGACCGGTCTGGTCGGCCACAACGGCTCGGGCAAGACCACGCTCCTGAAGTGCATCGCCGGGATCCTGCGACCCACCGCGGGCACGATCCGCTACGGGGGGCGCGTGGCCGCGTTGCTCGAGCTCGGGGCGGGGTTCCATCCCGAGCTCACCGGGCGCGAGAACGTCTACCTGAACGCGGCGTTCCTCGGGCTCTCGCGCAAGCAGACCGACGCGGTGTACGGCGACATCGTGGACTTCGCCGAGGTCGAGGACTTCATGGACAACCAGGTGAAGTTCTTCTCTTCCGGCATGCTCGTGCGGTTAGGGTTCGCGGTGGCGGTGCACGTCGATCCCGACGTCCTGCTGATCGACGAGGTCCTCGCGGTCGGCGACGAGGCGTTCCAGAAGCGCTGCCTCGATAAGGTGCGCAGCTTCCAGTCCGAGGGCCGCACGATCGTGCTCGTGACCCATGCGCTCGACACGGTGGTGGCCGTCTGCGATCGGGCCGTGATGTTGGACCACGGCCGGCTGCACACGCAGGGTTCCCCGCTGGACGTGGTGACGGAGTTGCGTCACCGGTTGCTGAGCAACGACCCCGACTTCGTGCCGGAGGAGGGGACGCGCGAGGCCGAGGTGGAGGCCGTGGAGATCCTCCCCGGCGGCGAGCCCGGGCAGCGGCTCAATCCGGGCCAGGATCTCGTGATCCAGCTGGACCTCGTCGCGCACGAACCGGTTCCCGACCTCGACGTCGCCTTCGCGGTCGTCGCCGCCAACACGAACGAGGTGATCCTGCTGGGCCGCATGTCCGACCAGGGGGGCCGCCTCGGTCCGGTGGACGGGCGCCGCCGCGTCCGCTATCGCATCCCCGCCACGGAGTGGGTGGGCGGCAAGTACTTCGTTTCGGTGGGGTTGGAGGGGCCCGGCGGCCACATCTACCACGTGCAGACCCAGCGGTACTCGTTCGATGCCGTCGAGGTGGAGCGGCGGCCGTCCCCCCTCGTCGTCGATGCCCGGTTCGAGGTGGAGGAGCCGTGAACCCGAACCTGCCGGCGATCGATCCCGACGCCCATGACGCCTCCATCCACGACCACGAACCTCGAGAAGGGAAGAACCTCAAGATGCTGATCGGTCTGATCCTGCTGTCCGTGATCCTGGCGGCCGTCGCCCAGCTGACCCTCAAGCACGGGATGAACCAGGTGACCGCGGAGAACGGCGGCGTGGCGAAGCTGAACGCCGCCTCCCTGAAGCTGATGGTCACGAACCTGTCGGTGCTCGGGGGGCTCGTGATCTTCGGCGTCTCCGCGATCGTCTGGCTGTTGGTGCTCTCGCGGGCGTCGCTCTCCTTCGCGTACCCGTTCGCCTCGCTCGGCTACGTGCTGATCGTGCTCTCGGCGCGGTTCGTGTTGCACGAGCAGGTCCCACCGCTGCGGTGGGCGGGTGTGGCCTGCATCATGGTCGGGATCATCCTGGTCGCCCAGACCCCGCACGCGTGAGCGTGCCCGAGGCCGAGCTGGCCGTCGTCATCGTCAACTTCAACACCGGCGCCTACCTCGAACGGTGCCTCGCCTCGATCGATGCGCACCGGGGCGCCGTCGCCCTCGACGTCCTCGTGATCGACAACGCTTCGCGCGACGGCAGCCACGTGGATGCGGTGGCGCGCCACCCGCGCACGCGGTTGATCGAGAACCGCGAGAACGTGTACCTCTCGCCCGCGTGGAACCAGGGGCTCCGCGAGACCGACGCGCCGTTCGTGCTCCTGCTCAACCCCGACGCCGAGCTCTGGCGAGGGACGCTCGCCGAACTCGTGGCCGTCGCGCGAGCCCACCCGCGTGCCGGCATCGTGGGGCCGCGGATCCTGAACCCCGACGGGACGGTGTACGCGAGCGGGCGGGCGTTCCCGGACCTGACCGACGCGGTCGGGCACGCCTTCCTGGGCACCCTGCGTCCCGACAACCCCTTCACGCGTCGCTATCAGCTCGGCGGCTGGGATCGCACCAGCGCGCGGGAGGTGGACTGGGTGAGCGGGTGCGCCATGCTGATGCCCCGTGCGCGCTCTGGAGGCCGTCGGAGGGTTCGATGAGGCCTTCCCGCTCTACGGCGAGGAGCTCGACATGGCCTCGCGCCTGCGCGACGCGGGGTGGTCGGTCCTCTTCACGCCCGAGGTCGAGGTGATCCACGAGATCGGCGTGTCCACCGGGCGTTCGCGCCGCACGCTGCTGATGCACTCCGACAGCGTCTTCCGCTACTACCGCAAGCACCGTGCGCAGGGCTGGCGGCAGCTAACCTTGCCGTTCGCGTGGGCGGCGCTGCGCCTGCGCGCGGAACTGGAGTCGATCCGAGGGAAGGTGACCCGCGCATGAAGGCCGTCGTGCTCGTCGGAGGAGAGGGGACACGGCTGCGCCCGCTCACCGAGACCATGCCCAAGCCGCTGCTGCCGCTCCTCGATCGGCGCTCCCTCGACCACGTGCTCGATCACCTCGCGCGTCACGGCGTCCACGAGGTGGTGCTCTCCTCGCCGTACCTGGAGGCGACATTCCACCCGTTCATCGAGGCGCGACACGGCGATCCCGCCATCACCTGGATCACGGAGACCGAGGCCCTCGGCACCGGAGGCGCCATCGTGCACGCACTCGAGCGCCTGGGCGACGACCCGTTCTTCGCCCTGAACGGGGACATCCTCACCGACCTCGACCTCACGGCGATGCGCGCGTTCCACGAGGAGCGCGACGCGTCGGTGACGATCGCGTTGCATCACGTCGAGGACGCGCGCGCCTTCGGCCTGGTGGACACGGAGGCCGACGGCCGGGTGCTGGCGTTCCGCGAGAAGCCCGAGGATCGGATGCCCGGAGACATCAACGCCGGCACCTACCTGCTGGACCCCGCGGTGCTCGACGCGTGGGAGCCGGGCGCGAACCTCTCGATCGAACGCGAGATCTTCCCCGCCGTGATCGCGAGCGGGCGGCCCGTCTACGGCTTCGGTTCCGATGCGTACTGGCTCGACCTGGGCACCCCCGAGAAGTACCGGCAGGCCCACTTCGACATGATCGAGGGGAAGGTGCACGACGTGACCTACCCGGCACCGTGGGTGGCCGAGGGTGCCGAGGTGGACCTCCGGGCGCATCTGGGCCGGTGGGTGGCCGTGAGCGCGGGCGTCCGGATCGGTGCGGACGCCGAGGTCGACGACTCGGTCCTGCTCGCCGGCGCCGAGGTGGGTGCCGGCGCGAAACTGGTGCGCTCCATCCTTGCGCCCCGCGCGCGACGTCGGCCCCGGCGCCACGGTGGTGGACTCGGTGCTCGGCGAGGACGCCTCCGTGCCCGAGGGTCTCGTCCTTTCGGACGCGCGGGTGCCGGCAGGCGCGGTGGCCGAGCCCGCCTGACCTCAACCCCCGGTGGTTCGGGACCGATGTGGTAGCGTCACCGACTTGACCGGGGGGTCATCGCACCGCATGCGTCGCATCCGTTTCCTCGCGCCCGTCGTCGTCCTCGCCGCCATCGTCTCGGCGGCGTCGCCGGCCAACGGCGCCGGTCCCGGCACCACGGTGGACGGGCGCGTCCTCACCGATCCCGCCCAGGCGCCGGCTGCGGCCGCGCCCGGAGGCGCCTTCACGTTCTACGGCTCGGGCGACGGACACGGGCTGGGGCTCTCCCAGTGGGGCGCGTACGGGCTCGCGGGCGACGGATGGTCCTATCAGCGGATCCTCACCCACTTCTACTCGAAGACGAAGGTCACGAAGACGCCCCCGCCCGTGAAGAACATCCGCATCGAGCTCACCTACGACCGGTCCACGATCCACCTGACCGCCCGCGTCGCGCCGGTGCGCCTCTCCGTCGGACGGCCGGCGCCGAGCGGCACCCCGATCGCGAAGATCCCGGTGGGGCAGACGTGGACGGTCGATGCGGCGGCCACGGGGTACGCCGTGCGGGACGCCGGCGGGAACCTCGTGGGCGGCAAGACCTGGGGCGGACCCTCGTTCAACCTCTACGCCACCTACGCGGATCGCGGCGGACGGGTGTTCGTGCCCGAGGCGGACGCGATCTGGGGCCGCGGCTTCACGTATGCCCACGGGAGCATGGAGTTCGACGAGTACGCGTGCAAGGCCGGCGGGTGCTCCGAGCGGCTCGTGCTGTCCGTCGGCTTCGAGCAGTACCTCCTCGGGATCGGCGAGATGCCGAGCTCCTGGCCCGCCGCCGCGCTCCGTGCCCAGGCCGTGGCCGCGCGGACCTTCGCCAGCTACTCCATCAGGCACTACGGGCTCCGCAGCGGCTGCAACTGCCACCTCACGGACGGGGCCAACGATCAGACCTACGTGGGGTATTCGAAGGAGATCGGCCCCGACGGGCGCCGATGGGTTCAGGCGGTGCGCGCCACCGCGGGACGGGTCGTCACGTACAAGGGGAACCTGATCCAGGCGTTCTTCGCCGCCTCGGACGGCGGCCACTCCGAGAACGTCGAGGATGCCTGGCACGGAGGAGATCCCTCCTTCGCCGTGCCGTACCTCCGCGGCGTGTGCGATCCGGGCGAGTACACCGCCGCCAACCCGTGGACCGACTGGGACTACGCCTTCGGCGCGCCGGAGCTCACGTCGCGGCTCGCGCCCTATACGGGAGGGATCGGGACGGTCTCGGGCTTCCCCAAGGTGTCGAGGGGCGAAGGTGGGCGGGTGATCCGCGCCACCGTCAAGGGCGCCTCGGGCACGGCGGTGGTGACCGGGCTCGAGCTCCGGGCGGCGCTGGGCCTCCCTGATGACCGGATCTGGATCAACCGGAACAAGAACATCGTGGGCGGGGTGCGCGCGGAGTACGACAAGGTGATGTGTCGCCCGGGCCTGCCGACCACGCCCGTGATCTCGCTCGCCCACGGCTCACGCCAGCGCTTCCAGACCGGAGGCATCTACCGCAACAGCCGGGCCAACGTCGCGGTGTGGTTGCGCGGGCCCGTGGACGCGGAGTACCTCGCGGTCGGCGGTGCCACCGGGACGCTCGGCCTCCCCACCTCGGCGCTCGTACGCGCGGGCGGCACGGACCGCACCCCGTGCGCCTCGTGCAGGCGGATCGCCTTCGAGCACGGGCGCATCTTCTACAAGACGGGGGTCGGCGCGCACGCGCTGTGGGGCTCGGTCCTCGCCGCGTACCTCGGCCACGGCGGCACCACCGGGCGCCTCGGGTTCCCGACGAGCCGCGTGCAGCAGGACGGGAGCGGGGGGGCCTCCGCGACCTTCGAGCACGGCCGGATCGATTGCCCGTCGGGCGGATCCTGCACCGTCAGCTGAGTCAGCAGTCCGGCGAGGCCTTCGGTTCCGGCGCGTTGGACGTGCACACGAAGGCGTCGACGAACGCGTTCGCGATCGCGGACGCCTGATCGGGCGTCACGGACGACGGGCACGTCTGGAGCCGGTTCCAGGCGGCGAGCGCGAGCGACTGGCCCTCGGGGAGGTCCGGGTACGGGATCAGGAGGGTGTTCGGGCGCTCGTGCGCGACCTGCGCGAGGCGCGCGACGGTCGCCTCGGGGAGCGCGTCCGACCCGTCGGCGCGGTAGTAGAGGATCACGCCCGCGTGCTCCAGGAAGTGCACGGCCTGCGTCTCGTCCACCGGGTTCGTGTAGACGTCGGGCGTCGTCGGCAGCGGGGTGGGTGCGTGCACACCCGAGGTCGCCGGATGCTGGTCGTAGCTCGTGGTCTGTCCGGGCTGCAGATGCTGGCCGCCGGGCGCGTCGGCGAGTGGTTGCGTGACGGGTGTGCAGCCCGCGGCCGACGCCGTGGCGACCGCCGCGGCGGGGATCGCGCCGGCGCCCGGGGCGCGCTGGAGGTACCAGAGGACGCCGAACGAGACCAGTCCGACGACCGCGAAGATGCCGGCACGGCGGAAGGCGGCGTTGCGCGCCTGTCGCTTCCGCTCAGCCTCCTTGGCGTTGCGGGCCCGTTCCTTCCGCTCCTGCCGGCTCGCGGCCGTCTGGGGAGGCGAGCCGTTCGATCGCGCGGTCCCCGATCCCGATCCGGATCGCGCGCGGGGCTTGCGTTTCTTCTTGGCCATGCGTGCTCTTGCTACATCGTGGAGTTGGGCTCGCGCGCCACCCCGATGTACTTCCGGTCGGGGTACGTGTTCGCGTACTGCGACGTGAAGTCGAACGCGGCCGCGAGGCTCGGTGCCGCGCACGTCTGCAGGCGGTGCCACGCGACCAACGCCATCTGCACGCCGGAGGGCAGCGAGCCCTGTTCACCTTGGTCGGGGAAGTCGTAGGGGGCCACGATCACCTTGGACTGTCCGACGTTGTCCGTCTGGGAGTAGAAGGCGCGGATCGCCTTCACCTCGTCCGTGTCGGCCGCCGAGGGGGCGTACCAGATGATGGCACCGGCGTGCTCCAAGGAATGGATCGCCGAGTAGATGTCCGGGGGGCGCTCGTAGACGCCCGCCCCGGCCGGCGTGGGGTCGTGCGGTCCCGATGCCGGAGGGATCGTGGGGTAGGTGGAAAGGGGCGGAGCGGTGGGCGCCGTGGTGGACCCGATGTGGGCGTGGTCGATATCGGGGTCGGCGCCCGGGGCGTCCGAGTAGTTGGGGGTCTCCTGCACGGCGGTGCACCCGGCCGCCTTCGCGTCGTCGGCCGCCTTCGCCAACAGCGCCTCCGGCGTCGCCAGGTCGCCGGCGCTGCCCCCTCCCGGCTTGACGACGAAGATCACCACCACGACCACGACGAGGGCCAGGGCGATCAGCACCGTCCCGATCCGTCGGTTGCGGTTGCGCGCGGCCATCTGTTGCTGGATCCGCTCGCGCTCGAGCCGAGCCTCTTCCTTCTTCTCGGCCTTCGTGAGTTTGCGGCCGGGGTCTGTCTGCTTCGACACGGTGGAGGGTCTCCTGGATCGGGGGCGGGCTGCCCGAGGTGCGGGTAGCTAGGAAAGCGTACCGAACGAGGGGCGGTTGCACGGGATGTAGAGACACCCCTATCCTGCGGGCGTCTTCCCCGAGGGTTCCGGTCGGCCACCGCCGCGTGGCCGGGAGAGGGGCGGACCGTGGCGCAGACCGATGCCAAGACCGGTAACGATGTCGTGCACGTGGGCGACCCGGGTGGGCTCGACGGATTCTTCAAGATCTCCCAGCGCGGGTCGACGCTGCGCACCGAACTGCTCGCCGGCCTGGCGACCTGGCTCACGATGGCCTACATCTTGTTCCTCAACCCCGCCATCCTCGGGAGCGTGAAGGACGTCAACGGGCAGAGCCTCGGCTTCGCTCCCGTCCTCACGGTGACGGCGCTCGCCGCCGGGGTCATGACGATCGCGATGGGCCTCTACGCGAACTACCCGTTCGCGATCGCCGCCGGGCTCGGCTTGAACGCGTTCGTCACGTTCACCCTCGTCGCGACCCTCGGCCTCACGTGGGAGCAGGCGATGGGTGTGATCGTCATCGAAGGCCTCGTGATCTCCGTCCTCGTGCTCACCGGCCTCCGCAGCGCGATCCTGGACGCGATCCCGATGGACCTGAAGCGAGCGATCGGCATCGGTATCGGTCTGTTCCTGGCGATCATCGGGCTGCACAACGGTGGCATCGTCATCCTCGGCAACGACGCCACCCCTGTCGTGATCGCGTCGCATCTCGCCACGCTGCGGGTCCTCACGTTCGTGGTGGGACTCGCGATCACCTCGGCGCTCGTCGCGCGCAAGACCAAGGGCGCGTTGCTGATCGGGATCCTGCTCACGACGCTCTTCGCGATGGTGATGAACATCGGGTGGGGCGACAAGGCGATCTGGGATGCGGTGGGACCAGGCGTCGCGCAGCTCCCCTCGAAGGTCCTGTCGACGCCGGACTTCTCGTTGATCGGCAACTTCAACTTCGGGGTGTTCCAGGTGCTCGGCTTCGCGACGGCGAGCGCCGCGATCCTCGCGGTGATGCTCTCGGACTTCTTCGACACGATGGGAACGGCCGTCGGGCTCGCGGAGGAGGCGGGCCTCCTCGACGAGGAGGGCAAGCTGCCGGGCATGAAGCGGGTGCTCTTCGTCGACGGTCTCGCGGCAGCCGTCGGCGGCGCGATGTCGGCGTCGTCCAACACCACCTACATCGAGAGCGCCGCCGGGATCGGGGAGGGCGCCAGGACGGGACTCGCCTCCATCGTGGTGGGGGCGCTCTTCCTGCTGGCGGTGTTCTTCTCGCCGATCGCCGGCATCATCCCGCCGGAGGCGACCGCGCCCGTGCTGGTGATCGTGGGCTACTTCATGATGCAGGGGGTCACGGCCATCGACTGGCGCGATCCGGGGCTCGGGATCCCAGCGCTCCTCACGATCGTGATGATGCCCTTCACCTACTCGATCACGAACGGCGTGGGGGCCGGGTTCCTCTCGTTCACCGTGATCAAGGTCCTGCAGGGGAAGTGGCGTGAGGTCCATCCGTTGATGTACTTCGTGGCGGCGATCTTCGCCTGGTACTTCTTCCACGGGCTGTTGGCGTAGCGGGCGTCGCACCCTCCTTACCGGAAGCTCGCGACGTCCCCCAGGTCGATCGGGGGACGGGCCGGTGGCGCGCCGTCGGGCGCCATCCGTCCGCAGGCCACCGTGCCGAGGGCGAACCAGCGCTCGTCCACACCGAGCGCGGCCCGCGCCTCGTCTTGGCAGAAGAGCGTCGAGGAGATCCAGCAGCTGGCCAGTCCCTGTGCGTGCAGCGCGAGCAGCAGGGTCTGGATCGCGGCGCCGCCCGACAGGAGGAACATCTCCTGCTCGGCGTGGGCCCGGTCCGCATCCACGTAACGGTGGGCGCCGGCGAAGCTCAGCCATGGCACGATCAGGACCGGCGCGGCGCCGAGCACGGCGTCGCTCCTCGCGATCCGTCGCGCGATCACGTCCTCGTCCGTGCCGTCGGCGCGCAGGTCCGCACGCCACGCCTCCGCCATCGCGGCCAGCAGCGCGCGCTTGGCGGGCTCGCTCTCGAGCACCGTGAACCGCCACGGCCGCGTGTGGTGGGGCGCGGGAGCCGTGCACGCGACCCGCACGGCCTCTTCCAGCGCGTCCCGCGGCACCCCATCTGGAGCGAACGCGCGGATCGTGCGGCGCGCGTGGAGCGCCTGTAGCGGCGACTCGCGGAACAGGTCCTCCTCGGGTGGACGCACGAGCGCGGAGGCCGGTGCATCCGGCGCCGAGGCCCGATCCACCCCGCGGACGAGGGCGGCGGGGATGCGTGCATCCTTCGCCATCACCAGTCCGCTCGCCGCCGCCACCTCGTCGGCGAGCGCCACGATCGTCGCTTCGAGCTCGCGCCCGTGCTGATCCGTCGCGCCGCGCAGGTCCACGACCGCGGGGAGACCGGCGCATCCGATCGCGACGTTCACGAGGCCCGTGCGCCAGGCGCGGCCGAAGGTATCGGTGATCACGACGCCGAGGTCGACGCCGAGCTGCGCGCGCAGGCGTGCCCGCATCGCGTCTGCGGACCCGTCCGGATCCTCGGGCAGCAGGGCCAGTGTCCCCGCCTCCACGTTGGAGGCGTCCACGCCGGCGTTGGCGCAGACGAACCCGTGCGCCGTCTCCGCGATCACGAGCTCCCCGCGTCGAGCCACGACGCGGCGGGTTTCCCGTATCACGGCCTCAGCCCGGTCGTCGCCGGGCACGAGGCGGCCCTCCGCCTTGGAGACGATCTTCTGCGTCACGGCGACGACATCGCCGTCGCGTGCGCCGAGCTGCCGAAGGGCGGGCGCGAGCAGGGCGGCGAGGTCGTCACCCGGACGCACCTCGGGCAGTCCCGTGAGCGGGTGGATCTCGACGCTCACGCGAGGGCCAGATCCAGGGCCACGCGCGCGAGCGCCTCGGCGCGGTCGTCGTCGGTCATCAGGGTGTCGGTCACGGCCGTGCGGATCCCGCTGGCTGCCACCCGCGGCTCGAGGTCACGATCCACCTCGTCGAGCACCCACCCGCCGAGCAGGTCCGTGTACGCCGCGGCGGCGCCGGCCGCGGTCACCTCGAGGCCGACGGCGGGCATCAGTCTGTCCGCCATCCCCGAGACCGGAGCGCCGCCCACGATGCCGCTCACCCCGGCGACGACGGGGCGTCGCGACACGGCCGCCGCCCGGATCCCGGGAACCGCCAGGATCGGACCGATCGACACGACCGGGTTCGACGGACACAGGACGACGGCGTCGGCGCGTGCGAGCGCGTCCACGACGCCCGGCGCCGGCCGGGCCGAGGCCGCGCCCTCGTAGCGCACGCCCTTGACGTGGTCGGCGGCGTGCCGGGCCACCCAGTACTCCTGGAAGTGCAGATCGAGCTCCTCGCCCGTGGACGGGTCCACCGCATCGATCCGCGTGGCGATCCGGTCGTCGGTCGCCGGCAGCAGCCGCGCCGTCACGCCGAAGTGCGTCGCGATCCGCGCCGTCACCTGCGACATCGTCGCGCCGCGGGCGAGGAGGTCCGTGCGCATGAGGTGCGTCGCGAGATCGAGGTCGCCGAGGTTGAACCACGACTGCTCCGCGCCGCGGGCCCGCAGCTCCTGCGTGGTGCGGAACGTCTCCTCACGCCGACCCCACCCGCGTTCGCGGTCGAAGACGCCGCCGAGCCAGTACGTGACCGAGTCGGGGTCGGGGGAGACGCGGAGGCCGTGGACGTCGTAGTCGTCGGCCACGTTCACGATCACGGTGAGGTCGTCCCCGGGCACCACGCGGACGAGTCCCCGCAGGAACTTGCCCGCTCCGATGCCCCCTGCCAGTGCGACGACCTTCATCGCCGTACAGCGTAGTAGGCTCGCCGACATGCCCGAGGGGACCCCGCACCGGCTCCGACGGGCCCTGGCCCGGGCGGAGGCCGGCAAGACGCTCGCGCTCGACGAGGCCGAGGCCCTGATGCAAGCGCGGGGCCCCGACCTCGAGCGGCTGATGGAGCTCGCGGCCCGCCTGCGCGACCTCGGCCACGGCGACGTCGTGACCTATTCGCGCAAGGTGTTCATCCCGCTCACGATGCTCTGCCGGGATCACTGCCACTACTGCACGTTCGCCAAGCCCCCGGCCAAGCTCGACGCGCCCTTCCTCACGCCGGAGCAAGCGGTCGCGATCGCCAGCGCAGGGCGTGCGATGGGCTGCAAGGAGGCGCTCTTCACGCTGGGTGACCGCCCGGAGGACCGCTATCCGGTCGCCCGCGCGTGGCTCGAGGAACGCGGCTACGGTTCGACGCTCGACTACGTCCGCGCCGTGGCCATCCGCGTGATCGAGGAGACGGGACTGCTCCCGCATCTGAACCCGGGCGTGATGACCTACGAGGAGCTCGCTCGGCTGAAGCACGTCTCGGCCTCGATGGGGATCATGCTCGAGACCGCTTCCGAGCGACTCTCCGCCAAGGGCGGCCCGCACTTCGGATCGCCCGACAAGGTGCCGGCCGTGCGCCTGCGCACGATCGAGGATGCGGGCCGCCTGGCCGTCCCCTTCACCACGGGCATCCTCGTGGGGATCGGCGAGACCGCGAGCGAGCGCGCCGCATCCGTCCTCGCGATCCGCGACGTGCATCGTCGATACCGCCACGTGCAGGAGGTCATCGTCCAGAACTTCCGCGCCAAGGCCGGCACTGCGATGCAGGATGCTCCGGAGCCGGGTGCCGACGAGTTCCTCGCGGCCGTGGCCGCGGCACGCGTGATCCTGGGTCCCCGGATGCACCTCCAGGCTCCACCCAACCTGAGCGACCCCGACCAACAGCTGCGTCTGCTCGACGCCGGCATCGATGACTGGGGCGGCGTCTCGCCCCTCACGCCCGATCACGTGAACCCGGAGAAGCCATGGCCCACGATCGAGGCACTCGCCGCAACCACCGCGGCCCGCGGCAAGGACCTCCGCGAGCGCCTCACGATCTATCCGGAGTTCGCCACCCGGGCGGACCCGTACCTCGCCGGGAAGATGCGCGGTCCGGTCTCGGCGCTGATGGGTGCCGACGGCCGCGCGGAGGAGGGGATGAGCCCGGAGCCGGTCGCGTGGCAGGATCCGGACGTCCGGTGGAAGCCGAGGCAGATCGCGCTGACCTTCACGAAGGCCGCCGGCGCGGGGCTGCGCGAGGATGCGCTCGAGGTCTATGGCGACTTCGATGCCCTCGATGTGACGCGCGCCTGGCAAGCGGAACGCATCCCGCCCGCCCGTCTCGACGAGGACATCAAGCACGCCCTCCGCGCGGCCGAGCGGCACCGCCCGCTGCGTGACGAACAGGCGCTCGCGCTCTTCCGCGCGGAGGGCCCCGCGCTGGATGCGCTCTGCGCGGTGGCCGACGGCTTGCGCGCCGAGGCCGTCGGGGACGACGTCACGTACGTGATCAACCGCAACCTGAACTTCACGAACGTGTGCTACGTGGGCTGCCGCTTCTGCGCCTTCGCCCAGCGCGAACGGGACGCCGAGTCTTACACGCTCACGCTGGAAGAGGTCGCCGACCGCGTCGAGGAAGCGTGGGACTGGGGCGCCAGCGAGGTGTGCATGCAGGGGGGATCCACCCCGATCTCCCCGGCGCCTTCTATCTCGATCTCCTCGACGCCGTGAAGGCGCGCGTGCCGGCGATCCACGTCCACGCCTTCAGCCCGATGGAGATCATGAACGGATCGACCAAGCTGGGGATCTCCTACGAGGAGTTCCTCAGCGAGGCGAAGGCGCACGGCCTCGGAACGATCCCCGGCACCGCCGCGGAGATCCTCGACGACGAGGTGCGGTGGGTGCTCACGAAGGGGAAGCTTCCCGCCGACGCCTGGGAGGAGATCGTCCGCACCGCCCATGGCCTGGGTATCCGCTCCAGCTCGACCATCATGTTCGGTCACGTGGACGCGCCCCCGCACTGGGTCGCGCACCTCCGACGGCTCGCGCGGATCCAATCGGATACGGGCGGCTTCACGGAATTCGTGCCGCTGCCGTTCGTGCACCAGAACGCGCCGATCTACTTGGCGGGCAAGGCGAGGCCCGGTCCGACGTTCGAGGACAACCTCCGGATGCACGCCCTGGCGCGGATCATGCTCGACGGCCTGATCCCGAACATCCAGGTCTCCTGGGTGAAGCTCGGTGTGGCGGCATGCCAGTCGATCCTGCGCGCGGGCGCGAACGATTTCGGTGGCACGCTGATGGAGGAAACCATCAGCAGGATGGCCGGCGCCGAGTGGGGGATCTTGATGACGCCCGAGCAGTTCGATGACGCGATCCGCGCGATCGGACGCGTCCCGGCGGTGCGCTCGACGACGTACGAACGCGTGGAACCCCGCCTGATGGGGGTTGTCGGTCAATCGACTTGACCTTTCTCGTCAATGTGATTGACCACCAAGATTCCTTCGAAAACCCCTTGTCACCTGCGCGAACGCACGGGAGCATGGAGGGAGGACGAGGGATGAGGCAGAGAACTTCCTCGCTTAGGGCTTGTCAGCGAGGACGTTCTTCCCTCAGAATCACACGGTTGTGATTTCGGGGGGAGACTGAACGGTGCATCACTACATCCCTTGGCAAGAACGTGCGCGGTGTCGCGACTACGACCCGGAGATCTTCTTCCCCGAGAAGGGAGGCTCATCGAGGGAGGCCAAGCGGATCTGCAGTGAGTGCCCCGTCCGCATCGAGTGCCTGAACTACGCCCTTCGCCGCGACGAACGTTACGGGGTCTGGGGCGGGATGAGCGAACGGGAGCGCCGACGCCTGAAGCGCATGGCGTCCTGATGTGAACCTGGAAGTTCCGAAAGGGGGCAGCATGGCAATGGCCAAGAAGACCGCGGCTCGTAAGAAGCCCGCGGCGAGGAAGAAGACGACCGCGCGTAAGCCGGCCGCACGGAAGACGGCCGCCCGCAAGCCTGCGGCGCGCAAGAAGACCACGGCGCGCAAGAAGACCGCCGCGCGCAAGAAGACGGCCGCACGCAAGCCTGCGGCGCGCAAGAAGACCGCGGCGCGCAAGAAGACCGCGGCGCGCAAGAAGACCGCGGCGCGCAAGAAGACCGCGGCGCGCAAGAAGACGGCCGCACGCAAGCCTGCGGCGCGCAAGAAGACCACGGCGCGCAAGAAGACCGCGGCTCGCAAGCCTGCGGCGCGCAAGAAGACCACCGCGCGCAAGAAGACCGCGGCTCGCAAGCCTGCGGCCAGGAAGCCAGCCGCACGCAAGCGCTGAGCATCCGTCTCGCACGGTACGAAGGGGGGCGTACGCGCCCCCCTTCCGCTGTCTCGGACCGGGGGCGTGCTAGCCTCGGCGCCGCGCAAGGAACAGTCCTCGCATGACCCAATCCGCTACCGAAGCCCCCACGCAGCGCGTGCCCTCCGTCCTCGTCGTCCTGATCGTGCATGACGCGGCCGATTGGCTCCGCGAGAGCCTGTCCGCACTCGCCGCGCAGACCTACCCTCGGCTTGCCGTCCTCGCTGTCGACAACGCTTCGACCGACGGGTCGCGCGCGTTGCTGGAGAGGGCACTCGGCGAGCGGCGCGTCGTGACGCTCCCCGAGGACGAGGGTGCGGCGGGGGCGCTCAGGGCGGCCTACGCGCTGCCTGTCGCCGACGAGGCCGACTTCATCCTGGTGCTCCACGACGATGCCGCGCTAGATCCGGACGGCGTGACACGCCTGGTGGAGGCCGCCGCGATCCAGGGCGTCGATCGGATCGGGATCGTGGGAGCGAAGGTCGTCGACTGGGAGGATCCTCGCGAGCTCCGCGATGTCGGTCGCTCCGCGGATCGCTTCGGGCACCCCTACTCGCCGCTGCAACCTGGGGAGATCGACCAGGGTCAGTTCGACCGGGTGCTGGAGGTGCTGGCCGTTTCGTCGGCAGCGATGCTGATCTCGCGTGCCGCCTGGCACCGGATCGGGGTCTTCGACGAGCGGGTCGCGGGCCCTCACGCCGAGCTCGACCTCTGCTGGCGCGCCCGGATCGCGGGGTTCCGCGTGCTGATGACACCTCTCGCCCGCGTGCGCCACCGTGCGGCCGATCCCGTCGATGCGTCGAGCGCCGAGCGGCACAGCCCGCGCTACGAGGAAGACCGGGCCGCGCTGGCCGCGGTGTTGAAGAACTACTCGCTGCTGAACGTCATCTGGGTGGTACCGCTTTCGCTCGGCCTCGCCCTCGTCCGACTCCTCTACCTCGTGCTCGCCCGTCGCTTCGAGGAGGCCTACGACCTGCTCGCGGCCTGGGGATGGAACGTGACCCATCTGCGAGGCACCTTGTCGCTGCGGCGCTCGGCGCAGAAGGCGCGGCGCGTGAAGGATCGCAAGCTCAAGCGGTTCATGGAGTCCGCAGGGCTACGGCTCCCTCGTTGGTTCCAGACGGCCGAGCGGATCCTCGAGGAACAGCGTGAGATCGAGCAAGGTGACGAGGGCCAGCCCGTCGGGAGACGTCTGCGAGACCGCACCGCCTCGCTCGTGGGAGCGCACCCGGTCATCGTGGGTTCGTTCGTCGGCATCGTGGTCGGCCTGGTGGCGGTCCGAGGGCTGGTCGGACCCGGCGCCCTGGCCGGAGGCGTGCTGCCCGCGTTCCCGGCCAAGGTGTCCGGGTTCTTCGGCGAGCTCGACTCCGCGTTCCGGACCACGCCGTTGGGTGGGACCCTCGCCGCGAGCCCGGCCCTCGGCGCGATGGGCGCGCTCGCGACGCTCCTCCTCGGGAGCACGTCGCTCGCACAGAAGGCGATGCTCGCGGGCGGCCCGCTCCTCGCGGCCGTCCTGATGTATCGGGCAGCGGTCCGACTGACCGGTCGTCCCGGCCCGTCGGTGGTCGCGGCCGGCGCCTACGGGGCCTCCGCGATCCTGCTCTGGTCCTTCTCACAGGGGCGGCTCGACCTCCTCCTCGCGTTGGCGGTGCTCCCCGCCGCCTCGGAGCGCCTCGAGGTGGCGTTCGGCCCCGAGGAGCCGCCGGACGGTCGATGGCGATTCGTCGTCGGCGTCGGGGTCACCTTCGCGGTGCTGATGGCCTTCCTGCCGGGGGCCATGCTGGCGATCGTGGTGATCGTGGTGGTGCAGCTCATCACCGCGCCGGAGAAGGGCCGGGGTCTCGTGCTCTCCCTCGCGTCGTTGGCCGCCGCCGCCGTGCTGTTGCTCCCGTTCGTACCCACGCTCCTTGCCGGGGGTGGCGCGGCCTTCACTTCATACGTGGGGACCACCGACATCGCCGACCTCGCGCGCCTGGCCTTCGGTCCCGGGCCGGGCACCTGGGTCATCGCGGCGTTCCTGCCCATCGCGGCAGCGCTCGCGTTCGCGCTCGTCGGCCCCGCGTACCGGATCCGGGCGTTCCGGGCCGCGCTGATGACGCTCGCAGGGCTCGCCCTATCGTGGTCGTCGGCAGCGGGCTACCTCCCCCGCGTCGTATCGAACCCGCTCGCGTACGGCGCGCTGGCCGCGGTCGGTGAGGCGACCCTCGTCGCCTACGGGCTGGCGTCGGTGCTGACGGGTCTCGGGCGCGAGTCGTTCGGCCTGCGACAGATCGGCACCGCCCTGCTGACCGGCGTGCTCGGCCTCGGGCTCCTCCTGCAGGCGTCAGCCGCGATGGTCGGCGGATGGGCCGTCGGCGGCCCCGATCAGATCCCCGCGGCGTGGGCCGTGGTCGACAGCGCCTCCAAGGGGGACTTCCGCGTGCTGTGGATCGGGGCGGATGACGCTCAGCCGTTCCCCGCTCCCGGGGGCGACCCGGATGCGGTCGTACCGGCCGGCGACGCGTCCCTCCGGTACGCGCTCACCGATCGCGGTGGCACCACGGCGCTCGACACGGCGCGACCGCTCGTGGGCTCGGGGCAGGTCGCGCTGCAAGAGGCCCTCGACGAGGTGCTCTCCGGCACCTCCGATCACGCCGGTGCCCTCCTCGCCCCGTTCGGGGTCCGCTTCGTGGTGGCCGCGGAGGGCCAGTTGCCTCCGCTCGCCCTCGATCAGCTCGAGGAACAGGTCGACCTGGATCTGGTCCCGGCGGCGGGTCTGGTGATCTTCCGCAACGCGGCACAGATCCCGCCCGCTGCCGTCATGGATGCGACCGCGGCACAGACGAAGCTCATCCTCGCCGGCACTCCGGCCGCGACCGCGGCGCTCGGCCACGTCAAGAGCGCGCCGATGGATCCCACCGAAGGCGGGTGGAACGGGCCCTCTCGCGACGGGCTGGTGGCGTTGTCCACGGAATACGACGGCGCCTGGTCGCTCGAGGGGTCGGACGCCGAACCCCAGCGATCCTTCGGGTGGGCCACGGCCTTCACGGACACGACCGGACCCGTCGAGGTCCGCTACGGCTCCCAGCTGCCCCGGACCATCGAAACGCTGTTGCTGGGCCTGATATGGCTCGCGGCGCTCTGGATCACGAGGAAGCCGGTGGCTCGATGAGGGCGCGCGGGCAGGGCGTGCTCGCGGTCACGATGGTGGGCATCGCCGTCCTGGTCGGGCTGGGGTTCGGTCGTCTGGGACCGGCCACGCCCGACCCGGTCACGCCCGGACAGGCTCCCTCCGGTGCCTGGTACTGCCCGCATGGCGGGGGCGACGGCTGGCACGCCACGGTCTTCCTCGCCAACCCCGGCACCCAGGACGTGACCGCGCGGCTCACGGGGCTCACCGCGGACGGCGACGGAGCCCCGGTCTCGGTCACGGTTCCGGCGGGCGGCGAGGTCGCCCAGCAGGTTGCGGCGCCCGATCGCTCCGCCTCGACCTTCGTGGAGTACTTCGGAGGATGGATCGCGGCAGGCTGGCTCACCCGCTCCAGCGGAGTGGGCGCCGAGCCGTGCGCGGCCCGAGCCTCGACGCAGTGGTACGCCCCCGACAACACCACGCAGCGGGGGCAGGAAGCCGACCTGGTCGTCATGAACCCGTTCGGCGCCGATGCGGTCCTGAGCGTGGTGCTGTTCACCGCCGATCGAGGCGCTCCCATCCGTCGTTCAGATCTCACGGATCTGACCATCCAGCCGTACCGCAGCCTCGCGATCCCGCTCGCGAAGAAGGCACTGGGAGAGGAGGCGCTCACCGCTTCCGTGGAGGTCTCGACCGGACGGGTCGCGGTGGCGTCGCTGGGGATCGACGATCGCTACGGGGTGCGCAGCGCGCTCGGCTGGCCGGCCACCTCGAGCCAGGCCTACCTCCCGTTGGGCGCCGGAGCGGGGCAGGCGCAGCTCGAGGTGACCGTGCCGGGCGATGCCGGAGCGACGTTCGGTGGCACGCTCTTCTCGAAGGATGGTCCGGCGCCGCTGCCCGGCCTCGTCGGGGCGTCACAGCAGCCGCAGACCGCAGCTGTCTACCCGGTGATCACGGCCGGACCCGCGGCGGCCGATATCCAGACGCAGGGCGAGACCCAGATCGTGGCCGGCCTTCGCGCCTCCGGCCGCTCCAGCGACCCGGGAGCCACCTCCGGGGTCACAGCTCCGGCAACCGCCTGGATCGTGACGCCGACCGTGGCGGGACAGCCGGCCTATCCGGGGCTCGTATTGGTGAACCCGGGTAGCGATCCCGTGCGCGTCACGCTCCATCTCCTCGCCCCCACGGGCGGCGCCCCTGCGGGCGATGTCACCGTCACGGTTCCTCCCGCGTCCACCGCAGGCGCGCCCGCCGGGTTCCTCGCGTCGGTCCCGTCCGCAAGCGTGCTCGTCACGACGGACGGAGGACCCATCGTCGCGCTCGGGGCATCGACATCGCTGGGAGCCGAGGGCATCGCCGGTTACGCGCTCGCGGCAGGGGTACCCGTACCGTTGACACCGTAGGGCGTAGACCCCTCCCGAAGCCCCCGGTCGGGCGACAGGCTGCACGCGCCTCGGTGCCGTATCATCTGCGGAACCCGCCTCGATAGGTTCCGGACCCCATGGCCCAAGGAAAGCACATCCGCAAACGTCGTCTGCGTGCGGTCGCCATCGTCGGCGTCGTCGTCGGCGTCTTGGTGCTCGCCCTCGGAGGCGCCGCGTTCTCGGCGTACCGCTACGAGTCTGCCCATGCGGATCGCATCCTGCCTGGCGTCACGATCGCGGGCGTCGACGTGGGTGGGATGACCCGGGGTGAGGCCATCGCAGCGGTCCGCGGGGGCGCCGCCGTGCACCTCGGCGCGACGATGACCGTCACCGCCGGCGACCGGAGCTGGACCGTGACGCCCCAGCAGCTCGGGCAGCGGGCGGGCGTGGCCGACGCCGTCGGCAAGGCGCTCGCACTGAACGACTCGATGGGCGTCGTCTCACGGTTCTGGCACCGCTTCCGCTCCGAACCGGTTGACCAGGACATCGACCTCGCCTATGCCGGCGCGGGTGGCGTCGGGGGGTTCGTGGGTGAGGTCGCCAAGCAGGTGGCCGTGAATCCGGTCGATGCCCATCTGACCACCGACGGGGAGCGGCTGATCGTCGTCAAGCCCAAGGATGGCCGCGCCCTCAACGCGGCAGCGGCCGCCACATTGCTGCGCAGCTCCCTGGCCGCCCAGCGCACGTCGGTTCGGCTCCCGATGCGATCCGTGGCGCCGAAGGTCACGGAGGGCCAACTCGGTCCCACCGTGGTCGTGCGTGTGGATCAGAACATGCTGTACCTCTACGACGGGTTCGACATCCAGCGCACCTTCCACGTTGCCACGGCCAAGCCACCCTGGGTGACCCCCGCGGGCGACTGGATCGTGGACCGGAAGGCTGAGAACCCCACCTGGTACAACCCCGCTCCCGACGGTTGGGCCTCGGGTGCTCCGCTCGTCGTTCCCGGCGGCCCCGACAACCCCATGGGCAGCCGCGCGCTCTACATCACGGCGCCGGGCCTGATCAGGATCCACGGGACGAGCCCCAGCGAGCGGCCCTCGATCGGCCACTACGAGTCGCACGGGTGCATCCGGATGCTGAACGAGGACGTGGAGCAGCTCTACCCGCTGGTGCCGGTGGGCACCCACGTGTTGATCATCGGGCATCGCCCGTACTGATCCGTCGACCCTCGCACGGCCCGATCTCCTCCGATCGGTACTTGGAAATCACAGGCATGTGATCTACCCTGCGCTCGATGCGAACGTGCGCCAAGATGCGATGCGCCGCCGAGCCCGTGGCCACCGTCTCCCTCCGCTACGCGGAGCGCGAGGTGGTGATCGGGGATCTGCTCGCCGAGCGCGACCGGAACCTCCTGGATCTCTGTCGTGAGCACGTCGAACGGATGACCCCGCCCGTGGGGTGGACGGTGAGCGACCACCGTGCAGCGGTCCCCGCGGCGCTCACAGGTTGAGACCCAGACCAACGGCCCACGCCCTTCGACGGAGGAGGGGGCGCGGGTATGGGACTCGGCGTCCCCCGGATGGGGGCGGTGAGCACCTCGGAGGCCCATGCGGCGGGGCGCCCGCCGTGCCCAGCGAAATGGTCGCCGTGTGCTATTGGCTCCGCGGCCGTGCGAGGACGAAACTATGCCCATGGCGAACAACCCCACGTGCCCGGACTGCAAGGTCGGCGATCTCATCAAGATCTCGATGAACGTGGGCGGGCGGGACCTCGCCTTCGCGACGTGTCACCACTGCGAGGCGAAGTGGTGGTTCAAGGACGGCGAAGAGGTGCCGCTGTCCTCCGTCATCGGCCTCGTCGTCCAGAAGTAGCCTCCGCGCCTGACGTCTCCGGCACTCACTCCGTAGGCTGACGACCATGTCAGCCGATCTCAGTCGCATCTTCAAGGCCTACGACGTCCGCGGCGTCGTTCCCGACGAGCTGGACGCGGACCTCGCGCGCCGGATCGGCGCGGCGTTCGCCGAGTGGTCGGGCGCGCCGGCGATCCTGTTGGGTCGCGACTGCCGGCTCTCGTCGCCCGAGCTCGCGGCCGCCATCGCGGAGGGGGCCACCTCGCGCGGGGTCGACGTCGTCGATATCGGTCTCGCGTCCACGGACCTCCTCTACTTCGCCAGCGGCTCGCAGGATCTGCCCGGCATCATGCTCACCGCGAGCCACAACCCCAAGCAGTACAACGGGCTGAAGTTCTGCCTGGCCGGCGCGAAGCCCGTGGGGGAGGAGTCAGGCCTGCGCGAGATCCGCGACCTGGTGGAGGCCGGGGACCGTCCCCCGGTCGCGAGTCCGGGCTCCGTCTCGACGCGCGACCTGCTGGATGCATACGTCGAGCACGTGCTCTCGTTCGTCGACGTTGCCGCGATGCGCCCCCTCGTCGTCGTGGCGGACACCGCCAACGGGATGGGCGGCCTGGTGGTGCCCGCCGTGATGGCGCGGCTGCCCGTGGCGCTGCACCATCTCTACCCCGAGCTGGACGGCACGTTCCCCAACCATCCAGCCGACCCGATCGATCCGGAGAACCAGCGGGACCTGAAGGCGGCCGTGCTCGAGCACGAGGCGGATGTCGGCCTCGCCTTCGACGGGGACGCCGATCGTGTCTTCCTGATCGACGAGCGGGCGCAGGACGTGAGCGGCTCGATCCTCACCGCGCTCGTCGCCGAGGCGATGCTCCGCCGCGAGCCGGGGGCGAAGATCGTGCACAACCTGATCTGCTCGTGGACCGTCCCCGAGGTGATCAGGGAGAACGGAGGGATCCCCGTGCGCACCCGCGTCGGGCACTCCTTCATCAAGCAGGTGATGGCCGAGACGGGTGCGATCTTCGGCGGTGAGCATTCGGGGCACTACTACTTCCGCGAGAACTACCGGGCCGACTCGGGGCTGATCGCGGCCGTGGTCGCGCTCGGTGAGCTGTCCGCGGCCGAGGTCCCGCTGTCCGAGCTGCTGGCGCCGCTCAAGCGCTACGCGGATTCGGGCGAGATCAACTCACGCGTCGAGGACCAACACGCCAAGATCGAGGAGGTCGCCGCGGCGCTGGCCGATGGCCGCCAGGACCGGCTGGACGGGCTCACGGTAGAGTTCGACGACTGGTGGTGCAACGTGCGCGCGTCCAACACCGAGCCGCTGCTGCGCCTCAACGTGGAGGCGCGGACGCCCGCGCTGCTCGAGGAGAAGACGGCCGAGGTCCTCGCCCTGATCAGGGGGTCTGGCCCCGGCGCCGAGCGCTGATGCTGATGCGGCCGGTGCACCGGTCCGTGGAGAGGGAGTGGAACGATGGCCGTTGACGCAGAGCTGCTCGAGATCCTCGTGTGTCCGAACGACCGCGGCGACGTGGAGTACCACGAGGCCGAAGCAGGTGATCGTCTGCACCGTGTGCGGGTACCGCTATCCGGTGCGCGACGACATCCCGGTGATGCTGATCGACGAGGCCGAGAAACCCGGGGGCGGCCGGTGATCGACCTGGACAACGTCGAGGCGCTGCGTGCCCTCGACACCGGCGGACATGCTGGGGGCGGTCGCCGGCCTGCCGGATGACTGCCGCGCGGCGTACGACGCAGCCGTGGCCCTCGAGCTTCCGTCTGCGGAGGGCGCAACGGCGGTCACCTTCTGCGGCATGGGCGGCTCCGCCGTCTCGGGGGACGTGCTCCGCACGGTGTTCCGCGACCGGCTCGGGGTCCCCGTCGACGTGAACCGCGGCCACGAACTGCCGGCGTACGCAGGGCCCCACACGCTCGTGGTGGTCTCCTCCTACTCGGGGAACACCTCCGAGACGCTCTCCGCGTTCCGCGAGGCGCGCGCACGAGGGTGCCGCGTCCTCTGCGTGACGTCCGGCGGCACCCTGGCCGCCGAGGCGGCGGAGGCCGGGTCGCCGGTGGTGTCGGTGCCGGCCGGGTCGCAACCGCGCGCCGCCCTCGGACACCTAGGGTTCGCGGCGCTCGGGGCCCTCGAAGCGATGGGCTTGCTCCCCGGTCTCGCCGGCGACGTCGACGAGGCCGTGGCCGAACTCTCCACGCTCGCCGAGCGACTCGGCCCGGGCGCCGGACAGGACCGGAATCCCGCGAAGGCGCTCGCGGCGCGGATCCACGACAAGGTGCCGATGATCTGGGGCGCCGAGGGGATCGGCGCCGTGGCCGCGATGCGGTGGAAGACCCAGATGAACGAGAACGGCAAGATCCCCGCGTTCTGGTCGTCGATGTCCGAGCTGGACCACAACGAGGTCGTCGGGTGGACCCAGCCCTACGGACATGACTTCTCCCTGATCTCCCTACGCCACGACGGCGAGCACCCCGAGATCGCGCAGCGGTTCGGGCTCTCCTACGAGATCGCGCGCGCGGCGGGCATGGAGAACGCGGAGGTGCGCGGGGCCGGTCACTCGGCGTTGGCGCGGTTGATGTCGCTCGTGATCGTCGGGGACTTCGCGAGCGTGTACGTCGGGCTCCACCGCGGGGTCGACCCGACGCCGGTGGTGGTCATCGACCGGTTGAAGGCCGCCCTGGCGGGAGCCTAGGTGGGCACGAGCGCCCTGCCCGGGCCGTCCGACGACCTCGCGCAGCGGGGCGCCGTGGTCGTGCGCCGGGTGACGGAGCTGGTGCCCCGCGCGGGCGTGGTCCTGGGCTCCGGGCTCGGGCCCGCGCTCGGCGACGCCCTGGAGGAGGAGGCGAGCTTCGGGTTCACCGACCTGCCCGGGTTGCCCGCCGACCGGCGTTCCGGGCCACGCGGGCCGTCTCGTGCTCGGGCGGCTCGCCGGGGTGCCGGTGGCGGCCTTCTTCGGCCGCGTGCACTTCTACGAGGGACACGGTATGGACGTGCCCGCCCTGCTGCCGCGGCTGGTCCAGGCGTTGGGGGGCGACACGATGGTGCTCACGGCAGCTGTCGGCGCCCTCGTGCCCGAGTTGTCGCCGGGGACGGTCGTCGTGCTGAGGGATCACCTCAACCAGATGGGGACCACGCCGCTGCGGGGGTGGCGTTACCCCGACGGCATGCCGGCGTTCGTCGCGATGCACGACGTGTACGACCGCGAGCTCGGGACGCGCGCGCTCGAGCGCGGGCGGGCGCTGGGCATCCGCGTGAACGAAGGTGTGTACGCGGCCATGAGTGGCCCCGCCTATGAGACGCCGAGCGAGGTGCGGTTCCTCCGGGGCGGCGGCGCTACGGTGGTGGGGATGTCGATGGTGCCCGAGGCGGTGCCGGCGCGCGCGCTCGCGCTGCGTGTGCTGGGATTGTGCTCGGTGACGAACGCGTTCGGCGAGGACGTCGAGCACGAGGAGGTCGTGCGGGTCTCCAACGAGACCGCCGTCGAGGTGGGCAGGCTCCTGCTGGACCTGCTCCCCGCGATCTGAACGAGGGGAAGGACGACATGGCGAACGACGTACGGGATCCGGGGCTCGCGACGGCGGGCCGCGAGCGGATCGAGTGGGCCGGAGCGGAGATGCCCGTGCTCGGGTTGATCAAGCAGCGCTTCGAGAAGGAGCAGCCGTTTGCCGGCATCCGGATCGCGGCCTGCCTCCACGTGACGACCGAGACCGCCAACCTGATGCTCACGCTCGCGGCGGGCGGTGCCGAGGTGGCGCTGTGCGCCTCCAATCCGCTCTCCACGCAGGACGACGTCGCGGCCGCGCTGGTGGACGCGGGGATCGACACGTACGCGATCAAGGGCGAGGACACGGACACCTTCTTCAAGCACATCAACGCGGTGCTCGACGTCCGCCCCAACATCACGATGGACGACGGCGCGGACATGGTGAGCGTCCTCCACAAGGAGCGTGTCGACCAGATCGCCGACATCATCGGTGGGACCGAGGAGACCACGACGGGCGTGATCCGGTTGCGGGCGATGGCCGCTGACCAGGCTTTGAAGTACCCGATCGTGAGCGTGAACGACGCCGACACGAAGCACCTGTTCGACAACCGGTTCGGCACCGGGCAGTCCACGATCGATGCCATCATGCGGGCCACCAACCGCCTGCTCGCCGGACGGACGATCGTGGTGTGTGGCTACGGGATGTGCGGACGCGGCGTGTCTTCCCGCGCCCGCGGGATGGGCGCCCACGTGATCGTGACCGAGGTCGATCCGACGGCGGCGATCGAGGCGGTGATGGAGGGATACACCGTGATGCCGCTGCGCGAGGCCGCCCGCGTCGGTGACATCTTCATCACCGTGACCGGTGACACGACGGTGATCGGCCGCGCGCACATGGAACTGATGAAGGACGGCGCGATGCTGGCCAACTCCGGCCACTTCGACGTCGAGATCGACAAGGGAGCGCTGGCCGCCCTCGGCACGGGCGCACCCAGGCGGATCCGCGAGTTCGTGGACGAGTACGTGCTCGCCGACGGCCGCCGCCTGTACCTGCTGGGGGAGGGACGGCTCGTGAACCTCTCCGCCGCCGAGGGTCATCCCGCCGCCGTCATGGACATGTCGTTCGCGAACCAGGCGCTCTCCGCCGAGTGGGTGGTGGACAATCGAGGGACGCTCGAGCCTCGCGTGTACCCCGTGCCGGTGGACATCGACAAGGAGGTCGCGCGCCTGAAGCTCCACGCGATGGGCGTGGAGATCGACGAGCTCACGGCCGAGCAGGAACACTACCTGCACTCGTGGGAGCAGGGGACCTGAGGGGCGTCGTGCAGGACCTCGTCTCGATCCGTGCGCACTTCGAACGCTTCCCCGCCACGATCAAGGGGGCGTTCGTGCTGCGCTCCGCGGGGCGGGATCCGCACCAGGTCCGGATCGAGTCCGCTCGGGTGGCGGAGCTCGCCGGCGGGGGCTCACACTCGATCGACCTACAGCCCGCGACGCTCGACGTGGCGCCCAACCTCGACCTGTTCGTGCCCTTCGAGTTCCCGGTGACCGAGCTCGGCCCCGGCTGGTACCAGCTGGCGTGCGACGTCCTGGTGGACGGCGTGCCGGGCGAGGTGCGCACGGGGGCGCCCTTCCCCGTCGCGTGGCCACGGGCCACCGTCCGCCGGGGAACGGTCCCGGTGGGCAAGGCCGTGGCGGCGGGCGACGGGAAGGTCCGCATCGAGCAGGTGGAGTGCGTGGGGGATTCGATCAAGGTCGTGTACGCGGCCGAGACCCCCGCGGCGATGAAGCTCACGGCCGACGGGATGGCGCTCGCGCAGATCGGCGAGGAGTTCGACGAGGCGACCGGGCGGGGGCGTGTCAAGGCGTATCCGGTGCTCAAGCTCCACGAACGATTGGGGATCGACGTGAAGGGGTCGTCGGGACCCCTCGAGGTGAAGCTGCCGTAGGAACGTGTCGGTACCCACGGGTACGGTCCTGGCCGTGTGGGAACGGGCGCTGGATGTGGTCTTCCCGCGGAGATGCGCGGGATGCGCCGCGGGCCCCTGGCCGTTCTGCGTGGCATGCCGGCGCGATCTGACGGTGCTCGCGCCTCCCTGGTGCGAACGGTGCGGACGCCCGTGGCCGCTCCCCGTGCCGACCTGCCCGGACTGCCCTCCGCCCTCCGTGACGTCAGCTCGCGCTCCGTTCGCCTTCTCGGGGCCGGCCCGGCGGGCCATCCACAAGCTCAAGTTCTCGGGGTGGCGCGGCGTGAGCAGCGCGCTCGCCGGCGCCATGGTCTTGACGGGACCGCTACCGGTCACCGACGTGGTGACCTGGGTGCCGCTCGCGCGGCGTCGGCGCGCGGAGCGCGGGTACGACCAGGCTCGGCTCCTCGCCGTCGAGGCGGCCGCTCAGCTCGCGCGTCCCAGCGCAGGGCTCCTGCGGCGCCGGGTTTCCACCGGGCCCCAGTCGCGCCGGTCCGGGGCGGATCGCCGCCGAGCGCTCGAGGGCGCGTTCGAGGCCGACCGCCGCCCGGTCCCCCCACGGGTGCTCCTCGTCGACGACGTGCTGACCACGGGCGCCACGGCTGCGGCCTGTGCGGATGCGCTGCGCTCGGCGGGGGCGAGCGAGGTGCATCTGTTGGCCGCGGCGCGGTCCTTCGCCGCGAGTGCCTATACTCGGGCGGGCCCTCGTCCGGGTCTGTGGTTGCCCGGGGATTCCCCCCGGTAGTCGACGCCAGCCGCGGGCGAAACGACCCACGTAAGGCGACCGTTGGTCGCTGAGCATGGCGCGGCTTAGATGTAAGACCTGCCCTCCGGGGTGACCGGGGGAGAGGACGGGCGTCGACGGTCGCCTCGATCGTCGGCTAACGCCCCTGCAGGCGGGTGTGGGGTCAAAGACCAGGTCAGCCGGGCGGGGGCTCACCGAGAGGACGGGCGAGGAGGAACGCCGAAGCATGGAGCTGACCTACACGGGCCGCGGCCTGCAGGTCACCGAGGACATGCGGGAGGCGGCCGAGCGCAAGCTCGCTCGGCTGGCACGGATCGAGCCCAGGACCACGCGGATCGATCTGGAGATCATCAACGAGCATCACCCCACCCTGGACGGTCTCAAGCGCATCGAGGCGGCGCTCAGGATCCCGCGCAAGACGTTCTTCGCGCACGCCGAGGCCTCGGACGTACCCACGGCGCTCGACCACATCGCCGAGAAGCTCGACCGCCAGCTGCGCGATCATCACGGGAAGAAGCGCAGCCGCCTGCACCGAGGGCTAGAATCCGCTCACCTGAGCCCGGGAACTGCCGATACGCAGGAGTGACCGGGGAACGAGCGAGGGGGAACGGTGACGGCGAAGGACACGAACGCGGGCGGGGAGTCCGCCGAGAAGCTCCGCGTGATGGTCGTCGACGACCACGCACTGTTCCGTCGAGGCTTGGAGATGGTCCTCCAGCAGGAGCCCGACATCGAGCTCGTGGGCGAGGCCTCCGACGGCCAGGAAGCCGTCGAGAAGGCCGAGGACCTGGTCCCCGATGTCGTGCTCATGGACGTGAGGATGCCGACGCTCTCCGGTATCGAGGCCGCGGGCCAGATCCGCGACCTGCTCCCGCACTGCAAGATCCTGATGCTCACCATCAGTGACGAGGAAGCCGACCTCTACGACGCCATCAAGGCCGGCGCGAGCGGCTACCTGCTGAAGGAGATCCCCATCGAGGAGGTCGCGGACGCTGTCCGCAGCGTCTGGGCGGGGCAATCACGTATCTCTCCGTCGATGGCCTCGAAGCTGCTCACGGAGTTCGCGGCCATGTCGAAGTCGGCGGAGGAGCGCCCGCAGATGCCTGCGCCCCGCCTCACCGACCGCGAGATGGAGGTGCTCCGGCTGGTCGCCCAGGGCCTCAACAACCGGGACATCGCCAAGCAGCTCTTCATCTCCGAGAACACGGTGAAGAACCACATCCGCAACATCCTCGAGAAGCTGCACCTGCACTCGCGGATGGAGGCGGTCGTGTACGCCGTGCGAGAGAAGATGATCGAGATCAGCTGAGCACGGCCTGAGCTAGGCTGGCCGCGTGGATCCTTCCCGTCCCCGCAACGTCGCACGCCTGATCGTCGAATGCCTCGTGCACGAGGGCGTCGAGTGCGTGTTCGGGCTCCCGGGGGAAGAGAACCTCCACATGATCGACGCTATCGCGGACTCCCCGATCCGCTTCATCACCACCCGGGACGAGCGAGGGGCGGCCTTCATGGCCGACACCTACGGGGCGCTCACCGGGAAGCCCGGTGTCTGCCTCGCCACGCTCGGTCCAGGGGCCATCAACCTGATGCTGGGTGTCGCGAACGCCCAGCTCGACTCGCATCCGCTCGTGGCCATCGCGGCGCAGGCAGGGCTCGACCGGATCTACAAGGAGTCGCACCAGTTCGTCGACCTCGTGTCGCTGTATCGACCCATCACGAAGTGGGGCGACATGATCACCGTGCGCGCCGCCGCGCCGGAGATGGTGCGCAAGGCGTTCAAGCAGGCCACCACCGAACGCCCGGGCGCCACCTTCCTGATCGTGCCCGAGGACGTGGCCGAGCGGGAATGCGAGGGCACGCCGCTCAAGGTGAACACCCCGGTGGATCCCGCGCCGGACGAGAACCAGGTCCACCGTGCCGTGCACGTGCTCGCCCAGGCGCGGCATCCCGTCGTGCTGGCGGGACCGGGCGTCGCGCGCGACGGCGCCACGGAGGCGCTCGTGCGCTTCTCCGAGCGGCTGAACATCCCGGTCGCCACCACGTTCCTCGGCAAGGGGGTCTTCCCGGACGATCATCGCAACGCGCTCGGCACGATCGGGTTCATGGTGAAGGACTACGCGAACTTCGGATTCGACCGGGCCGACGTCGTGGTGGCCGTCGGCTACGACCTCGTGGAGTACTCGCCCGCGAGGTGGAACCCGGACGCCGACAAGCAGATCCTCCATATCCACCGCTCCGTGGCGGAGGTGGACGCGAACTACACGCTCGAGGTGGGCGTGCAGGGCAACATCGCCGAGACGCTCGACGCGATCGGCGCGGCCTCCTACATCCACGAGATCCGCGGCGAGGTGCCGCCGGTCCGCGACCTGGTGGCCGAGGAGCTCGCACGCGGCCGCGCCGACGATCGGCTCCCCATGGCGCCCGCCCGCATCGTCGCCGACCTCCGCAGCGTGATGGATCGCGACGACATCGTGCTCGCCGACACCGGAGCCGTGAAGATGTGGATGGCGCGCCTGTACCCGACGTATCAGCCCAACACGTGTCTGATCTCCAACGGCCTGGCCACCATGGCCTTCTCGCTGCCGGGGGCGCTCGCCGCGAAGCTCCTGTATCCGCAGCGCAAGGTGGTCGCGGCGATGGGGGACGGCGCGTTCCTGATGAGCGTGGCCGAGGTCGAGACCGCGGTACGCGAGGGTGCCCACATCGTCATCCTCGTCTGGGTCGACGGCGGCTACGGGCTGATCCGGTGGAAGGAGGAGATCCACCTGGGGCGCACGTCGGCGGTCTCCTTCGACAACCCCGACTTCGTGCGGCTGGCGGAGAGCTTCGGGGCGAAGGGATACGAGATCACGTCCGCAGCAGACCTCCTCCCGACGTTGGAGAAGGCGCTCGCCGACGACGCGGTCTCCATCATCGCGTGTCCGGTGGACTACTCGGAGAACGCGCGGCTCATCGAGCGCCTGGGCGAGCTCACCGAGGGCATCTGACCGAGCGCGGATCGCATCCGCATCGTCGGCTCAGGGCCGTGAACCGGGTACCCGATAGAATCGAATCTCCGCCCTGATGGATCCCGACTCCCCTGGAAAGGGGCCTGACAGCCTTGGTACTGGACAAGATCGCGAACCTCGGAGAGGGGCGCAAGCTCAAGAACCTCGACTCGATCGCCAAGCTCGTGAACACCTTCGAGCCCGAGATCGAGGAGCTGAGCGACGAGGAACTGCGGGCCAAGACCCCCGAGTTCCTGCAGCGCTTCGAGCAGGGCGAGTCCCTGGACGACCTGCTCCCGGAGGCCTTCGCGGTGGTGCGCGAAGGCGCTCGGCGCACGATCGGGCAACGCCATTTCGATGTGCAGCTCATGGGCGGTGCCGCGCTGCATCAGGGCAACATCGCCGAGATGAAGACCGGTGAGGGCAAGACACTGGTGTCCACCCTTCCGGGGTACCTGAACGCGCTCTCCGGTGACGGCGTGCACATCGTCACCGTGAACGACTACCTGGCCAAGCGCGACTCGGAGTGGATGGGCGGCATCTACCGCTTCCTCGGTCTGCGGGTGGGCCTGATCCAGGCGTCCATGACGCCTGAGCAGCGCCGGCCCGCCTACGCCGCCGACGTCACGTACGGGACGAACAACGAGTTCGGCTTCGACTATCTCCGCGACAACATGGCGATGCGCATCGAGGACTGCGTCCAGCGCGGGTACAACTTCGCGATCGTGGACGAGGTCGACTCGATCCTGATCGACGAGGCACGCACACCGCTGATCATCAGCGGCATGGTGCAGGACAGCGCGAAGTGGTACCAGACGTTCGCCCGGGTTGCTCCGCGTCTCACCCGTGACGAGGACTACGAGGTGGAGGAGGCCAAGTACCAGGTGGCCATCACCGAGTCGGGCGTGGCGAAGGTTGAGGAGATCCTGGGGATCGAGAACCTCTACGAGCACGTGAATACGCCCCTCGTCCACCATCTGCAGAACTCCCTGCGCGCGAAGGAGCTCTACAAGCGCGACGTCCAGTACGTGGTGCAGCAGGGCGAGGTGAAGATCGTCGACGAGTTCACGGGCCGTGTGCTGGAAGGGCGCCGGTACTCCGAGGGCCTGCACCAGGCCATCGAGGCGAAGGAGGGCGTCCGGATCAAGGAGGAGAACCAGACGCTCGCCACGATCACGATCCAGAACTACTTCAAGATGTACGACAAGCTCTCGGGGATGACGGGTACCGCGAAGACGCAGCTGACCGAGTTCGAAGAGACCTACAAGATCTCGGTGGTGGAGATCCCCACCAACCGCCCCAACGTCCGCCAGGACGAGCAGGACCTGATCTACAAGTCCGAGGAGGCGAAGTGGGACGCGGTCGTCGAGGAACTGGCGGAGCGGCACGAGGCCGGGCAGCCGACGCTCGTCGGCACCGTCTCGATCGAGAAGTCCGAGTTGCTGGCAACGCTGATGAGCCGACGCGGGATCCCGCATAGCGTCCTGAACGCCAAGAACCACGAGAAGGAAGCGGTGATCGTGGCGCAGGCGGGTCGCAAGGGCGCGGTCACCGTGGCCACCAACATGGCGGGGCGCGGCGTGGACATCCTCCTGGGTGGGAACCCGGAGTACCTGGCGCGCAACGAGATGGCCGCACGCGATTGGGACAACGACGCCTACCTGCTGTTCGAGATGGACGACGAGGATCGCGTCGCCTACGAGGCCGACTACGAGCCGATCCTCCAGAAGTTCAAGGCGCAGACCGACGCCGAGCACGACGAGGTGGTGGCGCTCGGTGGGCTGTTCGTGCTCGGTACCGAACGCCACGAGTCGCGGCGCATCGACAACCAGTTGCGGGGGCGCTCGGGCCGCCAGGGTGACCCGGGCGAGTCCCGCTTCTACCTGTCGCTCGAGGACGATCTGATGCGCATGTTCGCGAGCGACCGCGTGAGCTCCATCATGGAGCGGCTGAAGTGGCCCGACGACGAGGCCATCCAGGCCAAGATGGTCACACGCGCCGTCGAGAACGCGCAGCGGCAGATCGAGGAGCTCAACTACGAGCGCCGCAAGAACGTCCTGAAGTACGACGACGTGATGAACGCCCAGCGTGAGGCGATCTACGGCCAGCGCCGGGAGATCCTCGAGGGTCGCGACCTCAAGGACCAGGCGCTCGGGATGGTGGAGGACACCGTCGGCGACGTCGTCGACGACCAGACCCCGGAGGACGTCTTCCCTGAGGACTGGGACTTCGATGCGCTCTACACCGCCATGAACGAGATCTACCCGGTGCAGGTTCCGAGGGAGCAGGCGGAAGTGGTCCGGGACCAGCCCGAGCTCCAGGCGCTCCTCATCGAGGATGCCCTCGCCCAGTACGAGGTGAAGGAAGCCGCCATGACGGCGGAGACGATGCGCGAGCTGGAGCGCGTGGTGCTCCTCAACATCACCGACACCAAGTGGCGTGAGCACCTCTACGAGATGGACTACCTGCAGGAGGGGATCCACCTGCGGGCCTATGCGCAGAAGGACCCGCTCACCGAGTACCAGCGCGAGGCCTACGACATGTTCGAGGAGCTCAAGGAGTCGATCCGCGCCGACTTCGTGCGGTACATCTACCGGGTCGAGTTCGTGCGTCCGGAGACGCAGGCGCAGCAACCCACGCGGATGAAGGACAACCGCGCCGAGGTCGAATCCCAAGGCAAGGAGACCGCCAACGCCAACCAGGCCGTGAGCGACAAGACCCCGCGCAACGCACCCTGCCCGTGTGGCAGCGGCAAGAAGTACAAGAAGTGCCACGGCGCGGTCGCTTGATCTATCGGCGCGCGCTCGGTTGACGGTATCGGCAACGGAGTGTCTACTCCCTGCGAGGGAGCATCGGCGCTTCGTCGAGGGGAGCTGGAAGCGATGGATGCGGACGAGATCCGTGAGGGCATGGGCAACGTGAACTGGTACCACACGATCGACCTCGGACACGGTCTCACGACCCCGGGCGTCGACGACACGCCGAAGCGGATCGCGCTGCTGGAACTTCCGGACGACCTGACTGGCTGGAGCGTGTTGGACATCGGCGCCTGGGATGGCGCGCTGTCGTTCGAGGCCGAGCGCCGCGGTGCGTCGCGGGTCCTGGCCACCGATTCGTTCTGCTGGAGCGGCGAGGGATGGGGGACCAAGGATGGGTTCGAATTCGCCCGCAAGGCGATCGGATCCAAGGTGGAGGATCAGGAGATCGACGTCCTCGATCTGAGCCCGGAGCGCGTCGGCACGTTCGACATGGTGCTCTTCGTCGGGGTCCTGTACCACATGCGCCATCCGCTCCTCGCCCTCGAGCGGGTCTCGAGCGTCACCGACCGGTTGCTCGTCCTCGACAGCCACGTGTCGCTCGTGGATCACGACGAGCCGATGATGCGGTTCTATCCCGGGACCGAGCTGAACGACGATCCGACGAACTGGTGTGGACCCAACCCGGCGGCCGTCGAGGCGATGCTGCGCACGGTGGGGTTCACGCGGTTCGAGCGCAAGCACGAGGGGTCGATCCCGCACGGGCAGTTCACGGTGCACGCCTGGCGGTGACCGCGACGCCGAACCTGCGCCTGCGGCGTTCCTCGCGGCGCCCTGCCGGATCGCCCGGCATCGGCGATCGAGGGCCCCGGTAGACTCCCGTCGTCATGGGTGATCACACGGACGCGCTGCGCGACCTGCGTGAGCGCGTGCTCGCCGCGAAGGAGTTCCTTTGACGTCGAGCGCAAGCGTGCACGCGTGGTCGAGCTGGAACAGCAGGTATCCGACCCCGCGCTCTGGGACGACCCGCAGCGGGGTCAGCAGATCACGTCGAACCTCTCGCGCCTGAAGGGGGAGGTCGAGCGCTACGACGCGCTGCTCGGCCGGGTCGACGACGCGCAGGCCATGGACGAGCTCCTGGCCGACGAGTCCGATCCGGAGCTGGAGAAGGAGCTTGCCGCGGCCGTCAGGACGCTCGAGGCCGACGTCGAGAAGCTGGAGCTGGCGGCGCTGTTGTCCGGTCCGTACGACGCCGCCGACGCGATCGCCACGATCAACGCGGGCGCGGGGGGGACGGAGAGCCAGGACTGGGCAGAGATGCTCCTGCGCATGTACACGCGGTGGGCGGAGCGCGAGGGCTTCGAGGCCGACGTCGACGACATCCAGTACGGCGAAGAGGCGGGCATCAAGTCCGCCACGTTCACGGTGCACGGCACGAACGTCTACGGGCTCCTTTCGGCCGAACGCGGGGTCCATCGGCTGGTCCGGATCTCGCCCTTCGACGCGCAGAAGCGCCGGCACACCTCGTTCGCCTCGCTCGACGTGATCCCGATGCTCGAGGAGGCCGACGAGGAGGACATCGAGATCCCGCCGGACGAGCTGCGGATCGACGTCTACCGCTCGTCGGGGCCGGGAGGCCAGTCCGTGAACACCACCGACTCGGCCGTGCGGATCACCCACCTCCCCACGGGGCTCGTGGCCGCGTGCCAGAACGAGCGGAGCCAGCTGCAGAACAAGGCGGTGGCCATGAGGATCCTGAAGGCGCGCCTGGCGGAGCTCGAGCGGCAGCGGCGCGACGAGGAGATGGCTTCGATCCGCGGCGAGCGCAAGGCGGTCGACTTCGGCTCGCAGATCCGCTCGTACGTGCTCGCGCCCTACCAGATGGTGAAGGATCACCGGACCGACGAAGAGGTGAGCGACCCTCAGCGGGTCCTCGACGGCGACATCGACCGGTTCATCGAGGCGGAACTCCGGCACCGTGCCTCGGTGGCGGGCGGGGCGTGATCGCCCCGTAGGCATGCCGGTCGCGGTGGCGGTTCCGGTGTCCCAAGGGGCCGAGTCCGACCCTCCACAGGTTCTCGAAGGGTCTCTGGTAGGGTGCTTGGGTTCCCCCTTCCCCGACACCCAAGGCCAGCGATGATCAGTCTTCAGCGCGTAACGAAAACCTACAAGAACGGCGTCACGGCGCTCACCGACGTCGACGTCGAGGTCGAGAAAGGTGAGTTCGTCTTCATCGTCGGCCAGTCCGGCTCCGGCAAGTCCACGATGATCCGCCTCCTGATCAAGGAGGAGGAGGCGACGAAGGGCAGCATCTACGTCGGCGGGAAGAACCTCGGGAAGATGTCCAGCTGGGATGTCCCCAAGCTCCGTCGGAACGTCGGCACGGTCTTCCAGGACTACAAGCTCCTGCAGGACAAGACGGTGTTCGAGAACGTCGCCTTCGCCCTGGAGGTGATCGGGAAGCCGAAGCACGTGATCGACCAGCGGGTGCCGGAGATCCTCGAGTACGTGGGGCTCGGCGACAAGCTCAACAACTACCCGGACGAGCTCTCGGGCGGCGAGCAGCAGCGCGTGTCGATCGCGCGGGCCTGCGTGAACCGACCGCTCGTGCTGCTCGCGGACGAGCCCACGGGCAACCTGGACCCCAACACCAGCGTGGACATCATGCGGCTCCTGGACAAGGTGAACCGGATCGGCACGACCGTCGTGATGGCGACGCACGACCAGGCCATCGTCGATGCCATGCGCAAGCGGGTCGTCGAGCTCGACAAGGGCCTGGTGGTGCGCGACCAGTCGCGCGGGGTGTACAGCTGATGGCGCCACGCCTCGACTACTACTTCCGCGAGACGGCCTCCGGGCTCCGGCGCAACGGCATCGTCGCCTTCGCCGCCATGTCGACGGCGTTCATCGCGCTCTTCCTGTTCGGTCTGGCGCTCCTGATCACACGCGAGTTCAACCTGGTGATCCAGGCGTGGACGGGCAACGTGCAGGTGGCCGTGTACCTGAACGACCCCGCCACGCCGGACACCGTCACCCGTCTGCAGGATCAGCTCGGGGGACTGCCGGCCGTGAAGTCCGTCGACTACTGGGACAAGCAGAAGACCTGCGATCAGTTCCACTCCCTGTTCGCGAACCAACCGACCTTCACCGAGAACGTGGACTGCGAGAAAGTGATCCCCACGTCGCTGCGGGTCACGCTCTCCGACACCACGCGATTCGACGAGGTCACGTCGGCTCTGAACTGCCGTCCCGACCCGGCGACGAACCAGATGGTGTGCGCGGCGGCGGGCGTGAAGGACGTCGCGGACTACCGAGAGGTCCTCAACCGGCTGAACGCCATCACGAAGGTGCTGAAGATCGTGCTCGGCCTTCTCGCGTTCGTGATGCTCGCGTTCGCGATCGCCCTGGTGGCGAACACGTTGAGGATGGGCATGTTCGCGCGCCGGAAAGAGATCGGCATCATGCGGCTCGTGGGCGCCACCAACTGGCGGATCCGCGTGCCGTTCCTGATCGAAGGTCTCGCCGAGGCCCTCGTGGGCGCCGGCTTCGCGATCGCCGCGCTCTTCGTGATGAAGGTCTGGGGCATCGACAGCCTGCGCGGGCAGATCGCGTTCGTCCCGCTCGTGAAGAACGGCGACCTGCTCATCATCGTGCCGTGGATCCTGATCGCGGCCACGCTCATCGCGATCGTCGCCGGGACCATCGGGATGCGCCGCTTCCTCGACGTCTAGGATCGCGAGCATGAGCCCCCGTGGTGGTGACGACGAGAAGGTGGTGGCGTCCAACCGCCGCGCCCGACACGACTACGAGATCCTCGAGACCCACGAGTGCGGGATCGTGCTGACCGGCGACGAGGTCAAGTCCCTGCGCGGCGGGCGTGCGAGCCTCACCGAGGCGTTCGCGCGGGTCCGCGGGGGCGAGATGTGGCTCGAGGGGATGCACATCCCGCCGTACGAGCAGGGTGACACGAAGCGGCATCTCCCGATGCGCCCGCGCAAGCTGCTGCTGCACCGCCGGGAGATCGAGCACCTGCGGGAGAAGCAGGACGAGCAGCGACTGGCGCTCGTGCCGATGCGCGTCTACTTCACGCACGGGATGGCGAAGGTCGAGATCGGGCTCGGCAAGGGCAAGCGGCAGTTCGAGAAGCGCCAGTCGATCGCCAAGCGCGACGCGCAGCGCGAGATGGAGCAGGCCGCCGGTCGCCGCCGCTGACCGGGAGCACCGACGCTCAAGGCTCGTCCGGCCGTCGCCGTATACTTCCTTGGACAACTGCATATGGGGGTGTACTGGCTTCGACCTGGACGTGCTTCGTCTGGGGGAAGCGGGCCGTGATCCCGGATGTCACGTTAAACGCCGGACCAAACACAAGCGCCAACGACAATTACGCGCTCGCTGCCTAACTAGTTAGGCAGCCGCCCCCCTCGGGCCGCCTGCGACCGAGGGATGGGCGTCGTGAGCAGGCTCACTTCTACGGTTCCGTCCGGGGGCCGCTGAGGGACATCGCACCCGGGCTGGGCGAAGGGTCCTCCGCCGGTGGGAGCCCCGAGCCGAGATCTCACCACCTGGCTGCGCCCGGAGAAGCCCCAGACGGTCGCCTAGGGACGCGGGTTCGATTCCCGCCACCTCCACGAGCGCCGATCACAGGATCGGTGCGTCCCGCGATGCCGAGGCGCGCGAGCAGGGCCTCAGCCCGGGACCTGTCCGTTCCGGGGTCCCCGCCCACCGCCTCCAGGCATCGCACGCGTCCCGCGAGCGCGTAGGCCTGTTCGGGGAGTCCACCCCAGCGTTCCCACGCTTCGGCGAGACTCGCATATCGCTCGGCGGCCTCGGCGTGGGCGCCGGCGGCCTCGACGAGGCGTGCACGGCAGGCATCGACCGCGAGGCGCGTCCTCGGCGTGTACAGGGGACGATCGCTCAGCAGCTCCGCGCCTTCATCCGCCCTTCCTGCGATCACCGCCGCCTCGATCGCCTCCGGGAGTTGGATCTCGCGGTACTCGGCAGGGGCCTCGGCGGTGGCGCGGTCGAACTCGCGGATCAGGTCGAGCGCGGCGTCGGGCTCGCCGACCCCGGCCTCGATCAGCGCCCCCACCGAGAGCGCGGGAGCGAGGACCTGAAGGTCCTCGATCTGGCGGGCGAGCGGCAAGAACCGCTCCATCGCCCGGCGCGCCTGCGTGAACGAGCGCCGATGGGCGAGGATCCGGCCCTGATAGGTGGCTGCCACGCTCGACACCTGGGTGTCGCCGTGACGTTCGGCCCAGTCCTCGAGGGCCTCGGCCTCGAGCAGGATCTCGTCCCAGCGGCCGGCGTCGAAGAGCGGCCACAGCCGCTCGGCACGGCCCCACATCTCCTGGGGCTCGAGCCCGCGGCTGCGACTCATCGCGACGCCCTCGTCGTTCATGGCGAGGGCCGCCGCCGGGCCCTCGTTCCACCCGACCCACTCCGCCAGGTACGACAACGAGGTCGCGACCTGCATCCCTTCGCCGCCTTCCCGGGCCACACGCACGGCCTCCCGCAGGTCCTCGAGCCCGCGCTCGTCGCCGACCTCGCAGAGGGCGTTCCCGCGCAGGTGCAGCGCCATCAACGTCGTGTCGGGCGTCCGAGGGATCGACAGGGCGCGCTCCGCCCACCGCAGGGACTCGTCGGAGCGGCCCGCGAACATCTCGACCTCCGATCGGCAGGCGTAGAGGTTGGCGAGCACCGGGCCGGGTTCGTCCACCTCCTCCAAGAGGTCGACCGCCCGGTCGAGGATCTCCTGGGCCTCGGTCGTGTCTCCCTGGAGGCTCAGCTGCGCGTAGAGGCGACGCATGGCCTTGCCGGCGGCCTCACGGTCGCCGTCGCCGAGCGCCAGCCGCAGCGCCTCGCGGTATGCGGTCACGGCCTGTTCCGACGTCACCTTGCCGGCGCGCCACGCCAGGCTCGTCGCCAGACGGAGCAGCTCGGCGCGGCCGTGTCCCTCGGCGGGCACGAGGTCGAGCGCGCGCGCGTAGTAGTCGGCCGCCTGCCCGGCATCCAGGGCGGTCTGGCGCTCGGCCGCGCGCACCAGCAGGCGGAGCGCGCGCTCCTCCAGGGCGGGGACGTCCTCGTCCAGCCCGGCTGCGCGCGCCAGGTCGAGCGCACGCGTGGCGTGGAAGGCGAGGAGGTCGGGGAGGTCGGGCGCCCGGCTGGTGGTGCCGTGCTCGAGCCACTCGGAAGCTCGCAGGTGCCCCCGCGCGCGGACGCCGCGGGGGAGCTGTCCGTAGGCGACGTCGCGGATCAACCCGTGGGCGAACCCGAACTCCTGCTCCCCGTCGACGGTCGAGGAGGCCAGGCGGCGGATCATCCCGCGGCGCTGGAGCTCACGGAGCGACGCCTCGACGTCGACGGCCGCGGGGTCGAGGGCCGCGAGGGCGCCGGGCCAGAACCGGTCGCCGATCACGCTGGCGTGGTGCACCAGCGATCGTTGCGCCGGCGTGAGCGCATCGAGACGAGCCGCGATGAGTCCCTGGACGGTGTCGGGGACGTCGACGGCGTCGCGGGCCCTCGCGCCGCGGGTGTCCCGCGTGATGCCGCGGTCCTCGAGCATGTGCACGAACTCGCGGGCATAGAGCGGGTTGCCGCCGGCGCGCTCCATCAGTCCGGCGCGCACGTCCGGCGGCAGGACCGAGCGCACGAGCAGCGAACCCAGGAGATCCTGCATCTCGCCCTCGCTGAGGGGCGAGAGCGAGATGACCGTGGCGTCGGGCTTGGCACCCCACGACGGGTGGTCGGAGAACAGCTCCGGGCGCGTCGTCGCCACCACCAACAGCGAGACGTCGGCGCCGGCGTCCGTGAGGGTGCTGAGGAACGCCAGCATCGGCTCGTCGGCCCAGTGGAGATCCTCGATGACGAGCACCATCGGACGACGCAGCGCCTGGGCCTCCAGGAAGCGGATCCACGCGGTGAAGAGCTCGTCACGACTCGCGGTGGCGTCCGCGACCGCGTCGCCCATCCCGACGAGCGGGGCGAGCCGGCCACTGAGCCAGGCTCTGTCGTCGGCGCCCAGCGCGAGATCATCCAGGGCGCGTCTGGAGCTTCCCGGCGACGATCCCGCGATCGTCGGACGGCTCGACCCCGATCGCGGCGCGCACCACCTCCTCCAACGCCGCGAACGTGATGGACTCTCCGTAGGGCAGGCACCGGCCGCGGAACCACGCGACGGATTCCTCACCTCCGCGGACGTGGTCGCCGAGATCGGCCACCAGGCGCGACTTGCCGATCCCGGGCTCGCCCACGATCGTGACGAGGTGCACGCACCGGTCGCGCTCGATGCGCGCGAGCAGGTCGCGCAGGGCGAGCCGTTCGCGCTCGCGTCCGACGAACGGAGGCGGATCGTCCTCGTCGCGCTCCGGGATCGCGTGCTGCAACGAACCGGCGAGCCACACGGCGACGGGCTCCGCCTTCCCCTTCACGCTCACGGGCTCCATCGCCTCGAACGCCACGATGCCTCGGGTGGAGCGCTCCGTCGCCTCGCCCACGACCACGCCCCCCACCGGGGCGACCCCCTGGAGGCGCGAGGCCGTGTTCACCACGTCGCCCGCCACGTTCTCCCCGACCTGGGGTCCTGTGGCGAAGGTCACGATCGCCTCGCCCGTGTTGACCGCCACCCGCACCGGCATCTGCATCCGCGAGACGCGTTCGCGGATCGCGAGCGCGGCGCGGACCGCCCGCTCGGCGTCGTCCTCGTGCGCGATCGGAGCGCCGAAGACCCCCATCGCGGCGTCGCCGATGAACTTGTCCAGGGTTCCGCCGAACCGCTCGATCTCCTCCTTGGCGAGCTCGTGGAAGGGCAGGAGGATGCGCCGCACGTCCTCGGGGTCGGCTCGGTCGGATCGCTGGGTGAACCCCGCGAGATCCGCGAAGACGATCGTCACGAGGCGGCGTTCCTCCGACGGCGCCGAGGGTGCGGGTGCGTCATCGCCGAGGCGGGTCCCGCACTCCGGGCAGAAGCGGGCACGCAGCTCCACGGACGCGCCGCACGCCGGGCACGTGCGGGCGAGACGCGTGCCGCACGACGAGCAGAACCGGGCCGCGTCGTCGTTCGGCGCGCCGCAGGAGGGGCACTCGAGCGCCACCCGGCGAGTGTATCGAGGGGGGACGGCGTTCGCGGCCGCGTCAGGGCCGCGCGATCGAGGCCCCTGCGGGACCCGCCTGCACCGTCACGTCGATGCCCGAGACCAGGGCGCCGTAGGTGGCGGCGTCCGCCACGACCACCGGGACGGCTTCGGCGTAGAGCTCCCACGCCACCAGCGACCCGAGCGCGAGGATCGGGTCGGCTTCCAGCAGCACGATCGCGGCCGGCCCCGTCCCGGCGCGGATCGCCTCTGCCAGGACGTAGGAGCTCGAGCTCGACCCACGACCGGTGGGCATCACCAGCACCCGTCCGGTCGTCACCGCCCCCGTCTGAGGGTGATGCGGATCGATCACCCGACCGTCGCTCGGATCGAGCCCGCCCCACAGGCTCAGGGGATCGTCGAGCACGAGCACGCGGCCATGGGCCCTGCCGGGTGCGAGCGTCCGGATCTCAGCCACCCCACGAGCCCTCGTCACGCACCAATCGCCCCTCGACGCCGCTGTTCACGCACTCGGTGAGCGTCCCGAAGGCCACGGCGAAGCCGAGGTTCGCCGGCGCGTACCACGCCCACTTGCCGGAGTTCGTCATCACCGGACCATCCGTCCCGCGGATCACCGGCGTGATGTACGTGCAGGTGTCGGTGATCACCGTGATCCCTGCTCGCGACAGGGAGGCGGTCACGCCGCGTCGTTCCGCCTCGGCGAGGACGTCGCGCCCGGTGTTCGCGTAGAACGGCACGTCCATCGCGAGGCCGTCCGTCAACGAGGCGAGGCGTTCGAGCTCCGCCAGGGAGCAATGAGGGGTCCCGACGCTGACGGCGCCCAGGGGGGCGCCGGGCGCCACGCTCCCCAACTCGTCCCTGGCGGCGCGCAGATCGTCGGCGCCGAGGGTGACGTCGATCTGAGGCGGGGACCCTCCCGTCGCGTCGGCGAGGGTCGGTGCCTCCGGCGTGATCCCCACGGCGTGGAACATCGCGACCGACCCGGACGCGGCCGCGGCCGCACCCAGCGCCTTGAGGTGATCCTCGGTCGCGTCGGGGGGGAGGCCCGTGAGCGCCGGGATCAGCGTGCCCGTCGCCTCGCCCACGACGTGGCCTACGGCGGCGAAGCCCGCCGGATCCTCCAACGACGTGGCGGGCACCCCTTCGAGGCGGAACACCGCGCCTGCGCGTCGTCCCGCATCGAGATGAAGGCCGGCCGCGGGCGCCCGTCCCGTGAGGGCGCAGCAGATGTCGATGAAGTCGCCGTAGCGCTCCGTCCGTGCCCCCAGGACGGAGTTGCAGAACACGATCGCGTTGGACTCTGCCCAGGCCACGTGCGCCCCGAACGCCGGTCGATCGGGGAGTTGGTAGGGCGCGCAGGTCCACGTGGGGCGACATCCCATCGCGACGTAGGCGTCCATGAGGGCTCGCGCCTCGACCGTCGTGGCGGGATCGAGCCGCACCAGCTCGGGGTGGAGCAGGTCCAGCGAGGAGACGTTCAGCGTGGTGGGCACGGCCACGTGCCCACCGCCGTCGAGCAGCCGCCTCGCGAAGTCGAGGCCCGCCGGTCCGTGGTACAGGCACCCGTCGATGTGGGCCCCCTCCACGTCGAGGAGGCGGTCCGCCCCCATCACCTCAGCCATCGCGCAGACGAGGCGGGTCGCGAGGCGGAGGGCCTCCCCGCGCGATCCGTGAAGGGCCGCGCGGTCCTCGGGGGTGAGCTCCAGGGGCATCGGAGCGCATCATGGCACGCCATACTGCGCCGATGGGAGACGGGTCCGCCTGGGCGATCGAGGGGGCGCTCAACCCGTTCGTCCTGCGCGTCCACGTCCGCGTCTCGCTCACGGATCGCACGATCGAACCGTGCCCGCCCGGCGTGGCGCCCGCCCCACTCGACCGACTGCTGGCGGTCGAGGAGATCCGCTCGCTCGACCTGCACCGCTATCGCGTCCGCGTGAACCTACGACCGGGAGCTGGGCGCGCCGCCGTGACGCGCCGAGCCGGGGAGGTGCTCGGTGATGCCTGGGGCCCGGCCGTGGCCCTGCCGCCGGACCCGCTTCCGCGCGCGTTCGGTCATCCGTACGACGGCGCGAGGATCGTCGCGGAGAGCGCGGAGATGGCCCGAGTCTCGGGGGTGCGTGCGCTCGTGGCCGTCTTCGCCGCACCCGGCGTGGTCGAGGCCATCGCCGCCCCCGGGATGGTGCTCGTGCGGATCGGACGTCTCTTCGACTGGGAGGAGGCCGAGCCCGCCGTCGCCGCGGCGCTGGCTCAGTAGGTGTCGGGCGTGTCCGGCATCGGGAAGTCGCCCTGCGGATATCGCGTCTCGCCGAAGGTCGTGAGATCGGTGTCCGCCAGCGTCGCCATGTAGGTGGTGGCGAAGACCGCCGCGAATTCCTTCTCGTCGAGGTGCGCCTGCTCGACCGCGTCGCGGGGTACGTACGGCCCGAGGTTCTGGCGGTACCGGTAGTCCTTCAGCGAGGCCGCGACCTCCTCGACGGTGGCGCCGCCGTTGTCCCACAGACGCGCGGCATCCAGGTAGACCTCGTGCGGGACGACCTCCTGGACCACGCCGGTCACGCCGCTGAAGTGCTGCTCGATGTGGGCCTCGAGCTGGATCGGATCGAGGCGGACGCCGCCGGCCGAGTCCGGCAGCGGGCACTGCCCGTGGTCGGCGGTCACGATCAGCACGTAGTCCTCGGGGAACCGCTCGTCGAGCATCGCCACGAGCCGCCCGAGCTGCTCGTCGACGGCCTCGAGCTGCAGACCGGTCCACCGCGAGGCCATGCCGTAGACGTGACCGGTGTAGTCCGGTGCCTTGTAGTTGATGTAGAGCAGGTCGGGGGCCCCGCCCTCGCCGATGGGCTCGGCGTCGAAGGTGGCCTCGATCAGGTCACCCTGATACTTCACGATGGGAGGGCTGCAGCAGGGGGCCGCGGAGCCGGTGGGGGTGAACTCCGCGTCCCAGCCGGGGGAGACGAAGTCCGCCTGATGCTGCGCCAACACGTCGAGTCCGGGGACCGATGCGGGAAGCCGGAACAGATCGGGGTTGTGGGGATCCCACCGCCCGTCGCCGTCGTTCCAGTACACGCCGACGGGCTTGCTCCCGTCCGCGCGGTCCTTGCCCCCGTAGCCCAGCATCCCCATGTGCCACACCTGGTAACCGATCTCGCCGACCCACGCCTCGCCGCCGCTCCGCTCGTACCAGAGGTCCGCCAGCGTCGGCACGAGGAGGTCGCCCGGGTCCGCCATGCCGGGCTCCCGGTACGCCTTCCGCGGGGCCGCTCCGTCGCGGATGTTGTGGCCGGTGATCCCGTGCTGGAACGGGAACGTGCCCGTGCCGATCGACGCGTGCGCGCACGCGGTCACGGCGGGGAACGACCCCACGATGGCGTTGCGGTAGTTCGCGCCCTCACCCATCAACCGCTTGAGGTGGGGCCACTGGCCGCGGAAGTGGTCCAGCACGTTCCAGCCGCCGCCGTCGAAGACGAACGTCACGACGACCTTCGGCGGCGCGGGTGCGGGGCCGTCGCCGAAGGGGGCCTGCGGGAGCCCGGGCAGCGTCCGGCCGGCCCGGTCGGCGGGCCAGTCGTCCATCCCGACGAACGCCGCCGCCGTGGGCGCGATGTCGGCCAGGGAGACGCGCTCGGTGTGGTCCTGGGCGACGACGCGGCCCGGGGCGTGGACGACGAGCGGGACGCGCTCGAGGTACATCCAGGAGCTCGCGTGGCTGGTGCGGGGGTCCTGCGGCACGAGGCTGAGGGATTCGTTCGCGTAGTTCGCGCTGTTGAAGGGCGCGAGCAGGAGCTGGAGGTCCCCGGAGCGCCCGGCATGGTAGGCGTTGCGCACGAGCTCCATGTACTCGGTCCCCATGTCGCGGGCCATCGCCTCCTGGACGGGGCGAGCGGCGGGACGCGCAGCCTTGCGGGCGCCCCAGCCGACGGCCGGTCCCGCGAAGGCCCACACGAGCCCCGCCGCACCGGCGATCGTCAGGAACCGGCGACGGCTCGGGTCCGCGGGTTCGCCGGCGGACGGCCGCGTGACCGTGACGGCCACGACCATCCCCACGGCGCACACGACGAGTCCGGTTACGACGCCGAGGATCAGCGAGCCGGCGAAGCCCACGACGAGCCCCGCCACGCCGCCGATCGTGGCGCACAGGATCAGGGCACGCGTGTGCCGGTCGGGTTCACCCATGGGTGAACCATTGTCCCAGAGGGTCCGCGTTCGGGTGGGAAGCGAGGTGTGGCGATCCCGTTACGAGCGCTTGCGCTCCGGGTCGAAGAAGGGGGTGCGCACCACCGTGGCGCCCACCTTGCCCCGTTCGCCCTCCACGCTCCACTCGACCGACAGACGGGTCCCGGGCTTCTCCTGCGCCTTGTCCACGGATCCGAAGCCCACCATCTTCTTGATCGTGGGACCCCAGGTGATCGAGGTGGCGCGCCCCACCTGGCGGCCGTCCTTGTAGACCGGGACGGCGTCGCGGTGGGTGAGGGGGCTGATGGCCGGCGCGAGCCCGTGCTTGGCGTACATCGCCTCGATGCCGCTCCAGTCGAGCTCGACGCCCACCAGACGCCGCGGCGGACCCCCGGCCTTCTGCTCGGCGAGCAGCGCCCGACGCCCGTTGAAGTCGGCGGCCTTGTTGAAGGCCACGAGGCGGCCCAGACCCAGCTCGAAAGGCGAGTAAAGCTGTTCCTCGGAGACCGCGTGGCGGGCGCTCGTGTACTCGGCCTCGATCAGGATCAGGCCCGCCTCCACGCGACAGACGTCCAAGGCGCGGATGCCCGCGGCGTGGATCCCGTAGCGCTGCCCGACGTCGAAGATCCTGTCCCAGACCGCCAGCGCTCCGTCCGTGGGCATCCAGAGCTCGTAGCCCCGGTCGCCGGTGTATCCGGTGCGCGTGACGTCGACGGGGACGCCGGCGATCTCGCTCATCCGGCGGCCGAAGTACTTCACGTCCGTCCAGTCGGCACCGGTGATCTCCTGCAGGACCTCGCGGGAAAGTCGCCCCTGGAGCGCGAGCGCGGCGGTCGTGTCGCTGATGTCGGCGACCTCCACGTCGAGGCCGGTCGCGTTCATCAGGAACCAGCGGTAGCAGGGATCCGCGGCCGTGATGCGGTAGCGGTCCTCCGCCAGGCGCGTCACGGTACCGTCGTCGAGGACCTTGCCCTCCTCGTCGCACCAGGGGGTGTAGTACGCCCGATCCATGGCGAGCTTGGTCATGTCCCGCGTCATCACGCGGTCGAGGAGCCGGAGGGCGTCGGGGCCGGAGACCTCGTACTTGTAGAGCGGGCTCACGTCGATCACGGCCGCCGCCTCTCGGACGGCGTTGTATTCGATGTCGTGGAAGTCGGCGTAGACGGCGGCGGAGAAGTAGCCGGCCCACTCACCCCAGGCGAGCCTGGTGTTCAGCTCCTTCTCGCGCTCGAAGAACGCGGTGCCGACGACTCATCCGGGCCTCCTCGCATCTGTGCTCGTCCTCGTGGGGCGCGCGCAGGCACCCCACCGGACCGTAGGGTAGCCGACGCCGGCCTCCGGCCGGCTCGGGTCCCCGTGACTTCAGGTCAAGTGGTCGTTGGTGGGCCTCCACGACCCCGACTAGCATGGGCGATCGGCGCGTTGGCGCCCGTTCCCGTGGCGCGGACTGACCCCGAGTCACGGCACCGAAGCGACCGAAGGAGGATCCCGTGGCCAAGCGATACGACGCGGTCGTGATCGGTGGCGGGCACAACGGTCTCGTGAACGCCGCGTACCTGGCCAAGTCCGGGCTGAAGGTCCTCGTGCTGGAGCGCCGCCACATCCTGGGGGGCGCCACGCTCACCGAGGAGATCGTGCCCGGCTTCAAGTTCAGCGTCTTCAGCTACGTGGTGTCGCTGCTACGCCCCGAGATCATCCGGGAGCTCGAACTCCCCAAGCACGGCCTCGAGATCCTTCCGCTCGACGGCACGATCACGCCGCTCGAGGACGACTACCTGTGGCGGGTGAACGACCACGGCAAGACGGTGCGCGAGCTCCGCCGCTGGAGCCTGAACGACGCCGAGGTCTACGAGGAGTACGGCTCGTTGATGGCCGAGATGGGTCGCTTCATCAAACCGATCCTCTCGGTGCCGCCGCCCGACCCCGGCAAGATCAACCCGATGGAGTGGTTGCCGCTCACGGGCCTGGCCAAGGGCTTCAAGGATCTGCCGCGGAAGCTGCAGACCACGTTCATCCAGCTCATGACGATGAGCGCCGCCGACTTCCTCGAGCAGTGGTTCGAGACGGAGCCGCTGAAGGCGACGATGAGCGCCTCGGGCATCATCGGGACGTTCCAGGGCCCCCGTTCGCCCGGCACCGCCTACGTGCTGCTGCACCACTACATGGGCGAGATCGACGGCGCCTTCCGTGCGTGGGGCGTCCCTCGCGGCGGCACCGGCTCGGTGGCCTACGCGATCGCGAGCGCCGCCCTGGCCGAGGGCGTGGAGATCCGCACCGAGGCGGGCGTGCGGGAGATCAAGACCCAGGGCGGCCGCGCGACCGGGCTCGTGCTGGAGTCGGGCGAGGAGATCGAGGCCGACGTGATCATGTCCTCCCTCGACTCGCGACAGACCTTCATCAACCTGCTCCCCGAGAGCGCGCTCGACCCGACGTTCCGCGAGGAGGTGCTCCGCTACAAGTACCGGGGCTCCTCCGGCAAGGTGAACCTGGCCCTGAGCGGCCTCCCCGAGCTCGCCTGCAAGCCCGGCGTGGGGGAGTGGCTGCGGGGCGCCATCTCGTTCAGCCCGTCGCTCGACTACATGGAGCGCGCCTACGACGACGCCAAGTACGGGCGTCCCTCGAAGCGTCCCTACATCGACTGCATCATCCCGACGCTCGTCGACCCGACGATGGCCCCCCCGGGCAAGCACGTGATGAGCTGCTTCGTGCAGTACGCCCCGTACCACCTCGAGGACGGCGCCCAGTGGGACGACGAGAAGCGCGAGGCCTTCGGCCAGAACGTGATCGACACGCTCGAGGAGCGCTTCCCGAACATCCGCTCGCTGATCGAGGGGCAGCAGTTCGTGACCCCCAAGGACATCGAGGACATCACGGGCCTGTCGGAGGGGAACATCTTCGCCGGGGAGCTCTCCCTCGAGCAGCTCTTCTTCAACCGGCCGGTGCCGGGCTGGTCGCGCTACCGCACGCCCGTGAAGGACCTCTGGATGTGCGGGTCCGCCACGCATCCGGGCGGTGGGATCATGGGCGCCCCCGGGCGGATCGCGGCCCTCGAGTACCTGAAGGACAAGAAGCGCGGAAGGAGGGCGGCCTGATGGCGCGCACCGACGTCGTCGTCATCGGCGGGGGACACAACGGCCTCGTGGCCGCGGCCTACCTGGCCAAGGCCGGGCGGAAGGTCGTGCTGCTGGAGCGGGCCGAGGCGGTCGGGGGGATCCTGCGCAACACCGAGGTGGCGCCTGGGTTCACGGCGCCGGGGCTGATCCACACGGTGGGACGGCTGCGGAGCTCCGTGATCAAGGACCTCAAGCTCGAGGCCCGCGGGCTGCAGACGATCGCGCCCGACGTGCGCATGTTCGCGCCCCAGCTCGACGGCCGCGGCATCACGTTCTGGGGTGCGGCCGAGCGCACCGCCGAGGAGCTGCGCCCCGGAAGCGGCGCCGACGCCGACGCGTACCTGCACTTCGACAAACGGATCCGCGCCTTCGCGAGCTTCCTCGCGTACATCAACGTCATCACGCCCCCGGACCCGAAGACCCCTTCGCTCTCGGACGCGATCATGGGCCTCAAGCTCGGCAAGGCCTTCAAGGACCTCGGCGCGAAGACGGGGCGCGAGACGATCCGCGCGCTGCCGATGGCCGTGGCCGACCTGGTGCAGGAGACCTTCGAGGACGAGGCGATCCGCGGGCCGCTCGCCACGCGCGGGGTGCTCTACACGGCGATGGGCGCCTGGGCCACCGGCACCGCGGCGGTGTTCATCAATGATTCGGCGGGCAACGATGGGGGAGCGGCCGGATCCACGGTCTTCGCCAAGGGCGGCACCGGCGCCCTCGCGGACGCGCTGGCGTCCGCCGCCCGCGGCTACGGGGTGGATGATGCGCACGGGCGTCGACGTCACCGAGATCCGCACGCACGACGGGCGCGTGGTCGGCGTGAGCACGGCGGACGGGCAGCAGATCGATGCGACCATCGTGGTCTCGGGGGCCGACCCCAAGTCGACGCTGCGTCTCTGCGATCCCGTGGAGCTCGGCCCGCACATGGTCTGGCGGGTGGGCAACATCCGTCAGCCGGGCGCCACCGCGAAGGTGAACCTGGCGCTCTCGGGGCTGCCCTCCTTCAACGGGGCGGACTCCGAGGAGCGTCTGAAGGGCCGCATCACCGTGGGGCTCTCGATCGACCACGTGGAGAGGGCGATGGACGCCGTGAAGTACGGCCACGTGGCGGAGGACCCGCTGATGGAGGCGACGATCCCCTCCTTGGTCGACCCGTCGCTCGCTCCCGAAGGCAAGCACGTGATGTCGATCGTGCTGCAGGCAGCCCCGCGCCACCTGCGCGATGGCGACTGGACCACGGAGAAGGATGGCGTCGGCGAGATCGCCGTGAAGTCGATGGAGCGGTTCGCTCCCGGGTTCGGCGAGCTGGTGGAGGCGCGCCAGGTGATCACGCCCGAGGAATTCGAGACCGACTACGGCCTGAGCGGCGGACACGCGTACCACGCCGAGCCGGGCCTCGACCAGTTCTTCGCCTGGCGGCCGCTGAACGGATACGCGCGCTACCAGATGCCGTTCCGCGGCCTCTACCTCGCGGGCTCGGGCGCACACCCCGGGGGCGGCATCACCGGTGCCCCGGGTGCCAATGCGGCGCGGCAGATCCTCGCGGACGCCAAGAAGACGTAGGGCGACCGCCTCACGGGCATGGACCGACGCTCACCTGGAGGCCGTGGTGGTCCGAGCCCGGGAGCGCGAAGGTCGACGGGTCGGCCGCGCACCAGCCGGGCGTGGTCCAGACGTGGTCGATCCGCAGGAAGAGCAGAGGCCACCAACCCCCGAAGTACGTCGAGGCAGCGAACGTGGAGGACCGCATCGCGTCGCGGAGCGGCCCGTCGTAGATCCGTTCGCTGGATGCCCGGTCCGACGTGTTGAAGTCGCCCGCCACCACGACGGGGAGCTCGCTCTTGGGCGGTGGCTGCCACGATCGCGCGCGCGAAGGCCCGTTGGTCGGCGAACGTGCTGTAGTCGTGCAGCGGGTTCAGCGCGTGCGCCACGTACAGCACGAACGGGGCATCGGGCGCGTCCACGCGGATCCGCAGGATCCGGGAGCGCGGGAGACCCTGCGCCGGCATCAAGGCGAGCGGCCAGCGCGCGTGCACGCCCAGCTCGCCCACCACGACGCGGTAGGGCAACGCGTCGATGCCGTCCAGCCGCTGCCAGAAGGCGTCGTCCATCTCCACCGTGGCCAGGACGTCGACGGCCCGGGCCCGCAGGGCGGCGATCGTGGCCTCCGGCGTGGGGTTCCCGTCGTAGACGTTGGCGGTCGCGATGCGGATCGCCGGATCCGGCGCCGAGCTCGCCTGGGGCAGCCGTGGGGCGACGATCGTGCAGACGCACATCACGGCGGTGGATAGCGCGAACAGGAGGAGGAGGCGACGGCGGAGGATCGCCGCGATCGCGCCGAGAACGACGGCCACGAGCAGCACGATCGGCATCCCCACGGCGACCGGGTCCAGCACCTCGCTCGCCCGGTCGCGCACGAGGAACCACAGCCATGGGGCGGCGGCCAGGATCAGGCCGGCGGGCGTGAGCCATCGGCGACGCGGTGCGTCGGGGGAAGGTCCGGTCATCGGCCGACCAGCCTATCGGGGCCCATGTCCCGTCCACATCCGCCGTATGGCAAGCTCTCGCCATGAGCGACGCACCCGACTTCCGGCTGGAGCACTCCGAACTCCGCGGCGAGGACGAGTTCACCGAGTACGCCAACACCGACCTGCCCTACTACTCCGATTGGCACGGGTCGTTCGAGAAGCTGCCCTGGGCCACCGACGACGAGAGCCTCCGCGCGGCCGAGGCCGATGTGGCCATCGTGGGAGCGCCGTTGGACGAGGGTGTCTCTTCGCGCCCGGGCGCCCGGTTCGGACCGCGCGCGATCCGCATGGCGCCCACCGTCTGGGGCTCCGAGTCCGCCTGGTCGATCCAGCTGGAGACGGCGCCCTACGCCAACCTGAAGGTGGTGGACGCGGGCGACGCGCCGATCGTGCCGACCCGGTTCGAGCGCGCCCTCCGCGTGATCCACGAGAAGGTCTTCCGGGTGGCCGAGGCCGGCGCCGTCCCGATCGTGCTGGGCGGGGACCACTCCATCACGTTCCCGAGCGCCGCTGCGATATCCCGCCACCTCTGGCCTCGCAAGGTGGGGATCGTGCACTTCGACGCGCATGCCGACACGGGTGCCGACCAGTGGGGGAACCTCTACGGGCACGGCGAGCCGATGCGGCGCCTGATCGAGGAGGGATGGGTGGACGGCCCCAACTTCGTGCAGGTGGGGCTGCGGGGCTACTGGCCCGAGAAGGAGACGTTCGACTGGATGCGCGAGCAGGGCCTGCGCTGGCACACGATGGTCGAGATCGAGGAGCGCGGCGCCGAGGCGGTGATCGCCGACGCGATCGCGGAGGCGCTCGACGGCCCGGACTGCATCTACCTCTCCGTGGACATCGACGTGGTGGACCCGGGCATGGCGCCCGCGACCGGCACGCCGGAGTCGGGCGGGATGCTCGCACGCGAGCTCTTGCGCGCCGTGCGGCAGATCGTGGGGTCCGTTGACCTCGTGGGCATGGACCTGGTCGAGGTCGCGCCGCCGTACGACCATGCCGAGATCACGGCGATCCTCGCGCACCGCGTCGTGATGGAGGCGATCAGCGCGCTCGGCAAGAAGCGGAACGGCTGATCGCTGTGGACGGCGACCACCGGCAGGAGCTGGACGACAACCGCAAGCTCTGGGACGCCTGGACCGCGATCCACACGACGGGCGACTTCTACGACGTCCGGCGCTTCCGCGACGACCCGGACGACGTGCGGATCGAGGCGTGGGAGCGCGACGAGGTGGGCGACGTCACCGGGAGGTCGCTGCTGCACGTGCAGTGTCACTTCGGCCTCGACACGTTGTCGTGGGCGCGCCTCGGGGCGGCGCGCGTCACGGGCGTGGACTTCAGCGAGCCGGCGATCGCGTTCGCCCGGGAGCTGGCCGCGGAGGTGGGCCTGGCGAACCGATCGCGCGTTCGTGGTCTCCGACGTGTACGCACTCCCCGGGCCCCTCGAGGGCGAGACCTTCGATGTCGTGTACACGGGCCGCGGGGCCCTGGGATGGCTACCCGACCTCGACCCGTGGGCCGAGGCGGTGGCGGGCCTCGTGAAGCCGGGCGGCATCTTCTACATCCACGAGGGACACCCCGTGCTGTGGGCGCTCGAGGACGAGGCCGACGATCTCGTGCCCGGCGAGGTGCGCGTCGCGTACGACTACTGGGGCGGGGAGACGCTGACCTTCCCGGTCCAGGGCTCCTACGCCGACCCCGACGCGGACGTCGACGCGGACGTGGAGCACGGCTGGAACCACTCGCTGGGCGAGATCGTCACGGTGCTGGCGCGCAGCGGCCTGCGGATCGAGCTCCTCGACGAGAAACGGCAGCTGGGCTGGCCGGTCCCGTTCCTGGTGCCCGACGGCGAGGGCCACCACGTCTGGCCGCCGGGGATGGGCGGCTCACTCCCGCTGATGTATTCGCTGCGCGCGCGCAAGGACCCTTGAGCCGCCCACCCTCAAGGCGGCGACGTTGGGCGTCGATTCCGTAGGCGTGATCGAGCCCCAGCCTGCCCTGCCCGCGGCCACCCACGCCTATCGCCGGCTCGTCGACAACGTGCGCGTGGTGATCGCCGGCAACACCGACGCCGTGGAGACCGCGGCGCTCTGCCTGTTCGCGGAGGGCAACCTCCTGCTCGAGGGCGTTCCCGGGACGGGCAAGACCACCCTCGCGCGCGCACTCGCCGTCTCGATCGGCGGCGACTTCAGCCGGATCCAGGCGACGCCCGACCTCCTGCCCTCGGACCTCACGGGGATCAGCGTCTACGATCAGCAACACGGCGAGTTCAGGTTCGTCCCCGGTCCGATCTTCGCCAACGTGGTGCTCGTGGACGAGGTGAACCGGACCACCCCGCGCACCCAGTCGGCGCTGCTCGAGCCGATGGAGGAGCGACAGGTGACCGTGGAGGGCACCACGTACCCGTTGCCCGCGCCCTACCTCGTGATCGCGACGGAGAACCCGGTGGAGCAGCACGGCACCTACCCGTTGCCCGAGGGGCAGCTCGACCGCTTCGCGCTCACGGTGCAGGTGAGCTACCCCGACGCCGCCGGGGCCGCCGGCGACATCGTGCGGCGCCAGCTCCTGCGCCATCCGATCCACGACCTGGAGCCCGTGCTCGATCCCGCGGAGGTGCTCGCGGCACAGGCCGCCGTGCGCGGGGTGCACGTCGACGACGCGGTGCTCGAGTACGTGGTGGCCCTCGTCCAGGCGACCCGCGCGGCGCCGGAGATCGCCCTGGGTGCCTCACCGCGCTCCACGGTCGCCCTCACGCGCTGCGCGCAGGCGCGCGCGATGGCCCAGGGGCGCGACTACGTGCTGCCCGACGACGTGAAGGCGCTCGCCTCGGCCGCGCTCGCGCATCGCCTGATCCCGCGTCAGATGCGCGCGGGCGCCGGCGTCGGCCGCGAGGTCGTCCGCCGGGTCCTGGGAGAGGTCCCGGTCCCGCTGCACGTCGCCGGCGGGTGAGCTCGGTGCCACGGCCGCGCAGGCGGGCGGTGGGGCTGATCGTCGGCGCGGGCGTCCTGTTCTTCCTCGGCACCAACGTGCAGGCGGGCTGGCTGTTCGTACTCGCCGCATGCCTCGTGGGCGCGGTGGTCGCCGGCGTGCTGCTGCCCGTGCGCATGGTGCGCGGACTCGACGTGGACCGACGCGCGCCCGAGGAGGTTCACCAGGGCGACGCGGTCATCGTCGAGCTCGGGATCGCGAACCGCTCGCGAGGGATGCGTCTGGGACTCGTGGTGGACGACCCCTTCCTCGAGCCCGCGGCGCTCGCCGTGCCCGCCCTTCGGCCGGGGGCGCGCGCGGAGGTCGTGACGATGCGCACCGCGGTGCGTCGCGGGGTGCAGGCGTCCGCACCGGTGGTGGCGCGCTCGAGCGCGCCGTTCGGCGTGGGGGAGCAACGGCGGACGCTGATCGTCGCCGGCCCCGAGACCCTGGTGCTGCCGAGGGTAGTGTCCCTGGGTCCGCTCCCGTTCGTTCGTCCCGCCGCCACCGCCGATCACGCGATCCACACGGCACCTCGCCGCGGCCACGGGCCGGAGTACCTGGGGATCCGCGAGTACCGCCCCGGCGATTCGATGCGCCACGTGCACTGGCCGTCCACGGCAAGGACCGGGGTCGTCATGGTGCGCGAGTTCGAAGAGGAGCAGACGCGGCGGCTCGCGATCGTCCTCGACGGGAGTTGGGACGCGGGCGACGCGTGGACGCCGCTGGACCGGGTCTGCACCGCGGCCGCGTCGGTGGCGCTCGCGGCGCTCGCGCAGGGCCACGGCGCGCGGCTGGTCGTGACCGGAGGCGAGGACGCCGAGGTGCTCGGCCGTGCCGACGGCACCGAGATCCTGCGGCGGCTCGCGCTCGTCACGCCCGATGCGCGGTCGGGGTTCGCGGAGCAGCTGGACCGCGTGGGCGCCGGGCTGCGCGGTGTGGAGGCCACGGTGCTGGTCTTCCCGGCGCGGCGGGGGAACGATCCCGCCGTCCTGGAGCCCGTCGTGGCGACGCTGGCCGATCGGTTCGCGCACGTCGTGGCGATCCCCGTCGAGGTGACCGAGGCCGAGTCGCGTCGGGAGGCGCTGCCCTCGGGCGCCTGGACCGAGCTCGAGGACCGACTCCGGCGGGCGGGGGCCGAGGTGTTCCCGTGGCGCGACGGCGACGATCTCGCCGCCGTCCTCAGCCCGGCCGACCTGGCGGCGGCGCCGTGAAGCTCGAGATCCGCACGCCGAGCGGGCCGACCGAGGACTCCGTAGCGATCCGCGTGGTGGTGGCGGCCGCGGTGGAGCTCGCGATCGTCGCGGTGGTGGCGCAGGGCGCCGTCCACGCCCCGACCGCGGTGGCCACGCTGATCCTGGCGCCCCTCGGCTACTGGTTCTCCTACCGGCGGCGGGCGCACACGAGCCTGCTGCTGAAGCTCCTGCTCTCGCTCGGGCTCCTCGCGGCGATGGGCCAGTTCCTCCAGGCGGTCCAGCAGGTCGGGTCGGTCGACGAGGCGCGCATCCCGCTCGCCTCGCTGTTCCTCTGGGTGCAGGTGCTGCATGCGTTCGACGTACCGCGCCGGCGCGACCTGGCGTTCTCGATGGTCTCAGGCCTGATCCTGATGGCGGAGGCGGGCGCGCTCTCGCTCACGACGGGCTACGCGCTGTTCCTCGTGCCGTGGCTCGTGCTCGCGGGGATGTGGCTGTACCTGTCGAGCCGGCCGAGACCCGACCAGGTCGCCACGCCCGTCGCGCAACGGCTGGTCACCCCCGGCGGCGGGCCGGGCCGCGGCCGCCTGGCCCCGGCGCGCGCCGCCTTCATGCCCGCGGCCGCGGCCCTCCTGGCCGGCGCCCTCGTCTTCCTCGCGCTGCCGCGGGTGCCCGGCTCCCTCGTGAAGACCCCGCCGTTCGCGTTCCCGCACAGCCCGACGGAGCTGCCGAACTTCGACGGCGGCGTGACCAACCCCAACCTGCCCGCCGCGGGCGCCGACGGCGTCGTGAACTTCGCCCCGGGCGCCTATCCGGGTCTGTCCGACGTGGTGGACCTGCGGGCGCGGGGGCGGCTCTCCGATCGGATCGCGTTCCGCGTGCGCGCCTCGCAGGCTGCCCTCTGGCGTGCCGAGGCCTTCGACACCTACGACGGCACCACCTGGACGATCGCATCGAAGGACACGGAGACCCTGCCCACCGCGGATGCGCCGGGCGCGTTCATGGCGCAGCCCTCGCGGGGACCCGATGGCCTGGCCAACCTGCCGTCGGTCCCCGTGACGCAGACCTTCTACATCGACGCTCCCCAGCCCAACATCCTGTTCGCCGCCGCGAACGCCTCGCGCGTGTACTTCCCATCGGGCGGCCTGCGTGAAGACCGATACGGATCGATCCGGGCACCGATCCTGCTCGACCAGGGCCTGGTGTACTCCGTGGTCTCCGACGTGCCGATCACCGATCCGTCGTGGCTCAGGCGTGCGGGCCACACGATCCCGCCGTCGATGGCCGGCTACCTCCAGCTCCCGACGACCCTCCCGACAGAGGTGGGCGACCTCGCCCGTCAGGTGGTCGGGGGCGCGCCGAGCGAGTACGACGCGGTGATGGCGGTGCAGACCTGGATCCAGGGACACACGCGCTACAACCTCGATGTTCCGGCCGATCCACCCGGCGTCGACAGCGTGGATCGGTTCCTCTTCGTGACCCGCGAGGGGTTCTGCGAGCAGATCGCGAGCTCGATGGCGGTGATGCTCCGCACGCTCGGCATCCCGACACGACTGGTGACGGGATACGGCCCGGGCGATCGCAACCCGCTCACCGGGTACTTCGAGGTGCGCGACTCCGACGCCCACGCGTGGCTCGAGGTGTACTACCCGCAGATCGGGTGGGTGCCGTACGACCCGACGTTCGGCGTTCCGGCGGCGGCCCCGAGCGTCGCGAGCCGGTTCATGGCCGGCCCGGTCTTCGCGGCGATCGGCCGGTTCGCGCAGCGCGCCGTCCCGCAGCCGGTGAAGCATGTGATGGGCGTGGCGCTGGGCGCGGTGGCGACGACCGCTCGCGCGGCGCTCCACGTCTGGCCGGTCGCGGTCCTGGCGCTCCTCGCGCTAGGAGCGATCGCGGGCCTCTGGCGCCGGCGCCGGACGCGCCCGCCCACCCCGGTGGATCCCGCGGAGGCGGCGTTCGTCGAGCTCACGCGGGCCTTGGCGTCCGTCGGCCACCCCCGCGAGGAACACGAGACGCCCAGCGAGTATCTGGGGGCCTTGGCGGGGGACGACACCCTCGACGACGAGGTCGTCGCTGCGGCGGAGGAGATCGTCCGCACGTTCGAGCGCGCACGCTTCGGCCCCGAGGCCCGCAAGCCGTCGTCGGAGGAGGTGGCACGCGCTCGCGCGATGCTGGGCGGGCGGGTGCGGGAACGGGCCGGGACGCGGTAGCGTTCTCGGCATGTGCCGAAGCATCAAGACCCTGCGCAGGGCCGACGAGCCCGCCACCGAGGAGGAGATCCGCGCCGCCGCGCGGCAGTACGTCCGTAAGGTGAGCGGGTATCGGGAGCCCTCGAGGAAGAACAGCGAGGCCTTCGAGGCGGCCGTCGACGAGGTCGCGAACGCGTCTCGCGCGCTGCTCGACGCCGTGACCGTGCGCTGACCGCGTCCGTCGTTACGATGGGCGCCATGTATCCGCTCGATCCGGCGCCCGAGGACATGCGCGCGATGGGGGAGTCCGCGCTCGCCTACCTCGTCGACTTCATCCAGGGACTCGACGACGCGCCCGCCGAGGCCACGGAGGGCGCCGTCGAGCTGGCGCGGACGTTGCGGGAGGGCCCACCGGAGACCGGGGGCGATTTCGACGCGCTGATGACCCAGGTGCGGGACGCCGTCGCGCACACGTTCGAGTACGCGGGCCCCGGCTACCTCGCATACATCCCAGGGGGCGGCCTCTTCAGCGCCGCGCTCGCGGACTTCGTGGCACAGGGGGTGAACCGCTACGTCGGGCTCTGGCAGCCGAGCCCGGCGGCCGTGCAGATCGAGGAGAACGTCGTGCGCTGGCTCTGCGACCTCTTCGCGTACCCGGCGGAGGCGCAGGGGTTGCTGCTCTCCGGCGGCTCGATGGCGAACCTCTCGGCCATGGTGACGGCGCGCCACGCGAAGCTCGGCGAGGACTTCCTCGACGGCACGTACTACGTGAGCGAGCAGGCGCACGCGAGCGTCACCAAGGCCGCCACGATCGCGGGCTTCGCGAAGCGGAACGTGCGGATCGTGGCCACGGACGACCAGCTGCGGATGGATCCCGACGCGCTCCGTGCACGGATCCGAGAGGATCGCGCGGCCGGCATGCGCCCGTTCCTGGTGGGCGCGAGCGCGGGGACCACGAACACCGGGGCGATCGACCCGCTCGAGGCGATCGCCGACGTCGCCGAGCAGGAGGGGCTCTGGCTCCACGTCGACGGGGCCTACGGCGGCTTCTTCCAGCTCACGGAGCGGGGGAGTGCGTGGTTCCGGGGCATCGAGCGGAGCGACTCCGTCACACTCGATCCGCACAAGGGGATGTTCCTGCCCTACGGCACCGGCGGCCTCGTGGTCCGTGACGGGCAGGCGCTCCGCGACGCGCACTACGAGGGCGCGGCCTACCTGCAGGACCTGCCGCCGACGGGGGAGCTGCCCAACTACAGCGAGTACTCGGCCGAGCTCTCGCGGGACTGGCGAGGCCTGCGCGTGTGGATGCCGCTCAAGCTCCACGGCGTGAGCGCCTTCCGCGAGGCGCTCGACGAGAAGCTGGACCTCGCCGCCTACCTCTACGAGGCCCTCGAGGCGGACCCGCTCGTCGAGGTGCCGTGGGCTCCGCAGCTCACGGTGGTGCCCTTCCGTCTGGCGGGCGCCGACGAGGAAACGCAGAAGGCGTTCCTGGCGGCCATCAACGCATCCAAGCGCGTGTTCCTGTCCTCCACGCTGATCCACGGTGCCTACACCCTGCGCGTCTGCATCGTCTCCCACCGCACCCACAAGGACCGGATCGACGAGTGCGTGGAGATCATCGGGCAGGCCGCCGCGGAGCTCACCGGAGCCTGAGGCGACGACGTGCCCGAGCTCCCGGAGATCCGTGCGCTCGCCGAGCGTCTGGACGAGGTCCTCGCCGGCGCGACGCTCGAGAGGCTCGACCTCATGCAGTTCTCGTCACTGAAGACGTTCGCGCCGCGGCCCGAGGAGCTGCTCGGCCGCACGATCGATCACGTCGGCAACCGCGGGAAGTACCTCGTCGGTGAGCTGGGAGGCCCGCGCCTGCTGGTGCACCTGTCCCAAGGAGGGCGCGTGGACGTCGAGGCGCCGCCGAAGTCGACGAAGCCGCGGGGATCGGTCCTGCGGATCCGAGCCGTCGATCGGCCCAGCGTCCTGGTGAAGGAGTTCGGCACGCAGCGCAAGGCGGGGTGGTGGGTCCTGGCCGAAGGCGACGACGGCCCGCTCGCGAAGCTCGGCCCCGAGGTCCTCACCGCGGAGGCCGACGCCTGGCTGATGAGCGCCGAGGACACGCGACGCGTGCACACGATCCTCCGCGATCAGCGCACCATCGCCGGGGTCGGCCGCGGTTACAGCGACGACATCCTGCACGCCGCGCGGCTCTCGCCGTACGCGTCGCTGAACAAGCTGGACGCGGCGGAGCGAGAGCGCCTGGTGAGCGCGATGCACGCGGTGCTCGACGAGGCGCTCGAGGTGGAGCGGAAGCGCTCGGGAGGCCTGCCCACCAAGCTCGGGGACCACTTCACCGTGCACAACCGGGCGGGGGAACCCTGCCCGGCGTGCGGCGAGGATCTGCGCCGCGTGTCCTACGAGTCCCACGAGGTCACGTACTGCCCCTCCTGCCAGACCGGCGGCAAGATCCTCGCCGACCGGAGGATGAGCCGCCTGATCCGGTGATCCGCCCCTGCCGCGGCGGCGCCCGGCGCGAGCTACTTCCCCAGGAGCGTCTGCTCGGATAGCCTGCGTCGGTCCATGTCTCGACGCGGCCGCCGGGGGACCGGCGATCGAAGGGGGGAGTCGTGCTCGCGTTCAGCACCGGGGTGTACAACACGCTCAAGTTCGTCCATGTGATCGCGGCCGTCGCCTGGGTCGGCGGCGGGTTGTTCGTGCAGTACCTCGCGACGCGGCTGAAACGCGCGGACGACCCGCTCCGTCTGGCGGCCTTCGCCAAGGACATCGAGAAGGCCGGGCTGCAGTTCTTCATGCCGGTGTCCCTGACCGTGCTGGTGATGGGCATCGTGCTGGTGCTGTATACGCCCGCCCTGGGGTTCACCGACACGTGGATCCTGGTGGGGCTGATCGGCTACGCGGCGACGTTCGTGACGGGGGCGTTCTTCCTCGGTCCGACCTCGGGCAAGCTCGCGAAGGACATGGAGACCGAGGGTCCGGCCTCGCCCGCCGTGCAGGCCGGGATCCGCCGGATCTTCGCGATCTCCCGCATCGACCAGGCAGTGCTGATCGTCGTGATCGCGGACATGGTGTTCAAGCCGGGCCGGTGAGGCTGCCGGGAGGTCTCAGCGCGGCACGGTGGGCCGGAGCATCCGCACCCGCAGCGTCCCGATGCCGGAGCGATCCGAGGACCAGAGCGCGGGGGGCGCGTTGGTGAGGTTGGCGAGGGCCAGCAACACCGTGTCGTAGTTCACGCGCCACCCCGCGAAGTCCCGCCATGCCCGGTCCCGGTCCGCCTTGATCGGCACGCCCGCGAGCTCGAGTGACCGCCACCGCCTCCTCCCATTCCTCGCGGGTGATCGAGATGGGATCGTCGGGCTCAGGGTCGGCGTCGTAGGGGACGCGGAAGAACCCTGCGATCCTGCGCAGGCACAGGTACCCCGCCCGGAGACAGAACTCGGCCTGGACGTCGCGCTCGATATCCACGGTGGACACCGAGAGCGCGGCGCCGTCGAGCACGGCCCCGGCTGCGGTCACCCACGAGTGATCGGCCTGGGGCGATCGGAAGAACGCCAGGGACGAGAGCGACGTGTGCGTCTCCTCGACGTCGACGAACCAGCGCTCCCACTCGGTCCAGACGGCGTTCAGCTCCTCCATCCGCTCCAACACCCAGTAGCGCTGCATCATCTCGACGCCCGAGGGTGGCTCGCCGGCGCGCACCGCGAGGGCGGTCACGCCTAGCTCGCGGCGGGAGAACGCGGTGTAGATGCTGGGAAGGAACGTGATCAGCAAGGCCAGGAGGAACAGCCCGATCGCCGCCTCGGTGAAGACGAGCGCGTTGCTCGCGAGGTTCGTCGGCCGCGTGGTCCCCAGCGTGAAGAGCGCGGAGCCGGACATCTCGAACGACTCCACCCAAGTGAGCTCGATCGGTGCCCCAGAAGATCAGCGTGTACGCGGCCATCACCAGGGCGAGCCACGCCACGAGGGTCCCGATCAGCGACATCGGCGCGTACCAGGCGAGGATGCGGTCGCGACGCGCGTAGGCCATCTTCCGGTGGCGCGATGACCTGGAAGACCCTCCGCATGAAGAGGAAGACGGCTCGCGAGATCAGCGACGGCACCGACCGCGGCAGGATGACCGTCTTCACGGAGGACAGGAGCGTCGCCACGAGGAGCAGGACGCCCAGCGTCACCACGAGTACGCGGACGACGATCATGACCCGCTCATCCTGTCAGACAGCTGCGGTCGTGCGGAACGTCGGCGCCGGTCCGCGAGGCTAACCCGCCTCGCGACCGCGACGCCCCCCGGCACCCGCGCGCCCGCGGGCACGAGCGCCTCGCGGCCCGGGATGAACCGGTTGGCGACCAGGGCCGCCAGGACGAGCACCGCCCCGGCGAACATCAGCGCGAGGTGGAAGCCGCTCATGAACGCGTCCCCGTAGGCAGAGGCCACCGCCGCGGCTTGCTGCGACGTGAGCCCGGCGACCTCGAGCTGCCCGTGCCCGGCGTTCGCTGTGATGGACGCCTGCTGTTGTGCCGAGAGGCCGATGCCCGTGAGGGCCGGCCCCAGCGAGGACTTCAGCTTCGTGGTGAGGATCGTGCCGAGAAGCGCGATGCCGAGCACCCCGCCCACTTCCCGGCTGGTGTTGGTCATCGCCGAGCCGAGGCCCGCGCGCTGAGGACCCACGGAGTTCATGACCGCAGCGGTCATCGGGGCCATGGTGGCGCCCATCCCGTGACCCATGATCGCGAAGATGGGGGCGAGGTACCAGTACGGGGTGCTCACGTTGAGGGTCGCGCCCAGCAAGAGGAGCCCGCCACCCGACAGCAGCAACCCGTACGTCATGGGCGCCCGCGATCCGTGCTTGGACGCGTACTTGCCGGCGTAGGGGGCCGTCACGATGATGGCCAGCGTCATGGGCAAGAACCGCACCCCCGCCTGGAACGGCGAGTACCCGAGGATCTCCTGCATGAACAGCGACAGGAAGAAGAAGGTCGCGAACATGCCCAAGCGACACCGAGAACGCAACGGTGTTCCCCGCGGAGAACGCCGGGATCTTGAAGTAGCCGAGCGGCATCATCGCGTGCGGGTTGTGCGACTCCCACAAGAGGAACGCGACGAGCAGGACGGCGAACGCGGCGAACGACGCGAGGATCAGCGGGTCGGTCCAGCCCCGCTGGTTGGCCTCGATCAGTCCGTAGGTGACGCTGAACAGGGCGCCGGTGCCCAATACCAGGCCGAGGATGTCCAGCTCGACGCTCCACCTCGGACCGGGATTCGGTCACGGTCCGCAGCGCCACGAAGAACGCCACGAAGCCGATCGGGCACGTTGATGATGAAGACCCAGTGCCAGCCCCATTGCTCGACGATGTACCCGCCGAGCGTCGGGCCGAGGGCCAGCGCGACGCCCGAGACCCCGGCCCACAGCCCGAGGGCCTTCGCGCGCTCGTGAGGCGGGAACGTGACGGTGATGATGGAGAGGGTGCCGGGGATCAGGAGCGCGCCGCCCACGCCCTGCACGCGCGCGGAACGCGATCAACTGCCCGGTGCTCTGGGAGAGCCCGCAGGCCAGCGAGGCGAGCGTGAAGATGGTGAGTCCGCTCAGGAACATCTTCTTGCGGCCGTAGCGGTCGCCGAGGATGCCGCCCGTGAGCAGCAGCGACGCGAACGCGAGCACGTAGCCGTCCACGATCCATTGCAGCTCGGAGACCCCGGCATCGAGGGTGCGGCTGATGCTGGGCAGGGCCACGTTGACCACGGTGTTGTCGAGCATCACCATGGCCAACGCGAAGCACATGGTGAGCAGCACGATGACCTTCTCGCGTGCGTTGTCCCCTTCGAACCCGAGCACAGGCACTCCTTCCGATGCAGGCCCCAGGGACGGTGCGGAGGCCCCCTCGAGCCTGCCAACCGACCTTACGGCGTATGTGTTCCCGATCCGGCTGAGTCTCCGTCTCTCAGTCGAGCTTGCGGTAGAGCCGGATCGCGAGCGGTACGAAGATCGCGAGCAGCAGCAGGATCCATGCAACGGACTTCAACAGGAGCCCCTCGTACGTGTCGACCGGCAGCCTCGTCTGGAGGTCGAGGATGCCCACCGGGCCGTTCGAGAGGTACCGAGCGAGGTTGCACCAGATCGTGACCGGGTTGTTCCGCGCGATCGGCTGCAGGAACGACGCCATCCCGGCGACGGGCACGAACGCCGAGCTGACGAACACCACCGGGAAGATCAGCGTGAAGGACGCCGCCTGCACCGCTTCGACCTTCTTCAGCGACAGGCCGATGCAGGCCATCGCCCACGAGAACGTGAACCCGACCGCGAGCGCCAATACGACGACGCCGAGCGCGTCCCACATGCCGTTCTGGAACCGGAACCCCACGAGGTGCCCGATCCCGATCACGATGATGACCAATAGGAAGTTCTTCGACAGATCCGAGGCGGCCCTCCCCAACAGGACGGAGGAACGCCCCATCGGCAGGGAGCGGAACCGGTCGACGATGCCCGTCTTCATGTCCTCCGCCAATCCGACGGCCGTCGTGGTCGAGCCGAAGATGGCGTTCTGGATGAAGATGCCGGGCATCAGGAACTGCACGTAGGTCAGGCCGGGAGGCAGGTGCGCGAGCTGGTTCGCATAGATGAAGCGGAACAACAGCACGAACATGATGGGCTGAACGAGCTCGAAGATGAAGACGGTGGGGACCCGCGTGATCGTGAGCAGGTTGCGACGGGCGACGATGACCCCGTCCGTGAGGGCCAGGGAAGCGCGCGCGACGAACCCCTTCGGAGCCCTGCGCTCGATGGGTCGCGTGACGGTGGCGCTCATCGTTGTCTCCTCCCGCGGCGCTTCGATCGGCCGTTGGTGTCCGCGTCGGGCTCCTCCTCGGCCTCAGAACCGCGCCCGGTGAGCGAAAGGAACACGTCGTCGAGCGTCGGACGGTGCAACGCGATCTCGGCGAGCTGGATGTCCATCTCGTCGAGGCGCCGCACGCTGTCCAGCAGGGTGGCCGGGCCCATGTTCCCGACGGGGATCCGGATGGCGCCCGCGTCGGCATCGACGTTCGGCTCTCCGGTTCCGATGCCGATCAGGGAGGCGGTGACCTTCTCGAGATCTGAGAGATGCTGTACGTGCAGTTCCAGGACCTCGCCACCGATCCGGTCCTTGAGCTCGTCGGAGGTCCCCTCGGCGATCAGGGTGCCGTGGTCGATGACGGCGATCCGGTCGCAGAGCTGGTCCGCCTCCTCCAGGTACTGAGTGGTGAGCATCAGCGTCGTGCCCTCCTGCTGCAGCTCCCGGATGAAGTCCCAGACGTCGAGCCGGCTGCGCGGGTCCAACCCGGTGGTCGGCTCGTCGAGGAACAGGACCTCGGGCCGGCCGACGAGGCTCGCCGCCAGGTCGAGGCGGCGGCGCATGCCGCCCGAGTACGTCTTGGCCGGGCGATCGGCGGCATCCGCGAGGTCGAACCGCTCGAGCACGTCACTCGAGCGACGGTGCGCTTCGTCCTTGGAGCAGGTGGTAGAGCCGCCCCACCATCTCGAGGTTCTCGAGGCCGGTCAGGTTCTCGTCGACCGCCGCGCTCTGCCCCGCGAGGCCGATGCGGAACCGGAGCTCCTCGGCGTCGCGGACCACGTCGAGGCCTTCCACCGTGGCACGGCCCTTGCTGGGCAGCAGGAGCGTCGTGAGGATCCGTACCATGGTGGTCTTGCCCGCCCCGTTCGGCCCGAGGAGGCCGAAGACGGAGCCGCGCTCCACCTGCAGGTCGACGCCCTTCAGCGCTTCCACGGTGCCGAAGTGGCGTTCGATGCCCTCCGTGATGATGATGGGTTCGTCCAGGGTTCGACTCCTTGATCGGCCCGTCGCGGACCGACGGGAAACTCAGGCCAACCAGCATACGGGGTCGCGATGACAAGGCCCCGTCGCGACCGGAAGCCCAGACTCCTTCCCCCTCAACCGCTTGTCGAAACGCGTAATCACGATTACATCTTGGGAATAGCTCCCGGGCCCGAGCGCGTTCTTGCAGGTGCAAGATCCGTTCCAACGAGATGGAGATGACGATGTCCGAGATCGACACCCAAGCCCTTCCGCTGCTCCCCCTCACCACCGGTGTGGTGCTCCCCGGCATGGTGGTGACCCTCACGATCGAGTCCGACGAGGCGCGCGCCGCCGTCGATGCGGCCACCGAGGGCGACGGGCTGCTGCTGCTCGTGCCGCGGCTGGACGGCCGCTACGCCCGCGTGGGCACGGTGGCCAAGATCGAGGACGTGGGCGCCCTGCGGAGCGGGACCGAGGCCCTCGTGATCCGCGGTCTGAACCGCGCCGTCGTCGGCGTGGGTGTGCCCGGCACCGGCGAGGCGATCCGGGTCCAGGCCGACTGGGTGAGTGAGACGGAGCCCACCGAGCGGGCACGCCAGCTCGCGCGCGAGTACCGCGCGGTGATCGAGAACATCGTCGAGGCGCGCGGCGTGCCGCAGGTGGCCGAGTTCCTCCGGGGCATCTCCGATCCCGGGCAGATCGCCGACACCTCGGGCTACTCGCCCGACCTCGGCTTCGAGCAGAAGATCCAGATCCTGGAGACCGTCGACGTCGAGGCACGGCTCGAGCTCGTGCTCGCCTGGGCCAAGGACACGCTCGCCGACCTCGAGCTGAAGGACAAGATCCGGACCGACGTCAGCGAGGGGATGGAGAAGCGTCAACGCGAGTTCCTGCTGCGCGAGCAGATGAGCGCGATCCGCAAGGAGCTCGGCGAGGACGGTGAGGAGGACGTCGTCGAGGAGTACCGGCGCAAGATCGAGGAGGCCGGGATGCCCGAGGACGTGCGCAAGGAGGCCGAGCGCGAGCTGGGCCGGCTGGAGCGCACCTCCGAGCAGTCGCCCGAGTACGGCTGGATCCGCACCTACCTCGATTGGATGACGGAGTTGCCCTGGTCGGTGCGTTCCGAGGACAACCTCGACATCGCCGCCGCGCGCAGCGTGCTCGACGCGGACCACGAGGGTCTCGAGGACGTGAAGGACCGGATCCTCGAGTACCTCGCCGTGCGCAAGCTCCGGCAGGACCGGGGGCTCGGCGAGGCGACGGGCCGCGGCTCCGGCGCCATCCTGACGCTCGTCGGGCCCCCGGGCGTGGGCAAGACCTCGCTGGGCGAGTCCGTCGCGCGCGCCCTCGGCCGCAAGTTCGTCCGGGTCTCCCTCGGAGGGATCCACGACGAGGCGGAGATCCGCGGCCACCGCCGCACGTACGTCGGCGCCTTGCCCGGCCGCATCGTGCGCGCCCTCAAGGACGCCGGCACGAAGAACCCCGTGATGATGCTCGACGAGATCGACAAGGTCGGTGCCGACTGGCGCGGCGACCCTTCGAGCGCGCTGCTCGAGGTCCTCGACCCCGCCCAGAACCACACCTTCCGCGACCACTACCTCGACGTCGACCTCGATCTCTCCGAGGTGCTCTTCATCACGACGGCGAACGTCGCCGAGACGATCCCGGGACCGCTCTACGACCGCATGGAGGTCATCCGGATCGACGGCTACACCGAGGACGAGAAGGTCGCGATCGCCAGGTTCCACCTGGTGGGCCGGCAGCTCGAGCGCAACGGTCTCGGCGCGGAGGAGGTCACCTTCACCGACGCGGCCCTGCGCGCGATCGTGGGCGACTACACGCGCGAGGCCGGCGTGCGGAACCTCGAGCGAGAGATCGGCAAGGCGCTCCGGAAGGTCGCGACCAAGATCGCGTCCGGCGACGCGACGCCGCCCATCGCGATCGACGCCGACGACGTGCGCGGGTACCTCGGGCGCCAGAAGTTCTTCTTCGAGGCGGCCGAGCGCACGGCCGTGCCGGGCGTGGCCACCGGGCTGGCGGTCACGGGCATCGGCGGCGACGTGCTGTTCATCGAGGCGACGCGCGAGGACGTGGACCAGGAGGGCCTCACGCTCACCGGCCAGCTCGGCGACGTGATGAAGGAGTCCGCGCAGATCGCGCTCAGCTACGTTCGCTCGCACCACGAGGCCCTCGGCATCCCGGCCGAGCGGCTCCGCGGCCGGTTCCACGTGCACGTGCCGGCGGGGGCCGTCCCGAAGGATGGCCCGAGCGCCGGCGTCACGATGACGACGGCCCTCGTCTCGCTGCTCACCGACACGCCGGTCCGCCCGGTGGTCGGGATGACCGGCGAGGTGACCCTGCAGGGACGGGTGCTGCCGATCGGCGGCCTGAAGCAGAAGGTGCTGGCCGCGCACCGGGCCGGCCTCACCGAGGTGATCCTGCCGATGCGGAACGAGGGCGATCTCGACGACGTGCCGGAGCAGGTTCGCGAGCAGATGACCTTCCACATCGCGGAGGATGTGTCGGACGTGCTCGCCGTCGCGCTGCGCGCGGAGGAGCCGGCCGATCGACGCCGCCTGAGGGCGCAGGATCGGGAAGGGGTCATCCGTGGAGATCGCGATCTTCGGCGCGACCGGACGCACCGGGAGCGCGGTCCTGGAGCATGCGCTCGCCCGCGGGCATCGCGTGCGTGCCCTCGTGCGCACGCCCTCGAAGCTCACGATCCGGTCGCCGGACCTCGAGGTGATCGAGGGCGACGCCTTCGACGCCGCGGCCGTGGCCCGTGCCGTGGGCGACACGGGAGCGGTCGTATCGGCGATGGGAGCCGCCGGCCTCGAGCCGACGACCGACCTCTCCACGATGACGGGCAACGTGATCACGGCGGTTTCCGCGCGCGCGGACGACCCTCGGCTCTCGGTCGTGCTGAACGATCGCGTGTTCCACAGCGAGGACGCCGCGCCGCCCTACACGCACATCGTGCGCGAGCACAAGCGGAACCTGGAGGCACTGCGAGCGAGTGACACCGCGTGGGTGGGCGCGTGCCCCGCGTACATCCGCGACGAGGACGGCGCAGGGGCGTACGAAGCGGTCATCGATGCGCCGGCCCACGCACGGTCGATCTCGCGGTTCGACCTGGCCGACTTCCTGATCGACGCGATCGAGACCGATGCCTTCGTCGGTCACGCCGTGGGCGTCGGCGCGTCCCCGGCCGCCGGCGCCGAGCGCGGCGCGAAGCCGTAGAGCGACATCACCTCGCCGTCGAGCTCCGCGGAGCCCGCCCCGACCCTCGCATACCGGTCGAACGCCGCGTCCCCGAGTTCCACGAGGACGGCGCCGGTCACGAGGGTCACGCCGGGCTCCGCGAGATCGAGGGCCGCGGCCGCGACCTGCGACGCGTGGCCGCACAGCGGCCGCTCCTGCGGCTTCACCCGACCGACATGGATCCCCGCCGTGGCCAGGACGCCGCCGTCGAGCGGAGGGACGATATCCAGGGCGAAGTCGATCGCGGCCACGGGATCCCCGAACTCCACGAACGCGAGCCCCTCGATGCGCAGGAGGACCGTGCCCTCGCGTCGCGCGGCCGCCCCCTCGATCACGTCACCCGCCTCGGGGACATCCGCCGGCAGGTCATCCAGATGCACCCACACGAAGGTGCTCCAGTGCGCACGTTCGACGTCGGGGAGCCGCATGCCCGCCACTTCTCCGACCTGCCTGCGCACGACCATCGGCTCCCAGCCTAGCCGCGCGCGGTCCCTATCCTTGGGGGATGCGTCCGCCGATGCCCCTCGCATGCTGGAGCTGATCGACCTCCACCGCCGGTTCGACGACGTCGTCGCGCTCGACGGCGTCTCGTTCGCGGTGCCCGAGAGCACGATCGTCGGGTTCGTGGGCCCCAACGGGGCGGGCAAGACCACGGCGATGCGGATCGTGCTCGGCGTGTTGGCGTCGGACGCCGGGGAGGTTCGCTGGAACGGCAGGCCGATCGATGCTGCCGCGCGTCGCCGGTTCGGCTACATGCCGGAGGAGCGCGGCCTCTATCCGAAGATGCGGGTCCTCGATCAGCTGGTGTACCTCGCGCGTCTGCACGGCCTCCCGAAGGCGGAGGCCGCCCGTCGGGCCGAGGAGGTCCTCGACGCGCTCGGGGTGATCGAACGGCGCGACGACCGGGTGGAGGCGCTCTCGCTCGGGAACCAGCAGCGGGTCCAGCTCGCGGCCGCGCTCGTGCACGAGCCGGACGCGCTCGTCCTGGACGAGCCGTTCAGCGGCCTCGATCCGGTCGGGGTCGACGCGCTCGCGGGCATGCTGCGCCGCCAGACCGAGAACCACGGCGTTCCCGTCGTGTTCTCCAGCCACCAGCTGGAGCTGGTCGAGCGGATCTGCGACGCGGTCGTGCTGATCGATCACGGCCGTGTGCTGGCATCGGGGACCATCGACGAGCTCCGCGCCTCCAGGGCGCGGCACCTCGTGCGCGTGGATGTCGTCGGAGCGCCGGATGGATGGTACGAGTCGCTCCCCGGCGCCCGCCTGGACGCATCGGTGAACGGCGGCGTGATCCTGGAGCTCGACGACGGGCTCGACGAGCAGCGTGTGCTGGATCTCGCTCGCGGCGCCGGCGACGTCACCCACTTCAGTCGCGTCCGGCCGACGCTGGCGGAGCTCTTCCGAGAGGTGGTGCGGCGATGAACCGCACCGGCGCGAGCGCGCACGACCGCCGCGCGTGGTTCCTGGTTGCGCGCCGTGACTTCCGGGTGCGCCTGAAGGACAAGGGGTTCGTGATCTCCACGGCCATCACGATGACCGTGCTCACGATCTTCATCCTGATCCGCGCCTACGGAGGCGGCGGCACCGCCAGCTACGACCTCGGTGTGGTGGGCGACGCGTCGGCCGGCACCACGGTCGCGGACGTGGGTCGCCAGCAGAGCGTGGAGATCGACGTGCACACCTACCCGGACGACGCCGCCGCGCGGCGGGCGCTGCAAGACGGAGAGGTCGACGCGGTCCTCGACGGGGATCGGCTGACCGCCAAGCGCACCGTGCCCACCCAGCTCGAGCAGGTGGTGCAGGCGGCGGCGGTGGGCACGCGGATCCGCGACGCGATGATCCGCGCCGGCGTCTCATCGGAGGCGATCGCCGACGCCCTCGATCCCGCGCCCGTCCGGGTGGATACGCTGCAGGCCCCCGATCCCCACCGGGACGCCAACGCGGCCGTGGCGTTCGTGGGCATCATCCTGCTCTACGGGCAGCTCTTCGGCTACGGGGTCTGGGTGGCCACCGGGGTCATCGAGGAGAAGGCCTCGCGCGTGGTGGAGATCCTGCTCTCCACGATCAGCCCGCGGCAGCTGCTGGCGGGCAAGGTGCTGGGGATCGGCACGCTCGGCATGGCGCAGCTCGCCTGCATCGCGGTCTTCGCGATCGTGCTGGCGTCGGTCACGGGTGCCATCGCGATCCCCGCGAGCGCCCTGGGGGCGGCGCTCCTGGTGCTCGTCTGGTTCGTGCTGGGCTTCGCGTTCTACGCGGGGCTCTTCGCCGTGAGCGGGTCGCTCGTCTCACGGATGGAGGAGCTGCAGAACGCGATGGTGCCCATCAACATCGTGATCCTGGTCTCGTTCTTCATCTCGATCGGCGCGCTGCAGGATCCGGACGGCCGGCTCGTGGTGATCGCGTCGCTGCTGCCCTTCTCCTCCCCACTGGCGATGCCGGTGCGGATCGTGATGGGCGCGGCCACGCCGGTCCAGATCGTGGCCTCGGTGAGCATCCTGCTCGTCTCGACCGCGTTGCTGATCCCGCTCGCCGCCCGCCTCTACTCGGGAGCGATCCTCCGAACGGGCGCCAAGGTGAAGCTCCGCGACGCCTGGCGCGCGGCCGCCTGACCCGTTCGCGACCGCGCGGCGCCCGTCGCCTCAGCTGCTGGACTTGTTGGGTAGGCGCGGGAGCAGCCACCCGATCAGGTCCTGTGGGCTGCGGCTCTGCTGCCAGAGCTTGCCGGGGCCGGTGAACGTCGCGACGAGGCCCTCGCCCGACAGGAACGTCGACTTCCAGCCGCCCACCTTGTTCACCTGCATCCCCACGCCCTCTTCGAACGCCACGATGTGGCCGGTGTCCACCTTGTAGGTCTCGCCGGCGGCGAGGTCCTTCTCGAAGATGGCCCCGTAGCTCGCGACCAGCATGTCGCCCTGGCCGGTGCACTTCAGGAGGAACAAGCCCTCGCCGGCGAAGAACGTCTTCGCCCCGCCCCACTTCGTGTCGATCGCGACCGCCGCCTCGCCCGCGAGCCAGGAGCCCGACTGGACCATCATGGCCCGCGGAGCCATCCAGCGGCATGTGGATGATGTCGCCCGGCAACGGCGGCGCCACGATGATCTCTCCGGGCCCGGAGGCGGCGGTGAACGTGTTGATGAAGAACGTCTCGCCGCCCAGCACCGAGCGCTTCAGACCTCCGAGGATGCCTCCCTGTGCCTTGGTCGAGATCTCCATGCCGCCGGCCATCCCCGTCATGGCTCCGGCCTCCGCTTGGATCGCCTCACCCTGGTTGAGCTTGACCGTCGCCATCGCGAACGACGGGCTGAACTGGATCTCGACGTTGAGCACGGCTGCCTCCTCGGCTCGGGAACGCCGCGAGTCTATGCGGTGCCCTCGGCGCGTGACTTCCCTACGCGAGCTCGCGCCGCAGGGTCGGGAGCGGGACGGATCCGAGCGCGAGCACGCCGTCGTGGAATCCTCGGAGCGAGAAGTTCGCGCCGTCGGCACGTCTCCGCACGGGCGCGTGCCTCCTGGATCTCGATCATCCCCACCATGTAGCTGAGCGCCTGCGCGGGCATCGCGATGTAGCGGTCCACCTCGATCACCGCGTCGGTGTGCGGCGAGCCGCCCCGCTCCAGCGTCGCGATGGCGTCCTCCCGTGACCAGCCGAGCGCGTGGATCCCGGTGTCGGTGATCAATCGCGCGGCGCGCAGGATCTGGTTCTCGAGCATGCCCAGGCGCTCCCACGCGTCGAGGTACAGGCCCATCTCGTCGGCGAGTCGCTCCGCGTACAGACCCCAGCCTTCACCGAAGGCGCTGCCCGCGAGGCCGCCGCCGAACCGGCGCAACCGTGGCCGATCGGGGAACTCCTGCTCCAAGGCGATCTGGAAGTGGTGGCCCGGGTTCGCCTCGTGGAAGGTCACGCCGGCGATCGCGTGCAGGGGACGGCTGGGGAGGTCGTAGGTGTTGAGGTAGTAGATGCCGGGGCGCGAGCCGTCCTCGGTGGGGGAGTTGTAGAAGGCGGCCGGCATGTCGGCCTCGCGGAAGGCCTCCACCGGGCGCACCTGGCAGTTCTCGCGGGGGAGCCGGCCGAACCATGCGGGCGCGGCCTCCCAGCTCCGCAGCACCTGATCCTCGACGATCTTCACGAAGGCCTCGGGCGATGCCGCCGTGTCGTCACCGCTCGCCATGCGCGCGGCGACCGCCTCGTCCGGCGAGGCGAAGCCGAGCTCGGCCGCGACCTCGAACCGCTCCGCCTGGATCGCCTCGAACCGTGAGACGCCCAGCTCATGGACGTGGCGCGCGTCGAGCGACAGCGTCGTCCAGGCCAGGATCTCCGCCTCGTACATCGCGTCGCCGTCGGGCAGCGCGGACAGGCCGATCGTCTCGGTGGCGTGGGGGAGGTACGCGCGCAGGACGTCGAGGTACCGCTCGTAGGCGGGGTTCACGACCTCGCCGACGACCGCGGCGAATCGCGTCCGCGTGTCGGCGTCCTGGTCCAGGGCCGCGAGCGCCGGCGAGGCGTCGGCGGGGAGCGCCAGCAGCCGCTCGACCTGTGCGAGGGCACGCTCGGCCACCACGCGCGGGGACGTGACGCCGGCCGCGATGCCGTCCCGGGCGACGTCGGCCACGGCCTCCAGGTACGCAGGGATGGCGCGCAGGCGTGCTTCGTAGCGATCCAGGCGCTCGGGCGTGTCCGTCTGCTGCATGGAGGCCATCTCGCCGAGCAGCTGGCCGGGTCCCCACAGGTGGCTCGCGGCCATCAGCCGATCGGTGCGGTGCTCGAGCTCGGTCTGGAACCTGCGTGCGACGGCCTCGAGGATGTCGAGCGTGGCGCGCTCGGCGGCGTCGAGCGCCGCGCGGTCGATCGCGGCGGCGTCGGCGAGGGCTTGCCGCTGGACGGAGGCGCTCCGCGCGCGTCCCGTCTCGCTCGGGTCCGGGAGCCGGTCGTCGTAGCGTTCGTCGCCCGCCGACGTCCCCAGGAACGGCTCGAGCTCCAGGAGCTGGTCCCAGTAGCGCTCGACCAGCTCGTGCATCCGTTCGCTCTCGCTCACCGGCTTCCCCCCATCGACGGTCACAGGAGACCCAGCGTACCGGCCCCGTCGACCTGGAGGGCCACCCCGCTCACGAACCGCGCGGATCCGGAGCAGAGGAAGGCGACCACGCGACCGAAGTCCTCGGGGTCGCCCAGCCGCCCCGTATGACCGAGCTCCCGGACGCGATCGGTGGCGTGCAGGCCCGGGCAGACGAGGTTCACGGTGATGCCCTCGTCGATCAGGTCCTGCGCGGCGGTCTTCGCCCACGCCCAGAGTCCCGTGCGCGCCACGTTCGAGTAGGCGAGGTCGGGGATCGGCTGCTTCACGGCGTTCGACGTGAGGAAGCAGATGCGTCCCCAGCCGGCAGCGCGCATGCCCGGCAGGGCGGCGAGCGCCAACCGGATCGACGTCTGTAGGTTCGCGTTCAGCGCCGCGACGAGGCCCTCATCGTGCACCTCGAGCGCGCGGGCGCGCGGGGGACCGCCGGCGTTGGCCACCAGGATGTCGAGGGCGCCGAAGCGTTCGAGGCTCGCGTCCACCAGGCGTGCGGGCGTCGCGGGGTCGGTGACGTCCGCGGGGATCGCGAGCGTCTCGCTAGGAAGCTCGGATGCCGTGGCCTGCAGGATATCCGGGTCGCGCGCGCAGAGGACCACGCGGGCGCCCTCGCGGGAGAGGGCGAGCGCCGCGCCGCGACCGAGCCCCTTCGAGGCGGCCGTGACGAGCGCGACCTTGCCTTCGAGCCCCAGATCCATGGGCGGGATGCTACGGCCTCGGGCTCTCGGCCGCCCGCGGGTACGCTGGTCGGATGCGGCTCCGCGCCACTTCCCCCCGGATGGCTGCCGGCATCCTCGCGATCGCCCTCGTCGTGGCGCTCGTCGTGGCGTGGCGGAGCGCCGGCGGCGGACCTGGGTCCGACAGGCCGTCACCGGCCGCGATCCGCGCCGATCCCGCGACAGGCCCCTTCCAAGGGCTGGGTGTGTGGGTCGACCTCTACGACGAAACCGCATGGGGCGACCCGGCCGCGGCCGTCGCGGACATGGCGGCGCACGGCGTGCGGACGCTCTACCTGGAGACGTCGAACGCGGATCGCTCGTCGGCCTTCGTCGACGAAGCCGGTGTGACCGCGTTCCTCGACGCGGGCGCGGCCGACGGGGTCCAGGTCGTGGCGTGGTACCTCCCCAACCTGCAGGACGTCACCACGGACGCGTCCCGCTCCGAGGCGGCCATCGCCTACGCGACGCCGGCGGGCAACCGGTTCGCGGGCTTCGCGTTGGACATCGAATCGGCGGCCGTGTCCGACACCACGGTGCGGACCCGACGGCTCCTCGACCTCTCGGGGACCCTGCGTGCGGCCGCCGGTGCGACGTATCCGCTCGGCGCGATCGTCCCGTCGCCGCGCGGGATGCAGATCCACGCGGGGTACTGGCCGGGGTTCCCCTGGACGAGCCTCGCGCAGACCTACGACGTCATCCTGCCGATGACCTACTTCACGTATCGCACGCACGGCGAGAGCGGCGCTCACACGTACACGAGCACGGCGGTGGGGCTCGTGCGCAAGGAGGTGGGCAACCACCACGTGCCGATCCACGTGATCGGCGGCCTCGCGCAGGACGCCTCGACGGAGGAGACGGCCGGCTTCATTCAGGCGGTCAACGAGCGGCGCGTGATCGGTGCCAGCTACTACACGTGGCCCGCCATCACCGATGGCCAGTGGTCGGCGCTCGCGCAGATCGAGGCTGCCACGCCTGCCGGAGGCTGAGGCGCCGCCCGATCCAGCCGGATAGCACCGGAGGGGACAACTTCCTGGGGCGTTTGATTCCGCAGGGGGCCGCCGATACGCTCAGCCGGCATCCACGATCGAGAGGAACCTGCCCATGCACACGCGCATCGCCCGCGCGGCCACGCTCGTGGCCGTGATCCTCGTGGCCGTGGGGTGCACCAAGTCGCTCGACACGGCCAACCTCGAGTCCACGCTCAAGACCCAGGTCGAGAGCCAGCTGAACGCGAGCGGGCTCACGATCTCGTGTCCGGACAACATCAAGGTCGAGGCGGGCGGGACCTTCGAGTGCACCGCATCCGACCCCTCCGGCCAGAGCGTCACCATCGAGGTCACCCAGAAGGACGACCAGGGCAACGTCACCTGGAAGGCTCTCGGGAGCCGGCGCGGGGTCCTCGTCGACGCCCACCGCGATCGCCCACGATGTAAGGAGTCCCTCGTGCTGCTCGAGAAGAAGCGCCTCCTGATCACCGGCGTGCTCACGCCGCATTCCATCGCGTTCTCCGCCGCACACGTGGCGCAGGAGCAGGGCGCCGAGATCGTCCTGACGGGCGTGGGTCGAGGGATGGGACTCACCCAGAAGTGCGCGAAGCGGCTGCCCGATCCCCCCGACGTGCTGGAGATGGACGTGAACGACCCCGCACAGATCGACGGCGTCCGCAGCGAGCTCGCCGGCCGCTGGGGGTCGGTGGACGGGTTCCTGCACGCGATCGCGTTCGCGCCGCAGGACGCCTTCGGGGGGAACTTCCTCGACACGCCCTGGGAATCGGTGGCGACGGCGATGCAGACCAGCACGTTCTCGCTCAAGCAACTGGCGGTGGGCCTCCTGCCGCTGATGGAACCCTCGGGAGGCTCCATCGTCTCGCTCGACTTCGACGCCCGCGTCGCCTGGCCCATCTACGACTGGATGGGGGTTGCGAAGGCCGGGCTCGAGTCCGTCACGCGCTACCTGGCACGCGACCTGGGGCCGAAGGGCATCCGCGTGAACACCGTGAGCGCGGGTCCGCTCAAGACGATGGCCGGCAAGGGCATCCCCGGCTTCGACGCCATCTCCGACCGGTGGTCCGCCCGCGCGCCGCTCGGCTGGGACATCACCGATCCCACGCCGGTGGGCGAGGCGATCGCGTTCCTGCTCTCGGACCTCTCGCGGGGCATCAGCGGCGAGCTGATCCACGTCGACGGTGGATTCCATGCCATCGGGATCGAGTCGGAGCAGCCCTAGCGCTGGGTGACGCCCAGATCGCTCGCGAGCATCCGCTGCGCCCGGGCGATGACGCGGAACGCCTCCTTCAGCCCGCTCCGCGCGAGCGGTCCCAGTTCCGCCGGGTCCACGAAGTCGTCGGGCGCCTCGCCGCTGCGGACCTGGGCCGTCTGGTGTTCGAGCCGCACGCCCCACAGGAAGTGGAAGGCCTCGGAGAGTTCGTCGGCCACATCCGCGTCGAGCACGCCGGCGAGGACGGCGGCCTGCAGGCGCGAGAGCGTGCCCTTCGCGGTCACCCCGGCCTGCGTGCTGTAGGCACGCGCGAGGTTGTTGATGATGGAGATGCCCCCGTGCTTCACGTCGAGTCGCCCCGCGTGCTCGCCTTGGTGCTCCACGACCAGGTCCCGGAAGAAGCCGGTCGGCGGTTTGAGGTCGAGCGCCCGTCGCCCGAGGTGGCGCAGGAACGAGGGATGTCCGCGCGCCTGACGCAGCGCGTCGTCGAGGGACGGCTCGGCGTCGAGGGGCCCGGCGACCTGTCGGAAGTCGTAGCCGATCGACGCGAGGATGCTCGCGGTGGGATCCGGATCGTCGAGCCACGACCGGAAGGTCTCGACCCAGCCGTCGATGGGCTTGCGCAGGGCGGAATGCACGGCCATCGCGTCGCCGTTGCAGCGCGGGATGCCGCCCGCCTCCAGGCCGGCCGTCACGAACTCGGCGAGGCGGGCGAAGTACGGGTCGACCGGTTGCGGGATCCTCACCGTCGGGGTCGAAGGCGAGCGCGTGATCCTGGTCGGTCTTCAGCGCCTGCTCGTGGCGCGCGGCGCTGCCTAGGGCCAGCCACGCCCACGCGCAGGGCGGATCGCCCTGGGCCGCCACGCCCAGCTGGAGCAGCCGCTCGGTCATCGTGTCCACCACGAGCGCCACCACCCGGCCGACGTCGACCGGATCGGCGCTGACGTCGACCATCGCCACCACCACCTGCGGGAGATCGCGTCCGGCCTCGGCCACCTCCTCCGAGGTCGCCGCCCGCTCGATCGCGCTCTTGATCGCGAAGGGGCTGTGGCGCGTGAGCCCCATCAGGTCCGTGTCGGTCACGATGCCGGTGACCGCTCCGTCGACGTCGGTGACGGGGAAGTGGTGCACGCCGTCGGCGAACATCCGCAGGAGCGCCTCGCCGGCCGGGGTCTGGGCCTCCAGCGTCATCGCGGGGAAGGTCGCGACCGCCTCGACCGGTGTGTCGAAGCTCTCGCGGACCGCCACGACCCGCGTGCGCAGGTCGCGGTCCGTCACGATGCCCCATCCACCGCGCATCGGGACCAGCAGTGAGGAGACGCGCTCGTCCGCCATGCGTTCCGCGGCCGCGGACACGGTCGTCGTCGGCTCGGCCGACACCGCCGGGCGTCGGACCAGCGTGCCGATCGGCGCGAGCCGCGCGTCGGGGCCTTCGGAGAAGGAGCGCTCGGAGGCCGACAGGATGCGCCGGCGCATCGACCCGATCACGAACGCCTGGCCGGCGGAGGTCTCCAGCAGCTCGTCCGCTACCTCCTCCGGGATCAGGTAGCACAGCGTGTCCTCGTGGGCCCGCACGGTGACCGTGGGTCCCTCGTGCGCCAGCAGCGAGAACTGTCCGAACACCTCGCCCTCCCCCAGAAGGTCGAGGAGCCGCCCGTCATCGAGGAGCTCGACCGCCCCCTTGCGCACGACGTAGAGATGCGAGGCCGGCGCACCGCCTTGCTGCAGCACCACGGTGCCCTCGGGCACGTGCTCGATCTCCACCGAGCCCGCGACCGCCTCCAGACGCTCGGGCTCGAGCGCGTCGAACGGTGGGTGGTGCCTCAGGAACCCGGGGATGTCCACGGACGGAAGTATGCCCTTGGCCTCCCGAGCCTGCAGCGCGTTCGGGCCTACGCCGCGGGCAGGCCGATCCGCACGGTGAGCCCGCCCCCGGGTGTCGGCTCGAGCGACATCCAGCCCGCCTGCGCCTCGACCAGGGTCTTGGCGAGGGCCAGGCCGAGGCCCGCCCCGCCCGTCTCCCGCGCCCGCGAGGGATCGACGCGGAAGAAGCGTTCGAACGCCCGCCCGTGGAGATCCTCGGGGAGCCCCGGCCCGTGGTCCGCGATCCCGATCTCCACCCGGCCGTCCTCGCGGCTCCAGCGGACATCGGCGCTCCCGCCGCCGTGGCGCTCGACGTTCTCAAGGACCGCGTCGAGGGCGGCTTCGAGCGCCACCCGGTCGGCCAGCGCGGCCACGTCGGCGCCCCCCGTGCTGAGCGCGTTGCCGTGGGCACGCTCGCTCCGATGCGCGGCCGAGCGGCACGCGGCCCCCACGTCCACGGGCTCCACCTCCAAGCGGATCGAGCCCCGCTCGGCGCGGGCGAGCAGGAGCAGGCGCTGGGTGAGTCCGGTCAGGTAGTCGACCTCGGCGAGCACCTGGCCGCCGAGGCCCGGGTCCTTCTCGGCGAGCACCTCGACCCCCGAGCGGACGAACGTGAGCGGCGTGCGCAGCTCGTGCGAGGCGTCGGCGGCGAACCCCGCCTGGGCCTCGTAGGCGCGCTCGACGGGGCGCACGGCGCGACCGGCGAGCCACCACCCGGCTACCAGGCTCGCGAGCACCGCGAGGCTCCCGCCGGCCAGCAGGAGGATGCGCATCCGATGCAGGAGACGGTCCTCCGCGGCGAGCGAACGTCCCGCGGCCACCCATGCGGCCACGGTCCCGTTCACCTCGGCGGGCATCGCGACGACGCGCACGTGCTCCCCGGCGACCGTCAGGTCGGTCACCTGATCCGGGTATCGGCGCAACCATCCCGGGATCTCGATCGGCTCGCCGAGGGCTCGGCCGTCGGGGAGGAAGACGCCGACCTGCACCCCCGCCGCCGAAGGGATGTCGGAATCGGCGGGCGGGACCGCGTGTCCGGCCTCCTGGATGCGCTCGACCTGTCCCTCGGCGATCGCGGTGAGCTCGGCCGTCGCGGCGCTGTCGAGGCTGCGCGTCAGCACGAACTGCATCGAGATCCCGAGCGCCAGGAGGATCACGATCAGGACGAGCGCGTGGGAGAGCGCGATGCGCAGCCGCAGGGATCGGAACATCTAGCGGCCCACCGCGTACCCCACCCCGCGCACCGTCTGGATGATGTCGCCGCCGGGCCCGAGCTTGCGGCGCAGGTAGTGCACGTAGAGGTCGACCACCTTGGTCTGAGCATCGAAGTCGAAGTCCCAGACGAGCTCCTTCAGTTCCACGCGGGACAGCACGCGGCCGGCGTGCTCCAACAGGCACTTGAGGAGATCGAACTCCTTGGCGGTGAGGTCCACGTCTTCGCCGTCCACGCTCACGCGTCGGGTCCGCGGATCGAGGCGGACCGGACCGTGCACGAGTGCGGCGTCGGACTGGTCGCGCCCGGGGCCCGCGCGGCGTGCGAGCGCGTCGATGCGCGCCAGGAGCTCGTCGAACGCGAACGGCTTCACGAGGTAGTCGTCGGCCCCGGAGCGCAGGCCTCCCACGCGATCTTCGACCGTGTCGCGGGCCGTGAGCATCAGGACGGGGATCGAGATGCCCCGCTCCCGCAGCTCGGCGGTGAGGGCCATGCCGTCCATCCCCGGGAGCATCACGTCGACGACCGCCAGATCGAACCGTCCGGAAGACGCCATCGCGAGGCCGTCGACCCCGTTGTCCGATGTCTCCGCTTCGTGACCCTCGCCGTTCAAGCGGGTGGCGACCAGGGTGGCGAGGCGCCGATCGTCCTCGATCAGCAGGATGTGCATCCCGCCATGGTGTCAGGCGCGCGAACGCGCCGTCCGCGGTTCTTACCGTTCTCAAACCGGCGTCCAAACCCCGGCCAACGCGCGGCGACGAACATCCACAGCATGAAGACGAAGAGCGCACCCCCCATGCCCCTGCGCCCGGACGCCGGACGCCGCCGTGCCGCCCCGCGGCCCACGACCCCCACGCTCGCGGCGTCGTGGGAGGCGATGCCGTGGTCGATGCGGATCCTCCGCGCCTTCCTCGGCGGGACGTTCGTCTTCGCGGGCGTGCAGAAGTTCCTCGACCCGAACTTCCTGCACGCCGGCAGCGAGAACTACGTCGGCACGCAGCTCCAGGGGTTCGCCCACGCCACGCCGGTGGCGCCGCTGATGAACCTGCTCGCGAAGTTCCCGCTGGTGACGGGCGTCGGCATCGCGCTCACCGAGATCGCCGTAGGGCTCGGCACGTTGCTCGGGGTGGGTCTGATGGTGGCCGCGGTGGTGGGATTGCTGATCAACCTGACCCTGTGGCTCTCCGCCACCTGGCACATCCACCCGTACTTCCTGGGCTCGGACTCGATCTACGCGGTCGCGTGGCTCGCGTTGCTGGCGGGCGCGCTCGAGGCGGAGCGAGGCCGGTTCCCTGGACGGATGCCCTCGCTCGCCGAGCGGGTCGACCACGTCGGGCGGCGCGAGGTCCTGCGCGGCGGCCTGATCGCGGGCGCGTCGGTCGGACTCGCCGTCCTGGGCTCGACGCTCGCAGGAGCGGCCACGAAGAAGACCGGACTCGGCGGCGGCGTGCCGCGCGCAGCAGGCGGGCGCGGGAGCCGGCTGCCGGAGCAGGGACGTCCGCGGGCGGCACGGCCACCGCCGAAGGACCGCCGTCGCAGCCCTCCGGCGGGTCGACCGGCTACCACCCAGGCGCCGGCCGTCCCGGGGCGCGTGCTCACCACCCTCGACAAGCTGCCCGTCGGCGCGGCCGTGGGCTTCACCGGCAGCGGGAGGGATGCCGGCGGCGCTCGTGCGCCTCGCCGACGGGCGCGTCGTCGCGTACAGCCGCGTCTGCACGCACGCAGGCTGCTCGGTCGGCTACGACGCGACCGCTCACCTCCTGGTGTGTCCATGCCACGGGGCCGAGTTCGACCCGGCGAAGCGCGCGCAGCCGCTGCCCGGGAGCCCCACCGGCACGCCCCTGCAGTACATCCGCGTGGTGGTCGATCAGGCCAGCGGGCAGGTGATCTTGCCGCAGTAGCGGCAACGAAGTGTGGCCGGCCGCCCGGTTCGGAGCCCTCCACTCCTGGGCGGCCGGCCCACCACGTTCGGCTCCGCGCGCCCGTATCCTTCCCCGCATGACCGACGTCCGCCTGACGAGCTTCAGCCACGGCGCCGGGTGCGGCTGCAAGCTCGGCCCCGACGACCTCGCCGGGGTCCTGGCCGGCCTCTCGGTGCCGTCGTTGCCGCAGGAGGTCCTGGTGTCGGCGGAGACGGGGGATGACGCGGCCGTCTGGTCCCTGCCCGACGGACGCGCGCTCGTCGCGACCCTCGACTACTTCACGCCGATCGTCGACGACCCCTACGACTGGGGCAGGATCGCGGCCACCAACGCGATGTCCGACGTCTACGCGATGGGCGGCGCGCCGTTCCTCGGCCTGAACATCGCGAACTGGCCCGTCGACGAGCTCCCCCTGGAGATGCTCGGGCAGGTGCTGCAGGGGGGGATCGACGCCGCCGCGAAGGCGGGTGTGGCGGTGATCGGTGGCCATTCGATCACCGACCCCGAGCCCAAGTACGGGATGGTGGTGCTCGGCTTCGTGGACCCCGAGCGGATGCTCACGAACGCCGCCGCCCGTCCCGGCGACCGCCTCTACCTCACGAAGCCCCTCGGGCTCGGCATGATCTCGACCGCCGTGAAGCGGGGGGTCGCCGACGCCGGAGCACCTCGCCACGGCCGTGGATCTGATGACGACGACGAACGCCGCCGCCGCCGAGGCGATGGTGGACGCGGCGGCGAGCGCCGCCACCGACGTGACGGGATTCGGCCTCCTCGGGCACCTGCACAAGATGCTGCTGGCGTCGGGGCACGCGGCCACCGTTGATGCCGCGGCCGTGCCCGTGATCCCCGGGGTGGGGGAGCTCGCCCGCGGAGGCGTCGTGCCGGGTGGCACGCAGCGCAACCACGCGTTCGTCGATCCCTCGACCGACTGGGGTTCGCTCACGGAGCCGGAGCAGCTGCTGCTCGCGGACGCCCAGACCTCGGGCGGGCTGCTGATCGCCACGCACCACGCCGACGCGCTGGAGACCGCCCTGCGCGACCGAAGGGTGCCGGTGGCGCGCGTGGGCGAGGTCGTGGCGGGAACGCCGGGCGCGGTGTCCGTGACCGGCCGGCTGTCGGAATAATCCACCCCCCTGATAGCATTTGCAGGTGCAACAGGCGCGCGCCCGCGTGCCTGCCGGATCGACCTCGAGGGCCTGTGGTGAGCGAGCTGGACGGCGTCTTCTACAAGGAGATCGTGGAGCAGGGGCTCCGCGAGTTCCCCAACGAGTGCTGCGGGGTGATCGCGGCCGCCGACGGCGTGCCGGTCAAGGTGTTCACGATGCGCAACGCCGATGCGAGCCCCGTCACGTATCGGCTCGACGGCAAGGAGCAGCTGCGGGTCTTCGACGAGATGGACGAGCAGGGCTGGGAGCTGTGGGCGATCTACCACTCCCACACGCACTCGGAGGCCTACCCGTCCGAGACCGACCAGCGTCTGGCGTTCTACCCGGACGCGCGCTACCTCCTGCTCTCGCTCGCGGATCGGGAGGAGCCCGTGTTGCGGTCGTTCTGGATCCGCGACGGCGACGTGGAGGAAGAGGAGCTGACGATCACATGAGCGGCCAGGGAACCGAGCGGCGGTTCACCGAGGATCAGGTCCAGCGGTACTCCCGCCACATCATCCTGCCGAACATCGGCGGGGCGGGCCAGCGGAAGCTCCTGGACTCCAAGGTGCTGGTGATCGGCGCCGGCGGCCTCGGCTCGCCGATCGCGCTCTACCTCGCGGCGGCGGGCATCGGCACGCTCGGGATCATCGATTTCGACGTGGTCGACAAGTCCAACCTGCAGCGCCAGATCCTGCACACCGACGCGGACGTGGGTCGCACGAAGGTGAGCTCGGCCGTGGAGCACCTCACGGCCATCAACCCGACGATCGACGTGATCGGCCACGACACGATGCTCTCCTCCGAGAACGTGATGGAGATCATGGAGCCCTACGACGTCGTGATCGACGGCACCGACAACTTCCCGGTGCGCTACCTCGTGAACGACGCCACGCAGTTCCTCGGCAAGCCGCTCGTCTACGGCTCGATCTACCAGTTCGAGGGACAGGCCACCGTCTTCATGCCCGGCAAGGAGGCGCCCTGCTACCGCTGCCTCTTCCCCTCGCCGCCGCCCCCCGGCACGGTGCCGAGCTGCGCCGAGGGCGGCGTCTTCGGCGTGCTGCCCGGTGTGATCGGCGCGATCCAGGCCACCGAGGCCATCAAGCTGGTCACCGGCGAGGGCGATCCGCTGATCGGGCGCCTGCTCCTCTACGACGCCCTGCACATGGACTTCCAGGAAGTGAAGATCCGCTGGGACGCCGACTGCCCCGTCTGCGGCAAGGAGCCGTCCATCACCGAGCTGATCGACTACGAGCTGTTCTGCGGCATCCCCGCACAGAGCTGATCCCGCCCGACACAGGAGAAGAACCGATGTCCGTCACCGTCAAGCTCCCCACGATCCTCCGCAAGCACGCGGGCGGCGAAGCCAAGGTCGGCGCCGACGGCGCCACCCTGCGCGACGTCCTCGGCGACCTCGAGGCGCACTACCCGGGCATCACCAAGAACGTCCTGGCCGAAGACGGCGGGCTGCACCGCTTCATCAACGTCTACGTGAACGACGAGGACGTGCGCTACCTCGGTTCCCTGGAGACCGAGGTCACCGACGGCGACACGGTGAGCATCCTCCCCGCGGTCGCCGGCGGCTAGCAGTAGCGTTCATCGTTCTCGATCGAACGGACGCGCGTCGCTCGAAGTGTTGATCGATGCATAGGTTCGCGACCCGGTCGATCCCTAGCGAGCGGTACGTTTTCGGCCGGTGCTTGACCGTCAGGAGCCCACCTGGGTCCGAGAGCGAGGTCCGAATGAGCAAGCTGGAGGTACGCCCTATGCGGGTGCGGCCACGTCCGATCGTCGGGATCGTGATCTTCGTCGTGTATGCCGCGATCTTCTCGGTGGGATTCCTGGTCTCAGGGGTCGACTACGACGCGGTCGGAGACACCACGAGCAACGTGATGAGGGCGATCGTGGTGCCGGTAGGCGTGGGGGCCTTGGTCCTGCTCCTCATCACGTACTTCTTGCGGTGGTGGCGTCCGGTGTTCCGCGATGAGGACCGGGCACCCCGGTGGACCCTTCTGATCCCGGCCTTCATGGCCGTCGCCATCCTGGCGGGACTCGTCTCCGCCGACTGGGGCAGCCGCGATTTCTCGTTCATCGTGTGGCTGCTGGTCGGGACTCTCTTCGTCGGCATCGCCGAGGAGGTGCTCACGCGCGGACTGCTCCTCACCGCCTTCCGAGGTGGGATGGGGGAGGTGGGCGTGTGGTTCTGGACCTCGCTCCTGTTCGGTGTGCTCCACGCGCTCAACATCCTGTTCGGACAGTCCGTGGGTGCAACTATCCAGCAGATCGTCTTCGCGTTCGTGATCGGGAGTGTGTTGTACGCGTGCCGCCGCGCGACCGGCCTGCTGGTGGTCCCCATCGTGCTCCACGGCCTGTGGGACTTCACGACGTTCCTGTCGAGCGGCAGCACGACGACGACGGCCCAGTCGAGCCTCCAGGGGTTCATCGCCTACGGTGCGGTGATCGTCCTCATCGTGGCGCTCATCAAGCGCTCGCTCTTCTCGGCCGAACCCACCGGTGCCCCGACCGCGCAGAGAGAAGCTAGCGTAGCCTGAGACGGCCCGCGCGCTCGACCGTTCGAAGGAGGGTCACGTGGACACGCTCAGTGCGCCGCTCCCCATCCCGGTCTCGACGACCTTCGACATCCCGGGGCGGACCATCTCCGGGTATGCCGGCGCCGCTTTCGGCCTGATCGCCCGTTCCACCGGGTTCAGCAAGGGCTTCAAGGGCTCGATCAAGGCCTTCCGGCAAGGGGAGGTGACGGAGTTCACCGGCACGCTGGAAGAGGCCCGACGGACGGCGATCGAACGTCTCGTGGAGCATGCTCAGGAGCTGGGCGGCAACGCGGTCGTCGGTCTCCGCTTCGACTCTACCGACATGGGTGAGCAGCAGGGGATGGCCGAGATCGTCGCCTACGGCACCGCCGTAACGCTCGCCGACTGAGGCAGGTCCATGCAGATGGAGACTCGACCCGCTGTGGAGCTTCTCGACGCAGGATACCTCCCGAGCAACGGTGGGGGAGCGAGCGGCCCGCCGGCGAGGACCTGCGCTCAATGCCGACCTTCCTCGGGGCCTTCGCGAACAGGTGCGTGATCCCGGAGCCGTCCACGTGGATGATCCGGTTGCAGTAGTCCACGATGTGTAGGTCGCCGTCGGGTCCGTATCGCAGGGCGACGTCGCCGCCGATCCGGAGCTTCGACACCGGGCCGCCCACACCGCCGCAGCCCGGCTTGCCGTTGCCTGCGTACGTGGAGATCGTGCCATCGGGAGCGACCCGTCGCACACGGAAGCACTCGCCGTCGCTGATCAGCATCGAGCCGTCGGGGCGAAGACTACATCCCCGGGTTCTTCAACGACGCGTCGACCGCGGGACCGCCATCGCCGCCGCACCCATAGTGCCCGTTTCCCGTGACGGTGGAGACGATGCTCGTGACGGTCCTGATGTTGTCGATCATCGCCGCACTCTTGACCGCCTTGTGGTGGCGACGGGATCGGCAGGGATCGCAGAGGATGCGACCGGTCGCTTGACCATAGGGCCGACCGAGTTCATCGACCCAAGACGGAGACATCCAGACGGCTCTCAGGCGGTGCACCGGTCCCGCCAAGGTCCGTCTCGGAGCATGGACACCGAGGCGACAGATCGCCGCCTCGGGAAGGAGACGGAGATGGACGACACCACACCCGTCAAGAAGGCGGGCGCCGCGTCGCGCCGCTGGATCACGTCGGTCGCGCTGCTCGGCGCGGGCCTGATGGCCGGAGGGGTCCTCGCCGGCAGCCAACTCGCGCAGGCCGCGAGCTCCTCGTCGAGTGCGAACGGGTCCAACGCGGCGGCCGTGGCGCCCGCGGACATGACGCACGGGCCGGGCGAGAAGCTCCTCACCGGCACCGCCGCGGACAAGGTGCGGGCGGCCGCGCTCGATGCCGTGCCCGGCGGCACGATCATCCGCGTCGAGACCGACTCGGACGGCTCGGCCTACGAGGCCCATATCCAGCAGGCCGACGGCTCCGATGTCACCGTGAAGCTGGACGCGGACTTCGACGTCACGGACACGATCGATGGCTTCGGAGGCGGTCCGGGCGCTCCCCAGGCGCCGTCGTCGACCGGCACGGGCGCCTGAGTCCGGGCCTCTGCAGGTCGAGGAACGAGGAGGGCGGGCGACCGCCCTCCTCGTTCGCGTTCCCGGTCTCGACCCTCCTGCCTGGGATAATGGGCAGCCGTGCGCTACGACGACATCCTCGAGGCGGTCGGCAACACGCCGCTCGTCGGCATGCCTCGCATGTCGCCCAAGCCAGGCGTGCGTCTGTGGGCGAAGCTCGAGGGCAACAACCCCACCGGCTCGACCAAGGACCGCATCGCCAAGAAGATGATCGAGATGGCGGAGGCCTCCGGCGAGCTCACGCCGGAGAAGGTCGTGTTGGAACCGACCTCCGGCAACACGGGCATCGCGCTCGCGATGGTCTGCGCGCGCAAGGGCTACCCGCTCACGGTGGTGATCCCCGACAACGCCAGCGAGGAGCGGATCGGGCTGCTGCGGCTCTTCGGCGCGGAGATCGTCTTCAGCGACGGCGACAAGGGCACGAACGGATCGATCGAGGTCGCCCGTGCTCTCGCGGCCGACGCGAAGTACTACATGCCGTTCCAGTACGGGAACCCGGCGAACCCCCTCGCCCACGAGGAGGGGACCGCGCGCGAGATCATCCGTGACCTCCCCGAGATCACCCACTTCGTGGCGGGGATGGGCACGGGCGGCACGCTCACCGGCAACGGGCGCGCGCTGCATGCGCACAACCCCGACGTCAAGGTGATCGCGGCCGAACCGGAGCTGGGCGACCTGGTCTACGGTCTCCGCTCGCTCGACGCGGGGTTCATCCCGCCCATCTTCGATCCGGCACAGGTGAACCGGAAGTTCCTCGTCGATTCGTCGAGCTCGCTCCGCACCAACCGGGAGCTCACGGCGCGCGAAGGCATCTTCGCGGGGATCTCGAGCGGCGCGGTCGTCTACGTCGCTCGGCGGATCGCCCAGGAGCTCGACGACGGCGACATCGTGTGCCTGCTGCCTGACGGAGGGTGGAAGTACCTGTCCACCGAGGCCTGGGCCACCGACCTCGAGGTCGCCGAGAAGGGCGTCGCGGAGTCCCTGTGGTGGTAGTGCGTGCCTGACGAGCGGCCGATCGGCGTGTTCGACTCGGGCGTCGGCGGCCTCACCGTGGCGCGCGCCGTGATCGACCTCCTCCCGCACGAGCCCCAGATCTACGTGGGCGATACGGCGCGCTCGCCCTACGGCCCGCGTCCCGTCGAGGAGATCCGCCGCTTCGGGATCGAGATCGCGAGCTACCTCGTCGCACGCGACGTGAAGATGCTCGTCGTCGCCTGCAACTCGGTGGAGGTGAGCGCCATCGAGGACATCGCGACGCACGCCGGCATCCCCGTCGTGGGCGTGGTCGATCCGGGGACGCGCGCCGCCGCCCACGCCACGCGCAATCGCGTCGTGGGGATGATCGGCACGCAAGCCACCGTGGCCTCCGGCGCGTACGCCCGTTCGATGGCTACGGCCGCACCGCAGATCGCGCTGCACGCACAGGCGTGTCCGGTCTTCGTCGAGCACGTGGAGCGCGGAGACACAACCTCGCCGGAGCTACGGGAGGCCGCACGCGGGTATCTTGGGCCGCTAGTGGAAGAGGGGATCGACACGCTCATCCTCGGCTGCACGCACTACCCGCTCCTTTCGGGGATGCTGCAGCTCGAGCTCGGACCCGATGTCGTCCTGGTGTCCTCCGCCGAGGAGACCGCCAAGGACGTGTACGCCACGCTGCTCCGCGAGGGACTGCAGCGCGAGGCCACCGACCATCCCCGACACGAGTTCCTCGCGACCGGTGACCCGGCGCAGTTCCAGCGGGTGGCCGAGTTCTTCCTGGGACCGGAGCTCGGTGAGGTCCGAGCGACCCAGGCCCTACCCGTCGGAGGTGGTTCGTGGAGCTGATCGTGTTGGGCGCCGCCGGTACGTGGCCGCCGCCCGGTGGCGCCAACTGCGGATACCTGCTCCGCCACGAGGGGACCCATGTCTGGATGGATGCCGGCACCGGCACCTTCGCGAACCTCCAGCAGCACGTGGGCGTGGGGGATCTCGACGCGATCGTCGTCTCGCACGGGCACCCCGATCATTTCGTGGACGTGATCCCGGCGTTCTACGCGCGCCACTACGGGCACATGGGGGAGCCGGGACTCCCGTTCTACTCCCCCGAAGGGTTCATGAACCTCGCCAGCCTGCTCGTGACCGAGGGCGGCCGCGATGTGATGGGCGAGGCGTTCGACTTCCGCACCGTCAACGGAGGCGACGCGTTCACCGTGGGTTCGCTCTCGTTCACCGTGTTCGAGATGACGCACATCGGCGTGAACGCCGTGGGGTTCCGGGTGGAGGCGGCGGACGCGGTCTTGGCCTATACCGGCGACAGCGGTCCCTGCGACGCGGTCGTCGAGATGTCGCAGGACGCCGGCATCCTGTTGGCGGAGGCGACCTACCAGAACGACAGCACGCTCTTCCCGTTCCACATGAGCGCCGCGCAGGCGGGCGAGATGGCGACCAAAGCCGGCGTCGGGCGCCTCGTGCTCACCCACCTGCTCCCCGGCCTGGACCCCTCGCGCTCCATCGAGGAGGCGGCCGAGACCTTCGCGGGTCCCGTCGACGTCGCCACGCTCGACATGGTGCTCGAGGTCCGTCCGTGACGCGTCCCGACGGGCGCGCGTCCGACGAGCTCCGACCGGTCGCGTGGGAACTCGGCTTCCAGGAGTGGGCCGCGGGCTCGATCCTGTTCTCGATGGGACGCACCCGCGTCCTCGTGGCGGCCTCGGTCTCCGACGACGCGCCCAGGTGGTTGAAGGGCACGGGCAAGGGATGGGTGACCGGCGAGTACTCGATGCTTCCGGCGTCCACGAACGAGCGCTCCCCACGCGAGGTGAACCGCGGGCGCCCCGGCGGGCGCACCCAGGAGATCCAGCGCCTGATCGGGCGATCGCTCCGAAGCGTCACGGACCTCTCCCGGTTGGGCGAGCGCACGATCACCGTGGACTGCGACGTCCTGCAGGCCGACGCGGGCACGCGGACCGCATCGATCACCGGGGGGTACATCGCGCTCGCGATCGCGCTGCGTGGGCTGGCGGCCGAGGGCAAGGTTCCGGACGACCTCCTGGGCGACAGCGTGGCCGCGGTGAGCGTCGGCCTGGTGGAGGGGGAGGCGCGCCTGGATCTCTGCTACGAGGAGGACGCGGGTGCGGAGGTGGACTTCAACGTCGTCATGACCGGTTCGGGGACGTTCGTGGAGGTCCAGGGGACGGCGGAGGGTACGCCCTTCAGTCGGGTGGAGCTCGATACGCTCCTGGACCTCGCCGCCGACGGCATCGCGCGGCTCACCGAGCTCCAGCGCGAGGCGCTGGCCGGCTGACCGGGACCGTGGCGTTCCCCGGCCGCATCGCGATCGCCTCGAAGAACGCGCACAAGCTGCGGGAGCTCGGCCGCATCTGTGCCGACTGGCCGGTGGAGTGGGTGAGCGTGGAGACGCACGAAGCCTCCGCGTTTCCCGACGTGGAGGAGACGGGGGCCACCTACCTCGAGAACGCCATCCTGAAGGCCCGCGCGGTCGCGGCGGCGCTCGGACTCCCCGCCATCGCCGACGATTCGGGGATCGAGGTGGACGCGCTGGGTGGCAAGCCGGGTCCGCGCAGCGCGCGCTTCGCCGGGGACGAAGCTACCGATGAGCAGAACCTGGAGCTGTTGATCCGCTCGCTCAAGGGCATCCCGTCCGGCGGACGCACGGCACGCTACCGGTGCGTGGCCGTGCTCGCGCACCCCGACGGCGCCGACCTGCACGCCGAAGGAACGTGCGAGGGGACCCTGGAAGGCAAGCGGCGGGGGAGCGGCGGTTTCGGCTACGACCCGATCTTCGTGCCCGAGGGCTGGGACGAGACGATGGCGGAGCTCACCCCGGACCAGAAGGACCGCATCAGTCACCGGGGCCGCGCCTTCCGCGCCCTCCGGGCCATGCTCCGGCTGACGTCGTTGAGGCTACCCGACTCAAGGTAGGACCTTCGGCGGCCGACGACTCTTCCGTGGCCGGAACGAGTTCTCGTATCGGGGCGGATCCTGACCGTCGGACGCTGCGCGCGACGCGCGGCTTCTTCGACGGGAAGTCGACCTTGCTGGTGGCGGTGGTGGGCCTCGCGTTCATCGCCGTGATCGGGGTGCTCGACTACCTCACCCCGAACCTCTCGCTCGCGCTCCTGTACCTGATGCCGATCGGCCTCGTGACCTGGAACCTCGGGCGCCGATGGGGCGCCTTCACGGTCGTGGTAGCGACGATGGCCGGCATCGTCGCCGACGTGATGTCGAACCCGACGATCGGCCCCACGAACCCGGACCCCTACTGGAACGGCTTGATCCAGTTCGCGGTGTTCATGGCGTTCGCGATGCTCCTCGACACCCTGCGTGCGATCATCGACGATCAGTGGTCGCGCGTCGAGAAGGAGGAGGAGCGCTCCACCGGCCTGCGCGAGCTCAACGACGCGAAGGACACCCTCCTGCACGCCGTGTCCCACGACCTCAAGAGCCCGCTGGCGGGCATCCTGGGCGCGATGCAGACGATCCGGCGTGACCCGGAGCTCCACCTCACCGAGGAGGAGCGCACGAGCCTGTACGAGGTGATCGAGCAGAGCGGTCGCAAGATGAATCGACTGATCGACGACCTCCTCGACCTCGACCGGATCGACCGCGGCAAGCTGCTCCCGCAGCGCACGCCCACCGACATCGGCGAGCTCGCTCGCCGCATCGTCCACGAGTCACCGAGCCTCGCGGCGCACCCCGTGCGCATCGACGCCGATCCGGTGCTCGTGGACATCGACCCCACCAAGGTCGACCGGATCATCGAGAACCTGCTCCTCAACGCCGCGCGCCACACGCCGGCGGGCACGCCCGTGCACGTGCGCGTGAAGGCGCAGCGCAAGGGCGTGTTGCTGGTGGTCGAGGACGAAGGCCCCGGTGTGCCCGACCCGTTGAAGGACGTGCTCTTCGAGCCCTTCCGACAAGGGTCGGAGTCGAGCGGGCGCGGTGTGGGCATCGGGCTCTCGCTCGTGCAGAGCTTCGCCGTGCTCCATGGGGGCTCTGCGCGCATCGAGGACCGCGACGGCGGAGGCGCGCGGTTCGTCGTGGAGCTCCCCGGCGCGGTGACCGCGGTCGCGGACGCGCCCGCCTCGAACGCGAACGAGGACGAGCCCGCCCTGCGCGCCGTCTGACGTATTGGCCTTCCCGTAACCACGCCGCTATCGTCGTGCACCCGCGGACGGAGAAGGGTTCACGTGCGCACGATCGTTCGAGCCGCCCTGGTCGCCCTCGTCGGGCTCGCCTCGATGGGGCTCGTCCCGCCGGCGCGAGCCGATGGCACCCGTTGCCCGGCTTCCGGGATCCCCGTTCCGGCCGGCGCAGACCTCCAGTCGTTCCTCTCGGCAGGATCGATCGGCGATGCGTTCTGCCTCGAGGCAGGGACGTATCAACCTCGCAAGCCGCTGCTCCCTCGCTCGGGCCAAGCCCTGTACGGCGTGCCCGGCGCGACGGTGATCGATGGACGCGGCACCGTCCGCGCGCTGTTCGACAGCTGCTCGCTCACGGGCGCGATCGGAAGCTGTGCGTCGAGCGACGCGTCCGGCGTCGGGCTCTACGACCTCGTCATCGACGGGGCGAAGGTCTACGACGTCCGCACCGGGAGCGGCTGGTTCCTCGACGGGGTGACGGCGACCGGATCGGTCCAGTACGGCATCGTGCTCAGGGGCACAGGCACCGTGGTGCAGAACTCCATCGCCGAGCACAACGGCCGGTTCGGGATCACGGCGTCGTTCACGGTCGGCGGACGCGTCGAGAACGACGTCGTCGCGTTCAACAACTCCCCGTCGAACCCGCCCGGCTACTCGGGCGCCACGCACTTCACCAACACGCGTGACCTGCAGGTGGTGGGCAACTCCGTGCACGACAACTACGGGCGGGGGATCTGGTTCGACATCGACAGCGAGGACGCGTTGGTCCAGGGCAACACCGTCGTGGGCCAGCTCAACTACACCTACGCCAACACCCCCTTCGCCGTCGGGGACGGGATCCGGATCGAGATCAGCTGCGACATCACCGTGGAGGGGAACACGGTCTCGGGGAATCAGGGGCCGCAGATCGCCGTCGACGGCTCCGACCGCACGCTCGTCACCGGGAACACGGCGAACGCTCCGGCGGGTCAACCGGGGATCCGCGTGGCCCCGCAGGATCAGCGCTCGTCACTGCCCGCCAGCCCCAACTGCGGCGACGTGCCTCGGACGGCCACCGACGACGTCGTCACGGACAACACGATCACCCAGCTGGGTCACAACCCCGCTTCGGACTACGACGGGGTGTTGCAGAACAAGGCTTCGAGCGATACGAGTGGCACGACGTTCGACGCCAACACGTATCACGTGAGCAACTGCGCGGCCAAGCTGTGGCGCTGGTGGACCGGCTCGGCCGCCGTGAAGGTGAGTTTCGCCTCGTTCCAAGCCAGATACCACCAGGAGGCCGACGGTCACTGCGCGACGCCTTGATCCATCCCGCGGTGCAGTACCACACGGCTCGGGTCGACGCTCGCATCACGCGTCCATCTCCCATCCATCTGCGGTGAGTACCCTCTGATCGGAGGGGAAGTGCGATGGGTTCAGGGGTTGTCGAAGGACTGGCGGTCGTCGGGGCACGCCTGGTCCGGGAGTTCCAGGACCGGCCGGAGGCCGAAGTCATCCGCTGCGTCGAGGAGACCGCAGCCGACCTCACGAGGGACGCGCGGATCACGGCCTACATCCCGATCCTGGCGGAGCGAGCAGCCAGGCGGCGGTTGACCGAGTCGCTCAGGGAACCCGTGTCCGTTCCCTGACGCCGGCCTCGACCGGTTCTGCCGGGAGGTCTCTACGTCCTGACGCGGTGGTGGGTTGGCCATCGAAGCGCCTCTCGCTCGCGGGTTGAAGGCGGGCAGATCGCTCTCTCAGCGGTCGTTGCGGGGTGCGAGAGGGGGGAGTCGAACCCCCACGCCCTTGCGGGCACTGGGACCTAAACCCAGCGCGTCTGCCATTCCGCCACTCTCGCGCGACTCGGCGAGTCTAGCCCTCGGACCCGCGCGGGCGGCGTCACCGGCCTCTCGGTTCGACCTCCGCGTGACGCCTCTGGTTGAATCGGCGCATGCGATGGAAGTCCCTGATGGGCGCGCTCGTCGGCGTCGTGCTCGTTTCCGTCCCCGTGGTGGCGCTGCGCGAAGCGGCCGGGGTCGTTCGCGGGACCGCGACGGCCACGGTGGACGTTCGCGTGCCGGACGCGCCTTCGCCCGGGGTGAGGCGTCTCCGTGCCTCGCTGCCACCCGGACCGATCGCCGTCAGCTCCCGGGACCACCGGATCCGCGCGTTCTCGGGACCCAACTTGCGGGCATCGTCACGCGTCGTGCCGGGCAGCAACCCGTGGGACGAGCGGCTCTCGTTCCCCGTCGAGGAACGCACGCGCGACGCCGGTGGCGCCGTGTGGGTCCGGATCCTCCTCGGCGTGGCGCCCAACGGTGTCGAGGGCTGGGTCCCGGCCGCGCGGGTCTTTGCCACACCCGTGCGCGATCGCATCGTGGTCGACCTGTCCGCGCACCGGCTCCGCCGCTGGCACGACGGACGACCGATCGCGCGCTTCGATGTCGCGGTCGGGGACCCGAGCACGCCCACCCCTCCGGGATCGTTCTTCGTGTGGGCGCGCCTGGACGCGGCGGCGGACGGCCCGTACGGCACGTACGTGCTGGGCCTGTCCGGGTTCCCGCCGACGCTGTCCGAGGCCCCGGACGGGGCTCGGATCGCGATCCACGGCACAACGGACCCGAGCGACCTGGGCCAGGATGTCTCGCACGGCTGCGTGCGCGTCCTGAACGCGGACATGCTCCGCCTGCGCGACGTCCCGATGGGTACCCCGGTCGTCATCCGCCCGTGAACGGTCCGTCGGCCTCAGGGAACGATGGGTCGCCGACGTATGCTCGCCGGGTGCCCGAACCTCCGATCCATCCGCTGGAGAACCCGATCGTGTGGCTCGGCATCCAACTGGTCGAGCTGGTGATCGTGATCACGCTCTTCAAGTGGCTCGTCCCGGCGGGGTGGTCCGCGGGCGCCAGGGTCATCCTCGTGGTCGCCATCGTCGGCCTGGTCACGTGGGGGAACTACGTGGTGCGACGCCGCTTCATCCCGCGCTGACGTTCCTCGACCGCCGCCGCTGAGACCGATGCTCGTATACCCCCGCTAGCAGCCGTGTTGCGCGTTCGCGGAGGTCGGTCGAGGATGGAGCCTCCGAACGTCGTCAACCTTCCCGCCCCACACGGGCGACGGTGCGGAACCATGGCCGTTACAGCGTCATCCGAACCGATCCACAGCGGAGCGCGTTCGTGCGCCGTCTGCGGGTCGATGCTCCTGGACGAGCACGTCGAGGAAACGGTCTCAGGGCAGCGTTGCATATTCTGCGGCGCCGAGATGGCATCTGCGACGACGGACGGCTCGACGCCGACGGTCCCGGGAGACGTCGGCATCACGTTGCGCGAGGCGCGTCTGGCGCGGCGCGAGACGCTCGTGGATGCCTCGCGTTGGACCTGTGTGCGCACGCGCTATCTGGTGGCGCTCGAGGGGAACCATCCGGTGGACGAATTCCCCGGCCGGATCTACGCCCGGTTCTTCCTGAAGGAGTATGCGGAGCATCTGGAGCTCGACCCGGAGCCGCTCCTGCGCTCGTTCGATCGAGCGGAGGACGCCGCTGCGGTGTCGGATCTGGAACCCATGGTCGTTCCTCCTCGCCACCGGCCGAGGTGGGGCCTGGCGGCGATCGTCTCGTGCATGTTCCTGATCGCGATCGCGGCCCTCTCGATCATGCGGAGCTCGAACGAGGCGCCGGCCGGCGTCTTGCGTGCGGGTTCGTCGGGCGCGCCGGCGGCCGCGCCGAGGCACGCGACCGATCCACGGCCCACGATCCCCTCGACGCCACTGCACGCGGTCGTGAGGGTGCGCGCTGCGTGCTGGATCGAAGCCACGGTCGATGGGCAGGTGCGGCAGGCCAAGACCTACTCGCCCGGGAGTGCCGTCGTGTATCGGGCGCGTCATACCCTCGGTCTGTGGTTGGGCAACGCCGGTGGGGTGAGCCTTTCGATGAACGGACGGCGCGTCATCACCGGTGTGTCCGGACAGCCGGTCCAGCTCTCGTTCATTTGGCGTAACGGTGCTGTCCGCCAGGCGTGATCAACCCGGCTAGGTGACGGCGAGGAGGTTGCCGACGTCGTCCGGTTCGAACCAGAGAGCGGGCTCGAGGTGCTCGAGGCTCGATCTGTCTTCCGGGTTCAGGCTGGTGTTCGTGAGCCGGATCCTCGTGTCCGGGGGCGGCTACCGCCGACCAGGTCCCCTCCTAGCGACCGCAATCCACCAGCGTCCCTTCCGCCATCACGGCTCATCCTCTCCTTCGAGCGCGTCGCGTCAGGGAGCCACACGCTAGCCGGGTCTCGGGTGCTCACGCAGCACAGGCGGCCTCGGGCTCTCACAGGATCGAACGGTCGCGCCTCGGGCACCAGGCTGAGGAGACGACCTCGACCAGTTCGTACATCAAGGACACCGACGACGAGCGCGGCCCCGAACGCGAGCGCGATCTGCTCCGACGCCTTGAGCAGCCACCACCCTGCACCGACCCCCTCTTCCGACGCCAACAGCGCGAGGAACAGCGCCAGGAACGGCGTCGCGAGCCCATCGTTCAGTCCGCTCTCCACGTTCAGCGCTCGGCGGATGCGGACAGGAACCGCCGGATCGGTAAACACCGCGAGGCCCAGGGCAGCATCCGTTGGCGCGAGGATCGTGGCGATGACGGCCGCCGCCGCCCAGCCCTCCGCGTTGAACATCACGCCCGCCACGAGCGTCCCCAGGGCGATGGTGAGCGGGAGTCCCAGCAGGAGCAGCCGCCCGGGGAGCTGGACGTCGCCCTCGACCTCGCGCAGCCTGACGGTGGAGGCGTCGGCGAACAACACGAGGGCGAGCGTGAGCTCGGTCAACGTGAGGGATACTTCGTCTCCGACCCGGAACGGAAGGACGTTCAGGACGCTCGGACCCAGCACCAGGCCGGCCGTCATGAACACGATCGGCGCGGTGATCGACCAGCGTTCGAGCCTCGAGGCCGCCAGCGTGTAGACGACGAAGAACGCAGCCAGGATGGTGAGGCCCTTCACGTCCACCTCTCGAGCAGACACTTGGCACGCGACGCCAAAGGATAGTCCGCCCCTCAGGGAGGCGAGCCCGGGCGCCACCTCGGCAGCCACCCGTCGCTCGGTCCTGAGCCTCCGCCCGCGGGCACGAAGGCGGACCGTACTTGGCGCACATGATCGCGCGCCTCACCCGATCCTTGGCTCAGAAGCTGGGATCGACCGACCCGTGGGCCGTTCGGGCGTCGCCCAGGTGACCCTGCCTCTTCCCCGGATCACCGTGTTGAATCAAGCGAAGGGGAATCGATGGCGTGCAGCAGCCATGCGAGTTCGTGGCTCGAGAAACAGAGACAGCATCGTCGCTCAGATCCGAATCGTCGCTCGGTTCGGAAGAGGTCACTCAGGTCGGGAGGGGCCATGAAGAAATTCTTGCTCTGCCTCACAACGGTTTCGATCGCGATCGGCGCGATGGCTGTTCCGGCTGAGGCCGGATCCAAGCCCAAGGTGTTCAGCAGCCTTCCCGCCCAGCTTCCGGGCAATGTGGCGAGTGTCGGATTCGAAGCGACTCAGACCGACGCGTTCGGTGATCAGATCCGGCTGGCTCCAGGCAAGCGGAAGCTCCAGAAGGTTACGGTCGTGATGAGTTCGTGGGCTTGTGAGACGGGGAGTTGGACCGCTGGCTGCAAGACGACCCAAGGGGCGACCTTCAAGGAAGACATCAAGCTGACCCTGTACCGGGCGAACAAGGCCGACCCGAACCTCCCCGGTGCGAAGATCGGGAGCCGCAAGAGAACGTTCGCGATCCCCTTCCGGCCGTCTGCCACTCCGGCCAAGTGCAGCGCGAACCCGACCGGATGGTACTCGTCGAAGAGCGATGCCTGCTTCAACGGGAAGGCGATCAAGATCGTCTTCGAGTTCTCCGGCCTTCACCTCCCCGAGGAACTGGTATACGGCATCTCCTACAACACGAGTACTTCGGGGAACCAGCCTCATGGCCCGAGGCCGTGTCAGGGCACAGCCGAGGGATGCCCTGACGATTCCTTGAACGTCGGAACGGCGGCAGGTCTGCCGGCTCGCGGCACTGATGTCTACCCCGATGGGGTCTTTACCGATCAGCAGACGGGGGGCAACTGTGCGAGCGACGCAACCGTCCCAGACGCGTTTTCGCTCGACGCGTGCGGTTGGGCGGGGTTCAATCCATTGGTGAGCTTCCGGGTCAAGAAGTAAGCCCGAATCCACCGATGTTTGGCTCACCGAGGACGACGGAGCGGTTCACCTCCCAGGCAGACCGTGTGTTTCGCATCACTCACGCCAGCAACCCGGCCAAGAGAGGGACGGGGCACCGTCCGAAAAGGTCTTTGACCGGATATCGACCAGAGGTGGATCGAGGAACACCCCGCTCAGAGGGTGTTCGTGCTGGTGAGAAGTGGTGGGCCCCCGGGGACTCGAACCCCGAACCTGCGGATTAAGAGTCCCAGCGGCATCGTGCCGGGATGTACCTCCATGTGCCCTGACCTGCACCGATGTACCGCCGGATTGGGCGCAACCTCCTGACCTGCGGAGGGAAGACTGGCAGGAAACTGGCAGGGCTGCCAAGCCTGACAAGACGAAAGCCCCCCGGGATCTCTCCCGAGGGGCCTCTTTCGTCGTGGTCTACAGACCGCCGAGCACGCCCCCGTAGACGGCCTCTGCGGTGTCGGCCAGCGGGTCGGTCATCTTGTCGTCCGGATGCCCGTAGGTCAACGTTTTCTATTGAGCTGCCCGTCTACTCGATGATGCGTGATCGCAACCACCGGGGACTCATCATCATGCGGAACCAGGATGAGGCCCGGAAGTGTGTTTCGGCCGTCGCTCAGCGTTTGTCGGATTGGGATTACTGGCAGCACTTGCAGGAGGAGATCGTCGCCCAGGACGAGCAGCCTCCGGTGAACCCGCTCCGCTACTTCAGCAAGCACCCGTTCAAGCCAGAGAGCAAGCGCAGCGGCAGCCTGTGGTCGGCAGATGGATTCCGCGTGGCCGGAACCACGAGCGGTGAAAAGGATCTGACTTTCCAAGCCCTCGGAGTGGGAAGCCAACTGCAAGGGATCCGCTCAGACCGCATCGTCATCGACGACTGCCAGGACCCTTCTCTTGCGATGACTTCGCCGAAGGATTCCGCCGACAAACTCAAGTGGTTCCAGAGCGTCTTGCTCGGCCGCGTGAGTGATGAGCAACAGGTCGTGGTGATGGGCAACTTCTTCTCGCCCGACGACTTCCTGCATCGGCTCATCGCGTCCCCGAGCGGCGAGCAGTTCCGGGTCGTGCAGTACCCAGCGTGAGATCCCCGGCGAAGACGGCGAGATGGTTCCCCTCTGTCCCGAGTATTGGACCCCGGAGGGTCTCCGCAAGAAGGAAGCGGAAGTCGGGGCCGAGGCGTGGTTTTTCACTTGGCTCCAGAGCGAAGGGTCCTACGCGGAGTCGACGTTCCGCCGTGAAGCCATCGACGCCTGCAAGGACACAACGCTCCGCATCGGAGAAGTGCCACTAGATGTGAGCGACATCTTCCTGGGTGTCGACCCGGCGACGGCCGCGAGCGGGTTCTGCGCGATGGTCGTTTGGGGCTACTCGCGTAAGACCGACCAGCGGTACCTGATCGACGTGTTCAACCAGTCGGGCATGCGCACCTCGGACGCGATCATCACGCAGGTTCTCGAATACTGCCGCACGTACAACCCGCGTCGTGTCGTGTGGGAGGGGAACGCGCAGCAGAAAGCCACGCTGTACCAGGAGTCGATGCAACGCGGTCTCAAGTCGATGGGGATCAAGTTCACGATCTACCAGACCATGAGCGGGGTGGGCGGTCGCGCGAAGTTCTCGAACTTCGACATCACCACCATCGGTGGTCTCTTCGATTCCGGGCTCATCACGCTCCCGTATGGCGGGACGCACGAGGACGTGGCGAAGGTCGATGCGTTCGTGGATCAGTTGTGTTCCTGGCGGACCGACGCGGAGGGACACTCGATCCGCTACCTCAAACGAGACATGGTGATGGCCTGCCTCTTCGCTGAGTCCGAAGCCTTCGCACTCGCTACGAAACCGAAAGAGAAGAAGCCGCGCGCAAGCCGCCGAACATCCCGAGATGGGCGAGCAACGGTGACGGCGGCTGGGCATGGCAGGAGAGGCGTGAGTTCGGTGACTGAGACCGGTTGGCAGGGCTGGTTGACGTTTGACGTGCAGGTCGCGCTCGGGCCCGAGGTCTACTACGACGACTTCGCGGAGATGCTCGCGCGTCACATCGAGTTCAACCTGGCCGGCGGGCTCGGCAACGGCACCGACGCCCTCACCGGACGGGTGCAGCACATCCGCTCCGAGCAGATGGAGTGGCATCCGAGCTTAGTCCCGTCTCTGCGGCTGTTGGACGGCACGGAGACATGAAGGCAGGAAGGCGTCGACGAGGCTGGTTAGAGGCGTGCTACCGAGTCAGACTGACCCGGTGGACGATTCGGACCCCGACCTACGTGCCATTTCCCCACCCCCTACGAGGTGGGGTGGGCGGAGCATCAAGATGCTCAACGTAGGCGCTTCCTTCGCTCTTGCCGCCGTGGGCGTCGCGGTGTTGGCGTGGCTGCAGAACCCGCTTGGCGGGATCCTGGCCGCGGTTGCAGTCGCGATGGCGATCCTCTGTTTGTGCTTGGTCCATCTCGTGTTGCTCTTCGAGGGCGATCTGATCATGTTCTGCAGCGTCTTGCGGGGGACGTTCCAAACGTCGGCGAACCAGGTCCAACAAGTCAGCGTCAGAAGCGCCGCAGGAACCGTTTGGCTCCGCATCCGCATCGACAGAGGCACGGTGTCGCTTGTCGGTCGCAGGTGGCTCGGGCTCGTCGAGCGGATCCACGAGGGGAATCCGGACGCTGAGATCGACCGGCGACGGTGTCCCGCCGAGCCTCAGACGATGAGCCGTCTTCGGTCCGGCATCGAGGAGACGTGGAGAGCGTTCTTCGCCTGGTTGGACGTCGGGTGGAAGCCGATCATTCTGCTCGCGGCGATCGGAGTTCTCCTCGCCGTTCTCGCCGCGTGGCTGTTGGGACCCGGCGCGGGCGACGCGGGTACCTGGATGCCCTGATTCGGGTCGTCGCGCAGCGCTAGGGTGGCTGAATGGCGATGTTCGCGACGATGCTCAAGCGCGACCGGGAGCGTGTCGGGCTGCGGATCGCCGTGCCTCGTGGCTCGTCGGCGTATGTGCCCGCGAGTACCGCGCGATCGAGGCTGGCTCTCCTCCCGGCGAGGACTCTCAGCTCTGAGGGGTTGCGGACCTTCGTGTCAGAGGCAGACAATCCCCCGACGCGGGGGAGTGGGCATATGTCCGGGCTGAGAAGCGCCAACGATCCTGGTAGCTACTCCCGACATCTCGCCCAGCTCCTGGATGGTCTGCCGGTCACGGATCGCAGACTCGACGTGGCCGGGACCTCGACCCCTGTGCTCGAGGGCGGTACTGGCGCACCCCTCATCCTTTTGCACGGGATCGGTGGATTCGCAGAGGAATGGGTCCGCGCCGTCCCGAGACTAGCGAGCAGCCATCGGGTCGTTGTTCCCGATCTGCCGGGTCTCGGTCGCTCGCGACTGGGGAAGGGCGCGCTGGACGCGCCCTCCGTCGTGGAATGGCTCCGCCTGCTGATCGATCAGACGTGCGCCGAGCCTCCCACGCTCGTGGGTCACTCCCTGGGAGGAGGCATCGCCGCCCGCTTCGCGATCGCACATCCGGCCAAGATCCGGCGCATCGTTTTGGAAGACTCGGCGTCGCTTGGCCGTTTCCGCCCGTCGCCCGGCTTGGTCTTGGCGATCATGCGCTTCGGCGCGCGCCCCACCCGCGCGAACCACGAGCGGTTCCTCCGGCAAGTCCTGTTCGATCCGGACCGGGCCGCGGCGGAATGGGGTGATCGATGGTCCGCGTTAGAGGACTACGACATCGAGCTTGCAGGCGACAAGGCCGTGAGCAAGGCGACTAGCCAATTGGTCAGACGTATCGCGACCCGAAGGATCCCACGGGAAAGGCTCGCTTCGATCACGGTGCCGGTCGCGTTGATATGGGGAAGCGGGGACCGTCTGATGCGGTTCTCGATCGGCCAGCGAGCCGCCCAAGCATTCGACTGGCCCCTATATCCGATCGAAGAGTGCGGACACGGCCCCCACATCGAACGCCCCGGTGCCTTCATCGATGCGCTGGAGATGGCGATCGCTCCTCGCGAGATCGGAACATGACCAAGGGGCTCTCGTCGTCCGAGCGAGCCAGGGCGAACAATTGCCAGCGCACGCAGTACGCCAAAGAAGCGCCGAAGTACGACAGGGAGTCGGAATCTACCGAGCGCTGGTTCTTCGGCTCGAAGCATCGGGGGTGGGCCTGTTCACGAGCGAAGGGAGGTCACGCTCGAGGACGGTCGCATCGCCCGCGTGTCGTGGCTCTGCGGCGTGACGGTGCGCGAGTACCTCGAGATCGAGGCCGGTAGGAAGCCCCCGGATTGGGACACCTACGAGCGCGTCTGCAAGCTGTTCGGGTGGCCTCAGTCGTTCGTATCGGATGCACGACATCTAGGCCTCGGGTCATGACCCTCAAGACCTGTCTTCGCTGTGACTGGCAAGGCGAGACGACGAAGCCCGAGTGCCCGAACTGCGGGGGGCAGCCGCTCTACGTGGTCGACCCGCCGCCAAAGTCGCCACCTGAGCACCACCCCGACCAAGGGAGGCTTGAGACCGAGAGCGCCGCGCCACTCGCTCCACCTGAGCACGCGCCTCCTGTGGAACCCGCCGCCGCATCGCGCCGGCCCGTCCGGACGGTTGTCTTGCTCGCGCTTGCCGTCGGGCTCGTCGTCGCCCTGGGCACCTGGATCAGTGCCAACCGCCAACAACCGACGCCGGCCGCATCTACGGACCCCCTCGCATCCGAAGCGCCTTCGAACGACACCCCGTCGACGGTGCCACCGTTGTATCAGCTCGCGATCGGCGACCCTCTAGCGCCTGGGAGGTATGCCTTCCGCACGGAGCCCCCCTCCATGACTCGTACTGGATCACGATGGATATCCCGAGTGGCTGGGGCGGGGATGAAGGACGGGTGATCACCAAGGGGGCGCCGGGCAAGGCGATCAGCACGTGGGTGCTCCGCAACGTGTACGCCGAACCCTGTGCGTGGAAAGGCACGGCGCTCGGCCCGCCGGCGGGGTCATCCTTCGCTGCCTTGGTCGGTGCCTTGGCGGCCCAGAAGGACCGACACGCCTCTAACCCGACCGAGGATCAAGCTCGATGGGTTCTCCGGCACCTACATGGAGCTGAGGACGCCAGCCGGGATCGACCTCGCCGACTGCGACAACGGCCAGTTCCGAAGCTGGGGTGGAAGGTGGACCAACCCCGGTCAGCGCGACATGCTGTGGATCCTCGATGTCGATGGCGTTCCTCTGGTGATCGATGCGTCGCTAGATGCAGGGACATCGGCGCAGGATCAGGCCGAGACCACCAAGATCGCGGAGTCCACCAAGATCGATCCCGTCTGAAACCGTGCACGCTGGCGGCGCTTCTCCGCGTCATCGCTCGTCTGTAGCGGGCTTCCGCCACGGGTAGCGATCCCACCACTGGACGTCGTCCATCCACCACTGCACCTCTTCGCGGCTCCACGCGCGGTGCGGGCCCGTGGCGATTGGCTCCGGGAAGTCCGCGCCGTTGGCGATCTGGCGGGCGCGTTCCTTCGTCACGTTCAGCAGGCGGGCGATGTCAGTGAGGCGCAGCGTCGGCGGGTCCTGGGCGGCCACGCGGGGATGCTAGCGTCCGGGATCGCTACCTCATCCGTGGTGCTAGCACCCAGACCGACACATGCGCGCCCCCATCCCCAGGGGCTGGTGAGGCACGTAGGCTTCCGCTCATGCCCTCGACGCGGACGCTCCTCGTGATCGGCATCGCATGCCTGCTGTTTGCGAGCCTGATCCTGCTGGCCGGATCGAGGGGGTCCCCCTGGATCGTGCTCGCGGCCCTTGCGATCGGGGCCACTTGCGGTGCGTTCCCGTGACGATCGGCTCGGGGAAGTCCTCGCCGTTGGCGAGCTGGCTGGCGCGTCCGGTGGTCACGTTCAGCAGGCGCGCGAGGTCCACGAGGCCCAGCGGCTGCGAGCTGTTCGGGTGGCCCTCATCGTTCGTGGTCAAGGTGTCCCCCCAGGGTGAGGTTCCAGCGCGGGTGAAGACCCAGCCGGGTGGCGACACGGTAGGACGGGCCCTGGTCTCCCCGGGGGGAACACGCGGAGTCTGGCACGTTCGACCAAGAGCTGCTCCCGGTCGGGAAGGACGTCGGGCAAGACGCGAGCCCCTCTCTCCGGGAGCGGAGAGTCGGATCTCCCGGCGGCCGTGTCGTGCATCCTCATGCATCCAGACGAGCTGCACGTCCTGCCCGACGTCTAAGGCTGCCCCTCGCGCGTCTCCGCCGCATGCGTCATCCGGCGTAGAGGAACCGGCTCAGGCTTCGAGGGCAGGCTTCCTCCACGGCTTCGACTTCCACCACCGCACCTCGTCTATCCACCGCTCGACGTCGTCGGGGCTCCAGGCTCGGCGCGGGCTCATCACGAGGGAGCGTCGTGACGTTGTGGAGGCGGGCGATGTCTGGGCGGCGCAGCGTCGGCGGCGGGTCGCACTGGGTGGTCCACACCACGGCTAGGAACGTTTGAAGTCATTGCGGTTTGTGGGCTTCGGCATCTCACTTTGCGACAAGACGATCGCAGCCTTTGGATTCGTGTATTCCTCGCCTGACAGCAAGTCGAATGGATTGACGGCGTCGATTCCTCCGAAGAAGGCCTGAAGCTCGTTCTCTACGGCGGCGTGCATTCGAGTCAGGAGGTCGTCGCACAGCTCACGAGCCGAGGAGAAGAAGGCTGGGCCACGCCGCTCGTGGGTAACCGCCAGGGTGGCTCTCGAAGACGGATTCCTGCCTGGCACCGGCGGCTGGGCTTGGGGAGGGAAGATGACGACCCTTCGCTGGGTCGCGTCGGAGTGCGCCACGAGTTCGTTGCGAAGTTGGATGATTTCGTTGTGCAGTTCCTGTCGGCCAGGATCGTCGAACTTGGACCACCGGTTCGCGAGTGGTCCATAGGGTTTGTTCGACGTGAAGGGTCGACCGTACCCGACGACTAGAGCGTCCTGGAGCGGGATCCATAGCTCGTTGGCTTCGGAAGAGTGTTCCTCGCCGAGGATGGCGATCTCCTGCGCGCCGCGGACGTCGTTCCGCGCGACTGCCAGACGGTAGAGGGCGCGTCGACGTCCGATGTCTTCGCGGAACACGGACATCAGACCATCCCGACGCCGTCTCGAGACTCCTGCGCCGGACGCGCGGCTGCGATACCGATGCGCGTATGGACGATCACGGTCTTACTCCGGTCAGATGGGTGTTCTTCCCGCGCCGACAGCTTAGAGGTGTCGCGTTCGTCCAGGCAGGGGTCGGGACTAGGGCTAATAGAGCCGTCGGCCTGGGGGCTTTCTTGGTCCATTCGGCCACACCACTCTCTCGGCACCGAACCCGATGAGGATCCCGACGGTGAGAAGCACGACCAAGAAGAGCAGGTATCCGTCTGGTGAGAACGGGAAGTAACAGTCCGCCATCATCTCGACAGCCTTCCGATCATGACGCCGATCAACGCGCCAATGGCTGGAACACCGAACAGCACGAACCAGAACCCATCGGGTGTGAGTGGGAACCCGCAACTGGCCGTCATGCGCCTCCACTTCCGTCGACATGCATCGAGCTTCGCTCTGCAGCACTCTGCTCAGATGCAACTCACCGCGGGAAGGGCAGCGACGCACCCGCAATATGAACGCCACGTATCCGCGACATCGGCCACCGGAGATCGAGGCCGGCACGAAGGCCCCGGACTGGGACACCTACGATCGCGTCTGCGAGCTGTTCGGCTGGCCGCGGTCCGTTCGTCGGGTCGCGAGCCTGATGCCCAGCGGTCGCGTCTCTATGATGGCGCAGTGTCCGATCGCGGAACCGAGTTCATGTCGTTCGGCGAGGCCATACAGACGGTCTTCCGCAAGTACGCCGAGTTCATGGGCCGCGCCGGGCGCGCCGAGTTCTGGTGGTGGGCACTCTTCAATGCTCTGGTGGTGGGCGCGCTCAACCTCTTCGACGTGATCCGGATCGGGGACAACGCCTATCTGGGTTCACTGCTCGCCGGACTTTGGGGTATCGCGGTCTTGCTGCCGAGCCTCGCCGTGGGCGTCCGACGACTTCGCGACGCTGGCTACCCCTGGGGTTGGATGTTCTTTCTCCTGGTCCCGTTCGCAGGTGGCGTGCTGCTCATCATCCTGTGGGCGCAGCCCACGAAGGAGGCGAGGACCGTACCGCCGCCGCCGCCGCCCGCCCCAACCGCGTAGCGGCTCATACACGTTCAATCCTTATGGGCGCGACCGGCAGCGCAACGGCCTGGGGATCGCCTCTCCTTCCCGTCCTCGCGCCGCCTATGCGCCGAAGGCGATGGTGATGTCGTATCTGGCACGTGGTGGTTGAGTAGCGGCGCTTCCATTAGGCGCTTCCTTCGGTCACGCTCCGGGGCGTGACCCTGCGGATCATCGCTACTGTGCTCGTGATCGTCTTTGCCCTTGGCGCACTCGTTGCATGGAGACCTGCCCCAGCGGTGACCCTCGCTCTCGTGGTCGGGCTGACGGCGGGCAGCGTTGCGTTCTTCGTTGGCCGCGCTGACGGACCACGGGGCGTGCCAGCGCTCGTCTCCGAGGCGACAAGCGTTGGGATCGTGGTCGGCGGCAGCCTCGGGCTCCTCGTCGGTCGTCGGCGACGCTCTGGGGAGTGGCCCATGAGACGGGATGCGCTCTGGCTCGTAGTCCTGACCCCGTTCGCGGCGGCGGCGCTGCTGCAGGCGATCCTTGATGCGTGCCCCCTCTATGTCACCCGTGGCTCCGGGCTCTGCTACTACGACTTCGACCTCTTGGGGGGCTGGGCCGCGGGCGTCGCGTTTCTCTTCGTGGCGGACATGCTTATCTTGGCCGGACTGCTATGGCTCTCTCCGGGTCCTCGGCGGGACTAGCATCGTCTTCACCGAAGATCGACGACGTGCAAGCATGGGCGGGCAGGACGCCAGCGCCCGTCCTGCCGGAAAGCCCCTCGCCGTTGGGCCTCTCGGCGGACCGGGGGAAAGCTGCACGCCCTGCCCGACGCCGAAAGGATGGACTCAGCCGAGGTCGAGCGCATCCGCCTTTCGGCTTGCGGGATTTCTAGCCGTTGGTGGCTGGTTTCCGCCAGGGCTTGGACTCCCACCATCGCACCTCGTCCATCCAGTCCTCGACGTCGTTGCAGCTTCATGCCCGGTGCGGGCTCGTGATGACAGGCGGCGGGAAACCCTCCTCGTTGGCAATCTGACGGGCGCGCTCGCCGGTCACGTTCAGCAGGCGGGCGATGTCGGCGCGGCGCAGAATGGACGGTTCGCTCCCAGCACTACTCAACGAGTCAGATGATGTGGATGTCGTGCTGGGACTTCTCCTCACTCAGATCCTCTCGGTGGATGAATACCCAGCCCTGCGCCCCCACGAAGTCGCCCGTGCCCCCCGTGATCGACAGCACGTTTCCCTGCCGATGAACGATCATGCCGGTCGCGCTGAGGGTCCCACGACCGCTGATGCTGTACTCGAACTGGTCCATCGCCCCGCCATACATGACCCGCTCGACCGCATCGGCACGCCCGATGGCGGTGGTCAGGGTCGCGTCGGCGTAGCCCCGGTACTTGGTGATATCCAGGTCCCCGACTCCGACAGATCTCGGACCAATGTTGATCGACGTGTGCCTCGCCGATCGCACATACACGGACAGATCCTCGGGGACTCGTTGTGGTAGTCGGTTGGAGCCCCCGAACGCAAGACCCGACACCACGATCACCAGCGCAACTGCCAAGGTGCCCACCTGGACCAAGCCTCTACGCATCAGGTTCCCCCCGATCCGCGGGCAGAGGCGGGCAGGGCACCCACTCTAGGTGGGGGTACTCAGAGGAACAAGGCGAGGCGTTGGACGCCTCCACCTCGATCCGTGACCCGACTCGCGCAGTCCAACTGCGGAACGTTGGTCCCCGGGACGGGGGTCGCTGGCTTTACGGCCTCTCCGGCGTGGACTAGCTTTGGCCCATGAAGGGTCTAAGGACCTTCACGATCGCTCTGCTTGTCGCGACGTTCTCCGTCCCGCTTTTCGCCTCGTCTGCGATGGGTGATTCCTTCCACCGCGACCCCGACGACATGGCTGCGTCGTTCGACATCCGAGCAGTCAGGACCGTGAGCCACCTTCCAAGCGGAACCCTTCTCCTGTCGGCAACGACCTATGACGATATCCAATGGAGCATTGGGGGCCATACCTTTGCCTGGTTCTACCTCGATACCGCGCAGGTCCGCCCTATGACTTCCTGATCTTTGCGCGGGTGCGACACGACGTGCTGCATTGCGACTTGTACTCGCGCGACAGCCTCTTGGGTCCCGTCGGTGCCAACTTCGGTCCGCGTCGGGTGACCTGCCGCGTCAACAGGCGTCTCCTGAGTCCCACCCACACCATCCGCTACATGGTGAGAACCTTCTCTCTGGTGACGGACCCCCACCGCCATGAGGTCAGCGACTGGGCACCGGATCGTTACGTCTGGTATCCGCGCGTCTGATTCTAAGATCTTGGGCAACTCGCTGCGCGCGCGCCCTCGCCACGTACCTCTGACGCAGCATCACCGAGGTGACGGTCCTGCGCCCTCTCAGGCTATGTCGCAGATGACGTCCATCTTCGCGACCACGCCGCCTCCACGATGACCGCCTTGCGTGACCCACACCCGCGCCCAGGTCCACCTGCAGGCGATCGCTCGTCACCGGTCAGCGTGGTATCTATCCCTGGTAGGGCCAATCGGGCGGGTAGATGCCCGTGGCAGATTCGTCGCACAGACCTTCACCAGAAGGAGTGTGAGCGAGGTCCTTCATGGTCCGTAGCTGTGTGGCGTACGCCGGGTCCGTAGCGAGGTTGTGTAGCTCGTAGGGGTCGTTGGCCTCGTCGTAGAGCCCGACGTTGATGGGCTCTTCGGAGCGGTTGTACTTCACGAACATCCAATCGACGGAACGTAGGCCGCAGTAGGTCGGGGGATAGACCTCATATCCCCTAGGGTCCTCCTGGTACCAGTGCTCGATGACGAACTCTGACCTCGTGGCAGGACCAAGCATGTCCATCCCCTCGGGGGCGGTCGGCCCGCTCCCAACGGTCGTTACACCGGCCAGTCCCTCCAAAGTCGGCAGGAGGTCGATGTTCAAGGCGATGCGTGGGTCTGAGCTTGTCGTCAGCGGATCGGTCAGGTTCTTGCCCACGAGCATCATGGGGATGCGGAGGTCCTCGTTGTAAGGAGCCATCTTGTTGTTCCACCTGTGCTCCCCCCACGAAATCCCGTTGTCGGACATGAACGCCACGACGGTGTTGTCTGGCAGCAGGTTCCAAAGTTGACCGAAGGAGCGGTCCACCCCAAAGGTAGAGTCAAGTTGGGCCGCGTGGAACTCGTTGTTGGCCCTTCTTGCGCTGGAATCCCATACCCGATCCTGGAGGTAACGAGGGTCGGTGGCTTCGACGTGGCCGAACGACGGCGGCTGGATATATCCCGCGATGTTGAACCTGTCCACGTCACGGGGGTCAGGGATGGATGGCCAATGGGGAGCCGTCGTGGCGTAGTACATGAAGAACGGAGTCGTTGGGTTGTTCTGGATGAAGCCCGATGCCCTCGACGTGAGCACGCGGGTGATGTAGTCGGCCTTGGTGGCCCCGAAGAAGCGGTTGTGGATGCTACCGCTGAGGTTCGACGTAGCCCAGTAGCGGTAATAGGCACCCGTGGGTACGGCGAACCAACGATCCCAGCCAGGGGGGATGTAACGTGAGCGCTTGGTGTCATACCCGTTGAGGTACTTGCCGAAGAGTGCCGTCCTGTACCCAGCCGCCTTCATGTCGACGGCGATAGTCGTGGTGTCGTTGATGGGGCTGATGCTCCTGCCCACGGGCGGAGGGGTGAACGATGAGAATCCCCCGTACTGACCACCGTTGCCGTAGACGCCGGTCGTGTGTGAATAGTCTCCGGTCAGAGTGGATGTCCTGCTGGGGCAGCAGAGCGCATTCGGTACGAACGAATTCTCGTAGGTGACGGAAGGGTTGTTGGCCAGGATGGACGACAGACGCGGCATGTACTGCGGGGTCACCGCGTCCCAACGCTGGTCATCGGTCATGATGATGACGATGTTGGGGCGTGCCCGCGCCGCTTGAGCTACCGGCTGTGAGATCGCGACCAGTGGAGCTAACACCAGCGCGAGCACGAGCAGCTTCTTCAACAAGGGTCGGATCCTAAGGACGGATGTACCGGAAGGGAACGCCCCCACCAGCACATCATCGTCAAGCGCGCGGCCGATTCAAGCACCGACCAGGTTGACGACACCCTCGGGTGGGGTGCATCGTCGGGAATGCGGACCAAGCCTCAGACCCTGACGACGACGCGAACCGCGTCCACCACTCCACTCGCATGTGCCGAGCGTGCTCGTAGGGCCACCGCGAACCTGGCCCCGTTCGGAACCGATCGCTCGCCTCCTCCTCAATCCTCCCTCATCTTGAGGTGCGATGTAGTCGCCGCAACTCGGTAGGCTCGCAGTCGTGGCGATGTTCGCGACGATGCTCGAGGAACGCAGCCTGCCCAGGCGGAACGGTTGGCCGTGACACCTCCCGCCGACGAACGACCGAAGCGGCAGGACGACCCGAAGGTCCTCCGAGCCCTCGGCAGATGGTGGGACAAGGCCGGCAAGCAGGACCCCTCTGTACTCGATCTTGACTGAGCCGGACGCCCGGGGCGGCGGCTGGGATGTGGACCGGTTCTTCGCGACAGGACGTACGGAGGTCGATGACGCCCTCGAGCGGGTGCGCTCGGGCGGCCTGCGGCTCGGGACCGAGCGCGCCCTCGACTTCGGATGTGGGGTCGGACGGCTGACCCAGGCGCTCGCCGCGCATTTCGAACGGGTCGACGCCATCGACATCGCGCCGTCGATGGTCGCCGAGGCGGAAGGGTACAACCGCTTCGGTTCGCGATGCTGCTACCACGTGAACGCGCGTGCGGACCTGTTGATGTTCGACGACGCCTCCTTCGACCTGGTCTTCTCGTTGGTCGTGCTCCAGCACATCCCGCCCGAGCTGGCGCGGGGCTACGTCGCGGAGTTCATCCGGCTCCTGCGTCCCGACGGCCTCGCCGTGTTCCAGATCGCGACCTCGGCCCGTGGCCCGCGGCCGGCCGAGAGAAGCTCGGCCCGCCGCGGGCTCGTCCGCAGGATCCTGCGTCTCCCGCCGTCGCAGATCCTCGAGATGCACGCCATACCGGAGGATGAGGTCCGGCGGTGGATCGCGGACGGCCACGGTGCGGTCTTGGCCGCATGGCCCCTCCCCACGGACAAGTTCTTCGACGGGACGCTCTTCGCGGTCGCTCACAGCTGAGCCGGCACGAAGGCCCCGGACTGGGACACCTACGATCGCGTCTGCGAGCTGTTCGGCTGGCCGCGGTCGTTCACCGGGGAAGGCGACTGCTGAGCGATGGGAGCCCTAGCGCGTCACTCGGGATTCGCTGCCATGAAGATCGGCAGGGAGAACACGTAAAGCATCTGGTCGCTTCGTTGCTTGGTCATCTGTCGACCCGGGGTCTGCCTCGCTGAGCCCCGGCGGAGCGCTTCGAAACGCGCATCGGAATAGATCGCTTCGTGGATGTCCGCGTATCCAGCACCAGCGGCGACGCACGCACGGATCACAACCGCTGGATCGTATGAACTCCCAGGAGGGCTGACGGGTGAACCACCCGCCGCCGCATGTTCCTCAGACGCATCCCAGATGATGTCGGCGACGATAGAGACCAGCCGCTGATGCTCCTGTCGCGCCTCCCGCTGCCGCTTGATCCAGCCAGCCATCGCAGCCAACCCTAGCTGAGCCCCTGGCCCCTCGGCTCAAACGGGGTCGGCTGGCCTCCGCCACGGCTTCGACTCCCACCACCGCACGTCGTCGATCCACGTCTCGACGTCGTCGCGGTTCCATGTGCGGCGGAGACCACTAGTCACCGGCGCGGGGAATCCATCGCCGTTGGTGATCTGGCGGGCGCGTTCCTGGGTCACGTTCAGGAGGCGCGGCGATGTCGTACAGGCGCAGCGTCGGCGGGTCCTTGGCGGTCACGCGGGCATGCTATCCACCGCGGAGTGGCAGCAAGAGTGGCAGCAAACCCGATGAGCGCAACCCGCAGGTATACAAACCTGCAGGTCGGAGGGTGGGCCCCCGGGGACTCGAACCCCGAACCTGCGGATTAAGAGTCCGTTGCTCTGCCAGATTGAGCTAGAGGCCCGGCGCAGTTTACCAATCGAGACCGGGATGACGGAGCACGAGTTTGCGCCCGCGCCGCCGGCGCGTGAGCATCGGCCGATGTCGTCGATGGCGTTCGAGCTGAGACTGCTGGGGCGCTTCGCCGTCATCCGAGATGGCGAGGAGATCCCGGTGACCGCGTTCAACGGGCGCCTGCCGCGGCGCCTGCTGCGCGTGCTCGCGGTGCGCCGGGGCTCGTTCGTGGCGAAGGACGTGTTGGTGGAGGCGCTCTGGCCCGACCGGGCCCCCGCCGACCCGGCCGCGAACCTCGAGGTGCTGGTGTCGCGGCTGCGCCGCGCGTTGGGCGACGCGGATCTCGTGCAGACGGGGTCGGGTGGATACACGCTCGTCGACGACCCTCGGGTCGAGATCGATCTCGAGGAGCTCATGGCGGCCGGCGACCACGTGCACCGCGGAGCTCGCGAGCCCCTCACCGTGCTGGCCGAGGCGCGTCGCGCCGTGACACGCTGGACGGGCGAGCCGCTCGCCGAGGACGCGTACGAGGACTGGGCCCTCGAGCCACGCACCCAGGCCGCCCGCGCGCTCCAGGACGTGCTGGAGGCCGGGTCGGCCGCGGCGCTGGCGTTGGGCGATGCGGTCGAAGCGGTCGCCCTCGCCGAGCGGGCCGTGGCTCGAGAACCGCTGCGGGAGGCCGCCACCCTGCACCTCGTGCGGGCGCTCGCCGCCGCGGGGGATGCCGCGGGTGCGCTGGCGGCCTTCGACGCCTTCCGAGGCCGCTTCGCGGATGAGCTCGGCCTGGATCCATCGCAGGAGGCTTCGGAGTTGCACGCGCGGGTGCTCCGGGGCGACGTCGAGGTGAGCGGCGCGGCCCGACGTTCCGTGCGAGCCGCGGATGTCGTCGTCTCGGCCGGGGACGCGAGGTTCGTCGGGCGCGAGGCGGAGCTCGCCACGCTCGTCGGAGCGCGGTCGGTGGTCGTGATGCAGGGCCCGTCCGGGGCGGGGAAGACCAGGCTCATCGACGAGCTGACACGCGGATCCCCGATCCCCGTGCTCCGCGCGCGTGCGGTGCCCGCCGAACGCGATGAGCCGTGGGCCCTCGTGCGCGCGGTGCTCCGTGAGGTCTTGGCGCTCGACGCGCTGGCCGTCCACGCGCTCCCCGAGCTCATCGCGGTAGCGATGGGGGATCTGCTCCCCGAGCTCGCCGACCTGCGCGACGTGGCGGATCTCGAGCTCGATCCCGCGAGCCGGCACGGGCTCTGGCTGGAAGGCGTCGGCAGGCTCGTGTCGGCGGTGCTCCCGGCGGTGCTCGTCGTCGACGACCTCCAGTGGGCGGATCCCAGCAGCCTGGAGCTCCTCTCGCCCACGGCCCAGCGGGCCGACGGGCTGCGCCTGGTGCTCAGCTGTCGGCCCGACGAGGTCCGCCGCGGTTCGCGGGCCGAGGTGTTCCTGGAGGAGCTCGAACGGAGCCGCGACGTCGACCATCTCGAGCTGGGGCCGCTGTCGGCGCAGGCGCTCGGATCGCTCGTGGACGACGACGCCATCGCACGAGCCATCGCCGAGGGGACCGACGCCTGGCCGCTCACCGCGGTGGAGGCGCTCCGTGCGCTCGAGGCCGACGAGGTCGTCCGCTCGGACGGACGGGGTCGCTGGTGGGTCCGAGGGGTGCCGGACCCCGGCGAGATCCGCGATGCCGTGCGTCTCGGCGACCGGCGCGCGATCCAGGCGCGCATCCGGCGGCTCGACCCGGACACGCGAGGCGCGCTCGAGATCCTGGCGGTGCTCGCGCGGGAGAGCCCGGAGCGAACGATCGCGCAGGTGGCCGGGTCGGACCCCGGCCACACCCTCGATCGACTCGACGCCCTGGCGCACGCCGGGCTCGCGCGTTGGGGAGAGCGCGGGTGGACGACCGCGCACGACGCGGTGATGACGGTCACCGTGGCCGAGCTCGACCCCGCCGGGACCGCGAGGCTGCACGAGGCGGTTGCGACCGCGCTGGCCCAGGAGGATGCGGATCCCTCGGAGCTGGCGCGGCACCTGGCCATCGCGGGTCATGTCGCGGAGGCGGCGGGGAAGTACGCCGATGCCGCGGAGGAGGCCCTGCCACGGTTCGCGAACGACGAGGCGGCCGCGCTCGCGGCCTCAGGGCTCGAGCTCGATCCGCGCGAGCCCGATCGTTCGCGGCTGCTGCGCGCCCGCGCCGAGGCGAGGAGCCGCGCGGGCGACCTCGCCGGCGCACGGGAGGATCTCCGCGCTGCGCTCGCCACGCCCAAGGACCGGGTGAGCCGCTCCCGGCTGCTGGCCCGGGTGGCGATGTTGGAGGGAGGTTCGGACGACTACGGCCGCGCCGCCGATCTCGTGGAGCTGGCGCTCTCGGAGGCGGGCGAGGACCCCGCGGCCCGTGCCGAGGCGCTCGCGGTGGGGAGCATCGTGGACATGAACCTCGGCCGGCGGGAGCTCGCGGGGGAGCGCGCGGACGAGGCGCTCGAGCTCTTCGAGGCGCTGGGAGACGCGTCCGGCGCCGCCGGGATCCTCGACGGCCGCGCGATGGCGACGTTCATGGCAGGGCGGATCCGGGAGGCCGTCGACCTCTTCGACCGGGTGGCGCGGCTCTTCGAAGGCGCGGGTGAGCTGCTGCGGGTCGGGACCCCGCGATCCACCCGGGGTCACGCCCTGGTGTTCTTGGCCCGGCCCGACGAGGGCCTCGACGAGGCCGAGGCCGCGCTCGCGCTGGAGCGGTCGCTCGGTCACGCCGAGGGCGAGGCCTATGCGCTGTGGCACGTCTCCGAGGCGCTGTCGGGGCTCGGACGCGAGGACGAGGCGCTGGCGAGCGCGAGCGAGGCCTTGCGGATCGCCGAGAGGATCCGTCACCGGGAATGGACATCGGCTTCGTGCCGTGCGGTGGGGATCGCGCTGCAGACCGCCGGCCGCTACGAGGATGCCGTCGAGGCGTTCGCCCGCTCGCTCGAGACGGGTGGATCGATCCCGCTCTTCGCGACCTGGGCCCGCGCGCGCATGGCGATCTGCCTGGTGGGGGCAGGCCGATCGGAGGAGGCTCCGCCCCTCGTGGCGGACTCGATCGCGGGGGTCGACGGGCTCGCCCGCTACGAGGCGCGATGGGCGGACGCCGAGGTCCGTGCCGCGCTGGGCGATCCGGACGCGATGGAGATCGCCCGAGCGGCCGCCGGCGCCCTGGAGGAGGGCGGATACCTCGCTGCGCTCCCGCGGCTTCGGGAGCTGGCCGCGGGCGAGCATCCACCCAAGAGGTGATCGGGCCGCCGCGGCATCCTCGCGCCGCGGCGGCCCGACCGAGGCGACGGTCGTTCAGGCCTGCGCGTAGTGCGATGCCCCGAACCAGTCGACGACCACCACCGTCTCGTCGCCGACGACCCATGCGTCGTGGCCCGAGGGCAGGTAGGTCAGCTGGCCGGGGGTAGCGTCGAACTCCCTCCCGTCGGCCATCTGGATCCGGAGCGTGCCGGCGATGTGGTACTGGAAGTGCGGCGCTTCGCAGAGGTCGGTGCCCGCGATCGGCTTCACGTCCTTCGACCACCGCCATCCCGGCTCGAAGACGAGGCGGCCGATCGTGCCGCCCTCGGTGTTCAGGATGTCCGCGTGCCCCAGATCGAACGTGCGGACCTCGTCCGGCTCCGCGAAGTCACGGTGCTCCGCCTTCGCCATGCGACCCTCCTTCTTCCTGGGGAGCCATCCCGGTGACGGCGTCCCTGGTGTCGGGTGCGACGCTAGGGACGAGGGGTTGCACGGACCTTGCAGCGTTCGGAGTGATGCCAAGGGACGCGAGAAACGAGGGTGAGTGACGGGATTCGAACCCGCGGCCTCCTGGACCACAACCAGGCGCTCTAACCGAGCTGAGCTACACCCACCACGTGCGCCTCCACGATACCAACGCGATGGGTTCCACCGGAAGCAGGGCTTCCCGGCGCGGGGGGTCCTGGGGTATCATCCGCAGCACGTTTGAACCGCCGTTCAAACTCCTGCACCGGGGGTTGGGCGGTTCGCAAGGAGGACATCCACCATGGCCACGAGGGAGACCACCGGGTTCGACCTCGACCTGATCGACCGTCTCATCGAGCGCGAGGAGACGGAGCTGGCGCCCAAGCGTCAGGCGTCCATCGCCTACCGCGCGGTCGCGGAGCAGCACGTCGCGGGCGGCGTGGCCTCCAGCTGGCAGGCGTCGCCCCCGCACGCGATCTACGTCGACCACGGGGAGGGCAACCGCCTCTGGGACATCGACGGCAACGAGTACATCGACTTCCACCTCGGCTACGGCGCGATGGTGGTGGGGCACGCGCACCCCAAGATCACCGAGGCCATCGTGCGAGCAGGCGCCGCGCGGCACGCATTTCGCCCAGCCGACCAAGGACCTCGACGTGATCGGCGAGAACCTCGCCGACCGGTTCAACCTGCCGCTCTGGCGGTTCTGCAACTCGGGCACGGAGGCCACGCTCGAGGGCGCGCGCCTGATGCGCGCGAACACCGGCCGCGACAAGCTGATCAAGATCGAGGGCACGTACCACGGCCACCACGACTCGCTGATGTTCTCGGTGGGTCCGGACGTCGTCGCTGATCGGGCCGCGCGAGCACCCCAACACCGTGCCGCAAGCCATGGGCATCCCGCAGGCGTTCGCGGATCTCGTGATCGTGGTGCCGTTCAACGACCTCGATGCCGTGCGCCGCGCGTTCGACGGAGCACCCGGGGCAGATCGCCGGGATGTTCGTGGAGCCGGCCATGATGAACTGCGGCGTGATCATGCCCGACGACGGGCTACCTCGCAGGGCCTCATCGAGCTCTGCCACGCGAACGGCGCGTACCTCGCGTTCGACGAGGTGAAGACGGGCGCGACGCTCGCCTACGGCGGCGCCGTCGAGGTGTTCGGGGTCACGCCGGACATCGTCTGCCTGGCCAAGGCGATCGGCGGCGGTCTGCCCTGCGGGGCGATCGGCGCCACCCGCGAGCTCTACCGTCCGGTGATCGAGGACGAGTACGACATGGCGGGCACGTTCAACGGGAACCCGCTGACGATGGCCGCGTCGCGCGCCGCGCTGACGGAGGTGCTGGTGGGCGGCGTCTACGACGAGTTCAACCGCATCGACCAGGTCATGAAGGACGGGCCTGTCGGACGTGATCGCGAGGTACGGCCTGCCCGCCTACGTGAGCGGCGTCGGCGCGAAGGGCTCGGTGATCTACTCGGCCAAGCCCGTGCGCGAGTACCGTGACGCGGTGGGCATCGACGAGCGGATCAGCTACCTCGCCTGGCTCTTCCAGCAGAACCGCGGCGTGTTCAAGTCGCCGTGGACGAAGCAGGAGACCTGGACGCTCTCGGTGTGGCACACGGAGGACGACGCGGCGCGCTACATCGCGAACTTCGAGGAGTTCGCCGCCGCGGTCACGGGCAACTGAGCGTCGCGCGACGCGAGAGGGGAGCACCGTCATGAGCGCCACCGAGACCGTCGAGATCGACCTGGGTCTCGTCGAGCAGCTGATCAAGGAGGAGACGACCGCGCTCGACGCGAAGCACGCGCGGAGCCTCGCGCTACCGGGAGGAGGCGAAGATCGCACCTGCCGGGCGGGGTCTCGTCGAGCTGGCAGATGTGGCCGCCGCACCCGATCTACGTGGACCGCGGGCTGGGATCCCACGTCTGGGACATCGACCAGAACGAGTACGTCGACTACCACAACGGGTACGGCGTGATGGTGATGGGCCACGCCCACCCGAAGATCGTGGAGGCCGTGCAGAAGCGCGTCGCCCTGGGGACCCACTTCGCGCAGCCCACCGAGGACGCGCTTGGTCGTGGCCGAGAACCTCGCCGAGCGCACCGGCCTGCCGTACTGGCGGTTCGGGAACTCCGGGACGGAGGCCACGCTCGACGCCGTGCGCATCATGCGCGCGACCACCGGACGTCCGCTGATCCTGAAGATCGAGGGCACCTACCACGGCCACCACGACGCGCTGATGGTGAGCGTCTTCCCGTCCACGGACGTCGCGGGGCCGCGGGAGCGTCCGCATTCGGTGCCCAGACCAAGGGGCTGATCCCCGGCGCCGTCGACTCGGTGATCTCCGTCCCGTTCAACGACGCCGACGCCGCCGCGCGGGCGTTCGCCGAGCACGCCGGGGCAGATCGCCGGCATGATCGTCGAGCCGGTCATGACGAACTGCGGCGTGGTGCTGCCCGACGCCGGGTACCTCGCAGCGGTTGAAGGAGACTCTGCCGCGCCGACGGCGCGATGTTCGCCTTCGACGAGGTGAAGACGGGCTTCACGGTGGCCTGGGGCGGCGCGATCGAGGCGTTCGGCGTGCAGCCCGACCTGGTCGCCTACGCGAAGGCACTCGGCGCGGGCCTGCCCTGCGGAGCCATCGGCGGGACCGAGGACGCCATGCGGATGGTGATCGACGGCGACCTCGAGCAGGTGGGGACCTTCAACGGGAACCCGCTCACGATGGCCGCCGCCAAGGTCAACCTCATGGAGGTCCTCACGAAGGACGCGTACGTCCGCCTCGACGAGATCAACGACATCCTGCATGGCTGCGAGGACACGATCGCGCGGCACAAGCTCCCGGCGTCGATGAAGACCCAGTCGGCCAAGGGTTCGATCGATTGGCGCTCGACCCCGATCCGCGAGTACCGCGACCTCTGGGAGATCGACGACCGGGTGCCGCAACTCGCCTGGCTCTGGCAGCTGAACCGCGGCGTCTTCAAGAGCCCGGGATCCAAGTGGGAGAGCTGGACGACCTCGATCGTGATGAGCGACGGGGACGCCGAGCGCTACGTGGAGAACTTCGAGAGCTTCGCCGAAGCCATCACGCGTTAGAGGCGCTCCGCCTCGACGCCCGGCGCGGTCGCCAGCACCTGCTCGGCCACGGATGAGTCGGGAGTGCGCGCGAGCAGCGCGTACGCCAACACGACCTCGTTGAGGCCCACCGCCGCGCCGATCGTGACGATCAGCGGCAGGCCCACGAGGAACTCGATCAACGTGCCGACGTCCCCCTTCAGGTGGAGCAGGTACTCGTGCGCCGCGATCTCGAGCGTGAGCGGGATGCCCACCGTCATCAGGGTGAGGAACAGATGCCGGGACGTGAGCCCGGCGGCACGACGGATCGCCGCGAGCGGTCGATGTCGTTCGATGTTCACGATGGGCCCCACGGTGCTGAACAACGCCAGCACGATGATCCCGGGGAGCACGCCGAGGGCGGAGCCGATCCCCGCGGCCATCGCGACGTAGAGGTCGGCCACGATCAGACGCCAGAACGGGAGGTTGCGCACGGCGGCGCCGATCGGCGGCGCGGTCTCTCCGCGGATCACCGCGCCGACGAGTTCGTCGAGCACGCCGGAGTATGCGACGGTGCCGAGCGTGCCGAGGACCGTGCCCAACAGCGCGATGACGAGGACCGCCAGGAAGCGGTCCCAGGCGGTGTCGTCGGCGAGCCGGTCGGCGAAGGCCCCGCTGCCGATGCCCAGGAACAGGCCCGGTCCGAGCAGCAGCGACGGCCGTCACGGACACGCGGAACGGCTCGCGGCGGTAGAGGCGCAGCGCACGCGCGTACACATCGCGAACCTGCAGCTGGGCGATCTGCGGGTGACGATCGGCCGCCTCGCGCACGGCCGTGCGCGAGGGCACCTCACCCCGTCGTGCCACGCCGCTCCCTCCCGGTCCGTGGGCGTCAGCGCGGTAGCGTAGCCTGCATCGCGTGAACGCTCCCCTGAGGCTCACGCGGCGGCAGGCGCGGCGCCTGTGCGTGGTGGGCCAGCGGTTGTCCGCGCCGCGCCCGGCCTCCGTCGCGGACGTCGTCCACGACCTGTGGATGGTGCAGATGGATCCCACGTCGGCGGTGGCGCGGACCGAGCACCTCGTGCTCTTCTCGCGGCTCGGCCGCCGGTTCCGCGTGGACGAGCTCGAGCGGATGCTCTGGACCCAGCGCTCGCTCTTCGAGTACTGGGTCCACATCGTCCCCACCTCGGACTTCGGGGTGCACCGGGAATCGATGCTCCGCTACCCCGACCGCGGTCCGTCGTCCGGGGCGGCGCGTCGGCGCTACATCAAGGAGTGGCTCACCGCGAACGCCGGGTTCCGTCGCTACGTCCTGCGGGAGCTCCGCCGCAACGGTCCGATGCGGGCGCGCGACCTGGAGGACCGCGCGGTCGTCCCCTGGCGCTCGGGCGGATGGAACGATGAACGGGGACGCAGCGTCGCGATGATGCTCGACCTGATGTGGAGCAAGGGCGAGATCATGATCGTCGGTCGCGACGGTCAGCAGCGGCTGTGGGATCTCACGGAGCGGAGCCTCCCGGTCACCGAGCCGCGGCTCTCGCAACGCGAGGTGGCGCGCCGCATCCTCGACCGCCAGCTGCGCGCGCGCGGCGTGGCCACCCCGACGCAGTTCGGCTACGCCTTCGACGGACGCCCGCCGGGATACGCGCGCGCCCTTCGGGAGCTCGTGCGCGAGGGCGTGGCGGTGCCCGTCGAGGTCGACGGTGTGAAGGGGGACTGGTACGCGCACGCCGAGCTCCTCGACCATCCCTTCCGCCCGCGGACGGTGCTCCTGTCGCCGTTCGACGATCTGGTCTCGGATCGCGATCACACCGAGGCGCTCTTCGATTTCTTCTTCCGCCTGGAGATCTACGTGCCGGTGGCGCAGCGGCGCTGGGGCTACTTCGTGCTGCCGATCCTGCACGGCGATCGCCTGATCGGCCGTATCGATCCCCGGTTCGACCGCGCCTCGGGCGTCCTGAACGTCCACGCGGTCCACGCGGAGGACGACGCCCCGGCGAGCGCCGGCGCGGCGGTGGCACGGGCCCTGCACGAGCTCGCGCGACTGGCTGGGGGCGCGCGAGGTCGTGTTCACCGACCGCGCGCGGGTGGCGAGCGTACTGGCGGCGGGCGCTCGGCGCCTGACGGGTCCCCTCGGTCACCGCGCTCTAGACTCCGCCGATGGACACCGAACCGAACGAGGCCGCCGATGGAGTGACGGCGACGATGCCCTGAGCGCAGCCCTACCGGGGCATCGTCGCGGCTGGACCTTGAGGCAGCGCCTCGGCGCCGCGGACAGCTACGGGCTGTTGCTCCTGCTCATCCTCCTCAGCACGCTCTGCATCGCCGGGCTGTCCGACAGCGGACTCCAGCGCGTGCTCGCCGTGGTCCTCCTCGGCGTCACGCTCCTGTTCGCCCTGCGGACCTCGCGGGCACCGAAGCTCGCCTTCCGCATCGCGCTCGTCGCCGTGCCCGTCCTCTTCGTCGCGGCCATCTTCGCCTCCTACGCCGAACTCCGAGGCGGCCCGCAGTCGCGCTGGATGCGATGATGCTGGCGTTGCTCCTGGCGGTCCTCGTCTCGATCCTCCTGCGGATGGGCACACATCTCACGGTCTCGTGGGCGACGGTCCTGGCGGGGATCTGCATCTACCTGCTCGTGGGGCTGATCTTCGGCGCGCTCTTCGGTCTGATGGCCGGACTCGACGACGGCGTCCTGTTCGCGGGAGGGCAGCCGGCGACGGCGGTGAACACCACGTACTTCAGCTTCACGACCCTCTCCACCGTGGGCTACGGGGACCTCACGATGGCCGAGAGCTTCCCGCGGATGGTCGCCGTAACCGAGGCGGTGATGGGGCAGATCTACCTCGTGGTGGCGGTGGGCCTCTTGATCGGCAACCTCGGCCGGGCCCGGCAGGTTCACCGATCCGCACCCCCGGAGTAAGCCGTGGGCGGACGCGGGAGGCGGCGGCGCGCCGATAGACTCTGGCCATGAGCGAGCCGTTGGTGGGCGTCATCATGGGGTCGCGCTCGGACTGGGACACGATGAAGCACACGGTCGAGACCCTCGAGGAGCTCGGCGTTCCCTGCGAGACGCGTGTCGTGAGCGCCCATCGCACCCCCGACCTGCTCTTCGAGTACGCGTCCACGGCCGCGGGCCGCGGGCTCCAGGTCATCGTCGCCGGCGCGGGCGGTGCGGCGCACCTCCCGGGCATGACCGCAGCCAAGACGTACCTCCCGGTGTTCGGCGTGCCGGTTGAGTCGAAGGCGCTCAAGGGGATGGATTCGCTCCTGTCCATCGCGCAGATGCCGGCGGGCATCCCGGTGGGCACGCTCGCGATCGGCCGCTCGGGTGCGGTGAACGCCGCCCTCCTGGCGGCGGCGGTGGTGGCCCTGCACGACGACGCCGTGCGCGAGCGGCTGATGGCGTTCCGCGCGGCACAGACCGACAACGTGCTCTCCCATCCCGATCCCGCGGGCTAGTCCGTGCCGCGCGTCGGGATCGTGGGAGGAGGTCAACTCGGCCGCATGCTCGCGCTCGCCGGCTACCCCCTAGGGATCCGTTGCACGACGCTCGACCCCGCGGTCGATTCACCGGCGGCGCAGGTCGCGCCGGCGCTCGTGGGGGCCTACGACGACCTCGGATCACTGGAGCGCCTCGCGGCGACCTCCGACGTGCTCACGTACGAATTCGAGAACGTCGGGGTGGACGCGGTCCGCGCGATGGCGGGTCGGATCCCGGTGTTCCCGCCTCCCGACGCGCTGGAAGCGGCGCAGGATCGCCTGCGCGAGAAGCGCCGGTTCGAGTCCGTCGGCCTGCCGGTGGCTCCATACGTCCCCGTCGCTTCGACCGAGGAGTTGCAGGCGGCGCTCGACGCGATCGGCACGCCGGCCGTCCTGAAGACGCGGCGGCTCGGCTACGACGGCAAAGGGCAGGTCGTGATCCACGACGCTGCACGCGCGGAGGACGCCTGGCGTGCGGTGGGGGAGGTCCCGTCGCTCCTCGAGGGGTTCGTGGCATTCGACCGGGAGCTCTCGATCGTGGCGGCGCGCGGGCGTGACGGCGCGGTCGCCTCGTACCCGCTCGTGGAGAACGAGCACCGCGATGGGATCCTGCGCCTCACGCGCGCGCCGGCCCCGGACCTCACGCCGGAACTCGAGGCGCGCGCCGAGGGGCACGTCCACGCGCTGATGGACGATCTGGCGTACGTGGGCGTGCTGGCGGTCGAGCTGTTCCAGGTGGGCGAGGACCTGCTCGGCAACGAGATGGCCCCCCGCGTGCACAACACGGGTCATTGGACGATCGAGGGCGCCGAGACCTCGCAGTTCGAGCAGCATCTGCGGGCGGTCACCGGCCTCCCGCTCGGTCCGCCGGCCCCGGTGGGGACCTCGGCGATGGTGAACCTGATCGGTGCCGAGCCCGACCCTGCGTCGGTGGCGGCCGTGCCGCACGCGCACCTGCACACCTACGGGAAGGCGCCGAGGCCCGGTCGCAAGCTCGGCCACATCACGGTCCGTGCCGACGATCCCGAGGTGGTCGCCGCCGCGCTGGAGGCGGTGCTGGGCATCGACGGCGTGTGACGTCGTCGCCACGGAGCGGTCTGCTCGAACGCGGCTGCTAGCATCTCGCGCCATGTCGGGCCTCCCGCCGCACCTCCCCGTCTCCTGGGCCGATCATTGGGAGGATGTCCGCCTCTGGCGGGTCCTTCACCGGCTCGAACCTGGGTACTACGTGGACGTCGGCGCGATGGATCCCTCCGAGGACTCCGTGACCAAGGTCGCCTATGAACACGGATGGTCGGGCATCGACGTGGAGCCGAACCCCTACTACGCCGATCGCCTGCGCGGGCAGCGACCGCGCGACCGCGTGGCCGAGGTGGCGGCCGGCACCGACCACGCACGCGTCTCGCTGAACGTCGTCGTCAGCGCCGAGGGCGCGCAGACGGGCCTCACCACGCTCGAGACCGCGATCGCGGATCGACACCGGACCGAGGGGAGCCGCGTCGAGGTAACCGAGGTCGAGATGATGCCGCTGCGCGAGCTGATGGAGGGCACCCCTGCGGAGGAACCGGGCGGGTTCCACTTCCTGAAGGTGGACGTCGAGGGCTACGAGCCTGAGGTCCTGCGCGGCGCGGATCTCGGACGCTTCCGCCCGCTCGTCGTGGTGGTGGAGGCCCGGGCTCCCCGTCGAGCGGAGGACGCGTACGCGGAGAGCGAGGGGATCCTCACGAACGCGGGTTACGGCTTCGCTGCCGACGATGGCCTCAACCGCTGGTACGTGCGCTCGGAGGATGCGGAGTGGGCGGAGATCCTCGGCCCCGAGCTCAACCCGCTGGTCGACGGGAAGCCCCGGCGATGGTGGGAGGTGGCGCGCGAAGAGGAGCTCGTGGCGCGCATGGAGGAGCTCGACGCGGCGGCGCGCGCGTCCTCGGCCGAGGCGGATGCCCTCCACGCGGAGACGGCCGCGTTGAAGGCCCGACTCGAGCTCGTCTACGGGTCTGCGTCGTGGAAGCTCACGGCTCCCCTGCGGGCCGTTCGGCGGTCGATCCATCGCCGATAGTCCCGAGTTCCCCCGTCTGACCTACAGGAGCCCCCACCGCGAGACGATGACCTATCGAGCGCTATGGCCTATCTCACCTGTCCAGACTGCATGATGCCCACCCCCGCGGGCGACGACGCCGTCAAGACGCGGTGCTTCTCGTGCTTCTCCGAGATGGTCTTCGAGACGTGCACGGAATGCCATTGGGCGCAAGCCATCCCGGCGCGCTGGGACGGAGCCTTCACCTGCGGGCGGTGCGGCGAGATGGTCCCGATCCCCCGGTCGCGGCTCTACAGCACGTCGACCAAGGCGATGCGCGTGAAGGGGTACGGCTACACCTACCCGCGCGTCTGAGCCGGCTCGGCTCGAACGCGCTCCCGGCATAGGACCTACGACGTTCGGCTTACCCTCCAAGTCGAGAGCCGCTACCATCGGTGCGAGCCCGCCCCTGAACCGAGCCGGGGCGGGAGGGAGTGGGGGCATCCATGGTGGGCCGACGACGTCGTTTGAGGGCGCTGCTCGTGTCGGCATGCATCGTCGCAGGCGTCCTCCTCCCGATGCATCCGGGGGCGGCCGCCGAGCTGCTGTCCGACGGGTTCGAGTCGGGGACGCTCGGTGGGTGGACCTCCTCCAACAACTTCTCCGCGCAGCAGGCGATCACCGCGACGGGAGCGTGGGCGGGGCGCGCCACGAGCTCGTCCGGCTCGGCCCACGCGACCAAGGTCCTGACGGTGCCGCAGGCCGACCTGTACGTCCGGGCCCTGGTCGATGTCGTGAGCCATGCAGGGTCGACGCCGTTGCTCCGGGTGCGCACCGCCGGCGGCAAGATCGTGGCTTCGCTCAACGTGAACGCGTCCGACAAGCTGGTGCTGAAGAACGTCTTGACGGGCGGGACGCGCACGAGCGCCCTCGTCGTGAGCCGGGGCGCCTTCGTCGACCTCCAGCTCCACGTGCTCGTGAACGGAGCTGCTGGGCTGGGCGAGGCGTGGGCCAACGGCGTGCGCGTCGACGACATCAGCGGGCCGCAAGACTTCGGCACCACCGCGGTGGGGCAGGTGGTGCTGGGTCGCAACGACACGGCGTCGACATCGATGGACGTCGTCTTCGACGACGTGATCATCTCCACGACGTTCGTGGGTGGTGGAGGTGGCGGCACCGCGCCGCCGATCCCGACGGGGCTGAGCGCGACGGCGATCTCGGCCACCCGCGTCGATCTCCGCTGGAACGCCTCAAGCGGCGCGACCGGCTACACGGTCTATCGCGACGGCGCTCTCCTCGCCACGCCCACGAGCACGAGCTTCACGGACACGACCGTCGCGCCGTCGACCCCGTACACCTACGCGGTCGCCGCCACGAACGGATCCGGCTCCTCCGATGCGTCGGCGTCGGTCGGAGTGACCACACCCCCCGATACGGGCGGTGGCGACGGCGCCGTGGTGATGGCGGCGGGGGACATCGCGTGCGATCCGTCCGACGCGAGCTTCAACGGCGGGAACGGCACGGCGACCGCGTGTCGCCAGCGATGGACCGCGCAGCTGCTGAACGGAGCCGATCAGGTCCTCGCTGTCGGCGATACCCAGTACGACTGCGGAGGGCTCTCCGCCTTCCAGCAGGCCTACGACCCCACGTGGGGGCAGTACAAGGCCATCACGCACCCCATCCTCTCCGACGAGGACTACGACACGGCCGGAACCGGTTGCGGCTCGGCGGGTCCTGACGGGTACTTCGCGTACTGGGGCACACAAGGTGGGCCGCAGCCGGGCGGCTACTACAGCTGGGACTACGCGGGCTGGCACTTCATCGCGCTGAACTCGGAGTGCTCAGACGTTCCCGGCGGCTGCGGTGAGGGCTCGCCGCAGAACGACTGGCTCGAGCAGGACCTCGCCGCGCACCCCACGGGATGCACGATCGCGATGCTGCACAAGCCGCGCTTCCGATCGAAGGCGAGTGGGTCGCAGGTCACGGGCGCGATGAAGCCGTTCTGGGACGACCTCGTGCCGGCCGGGGTGGAGGCGATCCTCGGTGGCGACTCCCACTTCTACGAGCGGTTCAGGCCTCAGGACGCCGCCGGCAACTACGCTCCGAACGGGATGGTGCAGTGGGTCGTCGGTGTCGGCGGCAGGAGCCTGCACAAGCTCGCCGCTCCCTCGACCCGCTCGCCCAACAGCGTGACCGCGACGGACCAGACGTTCGGGGTGCTGAAGCTCACGCTCCACGCGGGCAGCTACGACTGGCGCTTCCTGCCGGAGGGCTCGTCCACCTTCACGGATACGGGCAGCGCCACCTGCCACTGAGCCGAGCGCCTGGGGGTGTGTGGGATCCTCGGTCGGTCGCTCCGGTGTTCCTCTGCTGGTTACTGTGAGGGGATCCACATCGAGGGAAGGGTGGGAACGATGGCGATGGACGATGAAGCAGGGGGGCGCACCGCGGCCGACTTCGCGCAGCAGGCGGCCTCGCTCGCGGGCACGTTGAAGCCCGGCACCTACGAGGCGGTCCAGGCACTCGCGCTCGTCTCCATCGCGCACAGCCTGGCCGCACTGGTGGAGCGTTCCCGCCACCCCTGACGAGGCGCAATGGTGACGCAGGTCGTGCAACCTGATACCGGAGCTCACACCGGCCGAGCAACGCTCCCCTCATCTGCATGCGGGCGACGCAGAGGAATCAGGCCATCCATGACGATGTGGCTGAATCCGTCTCAGAGCGGCGCAGGCAACTCGCACTCACCACACCAGCCCGGCGAGAACGAGAATCGCAACGAGACACCCAACCGATGGTCGGTTCTCGAGGCCTCCAACGTCGATCCACGGCCTGCATCCTGCGATCTGGTATCGGACTCAGAGCAGATACTCGATCCTGCGCAGCCTGCTCCGCCCACCCTCGCTGGGTGGTCAGGTGGCATGTTCGCGACGATGCTCAGGCGCGACCGGGAAAGCGACGGGCTCCGGATCGTGAGCGCCTTATGGCCAAGCTGAACCCCTCTAGGTAACATCCGCGACCCCTTGGCACCACGTTGGCACCACGGCGTCTTGTTCCTCGACGAGTACAGCGCGACCGGGAGCGCAACGGGCTGCGGATCGCCCGCGCGTCTATGAGCGGGTTTGCGAGCCGTTCGGCTGGCCGCGATCGTTCGCCTCGCGGCCGTAGCACGAGCCCCGCCCTCCGGTGACATCGAGCGAGGCTCGCACACCTGGGCGTACAGAGAGGAGAGCACGATGAGCAACGAGCAGGTGGCACCTGAGACGAGAGGTGTCGCGGTGAAGGTACTAGCGACGGTTGACCTTGCCCGCGAGATCGAGGGCATGGCAGGGCACCAACTTCGTATGCGTATGGTGACCATCGAGCCTGGAGGCATCTTCGGCCCGATCCACGACCATAGAGGCAGACCAGGCACCGTCTACATCTTGCAGGGAACGATCACTGACCATCGCAGCGGGGTCACTACGGACTATGGTCCGGGAGTGGGCTGGCCCGAGGATCGGAACACGATCCACTGGCTCGAGAACAGGGGAACGATCCCGGCGGTGGAGATCTCGGTCGATATCATCAGTCAAGAGTGAGTTGATGATCGTTGAGTCCGGCGAGCGCCAGGCGGCCCTCGTGCGCGGACGTCTTCGTCGGCGCGTATGGCGTCGCCCCCCTGGTCTTCAGGTCACCATCAGAAGCCACGCGCCTCCAGGCGACATGGCCGAACGCTCGCGCAGGCGAAGCGGTGCTCCTCGGGCGCAAGACGTACGAGGGCCTCGCCGCCTATCGGTCGCCTTCGCCTCGGGCCTTGCCGCGGTCTGCCTCGTAGGCATCGAGCAGCTGCCGATATCCACGCCGCTTTGCCTCCGGGAGGACTTGGAGGAACAGGACCACGACGACACCGGTCCAGAGAGCCCAACCGAGCGTGTAGAGCAGGTCGCCCAGAAACGCAAGCGGCTCCGACGAGACCGACATCTTGAGCGCATATCCGCCGGCATACGCGGCCAGGCCGACCACGAAGCCGACCCCAAGGGTCCAATACAGGCTTCGCTGTCCGTACGCGGATCGCCGCACCTCGGGCAGGTGGTCGCCCACCCAGTCCAGTGTTATGCGACGTTCCAGGTCCTCGAGACCAGACACCACGTCTGTCCCTCGAGCACGCTCCTCGTCACTGAGCATATCTGGACGGCCGTCCGCTTCCGATCCCCCGGTCATGGTCTGGACTTAGCCACGATCGCCGCGTTCCAAACCACCCACTTGGTCCGACGTCAAGACACATCTCCCGAACCCTCGGGCACAACGGCGTCCTGTTCTTCGACGAGTTCACCTAGAGAGCGTTCCGCGGTAGAGCTGGCGCGCCGGGCAGGATTCGAACCTGCGACCCACGGATTAGAAGTCCGTCGCTCTGTCCGGGCTGAGCTACCGGCGCCCGGTGGGAAGCGTAACCTCCCAAATCCCACCCAGGGAGCGTCTTCAGCTCTAGGGTTTGCGGCGGCGGCGGCTCGCCGCCGCGAGAGGGGGGACCACGATGCATCTCATCGCGCAGACCTATAGCAACGGCGGAGGCGGCTGGTTCTCGGGTGTGGGGTTGTTCCTGTGGCTGGCCCTCGCGGTGCTCTACATCGCCGGCGGCTGGAAGGTCTTCGAGAAGGCCGGCGAGGCCGGCTGGAAGATCATCATCCCGATCTACAACCTCTACATCTTGCTGAAGATCGTGGGCCGGCCGGGATGGTGGCTGATCCTGTACCTGATCCCGATCGTGAACATCGTGATCCTGATCATCGTCTGGGTCGATCTTTCGAAGAGTTTCGGCCACGGGGTCGGGTTCGCGATCGGCTTGATCTTCCTCCCGTACATCTTCCTGTTGATCCTCGGGTTCGGGAGCGATCGGTACCTCGGGCCCGCGGGGTCCGGCGGTGCTACCTCCGCTGGAGGCGGCGCGCCGATGCCGCCGGCGCCCGTATAGGTCCCGCAGCGAGGACGGCCGCTGAGGGCGGGGTCGTTGACCCCGCTCTGCGTCGCTCCCCTCGTACGGCTGGAGGGCGTGGCGGCAGGCCGGGCCACGACGTGGATTGACGCGACGCATCGGAGACGGGAGCCTTAGGCCACGCCCGAGGCAACGGAGGTCACGATGCTGCTCGAGGTCACCTGTCCGTGCGGCTGGCAGGCGCGCGGCACCGAGGACGAGGTCGTCGACCAGCTCACGCTCCACGCGTGGGAGGACCACCACGTGCGCAAGACCCGTGCGGAGATCCTGGCGAACGCCACGCCCGTCATCTGAGGCGCCATGCCCGAGGATCAGCCCGAACCGATCGTGGAGCTCGGGGTGGCGCTCACCAACGTCGCGTGGTCGCCGCAGATGGTCGCGCAGTCCCTCGAGGGTCTCATGGTCTACCTGGGCGACGACGGCGCTCACCACTTGCGCCCGATCCATGCGGCCACGCTCCGCCTCGGCTGGCGGCCCGACCTCGAGCCGGCCGAGGTGGTCTTCGCCGCGGCCCGGCGGTACGGGCTCGCACCGCTCCTCGTTCACTCGACCTCCTGGCGTCACGAAGAAGGACGCCTGATCCTCACCTACGTCGTGGCCGTGCAGCGGCCCGCCCCACCTCTGGACGAGTACCTCGCCGACGAGGCGGTGGCGCGCGCGGACCTCGCCCGTGGTGACGCGATGGGGCCACCGCCCGAGATCGGCATGGCCCAGGTCCTCGAGCACGCGTTCCGGCACCTCGCGTGGCTGGTGAAGGACGACGTCGCTGTGCGGGAGGCCTTGCCCGACTGGGTGGCCTTCCTCGACGCTACGAGCCGGAGCCGTTCCGGGCGTTCGGGCCCCCGCCCGGGACGTGAATCAGCCGGCTGCGTCGGCGCGACGACGCGCGCTATCCGCCTTGCGTCGCGCCGCGGTCGCCGCCTTCCGTGCGGCGGATGCGTGCGACTCCGCCTCCTTCGCGGCACGCTCCGATCGGTCGGCCTCCTCCTCGAGGCTCTCGGCTTCGGCAGCCAACGTCGCCGCACGGCGCGCCCGCTCGCGTTCCCGGCGCGCCTGGCTCGGCGTGCCCTCGGCCTCCCGGGGAGGCGAAGGTTCGTCCGGGGGCCGGGGGAGTTCGCTGACGGAGGCCAGGAGTGCCGCATCGAGGCGGTCGTCGCCGAACCCGGCCGGCGCGGGCAACTCCTTGTCGAGGGTGCCTCGGGCGATCCGCTCCCCGGCTCCTTCATCGGAGGCGATCGCCATGAAGGTGTTCTCGACCTTGTCGAGGGTCGCGCGCGGCACGGCCATACCCGCGCGTTCGAGTTCCTCTTTGGCGGCACCGACGAGCAGGCCGACGAGCCGACGTCGCTCCTCGGTCGCCTCGCGGAGCGACTCCGCACCGCTGCCGGCGGCGGCTGCGCGCTGCGCCGCGGCGAGCTCATCACCCGCGCGGACGAGGGCCTCGAGTTCGGTCGAACGCGCTCGCGCGGCGCGGTCCACGGCCCACGCCGCGGTGGTCGGTCGCCGCAGCGCCTTGACGCGCTTCGCGGCCTCGGCATCTCCCGACTCGTTCAGGCGCGACGCGAGCTCGTCGCGTGCGGCCACGAAGCGCTCGGGCGCTCCCTCGTACAGCGCCGCGACGTCCTCCGCGTATCGCGCGTCGTCCACGATGCCTAGTCTGCCTCACGAGGCGGGTTGGGACAGGCCGGGCGGGGTTCGCGTGGAGCGGGCGACGGGAATCGAACCCGCGTAGCCAGCTTGGAAGGCTGGAGCTCTGCCATTGAGCTACGCCCGCGCGGCCACCAGCGTAGCGGATGGCGTTGCTGGGATACTGCGCGCCATGGACGTCCGCTTCCGGCTCCTCGACGTGTTCACGGAGGTCCCGTTCGCAGGGAACCAGCTCTGCGTGATCCCCGAGCCGCCGGAGGGCCTCGGTGACGATCTGATGCTCGCGATCGGCCGGGAGATCAACTTCTCCGAGACCACCTTCGTGACCGCCGTGCGTGCGGACGGCTACGACGTCCGCATCTTCACACCGGAGAGGGAGATCCCGTTCGCGGGCCACCCCACCATCGGCACCGCGTTCGCGCTGGTCTCCGAGGGACGCGTCGGCTCACCGCTCGTGCAGGTCTGCGGAGCCGGTGAGGTGCCGGTCGAGGTAGATGCGGCCACGGGGCTCGCGTGGATGCGGCAGCTGGCACCGATCGTCGGTAGAGAGGTCGTCGACCGCTACGCCGTCGCGCGCGCGGCCGGGCTAGAGCCCGGGGACCTCGTGGACGGACTGCCGATCGTTCCCGTGAGCACGGGCCTCCGGCACCTGATGGTGCCCGTGCGGAGCGAGGCCGCGCTGCGGCGCGCCGAACGCATCGACCGTCTCTGCGCCGCGGTGTGCGACGCGGCCGAGGACGCCGAGTCGCTCTACCTGTTCACGGTCCGCCGCGACGGCGACGTGATGGCGCGCATGTTCGACCGGCTCGCCGCGATCGGGGAGGATCCCGCCACGGGCTCGGCCGCGGGACCCCTCGGGGCGTACCTCTCGATCCACGGGCTGGCGGGCATGCCGGGGCGCGTGACCGTTGCCCAGGGTGAGATGGTGCGCCGGCCGAGCTTCCTCTTCGTCGAAACCGCATCGGCCGACGGCTCCTGGGAGATCCGCGTGGGCGGCAGCGTCCGGCTGATGGGCGAGGGCTCGTTCGCGATCTGAGCGGGATCGGGGCGCGCCGCGGGTTCAGGCGGGCGTGCCGCAGCCGACCGTCGGGGCGTCCAGGGCGGGCTCGGCCGCGGTGGACCTCGCGGCCGAGCCCTCCGACGAGCCCTTGGATCCCGCCGCGGGCGTGGGGGAGGCGCTCGCTTCGGGGGAGACCAGCACCGTCACCGAGACCGCGCCGTTGGGGGGCACGAGGGCGTCGGGCGGCGTCGCGTACTGGTCGGTGTGGTTGCCGAACGTCGCGGTGGTGCCGGTGGCGGGGAAGAGCTGGCACACGATCTGCCCGGAGCCGGTGCCGACGTTGGTAGCCATGAACACGTAGCACGTGGTCGCCGCATCACCGGCGGGGCAGTCCGAGCGGATCGGCTGGCCGAGGTGGATCTCGGCCCCGCCCGCGCTCGGTGCGCGCACGAGCATCACGAAGAAGAAGACGGCGACCGCGACGAGGGCGAACAGCACGCCGGCCAGCAAGGTGAAGGTGGCGTCGCCCCGTCGTTCCATGTGCCCGAGCCTAGCCCCGAACGGGGGAGGGCAATACGGCCGAAGGTCGCAACCCGCGCTCCGCCGAACGTCGGGACATCGAGCGACACGCGGGCCCTCATGCCTGCGTAGACTCGTGGTCATCGGGGCGTAGCGCAGCCTGGTAGCGCGCGTGCTTTGGGAGCACGAGGTCGCGGGTTCGAGTCCCGCCGCCCCGACTTGTATTTCCCCAGGTCCGTTACTCGGCGGTCGACGTCACCGCCGAGCTGGGCGGCGAACCTGAAGGGGGCTGGGCATGGCAGACGGAACGGGGCGATCCTCTACCGCGATTCGGGGTTCCTGCATGACTGACGAGAACGGCCGTCAGGGCTGGTTGACGTTCGATGTGCAGCCCCCGTCCCGCTCTCGTCCTGTCAGGCGTTTACTTGAAGCTGCGCCTTCCTGACTTCCATCCGAGAGCCAAGCTCTTGGAGTTCAGCTTCGTCGAAGACCTGACGGGCCTGCTTGAACATCTCCGTCTCTTCCTCTTCGATATGGTGCTCGAGGTTCTCCTTCATCACCGTGAACTTCGCCGTCCAGGTTTCGTCGCTCACGTCGAGACCGAGCATCTCTCCCATCACGGTGTCCACCACGTGATGCTCTTCATAGCCCTCCAACGCGATGTCCTTCGTCTTGGGATGGTCCTTGAGAGCGGGGTAGAAGATCTCTTCCTCGATCGTCTCGTGGATGTCGAGCTCGGACCGCAGCTTGGTGAACGTCTCACCACGGGTCTTGATCGCTCGCTCGGTCGTCTCATCGAGGGTGGCGAGCATCTTCTTGACCTCATCGTGGTCACGCTTGAGAAGTGACAGGGCGTTCATCGTGCTCCTCCCCGATCCTCCGAAGGTGGAGCCATGACAACCTCGCCGGAATCCTGCAGCTTCTGGAGATCGACACCTCGGCTGGCGTCCGTGCCCGTAGTCGTTTCGCCGAGCTCGGCGGGGCGCTCGATGTCGGCCTGTAGGTTCTCTGCGACGTCCTGCACCGAGATCCCCGCAGCGGACGCGGCTTCCTTAATATCGTCCATCGTGATGTTCGCGGGATTCCCGTGCGATTCATATGGCTCGTGACATCCACAGCTGAGACACATGCGCCCTCCTCGAATCGGTATAGGCGAGGATGTGCCCGGATGAGTTGAACTTGAAACCAATCGATCCCCAAACGAAGACGATTCCCCTACCTGTCATCACGTGCTCGTCCACCTGGGGCGGCCATTTGATACCACCCGACCTATTGCGTGGCCAAGGGCCGCCTCTTGAACAACATCTACGTCGAAATCGAAGCCGTGATGAGCGTCGCAGATTGAGCGAGGTCGTCGTTGGGTAAGCCTTTGATTCGCGATGACAAAGGAGAACTCACGTGCAAGGACCAAAGAAGATCGCTGACGCCGGCAAGGAAGCTGGGAAGAAGGTGCTCGCGACCGACACCGCGCAGGGCGTGGTGGGTGCCGTGGTCGACAAGCTCGAGGAGATCACGGTCGACAAGGCCGATGACGTGGCCGCCACGGTGAAGCAGAAGGCCGCGAGGGCCGGGGGCCGTTCGCCCAAGCGCTCCACAGGCAAGAAGTCAGGCGCGAAGAAGTCGAGCGGCCGCAAGAAGCCGGCGGCGAAGAAGTCAGGCGCGAAGAAGTCGAGCGGCCGCAAGAAGCCGGCGGCGAAGAAGTCAGGCGCGAAGAAGTCGAGCGGCCGCAAGAAGCCGGCGGCGAAGAAGTCAGGCGCGAAGAAGTCGAGCGGCCGCAAGAAGCCGGCGGCGAAGGCGCGCTGAAGCGTCGGATTCGGGCGTGCGACGCGGTAGATCGCGGCGTTCTTCGTTCGCGCGGGCCGTGGCCAGAGATCGCGCCCCGACAAAGAAGCCCCCGTACCCCTTGTCGCGGACACCCCGCAAGCCTCTACGTCGCTAAGCGCCCGCGACCGCAACACGTCATCTGCTTGTGGTCGGCGTGGCCCCGAAAGGCGGAGCAGGCGACGCTCCCGCGAAGTCGGGCGACCACGTTCCCGGCGAGAAGTCACGGCAGGTGAGGCGGTGACCCCGCTAGCACCAGTTCATGGCGATCGTCAGGGCCAGAAGGCGGAAGGGCCGCATCGCCTCTCCTTCCTGCGAACGAGCCAGCTCGATCCCAGGCCGACATCCGAGTCTCCGCCTGGCCCGGAGGCGTAAACGGCCTACCTGTAGAGCGGCGGAGGTCTCTGTCCGCGAGAAGGCGTATCGAGCCTTCGTGTCGTCCGCTGCCCGACGTGAGGACTGAGGTACGGCGAACAGCTCAACCTTGGGTGACGACCAGCTGCAGTCGTCCGCGGCAATAATGCGTGCGGCTCAGCAATCCATGTCGCAGTCGGCGAAGCCTGTACCACCATCTTCGCGTCCGATGACCGCTGCCAATGTGACAGGGGGTTTCGACCGAGCTCCCTCCGACCTCACCCGAATCGCGGATAAAGGCGGCTTGATCCTGCTCTGATCCTGCTTCGCACCCTGATCGGAAGGACGCGAGGATGGCCGAACATGCGACCATGCCGTGATGTCCACGTCCACCGCAGAGGCTCCGCGCCGACAGGGCGGTGCTGGGTTGCGACTGCCGCCCGGGTCATCTTCGGTCTGACGATCCTGGGCGTGGTCGCAGGCATCTGCTTCTCGATCCTGGACACCCAGTCCCAGGGGAGCTGGATCCTCACCCTCAGCTTCATCCTGTTCCCGATCGTCGGGTACCTGCTCGCGGTCAAACGCCCGGATAACGCGGTCAGCTGGTTGACGTTGGGCGTGGGGGCGGCCGTCGGGTTGAGCTCGGCCCTCGGCGCGTACTCGAGCTACGCCATCCATGGCAGCCTCGACGGCTCCCGCATCGGCGACATCGCGCAGGCGCTGGATCAGCCGATGTGGGTTCCGATAGTGGTCCTGCCGGTGACGTTCTTACTTCTTCTCTTCCCAGAGGGTCATCTGCCCTCGCCCCGGTGGCGTTGGTTCGCGTGGGTCGTCGGGGCGGGCATGGTCTTCGTGTTCTTCGCGATCCTCTTCACGCCGGGGCCGCTCACCGATAGCCCCTTCCCCGATCTGCAGAACCCGCTCGGCATCGAGGGCCTTCGGTCGTTCCTGTCGATCGCCACGGTCTCGATCATCATCCTGCCGATCGGCGTGATCGGCTCGTTGGCGAGCCTTGTCTTACGGTTCCGGCGGTCGACCGGCATCGAGCGATTGCAGTTGCGATGGCTGGTCACCGCGGCGGCGGCGGTGGGGATCCTCTACGCGCTGGCACTGGTGCTCTCGTTCAACTCCACCTGGGCCACGAGCGACACGCCCGGCTGGCTCGCCGTTCTGCAGACGGTGGCGATCGCCTCGTTCGGCCTGATCCCGATCGCGATCGGGATCTCTGTGCTGCGCTATCACCTGTTCGACATCGACCTGGTGATCAATCGGGCACTGCTGCTCGGCGCCATGGCGATCTTCATAACCGCGGTCTACGTCGCGATCGTGGTCGGCGTGGGCGCGCTCGTCGGGAGCCAGGCGAGCCCGGTCCTGTCCGCGGCCGCGGCGGGGGTCGTCGCGTTAGCGTTCCAGCCGGCCCGGCGGCGTGCGCAACGGCTGGCCGACCGGCTCGTCTACGGGCAACGGGCGACTCCCTACGAGGTCCTCTCCGAGTTCTCCGAGCGGATCGGGCACTCGTACGCGAACGACGAGCTCCTGCCCCGGATGGCGCGGGCGTTGGGGGAAGGAACCGGCGCGTCGCGTGTCGACCTATGGGTTCGGATGGGCGACGAGCTCCGAGCCGACGCGGTCTGGCCATCGGACGCGGAGCGCCCTGCCCCGCTCGTCGCTTCGGAGCACGCGGAGGGGTCTGTCACGCCGACCTCCATGCTCGAGCCGATCCGCCACCAGGGGGAGTTCCTCGGTGCGCTCTCGTTCGAGAAGCGGCCGGGGGAGACGATCACGCCCACCGAGGAGAAGCTCGTGCGTGACCTCGCAGGCCAGGCCGGGCTGGTGATGCGCAACGTCGTGCTCGCCGACCAGCTGATGCACACGATCGCCGAGCTCCGAGCCTCGCGACAGCGCTTGGTCAACGCGCAAGACGAGGGACGGCGGCGGATCGAGCGGAACCTCCACGACGGGGCGCAGCAGCAGATCGTCGCCCTCACGATCAAGCTCCGGTTACTGAGCCAGATAGTCGATGGCGACGCCCATCGCGCGATTTCGATGGTCGCGGATCTCCAGGCGGACGCGAACGACGCGCTGGAGCAGCTCCGCGACCTCGCGCGCGGGATCTACCCGCCGCTGCTCGCCGATCAGGGTCTCGCCGCCGCACTGCAGGCGCAGGCGAAGAAGGCCTCCGTGCCAACGGTCGTTCGGTCCGACAGCATCGACCGCTACCCGCAGGACGCCGAGGCGGCGGTCTACTTCTGCGTCCTCGAGGCCCTGACCAACACCGCGAAGTATGCGGAGGCGACCAATGCCGAGGTCGCGGTGTCACAGATCAACGGGGAACTCCGGTTCGGGGTGATCGACGACGGCTCGGGTTTCGATGCCGAGGCGATGACCTACGGCACGGGGCTTCAGGGCATGGCGGACCGGCTCGACGCGATCGGCGGCACCCTCCGCGTGACCTCTGTTCCTGGGCGGGGAACGACCGTCGAGGGTCGGATCCCACTGGACGCTGCTTCGGTGCCCCCGGGACGAATCGAACGTTGACCTGTCGCATACCCCTACACGGAGGTTGGCGACGGCGGGTAGATCACCGGATGGAGCCCCTCTTCAAATGCGTCGAAGCGCAGCGAGAGCTGGAGCGTGGGCCACACGTAGGTGATGTCACCTTCTTGGGCATCGTAGACGGCTGTGTACACCGTTCCCTTCCCCACGTCGTGGGCAAGACTGTAGAGCGGTGGCCACAGGAACGCCGCCAGGAACCGCTCATGATCGATGTCCGGGTCGTCGAGCAAACGGAGCAACCACCATTCGCGCTCACGCGTGCTTTCGGCCAGGGCCGGATCCCACGACTCGATGAACCACTGATGGTTCACGGCCAGCGGCAGCCGCCGATACGAGACCGGCCGGTCCGGGTTCAAGTACGCCGTGATCACGTCGCCCTGCGCGTCCACCATCGTCAGGTTGTGGGTGTGCGCGACTGGCATCCGGGCGAGTACCTCTCGGGCATCCATGACCGTGTCGCAAACCTCGAGTAGATACCGAACCACGAGCGGGACGCCGAACCCCTGTCCCATCGTGGCCCGACCCCCGAACGTCAGTGAGACCGCCAGTCCGCGATCGTTCATCCCGTCGCAGAGGCCCCACACGGCATCTGTCACGCCGATCACCTGTCGATCGCCGAACTTCGAGCGCAGGATCACCGCGTCCATCAGCTCGGCGGGGTAGTCGTAATTGCGGACGAGTCGAGGCCCGCGCTCGCTTATCTGCAGCACGGCCTGGGAGCAGGCGATCGCAGCTCCGGGCGGGCACCACATCGTGAACATCCGCTCCGCGATCGGGTCGTTCGCACCAACGTCTCGCACCATCGCCTCGTAGATCGGGATCATCTCCGGCATGTGCGTCTGCAGGGCATCGATCCCTTCGGCGGCCGAGGGGCGCAGCTCGTCACCGTCTTGCAGGTACCAGGCGGCGTAGGCCGCCGCCCGACCGGAGAAGACCGCGGCCATCTTCGGCCCCGGCTTCGGCTCATCGATCGTGCGGAACGTCGCCCCCAGGGTCAACGCCATCGGCTGACTCCTCCTCCTGAACGCCACCCCGATTCTTCGACGATGGGTGAGTGGTTGGTCCGGCAAGACGACGTGAACGTGACCTGTCTCCGCCCTCGAGCCATCTGTAAGTTGTCATGGGGATGTCATCGACGAATGACCGATTCACCGACCGCGCCGAAGGCATCCTAGTGGACGCCACGACGTTGACGAGCAGACGGACTTCACCATACTTCGTTGCCAGGGTCGACCGCCCGCGAAGGTCTTGCGGATGCCGTTGACGTAGCCCTCGTTGGTAAGGCCTCTCCCAGGCTGATAGCCCGCCGCAAGGGAATCTCCGCTCCGGATCGCCGCCGCTGGTCCGCGACTCTCCACGCCCTGGGGCGATCCCGCCTCGGCCCAGCTCGTACCGTTCTCGCAGGTCAGGGCCCGATCCCGGGAACGTTGTCGCGGCGAAAGGGCGACCTTGTGCCAGCCTCGATCTCGCGATACTCGCGGACCGTCACGCCGACGAGCCCACGATGCCCGGGGCGCTCCGGGATGCTCTCGCCCCACGGGGGCGGGTGTTAGCTCGTTCTCTCCGAGGACTCGGCATCAGGTTCGCCTGAGCCACGAACGTCGAAGGCGCTCCTTAAGCCGGTTAGGTCAAGGATCTTCCGCATGTCAGTCGTTGGATACATCAATCTCATCTCGACGCCCCGCTCGTCCGCCTCTTCGGCGCTAGTCAGGAAGAATCGGAGTCCTGTCGAGTCGCAGAAGGTCAAACCTGACAGATCGAAGGCAACGATGGTCGGCTCCCCAGCGAACGCGTCAGCGATCGCCTTCTCGGCGACCCCCACAGTGGCTAGATCGAGCTCGCCGATCAGTCGCAGCGTCGTGGAGCGAGGATCTGCCTCGACGGCTATCTGGACAGCAAGTTCAGCGACCATCGATGCCAAGGGTCGCACGAAAACTCATGGGCTGCCACGCGCGCCTGGCGGCCCCGCCAGGCACGTGTTGCTATGCAGGAACCCCGCTGCGCGAGGACCCCACGCATCCGCAGGGACAGACCTGAGTAGCCGCGGATCGCCCGGTCGCACAGCGGCAATCAGCCCACTGATCTCAGGGCTGACTTGAGCGATCGCTCGCGGCCTCGGGCTAGCTGAAGATGCTTACCCCACCTGGTCCCACGAGGAGTCCAACGACGATCAGGACGATCCCCCAAAGCACCGATCCCCTGATGATCGCCACGATGCCGGCGATCACGAGCACGGCAGCGATGATCCACAAGATGGTGTCGGTATTGCCGCCGCCTTTGGCCACGAGCATCCCGAGAGTTCCGAACATCGTGTCCTCCCTCTTTCTCAACGTCCAGACGCCTTAACTCGTACGCGTGGCATGCCTGCCCACATCTCCTGGCATTCAAACGCCTAAGGGGGTTCGAATCAGTCGATTCTGGGTAATTGCTCCCGGCTGGTCCAGAAGGAGGCTTCCATGAGCGCCGTCGAGAGTCTGTGGGCGAGTATCCAAGGGGATCCGGTCTTCATGCGCCGGGTCAATGGCTGGTTGACGATCTTCTGGATCGTGATGATCCCCGTTTCGATCGTGACCCACTGGATCAACAGTGTGACCTACGTCGCAGCGCTCTCGCTCTGGGCGTTGGTATCCGGCCATTGGTCGGCATGGCAAGCGGCGCGCGTCGAGGTGAAGCAGCAGGAGGAAGAAGAGAAGCACCGGGAAGCCCATGTGGCCGAAGAGGTTGTGGACCGCATGGTCGCAGAGACCGAGATCTCTCGAGCGAAGAGCCCGAACGGATCACAGCCCGCCTGAGCATGGGATTAGGGAGGAACGTGTAGGTCATGGTGCGAACGGCCGTGAGACTGCATCGGATCGACGCCGAGGTACGGTTCGGCGAGCCGGTGCCCACCTACATCCAGGAGCGAGCACGCTATGAGGTCAGCCGCTGGGCCAGTCCCGCGCGCTCGAGGCCCTCACTACGATGGGTGGAGCCGACTCGCGCCCTCGTGTCGAACTACGTCCTCGCCGCAGATTCACGCTCGCTGGCTGTTGGGCTCGCTAAGGATGTCATCCAGGAGCGTCTTCTCAACTCCACGTCGATGCCGATCGTCTCGGTCTCGATCCTAGGGCCGGATGTCTCCTCGCTCGCCTGAAGCCAGAGCTGATGCTTGCGGGTCCCCCTTCAACCCGCCGCATGCTCACGATCTCGACCCCTTTGACGGGCTGTGAGGTTGAGCGTCGCAGGCGTTGGCCGATGAAGTCTCCGCTGAGCCGGCGAGCGCGGTCCGAGCCCTCCGCGGCTACCACGTGTCCCGCGACCATGGCTCGGGTGGCACTCGGCCACCACAGGGAAGGGAGTTTCCCGGTGTCGGGCCACTCGAGCATCTCCAGCTGCGCACGGATCTGATCTTCCTCAGGCACGGGCCGGGCGAACGTGATCGCCGCGTCGACGATGTATCTACATCTCTCGCTCATGGGAAGAGGTCTGCTCCACCAGCGTCGGAGCTAAACGTGAGTTCCACCTTGTCGCCGAGCAGGTTCCCGCGCGCGCGACCGGTGTCGGGAGGTTCGGGCCTCTCCATGCCCGTGAGCGGAGATTCACAATTCGGAGGTCATTCGAACGGGCTTCGGGCCTGATCGTCTCGCTCGTGCTGGTGGGAATCTTGGACGCCCAGAGGGCATCGATGACGAGCTGCCTGGGTCGCAGCTACCCGTGGTGCGATCACTCCGGATCGACGTGGAAGGTCCACCATCGCGTCCTCGTCTGTTCCTCGGGACGGACGTCCACGGAACCGAAGCGCTCGACACTCCATCGTCTGCCGACATCGATCGCTTGGTCAAGTTGCTGCTGAGGAACGCGCCAGGTCCATGACGGGGTGCGAGCCCGGACTGTGTCGAAGAACTCAGCCACCGTCTCATCCGTCTCGAACTCGATCGTGTCCTCGCGGACCAACACCGTGCCCAGACCGGTGAAGGCGTCTCGGAGCTGCTCCGCGCCACCGTGGGCGAAACTCAAACCAACGTGGTCGGCCTCGGATCCCATCACCGTCCTCATCTCGTACCACAGGTCGTGCCATGGACCAGGGGACGCCCCGAGGCAAACTGCGACGTTGCCCCTCGTAACGCGGCACAGCTCAGCCACGGCGGCTCGCCAACGAGGGATGAGGTGGAAGACGTGGCGGACGTAGGCACCGGCGAAGGACCCGTCGGCGAACGGGAGCGCCGTCGCGTCGGAGCGCACGAGTGCAAGAGGGGGCCGTCCGTCCGCCTTCTCGATCAACCTCGACAGCATGGCGGCAGCGATATCGACGCCCGTCAGGCTCCACCCTTGCCCCGCGAGCGGGAGAGCCAAAGCTCCCGTCCCGACCCCGATCTCGAGTGTTGAGTCGTGCAGACCGAGCGTTCGGCTCAGCAACTCCAGCGTCTGTGTCAGTTCGGCGTCATCCACACGCCGGGTGGCGTCGTAGAACCCAGCGGCGCGGTCGAAGTTGACGGAGGGAACGTCGGTCATCCAACCGCGAATCCTACGCGTTCCGTGGTCGCTCGCAGGAGCCTGCACACGTGCATCGGTACCATCCCAGCGTGCCCAAGGACACCCCGCAGCTGCTGCGCCGCTCCGACATCGCCCGCCTCCTGAACGTGAGCAACGAGCGTGCGCGCCAGATCACAAACGGGGACGACTTCCCTCGGCCGGTCAACGCGGACCCGCACAGGGCATGGAGCCGCAAGGAAGTGGAGTGGTTGGATGGAGGACGTGAACTGGTGGGACGCGAAGCCGTGGCGGAAGCCCTCCACCGAAGCCCGAGGTGTTTTCCCTCTAAGCCTAATGGCGCCGTGCCGCGCCACACACGAGAGGCAGCCTTAGACGTCGGGCAGGACGTTCCGCTCGTCTGGATGCTGTCACGGCCGCTGGGAGATCCGGCTCTCTTCTCCCGGATAGAGGGGGCTCGCGTCCTGCCCGACGTCCTTCCTCAGCCGTCCGGACGCGCAGGGTCGCCGAAGCCGATCGTCCATCCGAACGCTGCGCAGCACAGGAGGAACTCTGGCCACCGCGGCTTGGTCTTGCCGCTCTCCCAGTTCTGGATCGTGGCCAGTGACACGTCGATCTCGCGGGCGGCTGTCGCTTGAGACCAGCCAAGTGCGCGTCGTCTGTGCTTGAACACAGTGCTCCACTGGGCGGTGCCGGATATCAGCTCGTTGGGATCCACAACGCGAGACATCTCCACGAGCATCGTCTAAGAAACTTCGGTGTCGAGGGAACGCCTTAGTCGTGGAATGAACGCAGCCAGCCGAACAGCTCCCAGACCGCTCATAGGTGTCGTGGCTCGGACTTAGAGACGGGACGCGAGGGCGCTGCCGCTCCAGGGCTCTTTGTGTGATGACACTTCCCGAACGAAGTGCGCTGAGGTCGTCGTCGACCGCAGCGAAACCCGAGACTCACTTGACGCGGAGATTGACCCCGATGAGGACCAGAGGCCACAGCAGAACCGCGAAGAGCGCCGACGCGAATTGCTTCAATCCGTCGAGATGGGCGAAGTAGTGATGCGAGGCTGCAACGATCACACCGATGACGAGGTAGGCGATGACGATGAGCCACATCCGGCGGGTCATGACGAAACCTTTCCTTCGTTTCGGACCCATGACTGCTCGGCGAAGGAGTCCCACTTAGGACCGCCTTGTGAAGTAGATGATCTCAGTCGGATCGGGCGGCGAGTCGAAGATGTGGTTGTTCATGTCACGTACCCGTCGAGCAGGATGTTGAGGGGTCAAGCCAAGGCCGGGAACGGCCGGCCGGTTCGGATCGCCCGTTATGCGATGTCCCGCGCAGATCCCTGATTGACGGTCTCTTCGAAGGTCGCACTCAGCAGCGTGAGGGCCAGCTGGTCGGCCAGCCGTTCCTCTCCGTGCAGATCGGCGGCCCTCGCCTGCAGGATCCAGCCCGCATGGATGATGGCTTCGTGATCCCCCGCTGATCGGGCCACCAAGTCGCCGGTGCAGTATTCGAGGCACTGGCAGGCGAGGTCTGTGGCCTTCTCCGCTAGGTGCTGCGCATTGCCCATGACATATCCCTCCCAAGGCTGGCTCTCGCTCCAGGGCTCGGTCCTACCCATCAGGCCAAGGCGTCACACCCGCAGCTGGAACAACCGGGGAGCACGCCACGAACGATCGCGGCCAGCCGAACAGCTTGCAGCACTGGTGGGAGTCGAAGCCGTGGCGGAAGCGCGTCTCCGACGACTGAGTGATTCTTCTACGCAGGATGACGCATGCCGCGAACACACACCGAGGCACACCCTTGGGGATGTCGGGCAGGGCGTGCAGCTCGTCTCGATGCTGACACGGCCGCACAGGGAGACCGGACTCTCCTCTCCCGGTGAGAGGGGCTCGCGTCTTGCCCGACGTCCTCTTCCAGCCGAACAGCCTGCAGAGCTATGAGCGCCCGACGCGGGATAACCGATTTGCAGGAGCAGCCCCGCTAGGAACAGCGGTCAACCCCCGTCGACTGCTAGGCCGCGATCTTCTTCGGCCGCGTCCTCCCGTAGGACTGGCAGGCGCTCCTCGGCGCCCACGAGCGCGAACAGCCGAGCTACTCCAGGAGAGGGGTCGAGCAGCCGAAGCTCGATGCCGCGCTCTTTCATCCGTCGTGTGACATCGATCAGGAAATGCAGCCCACTGGAATCGCAGAAGGCCAGTCTCGAGAGATCGATGTCCAGCTGGCGGGGGTGATAAGCCAAGGCATCATCGAGGCCAGCCTCGGCCTTCGCCACGGATGCCATGTCAAGATCCCCGACAAGCGCGAGACGTGCGGTGCAGGTGAGCGGTGTGAACCAGCTCTGCGAGATGAGTTCTTCGAACATGGGACACGCTCCTCCATGGCCGAATCCGTCAGGTCACATCGGCGGGATTTTGCCATGGCTGAGGCCCTCCTGAAAACCCCAGCGGGGCGAAAAAGTGCCAGACTCGGGGTGTTCCCCCGGGGCACCAGGGCCCGTCCTACCGTGTCGCCAAGGCAGGGTCTTTACCCGCGCTGGAATCTCCGTCCCGGGGGATACACCCACGAACGAGTGCGGCCACCCGAAGAGCTCGCTAACGCGATCGTATGTGTCACCCTCCGGAGGCTTCGTGCCGGCCTCGAGCTCGCGATACTCGCGGACGTTCACGCCGATCAGCCACCAAGTCCTGCCGGTGCATCCACGTTTCCATCGCAGGGCCGATGTCCCTCGCTTGCCCTCAGCGGATCACGCCGTACGTGATGTGGGTCGCGTAGGGAGACTGCCGAAGGTGGAGGTGCTTGAGGGTCAACTGCGTCCTGAAGCCTTCAAACAATCGCTTGCCGTCCCCTAGCACGATCGGTGCGATCGAGATCGTCAACTCGTCCACGTAGCCGGCCAGCAGGGCCTGGCGTATCACGTCCGCTCCCCCCATGACGGACACGTCCCTGCTGTCCGCCGCGGTTCGCGCCTGATCCAAGGCCTCATCGAGGCCGCCGACGAAGGTGAACCCGCCCTCGGCTGGCGCATCATCCGGCCGGTGCGTCACGATGAAGAACGGCACGCCGAACGGGTTCTGTCCGCCCCAGGCTTCCGCCGCTTCGAACGTGTTTCGCCCTCCGATGACGGCACCGACATGCTCTGACGACGCATCGAGGTACTCCTTGTCCGCTCCAATCGCCTTGCCCCTGGCCCCTTGCGCATAGGTCCAAGGTCCCCCGAAGACCCAGTAGTGCAGCCGCTCACCACCCTCGCCCAACCCGCTGCCGGGCCCGTCGTTCGGTCCGGTGGTATAACCGTCGAGCGAGGTGGTTATCCCAGCCACGACCTTCTGCATGATTCATCCCTCCGTCTCGATCCCTATCGAGCTTTCCCTTGAACGTCGGACCCAAGAATGGACCGATACCCCACATCCGTGGCGGCATGCTCCGTATCGCGGTTGCTGTTGTTCTCTTGCTCGGTGGCATCGCGACCGCGGCCAGCAGGCTCGGCCCAGTCTCCGAGCGCGAAGGCGAGCCAACGAATTGCGACGGTTATCTCCTGGAAGCAGTACCGCACCAACCCCTAGACATTCGCTCGCTCCCGGTCACGCTTGAGCATCTGAGCGAACATCGCCACGCCTTCGCTAGCTGAAGATGCTCACCCCACCTGGTCCCACGAATCTTGGTTGCGTTGGGCATCGCGCTTCCTCGAACGCAAGAGCGCCTTCGCAGACAGCGGAGACCCGTAGATCGGCACGATGCCTCTCGAGCTGCCTAGGCAGGTACCTGCTGCGGGATCACGCGCTTGTCGGTGCGCCCCTGCTGCCTGTGGCGGCCCGTGGAGGTCACGCGACCAGGAGCCGCCGGAAGAACGACCGGTACTGCTGGAGCGCCCTACGGAGGTCCTCGGTGGAGGCCTGCTTGCCGCGCTCCCACTGCTCCTCCAGGCGCGAGCGCTCTTGGGCGAAGCTGTCCGCGAGCCGCTGCATGAGCTCTTGGACCAAGGCGTCTGCATCGCGGACGGAGGCCTGCGGCTCGTCCACGAAGCGGACCTGGATCTGCTCCCAGCGGTCCTTGAACCCCTCGCCGTCTGATGCCGAGAGCAGCGGCTCGTTCATGGAGGCGCGCTCGGCCTGCCGCTGCCCGGACCGATCCTGCGCCCGCTCCTGCTGCGGACCCATCGTTCGCGGTTCCTGGCCCAACGCATCCTGCTGCATGCCGTCTTGCTCCGTCGTCGGTTGGCTCTGTTCCTGCATGCTCATCGATTCACCTGCCGTTGGCTCGTGTCCGCACCGTTCGTCTCGGCGCCGGTGCCGAGCATGTCGTCGAACAGCGCGCGATAGTGGACCATCGCCTGCCGCTGATCCTCGGTCGAGGCCTGCCCTCGAGACGTCTGCACCGACACGGCGTGTGCCGCGCGGTAGTCCTGGACCGTCTGCGCGTGGTCCACGGACAGGTCGGCGGAGCGTTGCTCGAAGTCGCTCATCGGATAGCCGCGACGCTGCATGACCTCGGTGATGAGCCCGTCAGCGCGCCGGAGCGACTCCTCCGGGGCGTCCACGAAGCGCATCTGGACGTCACGCCACTCCTGCCGGTAGCGAGACGCCGTGTCGGGGCTCAGCGGCAGGATGTTCAAGGCGTCGTGGCGTTCCACCCGTTCGCGCAGTTCCGATTCGCCCTCCCGTCGGCTGCCGTCGCGCGAGAGCGCGCGGTCGTACTCGGGCCCGAACCGGTCCCGAAGCTCGTCGGTGCGGCGCTTGCGCGTCGCGGCCCATGCGATCAGCGCGACCACGATCACGATCGCGGCGACGATGCCGATCCATACCCAGGTATCCATGTGCATCCCTCCCGTCCAGCGGGGCGTTCCCCCCGGCCGACTCGGCGAAACGTCAGGTCCGCGGAACCGTGGCTGCCGTGCGGTATGTGGGCTACGGTCCCGGCGTGATGCCTCCGACCCGGGCCGTTGCGGCGCACGAGCGACTCGCGACCGCCCTCGTCGCGCTGCTGGGCACACGCTGATCGTGCGGGCGGAAGAGTCTTGGGTCGTATGGATTGATGCCGTACTCGTCATGACGATCGCTGGCGTCGTCATGCAGTTGGTTCCAGTTGATGGCTATCTGGGCCGAAGGCACTTCATGGTTTTGGCCGTGTCGATCGCGCGGAGCTTCTCCCCGTTGCTCGGCGCGTAGCAGCCGTGGATGACGCCGCTGGGGTCCAGATCGCAGCGAGAGCCCATCATGATCCCAGGACGGCGACGATCCGTGCCCCCGAGGAACTACGCCCTGCCCTTGCGTTTCTTTCTGGCGCGCTGCGCTGATGGGTGACTCCCACACGGGGCCCCTCCCTGTCCGGGCAACACCGGACCATCTTGAGTCCAGCCGAACAGCTCACAGACACGCTGCGCTTCGGTCGCGCCTGAAGCATCGTCGCGAACATCGCCACCAGCCACCCGAGCCCGATACCACACCCAGGAGTCAAGCGACGGCACTGCCACGCAACGACCTGCGATGCAAGGCCCGCCACGGGCGTCGGAGCGAGGGATTCGCGTGAACGATTTTGGGTAAGGGAAGTGCCCGCGAGGGGTGGGTCCTGGACGGGGAAGCCAGGGTCCACCCCTCCTTACCGAAGGGATACGTCATGAGGCAGCCGCTCACATCGCAGCAGAGGCTCGTGCTTCGGATGGTCGCCGAGGGGGCGACCACCGACGAGATTGCCTCCACGCTCGGGATCACGCGAGGCACGGTGCAGACGCACATGGCCGGGGCGCTCAATCGGCTTGAGGTGCATACGCGAGCAGCTGCCGTGGCGGTGGCGATGCGCACGGGCCAGCTCGAAAGCGGGCCCTGCATCGAGCTCCACGAGGCTGTTGGCGCGAAGCGTAGATCCATGTACGGCCTCGCGGGTTCATCACTTGCGTCATCCGAGTCATGGTCGGTGGGGCAGGGTCCCCGAGTCTGAGGGAGCGAATCCTGGACCCCAGTTCTGTCCCATTGTTCTCGATTGGTCGACAGCGCTTCTCGAGGCCGCGCGGAGGAGATGGCTGACACGGTCGGATGGCCGTCGCCGTTTTCGATCATCGGCTGCGGGTAGGGCCGATCCATGCGAATCCGCAGGCGAGCCAAGCTCGATCCCTCCCAGCTATCCGACCGGCGAGGCATGTCAGGCGGCGTGCCCCTCGTGGCCGGAGGCGGGATCGTCGGGCTGATCATCACCGTAGTGCTCGTGCTCCTCAACGGGGGCGGCACTGGATCATCGGGAGTGACGGCGCGGGATCCCTCGTCAGATCTGTCGTCGTGCCTCACGGGAGCCGACGTCCAGCAGAACCCGGACTGCAGCGTCGTGGCATATGTGAACAGCATCCAGGACTACTGGGGAGGCAGGATCAAGGACTACCAGCAGGCGAAGACCGTCTTGTTCACGGGACAGACGAGCACCGCGTGCGGAACGGCATCCACCAGAACCGGTCCCTTCTACTGCCCGGGCGACAAGAACATCTACCTCGATCTCGGGTTCTTCCGGCAACTCACGGACCAGTTCGGCGCGAGAGGCGGGCCGCTCGCGCAGGCGTACGTGATCGCGCATGAATACGGCCATCACGCACAGGACCTGCTCGGGACGCTCGATCGTATCGACGGTGGCTCTCAAGGAGCACAGAGCGGATCGGTCCGCCTCGAGCTGCAGGCCGATTGCTACGCGGGAGTGTGGACAGCGAACGCCGTGGCAACCGGCTTCATCACGAAGATCACCGATCGCGATGTCACCGACGCGTTGTCAGCGGCCGCCGCGGTTGGAGACGACCGTCTCCAGAAGGAGTACCAAGGACGCGTGAACCCGGAAACGTGGACACACGGTTCTTCGGCCGAACGCCAGACGTGGTTCCGCGCGGGCTACAGCACCGGGGATCCCAGCGCATGCGATACCTTCAGCGGCTCGGTTTCTTGAGACAGCTTGCATCCAGCCATGGCCTACAGGGGCACTGCTGAAGTGTCGCGACACTCGTCGGCGTGAGGAACGCGCGACGGCTGCTCGGCATCTCAAGGCCGAAGGCGCGGAAAGACCGCAGGACCCACAAGGCGGGGAGCGTTAGAGCGTGGGCGAAGCACGAACGACGAGCGCGACGCTGCCACGGCCCGTTTCGAACATGGGGTGCGAAGGGTATAGGAGGAGGCGTAACGCGTGTTTGCCCGGGGGAAAAGGGGCTCGCGATACTAACCGCGAAACCTCCTCGAGCAGAGCGATCCGCGAGCTATCGGGTGGGGGACTCTGAGTGATAGGCGAGTCGACGGAGTCGAAATTGGTCTCGACGGCCGGGAGGCTTGCAAACGCGCTCGACCGCCTGCAACGTCGCCGGCGTCCCGTCGCGTTCTGCTGGGCCGTGGTGAAGAAATACGGGGAGGACGAGGCCGGGCAACTCGCCGCGCTGACCGCCTATTACGGCTTCTTCTCGATGCTCCCGTTGCTCATGGCTGGGGTGACGATCCTGGGGATGGTGATCGCGAACCGAGCGGACCTTCGACAACACCTCCTGGACTCCGCCCTGCACGACGTCCCGCTCCTTGGTCCCCAGATCGCCCGCAACGTTCATGCGCTCGATGGCGGGGGCGTGCTGCTCGGTGTCGCTGTGCTCCTTGCGATCTGGTCGGGCCTCGGGGTCCTCCGCTCGTTCGAAGCGGCGATGAACGCGGTGTGGAACGTTCCCCGTCGGCGACGACCGAACGCACTCCAGTCGTCATTTCGCGCGCTCGTGCTGCTGGTGGTGCTCGGCATCGTTGTTCTAGCCTCGACAGTCCTCGCAGCGTTCACCGGGGGTGCCTCAGCTCCGATCGCACTGCTCGCGGCGGCGGGCTCATTCCTGTTGAACCTCGTGCTCTATCTGGCTGCGTTCAGACTCCTGCCCTCGAGAGACATCACCTGGCGCGACGTACTGCCGGGCGCGCTCCTAGGAGCGACCGTCTGGACGATCCTCTGCGCCTTGGGCGGCGCCTACATCGCGCATCAGCTTCAAGGGGCGAGCCAGGTCTACGGGACGTTCGCGGGGGTGATCGTCCTTCTTGCCTGGATCTACCTTGGCGCACAGGTAACGCTGTATGCGGCGGAGATCAACGTCGTGCTCCGTGACCGGCTGTGGCCGCGAAGCCTCGTAGGCCCCCTCACAGATGCTGACCGAAGGGCACTGAAGCGCTACCCGCATCAGGAGGAGCGGCGCGACGACATGAACGTAGAGGTGAGCATCGCCGGCTCCGGTGATTAGCCACTAAGGGTGCCAACGGGTTCGGCTCGCGCAGCTGGGGCCGCATCCTCAAGGGCTGCCGGCTTGCACCAGCTCGCCGGCGACCGTGTCGACCTTCTGTTGATGATCCCCAGCCCGCGCCCAGGTCGCTCGTCGACGGAAGGTGGCTTCGCGTAAGGGGGGTGGACCGGCTCGTGGTGTTCCCCATGACGATCGGAACGGGGAGCACTTGTTCCGGTATGGCTCGGCGCCGGCAACGCTGCGACTCGTCGACAGCCGCGTCTCCACCAGGGGCGTCGTGATGGTCAGATACGAACCTGCGGGGGACCTCGTGACCGGGTCGTCGCAGAGGGCGAGCCGCCGGAAACGTGACTCTCCGCACGCAACCTGCACCAGACGACGGCGCTCAGCTTGTAGCTCTCCACGCCGGTCAACACCTGGTCAAGGAGCCGACCGAAGCACACGGAACTCGACGGTACGCGTGACGGGGACGCCCCGCCCAGGTAACAGGAAGGTAGCGGAAGCGACGGAAGCCAACGGGAGACGACGGATCCCGTGAGACATGCCTCACGGGTCGCTGCCAGCAGAGACTCGCGTTGTCGCTGGTCAGCGAGCTAGGACGATTCTGGTTTGGGAGCACGAGGTCGCGGGTTCGAGTCCCGCCGCCCCGACCACAACTCTGACCCTCGACGCCCGAGTCGGACCGTGCCATAGTCCGTGCGTTCCGTTCTGGTGCATCGGAGGAGCCGGGGATGACGATGAAGCGCATCGGCGTGGTGACCGCGTTCGCCCTGGCGACGGCGTTCGCCCCGTGGCAAATGGTTCCCGCGTTGGCGAGTACGTGCAGCTACAACCTCACCGACCACGTCACGGTCGCCCTCTCAGGCAACCCGAGCGATACCCTCGACGTGGGTCCCGCGGGGGAGATCCAGCTCAACGGGTCGCAATGCGATACGGCGACCGTGTCCAACACCGACACCATCGGCGTCACCGGTGGCTCGGGCGCCAACGCCCTCACGATCGTCGATCCGGCCGCATTCGCACCTGGAATAGCAGCGGAGACCGGTACTCCGGAGATCGAGATCTCCGTGACGCTGAACGGGGGTCCCGACTCCCTGACCGTCCAAGGCACGGCGAACGCAGACACGTTCGTCGTCGGCGCCGCGGGGATCAACGTGAACGGCGACGACGACGGTGACGACATCGCGTTCTCGAGTGCCGCGCTCACGCTGGCGGGCCTGGGAGGGAACGACACGCTGACGGGCGACACCGAGAACGACACCCTGATCGGGGGCATCGGCGACGACACCTACACGGGGGGCGGCGGCATCGACACGGCCGACCTCTCGGGCGCCGCGAGCGCGTTGAACGTCGACCTGCTCGCCGGCACCGGGTCGGGCGAAGGCGCGGACACGTTCGCGACCGTGGAGAACGTCATCGGTTCACCGGGGAACGACTCGCTCGCGGGCGATGGGCAGGCCAACGTCCTCCAGGGGGCGGGTGGCGACGACACGCTGGCGGGACTCGGCGGGAACGACAACCTACAGGGCGGTCCGGGCACGGACACGGCCGCCTTCTCCAGTGCTGTGAACGCCTCGCTGCTCGCGGGATCGGCGACCGGTGAGGGCACCGACACGCTGAGCGGCGTCGAGAACCTCACGGGCTCTCCGGCCGCGGACGATCTCACCGGCGACGGCACCCCCAACGTCATCAGGGGTGGGGCGGGCAACGACTCGATCTCCGGTGGACTGGGCGACGACGCGCTCGATGGAGAGGGTGACGACGACGTCCTGCGAGGCGGTGGCGGCGACGATTCGATGGCCGGCGGACTGGGCGTCAACACGGCGGATTACGCGGCCTCGGCGGCGGCGGTGTCGATCGATCTCGGTGGGTCGGCTCCCCAGGCAACGGGTGAGGGCCTCGACACGCTGGCCAACATCCAGCATGTGGTCGGGTCCGCGCAGAACGATAGCCTCCTCGGCTCGTCCGGCGCTGATGCCCTCGACGGTGGCGCAGGCAACGACGCGGTCGACGGGCAGCAGGGCGCGGACTCGCTCACCGGGGGCCCGGGGAACGACACGATGCAAGCAGGCGTCGGCAACGACCTGATCGACGGCGGTGCGGACGTCGACACGATCGATCTCTCCGCGGCGACGGGCGGCGTGACCGCGGGACTCCCCTCCGGCACGTCCACGGGATCGGGCGTGGGCACCGACACGCTGAGCGGCTTCGAGTCCATCGTCGGCTCGAAGCAAGGGGATGTCTTCACGGGGAGCGCGGCTCCCAACCGGATCGATGCGCGGGGTGGGAACGACACGCTCTCGGGCGCGGCGGGCGCCGACACGCTCCTCGGCGGCCCCGGCAACGACCGTTACGACGGCGGCCCCGGGATCGACAGCGTGAGCTACGCGGCCGCGAGGAAGCCCGTGGTGCTCTCGTTGCTGTCGGGCACGGCTACGGGAGAGGGATCGGACATCCTCAAGGGCGTGGAGTCGGTGACGGGTTCACCCCAAGGCGATGCGCTGCGCGGAGGCAACGGCGGCGACGTGTTGAGCGGGGCCGGAGGCAACGACCGGCTGACGGGGCTCCTCGGCAACGACGTGCTCACAGGGGGTCTCGGGAAGGACACCGTGAACTACGGCTCGGCCTCCGGCGTGAACGTGAACCTGGTCAAGGGCACCGCTGTCGGGGAGGGCAACGACACCCTCGCCGGCATCGAGAACATCGAGGGCGACTCGGCGCGCGACATCGTGGTCGGCAACAGGGCGGCGAACGTGCTCACCGGGAACAACGGGAACGACGTGCTCCGCGGGGGCGGCGGGAACGACAAGCTCTCCGGCGTGAGCGGCAACGACAACCTCGCGGGTGGACCCGGCAGGGACACGCTGATCGGCGGCGACGACAACGACGCGCTCAACGGCGGCCCCGGCTCCGACACGTGCTACCAGAACCAGGGGCGCGGGCCCGTCAAGGCCTGCGAACACGCCCATCGTCGGACGGGGAGAGCCTCGGCCGCGGACCGGTTCCGCTTCCGGTTGATCTGAGGTTCCTACGCGTCGATCGGCCCACGGCCGTAGCGCGTCATGATGTCGATCAGCCGGTCGTGGTCGAGCGCGTGGGCGGTGATGCCGTCGCGACCCGTCATCGTCTCGGCGGAGACGAGGGCGTTCAAGATGGCCTCCTCGGTGGCCTCGATCGCAGCCCAGAAGAGGTCGCTGATGATGCCGTCGGCAGCCATCGTCACCTGCACCGGCCGCGGGTCCTCCTCGGTCTTGTAGCTCCTGAGCAGACCGCGGTTGGCCGTGGAGAACGCCAGGAAGATGTCGCCGCTGGAGTGCTCGCCCGCGCCGCCCGCGCGCGCGATGCCCAGGCCCGCGCGCTGCGCCAGCCGCGCGCACTGGTGGGGCAGGAGGGGCGCGTCCGTCGCGAGGATCGCGATGATCGAGCCGCTCCCGGGCGGGAGCGGCGAGAGGCCCGCCTCGACGCGCGCGGCCTCGACGTCCCAGGGCGAAGGCACCTCGGTCTTCGGGATCTCGCGGCCGACCGGCACCCCGTCCACCGTGAGCCGCTCGCGTCGCCCGTAGTTGGCCTGCACGAGGGCGCCCACCGTGTACCCGCCGCTCGCGTCGGGCAGCCGGCGCGACGCCGTGCCCGTGCCCCCTTTGAATCCGTGGCAGATCATCCCGGTGCCCCCGCCGACGTTGCCCTCGGGCACGGGACCGTCGCTCGCGGCATCGAGCGCGGCGACGAGGTGCTCCGGATGCACGTGGAAGCCGTTGATGTCGTTGAGCGTGCCGTCGTAGGTCTCTCCCACGACCGGCAGGCTCCAGTACGCGGTGAGGTCCGTGCGCCCGCGCATCTCCGCGGCCACGAGCGCGTCGCGCACCACGCCCACGCTGTGCGTGTTCGTGAGCGCGACCGGGGTGGAGAGCGTGCCCGACTCGCGGATCCATTCGAGGCCCGTGAGCTCGCCGTTCCCGTTCAGGCGGTGACAGCCGGCGAAGACCACCTCGCGCCCGATCGTGTCGTGGGGCACGATCACCGTGACGCCCGTGCGGACCGGTCCGTCGCCGACCCGCAGCGGCCCGTCGCCCTCGATCAACGTCACCACGCCGACGCGCACGCCCTCGACATCCGTGATCGCGTTCAGCGCGCCCGGTTGGAGCTGACCGACCGTGAGCCCCAGGTCGCGGTAGCGCGTCATGGCGGGTGAGGCTATCAGCCACCGATCGCGCGGGCGACGCCGGTCACGACGGCCGCCACCACCACGACGACGAGGACGGGTGCGCGCAGCCAGATCGCGATCGCCGCGGCGCCCACGCCCAGCACGCGGGCGTCCACCCCGAGCTCTCGATCCGTCGCGAACGTGTTGATGGCCACCAGCGCCGCCAGCAAGGCGGGGGCGAGGAGGGCCACCACGCGATCGACACGATCGGGCAGGGGCCGGCCGCCCAAGAGCACCGGGCCGAGGGCCTTGATCGCGATCGTCGCGATCCCCACGAGGATCACCACGGCCCAGGTCGCGCTCATGCAGCCGCCTCCCGGCGCGGTGTGCGGAGTCCGATCAGGCACGCGACGCCGGCACAGATGATGGGAACGCCGGCCGGCGTGAACGGCGTCAGCACCAGCGCGATCGTCGCGCCGAGCACGGCGGCGATCTTCGCGTCGCGGGTCTTCAGCTGAGGGACGAGCAGCGCGAGGAACAGCGCCGGGAAGGCGGCGTCCAGTCCGAGACGCGCCGGGTCGCCGATCAGCCTGCCGAACGCCACGCCCGCGATCGTCCCCACCAGCCACGCCAGGTAGAGGGTGAGGCCGGCCCCCAGCAACACCTTGGGGTTGAATCGACCCTCGCCCTCCGCAGCGATCGCCCACGACTCGTCCACCACCAGCTGTCCGTGGAGGAAGCGGGACCACCACGGCCCCGTGAGGTAGGGGGCCACGGAGACGCCGATCGGCGCGTAGCGGGCGTTCAGGAGCACCGCGGCCACGACCGCCGCGGCGACCCCGCCTCCGGAGCCCATCACCGAGGTGGCCGCGAACTGCGCGGAGCCCGCGAACGTCGTCGCCGACATCACGATCGGCGCGAGCACGCCCATGCCGGCGGCGCGCGCGAGGACGCCGAAGGAGATCCCGAACCCGAGGACGGCGACCGAGAGCGGCAGACCGGCACGCACGCCGTCGCGATGGGTGCGCGCCGGTTCCCCCGCCCCGTCCTCCATGGTCACCCATGCTAGTGGGAGGCGGCGGGTAGCCTGCCCGGGTGCGCATCACGTCGGCGATCCCGGAGCTCCCCCCGAAGAGGTCTCACGCCTGCTCGCGGGCCTCCCCGACGCCGACGGCTACCTGATCCACGTGAAGTACCTGCGCTACAGGCAGAAGCCGCACCTATCGGCGTGGACCGACTTCACCGATCGTTCGATCACGCTCCAGGTGCCCGAGCCGTTCCTGCCCTTCGGCGAGGTGGTGCCCTACGGGGCCAAGCGGCGCCCGGGCGGCGGCAAGATGCGCTTCATCTGGCTCACCGAGGGCCTGACCTTCCGCGAGGCGCGCGAGGTCCTGCGCTTCCTCTACTGCCACGAGTGGATGCACGTTCATGGAAGGCAGAGGATCGGGAAGCGGCGGGTGGGGGAGACGGCTTGCGACCGGTTCGCGATGTTCAACTACCTGCGGGAGACCGTCACGGTCGAGGACGCGGAGGCCTCGTTGCGATGGCGCTCGGGTTCCAACCTCGCGATGGTTGCGCTGCGGGAGGATCCCAGGCTCCCGGGGCTCTAGAGCCTGGCCCGGGAGCCCCTGTCGCGGTCCCACGGCTTGGGTCGCGGTTCTCGGTTCTCTCAGCAGATCCTCAGCCCGCCTGGCAATCCGGCTGTCCCGTTCGCCGGTAGTACCGCATGAAGGAAGTCACGCGAGCAAGGAGGCGAACGATGGCACAGAACGAGTCCGGCTATGGTCGGCGATGGAAGAAGTGGCTGGGGATCTACCTAGCGGTCGGCGCGGTTGCTTACCTGGTCGTCTACCTCTTGTTCTTCCACCACGGAGGCGGAGGCGGCGGCGGCTTCGGCTACTGACCACATCGACGACGCCATGTGGCGCGGGGCGGGACCGGGGCCTTCCCCTGCGCGCAGGGTGGACCGACGTTGGCGGCAGCCCACGGGCGACGTCTGAGGTGGTTCCCTTCTACGCCGAATGACGCATGCGGCGGACACACCGTGAAGCGCACCCTTGGAGGTGTCCCCCCGGGGAGCCCGGGGCCGTCCTCCCGTTAGGCCTAGCGCGGGTGAGGACCCGGCCCTGAAGACGAACCCCGGGGGAACACCCTTTTCGTGAACGACCGCGGCCACCCGCACAGGTCACTGACCGATCGCAGCTCGTCCCGCTGGTTGCGACTACGGGCTGGGCACGAGCGTGAGTTCGAAGAGTCGCCCATCGTTCTCGTTGGGCTTGATGTTGTTGTCGGTCCCACGGTCGGTGACGTAGAGGTGCCTCGTGGACCTCGTCGCGGGGGTGCTGCCCGGAGCGAACACGATGCCCGAAGCCCTGCGGATGCCGGTGGTGGATAGGTCGATCTTCTGCACCAGCTTCCCAGCGCGGGTGGTCTCGACGATGAACTTGTCGGCGCTGCTCACGATGAAGAGGTGGTGCGTCGCCGGGTCATAGGCCGCGTCCTCGCAACCCATGAGGCCGAACTTGGCGACGCCGAAGCTGGAAACGACGTCATCGGCGGTCCCGAACGTATGGTCCACCCCCCGCCTCACCCTGTACACGCGCTTACCCCTCGCATCGACGATCACCAAGGCCCCGGTTCGCGGGATGTACTCGAGGCCTTCGGGGTCGTGACTGCCGAACGACTCGGTGGCGAGGGCGGTCTTCGCGACGTCGTCACGGGTTCCGATCTTGCCGTCGGCGCCCGGTCGGAACAAGAACACCTTGTCCTGATCGTCATCGGCCACGAACAGCGAGCGGCTCCGCCTGTTCCAGGCGACATCCTCCGGCTCCTTCGTTGCCTTCACGACCCTGCGGGAGGCCGTGACCTTCCCCCTGAGCCTGAGCGAGAACAGGTTCGTGTGGTGCCAGAGGGTGGGGATCTCGTCGACCTCGGAGTCTGAGATGATCAGCCGGTTCAGCGATGGCGCCCAGGTCAACCCGGTCGGGTCCGGACTCGCTGGCCGCCAGATCGACGTCAAGGTCAGCCGTGTAACGGTCACGGTGTCGCCGGCCGATGCCGGCGCGGTGAGCATCATCGCGCTTAGAGCGCCCACGAGCACCAGCCAGATGGATCGTTTCACGGGCGCGCACCTCCTGTGTCCGGGGGGACCTCGATCGCGCCGTCGAGTTGCAGGACGGTGACACGAGAATGCGCGCGACGTCAACCCCGAAGTCGAAGGTTCTCCCTCCTTTTCCGGCGTGAACGCGCCAAAGGAGGTACGTGCCATGCACGCAGGACAACCTCAGAGGCTCGTTCGTCGCGTCACGCGGATCTCACCGATGAGCGACTACGGCCCCGAGGTCACGGAGCGGGATGCGGCGGAGGCGATGCGGCGCCGATCGCGCTCTTCAGCAGGATCGTGAAGTGCTCCACGCGCATCTTCTGACGCTCGGGCTGCCCGCTGAAGCGATGGAACAGGCCCGGGTCGAGCTCCTCGGTGACCAGCGCGTCCTGGATCGAGCCGGAGAGCCAGTCGACCATGGAGACGACCGTCTCGAGGTCGACGTCGTCGCGGACCTCGCCACGGTGGATCCCGTACTCCACGAAGTCGAGCGTGCCGTAGGGGTCCTCGCTCACCATGTACCGGTTGATCTCGCGCTTGAGCGTGAGATCGGTGCCGAAGTTGCCGATGAGGACGACGCGATAGGGGACCCAATCCTCGGCCACGAGGTCCTGTGTGCGTTCCAACCAGTACGACACGGTGGCGAAGAACCCCTCCTCCAGGACCGCGTCGGGCGCGTCGAGCCACGCGGGGCTCAGGTTCACGGCCCGCTTGTAGGCCTCGAAGAAGAGACCGGCCTTGGAACCGAAGTGTTGGAAGATCGATCCCTTCGCGATGCCCAGCTCGGAGGCGATGTCTTCCATCTTGGCGCCCTGGTATCCATGCTCGGCGAACTGGCGCATCGCGCACTCCACGATCCGCTCGCGCTTGGCTTCGCTGCGCGCGTTCCGTGGGGGTCGGGGCTGGCTCGCCATGCCCAACAGCGTAGGCCCTCGGGCGCGGCGTGCATGACCTGGGGTCATGAACATCGGCAGGCGAAGCGTTCCCACATCTGCCTGGGGTTCCTATCCTGAGCTGGTGCCGGAAGGTGGTGCCGGCTGACTTCTGGTCACCCAAGGACGGCATCGGAGCCGCCCTGCGAGGAGGACACGTTGAGCGAGGACCTCGAACAGCTGAAGCAGGCGCTGATCGTGGCGGACATGGACATGGGCACGTCGGCCGCTGAGGCGTTGATGGCCGCCGGGGCCGACCCCAAGATGGTGCTCGAGGACGGGATGGCGGTTGCCATGTTCGACCTCGGGGAGATGTGGAAGCGCGGCGAGGTGTTCCTGCCCGAGGTGGTGGCCTCGGCGGAGGTCTTCAAGGCGTGCAACGCCATCATCGAGCCCGCGCTGTTGGCACAGAAGGACGCGGCGCAGGCGAACGCGCTCGTGGTGATGTGCACGGTGAAGGGCGATCTGCATGACTTGGGGAAGAACATGGTCGGTGCCATGCTTCGCACCAGCGGGTTCGACGTGCATGACATGGGCAAGGACGTGAGCGCCGACCGGATCATCGAGGCGATCTACGGAGTTGGAGCCGCAGATCCTGGGGATGAGCGCGTTGCTCACGACGACCGTGCCGTATCAGGAGACCGTGATCAGGCGGCTGGAGGCCGCGGGCCTGCGCGACAAGGTGAAGGTGATGGTGGGCGGGGCTCCGGTCACGCCCGAGTGGGCCGAGAAGATCGGCGCCGACGGATACGCGAACAACGCGCCCGAGGCCGTTGAGATCGCGAAGAAGCTCACGGGGGTGACGGTGTGACCGAGGTGGCGACGACCGTGTTGACGGGACCGGGCGGCGAGGTGCGCATCGGCGACGGGTACCCGTTCCGGATCATCGGGGAGCGGATCAACCCGACGGGCCGCAAACAGCTCACCGAGGAGCTGAAGGTGATGGACATGACCACGGTCAAGGCCGACGCCGCCGCGCAGGTGGAGTCGGGAGCGGCGGTGCTCGATCTGAACGCAGGCATCCCCGGATTCGACGAGCCCGCCATGCTCTCGGCCGTCGTTCAGTGCCGTGCACGAGGTGGTCGACGTCCCGCTCTGCATCGACTCCTCGACGCCCGAGGCCCTGGAGGCCGCCGTGCCGCTCGCGGAGGGCAAGGTCCTGATCAACTCCGTGACCGCCGAGGACCACTCACTGGAGCGCCTCCTCCCGCTCGTGGCGAAGTTCGGCGCCGCGGTGATCGGCATGGCGAACGACTCCGAAGGCATCTCGATGGAGCCCGAGGTGCGCCTCGCGGCCGCGCGCAAGATCGTGGAGGCCGCGGCCGATCACGGCATCGCGCGCGAGGACGTCATCATCGACCCGCTCACGATGCCGATCGGCGCCGCGCCCGACGCCGCCACGTCGATGTTCGCCACCATGCGGCTGATCCGCGAGGAACTCGGCGTGAACGTGAGCTGCGGTGCCTCGAACATCTCCTTCGGGATGCCCGATCGCCGGGGCATCGACGCCACGTTCCTGGCGATGTCGATCATGGGCGGCATGAACACGGCCATCACGAACCCGTTGCACGAGCAGGGGCGCAAGGCGATCCTGGCGGCCGACCTGTTGCTGGGAGCGGACGAGTACGGGGCGGCGTGGATCGCGGAGCACCGCCGGGAGCTCGCCGCGGCGCAGGCGGGGGTCTGAGTGGAGGGGAAGGTCCAGGTCACCTACCAGCCGAGCGGGAAGAGCGTCCGCGTCCCTGCCGGGACCACCCTCTTCAACGCCGCCCACTGGGCGGGCCTGCCGATCGAGTCCACCTGCGGAGGTCGCGGGACGTGCGGGAAGTGCGGGGTGAAGGTGCTGGACGGCGAGGCGGAGCTCTCCCTCGCCGACTACCGCCACCTGCCCGAGAAGCTCGACGACGGATGGCGCCTGTCTTGCCAGTGCCCGATCAACGGTTCGATGACGGTCGAGGTCCCGCGCTTGATGAAGATGCCGAAGGCCGCGACCATGGGCGTCGGTCGCTTCGTGCTGCTGGAGCCCAACGTCGTGAAGCACTACTTCGAGCTGACACCGCCCTCGCTGGAGGACCACCGCTCGCACCTCGCGCGCGTCCTGGACGCGGTGGAGGAGGCCGGGTACACGCGCAACCACGACTGGGAGGTGCTCCCGAAGATCGCGCGCACCCTGCGCGAGACGACGCACGTCACGGCCACGCTCGTGGGTGAGTACCTCGTGGATCTCGAGCCCGGCGATACGACCGATCGGATGTTCGGCGCCTCGTTCGACATCGGCACCACCACCTGCGTGTGCACCCTGGTCGACCTCCGTTCCGGCGCCGCCGTGGCGGTCGCCTCGACGATCAACCACCAGACCCCGTTCGGCGCCGACGTCATCGCACGGATGGCCCGCGCGATGCAGGACGACGAGGACATCGCGAAGCTGCAGGCTGCCGCGGTCGCCACGGTGAACGAGCTGCTCGATCGGGTGAAGGAGGAGTCCGGCGTCGCCACCGAAGAGATCTACGAGGCTGTCGTGGCCGGCAACGCCACGATGTTGCATCTGCTCTGCGGCGTGAACCCCGAATCGATCGCGCTCGCGCCGTACGTGGCGACCTTCGTGGAACCGCAGGACGTACGGGCCGACCAGATCGGCTTCGCCATCCATCCGCTCGGGTGGGTCGCGCTCTTCCCGTCGATCGGCGCGTACGTGGGCGCCGACATCGTGGCCGACATCGTGGCCACCGGACTGGTCCGCGATCCAGAGATGCGTCTGCTCGTGGACGTGGGCACCAACGGGGAGATCGCGTGCGGCTCCTCGGAGCGCGCGGTGGCCACGGCCGCACCGGCGGGGCCCGCGTTCGAGGGCGGCGAGATCCTCTGCGGGATGCGCGCTACCGACGGCGCCATCGAGGGCGTCGTGCTCACGAACGGCGTGGTGGAACTCCAGGTGATCGGAGGCGACGACGTCGAGCCGCGTGGGATCTGCGGATCCGGGCTCATCGACATCGTGGCGCAGCTGCGGCTCGCCGGCCTGCTGGACGACGGGGGCAAGATGACGTCGCACGAGGAGGCCGTCGCCGCCGGCCACCCCCTCGCCCATCGCCTGATCCTGCGCGAGCAGGTCAAGGCGTTCGTCCTCGCCGGCGACGTGGTCCTCACGCAGACCGACGTGCGTGCGCTCCAGTTCGCGAAGGGCGCCATCTCGACCGGCATCGAGACCGCCATGCGGGCGCTCTCGCTCACGGCCGCCGACCTCGACGAGGTGATGCTGGCCGGCTCGTTCGGTTCCTACATCGATCCGCAGAGCGCCCGGGTGATCGGGTTGGTGCCGCCCGTCCCGGTCGACAAGATCAAGGCCGTGGGCAACACCGCGAGCGAGGGCGCCAAGATGGCCCTCATGTCGTTCCGCGAGCGCGAGGTGGCCTTCGAGATCCCGCAGATCGTCGAGTACATCGAGCTCTCGGGTGAAGAGGACTTCAACGACCGGTTCATCGGCAACCTGGGGTTCCCGACGGCCGAGGAGCTCGACGATGCGCAGGCGGCGCATGCCGCGCGCGTCGCGGGGAACGCGTCGCCGTGACCTCCACCGGCGCGAAGGTCGCCTTCCTCGCTTGCGGCGCCGTCGCGCAGGACACGGCCGCGCTGATCGAGCGGCACGGGTGGGAAGCCGACGTGCACGGCATCTCGTCGGATCTGCACATGACGCCGCTCGAGATCGGTCCAGCCGTCGAGGCGAAGCTGCAGGTCCTCCTGCCCAAGTACGAGCGCGTGATCGTCGTGTATGGAGACTGCGGGACGGGCGGCCGCCTCGATGCGGTCCTCGAGCGCTATCCGGCGGTGCGGCCGGCCGGCGTGCACTGCTTCCAGTGGTACGCCGGGGAGTTCTACCAGCGGTTCGAGGACGACATCGGCATCTACTTCCTCACCGACTGGCTCGTCACGAACTGGGACCGGGCGGTGATCAAGGGCCTCGGCCTCGATCGGTTCCCGTGGCTGAAGGAGACCTATTTCGGCAATCTCAGTCGGGTGCTCTTCGTGCGCCAGCACCCCGACCCCGACCGCGAGGCGAAGGCGCGCGAGATCGCCGCGTACATGGAGAAACCGCTGGAGATCCACGACCTGGGGATCGCGCCGCTCGACGATCTGCTGACCCCCCTGATGGAGGAGCCCCACGATGTTCGAACGTGAGTCCGCACTGAACATCCTCTCCGAGGAACAGGTGGAGACCATCCACGAACAGGCGATGCGGATCCTCGAGGAGATCGGCACCGACGTGCTCCACGACGGGGCGCGCAAGGTGCTCGCCGAGGCGGGCCAGGTCGTGGATGGGGACCGCGTGTATTGGGACCGCGGGTTCGTGATGGAGCAGGTCGCGAAGGCGCCCTCGAGCTTCCGCCTGCGCGCGCGCAACCCGGAGCGCTCCGTGACGGTGGGGGAGGGGGGAACCCCCGTCTGGATGAACGTCGGAGGGCCGCCGTTCGCGAGCGACCTCGACGAGGGACGGCGCATCCGGGCGGATCCAGGATCACGACACGCTCGTGAAGCTCACCCAAGCCACGGACGTCCTGAACTGCGTCCAGACGGGCGCGGCGGAGGCCACCGACCTCCAGATGGAGTCGCGCCACATGGACCAGGAGTACTCGACGATCCGTTGGTCGGACAAGCCGTACACCACCTACGGGACCAGCGGCCCGCGCGCCCGCGATGGCATCCGGATGGCAGAGATCGTGCACGGCAGCCGCACGGCCATCGAGGAGGAGGCGGCCTTGCTCGGCATCGTGAACCCGAACTCGCCGTTGATCTGGGACTTCCGCATGACCGACGCGCTGATCGCATGGGCCGAGGCGAACCAGCCGATCGTCGTCACCCCGTTCCTCCTGGCGGGCGCCACGTCGGCGGTGAGCGTGTCGGGTGGGCTGACGCAGCAGGTGGCGGAGGCCCTCTCCGGCGTGGCCCTCGCCCAGACGGTGCGCGAGGGCGTGCCCTGCCTCTACGGCTCGTTCTTCACGGTCACCGACATGCGCACCGGCTCGCCGGCGTTCGGCACGCCCGAGTCGGTCTTCGGGGTGCTCGCGGGTGGGCAGCTCGCGCGCCGGTACGGACTCCCCTTCCGCGGCGGGGGCGGACTCGCGTCCTCGCCCGCGGTGGACGCGCAGGCTGCCGCCGAGACGCAGATGATGCTCTGGGCGACGATGCTCGCCGGCACCGACGTGGTGCTGCACGCGGCCGGATGGCTCGAAGGTGGCCTCACGGCCAGCTTCGAGAAGTTCGCGCTCGACGTCGAGCTGCTGCGGCAGTTCAAGCGGCAGATGGAAGGCGATCGGGTTCACGGAGGAGGAGCTCGCGTTCGACGCGCTGAAGGCCGTCGGGCCTGGCGGCCTCTTCCTCTCCTCCCCGCACACGCGCACCCATTTCAAGGAGTGGCTCTACATGAGTCCGCTCTTCCAGACGCCCGACTTCGCCACGTGGGAGATGCTGGGCGGCGAGACGACGGAGATCGGCCGCCAACAAGTCGTGGAAAGCGCTGCTGGAGTCCTACGAGGACCCCGGCCTCGATCCGGCGATCGACGAGGAGCTCCAGGCGTACATCGCCTCCCGGCGCGACGCCCCCGACCTGTTCGCGGAGGACTGAAGGGCTGGGCGGTGGGGACGGCGGCCAACGGCCCTACGCCGCCGCCGTCCCCACGCTCGGCGCCCGCGCGACGCGGCTCGAGGGTGCTGCGCGGGGACGTCCGGCCTCAGGCCGCCAGGTGCAGCAGAGGGCCTGCCTCAAGCCGTTCACCTCCGTTCGGCCGGGACCGCGGGCAGCGGGCTCGGAGATGCGAGAAGGCCGCGCCGGAAACGGATCCGTCGCGGCCTCCAGTAGGTCTGGTCGGCTGTCGCTGCCCGCCAACCTAGGGATGGGCGCGTCGGTCGTCAACACAGCCGGACGCCTCGTCACGGGTTCTCGACGTTCCCGCCACGTTCGTCACGGCGATAGCGCGCGCTCCAGGATCTCGGCGGCCTCGACGACGTCGTCGCCCAGGTAGGTGCCCGGGACATCCTTGCGCGCGGACGTGGGCCCGAACGCAGCTCCCGCGTAGAACGCCTCGACTCCCGGGAGCGCGTCGACGGCCACGATGGCTTCTACGGCGGAACGACGCGTCACGCCGCGCTGGCTCGTGACGACCGCCCCCCGGGCTTCGGCGGCACGCACGGCCGCGACCAGCGAGGAGACCGGCGTGAGCGGTCCGAGCGTCCGGATCGACCACCCCCGCCGCGCCAGCACGACGCCGAACGCCTCCAGACCGATCGTGTGGAGGTCCTTGGGACCGCAGGCCAGGACGAGGGGGAAGGGTCGGAAGGGGGGAGGGGCCATGACGGACTGGCGGGCGAGCCACACGCGAACCGCCTCGGTGGCCAGATGCTCGTGCGCCGTGTCGCAGACGCCGGCCTTCCAGCGGCTTCCCATCTCGCGCATCGCCGGAAGGGCCACTTCGCGGATCGTGGACTCCACGCCGAGCGACTCGGTACTTCCGGTGAGGACCTCGCGGAGCGCCGCGGGATCGAGCCGCATCGCCGACTCCAGGAAGCGGTCGAGCAGTTCAACGCGCGGGCGGCCGGTCATGAGCCTCGCCTCGGACGATCGCCACCGCCTCGCGGGCGGCGTGTCCGCGGGTGATCTCATCGCGGAGCTTCCGGAGCTGGTCTACCTCCTCGAGCGTGTAGCGGCGGTGATGGCCCTGCGTCCGCGACGGCACGGGGAAGCCGTAGCGACGCTCCCAGGACCGGATGGTGGGCACCGGGATGCCCAGCAGGGAGGACACCGCAGCGATCGGCATCTGCGTTTGGTTCGCCTTAGTCTGCATAGGTATCATGACAGCATAGGCCGATTACCTCAGACAACCTTCATTCTAGCTTGCATAGGTTCTGACAGATATCCATGCAGTATTGCATCGGATACTGTCGATGGACCTCGGACGGATCCGGGACCGTCGACACGGAAGGCGCGGCATGCGATTAGCACTGGCGGAGATCAGGCGTGCGAAGCTCCGCTTCGGGCTCCTCACAGGAGCCGTCGCTCTCCTCGTGTTCCTCATCCTCTTCCAACAAGCACTCGCCGGGTCGCTACTCGGTCAGTTCACCGGGGGACTCGAGCATCAGTCCGCCTCGATCCTCGTCTACAGCGCCGACGCGCGCCGAACCGTCGACGGCAGCCGGATCCCGCCTCAACAGCTCGCCGCCGTGTCGATGGTCGACGGCGTCGCGGCCGCGGGGCCGATCGGCGAGGGCTCCTTCACCGCCGAACTGGAGAGCGGCGAGTTGAAGGACACGACGATCTTCGGCTACGAGCTCGAGAGGTCCCGGGTTCCCGACCACCTTGTCCGCCGGACGGCTCCCCGAGCGCGACGGTGAGGCTGTGGCGAGCGCCTCCGACGCGAGCGCCGGGTACGGGATCGGCCAGCGGCTGAGCGTGGTGCCGGGCGGAACGACCGTCACCATCGTCGGCCTCGCCCAGGACATCCAGTTCAACGTGCAGCCGACCCTGTTCCTTTCGTTCTCCACCTATGAAGAGCTGGTGCGAACGACCAACCCTGACGCGAAGGGTGTGCTTCCCAACCTCGTGGGGGTCGAGCCCGCGTCGGGGGTGGACGTGTCGGCGCTCGCCGCCTCGATCACGCAGGAAGTGGCGGGTGTGGAGGCTCTCGACCTGTCGACGGCCGTCGCGTCGCTCCCGGGCGTCTCCTCGATCGAACAGTCCTTCAACATCATCCTCGGGCTCGCGTTCGTTGTCGTGATCCTGCTCACGGGCTTCTTCTTCCTCATCATCACCGTGCAGAAGACGCCGTCGCTGACGCTCCTGCGCGCGGTCGGCGCGAGCGGTGGTTTCCTCCTGCGCAACCTCGTCCTGCAGGTGGTCGTCGTGATCCTGGCGGCCCTGGCGATCGCGGTGCCGCTCACCGTGTTCGCCGTGTCCGCGAGCGCGAGTGAGACGTTCACCGCGAAGGTCGATCCGCGCGTGCTGCTGGTCTCCTCGGCGGCGGTCCTGATCCTCGGTGTCGCCGCGGCCGTGGGAGCGATGCGTCGCGTGGTCCAGATCGATCCCGCGGCCGCGACGGCGCGTCTGGCGGGCGGAGGCCTCGTATGAAGCTGGCCTGGCGGGAGCTGATCCGGCGTCCCAGCCGGTTCGTCACGGCGGGGGCGGCCCTGACGCTGATCGTGCTGCTGCTACTCGTCCTCGGCGGCATCCTGGACGCGCTCGTCGCATCCTCCACTGGGCTGCTGCGGGCGCAATCGGCAGCGTTGATCGTCTACAGCGTGGACAGCAAGGGTTCGATCGACCGTTCGCGCGTGAGCGCCGCCGACCGAGCGGCCGTGGGGAAGGTGTCGGGTGTGCACGAGGCCACGGGCCTCGGCATCGCCCTGCTGGCGGGCTACATCCCGGGCCGCGACGCGCCCGCCGACGTCGCACTGTTCGGGTACGAGGCTCCCAACTTGCGAGTGCCGGCTCCGCCGGACCCCGGTCAGGGCTACGCAGACACGTCGCTGCGCGATGAAGGGCTGACGCTCGGCGAGACGATCGAGCTGGGCAGCATCCGCGTGCCGGTAGAGATCGTCGGCTGGGTGAACGGCACGGACTACAACCTCCAGAGCGGAGTCTGGGTCGACCCGGCCACATGGCGGCGTGCGCTCAACGCCAACATCCCCGACGCGGCGGTCGCGCCGGGCACGTTCCAGGCCGTCTTGGTCACGCCCGACAAGGGGATCTCGCCCACCGAACTCGCGTCTGCGGTCGACCGGGCCGTTCCTTCGGTCAGTGCCCTCACGATCGACGAGGCCGTCGCAAGGGTGCCAGGTGTGAAGGAGCAGAGCAGCGTCTTCAACTCCATCATCGGGGTGACGTTCGCCGTGGCAGGGATCGTCGTCGCGCTGTTCTTCGCGCTGCTCACGATCGAGCGCATCGGTCTGCTCGGCATCCTCAAGGCCATCGGCGCATCGTCGCGGACGCTGGCCGCCGGACTCACATTGCAGGCAGTACTGATCGCCGGAGGCGCGCTCGTGATCGGCAGCCTGCTCGCGGTCGGGCTCGCTCGCGTGATCCCAGACACCGTGCCGTTCACGCTCTCACCCGGCAGGTTCCTGTTCACGGCGGCCGGACTGGTCGCCGCCGCAGTGATCGGCAGCGCCATCTCATTCCGAAGGATCGTCCGTATCGACCCCGCCTCCGCCGTCGGCGGAGCCTGAGGAGGATCACACGATGTCAGCCCTCGACATGAAGGAAGTCCGCAAGGTGTACCGCTCAGGCGACGACGAGGTCGTCGCGCTCGATCACGCGAGCCTCTCCGTGGGCGACGACGAGATGGTGGCCCTGGTGGGTCCCTCGGGCTCGGGCAAGACCACGTTGCTCTCCATCGCCGGGGGGCTCCTGTCGCCCAGCGAGGGCATCGTCCTGGTGGGCCCGCACCGGATCACGGAGTACGACCGTCGCGAGCTCACGAGGTTCCGACGCGAGTTCGTTGGGTTCGTCTTCCAAGGCGCCAACCTGGTCCCGTTCCTCACGGCCAAGGAGAACCTCCTGGTGGTGGCCGATGTCGCTGGCCGGCGTGGCAAGGACGTCGATCGTCGCGCCGACACGCTGTTGGACGAGCTCGGTCTCGGGCATCGCAAGGAGAACACGCCGCCGCAGCTCTCCGGCGGCGAGCGTCAGCGCGTGGCCATCGGACGCGCGCTGATGAACGAGCCGGAGCTCGTCCTGTTCGACGAGCCCACCAGCGCCCTGGACACGAAGCTGGGGGAGCAGGTGATGGAGCTGATCCGCAACGAGGTGAAGGGCCGCGGCACGGCCGCGGTCGTGGTCACCCACGACACCCGGATGATCGGCTACGCGGATCGGAGCGTCGAGATCCGCGACGGCCGGCTCGTCGCCTAGCCTTCCGATGCGGGCGCGAACTCGGCGAGGACCTCGTCGACCAGGAGCAGTGCCTTCAGGGTCCGCTCGATGTCGTAGCCGAAGCCGAACCGCAGCCCCTTCTTGAGGCCGAACTGCGACCCGGGGACCAGCAGCACGCTCTTGTCCACCCTGATCTTCTCGACGAGCGCCCGGGCGCCGATCGGCAGGCGGTACTTCACGTACTGGATCGCGCCGGCGGTGGGACGCACCCACGAGAAGGCGTCCTCGTGCGTGCGCAACCACGCCTCCAGGGAGGGGTAGTTGGCCCGCAGGATCGTGCGGGTGCGCGCGAGGATCGACTCCCGCACGTCGGGGAGCATCGCCAATGCGGCGAGCCGATCCGCGACCATCGAGGGTGCCAGGGTGGTGTAGTCGTGCCGCTCCCAGATCCGCTCGATGATCTCCGGGGGCGCGACGGTCCATCCGAACCGAAGGCCCGGCATCGCGAAGGCCTTGGAGAGGCCGCTCGTGATCACGACTTTGTCGTAGCGTCCGAAGAACGTGGAGGAGCTGACGTCGGTGTCGAGCTCGGCACCCCGGTAGATCTCGTCCGCCACGATCCACGCGCCGACGCGATCCGCGGCCGCCACCACGGCGTCCATCTCCTCGTCGGTGAGGACGTGCCCCGTCGGATTGTTCGGATTGCAGACCATGACGACCTTGGTCTTCTTGCCGACCGCGTCGTCAAGCTCGTCCGTGTCGAGCGCCCAACGGCCGTCGCGGAGCTTCAACCGGAAGGGGTCCGTTGCCTTGCCGAAGTGCCGCCCGAGTCCCCAGCCCTGCATGTAGTTGGGGATCATGAACGCGAGGCGGTCACCTGGGTCGCAGCAGGCTCCAGAGCGTCAGGAAGTTGGCCTCCGAACCTCCGTTCATGACGGTCACGTGCTCTGTCGTCGCGTCTGGGTACCAGGCCGCGATGTTGGCTCGCGTTTCGAAGGACCCTTCCGAGAGCGGGTAGCCCAGATACATGCCCGAGATGAAGGCCTCGGCGTCGGCAGCGGGTCCGAGCAGTTCCCGGATCGTCATCGGCAACACACCGGACTCGGACAGGTCGTACTCCACCTGGTGCCAGTACAGGGATTGGTAGCGCTCCATCTCGAACAGGTCGATGTCCATCGATCCTCCTGGGGGTCGTCCCGGCAACGTAGCACCGGCCGCGTGGAGACGACGAGCATCCGGGTCGATGCGACCTCACATCTCCACAGCGACGGCGCTGTCGTAGCCGTCGATGGCCGCGGGAAGCGCGTTCAGGACGGCGGCGAGACCGCTCAGATGGAGGTTGAGCGCGACGGCCCCCACGACCTCCTCGCGGGTGGCCCCCTGACGGCGCGCCATGGTGGCGTGCCAGCCGATGCCGCGGACGTTGCCGTTAGCCGTCTGGATCGCGATGTTCACGAGTTGCTTCGTCTTCGGGTCGAGCCCCGGTAGCGCGATCTGCGCCTGCACGACGTCATCGAAGCACGCGGCGAGCGTCGGAAGCTCCGTCTCGAAGAGCTCGTAGGGATTCATCTCCGTCTTCATCGTCCACGCCCTCCTCGGCTCCGTTCTCCTCCCACGCTAGATGTTGGCGGGAGGTCCAGACACGGACGAGTGGCTCATGCGGAGGGGGCCGAGCGCCGCCACGTCGAGGACCGGGCTCCGGAACCCGGCCCTCGCGCGCGCGGCGCTCACTCTGCCGAGTGGTCGTGCTGGTGGCGCCGGCCGCGGTGTGCGAACGGACCGTGACCGTGATGGTGCGGGTGTCCATGACGACGCGGCCCGTGACGGTGTTCACCGTGCTCGGGCGCACGCTCCGGATGCTCCGCCCACTCCAGCGCCCTGTCGAGGCGCATCAACGCGGGCATGGGGACCATGCCGCACGAGCCGTTCGATCGTGTCGTCGTCGGCCTCGCGGAGCCTCCGGGCGAGGTCGGATCGGAGCTCCTCCGCCCGACGCTGCGCGCCAGGCGCGCGCCCGTTGGGCGTCGCTGTCGTATTGCCTGGGTCGTGGCATCTGCTTCACCTCCCTTCAAGGTCTCTCAGACGTTCGCTCGAACGCGAACGTTTCGATGCTACCTCTAACGTTCGCGATATGGCAAACGATTCCCGGGATCCCGATCGACACCCGGCGCCCGCCGCCGGGCTAGGCTGCCGGGCATGAACCGGGTCGTGCGCATCCTCCGCGCGTCCGACGTGCGCGGCGCCCTCACGATGGCGGCGTGCATCGATGCGTGTGAACAGGCGTTCATCGCCTACTCGACCGGCGGCGCCGAGCTGCCCGACGTGATCCATCTGAACATCCCTGAAGCCGAGGGGGAGATCCACGTGAAGGCCGGATACCTGCACGGGGGTCGGTACTACGCCGTGAAGGCGGCGAGCGGGTTCTACGCACTGGATCCCCCCGCGATCGACGGGATGGTCGCCGTGTTCGACGCTCGCGACGGCGCGCCCGCGGCCTTCCTGCTCGACGACGGCTTGATCACCGATCTGCGGACGGGGGCGGCGGGCGGCGTCGCGGGTAAGCACCTCGCGCCCGAGCGTGTCCGCTCCGTGGCCGTCATCGGCACGGGCGGGCAGGCACGCCAGCAGCTCGACGCCCTGGGCGTGGTGCGCCCCGGCTTCGCGGACGTGCGTGTCTGGGGACGCGACCCCGACCACGCGTCGGCGTGCGTCGACGACCTGCGCACGCGGATGGTGGCCGGCGCGACGGTTACGGCGGTCCTGACGGTGCAGGAGGCGGTCCGCGACGCCGACGTGGTGATCACGTGCACCGCTGCCCGCGAGCCGTTGGTGCAGCGGAGCTGGTTGAAGCCGGGCGCGCACGTGACCGCGGTGGGCTCCGACGGCGTCGACAAACAGGAGCTGGACCCGGCCATCCTGCAGGACGCGGACGTGCTCGTGGTCGACTCGCGGGATCAGTGCCTGCGGCTCGGGGAGCTCCAGCACGCGCCGGGCGAGGCCGATCGTGCGGTGGAGCTGGGGGCGGTCTGCGACGGCACGGCCGCGGGGCGGACCGATGCGGATCAACTCACGGTCTGTGATCTGACGGGTCTGGGCGTGCAGGACGTGGCGGCGGCGAACGTGGTGATGGCCCGCGCGGGCGACCTCGGCGAACGCCTGGAGATCTGAATCAGCCGGAGAGGCGTCGCACGAGCTCGTCGTGGATCGCGCCGTTGCTCGTGAGCACGCTCCCGCCGTGGCGGAGCGGTCCGCCGTCCATCGCGCTCATGCGCCCTCCCGCCTCCTCGACGATCGGCACGAGCGCCGCGTAGTCCCAGAGCGAGAGCTCGGGTTCGACCATCGCTTCGGCGCTCCCGCGCGCCACCAGCATGTGGCCCCAGAAGTCACCGAAGCCGCGGGTGCGCTTGGCCTCGGCGAACACCGCGAGGACGGCGTCGGCCCGCGGTTCGCGGATCCAGGGTCCCAGCCCCGCGAACAACACCTGGGAGGAGGGCACGTCGTCGAGATCGCTCACGCTCAGCGTCTCCCCGTTGCACCGCGCCCCCTCGCCGCGCACGGCCTCGTATCGCTCCGCGAGGGCGGGGGCGTCCACCACGCCGAGGACCTGTTCACCGTCGACCTGGAGCGCGATCAGGGTGGCCCAGATGGGGATGCCCCGCGCGAAGTTGGCCGTCGCGTCGATCGGATCGACGATCCAGACGCGTCCGTCGCCCGTGGCGTCGCCGCCTTCCTCCTCGCCCATCACCCGATCGCCGGGGAAGGCCGCGGACACCTGCGCGCGCACCATGGCCTCGATCGACGTGTCGGCCTGGGTCACGGGGCTGAGGTCCGCCTTGATGCTCACGCGCACGTCGCCGCGGAAGACGCTCATCCCGATCTCGGCCGCACGATCCGCCAAGCCGAGGGCGAACGCCAGCTCGTGTTCGAACACGACCCGCAGCCTATCGGAGCCCGGCCGGCGGTTCGCTCCGTGTCGGCGCGAGGTGCCACGATGTCGAGATGACGCCACGACGTGTGGTCACCTGGGGCGGGTTCAGCCTCGAGCGTCCAGACCTGGCGGAGGCCGGACGCGGGCTCCTGTATCAGTTCGGGGTGGGCCTCGCGTTCCTCGCCACCGTGCGACGCGACGGGGGACCGAGGGTGCACCCGATGTGTCCGGTGCTCACCGACGACGGGTTGTTCGCGTTCATCGTCCCCTCACCCAAGCGCGACGATCTCGTGCGGGACGGTCGGTTCGCGATGCACGCGTTCCCCGCGGACGACAACGAGGACGCGTTCTCCCTCACGGGGATCGCGGAACGCCAGATGGACCCGGGCCTGCGCGAGGCGCTCACGATGCGGCTCCTGGATGAGCGCAAGCAGGATGCTCCGGCGCGGGGCTTCGAGGAGCAGACCTTGTTCGGGTTCCTGATCGACGGGTGCCTGCTGACCCGTACGGTCGGACACGGGGATCCCGCTCCCGTGCACACCGTCTGGCGGACGGATATGGGGCGCGCCCGACGCGCCTGACGCGCCTGGCGGGCCGGCCCAGGGGCGGGGCCACCGATCTCGGGTAGCCTGGACGCACGTATGCAGACCACCGTCGAGAACACCGCCAAACACACCGTGAAACTCACGATCGAGGTGCCGGTCGAGGAGTACACGAAGGACCTCGATTCCGCGTATCGGAGCGTGGCCAACCAGGTCAAGATCCCCGGGTTCCGTAAGGGGAAGGTGCCGAAGCCCATCATCGACACCCAGGTCGGTCGCGACGTGGTGCACGAGGAGTTCCTGAACGCGGCCGTGCCGCAGTACTACCGGCGCGCCATCACGGACGAGGACCTCGCGCCCATCACCGACCCCGAGATCGACCTGGAGGCCTTCGAGGACACGGCGCCGCTGATCTTCACTGCCGTCGTCGAGGTTCGTCCGCGCCTGGAGCTCACCGAGGAGGACTACACGGGGGTGAAGGTCGAGGCGCCGGACACCTCCGTCTCCGACGAAGAGATCGACGACTGGATCGAGCGCCTGCGCGAACGGTTCGCCGAGCTCGAGCCCGCCGATCGTCCGGTCATCGACAAGGACTTCGTCACCGTGGACATCAAGGCCACGGGGAGCGAGGGCGACCTCGAGGACCTCGAGCGCACGGACTACCTGTACTTCGTCGGCTCGGCCGAGTTCGGCGCGGCGCTCGACGGCGAGCTCCTCGGCAAGAAGGCGGGGGAGATCCTGGACGTCGCCGACGAGGTGCCGGCGCGCTACGGCGATCCGCTCGCCGGCACGCCGGTGACCTACCGCGTGCTCGTGAAGGACGTGAAGGCGCGCAAGCTCCCGGCGGTGGACGACGAGTTCGCGAAGACGGCTTCTGAGTTCGACACGCTGGCGCAGCTGAAGGACGATCTCCGGGAGCGGCTCCACGAGCTGAAGGAGCGCGAGGCGCAGGGGGTGATCCGCGATCGCGCGCTGCAGGCCATGATCGACGAGGTCGACGTGGAACTCCCCGACTCGCTCGTGGACGAGGAGACCGAGCACCGGATCGCGCATTCGCGCGAGCGGGCCGAACGCTCGGGCGTCACGCTCGATCAGCTGCTCGAGACGCAGGGCTGGGACGAGGCGCGTCTGCGTGAGGACTCGCGTGATCACGCGATCCGTGGGATCAAGGCGGATCTGGTGCTCGAGGGCATCGCGCGGGCGGCCGACCTCGAGGTCACGGCCGACGAGATCGGCGCCGAGATCGCCGGGCTCGCCCAGGCGTACGGGCGCGAGCCCAAGGAACTCGCCAAACAACTCGAGCGGAGCGGACAGATCGTAAGTCTGGCCGGGGATATCATCAGGAGTAAGGCCCTCGACCTTCTGGTGGAGCGTGCCGATATCGAGACCGAAGCCGAGAGCGACGAAGACGCCGCACCCGAGGGCGGGTCCTCCAACGAGGAGGCACCCGCCGCCGACGCCGCTCCCGCCGAGCCGTCTGAGGAGAGCTAGATGAGCGACATGCGCAGCAACATCCAGGCCGAGAACTACCTCGTGCCCGTCGTGGTGGAGCAGACCAGCCGGGGCGAGCGGTCCTTCGACATCTACTCGCGCCTGCTGAAGGAGCGCATCGTGTTCCTGGGCACGCCCATCGACGACAACGTGGGCAACCTGATCATGGCCCAGCTGCTGCACCTGGAGTCCGAGGACCCCGACAAGGACATCAACCTGTACATCAACTCGCCCGGGGGCGTGATCACGTCGCTGTTCGCGATCTACGACACGATGCAGTTCATCAAGTGCGACGTCGCCACCACGGTGATGGGCCAGGCCGCGTCCGCCGCCGCCGTGCTCCTGCTGGCGGGGGCCGCGGGCAAGCGGTTCGCACTTCCCAACTCGCGGGTGCTCCTGCACCAGCCGCACGGTGGCGCCGAGGGCCAGGCGGTGGACATCGAGATCCAGGCCAAGGAGATCACGCGCTCGCGCCAGCTCCTCGACAAGCTGATCGCGCATCACACCGGGCAGAGCATCGAGAAGGTCACGAAGGACACGGATCGCGACTTCATCCTCACGGCGGACGAGGCGAAGGACTACGGGATCATCGACGAGATCATCACGAGCCGCGGGATCACCCCGGAGCTTGCAGCCGCGGCGGCCTCTGGGGCGTAGTATCCGAACGACCGGGAGGATGCTCCCGGTCGTTCATCGTTGAGAGAGGCGGTGCGGTGGCCAAGTTCGGAGAATCGGACCTGCTGAAGTGCTCCTTCTGCGGGAAGAGCCAGAAGCAGGTCAAGAAGCTCATCGCCGGGCCCGGCGTCTACATCTGCGACGAATGCATCGACCTCTGCAACGAGATCATCGAGGAGGAGCTCTCCGAGACCACGGAGCTCAAGCTCGACGAGCTGCCGAAGCCCGCCGAGATCTACTCGTTCCTCGACGAGTACGTGGTGGGGCAGGACCGCGCGAAGAAGGTGCTCTCGGTCGCCGTCTACAACCACTACAAGCGCATCCAGGTCGGCGCGAAGAACGACGAGGTCGAGCTCCAGAAGTCGAACATCATGATCCTGGGTCCCACCGGGTGCGGGAAGACCTACCTCGCGCAGACGCTCGCTCGCATGCTCAACGTGCCCTTCGCGATCGCCGACGCCACCGCCCTCACCGAGGCCGGGTACGTCGGCGAGGACGTCGAGAACATCCTGCTGAAGCTGATCCAAGCCGCCGACTACGACGTCAAGAAGGCCGAGACCGGCATCATCTACATCGACGAGATCGACAAGATCGCGCGCAAGAGCGAGAACCCGTCCATCACGCGCGACGTCTCCGGCGAGGGGGTCCAGCAGGCCCTGCTGAAGATCCTGGAGGGGACCCAGGCGAGCGTGCCGCCCCAGGGAGGGCGCAAGCACCCGCATCAGGAGTTCATCCAGATCGACACGACCAACGTGCTGTTCATCTGCGGCGGCGCCTTCGCCGGGCTCGACAAGATCATCGAGAGCCGGATCGGGAACAAGGGCGTCGGTTTCGGTGCCGACATCCGCCGCAGCGACGAGAAGGACATCGGCGAGGTGCTCGGCAAGGTGCTCCCGGAGGATCTCCTGAAGTACGGCCTGATCCCCGAGTTCGTTGGCCGCCTCCCCGTCATCACCAGCGTGGACAACCTCGACGAGGGTGCCCTCGTCGACATCCTGACCAAGCCTAAGAACGCGTTGGTGAAGCAGTACCAGCGGTTCTTCGAGTTCGACGGCGTGGAGTTGGAGTTCACCGACGACGCGATGCGGGCCATCTCCGAGCAGGCCATCATGCGCGGCACGGGTGCGCGCGGCCTCCGCGCCATCATGGAAGAGGTCCTGCTCAACGTGATGTACGAGCTGCCCTCGCGCGAGGACGTCACGAAATGCCTCGTCGACAAGGACGTGGTGCTGACGGGCGTGAACCCCACGCTCGTGCCCCGCGAGGCGCCCAGCAAGCGCGCCAAGCGCGAAGAGCGCAGCGCCTAACCGTTCACCTCCTCATCCCCGCTGGTCCGCGCAACCTCATCCCATCTGCGGGATGATGCCTGCGACGTTGCCTGCTTTGATGACCACTGAGGATCGCTTGATGCGAGGAGGCACCTAGATGTCCACGACCGGTGACAGCGGAGGCGGCGAGGTGGCCGCGACACCCGAGGAGCTCGCACGACTCCAGGCGGAACGCGATCAGCTCCAGCACGAGGTCGAGAAGCTGGAGAATCGGCCTGAGCGACGACGGCGTACCCGCAAGGTGGTCGCCGTGATCCTGGTGATCCTCACCGTCTTCTCCCTCGCGCTCGCCGTGCCGGGTGCATGGGTGAGGCGGACGACGGTGAACACCGATCGGTACGTGGCGACCGTCGGTCCGCTGGTTCGCGATCCCGCCGTCCAGGAGTACCTCGCGCGCACCATCACGGCCGAGGTCTTCACGGCGCTCGGCGTCCAGGACCGCCTCGCGACGGCCTTGCAGGACAAGGCGCCACAAGCTGGTGTTCCTCGCCGGCCCCATCAGCAACGCGGTGCAGGGCTTCCTGCAGGACCAGGTGCAGAAGCTGGTGGCCTCCGACGCCTTCGCCACGCTGTGGGAGTCGGCGAACCGTGTCGCGCAGTCGCAGATCGTGGACCGTGCTGAACGGCGGCGGCGACATCGTCAGCACCGCCAACGGCAAGGTCGTGCTGAACCTGCTCCCGATCGTGAACGACGCGCTCGGCTCAGGTCTCGACGCCTGGCCTCGGACCTGGTGGGCAGGCCGATCACGATCCCGGAGATCACGCCGATGAGGTCCCGCGGCGGCGATCCAGAAGATCGAGGCGGCGACGGGGATCCAGCTGCCCGACAACTTCGGCCAGATCGTGGTCCTCGACTCGAACCAACTCGCGGCGGCCCAGGATGCGTTCAGCATCGCCAACCGCGCCGTGTTCGCGCTCGTGCTGCTGTTCGTGATCTTCTTCGTGGCGGCGATGTGGGTCTCGCCCCGCCGTCGGAGGACCCTGATCCAGATCATGGCCGCCTCCGCCGTCGTCCTCGTGATCGAGCGTCGGCTCGCGATCGCGGAGGCCGGGAACATCGTCGACAAGGCGAAACCCGAGAACCAGGCGGCGGTGCAGGCCGTCGTGAACGCCCTGAAGGGAAGCCTGCTCTCCTACACGGGGTGGCTCCTCGCCATCGCGCTGGTCGTGCTCGTGATCGCGCTCCTCACGGGACCCTACGGATGGGCCGTGCGCATGCGCGGCTTCGTGCGGGACGTCTTCAACGCCGCCGTGGGTACGGCGCGCGGCGCGGACCGTACGGCCGCCACCGAATGGATCGCGGGCCACCGAGACGCGCTCCTGCTGGGCGGGGCCGTCGTCGTCCTCGTCCTGCTCCTGTGGCTCCACGTGAACTGGGTCGGCTTCCTGATCCTGGCGCTCCTCGCGGCGGGGTACGTCGCCATCGTGTGGCGCATCGCCGCGCTCTACGGACCCGAGGAGGTCGACGGCCGAGGGTGCGACCGAGCCCGTGGCACCGGCCGAGTCCTGAGTCTCTGCGAACGGCCCGGGTGCTGGAACCGGGGCTCAACGGATGTGACGATGCTGCACGACCTGAGCCTTGAGGGAGGCGTGTCATGGAGCTCGACGAGAAGGCGTATGCCCAGGAAGCCGGGAGGATGTGGTGGATCTTCCTGATGACGGGCATCGCATGGCTGCTCATCGCCTGGCTGGTGCTGCGCTACAACAACAACCCCGCCACGTCGGTCGCGACGGTCGGCGTCTTGATCGGCCTGATGTTCCTCTTCGCCGCCATCACGGAGTTCGCCGCCTCGGCCGCATCGACCGGTGGGTGGAAGTGGTTGCACCTGACCCTGGGCGTGTTCTTCATCATCGGCGCCCTCTGGGGGTTCTTCGAGCCGATCGACACGTTCTTCGCGCTCGCCTCCGTGCTGGGGCTCCTGCTGTTCCTGATGGGGGGCATGGAGGTCATGAAGGCGGTGGCCACCAAGGGCGTGAACGACCTGTGGTGGATGAGCCTGGTGCTGGGGATCCTGTACCTGCTGCTGGCCATCTGGGCCTCGCAGCAGCTGTACCCGGCGCGCGCCGCGTTGATCCTGCTGTGGGTCGGGTTCCTCGCGCTCTTCAAGGGCATCTCGCAGATCACCCTGGCGTTCGTGGTGCGCAAGATGGGCCACGAAGCCGCCTGATCGAACCGAGCACCTGTTCACAGAGGGTGGGCCTTTCGGGCCCGCCCTCTGCGCGTTTCGTAGACTCGGCGCCATGTCCGCCCGACCCCAGACCGGCGCCGAGATGACCACGCGGTACGACCCCGCCGAGGTCGAGCCCAAGTGGGCCGAGGCGTGGGTCGTGCGGGGATACTTCACCGCCGATCCCAGCTCCGGGAAGCCCCCGTACTGCATCGTGATCCCGCCCCCCAACGTGACGGGCAGGCTCCACGTGGGACACGCGCTCGGGCGCACGTTGGAGGACACGTTGATCCGCCGCGCGCGGATGCAGGGGTTCGAGGCGCTGTGGCTCCCCGGGATGGATCACGCGGGGATCGCCACGCAGGTCGTGGTGGAGCGCAAGCTGCGCGAGGAAGGCATCGACCGACGTGAGCTCGGTCGCGAGGCCTTCGTGGAGCGCGTGTGGGCCTGGAAGGAGCAGTACGGCGGGGAGATCGTCGAGCAGATCAAGCGGATGGGCGCCTCCTGCGACTGGAGCCGGGAGCGCTTCACGATGGACGAGGGGCTCTCGCAGGCGGTGCGCGTGGCGTTCGTCCGCCTGTACGAGGCCGGGCTGATCTACCGCGGCGAGCGCCTGGTGAACTGGTGCCCGACGGATCACACGGGGTTGTCGGACTCCGAGGTCGAGCACGTCGAGGTCGCCGGCGAGCTCGTGACCTTCCGCTACCCCCTCACCGACCACAGCGGTGCGATCGAGGTGGCCACCACGCGGCGTCGAGACGATGCTCGGGGACACCGGGATCGCCGTGCACCCGAGCGACGAGCGGTACGCGGCGCTCGTGGGCCGCACGGTCACGCATCCCTTCGACGGCCGGGAGATCCCGATCGTCGCGGATCACCACGTCGACAGGGAGTTCGGCACGGGCGCCGTGAAGGTGACGCCCGCGCACGACCCGAACGACTTCGACATCGCGCAGCGCACCGGACTGCCGCTCATGAACATCTTCGATGCCACCGCGCATCTCACCGACGCCGTTCCCGAGCCCTTCCGCGGGCTCGATCGCTATGCCGCGCGCAAGGCCGTGCGCGACCGCCTCGAGGAGGACGGGCTGCTCGTGGCCGAGGAGCGCCCGTACCTGCACGCCGTGGGGCACTGCTACCGCTGCCACGCGGAGATCGAGCCGTGGATCGCGGGGCTGCAGTGGTTCGTGAAGGTGAGCGGGTTGACGGGACCCGCGAAGGAGGCCGCCCTCGACGGCCGCGTGCGGTTCGCGCCCGAACGCTGGCAGCGGCCCGTACACGGCGTGGCTCGACAACCTCCGCGACTGGAACATCTCCCGTCAGCTGTGGTGGGGTCACCGGATCCCGGCCTGGTACTGCCCGGACGGCCACGTCACGGTCGGCGGTGCGAGGATCCGACCGCGTGTGGGGAGTGTGGCCGGGGCGAGTTACGCCAGGACGAGGACGTGCTCGACACGTGGTTCTCGTCGCAGCTGTGGCCGTTCTCCACGCTGGGCTGGCCCGAGGACACCGAGGACCTGCGCGTCTTCTATCCGAACGCCGTGCTCGTGACGGGGTACGAGATCCTCTACCTCTGGGTGGCGCGGATGATCATGTCCGGGCTGTTCCTGATGGACGACGTGCCGTTCCGCGTCGCCGTGATCCACGGGCTCGTGCGCGACCAGCAGGGGCGCAAGATGTCCAAGTCGCTCGGCAACGTGATCGATCCGATGGAGATGATCGACCGCTACGGCGCCGACGCCCTGCGGTTCTCGCTCGCGCGCGCGGCGACCGGCGGGCAGCAGGACATCCCGCTCTCGGAGGAGGCGATCGAGGGCGGCCGGAACTTCGCGAACAAGCTCTGGAACGCCTCGAGGCTGGTCCTGCGCGCCTATCCCGCGGGCGCGCCCGAGCTGCCCGCCGACGAGCGCCTGACCCTGGCCGAGCGGTGGCTGCTGTCCCGCCACGAGGCGTGTGTCGCGGAGGTGGACGCGGCCTTGGACGAGTATCGGTTCGCGGACGCCGCGCAGGCCCTGTATCGGTTCGTGTGGTCGGAGTTCTGCGACTGGGGCCTCGAGCTCGAGAAGGCCCGGCTCGACGGCGACGCTCGGGAACAGGCCGATGCGACCCAGGTCCTCGCCTGGGTCCTGGAGCGCACGCTGCGACTGCTGCATCCCATCATGCCGTTCGTCACCGAGGAGCTGTGGCAGCGATTCGGGCTCCCCGAGCCCGAGACCCTCACGCGCGCGCCCTGGCCGGAGCGGTTCCCGGGCCGGGTCGACGCCGAGGCGGAACGGACGCTCGGGCTCGTGCAGGAGGTCGTGACCGCGGTGCGCCAGTTCCGATCCCGCCACGGCATCTCACCCAAGGAACGGTTCGACGCGGTCGCCGGCGTGCGGGCGGACGCGATCGATGCCGTCGCCTCGCAGGCGGACGCGGCCGTCCGCCTGGCGGGGGTCGCGCTGGAGGTGGTGGACGCGGCGGGGGAGAAGCGGCCCGGCTGGACCACCGTGACGTTCGACGGCGGGTTCGTGCAGCTCCCGCCGGGCCTGTTCGATGTCGCGGCGGAACGTGACCGGCTGGCGAAGCAGCGCGCCGACGTGGAGGGCACGCTGGAGCGCTCCGCCCGCAAAGCTCGCGAACGACGGGTTCACGGCGAAGGCGGCCCCCGACGTCGTGGCGCAGGAGCGTGCGAAGCACGACCGTCTCGCCACCCAACTCGCCGAGATCGACGTCCAGCTCGCCGAGCTGGGCTGAACGGGTCGCGATGCGCTACGAGGACGCCCTCGCCGACCTGGACGCGCGCCGCGAGACGCGGATGATCCCCGACCTCTCCCGGATCATGCGGCTGGCCACGCTCCTGGACGATCCGCAGCTCGCCTACCCCACGATCCACGTGACGGGCACGAACGGCAAGGGCACGGCCGCCAAGGTGGTGGCCGCCCTCGCCTGCGCGCACGGCCTCACGCGGGCCTCTACACCTCGCCCCACCTCCTCGAGGTCACCGAGCGGCTCTCCGTGTGCGGCCAGGACATGACGCGCGCGGAGTTCGCCGAGGAGTACGAGCATCTCCTGCCGTTCCTGCACCTCGTCGACGAGGAAGCGGAGGAGCGCGTGACGTACTTCGAGGTGCTGACCGCGCTCGCCTACCTCTGGTTCGCGGACAAGCCGGTGAGCCTCGGTGTGTTCGAGGTGGGGATGGGCGGGCTCTGGGACGCCACCAACCTCGTCGCCGGCGACGTCGCCGTGCTCACGCCCATCGCGCTCGATCACCCGGAACTCGGCTCGACCGTGACCGAGGTGGCGCGGGAGAAGGCGGGCATCATCAAGGACGGCAAGGTCGCGATCGTCCGCGAACAGGACGCCGACGCCATGTCGGTCATCGAGGAGCGGTGCACGAAGACCGGGAGCGACCTTGAGGCTCGAGTTCCGCGACTGGGAGGTCGAGGAGCGGCTCCAGGCCGTAGGGGGTCAATCGATCGGTCGTGCGGGGCCTGTTCGGCACGTACGACGATCTCTACCTCCCGCTGTTCGGTGAGCACGCCGCGCGCAACGCGGCCGCCGCGGTGGCCGCGTTCGAAGCCTTCATCGACGGGCCCCTCGATCTCGAGCCGACGCGTGAGGCGCTGGCCGGCGTGCACTGGCCCGGGCGCATGGAGGTCGTCGCGCACGCGCCGACGATCATGCTCGACGGCGCGCACAATCCGGCCGCGGCCGAGGCGCTCGCCGCGGCGCTCCGCGAGTTCTTCCTCTGGGATCGCCTGCACCTCGTGATCTCGGTGAGCGGCAACAAGAACCTCGACGGCATCGTCGCGGAGCTCGCGCCCCTTGACCGATGTCGCCTACGCTGCAAGGAACCAGAGCGAGCGCAGCGGAGACGCGGTCCCGATCGCCGAGCGGTTGGGCGCCGAGGGGAAGCCGGTCGCGGTCTTCGCGTCGGTCGCCGAGGCGCTCGACGCCGCGCGCGCGGCCGCGGACGAGGGCGACCTCATCCTGGTGACGGGCTCTCTGTACACTGTCGCGGACGCTCGGCGGGCGCTCGGCCTGCCTTCCTCGGGAGACGTGACATGACGATCGAATCCACCCTGCTCATCGTGAAGCCGGACGGCGTGCAGCGCGGTCTGGTCGGCGAGGTGCTCCGCCGCGTCGAGGCGAAGGGCCTGACGATCGAGGAGCTCAAGCTCTTCACGATCCCTCGCGAGACGGCCGAGGAGCACTACGGCGAGCATCGCGACAAGCCGTTCTTCGGCGAGCTGGTGGACTTCATCACGGGCGGCCCGGTCGTGGTGGGGAAGATCACCGGCGAGGACGCCATCACCTGCTGGCGCACGCTCATGGGGCCGACCAACCCGGTGGAGGCCCCGCCCGGGTTCGATCCGCGGTGACTTCGCGACCCAGATCGGCGAGAACATCGTGCACGGCTCCGACTCGGCGGAGTCGGCCGCGCGCGAGCTCAAGCTGTTCTTCGGCTAGGTCGGGCGCGCGGCCGATGCCCGGGCTCAGCGAGGCCTTCGAGCGGATCGGGATCGCCCTCGAGCACCATCTCCCCCTGAGCCACGCGGGCGGCATCGCGCTCGCGGTCACCGACCGCGAGGAGATCCTCGGCGTCGCGGTGCGGGGCTTCGCAGACGCCGCTTCCGGCCAGCCTGTGAAGCCCGAGACCCGCTTCGAGATCGGCTCGATCTCGAAGTCGTTCGCGGCGGCCGTCGTGATGCAGGAGGTCGAGGAGGGGCGGCTGGATCTGCATGTGAGCATCAACGAGATCCTGCCGTGGCTCGAGCTCCCCGAGCCCTTCGGCCCCATCACGCTGCACCACCTCCTCACGCACGGGAGCGGTCTCCCGATGGGGACCGAGGACGCGCCCACCGGATGGGGCGCCGCCGCCAGGCTGCGGGGGCTGGCGCCCACGTTCGCTCCGGGGGAGCACTTCTGGTACTCCAACGACGCGTACAAGCTGGTCGGACTGGCCCTGGAGCGGGTGACCGGCACGCCGATCCACGACCTGCTGCATCAGCGTCTGCTGGCGCCGCTCGGGATGGCATCGTCGGTGGCGGCCATCACGGACGAGGTGCGCCTCGACCTTGCCACCGGATACGAGCCGATGGTCTACGACCGACCGCCGCAGCTCACGCACCCGCTCGTGCCGGCGACCTGGCTCGTCTCCAACACGGCCGACGGGAGCATCGTCTCGAACGTCATCGACATGAGCGCCTACGCCCGCTTCTTGCTGAACGGCGGCACGGGTCCGGACGGCCCCGTCCTGTCGGAGGCGGCCTTCGCGCAGCTCACGACGCGGCGGATCCACGATGCCGACGATCCGGACGGCGCGTATGCGCACTACGGGTACGGGCTCGCGGTCCAGGCTCCCGGGGCTCCTCGACGATTCATCGCGCACACGGGGGGGATGGTCGGATATACGGCGCTGCTGCTCACCCTGCCGGACGAAGGGCTCGGCTGCGTGCTGCTGCAGAACGGCTACGGAAGCATGCGGGCGGCGGCCGACTTCGCCCTGGACGCCGTGCGAGCGAACCTGGCCGGCGAGGCGCTCCCGGAGGTGTCGCTGCCGCGCGATCCGGAGGCGCATCCGAAGGCCGCGGACTTCGCGGGTGTGTACGTCGGAGACCGCCGGACGTTCGAGATCTCGGTGGAGGACGGCGACAGGGTCCGGCTGAAGGTCGGGCCGGTCGGGGTCGTCCTGCACCAGGATCCGCTCGAGGCGCCGAGCGATGCGTTCCTCGTGCCGCACGGCTCGCTCGACCGCTTCGCGTTGCGGTTCGCCCGCGATCGCGAAGGTCGTGTGGTGGAAGCGTTCCACGGCGACGAGTGGTTCCGCGGCGAGCGCTACGCGGGCCCCGATCCCGAGCCGCATCCCGCCGCGTGGGAGGCGTTCCCCGGCGTGTATCGGAGCAACATCCCTTGGGGGGAGGTCATGCGGATCGTGCTGCGGAAGGGGAGGCTCGCGCTGATCTGGCCCCGCGAGGGCGAGCTGGGCGAGGAGGACGAGCTCACGCCGCTCGGGGACGGCTGGTTCGCGGTGGGGGAGACCTGGACGCCGCGGCGGATCCGCTTCGACCGTGTGCTCGACGGCCACGCGGCGGTGGCGGAGTTCAACGGCGGCCGTTGGTATCGCTCGTTCGAGACCTGAACCGCGTCAGGGGGCGCGGAACGCGACGCAGGCGTTCTGGCCGCCGAAGCCGAACGAGTTCGACAGGGCGAGGGTGACTTCGAGCTCGCGCGCTCGGTTCGGGGTCACGTCGAGATCGCAGTCGGGGTCCGGCGTCGCGTAGTGGATCGTGGGCGGGATCACGCCGTGGGCGATGGCCAATGCGCAGGCGGCACCCTCCACGGCGCCCGCGGCCCCCAGCATGTGGCCGGTCATCGACTTGGTCGAGGAGACCGCCACCGATCGGGCGTGCTCTCCCAAGGCGGCCTTGATGGCGGCGCTCTCCGCCGCGTCGTTCAGGGGGGTCGAGGTGCCGTGCGCGTTCACGTAATCGACGGCCGAAGGCTCCTCGCCGGCGTCCTGTAGCGCCCAGCGCATCGCGAGCGTCGCCCCCGAGCCCTTGGGGTCCGGCGCGGTGATGTGGTGCGCGTCGTCGGAGGCGCCGTACCCCGCCACCTCGGCGTAGACACGCGCGCCGCGTGCCATAGCGTGCTCCTCGGACTCGAGCACCAAGGCGCACCCTCCCTCACTCAGCACGAAGCCGTTGCGCTCCGCGTCGAACGGGCGGGATGCCGTCTCCGGGTCCGGGTTCTTGGTGAGCGCCGTCATCTGGGCGAACGCGGCGACGGTGAGCGGCACGGTGGCGGCCTCGGAGCCGCCCACCACGCAGAGGTCGAGGTAGCCGTCGCGGATGAGCCGCATGCCCTCGCCGATCGCATGGTTGGATGACGCACAAGCGGAGACCGTGCAGTAGTTCGGTCCGGTGAGCCCGAACGTCATCGCGATGTGCCCCGCCCCGGCGTTGGCCATGAGCATCGGCACCATGAACGGCGAGACGCGCCCCGGCCCCTTCTCGCGAAGCACGTCGTGCTGGTTCAGCAGGGTCTGGACGCCGCCGATCCCCGTCGCGTAGACGGCGCCCCCTCGCTCCGAGACCACCTCGGGGCTGCCGGCGTCGGCCCAGGCCAGCTTGGCGGACGCGATCGCGTACTGCGCGAAGGGGTCGGTCCGCCGGGCCTCCTTCAGGTCGAGGTGGTCCGTCGGCACGAAGTCGCGCACCTCGCCCGCCACGCTCACGGGAAGGTCCGAATGATCGAAGCTGCTGATCTCGAAGACACCGTTCCGTCCCGTGCGCAGCCCGTCCCAGAAGGCGTCCACGCCGGTGCCGATCGGGGTCACCGGCCCGATGCCGCTGATCACGACCTTGCGTCGCTCGCTCACGGGATCCCTTCGGTGTGAGGCAGGGGGTCCGGGTTCGGGGTCAGGCTCAAGCTCAGGAGCCGAGCTTGCTGGCCACCAGGTCGACGGCCTGGCCCACGGTCTTCACGGACTCCATCTCGTCCTCGGGGATCTCGATGTCCCACTCCTCTTCGAGCGCGAGCACCGCCTCCACCAGGTCGAGCGAGTCGGCGTTCAGGTCCTCGGCGAAGCGCGCGTCCGGGACCACCTGGGCCTCGTCCACGGCCAGCTGCTCCGCCAGCACCTTCTTCACGCGCGTCTCGATCTCGGCACGATCCGTCATCGTCGTTCGTCCTCCCGTTGCTCCCTCGGTCCGCCACAGGCTAGTGGGCGGAGCTCCTTCCCGACTACGCCGTCAACCCTCCGTCCACCGGGATGACGGCACCGTTCACGTACGAGGCCTCGTCCGACATCAGGAACCGCACGACGGCCGCCACCTCCTCCAGCGTGGCCGTGCGGCCCGCCGGCGTCTGGTCGAGGTAGTAGGCGCGGGCGCGGTCGTCGAGGTGCGACGTCATCTCCGTGTCCACGAGGCCCGGGCAGAGTGCGTTCACCGTGATGCCCTTGGCGCCCACCTCGCGGGCGAGGGACTTCGTGAGTCCGAGCACCGCGGTCTTGGACGCGGCGTACACGGTCTGCCCCGCGTTCCCGCGGATCGCCACGGCGCTCGACATGTTGACGATGCGGCCCCACTTCTCGCGCAACATCCCGCGCATCGCCGCCTGCGCGCACAGGAACGCGCCCTTGACGTTCGTGTTCATCACCTGGTCGTAGGTGTCCATCTTGTACTTCAGCAGCAGCCCGTCTTGGCTGAACCCCGCGTTGTTCACGAGCCCGGTGATGTTCCCGCCCGCCTCCTCGCTCACGCGTCGGAACGCCCTCGGCGACGCTGGCGTCGTCGGTGGTGTCGAGGTACACGGTCAGCCCAGGTGTCCCGGTCGCCTCCAGGGCCTCCAGCACCTCCTTGGCGGCCGCCTCGTCGCTGCGGTAGCCGACGGCGACGGTCCAGCCGGCCTCGGCGAGTCCGATCGCGCACGCGCGACCGATCCCGCGCGAGGCGCCCGTCACCACGGCGACGCGGTTCACGCCGAGGGTCCCGTCATGGTCCAGCGCACCAACGATGGCTCCCCAGGTCAGGCCCGCGCCGAACGAGGTGAACAACACCAGGTCGCCTTGGCGGATCCGCCCCGAGCGCCACGCATGGTCCAGCGCGATCGGGATCGAGGCGGCCGACGTGTTGCCCACCTCCGCCACGTCCACGATGGCCTTCGCGGGGTCGATCCCCAGCCGGTCCACCACGGACGACATGATCCGGGCGTTCGCCTGGTGGGGGATCAGCACGTCGATGTCCTCGATCGTGAGGCTCGACTTCTCCAGGAGCTCGCGGCAAGCCGAGGCCATCTCGGTGACCGCGCGCTTGAAGACCTCCCGACCGTTGGGCATGCGTACCGTGTGATCGTTGGCGTCGACCGTCGCGTGCGACGGCGGTGTGCGGGTGCCGCCCGGCGGGCATCCACAGGATCTCGGCGGCGCTGCCGTCGGCGCCGAGGACCGCCCCCTCGAAGCCGGGGGCATCGGACGCCTGCACGAGCGCCGCACCCGCTCCGTCGCCGAAGAGCACGCAGGTGCCCCGGTCCGTGTAGTCGATGATGCGGCTGAAGATCTCGGCGCCCACCACCAGGATCGTCTCGGCCATCCCGCTCGTGATGAACGCGTTGGCGGTTGACAGGCCGTAGGAGAAGCCCGCGCACGCCGCGTTCAGGTCGAACGAGGGGCACTGCACGCCCAGCTTCTCCTGCAGCCAGACCGCCGTGGCCGGGAAGACGGTGTCGCCGGTGATCGTGGCGACCAGGATCATGTCGATCCGCTGCGGCTCGACCCCCGCGGCTTCGAGGGCCTGCCGCGACGCCTCGAGCGCGAGGTCCGACGTGCTCACGTCGTTCGTCGGCGAAATGACGCGCCTCGATGCCGGTGCGGTCGCGGATCCACTCGTCGTTCGTGTCGACGAAGGACTCGAACCACGAGTTCGGGACGAGACGCGGCGGGAGGTAGGAGCCCACGCCGGTGATGGTCGCGTAGCGGGTCACGGGGCCGAGGATATCGGACCCGGCGGGGGCCCGCGACCCTGCCCTCGTCGTCAGCGGGCGGCCACCTCGATGGCCACGGCGGGCGAGCCGACGGCGACGGCGGTGGCGCCCGGCACCACGCGCTTGGCCATCTTGGTGAGCACGTCGCCGGGACCGGCCTCGAGGAACGTGGCGGCGCCGGCCGCGTGCAGCGCCTGCGCGCACGACTCCCAGCGCACGGGCGAGACCACGTGGCGCCCGAGGAGCTCCCGGAGCTCCTGGGTGTCGCTCACGAGCGTGCCGGTCACGTTCTCGGCGATGGGGAACCGCGGGGGCCGGATCTCCACCCGTCGCAGTTCCTCGACGATGGGTTCGACCGCGGGCTCCATCAGGGGGGAGTGGAAGGCCCCGGCGACGTTCAGCCTGATCGCGCGCACCTTGCGCTCCTTGCACAACGCCTCGGCGCGCTCGATCGCCGCGACGCTGCCGCTGATCACGACCTGGGAGGGCGAGTTCTGATTGGCCACGATCAACACGTCGCCGCCACGGGCCTCCTCACACAGGGCTTCCGCATCCTGCGTTCCCACGCCGATCAGGGCCGTCATCGTGCCGGGGCGCTCCTCGCCGGCGCGCTGCATGGCCGCTCCCCGCACCACCACGATCCCGAGCGCCTCGGGCAGGGAGACGGCGTCGGCCGCCACCAGCGCGGCGAACTCGCCGAGCGAGTGTCCGGCCGCCCCCACGAACTCCAGGCCGAGGATCCTCGAGGACGCGGAACGCCGCCACATCGCACGCCAAGAGGGCGGGTTGGACGAACTCGGTCGTGGCGAGGGCGCCCTCGTCGTGGCACCCGCGCACCACGTCGCGGCCCATCGCCTCGGAGGCCTCTTCCAGCACCGCCATCCCGGCGGGATGCGTCGTCCAGACATCGGCCATCCCCGCGAACTGCGAGCCCTGCCCGGGGAACACCACCGCGAACGTCACCGCACGACCCCCTCCCTCGATCCGCACAACGGTACCGGAGGGCATCGCGCTTGTGACGCGCCCGTGGTATCGGCCTGCCCAAGTTGCCACCCTCCCGGTGCTCCTGTTGAATGAACCCCGAATCCATCATGGCCGAGAGGGTTCAGCGTTCTTCTTCCCCTACGCCCCGCACCCAGGGGACGGAAGGGGTACTGGGGTTCCTTGGTCGCGACATGGCCGTCGACCTCGGGACCGCGAACACGCTGGTGTACGTGCGTGGTCGCGGTGTCGTGTTGAACGAGCCGAGCGTCGTCGCGATCAACACCCTTACTGGAGCCATCCTTGCCGTGGGCGCCGAGGCCAAGCGCATGATCGGCCGCACGCCCTCCCACATCCAGGCGGTGCGGCCCCTGAAGGACGGCGTGATCGCCGACTTCGACGTCACCGAGAAGATGCTCCGGTACTTCATCCAGAAGGTGCACAAGCGCCGCCTCCTCGCCAAGCCGCGCGTGGTCATCTGCGTGCCCTCCGGGATCACCGGGGTGGAGCAGCGCGCGGTCGAGGAAGCGACGATCGCGGCGGGGTCGCGTCGTGCCTACATCATCGAAGAGCCGATGGCGGCGGCGATCGGCGCAGGGCTCCCCATCCACGAGCCCACCGGCAACATGGTGGTCGACATCGGCGGCGGCACGACGGAGGTGGCCGTCATCTCGCTGGGAGGCATCGTCACCAGCACCTCGATCCGCATCGGCGGCGACGAGCTCGACGAGGCCATCATCCAGCACGTCAAGAAGGAATATTCGCTCCTGCTGGGCGAGCGGACGTCGGAGGCGATCAAGCTCGCGATCGCGAGCGTGTTCCCGATGCCGGAGGAGCTCGTGGCCGAGATCAAGGGCCGCGACCTCGTGAGCGGACTTCCCAAGACGATCACGATCACGGCGGAGGAGATCCGCCGCGCGATCGAGGAGCCCGTCAACGCCATCATCGATGCGATCAAGACCACGCTCGACCGAACGCCCCCCGAGCTGTCCGCGGACATCATGGATCGAGGGATCGTCCTCACCGGCGGCGGCGCGTTGCTGCGTGGTCTCGACAAACGTCTGCGTCACGAGACCGGCATGCCGGTCCGCATCGCCGACGCTCCCCTGCAGGCCGTCGTGCTCGGTTCGGGCAAGTGCCTCGAAGAGTTCGAGGTCCTGCAGCGGGTCCTGGTGACGCCGTCCCGGCGGTAACCGCACCGTGGCCGTCCGTCCTCGTCCCCGCAGCGCGCGGCTGCTCGTCGTGACCCTCGTCGCGATCTCCCTGGCGGTGATCACGCTCGACTACCGCGGCGGGCAGAACGGGCCGCTCGCGGGCATGGGACGCACCGCGCTCACGGTGATCGTCCCGATGCAGCGGGCCGTCGACACCGTGACGCGCCCCGTCGGCAACTTCTTCTCCGGCCTCGCCCACCTGCCCTCGCTCGCCCAACGCAACCGGGACCTCGAGCGCGAGAACCGCGATCTCCGGGCGGCGGGCCAGGTGAACGCGTATCAAGGGGAGCTGTACACGAAGCTCACCGATCTGCTCGCGCTCAGGTCCACGCTGGACCCGCAGGCGATCCCGGCCGTCGTGACGGGGAGCGGTGTCTCCAACTTCGAGTGGACGGTCACGATCGACAAGGGGTCGGCGGACGGCATCACGGAGAACATGCCCGTCGTCACGGGGGATCAGGACGGCGCGATGCTCGTCGGGCGCGTCGCGCAGGTCTCCACCAACGCCTCGATGGTGCAGCTGATGATCGACCGGAACTTCTCGGTCGCGGGGGTCCTCAGCGACTCGCACGTCACCGGCAACCTCCAGGGCCAGGGCGACGAGGACATGAAGATGGGCCTCGTGGACCTCGGGACGCCCGTGAGCGGCAACGAGTCCGTGTTCACCCAGGGTTACTGCGTCGCGGACCAGCCCGGCCTCTACCCCCCCGGCATCCTGATCGGCCAGGTGTCGCACACGGTCCCGGTCTCGAACGCGATCGAGGAATCGGTGAGCGTGCGTCCGGCGGCGGACTTCTCGACGCTGGAGTTCGTGCTGGTGCTCCAGGCCAGGACGAGCTGCTCGTGACGCGCCGCGTCCTGTCCATCGCGGTGGTGATCGTCACCGCGCTCCTGCTGCAGTCGACCGTCTTCGCGCAGATGAAGCTGTTGGGGGTGAAGCCCGAGCTGATGTACCTCGTCACGATCATCGTGGCGATCCTGGAAGGGCCGCGTGAGGGCGCCGTCGTGGGCTTCGTGGGCGGGATGGCGCAGGACTTCCTCCTGAACACGCCCAAAGGCATCACGGCCCTGACGCTCACCTTGCTCGGATACGCGATGGGTCTCGCGCGCCAGTACATCGTGAGTCCGTCCCCGCTCCTGCCCACGGCGCTGGTGGCGGCGGGGACCTTCATCGGGACCGCGTTCTGGCAGGTCATGGCCACGTTGCTGGGCCAGTACGACGAGCCGCTGGGTTACGCGGTGAAGGTCTGCCTGCTCACCGCGCTGTACGGGGCGATCCTCACCCCCATCTTCTACCCCCTCCTGCGACGAATGCTCGAAGGATCCCGTCCCAAGAGAGTGGTGCGCTACTAGGTATGGAGAAGTCTTCGTCGCGTCTCAAGGTGCTGGCCCTGCTGGTGGCGGTGATGTTCGCGCGCCCTCGGCACGCGCCTGTGGTTCCTCCAGGTGCTCGCCACCGAGCAGTTCCAGGTGGAGGCCGACAACAACCGCACCCGCATCGTCGAGAGCGACGCCCTGCGGGGCGACATCCGCTCCGCCGACCACAAGACCCTGGTGACGAACCGCCTCAGCCTCGAGGTGCGCGTGGACCTGCAGACCCTCGAGGCGAGCGGTCGCACGGACGCCGTCCTGAAGCGGCTCTCCGAGCTGCTGAAGATCCCCGTGTCGGAGCTCCGGGCACGCATCAACGATCCCCGCTACTACCCGTTCCAGCCGAAACCGGTCGCGGAGTTCGTGAAGCAGACGGTCTACGACTACATCTCGGAACGGCAGAGCGAGTTCCCCGGCGTTCAGGTCACCAAGGCCTACGTGCGCGACTACCCGCTCGGGTCGGAGGCGGCCCACGTGCTCGGGTACCTCGGGCAGATCCAGAAGGAGCAGCTGAACAGCCCGCAGTACAAGGGCTACGGGCAGAGCGACCTCGTCGGGCGGGCCGGCTTGGAGCTGCAGTACGAGAGGTACCTGCGCGGCACGAACGGCGAGCAGAAGTTCATCGTGAACGCCAACGGCGACACGATCCGTGCCCTCGGCGCCATCCCCCCTACGCCCGGCGACACGCTCGACCTCACGATCGACTCCAAGGTGCAGAAGGCCGTCGAGGACGAGCTCGTCCGCGGCTTGGAGAACGCGCGGAACCAGGTGGACCAGGCCGGGGGGAAGGGCCTCTACCTCCAGGCGCCCGCGGGCGCCGCAGTCGTGATGGACGTGCAGACGGGGGGCGTCGTCGCGATGGCGTCCTGGCCCACGTACGACCCGAGTTGGTTCGTGAAGGGCCTCACCCCGGATGAGTCCCGGTATCTCTTCAAGAGCGCCCAGGCGCCCTCGATCAACCGGACGATCGGGCTCACCTATAAGCCGGGGTCCATCTTCAAGCCCATCGTCGCGCTCACGGCGGAGAAGGAGGGTGTCGCATCGTTCAACAACGCCTACGACTGCCCCGCCACGTGGACGGCGCCGGGCGACACCTCGGGAGCGGTCTTCACGAACTGGTCGAGCACGGGCCTCGGGTATATGTACGTCAACCACGCGCTCGAGATCTCGTGTGACACCGTCTTCTACCAGTTCGGGTACGACTTCTGGGCGCGGTGGCGGGAGAACTCGTTCGGGACCAACAACGAGCCGTTCCAGCGTGATCTCCGGCAGTGGGGCTTCAACAAGCCCACCGGGGTCGACCTTCCGGCTGAGGAGAGCGGCGTGATCCCCGACGCGCAGTTCGCCGCGGATCATCCTGACGTGTACCCGGACGGGTGGATCCCGGGCGGCGACATCCTGCTCTCGATCGGCTCGGGCGACACGCTCGTGACGCCGCTCCAGATGGCCGCGGCCTACTCGGCGATCGCGAACGGCGGGCACCTGTGTCGCCCGCATGTCGTGGACAAGATCGTGGACGCGAGCAAGGACGTGGTGAAGACGGTGGGCGGCCACTGCGACACGAAGCTCCCGTACACCGACGCCCAACTCCAGTACATCCGGTCGGCGCTCGCCACGGTGCCCACGGGGGGAACCGCGAGCACCGCGTTCTCCGGCTTCCCGCTCAGCACCTATCCGATCGCGGGCAAGACCGGCACGGCCGAACGACCCCCGTTCCAGTCCACCTCGTGGTTCGCCTCGTTCGCGCCGGCGGGCAACCCGAAGTACGCCGTGGTCGTGATGGTGGAGCAGGGTGGGTACGGCTCGCAGACCGCGGCGCCCATCGCGCGCCACATCTACGAGCACCTCTTCGGGCTCACCGTCAGCGGCAACGTCAACGGGGGGTTGCAGGACTGATGGATCTCGTCGCGGGACGCATCGCCACGGAGGAGCGGAGGCCGATCAGGCACCTGGACCTGATCCTGATCCTGGTCACGGGCCTGATCGTGGTGGCGGGGTTCTTCCTGCTCTACTCCGCCACGAAGACCACGCTGATCGGCGAGGGGGAGAGCCAGTTCGCCCGCGTGCAGAAGCAGATGGTGACGGCCGCCATCGGGGTCGTGCTGATGCTGCTGTTGGCGAGCTTCGACTATCGCTTCCTGAAGGTGTACGCCGGGTTCATCTACGGCGGGATGATCGTGACGCTGATCCTCGTGCGGATCCCCGGGATCGGCTCGACGCCGCTCGGGGACACGACGGCCGCCCAGCGCTGGTTCTCGCTCGGCGGCTTCCAGATCACGCCTTCGGAGTTCGTGAAGGTCGGACTCATCATCATGCTGGCCGCGGTGCTCTCGGAGCTGAAGTCTCCCGTCCCCACCCTGCGCGACGTCCTGCGCGTGTGCGCGATCGCGGGGATACCGATGGCGCTCGTGTTCCTGCAGCCCGACATCGGCACGACGATCGTGCTCGTGGCGATCCTGGGCGGGATGCTCGTGGTGGCGGGCACGCGCCCGCGCCACCTCCTGGCGCTCGGTCTCACGGCCGTGATCGCGCTCTTCCTCGCGTTCCAGCTGGGCGTGATCAAGGACTACCAGCTCGCCCGGCTCACGGGGTTCCTGGATCCGACGCACGACACCCGTACCACGAACTACAACCGGAACCAGGCCGAGATCGCGGTCGGGCTCCGGCGGGATGATGGGCCGCGGATACGGCTCCGGCAGCCAGACGAACCTCGACTTCGTGCCCGAGCAGCACACCGACTTCATCTTCACCGTCGCCGGCGAGGAGTTCGGCTTCGTGGGATGCGCCGTCTTCCTGGGCCTCTACGGGATCCTGCTCTGGCGCGCGATCCGCATCGCGCACCTGTCGAAGGATCCGTTCGGGACGTACCTCGCCTCGGGCATCGCGTCGATGTTCGCGATCCAGATGTTCGTGAACGTCGGGATGGTGATCGGGATCATGCCCATCACGGGCATCCCCTTACCGTTCGTCAGCTACGGGGGGTCCCAGATGCTCGCGAACTTCATCGCGATCGGGATCCTGCTGAACGTGCACATGCGCCGCTTCAAGTGAGCGGCGGCTGCGACACGGCCCACAGGAACGTGGAGCCGTGCGGTCCCGTCGACTCGAGCACCACGTCGCCGTCCATCGCACGTGCCGACATCCGCGCGAGCGTGAGGCCGAGCCCGACGCCCTGGTGCGTCCGGGTGTTGAGCTCCTCGCCCTGCTCGAGGGGGTCGAAGATGCGCGGGAGGACCGTGGGCGCCACCCCGCCGCCGTGGTCGACGACGCGCACCTCGGGCGAGCCGCCGTCCGTGCTCACGGCGATCGTGACCTTCGACGTGGCGGCGGAGAACGCGAGGGCGTTCTCGACGAGCTCCTCGAGGATCCGCTTGGCGGCCGTGCGGTTCAGGCTGGCCATGGCGGGTCCGGGCGGGGCGTCCACCTCCACCCGCTCGTGGAGCTCGGCCACCTCGCGGGCCACCTGGGTCACGTCCGCCCACTCCGTGAGGCCGGCCTCTACGGCGGCCTCGAACCGCTGGACGAGCCGGGCGAGCGCCTCGGCGCGGTCGACGAGCGTCTCCAGGATCACCGGGCGCTCCTCCAGGGGCGCCGTGCCCTTCGCGAGGGTCTGCGCCATGCCCAGGATCACCGTGACCGGGGTCCGGAGCTCGTGTCCGAGGCGGGAGACGAGCTCGTGGCGGCGCGCCGAACGCTCGAGGAGCGCCTCCTGCGCCACCTCGAGTTGGCGGGTGCGGCGCCGCTCGCGTTCGAGGGCCTCCGTGAGCTCGTCGATCACGGTGGGGGTGACCTCGGGGGAGATCACGCCGCCACCCATCGCCGCCTGATGGACCGCGTTCAGGATCTCGTCGCCGTCGGAGTCCTTCAGGACGTAGCCGCTCGCGCCGGCCACCAACATGTCGCGCACCGCTCGCTGGTCCTCCGAGCCCGTGAGCGCGACGATCCCGATGTGGGGGTAGTGCGCCTTGATGCGGCGGGTGGCCTCGATCCCGTCGGTCATGGGCATCCGCACGTCCATGAGCACCACGTCGGGGGAGAGGGCGTCCACGAGGCCCATCGCCTCCTCGCCGTCGCTGCCCTGGCCCACCACGTGCAGCTCCTCGGTGTCGAGCAACATCACGAGCGATTCGCGGAACCCCTCGTTGTCATCGACGACCAACACCCGGACCGGCCGGGTGGCCGTACGGAACGTGGAGATGTGCAGGGACATACAGGAAGTGTCGGTATCCGGGCCTACCGCGCCCATACGCCGTACGCAGGGTTCCCCATGGGGGACAGACGAGGGGTGAGATGCCCCGAACGGACTAGTCCGGTAGCGCTGGAGCGCAACCCTGTTCGCACTACAGCGACCCGTGGGAGGTCGCCGGTGCTTCGGCGGGGACGACGATCTCGGCTGTTATGCTGCACGTCAGATGTGCCCGCGGGAAGGTCGACGATCGGTCGGCTCCCAGCGGGATCCAGCAAGACGTCGAGGTGGCGCGCGACCGCCGCGCCGAGCGATCGGAGATCGTTCGGAGGCGCGGAACGCGAGCGCCGGACAAGGACGACCGGGTGCGCGATGACGCGCGCGGCCCGGCGCGCGACGGGTGTGAACGTCGCAGCGCGGGTCCGCTGAACGAACCGCAGAGATCATCCTCCGAGGTGCTCGGCATCTCGATGGTGCGGTCCACCAGCATCCAGTCCGGCCTGCCCCCTCGCGCAGAGCGAAGGGAGTAACCCCTATATGGACCACGAGACCGACGTCGCGGCGCCCAGCGCGCCCGCGACCGATCGTCCGACCGATACCGCTGCCGCCGAGCGCGCGGCCGCATTCAAGCGCGGGGCCCCGATCCCCAAGGTCACGACGAAGACCGAGAAGGCCGCAGCGCCCAAGTCCGCGATCGCCGAGCCGACAGAGCCGCCCACCGAGCCCAAGCGCGCGCGTCGCAGCCCCGCGGCGAGGGAGGCGAAGCCGTCGGCGGCATCGACCGGCACGATGGCGGAGAAGCCCGAGGCCCCTCGGTCATCCCCCGATGGCGATACCGCCGCCGACCCGCCGGCCGCTTCCCGTTCACGCAGCCGGGGTGGGCGGGGCCGCGGCGCCGGTTCCGGCTCCTCCACGGTGACGAAGGAGCCCACGCAGACCGAGGCTCCGGCTGAGCAGGAGCCTCGCCCGGCCCGCCCGGCCCGTACACGTCAGCCCAGGACCACCTCGGACGTGCCCACGTCCAGCCCCGAGGCGGAACCGCAGTCCACGGGAGCCGACGAGCCGACGTCGGGGGCGTCGGGCACGGCCACAGGGGCGCGCAAGCGGCGCCGGCGCGGCGGCCGCGGACGTGGAGGACGCTCGGCTTCGGCCGCATCGACGACGCAGGCCGACATGGGGGCCGACGACGACGAGGCTCCCACCGTAGAGACCCCCGACACGCAGCGCGAGGACGCCCTTCCCGACGCCGCGGCCTCCGGATCAACCGGGAGCGGATCCTCCGGTTCGCACCGTCGCAGACGCGGTTCGCGAGGCGGGGCCGGGAAGGTGACCCCCGAAGGAGCCGCACCCACGAGAGATGCTGCCACCACCAAAGAGGCCACCCCCAAGCAGGGCAAGGGCCGCTCCAAGCCTATGTCCGTCGAGGAGCAGGTGGCCTCCGGCGGGCCCACTCGCGGGATCCGCAGTAGCCGTAGCCGCACGGGTCGTGTGGGCGGCGATCGCCGCCGGCGGCGCGAGCCCGAGCCGTTGCCGCCGCGCATCACGGACAAGCTCATGGTGATCACCGAGCACGGCGACCGCGACCAGATCGCGGTCCTCGAAGAGGAGATCCTCGTCCAGCACTACGTCACGCGGACCGGCGCCACGTCGATGGTGGGCAACGTCTACCTGGGGCGCGTGCAGAACGTGCTGCCGGGCATGGAGGCGGCGTTCGTCGACATCGGCCGCGGACGCAACGGCGTCCTGTATGCGGGCGAGGTGAACTACCGGCCTGAGGACCTCGAGGGTCCGGCGCCGCGCATCGAGCAGGTGCTGAAGTCCGGACAGGGCGTGATGGTCCAGGTGACCAAGGATCCGATGGGCGGCAAGGGGGCGCGGCTCACCGCGCAGATCTCCCTGCCGGGGCGCTACCTCGTCTTCGCCCCCGATCAGAGCCTCTCCGGGATCAGCCGGCGCCTCCCCGACGAGGAACGCAAGCGGTTGAAGTCGATCATGCGCAAGATCAAGCCCGATGGGCATGGGGTGATCGTGCGCACCGCCGCCGAGGGCGCCAGCGAGGAGAACCTCACGCGCGACCTCGACCGCCTGGTGCGCCAATGGAACGAGATCCAGAAGCAGGCGAAGAAGGTGAAGGCCCCCGAGGTCCTCTACGAGGAGCCGGAGCTCACGGTGCGCGTCTTCCGCGACCTCTTCACCGACGAGGAGTACCGCGAGCTGGTCACGGACTCACCACGCGTGCACGAGAAGATCATGGGCTACGTCCGCGACGTCGCGCCCGACCTCGAGCCCAAGGTCCGGCTCACCCAGGGCAAGCTCCCCGCCTTCGAGGAGCACCGGATCGTGGAACAGATCCACAAGGCGCTCGACCGCAAGGTCTGGCTGCCCTCGGGCGGCTACCTGATCATCGAGCGGACCGAGGCCATGACGATCGTCGACGTGAACACCGGCAAGTCGGTGGGCAAGACCAACCTCGAGGAGACGGTGGTGAACACCAACCTCGAGGGGGCCAAGGAGGTGGCCCGTCAGCTGCGGCTCCGGGACATCGGCGGCATCATCGTGATCGACTTCATCGATATGCTGCTGGAGAAGAACAAGAAGCAGGTCGAGGACACCATGAAGGACGCCCTGGCCTTGGACAAGACCAGGTCGCAGGTGTTCGAGATCGGGCCGCTCGGGTTGATGCAGGTCACGCGCAAGCGCGTGTCCGGCGGTCTGGTCGAGTCGTTCTCCGAGACCTGCCCCACCTGCGAAGGCCGGGGCATCCTGGTCAACTACGAAACGTGATTCCGGAGGGATGACGATGTACGCGGTGATCAAGACGGGCGGCAAACAGCAGAAGGTGCAGGCGGGCGACGTGATCGAGGTGGAGAAGCTCGTCCACGAGGGCGAGACGCTCACCTTCCACCCCATCCTGGTGGTCGACGACGACGGCACGACGCATGTGGGGTCGGAGGCCGCGAAGGCCACGGTCACGGCCGCGCCGTTGGGCGAGAAGAAGGGCGAGAAGGTCAAGATCTTCAAGTACCGGCCCAAGACGGGCTACGCCAAGCGCGGCGGCCATCGCCAGCTGCTGACCCTCCTCGAGATCCAGGACGTATCGCTCGGCGGGGCGCCGAAGAAGGCGGCCGCCAAGAAGGCCGAACCCAAGGCGGAGAAGGTGGAGGAGACCGAGCCCGAGACACCCGAGGATGCGCCGGAGCCCGCCGAGGTCGCGACAGCGGATGCGGAGGCCGCCGAGTAGGGCCGCACGGCCCGTTTGCTACCCTGGAGGTCTTATGGCACACAAGAAGGGCGGCGGCTCGTCCCGCAACGGCCGCGATTCGAACGCGAAGCGCCTGGGCGTGAAGGCCTACGGTGGCGAGACGGTCACCGCGGGCTCCGTCATCGTGCGTCAGCGCGGCACACGGATCCACCCCGGTGACGGCGTGGGCAAGGGGAGCGACGACACCTTGTTCGCCCTGCGTGACGGCAACATCGCGTACCACGAGTCCCGCGGACGCAAGATCGCCTCGGTCGTCCCGGCCGAGTAACCGGCTCAGCGACCGGCGCGCACCCGTTCCTGCACGGCTTCGGCCCACGACTGGATCAGGTCCCGCTTGCTCATCCCCGCTTGCTGGAGGTAGGTGGCGTTCACACGCTGGGCCTTCCGCTTGCCGCTGCGCTTGAAGGGCAGCGGAGAGATGCGCTCGGGCCTCTCCGTCGGATCCTTAGACTCGCCCGCCGCGGGATGCAGCGGCGGCGGCTGGGAGAAATAGAAGGCGGTGCGCCGCCGATCCTCGTCCTCCCACTCCACCATGAGGACCGGACTCATCCGCAACCGCTTGACCTGGCGGATCGCGGCATAGGGGATCACTTCCTCCGCGTTCTTGCGGCTCGCGACGAAGCGCAGACCGTCCTCGCTAGCCTCGAGCGTGCCCTTGAGGTCGTCGTCGACCGCACCGCGGGCGAGGTGCACCATCCACACCGTCGTGGGTTCGGGCGCGCTCATGCCGCTCATGATGACGGCCGGCCCTGCGTGCGACCACCTAAGCTGGGCGACATGGCGTTCGTGGACGAGTGCAGGGTGTTCGCGGAGGCGGGTCGAGGCGGCAACGGCTCGGCGCACCTGCACAGCGAGCCGTACAAGCCCCGCGGCGGTCCCGACGGGGGTAACGGGGGCGACGGCGGCTCGGTGATCTTCGAGGTGATGCGCGGGGTGCACGACCTCTCCTGGCTGGCCGAGCACCCCCATCAGCGCGCGAACCACGGGGAGGCGGGCCGGAGCACCAAGCGCGACGGGGCCTCCGGCGGCGATCTCGTCCTGCCCGTGCCCGACGGCACGGTCGTCTTCGACGAACAGGGACTGCTCGCCGATCTCGTCGGGGAGGGCGCGAGGGCGGTCGTGGCCCGCGGCGGTCGTGGCGGGCGCGGCAACGTGGCGTTCGCCGGCCCGCGCAACCGGGTCCCTCGCTCCGCCGAGCCGGGCGAGGCCGGCGAGACCAAGACCCTCACGGTCGAGTTGCGCACGGTGGCCGACGTCGGTCTCGTGGGCCTTCCGAACGCGGGGAAGTCCACGCTCCTCGCGCGGCTCACCGCCGCGAAGCCCAAGATCGCCAACTACCCGTTCACGACGCTCACGCCCAACCTGGGCGTGGCGGGCGGGGACGCCGATCGCTTCGTGGTTGCGGACATCCCGGGGCTCGTGGAGGGCGCCAGTGAGGGCCGCGGGCTCGGGCACCGGTTCCTACGCCACATCGTGCGGTGCCGCGCGCTGGTCCTCGTGGTCGACCTCGCCGCGGAGGATCCCGTCGCCGACCTGGCGATCCTGCGTGCCGAGCTCGCGGCCTACGACCCCATCCTCGTGGCTCGGCCGTCGCTCCTGGTGGCCGCCAAGGCCGACCTCGTTGACGATGCCGACGAGGTCGCGGTCGACCTCGGCCCGGGCGCGCTGGTGGTCTCGGCGATGACCGGCCAGGGGATCGACACGCTGCTGGAGCGGTTGGGGCTCCTGACCAAGGAGGCGGCGGCCGCAGCGCCCGAGCGCGCGGCCCACGTGGTCCTGCGGCCCGGGCGTCCCAAGTTCACGGTGACCCGCGACGACGCCGGCCGCTGGCACGTCGTCGGCCGCAACGTCGAGCGCTGGGTGATGGAGGCCGACCTCGAGGACGAGGGCGACGCCGCGGAGCTGGGGCGTCGCCTGAAGAAGGAGGGCGTCGAACGCAAGCTCGTCTCGTTGGGAGCCCACCACGGCGACGAGGTCGTGATCCGAGAGAAGGTCTTCGAGTTCCTCCCCGACGAGCGACCCCGCGACCACGAGGCGGAGGAGGGCTGAGTGGACGCCGCCCGGCTGTTGGCCGAGGAGGAGGAGGGGTGGCGACGGCTGCAGGCGTTGTTCGCGCGTGTGCCCGAGGAGCGGTTCGAGGAGCCAACCCTCACGCCCGACGGATGGTCGCCCAAGGACGCGATGTTCCACGTGGGGGGCTGGCTCGCCGACTGCGCGCGGGTCCTGGGCGAGGTCCGCGATGGGACGTTCGACCGCACCACCGAGGACGCCCTCGTGATCGCCGACGTGAACCACGCCTGGTTCCTGCTGTCGCGCACGATGGAGCCGGCCACCGTGCGCGCCGGATGCGAGGCCTCACGGTTGAAGGCGCGCGAGGGATTCGCCACGCTGCCGGATATGACCTCCGACGCCTGGGAATGGTTCGAGGAGAGCGGTCCGCTTCACTACGCCAAGCACGTGAACGACCTGGAGGCGTGGCTAGGATAGGCGGGTGGGAACACGCCTGGGGGTCATGGGCGGCACCTTCGACCCCATCCACTACGGCCACCTCGTGACCGCCGAGGAAGCCCTCAACCAGTTCGGACTGGATGGGGTGATCTTCGTGCCCACCGGGCAGCCCTGGATGAAGGAGCACGGGGTGGTGTCCCCGCCGGAGGACCGGTACCTGATGACGGTGATCGCGACGGCCTCCAACCCGCTGTTCCGCGTCTCGAGGATGGAGGTGGATCGCGACGGCCCCACCTACACGGTCGATACCCTGCGTGGATTGAAGGATGAACTCGGCGCCGACGCGGACCTCTTCTTCGTCACGGGCGCGGACGCCGTCCTCGAGATCTTCCAGTGGAAGCAGCCCGACGACCTCTTCGCGCTCGCCCACTTCATCGCGGCGACGCGCCCGGGTTACGACATCGCGGCCTTCGAGGCCCACGCCCCCCAGCACAACCCGGACATCACCGTCATGAACATCCCGGCGCTGGCGATCTCCTCGACGGACATCAGGATGCGCGTGGGGGCAGCCCGCCCCATCCGCTACCTCGTGCCCGAAGGCGTGAAGTCCTACATCGAGAAGGCGGGGCTCTACCGGTGACGCCCGAGGAGACCCCGGGCGGGCCGGTGCGGGCCTCCCGGGCCCAACGCACCGCGCGTCGCCGCCGAGGGCGTGTCGGGGTGATCGTCGCCGTCGTCGTGGCGCTGGCGGCTGCCGGCACCTGGTGGGCGCTCGCTTCCTCCCGTGACTCATGCGTCGGCTGTCCCGTCAGACCGACGGAAGCGGCCAGCGGGGGACCGGCCGCACCCAGGCTGCTCGCGTTCAACCTCATCGGCGGCTCGGCGCCCTACCTCGCCGTGATCGGCTCCCTCGGTGGAGGTCATCCCGCCGCGACGATGCCTACCCCGTCGGGCCTCACGGTCATCGTGCCGGGACAGGGCGAGACGCCGGCGACCGACGTGGCGGACCTGCCCGGCCCCAGCATGCAGGTGGCGCTCGCGAACGAAGTCGGTGCCTGGGCCCCCGACTACGTCGAGATGAACCTGGACGGGTTCGCCCGGATGGTGGATCGGTCCGGCGGCATCACGGTTCGCCTCCCGCTCGCCGTGGTGACGCCCGCGGGCGTGCTCGGTCCCGGCGACGTCGAGCTGAACGGGATCAAGGCCTCGGCCCTGATGCGCGCCAAGGGGGGCGACCCCGACCTCAGATGGGCGACCATGCTCACCGCGCTCCTCGCCCAGCCGCCCACCCTGCAGCCCTCGGACGTCGTGGACTCGACGCCGTTGCCCTCGGTGCAGAGGACACTCGACGGGGCGACCGGCGCGCGGACGGTCGCGATGCCGACGCAGATGGTGGCGGGCACGCTCGAGGTCGCGCAGCAGCCCTCGCTCGACGCGCTCGTCGGGGCGACCTGGGGAACGCCGACCCCGATCCCGGCCATCGTGCAGAACGGCAACGGCGCGCCGGGCGTGGGGGAGCAGGTGGCCCGCAAGATCATCCCAGCCGGGTTCCGCGTGGTGATCTCCCAGAACGCGCAGTCCTTCGATATCCCGTCGACCGACATCTTCGCCAACGGCAAGCAGAACGTGGGGGATGCCCAGCGCGCCCGGGAGGCCCTGGGCGTCGGCCAAGTCCTCGCATCCTCGGTACCATCGGGCGTGGGCGACATCACCATCGTGGTGGGGAAGGACTTCACGGCTTGAGCGGAGCGCAGACACATACGGGGGCGCGGGGCGGAGAGCTCCCGCCGAGCCGTGAGGTCGCGCTGGCCGCTGCCCGTGCCGCCGCCGAGAAGCAGGCGGAGCGCATCGCCGTGCTCGACGTGAGCCGGATCATCGTGATCACCGACTATTTCGTCATCTGTTCGGCCGGGAGTCAGCGCCAGATCAAGACCGTGATCGATGCGGTGGAGGAGGCGGCACGCGGGCTGGGCGTGAAGCCGGTTCGGCGCGAGGGCGAGCCGGAAGGCGGTTGGTGGTTGCTGGACTTCATCGACGTGGTCGTGCACGTCTTCGGTGAGGAGGAGCGCGACTACTACGACCTCGAACGGCTGTGGGCCGACGCGCCCAAGCTCGCGTGGGCAGGAGCGGACGCCGCCTCGGGGGCGCGCTAGCTGCGATCGCCGGGCCAGGTGAACATCCGGCATCCGTCGAACCTTCTCGCGATGCCGTCCGTAGTACCTCGGTCCGGCACCCGATCTCGGACCGCGGGGAGATCGGCATCCTGCCGGGTTGAAGACCGTCGGCCTTCGGGGAGGTATCCATGCGCGTACGCGCTCGTTCTATGTTGTTCCTTGCTCCGCTGCTCCTGTTCTTCCTCGCTCCCGCGACGTCCTCGGCTGGTCCCAACGCCAACGCGTACCGGGTCAGCAAGCTCGTCTCGGACGTTCCGGGGATGGCGAGCCATCTCGACAAGCATCTGGTGAACGCGTGGGGGCTCTCGGCCGGGCCCTCCACGCCGTGGTGGGTCGCGGATAACGGCACGAACCGCTCCACGCTCTACGACGGGATGGGCAACGCGATCCCGCTCGTGGTGCGCGTGGGCGGCGCACCCACCGGCACCGTATTCAATGGCGGTCCCGGCTTCGTGGTCAGCAACGGCGGCAGCTCTGGACCATCGCTGTTCCTGTTCGACACGGAGGCCGGCACGATCCGCGGCTGGAACCCGGGCGTGCCCGGACCAGGTACCTCGACGCGCGCGTTCACGGTCGTGAACCGCCACGGTCAGGACGCGATCTTCAAGGGCCTCGCGATCGCGTCGACGTCGGCGGGCGACATGCTCTACGCGGCCGACTTCCACAACGCGCGCGTGGACGTCTTCGACGCGTCCTTCCACCAGGTGCTGATGGGCGCGTTCAAGGACCCGTCGCTCCCGGCGCGTTACGCGCCGTTCGGGATCCAGGCCATCGGCGATCACATCTTCGTGACCTACGCGAAGCAGGACGCCGCGGCCGAGGACGAGCTCGGCGGGGCCGGCCGAGGGTTCGTCGACATGTACAGCACCGACGGCACGCTGCTCGGTCGTGTGGCCAGCCGCGGAGCGCTGGATGCGCCGTGGGGGCTCGCGTGGGCCCCGGACGACTTCGGGCGCTTCAGCGGGGACCTGCTCGTGGGGAACTTCGGCGACGGCCGCATCAACGCCTACGCCTGGGACGGTATGGCGTTCCACCACGACGGCGTGCTGCGCAAGCCCAACGGCGACCCGGTCTGGATCGACGGGCTGTGGGCCATCGGCTTCGGCAACGGAGGTGCCGCCGGACCCACGAACTCGCTGTACTTCACGGCGGGCCCGCAGGACGAGAGCCACGGGTTGTTCGGCGCGATCGACGTCGCTACCTGATCCGCTCGACCGACGGAAACGGTGCGGCGCCCCAGGTTCCCTGGGGCGCCGCGCCTTCCGCATCTCCCGCGGGCGTGATTGGCTGGGGCACCCGGCGTCGCCTACACTCGATGCCCGCGGGCCCATAGCTCAGCTGGTAGAGCGCTTGGCTGGCAGCCAAGAGGTCAGGGGTTCGAATCCCCCTGGGTCCACTGTCTACCATGCAGTCAGTACACCGCGAGCTGTTCTCGCGTCAGGCCGGACAGGCCCATCTTGTCCATCGTGCGGGCACGCTCGGTGGCGAAGTCTTCGCCCGCGACGATCGAGGCGATGCGGATGACGGCATCCATGGTGGGGGTCGGCACCGACAGGTGCCGAGCCAGGTCGGTGAGGAACACCATCGAGTAGCCCACGTCCTCGGTCAGGTAGCGGTGATGAAGCTCGTCCTGCGCCTTGATGCCACGAAAGCCTGGTGCGGTGGAGTAGCCGGTGGAGTAGTTGGACTCGCTCATGTAGCCCTGCCGAACCCCGAGATCCGGCTCGGCGAGGATCTCCACGCCCAAGGCCCTGGCGACGGATAGCCGCTCGCCGTCGACCGCCTTCATGAGGCGACCGACCGCCTCGGTAACCCCTTCCTCATAGAACATGAAGTCACCACCCGTGCGTTCGATGAGGGCGGCGTTGAGCAAGGTGACGGCCGGATGGATGACCGGGTTGCCGTTCTGCAGCGTGGTCTGGAAGATCCCCGCGGCCTCGTCGGTGTTGCGGTACACCTGCCGCAGGACCTCGAGCAGGCGAGGTGTGTTGCTGCGCGGGGCGGCAGCGGCCGAGAAGCCGGTGTCGAACCGGTGGAAGATCCGCACACTGGCGTGCATCGATGCGCGTGCGGCGTACGGCAGCGTGCTGGTCTCGCCCACGACGACGCTCTCGTCATGGAGGTCCAACCCCGCGGCGTGCTTGAAGGCCAGACTGCCGACGCACGAACTGGGGCAGACCACGACGGTCATCCCGGGGCGCAGGTGACCGCGAGTGTCACGGCCGAACGGCTCTGTGGCATAGGCGGGGCCGACGACGAAGACCACGTCCACACCGTCCAGCGCCTCGGCGATGTCGGTGGTGACCGTCGCCAGAGAGACGAACCCCTCAAGCTTGCCCTCGGCTTGGATCCCGCCGCGCTCGCGGACCGGCACCAGATGGTGCTCATGGGCATGTTGTGCGTACAGCGCGACCTCATGCCCCTGACTCGCCCACTCGTAGGCGACCGCTAGCCCTCCACCGCCGGCCCCCAGCACCGCGATCCTCATTCGGCTGACTCCCTTCGTGCGCACGCCTGCAGCGTCGTCAACCCAACCGTCTCACACAGAGGCTGCGCGACAGTCGAGCGGCATCGTCCGTTACGGCGATGCGTGAGGCCGGGGCGTTCCGACCATGTTGTCGCCGCTTGGCACGGAGACGGCACGGCAGTGATCCTCAAGGACTACCTAGGGAAACCTAGCCGGCAAGGGACAGGGCCCAGATCAGACGATCGCTCGACGCTAGGCCTCGTACCGATCGAGGACGCGCTCGGCGCGGTCGAGCTGGCGGCGCACGTCGTCGGTGTGGTGGCGGATCTGCCAGGACGTGAACCGCAGCGCGTGGTGGGCGACGTACGCCCGAAGCACGCGCGGCTCGATGCCGGTGGCCTCGACGACGTCCCAGATCGGTTGATCGTGCCCGTCGAGGTCGTACGCGAACGTGACGAGATCGAAGCGAGGATCGCCGGCGCACGCGCCCTCCCAGTCGATGATCCCGGTGAGGGTGCCGTCGTCGCCGGCGAGGATGTTGTCGGTGTGCAGGTCCAGGTGCACGAGTCCGTCGGTCGGGAACCACGCCGGGTCGGCGTCGGCGCCGACGGCCTCCACGCGGTCGAGCACCGCCGCGCTGCGTCGACCCCCGGTGCGCAGCGGCTCGTGCATCGCCCATCCGTCCACGCCGACGGTGAGCGTGTGCACGACGGACGCACCCCAGGGGCGCAGGTCCGGCGCCGGCAGCGGACAGGCGACACCGGCCATGGCGGCGACGCACTCGACCACCTGCTCCACCATCGCCGGTGACGGGTTGCGCACCGACGCACCCGGCAGGACCTGCTGCGCCGACAGCGTCCAGCCGTCGACGGCGAGGACGTGCGGGTACTCCGGCACCGGGACGCCGCGTGATCGGAGCTCGTCGAGGCCGGGGAGCAGGACCGCATAGCGCTCGGCGACGGTCTCGTCCGGGAACCACTTGAGCACCACCGGCGCGCCGTCCGGCGCCGTCGCGAACCACGCACCCTCGTCGGACACGCCGGCCTCGGCGCGAGCGCCGAGCTCGAAGCCCAGTTCGCGCAGCCGTGCGCGGTTCACGTCGCCGGTGGCTGCTCGAACACCACCGTCACCTTCTCGAACCCGAGCGAGCGCAGCAGCGCCGCCAGCGCCGCGGCCGCCTTGAAGATCAGGTGCTGTCTCGTTGCGCTGAGTCAGGCAGGAGTCGACGGCTTCATCGAGGGCGTCGGCAACAACGAGCAGCTCCGGACTCAGTGGGCGGACGAAGTGACCTACGGGTTGATCTGCCGTTGGCATCGACGACCGACTCTAGTTCGGAGAGTTGGCGCCCGGCGACGACATCTGGTCGACCGACACCAGCTCACCGGCCCTTGCAGCTTCTCACGAGTGCGCACCTTGGCTGGCAGCCAAGGGTCAGGGGCTCGGATCCCCTGGGGTCCACCACGACGCACGGTGCCTCACGCTTCCAGCAGGGCCTTCAGGGCCGATAGGGCGCCCGCCCAGCCTCGCTCAGACGTGGCCTTCGCGTCCGTGGAAGGGAGGTTCACCTCGCTCACCGTGAGCTTCGTTTCGTCGTCCGCCTCGATGAGCGTCCAGGCGACCTCTTGATAGTTCTCTGGCGCATCGGGCAACCCGGATCGAGGGCTCCAGTGTGTGTGGACGATCGTGCGTTCAGGCACGACCTGAAGGATCGTGCCCTTGTCCTCGTAGGCCTCGCCCTCGTACTCGCCTCGATGCACGATCGGGCTGCCCTCGGTCCAATCGGTCTCGGTGTCGACCCCGAAGAACCACTCCTTGATCAGTTCAGGGTCCGTCAGGGCCTCCCACACGCGAACGGCGGGCGCATCGATCGTGACGGAAGTCGATGTGCTGATGTCGGTGGACATCGTTCCCTCCTTCGTCCCAGTCATCTCCGGCTTACCCGCAAGACCGAAACCCAACACGAGGCAACCGCACCGAGGACGGACCAGATCTTCCGGACCTGCAGCTGTTCGACGTGGTCGGACAAGACCTTCGCGGGCTCCTGGCCTATGGTTGTACGGGCGCACTACCTGGCTCGGCGAGCACCGACGAGGCGGATCGGAAGAGCATGCGGTGAACGAGTTCGGGCACGAGTGCTGGATCGTCGAGACGTCCAAGGACGGCGAGCGATGGCGCTTCTTCGGCAAGGCGTGGAAGGAGCCTGGGGAGCTGTTACTCCTGCATGCGGTCCCCAGGTACGTCCGGTTCCGACCCGATGGGGACCCCGCGTGGCGCGGGCCGCTGGAGGGCTCGCTCGAGTTCCCCGTGACCTTGCTGCGGATGGAGGAGGGCGTCCGCCAGGATCTGTGGCCCGACGCCAGTCACGTGGGACTGCCGATGTTGCTGCCGGGGGGCGAGATCGGCCGGCTCCTACGGTTCGAGCACGAAGACGAACCCGTGCGCTGGACGTACACGCTCGAGTTCCGGGGCTCCGGCGCGTGACGGATGGAACCGCTCGCTGACGGCGCGCTGACGGCCTAGGATCGAGAACGCCGACAGCTCGCCTCATCGGGGCGCCCGGCTGAGTCCGCGGAGGGAGACGGCAGGATGAAGCGTTTCGAGGATCGGATCTCGATCGACAGGCCACCCGACCGTGTGTACGACTACGTCGCCGACTTCACCCGCCACGGAGAGTGGGCGGGACACGGTCTCGAGGTGACGACGTCGACCGATGGTCCGGTTGCGGTCGGTACCACCTTCTCGACCACGGCCAAGCAGTTCGGGACGCAACACGAGCAGAGCGTCATCACCGACCTCGTGCCGGGGAAGATGTTCGCCTGGGACTCGACCGGCGCGCTCGGCCGCGTCCATCATTGGTTCTCGCTCTCCGCGGATGGTGGGTCGACGACGCTGTCGAAGGGCGCCGAGATGGTCGATCCGACGTTCCTCGCCAAGCTGACGAGCTGGAAGCTTTCGCGAGATATCCCGAACGGCATCCATAGCGACCTCGCGAAGATCAAGGCCCGCCTGGAAGGGTCGGCGGCCTGATCGCGACGGCCGCCCCCGCCCGCGAAGACGAGGACGGAGGCGGCCGGCGCGTTCGGGTCTTGCAGCGGGGATCCGCTCAGCCTTGGAAGACCGGGTAGATCTCGTCCGCGAGCAGCCCGTGGGCCTCGCGGTGCACCGCGCTCGCCGTCTCGGCGTCGGGGGCCTCGACCAGACAGAACGCCTTCCCGCCCTGCGGGTCGGCCCAGAAGTTGACGTAGGTCACGCCGTACTTCTCCTGGGTCTGCAGATCGGCCTCGTGCGCGTGCATCAGATCGTCCGCCGTCGCGCCCTCCGGCAGCGAGCGGTGCACGTCCATGAACAACGGCATCTCGTCCTCCCTTCCTCGCCGGTGACCGGGACGATCACCTGATGGCACACTCAGTCTCCGTGAGGACACGGCGACCGAGAATGACGGAGACACCGAAGGCCATGACCGAAACGCCAGAGCGGACGACGACCGACGCCGCCTCGACGCCGCTCGATGCGGCGCTCAGCGGACTCCAGCTCGACGGCGCGATCTTCTTCCGCTCGGAGTTCACCGAGGCGATGGGCCTTCGCGTCGCCGGCCGCCGGCGGCGAGATGGCGCAGGCGCTTCGGCCGGGGGCCGAACGGCTGATCATGTTCCACATCGTCGCCCAGGGATCGTGCTGGGTGGCCGGCCCCGACGGGGAACGCCACTGGGCGAACGAGGGGGACGTCATCGTCCTGCCGTACGGCGACCCGTACGAGATGGGAGGGGCCGAGGAAGCCAGCAGCGTGCCGATCTTCTCCCTGCTGTCGCCACCGCCCTGGCCGACGCTTCCGGTCCTGCGCCACGGCGAAGGCGGCGAACGGACCGACGTCGTGTGCGGCTACCTCCACTCGAACGACCCGCTGTTCGACCCGCGGATGCGGGCCTTCCCGTCCGTCTTCGTGGTGCGGCTGCCGGAGGGCCCGGCCGCACGCTGGCTCCGAGCCAGCATCGAATACGCGCTCGCGATCTCGTCGGGCTCGACCCCTTCGGACCCGACCTCGACGCGGCTCCCGGAACTGTTGTTGATCGAGATGCTGCGTCTCCACCTTGCCTCGGCACCCGCGGCCGAGCACGGATGGATCAACGCGTTGCGCGATCCCGCGCTCGCGCCTGCGCTCGCTTGCCTGCACGCCGACCCAGGGCGCGACTGGACGGTCTCGGAGCTGGCGCACCAGGCGGCCGTTTCGCGCTCGCTCCTCGACCAGCGGTTCAGGGAGGTCCTCGGGTTGTCGCCGATCCGCTACCTGACGGAGTGGCGGATGCACATCGCGGTCGAGCTCCTCGCGTCGTCGGATCTCAGCGTGGGTCAGATCGCGCGGCGTGTCGGGTACGACTCGCAGGAGGCGTTCAGCCGGGCCTTCAAGCGCCGGATGGGGGCCGCGCCGTCCGTCTGGCGCGACGCTCGGCGCGGCACCGATGAGGGATGAGCGTGCCTCGAGACGCTACGCGACGTCACCCGAAGCGCGTTCCCACAGGTCCCATCGCTTGATGACCCGCATCCCCACACGCTCGTAGAGCGCCGTCGCCCCGGTCGGGTTCTCCGCATCGACGTTCAGCATCACGCGCGCGGACGCCTCGCTCCGCGAACGTGGCGAACGAGCGTCGGAGCAGGGCGGCCGCGATCCCGCGTCCTCGATGCGACGGCAGAACCCCCACCTCGCCCACCCAGCCGTGATCACCCGCGGCGAGCGCGCCGACCGGCCCCTCGGCGTCCTTCGCTAGCAGCCAGAGCGTCGGATCGAAGGTCGGATCGCTCGCGTACTCCTCGGCCCACCGATCGAACGGCTCGGGATGGTAGCCCCAGTCCTCGGCGAACGCCTCGGCGAGGACGGCGTGCACCACCGGTAGACCCTCGGGGGTCTCGATGCCGCCGATCACGATCCCCGCGGGCGCGTCACCCGGCTCGACCGATCCCTCGAGATCGATCCCCATGTGCCAGAAGTGCCGGATCGGCCGCAGGCCGCGGGCGCGCAGCATCGCCGCGGCGGCGCCGTCCCCGGCATCGATGGAATGGCGGAGCCGCGATGCCGGGAGGCCGGCGAGCAGCTCCGCGGCGCGCCCTTCGATCAAGTCCAACAACGAGGAGCCGAGACCGCGTCCCCGGTGCGCGGGATGCACGAGCCCCCAAGAGCCGGCCACGTCCGGCGCGTCGAGAACGACGTGCGCGTAGGCCACGATGGCCCCCGCAGCGTCGACGATGACCCACGCACAGGTATCGAGGTCGAAGTCCGCCTGGGTCCACACGGTACGGATGAAGTCTGCGTCCAGGACGACCTCGCCGGCGTCCTCGAGATCGTCCGCGATGAACACGTCCGCCACCCCGTCGAGGTCGGCGAGGGTCGGCGCCCGGAGGTCGTAGCCGGCTGGGAGATCCATCGCGGAGAGCGTATGCGGTCGCGGCCCCTTCTCGTGCTCCGAGGCGCCCCGCCGACCGATCTCCGTCGGATCGAGATCGTTCGAGGCGGGCGACGATCCAGCTCAGTCGGGAACCCAGACCGCCTGGTCGTGGGCGAACAACACCCGCGCCGGGTCGGATCCGAGGATCCGCTCGATCCACGCAGGCGGGAACGGCAACGGGTCGCTCGTCCCCTCATCTCGCGCCCGCCGGGCGAGCGCGTCCGCCGAGAACGCCGAAGCCGTCTCGTGGGTCTGGCCCGCGAGCACGACCGTGCCTCCTCGCAGTGGATCACGAGTGACTGGTGGCCGTCGGTGTGACCGGGCGTCGGGATGACGAGGATGCCCGGCTCGACCTCCGTCGCGCCGTCGAGCCGCTCGTACCGTGCCCCGGGGAAGTCGATGAGCTGGGGCAACGTGTAGTCCGGTGTCACCCGCGCGATGTCGAGCTCCGTCCCTTGCACGAACACGGGACGGCCCGCCAACGCGGGGTTCCCACCACAGTGATCGACGTGCAGATGGCGATTCACGACGAGCAGCACCTCGTTGAGGCTCACGCCCGCGCGCCCCAGCGCCTCGCTCAGTGGGCGGCGGACCGGTCGGTAGTGCCGGTCGACGTCGGGGTCCGACCCCATGCCGGTGTCGAAGAGGAGGAACCCGCCTCCCGGGCGGACGACGACGTAGCCCAAGAGCGACTCGACGCGTGCTGACGCCGTTCCCGTTTCCTCCGGCGGGCGCACGAAGTAGCCGAAGTCCACGCGACGGACGCTGTCGGCATCGGGGATCGGCCCTGCGCTCACGATCGAGAAGCTAACAGCGTCGCGCATACCGACGCCGATGAGGTAGCTCGCGGCCGGCGATCGTCGGCGGACCCCCGTTTGCCGCCGACCGGGATGGCGGCGAAGATGAGCCGATGACGAGGGATGAGGTCCGCGTTGGCGTCCACGATCGTCGCGCAGCCTCCCCGTCGGACCGGTATCGGGTGGTCGGCTAGCGGACATGCGCGAGGCCTCCTCCGTCCTTCCACGTGGTGAGCCGGGCGCGAAGGGACACATCCGGGCCCTGGACGGCATGCGCGCCGTCGCCGTCGTCCTGGTGGTCTTGTTCCACCTGCGGGTACCGGGGTTCGCCGCCGGATATCTGGGCGTGGACGTGTTCTTCGTGCTCTCGGGGTTCCTGATCACGTCGCTGCTGATCGCCGAGATGGAGCGGACCGGGCGGATCGCCCTGGCGGACTTCTGGTCGCGTCGCGTGCGTCGGCTGTTGCCGGCCTTGGCGCTCCTGTTGTTGGTGGTGGCGCTCGTGACCTGGCTCAGCGCGACGTACTCCGAGCGGGCGTCGATCCGCACGGATCTGCTGGCGGCGACCGCCTACCTCGCCAACTGGCGTTTCATCGCGACCAGCAGCTACTTCGTGAGCACCGGCGTCGAGAGCCCGCTCCAACACACGTGGTCCCTGGCCATCGAAGAGCAGTTCTACCTGCTGTGGCCGTTGGTGCTGGCGGGCGCCCTGGCCGCGTTCCATCGTGCGCGCCTGAACGTGACCGTGATCGCGGCGTTCGGGGTGATCGCCTCCGCCGTCACGATGGCCTGGCTCTTCGGCGCGGGCGGGGTGGAGCGCGCGTACATGGGTACCGACGCGCGGATCTTCGAGCCGCTGGTGGGCGCCCTCGGGGCGGTGTGGGTGGCCACGCCCGGGCCTCGGTCCTGGCTGGAGCGGCGCGGCCGGCCGATCCTCTGGATCGGCGTGCTCGTGGTGCTGGCGGACCTCGTCGTGATCCGCCCCGGCGACGCCTACTACTTCGACGGCGGGGCCCTGGTCTTCTCGGTGGCCACGCTCATGATCGTGGCGCCCCTATGGGTAGGTCGCGGCAGCGCCGCGGAGGCAGGGCTCTCGGCCAGGCCGGTGGCGTGGATCGGGCTGATCTCCTACGGCATCTACCTCTGGCATTGGCCGCTGATCGTGTGGCTCGGGGTGCGATCCGCCACGGGGCTACGCGCGGTGCTCCTGGGGGTCACGGCCGCGGCGCTCACCGTCGTGATCTCGGCGTGCTCCTACTACCTGGTGGAGCGCCCGATCCGCACGGGCCGGCCGCCGGTTGCGCGCAGGACCCACCATCGGCGGGTGGGCCGCCCGGGCCTCGTCCTGGCCGCCGTACCCGCGGTCCTGTTGCTCGTGGCGTGCGCCTCCGTGGCGGCGACCCGCGTGCCGCCGCTCTCCGCCGATACGCCCGTGCTGATGCTCACGGGCGACTCGGTTCCGCTGCATCTGGAGTCGGCGTTCGAGCGCGCGACCTCGCCGCGAGGTTGGCGCGTGGTCTCCGCCGCGCAGGGAGGCTGCCCGGTCACGGGGGAGACGAGCGCCAAGGCCAACGGTGAGGCGGTGCACGAGGCCGCAGGCTGCGCGCAGGTGACGATCCCGACCCAGGACGCGCTCATCGCCGAGGATCATCCCGACGTGGTGGTGTGGTGGGATCGCTGGTCGCTCTCGGACTTCTTCACCGCCGACGGGGAGCTCGTCCGTTCGGGCACGCCGAGGTTCTGGGCGCTCCGCCGGGCAGGCCTGGACGCGACCGTGCGGCGCTTCGGCGCCGGTGGGGCCACCGTGCTCCTCGTGGCCACCGAGCCCCCGGGGGTGGGCATGTGGACACGATGCACGGACGAACGCTGCCAGGATTGGGATCGTTTCCAGATCGACCACTACGACGACATCACTACGCGATGGGACGCGATCCTGCAGCGGTACGCCCTTCGGCATCCCGATCGTGCCACCTTCCTCAGCGTGACGGACGACGTGTGTCACGACGACGCGTCTCCCTGCGACGATCTGATCGGCGGGCGGCCCGCCCGTCCGGACGGCACGCACTACGAGGGGGCGGGGGAGGACGTCGTCGTGGGACTGATCGTGGACGCGATCGCCGCGCGGATGGTCGCGAAGAGCTGACCGTTCCGGCACATATGGCGTTGTCGTTGCGCGCGTGGACGACGCTCCCGGGGCTGGCTAGGGTGCCGCCATGGAGGGATCCAAGGTCCGCGGCGCGCCGCCCGACCGGGGCGGACCCGAGACCGCCGTCCGCCGCCGGGTCTCCGTGCTCACGCGGTGGTTCGCTGCGGGTGCGCTCACGTTCCTCGCGTTCGCGTTCATCCAGAGCCTGCGACACCCCGCCCGGCTCTGGTCGCCCGGTCTGATGGGGCGCGTGCTCGCCTGGGGCGGGGACATCGAGGGCGAGCGCGGAGGCGGCCCAGGGTCCTGACCCGCTCGTCGCGGGCGACCGGTGATCGGGCGGGTGGGACTGGTGTTGTTCCGTAGCGAAGCTGTAGGGTAGGCATCCGGCGTAGGCCGCTCGGAGGACCCTGGAGGAACGATGCGGAAGCTCGGAACGTTGCTGGGTGCGATCGCGCTGACGATCGAGCCTACTTCCGACGCAGGCACAGGCCCTCACGTCGCCGCTCCCGAAGATCGCGGTCATCGTGCTGGAGAACACGAAGCGCAGCGACATCGTGGGCAAGAACGCGGCACCGTTCATGAACGCGATGCTCGCGCAGGGCAAGGAGTTCACGGACTATCACGGGTTCTCCGGGTCCCCTCACGACTACCGGGCGATGGTCGCCGGGCAGCAGACGGCGTCCAAGCCGATATCGAACAATGTGTTCCATCAGTTCGACGTCGAGGGCGTCAGCTGGGTCAACCTCGAGGAATCGATGGGTGGGAACTGCGGAGTGAACCCCAAGCCGAACCTCGTCCCCGGCTCCAGCGATCCGCTCTACGACCACGGACATGACCCGGCGTACCAGTACAAGGCGAACACCACGTGCAAGGCCAACGATCGGCCGCTCACGTCGGATGCCCAGCTCCAGTCGCTGCCGTCCTTCAGCTACATCGTGCCGAACAACTGTGGGAACGCGCACACCTTCCCCTCTGGTGGTGACTGCCCGGCGTACTTCGGCACCAACCATGGGTCGAGCCGGATCAACCTCGCCGACTCGTGGGTCGCACATGTCGTCGGGGTGATCACCGCCGCCGACCCGTCGGTCACGGTGTTCGTGACGTTCGACGAGAGCACGAGCGGCACCAAGCAGCTGCTCTACGCGGCGGCGATCGGCCCAGGGATCGCCGGCGGGACCAAGGACGGCCAGCACTACGACCACTACTCGTTCTGCGCCGGGATCTGGCAGGAGTACGGGCTCGCGGGCACGGCGCCGAACAGCGCCGCCACGGCCACGCCGCTGCCGTTATAGGCGATCGGTGTCGCCGTCCGAGAGGGTGGCACCACGACCCCGTGTGTATCCGTACCGACGAAGGAGTGGCATCGTGACGCGCTCGACGGTGCGCCGGTCGGGTGCGGGCAGCCCCCCGCACCATGCCTCGTCGATCCGGAGCTCGATCTCTCCGCGCTGGTGGCGCATGCGATTGCCGGCCACGAGATGTCCGGCCGGCAACCGGGCCGTGCGGCCCTGAAGGAACCCGAGGTCCTCGTCCGTGAGCGTCCGGCCGGCCTGCGCTGCGCAGAGACGCAGGGCGGCCTCGGGATCGCGCACGAACGCCTCGTACCGCAGCCGCACGAACGGGTGCCGCAGCGCCCTGAGGACCTCGAAGGACAGGTTGAACCAGAGCCACTTCGTCGCGGTCTTGCGGGGGGTGCGCGTGGTGCGCATCGGCTTGTCCGCCCGCGAGCCCTGGCGGGGAACCTCCTTCGTGTTGGAGAACGCGACGCCGCGAGGATCGCGGACGAGCTGCACGAATCGGGCGCCGAACCGATCCTGGGTCGCCAGCAGGTAGATGTGGGCGGGGATCTTCATCGAGTCCACGATGACCTCGGCGCCCGAGACCTCGCGCACCCCCTGATACAGGCGGTCCAGGAGCGCCGCGTAGGCGTTCACGTCACGGCGGAACCGGGGCGCCAGCCACGGCATCAGCAGGAGCGGCAAGGCGAACGGATGAGGGAACCGGCTGCGGCCCAAGGTGATGCTCGCGGCCAGGCGATGGCACTCCACGGGATCGAGCCGGTCCCACCCCCCGAACGCGCGCTCGCCGACCGCACCCCAGAAGGGACAGGCGGAGAAGCGCTCGCCGCAGCTGCATTCGACGTCCTCGCCGAGGCCCTTCTCCCAGATCCTGCCGATCTCGCCCACCGCGACGAACCCCGGCACCTCGCCGAGCATCCGACAGAGCAGGGTCGCGCCGTTCTGCCCGGTGCCCGCGATCGCGAGCACCGGCGTCCCCCGGTCGTCGTCGCGTTCACTCGGCATCGGGTGTCTGCTCCTTCGTGACTTGATCCTGCTTGGACGGTCGCTTCGGCCCACGCACGATCTCGCGGATCGTGCTCGGGGACATCGTGACGTACGTCCAGATCCCCAGCCGCTTCCGAGCGAGCACCAGCTGCACGGAGTTCTGCACGACCTGCGCGGTGGCCGTTGCGACCGCGATCCCGGTCGCCCCATAGTGCGGTGTGACGAGGAGGCCCCCGCCAACGCTCAGGGTGGCACCCAGGATCGTGGTCCACATCATGTCCTTCTGGTGGCCGGTCATCATCAGCGCGATCCCGGACGAGCCCGTCCAGACGGCCACCAGTCGACCGACCGACTTGATGACCAGGTAGGACGCCCCGGTCGCGTAGAAGGCCGACCCGAAGACCGTCGTCATCACCCACGGCCCCGCGAAGATGAAGACGAGTAGCACGAGGAGGGCCGGGACGCCCACGAGCGTCGCCCCCACGCGCAGGGTGCGTTCGAGCTGGCGCACCTTGCCCTGGGCGTAGAGCTCGGACACGAGCGGCGGGATCACTCCCGAGAAGATGATCGTGGGCGTCGCGACCAGCACGATGAGCTTCGAGGATGCCCCGTACAGGGCGACCGTCGAACTCGATCGGAACGCCCCGAGGATCCACAGGTCGACGCCGGCCCCGAGGAGGTAGATGCCGAGGTTGGAGACGAGCAGGGGGCGGGCGACGTGGAAGAGCTCCCGCCGCTCGATCGTTCCCGGGCCGCGCAGCGGGCGCATCGTCCGCAGCAGCAGCACGCCGGTGACGACCAGCACGACCGCGGAGGCCAGCGTGATGAGCGCCACCGTCTCGGAGAGCGAGGCCGAACGGGCGATCAGGTACACGCCTCCGAGCACCGCTACCGTCACGAAGTCCGACGCGAACGTCTGCAGGATGGCGGAATGGGCGAACCGCGAGAGGCCCAGGAACGACTGGGCGCACATGTACTGCATGGCCGTCGCGAACAGCAGGGCGGCGCCGAGGGGGATCACCGAGGACACGAGGGGCTGGTTGAGGACGCCTCCGAAGAACCACTGACCGACCCCGAGCGCGAGGACGAGCGCCACGCCTCCCGCGCCGATCGCGGCCCATCCGATCGACAGGCGGATCGACCGCCGGGCGCGACCGGGCTGCCCGAGGGCGAGGGCCTCGGCCGCGAACCGCACCACCGCCCGGTCGAGGCCGAGCTCGGCCAGCGTGCTGCCGATCACCACCATCGTGTTCAGGAGGAGGAAGGCGCCGAATTCGTCGGGGTCGAGGAGCCGGGCGACCAGCCCGTTCATCGCGAAGCCGAGGGCCAGTCCGAGGACCCTCGTGCCGAGCACCCAGGCCGAACCCGACAGGAGCCGGCGCCGGATCGAACCGAGTGAGAAGGCCTGCTGCGCCACGGTCACCGCGCCTCGGCGCGCGGCGCTCGTGCGAAGGACCTAGGCCGTTCGGGGTTCCCATCGGCCGAACGAGTGACTACGCTCCAGCGGAACCTGTGCTTGGAGGGCGCATGCAGGAAGAGGAGGTCACGACCGAAGGAAGCGACGCCGTGGTCGATCTGACCGTGCATGAGGAGGGGCCGACCTTCTCCGGTTCGGCCCGCCACGCCGTCCGGCGGGTCGTGACGCGCTATCCGGACCTCTACCTGCCGATCGCGCGTCGTCGTCACCCCCAAGGGGCGATCGCCGCCGACACCCAGCTCGTGATCGACGGGTTCACCCGCTCCGCGGTCACGTACGCACTCGTCGCTTTCCAGGTTGCACAGAACGGGCATGTCCGTGTCGCGCACCACCTTCACTCGCCCGCCCAGTTGATCCAGGCCACACGCCGAGGGATCCCCGGGCTCGTCCCCATCAGACCGCCTCAGGATACGGTCCTGTCGGCCATGATCAGGGAACCCACCGTCTCCATCGGCCAGTGGCTGCGCACCTACACCGGGTTCTACCGGAGGATGCTCCCCCTGGGCGACGACCTGGTGTTCGCGCGCTTCGAATCCGTCACGACCGACCTCGGCGTCGTCATCGCCCATCTCAACGAGCGGTTCGGCACATCGTTCGTGGAGTTCCCCCAGACCGATGCGGCCGTCTCGACGGCCTTCGCACTGATCGACGAGCGCTCGCGCCGCCCACCGTGGCGTCGCCTGCTCGGGGAATTCCTGGCGGGCCGCATCAGCCTGGACGAGTACCGCGACCTGACGGCGGATCAGAGGGGCGTCGTCGAGCTCGGCGAGGTCCCAGAGGAACGGGTGCAGCGGCCCTCGGCACCCCGTCGCATCCGGCGCGACGGGCTCCTCGAGCGGTACGAGGATCCCGAACTGGCGGGCTGGAGGGCTCGGGCCGAGACCGCCTACCAGGCCGTCGCGGCGCTCGCGGTCTGAGCCCGATCGACCCCGGTCCTCGCCGCCGCACCCGGCGGGTGGTCGTGCCTCAAGGCGGTCCGATGGCGCGTCGACCATCCTCGCATGGACGAGCGGTCGAGCCCCGCGCCCCGTGCCTCACGGATCCCCGAGGTTCGGTCGCGGGCGTGGGTCGGCCTCGTCGCGCTCATGCTCGCCCTGGGGGTCGGCGTGATCGACGTCGTGACCGGCCCGAGGCTGAGCATGTCGATCTTCTACCTCATCCCGGTGCTGCTCTCGACCTGGTGGGCGGGCCGCCGCGCGGGGGTCTGCGTCGCGTTGGCGTGCGCCCTGGTGTGGTCGTGCGCCGAGGTGGTCACGGGCCTGTTGGCCGATACCAGTCCGATCCTGCTCTGGAACACCGTGGTGCGGTTCGCCGTCCTGTATGTGGTGGTCCGGATCCTCTCCTCGCTCCGCTCGGCCCTCGAGGAGCAGCAGCGCGCGACCGAGGCCGAGGCGCGGACGGCGGTGGGACTGAAGGATCTGAACGAGGTCAAGGATGCGCTCCTGCGGGCGATCTCCCACGACCTGCGGGGACCCCTCACGGCGATCCTCGGCTCCGCACAGACGCTCCAGCGCAGCGGCGAGCTGCACCTCAGCGGCGACGAGTCGGACGCGATGCTGAGCGCCATCGCCCAGAACGCGCGCAAGCTGAACCGCACGCTCAACGACCTGGTCGATCTTGAACGGATCGGGACCGGCCACCTCGAGCTCACGCGTGAATCCGCCGACCTGCTGGGCGTCGTGCAGCGCACCGTCTCGGAGGCGGATTACCTCGACGGGCATCCCGTGCGCATCGAGGGTGCGCGCTTCGAGGCCGATGTGGACGTGGCCAAGGTCGAGCGGATCCTGGAGAACCTGCTCCGCAACGCCGCGAAGCACACCGCGGCGGGAACCGCGATCCACGTCTGTGTCCGGCCCGCACCCGATGGTGCCGTCCTCTCCGTGGAAGACGAGGGTCCGGGCGTGCCTGAGGCGATCCGCGCGAGCATCTTCGAGCCGTTCCGTCAGGGCGCAGACGCGCGCGCGTCGGGCTCGGGACTCGGGATCGGCCTCTCGCTCGTGGCGAAGTTCGCCGAGATGCACGGCGGCGGGGTGACGTTGCGCGACCGCCCGGGTGGGGGAACGATCTTCGAGGTGCGGCTGCCGGGGGCGCCGGGACGGCCCGAGCCCGAGCGCGCACCCCGTCACGCCGCGGCCGCCCCCGCATCCTGATCGCCCGACCGCCTCGGCTAGACTCCGAGCCCATGAGGGTCCTGGTGGTGGGCAGCGGGGGCGTGGGCGCGGCGTTCGCACCGATCGCCGCGCGGCGCGACTTCTACGAGCACATCGTGTTCGCCGATCTCGACGCGGCGCGCGCGCAGCGCGTCGTCGATCGCTACGGTCACGGAAGGTTCTCCGCCGCCAGGGTGGACGCCACCGACTCGACGCAGGTGGCCGATCTCGCGCGCGCCAGCGAGGCCGACGTGATCCTCAACGCCGCCGATCCGCGGTTCGTGATGCCCGTATTCAACGGTGCGCTGGAGGCCGGCGTCGACTACCTGGACATGGCGATGTCGCTCTCGGAACCCCACCCGGAGCGGCCGCACGAGCTCGTGGGCAAGAAGCTCGGCGACGCGCAGTTCGGGATGGCGGACCTGTGGGAGGACCGCGGCAGGCTCGCGCTGGTGGGGATCGGGATCGAGCCGGGCGCCGCGGACGTGTTCGCGAAGTACGCGGCAGAGCACCTGTTCAGCGAGGTCGACGAGGTCGGCATCCGCGACGGCGCCAACCTCGAGATCAAGGGCCATGCGTTCGCGCCGACCTTCAGCATCTGGACCACGATCGAGGAATGCCTGAACCCGCCGGTGATCTGGGAGCGGGCACGCAGCGACGTCGACGGCGGCTGGTTCACGACCCCGCCCTTCTCCGATCCGGAGGTGTTCCCGTTCCCCGATGGGATCGGCGACGTCGAGTGCGTCAACGTCGAGCACGAGGAGGTGCTCCTCGTCCCCCGATGGATCGACTGCGAGCGCGTGACCTTCAAGTACGGCCTGGGCGATGCGTTCATCCGGGTCCTCGAGACGCTCCACATGCTCGGCCTCGACAAGGTGGCCAAGGTGAACGTGCGGGGCGTCGAGGTCAGCCCGCGCGACGTGGTGGCGGCCGTCTTGCCCGACCCGGCGTTCCTGGGTGAGGAGATGACGGGGAAGACCTGCGCGGGGGCATGGGTGAGCGGGACCGGGATCGACGGCAACCGCCGTGAGGTCTACCTGTACCACGTGGTGGACACCGAGCAGACGTGGGCCGAGGACGGCGCACAGGCGGTGACCTGGCAGACGGCGATCAACCCGGTGATCGCCTTGGAGCTCCTGGCGAGCGGGGCATGGTCGGGGAGCGGGGTCCTGGGGCCGGAGGCCTTCGATCCGATCCCTTTCATGGACCTCATGGAGGCGTACGGCAGCCCCTGGGGCATGACGGAGATGACGCCCAGGGACTGAGATCGCCGGTTCAGGCCCTGGCGTCCAGGACGGCTTTCAGGCCGGCCACGGCGTGGTCGCTCATCGCGTCGAGCTTCCCCTTGATGAAGGGCTCCGCCAGCCGGGCCCAGCCCTTCAACGACAGGTCGGCCTCGTAGGTCACCACGGTGCCGCCCTCGTCCCGCGACGCGAACGAGATGGTGTCCACGCCGTGGAAGTTGCCCCCGTCGCCGACGAGCACCACGCGAGCGGGCCGCGCAAGCTCGGTGATCTCGTAGACGAGGGTCTGTTCGGTGGTGTTGAACCGCGACACCAGCTCGAACCGGCTCCCCACCTCGATCGCGCCCTCGTCCAGGCGGCGGGCGCGCGGGATCCCCGGATCCCACGCCTGCGTCGTGGAGAAGTCGGCCACGAAGTCGAAGGCTACCTCCTGCGGACAGGCGGTCTCGATCACGCGGTGCACGCGGTGGGTCATGCCTCCAGCGTAGGCGAGGAGCCGGCGCACGCCCGCCCCGAACCCACGCACCGATCCCTCAGGTCGGGCCGCTCGCGGGTCGATGAACGATCCATGACCGCGCAGGAGCTTCCGTCATGGTGATGGGGACCGAGGACGCCGCCGCGAGGGCGTCCGCGCTCTCACGCCTGGCCACCCTGATCGAGCCGGGCTCACTCCTGGAGGCGACCCCCGAGTGCCTCGTCGTGGCGGCGTCCGACGGGCAGATCGTCTTCGCCAACGCGCACGCCGAACGGCTCACCGGGTTCACCCGCGTGGAGCTCGTCGGCAAGCCCGTCGAGTTGCTGATCGCGAGCGAGCTGATCGAGGGCGCGCCCGGCACCCGCTTCGAGTCGATCTGCCGGCGAGCGGACGGGACCGAGGTCCCCGTGGAGGTCCACCTCGGGACGATCGACGGGCCCGAGCGCTTCATCGTGGTGACGTTGCGCGACGCGAGCGACCTCCAGGCGGGGCGGGAGGCGCGGTACGAGGCGGAGGCGAAGTACCGGGCCCTCGTGGAGCAGATCCCCGCCGTCGTCTACCTCGACCCGGTGGACGAGAACGCCGACTCGATCTACGTGAGCCCCCAGGTCACCCAGCTCCTCGGGGTGAGTCAGGAGGCATGGCTCTCAGATCCCTACTGCTGGCGCCGCCACGTCCACACCGAGGACATCGATCGCGTCTGGGACGAGTACCTCGAGGCGTACAACGAACACACCACCTTGAACCACGAGTACCGCATGGTGCACGAGGACGGCACGGTGCGATGGGTGCTGGAGCAGGCCTATCCCATCCGCGACGAGGACGGGAACCCCTGGTTGATCCAGGGCATCATCTTCGACATCACCGAGCGCAAGAACGCCGAGGAGCAGATCGCGTACCTCGCGTACCACGACAAACTCACGGGCCTGCCGAACCGGGCGTTCTTCGAGGAGATGCTCGAGACGGCCATCGCCCGGGCGCGTCGCCACGATCTCGCGGTGGGCGTGCTCTTCCTCGACCTCGATAACTTCAAGCTCGTGAACGACTCGCTCGGGCACCACGCCGGGGACATGCTGCTGGCGCAGCTCGCCGAGCGCCTGAGGGGCTGCACCCGGGAGACGGACCTCGTGGCGCGTCAAGGCGGCGACGAGTTCCTGCTCCTGCTCTCCGACATCGAACGGGGCGTGAACCCCTCGCTGCCCGGCACCGACATGGCGATGCTGGTCGCGGAGTCCGTGGCATCGCGCGTGCACCGTGCGATGCAGGAGCCGTTCCACCTGAACGGCACCGAGTTCATCGCGAGCGGCTCGATCGGCATCTCGCTCTTCCCGCAGGACGCGCTCGACGCCGACACGCTCCTGAAGAACGCCGACACCGCGATGTACCAGTCCAAGAAGCTCGAGCCGGGCGGGTACGTCATCTACGCGACGGGCGGCGAGGATCCGATGGAGAAGCTCTCGTTCAGCACGCGCCTGCGTCGGGCCTCGGAACACCAGAACTGGGTCTTGCACTACCAGCCGATCCTCGACCTCTCGGACTGCCACATGATCGGCGTCGAAGCCCTGATCCGCTGGCAGGAGCCCAACGGCGGCATCGTTCCACCGGGGGAGTTCATCCCGCTCGCCGAGGAGCTCGGCCTGATCGAGGCGATCGGCGACTGGGTGATCGACGAGATGGCCGGTCAGCAGCGCGCCTGGGCCGCCGAGGGTCTCGACCTCGAGGTCTCGTTCAACCTCTCGCCGCGTCAGCTCTGGTCGGCCCACCTCGCGGACAAGATCCTGGGCAAGCTCGGCGGGGCGTGCGTCGATCCGCACCGGGTGGTCGTCGAGATCACGGAATCGACGGCGATGGCCGACCCCGACCGCACGCAGAAGATCCTGAACGAGCTCCACGCGTGGGGCCTCACCCTCGCGATCGACGACTTCGGTACGGGGTACTCCTCGTTGGCGCGGCTGAAGCACATGCCGGTCGACATCCTGAAGATCGACCAGGCGTTCGTGCGCGACGTGGACAAGGACCTCGGCCTCGCCGGCATGGTGCGCGCCATGATCCAGCTCGCGCAGAGCCTCGACATGACGCCGCTCGCCGAGGGCATCGAGACTTACGGCGAGTATGTGTTCCTGCGCTCGAACGGGTGCCGCCTGGCCCAGGGATTCCTCTTCTCACGACCGGTCCCGGCCGAGGAGATCCCGGCGCTCGCGCGCCGCGAGGGCGGGCTCAAGCCGCCCGACGTCCACCTCGCCTGAGCGGGTCCCCGCACGCGGTTCGCTACCATCTAGTCGCGATGAGCCGACGATACGACGCGTCCGAGATCGAGCCGAAGTGGCAGCGGGTCTGGGAGGAGGAGGGTCTGTACCTGGCCTCCGAGGATCCCGAGGACCCCCGGCCCCGCTTCTACGCGCTCGACATGTTCCCGTACCCCTCCGGCGATCTGCACATGGGCCACGCCGAGGCCTTCAGCGGCGGCGACACCGTCGCGCGCTACAAGGCGATGACGGGGAACAACGTCCTGCATCCCATCGGCTGGGACTCCTTCGGCCTGCCGGCCGAGAACGCGGCGATCAAGCGCGGGGTCGCGCCGCAGGAGTGGACGTACGTCAACATCGAGCAGCAGGCGGCGTCGTTCAAGCGGATGGGCATGTCGTTCGACTGGACGCGGCGGCTGCTCACGAGCGACCCCGCCTACTACCGGTGGACCCAGTGGCTCTTCACGCGGTTCTTCGAGCGCGGGTTGGCCTACCGCAAGAACTCCCCCGTGAACTGGTGTCCCAACGACAAGACCGTCCTCGCCAACGAGCAGGTGATCGCCGGCGCATGCGAGCGCTGCGGAACGATGGTCGAGCGGCGTGACCTGACGCAATGGTTCTTCAAGATCACCGACTACGCGCAGCGCCTGCTCGACGACGTGGACGAGCTGGTCGACTGGCCCGAGCGGGTCATCACGATGCAGCGGAACTGGATCGGGCGCAGCGAGGGCGCACGCGTGGTCTTCACGATCGAGGAGACAGGCGAGGAGATCCCGGTCTTCACCACCCGGCCCGACACGCTGTGGGGCGTGACGTTCTTCGTCTTCTCGGTGGAGCACCCCGCGGTGCGCCGACTCGCCGAGCTGGGCGGGACGCTGGGGGAGCTCGAGCCGCTGATCGAGACGGCGCGCGCGAACTCGCTGGCCAGCCGCGAGGAGGCCGACACGAAGGACGGCATCGCGCTGGGCGTGCATGCCGTCAATCCCGTGAACGGCGAGCGCGTCCCGTGCTTCGCGGCCCCGTACGTCCTGATGGAGTACGGGACCGGGGCCATCATGGCGGTGCCCGCCCACGACGAGCGCGACTTCGCGTTCGCACGCCAGCACGGCCTGCCGGTGCGGGTGGTGGTCCAGCCCGAAGCCGACGCAGCGATCGATCCCGACGCGATGACCGAGGCGCTGCCCGGCGAGGGGGTGATGGTGAACAGCGGTCCGTTCGACGGTGAGCCGACGCCCGCGTCCATCGGGAAGGTGGTCGCGTGGCTGGAGGCCGAGGGACGCGGCCGCGGCGAGGTGAACTTCCGGCTCCGGGACTGGCTGCTGTCTCGCCAACGATATTGGGGCGCGCCGATCCCGATCATCCACTGCCCGACGTGCGGCGAGGTGCCGGTGCCCGACGAGGACCTGCCGGTCCGGCTGCCGGAGGATGCCGACTTCCAGCTGGGCGGCGAGTCGCCGCTCGCGCGCCACCCCACCTGGAAGCACGTGGCGTGCCCGACCTGCGGCGGTGCGGCGGAGCGGGACACGGACACGATGGATACGTTCGTGGATTCGAGTTGGTACTACTACCGCTACTGCTCGCCGGACTACGAGGAGGGTCCGTTCCGCCCGGAGGACGTCGAGCGCTGGATGCCGGTTGGGCAGTACGTCGGCGGGGTCGAGCACGCGATCCTGCACCTGCTCTACTGCCGCTTCTTCACGAAGGTCCTGTTCGACATGGGCATGGTGGGCTTCACCGAGCCCATGCTCCGGCTGATGAACCAGGGCCAGGTGATCTACGACGGCGGCTCGATGAGCAAGTCGAAGGGCAACATCGTCGAGCCCATGCCGCTGATCGAGCGGTGGGGCGCCGACTCGATGCGCCTGATGATGCTGTTCGCCGGCCCATTCGAGGACGACATCGACTGGAAGCTCATCTCGGGTGACGATCCCAACAGGCGGCCCGGCGTCCATGCCTGGCTCGGGCGGGTCCTCTCCGCCGTGGACGAGGCGGTCGCCCGGGGCGCGGAGGTCGCCGAGCCCGAGTCCCTCGTCCGCCTCACCCACCGGACGATCAACGGGGTGACCGAGGATCTCGATCGCTTCCGGTTCAACACGGCCATCTCCAAGCTGCAGGTGCTGACGAACGCGATGCGCTCGGCGCTCGACGGAGGCGGCGGCGCGCTCGGCGCGGCGCGGGCCCTCGCCCAGATGCTGGCGCCGTTCGCGCCGTTCGCCGCCGAGGAGTTGTGGCGGGAGGTGATCGGGGAGGGGTCGTCGGTGCACGTATCCACGTGGCCGAAGTTCGACCCCGCCCTCGTCGTCGAGGACACCGTCACGATGGTGGTGCAGGTCGACGGGAAGGTCCGGGCCAAACTCGAGGTGGCGGCCGACATCGGCGAGGCCGCCGCGCTCGAGGCCGCCCGCGCCGCCGACGGGGTCGTCCGCGCGCTGGACGGCCGCACCGTGCACAAGGAGATCGTGCGCGCTCCCCGCCTGGTGAACTTCGTCACGAAGTAGGTTCCCGGATCCGCGTGACCCAGGTCACGGTCCTGTCGAGGGTCCCTCGATAGCGTCCCGCGCATGGGGATCAGGGAACGGCTGGACACGCTCTCGCGCGGGGAGCTCGCGGGCCTCGTCGTGGTCCTGGTCGTCACGCTCGGGGGCGCGGGGCTGTGGTACGCGCGGTCCCTGCCCAAGCCGGTCACGCTCGCGGCGTCGCCCGCTCCGCCCGCAGCGGTCTCCGGGTCCGCCGCTGCCTCGAGCGGGAGCCCCTCGGCGGCGCCGATCATCGTCGACGTGACGGGCTGGGTGCGGAAGCCCGGGGTCTACGAGTTCGAGGCCGGCGACCGGGTCGTCGACGCCCTGAACCGCGCGGGCGGGGCGCGGGAGGGCGCCGACCTCACGTCATTGAACCTCGCGGCGCCACTCACCGACGGCACGCAGGTCATCGTGGCGAAGGCAGGCGCCGCCCCGGCCGCCACGTCGTCCGGCTCGGGTGGGACCGGAGCCGGATCCACCGCCGGGGGCGCGGCCCTCGTCAACATCAACTACAGCGAGCGAGTCCGAGTTGGAGACGTTGAGTGGCGTCGGTCCCGTCACCGCGGCAGCGATCATCCAGTACCGCACGGAACACGGACCGTTCGCCTCGGTCGACGACCTGATGGACGTCAGCGGCATCGGCCCGGCGACGCTGGAGGAGCTCCGGCCCCAGGTCACGGTGTGAGCGGTTGGGCCATGCCGTCGGCCGCCGCCGCCTTCTGGGCGGGGCTGCTGCTCTGGCAGGTCCGACCGGCCGCGTTCGGACCCTGGGCCTGGGCGGCGCTCGGTGTCGGCGCGCTCGTCGGTGCCTGGGTGGCCGCCGCACCTCCACGCAGGGACCGCTCGCCCATCGACAGCGCACGTCTCGCGGCGCGGGAGCCACCCTCGGTGGCGGCGCTCGCGGGGGAGGCGCCGCCCGTGCGGCGAGGGGGCCTCGGCGCCGCCGCGCTGACGCTGCTCGGCCTCCTCCTGTTGGCCATGGCGTGGGCGGGCCTCGCCGACGCCCGGCTCGATGGATCGCTGCTCGCCCGGCTGGGGTCGACGCGGATCGAGGCCACGGGGTCGCTCCGGGAGGATCCGTCGATCGGGAGCTTCGGCTGGTACGCGGTCGTAGATCTCGCCTTGGTGGACTGGAACGAGGGCGCCGCCCAGGTCCACGAGTCGGTCTGGGTGCAGGGTGACGGCGACCCACCGAGGGCCGTGCGAGGGGACAGGGTCTCGCTGGAAGGCGTCCTCCGCACGCCCGATGACCCGGGGTTCGCGGAGGCGTTGAGGCACAAAGGGATCGTCGCAGAGCTCCAAGCCAACGAGTTCGAACGCCTGGGGCCCGCCTCCAACCCGTTCGTGCGGGCCACGCAGGTGTTCCGGGCGTTCGTCGGGCGATCCATCTCGCGTCTGTTCCCACCCAAGGAAGCCGGCTTGCTCCTCGGTCTCGTGATGGGCGACGACTCGCGCCTGGATCCTGGACTCTCGCGCGACTTCCAGGCCACGGGGCTCGGCCATCTGCTCGTGGTGAGCGGCGAGAACGTCGCGATGGTCCTCGCCCCGATCCTGGCGCTGGCGGCGTGGCTCGGACTCGCACGATGGCCGCGCTTCCTGCTGGCCGTCGGCACCGTGGCGTTCTTCGTGGTGCTCACAGGCGCCGAGCCCTCGGTGATGCGCGCGGGCGTCATGGCCGCGCTCACGCTCGTCGGGGTGCTGATGGGACGCCCGCGCTCGACCGCCTCGATCCTCGCGGGTGCCGTGTTGCTCCTCCTGGCGCTGGATCCATGGCTCGTCTGGTCGATCGGGTTCCAGCTGTCCGTGGCGGCCACGGCGGGCATGGTCGCGCTGGCGACGTCGCTCGCGGAGCGACTCCGGCGCTTCCTGCCGATGCCCGTGGCGCTCGCCGCCGGCACCACGATCGCGGCGCAGTTCGGCGTCACGCCCCTGCTCCTCTTCCATTTCCACGAGGTGCCGGGCGTGACGATCGCCGCGAACCTGGCCGCGTTCCCCGCGGTATCGCCCGCCCTCCTGTTGGGGATCGCGGCCTCCACCGTGGGGCTCGCCTGGGCCGCGGCCGGTCGGGTGATCGCCGCCGTCGCCCTCGTGCCGATGCGCTACCTGGAGACCATCGCGAACGCGCTCGCAAAGGCGCCGGTCGGATACGTCACCACGCGCGGCGGCCCGTTGGTGCTCGTGACGGGCGCGGCGCTCTTCGTCGGCGTGGCGACCTGGCTCCGCACGGGGTGGCGGCCGCCCAAACGTGCGATCGCCGCCGCGGTCGGCGTGCTTCCCTTGCTCGTCTGGTCGACGGCGCTCAGCGCGGGCACGCCCTCCGCCTTGACCGTCCGGTTCCTGGATGTCGGGCAGGGCGATAGCGCCCTCGTGACCTCGCCTTCCGGCGCGACCATCCTGATCGACGGAGGTCCCGACGAGGAGCAGGTGGCCACCGAGCTCGCCGCGCTCGGGGTGAAGCGACTGGACGTCGTCGTCGCCAGCCACCCGCACGCCGACCACATCGTCGGCCTGCCGGACGTCCTCGCGCGGATCCCGGTGGGACTGGTGCTCGAACCGGGCTGTCCCGACGCGTCGTCGATCCACGCCGATCTCGAGCGGGCGATCGCGGACGAGGGGCTCGAGGAGCAGAACCCTCGGGCGGGTGCCACCTACACCGTGGGCGATCTGCGCATGGATGTGCTCTCGCCCCAGGACTGTTGGACCGGCACGGACTCCGACACGAACAACGATGCCCTCGTCCTGATGCTCACGCGAGGCGACGACTCCGTGCTGTTCGCCACCGAGCCCGAGGAGCCGGCTCAGCAGGCGCTGCTCGACGCCGGTGTCGACCTGCACGCGGACGTGTTGAAGGTGCCCCACCACGGCGCGGCGACCTCGCTGCCGGCGTTCTTCCAGGCCGTTCAGGCGCAGGTGGCGGTGGTGAGCGTGGGCCCCAACGACTACGGGCATCCCGTTCCGGCCACCTTGGACGCCATCGCCGCGACCGGAGCGCAGGTCTGGCGCACCGACCAGCACGGCACGGTCACGGTGACGTTCTCCGGCGGCGAACCGTTGGTCAGCGCCGAGCGGTGAAGAGGCGCGCGTCGCCCCTGCGGCTCGACGCCCGATCGGGGCGCGTCGGTCGATCGCGCTAGGATCTCAGGCGTCATGACCCCCACGCCCGATGCGGTCACCTTGCTCTGGGGCGAGGATGCGTTCCTGCTCCGCGAGGCGGCGCTCGCCGTGTTCGGCGAGCTCCATCCGGTCGAGGTGGACGCCGCCGATTGGCAGGGCGGAGAGCTGCAGGACCTCGCGACGCCGTCGCTCTTCGGCGAGCGCCGGGCCCTCCTCGTCAACGATGCCCGTTCGCTCACGAAGGACGCGATGGGCGAGCTCGCCGCGTACCTGGCGGCCCCAGACCCCGACGCGCCGCTCGTGATCTGCTGCCAGGTGGCCGAGCGAGGGAAGGTCCCCGCCGCCTTGGACAAGCTCGTGAAACCGGTCGGGAAGGTCAGGCAGGTAGCGATCCAGCGCAAGGAGCTCGAACCGTGGCTCGTGCAACGCGGCAAGGGGATGGGCGTCGACCTCGCCCCTCCGGGCGCGCGCGCCCTCGTCGAGACGCTGGGAGAGGAGCCGGGACAGCTCGCGGCCGCCCTCGAACAGCTGGCGGGTGCGTATCCGGGCGATCGCATCACTCCGCAGTTGGTGGCTCAGCAGTTCCGGGGGCTCGGCGACCAGAAGGTGTGGGACCTGTGCGACCGCGCGTTCGCGCGCGACCTCCCGGGGGCCATCCGGTCGCTCCGCTCGATCGAAGCCGGGGGCGACGACCCGCTCAAGACGCTCGGAGGCATCTCCAGCCGTCTCCGCGACCTGATCAGGGTGCGCGCCCTGCCGGATCGCCTCCCGCCGGCACAGGTGGCCAAGGCGGCGGGGCTCCGCTTCGACTGGCAGGCCCGCCGGTACCAGCAGCAAGCGCGCAACTACACGATGGGCCGGCTGGTCGACCTGCACGCCCGGGTCACCGAGGCCGACCGCGCGTTGAAGAGCGGCGCCACCGGCGACGTCGTGATGCCCACGCTGATCGCCGCCATCGCCGCAGATACGTGAGCCCGGCGCTAGTGGCGCGGCCAGTCCTCGGGCGGAGGGCCGGCGCCGTTCCCGCACGCGGCGCGTGAGACCTCGAAGACCGTCCGCCATCCCGGGCGTTCCGCGATCGACCCGGTGGCCACGTTCACGATGCGCCGATGGATGCGGTCGCCCGGCAGCTCCCCGAGCCATCGCAGATAGGTGCCGCTCGTCTTGGGGTCGCCCGTGCCCTGGCTCGTGAGGGGTGGCGCCGCGTATCCGAACCCCATGCCCTGGAAGTGCGCGATCACGTGGGCGATCGGTTCATCGCTCCCGAAGGTCCGGATCTCGGTCGGGCAGCAGTTGGAGGCGTCACATGTCCGGGCCGATCCGCCCGCGGTTCGACGAGCCAGAGGCGTGCGCTCGAGCGCGATGGGCGGGGTCCGCACCGGGATGGTCGAGCGGTGAACGGCGGTCGGGCTCGCCGTCGGGGGGTCGTCGCCGGTGCGCCTCGGCGCCGCGTTCACCAGGACGACCACGACCGCGGCCACCGCGATGAGCCCCGCGGGGGTCCATCGGCCGGCGCGAACGCGTGCTCCTTCGGACACGAAGGCAGCCTACGGCAGGCCACGGGAACGGGGAACGGTGTAGCGGGGGAACAGTGTAGCGGGGAGGCTAGGCGCCGGTGGCGTTCGCCGTCTTCGCGAGGCGACTCTTGCGCCGGGCCGCCGTGCGCTTGTGCACGATGCCCTTGCTCGCGGCCTTGTCCAGCGCGCGGGAGGCCTCGCGCGCGTGCTGCCGCGCGGCCTCGCCGTCGCCCTCGACGACGGACGTGTGGACCTTCTTGGTGGCGGTCTTCAGCGAGGTGCGCGCGTCCTTGTTCCGCTCGTGGCGCTTCTCGTTCTGCTTGTTCCGCTTGATCTGGGACTTGATGTTGGCCATGGAGCACGGAGTCTACCAGCCGGTTCCTCGGCGCCCGGGCGGGGGTCGGGCCCGTACCATGGGAGCTCGTGAGCACCGACACCTCCCACATCCGCAACTTCTGCATCGTGGCGCACATCGACCACGGCAAGTCGACGCTGGCCGACCGTCTGCTGGAGGTCACACACACGGTCGAGGGACGCGCGATGCGGGCCCAGTACCTCGACAAGATGGACCTGGAGCGCGAGCGCGGCATCACGATCAAAGCGCAGTCGGTCCGGCTGCTGCACGAGGGCTACGAGCTGAACCTGATCGACACCCCCGGTCACGTGGACTTCACCTACGAGGTCTCGCGGTCGCTGGAGGCCTGCGAGGGCGCCGTCCTCCTGGTGGATGCCGCGCAGGGCCTCGAGGCCCAGACGCTCGCGAACTACCACCTCGCGCGCGACGCGGGGCTGATGATCGTGCCCGTCCTGAACAAGATCGACCTGCCCGCCGCCGAGCCCGCGCAGCGCGCCGAGGAGCTCGCCTCCCTCCTCGGTTGCGACCCCGGCGACATCCTGCACGTCTCCGCGAAGTCGGGAGCCGGCGTGCCCGAGCTCCTGAAGGCCGTGATCGAGCGCGTGCCGCCCCCGGGTGGTGATCCCGATCGGCCGCTGCAGGCGCTGATCTTCGACTCGATGTTCGATCCGTACCGGGGCGTGATCACCTACGTGCGGATCAAGGAGGGCACGCTCCCCAGCGACGCCCGGATCCGCATGTTCGCCACCCACGTCGAGTCCGAGGCCGAGGAGACGGGCGTGAACGCCCCGGAGCCGACGCCGGTGCCCTCGCTCGGTCCCGGCGAGGTCGGCTACCTCGTGACCGGACTCAAGGACGTCCACCACGCGAAGGTGGGCGACACGATCACCCTCGCCGGGCGTGGAGGCGCGAAGGAGCCGCTCCCCGGCTACCGCGAACCGAAGCCCATGGTGTGGTCGGGGCTGTTCCCGGCCGACGGAGGCGACTACGCCGAGCTGCGGGAGGCCCTCGACAAGCTGAAGCTCTCCGATGCGGCGCTGCACTACGAGCCCGAGACGTCGCAGGCCCTCGGGTTCGGGTTCCGCTGCGGGTTCCTCGGGCTCCTGCACATGGACATCGTGAAGGAGCGGTTGGAGCGCGAGTTCGACCTCGAGCTGATCGCCACCGCGCCCAACGTCGAGTTCCACGTGATCCGCGGCGACGAGGTCACGGTCGTGCACAACCCTGCCGAGATGCCACCCTCGGGGAGCTACGACAGGGTCGAGGAGCCGGTCGTCTACGCCACGATCATCACCCCGAGCGATCACCTCGGGGCGGTGCTGGGCCTCTGCCAGGACCGACGCGGCGAGATGGTGGACATGACCTACATCACCACCACGCGGGTGGAGGTCCACTACGTGCTGCCGCTCGCGGAGATCGTCTTCGACTTCTTCGACCAGCTGAAGTCGGGCACGCGCGGGTACGCGAGCCTCGACTACGAGCCGTGGGGCTACCAGGAGGCGCACCTCGTCCGGGTGGACGTGCTGCTGCACGGCGAGCCCGTGGACGCGTTCAGCACCATCGTCCACCGCGACAAGGCGTACACCTACGGTAAGGAGATGGTGGAGCGGCTGAAGGCGCTCATCCCACGTCAGCTCTTCGACGTGGCGGTGCAGGCCGCGATCGGCTCGAAGATCATCGCGCGCGAGACCGTCAAGGCCAAGCGCAAGGACGTCACCGCGAAGTGCTACGGCGGCGACATCACGCGCAAGCGGAAGCTCCTCGAGACGCAGAAGAAGGGGAAGGCGCGCCTGCGCAGGGTGGGCAAGGTCGACGTGCCCCAGGACGCGTTCATCGCGGCCCTCCGGGTGGATGAGGGCGCGAAGGAGAAGAAGCGGTGAGCGGCTCCGAGGACGTGGAGGGCGGAACGCCGGTCGGCATCTACGTCCACGTCCCGTTCTGCCTGACGCGCTGCGGTTACTGCGACTTCAACGCCTACGCCGGGCTCGATCACCTCGCTCCCCGCTACCTGCGTGCCCTGGTGACCGAGGCCTCGCTCGCCGCCCCGACCTGGGACGGATCGAAGGTCACGAGCGTCTTCCTCGGCGGCGGTACCCCCACGATGCAGACCCCGGCGGACCTGAGATCGCTCCTCGCTCACCTCCGCGGGGTCTTCGAGGTCGACGCCGACGCCGAGATCACCACGGAGGCGAACCCCGACACCGTCGACGAGGCCTCCCTGGCTGCGCTGCTCGAAGCCGGCTACGACCGGCTGTCGATGGGTGCGCAATCGTTCGATCCGGCGGTGCTCGCGGAGCTGGAGCGGATCCATCAGCCGGATTCCGTCCGCGCGGCGTTCGCCGCCGCTCGCCGGGCCGGGTACGCGAACGTGAACCTCGACCTGATCTACGGCGCGCACGGGGAGACCTTGGAGTCGTGGGAGTCGACGCTGCGCGAGACGGTGACGCTCGCACCCGAGCACGTGAGCGCCTACGCGCTCACGATCGAGCCCGCCACCCCGCTCGGGCGTGCCGTCGCCAAGGGCGACGTCCCCGAGCCCGATCCGGACCTCCAGGCCGACATGTTCTCCTTGGGATGCGAGATCCTCGGCGAGGCCGGCTACCGCCACTACGAGGTCTCCAACTGGGCGAAGCCAGGGTTCGAGTGCAGGCACAACCTGGGGTACTGGGAGCGCCGCCCGTACCTGGGACTGGGTGCCGGAGCGCACTCCTACCGGGAGGACCATCGCTGGTGGAACACCCGTCCGCCCGAGGAGTACATGGCCCGCGTCGAGCGCGGTGAGCTCCCGATCGGCGGCGAGGAGCGACTCGAGCCTTCGGACGCCTACCTCGAGGAGGTGTTCCTCAAGCTCAGGATCCTGGAGGGCATCCCGACGAGCTGGGTCGAGGAGGCCGCCGCCGCCCCGTTCATCGAGAGCGGGCTCCTCGAGGACGACTTCGGTCGGCTCGTGCCGACGGAGCGCGGGATGCTCTTGCTGAACGAGCTGGTCCTCGCCCTCACCGGGGGCTGACCGACTAAGGGGTCGTCGGGCGGCTCCCATGTGGTTCCATACGCGCGTGCATGAAGCGGCAACGGAGCGACCGCCACGGGAGGACGACGGGGCACCCAGCACGAGGGATCGCGTCCTCGATGGACTGGAGAGCCTGCTCACGCTCGCCGCGGTCCTCGTGGCGGCGGCGTACGCGGCCCGGTTGATCATCGCCTACCAGGTGGAGCGCGCCTTCGCCGTCCCGATGGGGGTGGACACGCCCTCGCACCTGTGGCGGACACGGGTGGTGAGCGCGCTCGGCTTGCATGGACTCTTCGGGTCCTCCGTGTACGAGTACCACGCGAACTCCGCGAACCCCGACCGGATCGGACTTCCCGTGCTCGGCTCCGTGCTCGGCTCGGTGGTGCACGTCGGGCCGTGGCGTCTCATGTTCGTGGCGTCCGCGCTCGGCGCCACCGTGCTGGCGTTCGCCGCCTGGGCGCTCTCGCGCGCGCTCGCCGAGCCGCGATGGGCCGCGCCCATCTACGCGGTCGCCGTGGCGATCTCGTTCCCGTTCGCGATCACGGCGCGGAGCCACCTCGACAACGCGCTGGTGGACGGGATCCTCGTGGCGGCCGGGGCGGTGGCGGTCCGGCTCGCGCGTGGCGAGCCCGGCGTCTGGGCGGGCATCCTGTTGGTGACGGCCGGGGTGGTGATGCACTGGCCCATCGGGCTGATGTTCGTCGGCATCGTGGGTTGGTACGCGGTGCTCCTGCTCCCCGCCTCGATCGCGCTGCATCGAGGGGAGGACGCGTGGCTCGCCACGCCGTCCGCGCGCGTGGGCCTCACGGCGGTGGTGGCGGGGCTGTTCGGTGCGGGGGCGCTCGTGCTCACGCCGGGGGCTCACGTGTTCAGCACGGCGGGGCGGTCCTCGTACGCGAGCACCGGCGATCGCCTCCTGCATTGGTACAAGGTGCCGTTCACGCTCACGGCAGGGGCGATCGGCGCCGTGCTCCTCTGGTTCCAGTCGCCGCGCCGCCCGCACCGTCTCGGGCTGCTCTTCTACGTGGCGTGGATGACACCCATCGTCGCGGGCATCCTGCTGTTCGTCTTCGGTCGGGCGTTGCCGGTGATGCGGCTGGTGGGCGTCGCCCTGCCGGTCGTCCTGCTCGGAGCGGCGGCGGGGGTGGGCCTGATCAAGCTCGCGGCGAGGACGCCGGGGGTCGCGGCCTGGATCCTCACCCCGGTCGCGGTGGCGGCGGTGATCGGAGTGCTCGCGCTCCAGGCCGACGTGGCGCGCAGCAGTTTCGAGGGCACGCAGCCGATGGCGCATCCGGCGGAGGTGGAGGCCATCCGCACCGCGATCGCGTACCTCACGACCGTGGCGCCCGACCGCAAGGCGGTCGTGGCGATCGACTGGCCGCGGGACCCGGGCAGCGACTTCGGCGTGATCCCGTCGTTCCGCCGGATCAGGGCGTTCGCCCCGGGCTGGTATGCCCCCCGCGTGGCCGTGTACCTGGGCGATCCGGCGAACCTGCTGGCGGGAAGGAGACGCGCCGCCCCGACGTCCCGGGGTACGACGCCACGGCCGGCATCTACTGGGCACTCCTCGAGCCTTGGCTCACCGAGGACACCGTGGTGATGGCGTTGGCCCCGTTCTACGACGGGTACCACGCGCTGGTGAAGGCGCACCCGGACGCGGAGATCGCACCCGGCGTCATGCTGCTGCGCGGACCGTCCCCGCCGCCCGGCTTCGCGCCGCCTCCACCGTTGTCACCGCCGACGGCGGGTGCGCTCTATCGATGGATCGCCCTGGCCTTCGTGGTCGTCGCCGCCGCCGGGTCGGGGTGGGCGTTCGCGCTCCTGCGGCTCGGGTGGGCGGATCGGCTGGCGTTCGCGCCGGCGCTCGGGCTGGCCGCGCTCACGATCGCAGGGTTCCTGCTCGGCTACGCGCGCGTGCTCGTGAGTGGCCCGGCGGGGCGATGGATGTTCGCAGGCGTCGTGGCGGGGGGCTGGGCCGTCGCCCTCGCGCGGTGGGGCTGGACCCACCGGCGCGCCCGGCACGCATCGGCGCGGACTCCCGACTTAGCACTCGGGCGGCAAGAGTGCTACGTATGATGTCGTCCATGGCGGAGCGTCCTGAGCTGGGTCCTCGGAAATCCGCGGTGCTGCGCGCCGTGGTGGAGGAGTACGTGCGCACCGGGGAGCCGGTCGGCAGCGAGACGATCGCGGAGCACGCCGGTCTCGGCGTCTCCAGCGCCACCATCCGCAACGAGCTCGCGGCGCTCGAGGAGCTGGGGTTCCTCACGCACCCCCACACGAGCGCGGGCCGCATCCCGACCGACCATGGGTATCGCCACTACGTCGACTCGCTGCCGCCCGGGGGCAAGCTGCGCGAGGCGCAGCGCCGCGCCATCGCCGGGTACTTCGCGGAGGTCATGGTGGATCTCGAGGAGGTCCTCAAGGGTTCCGTCCAGCTCCTCAGCCGCATGACCCAGTACGCCGGACTCGCCGTGCCACCCACCCACTCGGACGAGCCGCTCGTGCGGCTCGAGCTGATCGACATGGGCCCGACGGTGCTCGTGCTGGCGGTCGGTCAGCACGGGCGGGTGGACAAGCGGGTGATCGACCGTCCCGAGGGCATCGAGGCAGTCGACCTCCTCGACGCCGAACGACGCCTCCAGCCGCTGCGCGGCCTCACCTATCCCGAGGCGCAGGCGCAGCTGCTCCGCATGGCCGTCGAGGGCCCGCGGGGCGAGCACGACCTGATGCTGAACGTCGCCGAGACGCTCCGCGTGGCCAGCATGGGCGAGGGCGCCGCGCACGTAGTGGTGGGGGGCGTGGCCAACCTCGCGGACGAGGCGCAGCAGATGCGGCGCGAGACCCTGCGCCGCCTCTTCGAGACCCTCGAGCGCGAGCAGGAGATGCTCCGCGTGTTGAACGACGTGAGCTCCAAGGCCGACGCGCTCGCCGTGACGATCGGCGGCGAGCATCCGAGCACGGGCGAGTGGGAGGCCTCCATCATCACGGCCCCCTTCAAGGCGGGGGACGCCACCGTCGGCACGATCGGGCTGGTCGGACCCACCCGCATGGACTACCTGAGCGCGATGGCCTCCGTGAAGGCCGTGGCGCAGCGGCTCTCGGAGCTGGCGACGGAGCTCGACCAGTAGCGATGTCCTCTACCGCGCGCGACCTGTACGAGGTGCTGGGCGTCTCCCGTGACGCCTCGCAGGACGAGATCAGGCGCGCCTACCGCGCGCTCGCGCGCGAGCACCACCCGGACGTGAACGCGGATCCGCAGGCGGAGGCCCGGTTCAAGGAGGTGGTGGGGGCCTACGAGATCCTCTCGGATCCCGAGAAGCGCCAGCGCTACGACGCCTTCGGCACCACCGGCGGGCCCCAGGGCCAAGGGTTCGCGGACATCCAGGACATCTTCGACCTCTTCTTCGGCGGCGGGTTCCCGGGGACGGGGGGGCGTCGACGGGGACCGCGCGGGCGCACCCAGCGCGGGGAAGACCTCGGGATCCGGATCTCGCTGACGTTCCGCGAGGCGATGTTCGGGACCCGCCGGGACCTCGAGATCGAGCGGCTCGTCACGTGCGCCCGATGCACGGGCAACGGGGCCGAGCCCGGGACCGCCCCGGTGGCGTGTCGCACGTGCGGGGGGACCGGAGAGGTGCAGAGCGTGCGCCGCAGCGTGTTCGGCACGGTCATGACGTCGGCCCCCTGCGGCACATGCCAGGGGACGGGCCAGGAGATCCCCGACAAGTGCGCAGATTGCGGCGGCCAAGGGCGTCGGCGCGAGACCACCTCGGTCTCCGTCGACATCCCGGCCGGCGTCTCGGACGGCATGGAGCTCCGCGTCGGGGGCAACGGCCACGCCGGCGTGGCGGGTGGCCCTCCGGGTGATCTCTACGTGGGCCTCAGCGTGGAGGAGGCGCAGGCGTTCGATCGACGTGGACAAGACCTGTTCACCGTCCTCGATATCACGATGACGCAGGCGGCGCTCGGGGCGGAGTTGGAGATCGGATCGATGGACGGCGTCGAGCGCGTGGCGGTGGAGCCGGGGACCGAGTCCGGAACGGTCGTGCGCCTGAAGGGCAAAGGCGTGCCGAACGTGAATCGCCGGGGCCGTGGGGACCTGTACGTGACCCTGCACGTGGTGACCGCGCGCGACCTCTCACGGGAGGAGCGCAAGCTCCTCGAGCAGCTGGCCGGCCTGCGCGGCGAGTCGACCTCGCGCAAGGAGCCGGCGCGCGGGACGCTGCGTCGCCCCGAGTTCTGAGGGGTAGGCTTCGGCGCATGATCGAATCGACCTGCCTGTTCTGCAGGATCGTGGCCGGGGAGATCCCCGCCGACGTGGTGCGGGAGTCCGACCGTGTCCTGGCGTTCCGCGACATCGACGCCAAGGCGCCCGTGCACATCCTGTTGATCCCCAAGGACCATGTGGAGTCGGTGGCGCAGCTCGAGGACGGCGCGGGGGAGACGCTCGTGGACATCATGCAGGCGGCCACCCACCTCGCCAGGGCCGAGGGCGTCGAGGAGTCGGGCTGGCGCCTCGTCACGAACGTCGGTCCGGACGCGGGGCAATCGGTGTTCCACCTGCATTTCCATCTGCTCGGGGGTCGCCCGATGGCGTGGCCTCCGGGCTAGAAGGACTAGAATCTCAAGAGGCCGCCGATCGGGCGGCCGTTCGTCACACAGGAGGGAACGGGGCTCCGCCCCGAGAGACGAGACACGTGGCAAGCAGCACCACCCAAGTCAAGATCCTGGTCCCGGGCGATCACTCGATGGTGGCCCTGCTCGGCCAGCGTGACGCCTTCCTGAAGCTGATCGAATCCGCCTTCGCGTGCGATGTCCTCGTGCGCGGCAACGAGATCACCATCACCGGCCCCGAGCAGGAGTCCGAACGGGTCGCGCGCATCTTCGAGGAGCTGATGGCCCTGCTCGAGAAGGGCCACGAGCTCACCGACGCCTCCGTGGGGCAGGCCATCTCGCTCGTCAAAGGCGATGAGGTCGATGAGCAGGGCCGGCCCGCGCTGCGTCCGTCGGAGATCCTCGGGGACAGGTTGCTCACGGCGCGCGGCAAGGGCATCGCGCCCAAGACCGCCGGCCAGAAGCACTACGTGGATGCCATCCGCGGTTCCACGGTGACCTTCGCGATCGGCCCCGCGGGCACGGGCAAGACCTACTTGGCCGTCGCCACGGCGGTGCGCGCGCTGCAGGAGCGACAGGTCTCGAGGCTGATCCTCACGCGGCCCGCCGTCGAGGCGGGGGAGCGCCTCGGCTACCTGCCCGGCACGCTCTACGAGAAGATCGACCCGTACATGCGTCCGCTCTACGACGCGTTGTTCGAGATGACCGGGGCCGAGACGCTCCCGCGCCTGATGGAGCGGGGGACGGTGGAGGTCGCGCCCCTCGCGTACATGCGGGGACGCACGTTGAACGACGCGTTCATCATCCTGGATGAGGCGCAGAACACGACGCCCGAGCAGATGAAGATGTTCCTCACGCGCCTGGGCTTCGGGTCCAAGGCCGTGATCAACGGCGACTCCACGCAGGTCGACCTCCCCAACGGACAGAAGTCGGGTCTGTCCGTCGTCGAGGAGATCCTCTCCGACATCGAGGGCATCACGTTCTGCCACCTCGGCGGCCGCGACGTCGTGCGGCACCGGATCGTGCAGGACATCGTGGAGGCGTACGGCCGCTACACGCAGCCGGCGCTGCCGGTCGAGTCGTCCGGCGAGCCGTCATGACCGACGACGACGGCCATCCGTCGATCCTCTTCTCCGACCGTCAGTCCGGCTCGCTCGACCTCGACCGTCTCGAGGCCCTCGCCCGTGCGACGCTCCTGGGCGAGGGTGTGGGCCGTGCCGAGCTCAGCGTCTCCCTCGTCGAGGAGGAGGAGATCGAGGAGCTGCACGTTCGGTTCATGAACGAGCCCGGCCCGACCGACGTGCTCTCGTTCCCCCTCGGCGAGGACGATGTCGACGAGGACGACGTGCGTGTCCTGGGCGACGTGGTGATCTGCCCGGCCGTGGCGGGGCGTAACAACCCGTCCGATCCCGAGGCGGAGACCCGCCTACTGCTCGTGCACGGCATCCTGCATCTCCTCGGCTACGACCACGAGGACGACGAGGAGCGGGCTGCGATGTGGGAGCGGCAGGAGCGCTACAGCGGGGTGCGCGTGCCGTGACGAGCACCGACTGGCTCGAGGTGGGTGTGATCGCGTTGCTGATCCTCGCGGTGGGGTTCCTCGCCGCGTCCGAGGTGGCGATCACGCGCACGAACCGCGTCCGCGCGTTGAAGCTGCTGGAGGAGGGACGCCGAGGGGCGAGCGCACTCGCGAAGATCGTCGACGATCCGGCGCCGTACGTGAACGTGGTGCTCCTGCTGACGTTGCTCGCCACCATCGGCGGCACGACGATCGCGACGTCCATCGCCGTCCGGTACTTCGAGCGAGCCGGCGAGATCGTCTCGACGATCGTCATGACGATCCTGCTCTTCGTCTTCGCCGAGGTGACGCCCAAGACGTTCGCGATCCAGCAGACCGATCGGGTGGCGCTGCGGGTGGCGCCGGTGATCGTGTTCCTGCGCAGGCTGCTGGGCCCCCTCGCGACGGGGCTGCTGCGGTTCGCCAACGTGATCATGCCGGGCAAGGGGCTGAAGCAGGGGCCGTTCGTCACCGAACAGGAGCTCCGGGCCTACGCGGACGTCGCCTCCGAGGAGTCGCAGATCGAGGACGAGGAGAAGGAGCTGATCCATTCCATCTTCGAGTTCGGCGACACGATCGTGCGCGAGGTCATGGTGCCCCGGCCCGACATCGTCGCGATCGAGGACGACAAGACGCTCCGCGACGTCCAGGCGCTCGTGCTGGAGCACGGCACATCGCGGATCCCCGTCTACGACCACAACGAGGATCTCGACCACACGGTCGGGGTGGTGTTCGCGAAGGACGTGCTCAAGGCGCTGCACCAGGGGAAACAGGACATGCCGCTGCGCGACATCGTGCGCGAATGCCACTACGTCCCCGAATCCAAGAAGGTGGCCGACCTGCTGAAGGAGATGCAGCGCGACAAGTTCCATATGGCGCTCGTGACGGACGAGTACGGATCGGTGAGCGGCCTGGTCTCGCTCGAGGACCTGCTGGAGGAGCTCGTGGGGGAGATCACCGACGAGTACGACCGCGAGGAGCCCGAGGTGGTCAGGGTGGAGGAGGGCGTCTGGCGGGTGAGCGGCAAGGCCTCGATCGACGACGTGAACGAGCTGCTCGCGGCGGAGCTGCCCGATGAGGAGTGGGACACCGTGGCCGGGCTCGTGCTCGACCTCCTCCAGCGCATCCCGAAGGAGGGCGAGCAGGTCGAGTTCCAGGGCCTGCGGTTCACCGCCGACGAGGTGCAGGGGCGTCGTATCGCGTCGGTCTTGATCGCGCGCCTGCCCGAGCCCGTCGCCGCCGACGCCGACGAGGAGGGATCCGCGTGAGCGGGGAGGTCGACGGCCGGGTCGACGAACTCGTGGCGGCGGCCCGAGCGATGCGCGAACGCGCCTACGCCCCCTACTCGGGGTTCCTGGTGGGTGCGGCACTGCTCGCCGGCGGGGAGGTGTTCGCCGCGCCGAACATCGAGAACGCGAGCTACCCCATGTCGGTGTGCGCGGAGCGCAACGCGGTGGCCCTGATGGTGGCCGCGGGGCAGCGGCACGTCGAAGCCGTGGCCGTCGTCGGAAGCAGCGAGGACGGCGTGACGCCGCCCTGCGGCGGGTGTCGCCAGGTGCTCTACGAGTTCGGAGGTCCGGAGCTCACCGTCGTCGCCGAGTCACGCGCGGGCGACGATCGCGCCACCTGGACGCTGCGCGAGCTCCTCCCCGAGGCGTTCGGACCGCACGACCTGACGGGATGACGGCCTTCCGCTCGGGGATCGTGGCGGTCGTCGGGCGGCCGAACGTGGGCAAGTCCACCCTGGTCAACGCGCTCGTGGGCCAGAAGGTGGCGATCGTCTCGGACAAGCCGCAGACCACGAGGAGCGATATCCGCGCGGTCCTCACCACCGACGACGTGCAGGTCGTGTTCACCGACACGCCCGGGTTCCACAAGCCCCGCACGTTGCTGGGGCGGCGCCTGAACGAGCTCGTGGGCGATGCGGTCGAGGACGTCGACGTCGTGATCCAGGTGGTGGACGGAGCCTCGGGCGTCGGCCGAGGCGACGCCTACGTGGCGGAGCAGCAGGTGGCATCGGCCCGAGCCGGAGCTCGGTTCTGTGTCGTGAACAAGGTCGACCGGCTCGACAAGGCGAAGGTGATCCCTCAGCTCGCGGCGGCGGCGGCGCTCGCAGCCTGGGACGAGATCGTCCCGCTCTCCGCGCAGACCGGCGACGGGGTCGACATGCTCCGCGAACTCATCGTCGCGCGACTGCCGGAGGGTCCACCCCTGTATCCGCCGGATGAGATCACGGATCAGAGCGTCGAGGTGCGTCTCGCGGAGCTGGTGCGGGAGCAGGCCTTGCGCGTGACCCGTGAGGAGGTGCCCCACTCCGTCGCCGTGGTGATCGAGGAGATGGAGCGCGAAGGAGAACTCACGAGGATCCACGCGTCCCTCGTGGTGGAGCGCGACTCGCAGAAGGGGATCCTGATCGGCAAGGGCGGGGGAACCCTGAAGGCGATCGGCTCGGGAGCGCGGCCCGAGATGGAGCGGCTGCTGGGCACGAAGGTCTACCTGGACCTGCACGTCAAGGTCATGAAGGAATGGCAGCGCGATCCGAAGGCGCTCAACCGTCTCGGGTACTAGCCCGCCGCGTCCTCGGCCCTCAGCCGACCTTCAGCGCGCCCACCATCTGTGGGTGATAGGTGCACACGACGGCATAGGTGCCGGGCGCGATCCCCGCGAGGTCGGCCGTTCCCGAGTCTCCGGGGTCGAGCGTGAGGTTCACGCCGGTGTCCTTCACCGTGTAGCTGTGCGGGACCGCTCCGGCGTTCGCGATCGTGAGGGTGGTCCCCGCCGTGGCCGAGACGCAGACGGGGTCGAACGCGAAGTCCTTAACGGTCACGGTCTGCGGTGGTGACGGGCGCATCGCAGCTCGCGCCTCCCGACGACGAGCCGCCGCAGGCGCTGGCCGAGAGCAGGCACGCGAACACCACACCGACCAGGAAGATCTTCGCCGACGGACCCTTCGTGCGCACGATGCGGGGCAGCATAGCGACCGATCGGCGGGAACGGCTGGCCGGCGGCTTCGCTACGATGGATGCTTCCCGACCAGGAGCTCCGCGTGTCTCAACCAGCATCGATCCGGCGCGTCGTGGCCACGCCCGTCGTCTCCGCGGGCGAGGCCGGGCGGATGATCGCGCGCGCTCCCGCGGTGGACGCGGTTGGATTGGAGGGAAGGGCGGCCGCGCTGTCCGCCCGGTCGATCAAGCAGGATGCCAAGCGCTTCGCCCTCGAGCTGGCGATCCGCTGCATGGATCTGACGACGCTCGAAGGCTCCGACACCGTCGGCAAGATCGTCGCGATGTGCGCGAAGGCCGTGCATCCGGACCCCGCGAACGCCTCCGTCCCCTCGGTGGCGGCGGTGTGCATCTATCCCCAGCTCGTGCCGGTCGCCCTCGAGCGGCTGCATGGCAGCGGCGTGGCGGTGGCGAGCGTCGCGGGAGGCTTCCCCGCGGGGCTCGGACCGCTCGACGCGCGCCTGCAGGAGATCAGGGAGGTGGCCGAGGCCGGCGCCGACGAGATCGACATCGTGCTGAACCGTTCCTCGTTCCTCGGCGGCCGCTACGTCGAGACCTTCGAGGAGCTGGTGCGGGCGCGCGAGGCGGCCGGCGACGCCCGCCTCAAGGTGATCCTGGAAACGGGCGAGCTCGGCTCCTACGACCGGATCCGGCAGGCGAGCGTCCTCGCGATGGCCGCGGGCGCCGATTTCATCAAGACCTCCACGGGCAAGATCGGCGTGAGCGCGACGCTCCCCTCCGCGCTCTGCATGATGGAGGCGGCGCGCGACTTCCATCGGCAGACGGGCAACCGGGTGGGCGTGAAGGTCGCAGGAGGGGTGCGCAAGGCCAAGCAGGCGATCCAGTACCTGGTGGTCCTGCATGAGACGCTCGGGCAGGCGTGGCTCACGCCGGAGCTGTTCCGGATCGGGGCGTCCTCGCTCCTGAACGATGTGCTGATGCAGCTCGAGAAGGGCACGACCGGGAGGTACGCCGGTCCCGACCACTTCACGGACGACTAGGGAGCCCATGGGCGACCCGATCGAGCGCGCGAGCAGCTCCTGGGCGTACGCACCCGCGCCGGAGTCCACCGACATCGTCCGGCTCCAGGACCGCTACGGGCTGTTCATCGACGGCCGGTTCCTCGAGCCGAAGAGCGGCCGGTACATCACGACGATCGCCCCGGCCACCGAGGAGCCGCTCGCCGAGGTGGCCGAGGCCGGACCGGAGGACGTCGCGCTGGCGGTCGAGGCGGCCCGAGCGGCGGCGCCCGGATGGCAGGCGCTCCCCGGTGCGGAGCGCGCGAAGTACGTCTATCGGATCGCCCGCCAGCTCCAGGAACGCGCGCGCGAGTTCGCGGTCCTCGAGTCGATGAACGGCGGCAAGCCCATCAAGGAGTCCCGCGACGTCGACCTGCCGCTCGCCGCGGCCCACTTCTTCTATTACGCGGGCTGGGCCGACAAGCTCGCGTATGCGTTCCCCGGGCGTGCGCCTCGTCCGCTCGGCGTCGCCGGCCAGATCATCCCGTGGAACTTCCCGCTCCTCATGGCCGCGTGGAAGCTCGCCCCCGCCCTCGCGACCGGGAACACCGTCGTGCTCAAGCCCGCCGAGACCACGCCGCTGACGGCGCTCCTGCTCGCGGAGGTGATCCGACAAGCGGAGATGCCGGCGGGGGTCGTGAACATCCTCACCGGTGCGGGAGAGACCGGCGCCGCGCTCGTCGATGCGCCCGTCGACAAGATCGCGTTCACGGGCTCCACGGAGGTGGGGAAGGCGATCCGTCGCTCCACGGCCGGCAGCGGCAAACGGCTCACGCTCGAGCTCGGGGGGAAGGCGGCCAACATCGTCTTCGAGGACGCGCCCCTGGACCAGGCCGTCGAAGGCGTGATCAACGGCATCTTCTTCAACCAGGGGCATGTCTGCTGCGCGGGGTCCCGGCTCCTCGTCCAGGAACCGGTCTTCGAGGCTGTCCTCGGGAAGCTCAAGGACCGGCTGCAGACGCTGCGCGTGGGCGATCCTCTCGACAAGAACACCGACGTGGGCGCGATCAACTCTCGGGCTCAGCTCACCAAGATCGAGGAGCTCGTGGCCTCCGGTGTCGACGAGGGAGCGGAGCTCTACCAGCCCGACTGCGAGCTTCCCGAACGGGGGTTCTGGTTCCGCCCCACGCTGTTCACCGGCGTCTCGCAGTCGCATCGCATCGCCCGTGAGGAGATCTTCGGACCGGTGCTGTCCATCATCACCTTCCGCACGCCGGCGGAGGCCGTGGAGAAGGCGAACAACACCCCCTACGGCCTGTCGGCCGGGCTCTGGACGGAGAAGGGGTCGCGGATCTTGTGGATGGCCCAGCGGATGCGCGCCGGCGTGGTCTGGGCCAACACGTTCAACCGGTTCGACCCCACCTCGCCGTTCGGCGGTTACAAGGAGAGCGGCTTCGGCCGCGAGGGCGGCCTGCACGGCCTCGAGCCGTACCTGCGCTTCGACGGAGACGACGGATGAGCGATCGGGTGCCGGTGCGGCGCACCGCCAAGCTGTTCATCGGTGGGGCGTTCCCGCGGAGCGAGTCGGGGCGCACCTACGAGGCCACCGCGGCCGACGGGCGCCCGCTCGCGCACGTCGCCCGGGCCTCGCGCAAGGACCTGCGCGACGCGGTCGTGGCGGCGCGCGGCGCGCAGCCGGGCTGGGCCGCGATGACTGCGTACAACCGGGGCCAGATCCTCTATCGCGTCGCCGAGCTGATGGAGGGGCGGCGAGGGCAGTTCGAGATCGAGCTCCGCGACGTCGGCGCGCAGGACCCGGTGCGCGGCGTGAACGCCGCGATCGATCGGTGGGTCTGGTACGCGGGCTGGGCCGACAAGCTCGCGCAGGTGCTGGGGGGCTCGAACCCGGTGGCGGGCCCGTACTTCAACTTCACGCTCCCCGAGCCCACCGGCGTCGTCGGGATCGTCGCCCCGGCGGAGCAGTCGCTCCTCGGCCTCGTCTCCCGGCTCGCGCCCGCGATCGTGAGCGGCAACGCGGCGGTCGTGCTCGTGAGCGAGCCCGCGCCTCTGCCGGCCGTTTCGCTCGGCGAGGTGCTCGCCACGTCCGACGTTCCCGCCGGCGTGGTGAACCTCCTCACCGGCCACACCGAGGAGTTGCTGCCGTGGCTCGCGGGTCACATGGACGTGAACGCGATCGACGTCACGGGGGTCTCAGCGGAGGGCCGCGCCGAGGTCGAGACCCTGGCGGCCGAGAACGTGAAGCGCATCCACCGCGGTCCCGACGTCGATCCGTTCGACCCGCGTGCGCAGAGCCCGTACGAGGTCGCGGCCTTCATGGAGATGAAGACGGTCTGGCACCCGATGGGCACCTGAGAGGTCTACGAGCGTCCGTTGTACAGCGGGTGGCGGGTGGACGGTCCCGTGTGGAGCCAGCACGTCGTGGACGCGTTGTACGTGGACAGCAGCGTGTTGCACCCGGCGTGATCGCACATCCTGCCGACGGAGGCCCGGGATGCGGCGCCCTTGCCTCGTGCCGGTGGTCCGAATTGGACGCTCCCGTCCTTCGCCTTCGCCATGCTGGCCGCCTCTCGTCGTGCGTGTCGATGATCCGTGGGGCGGCGGAGGCCGGGTCTCACCTGAAGACGCGGCGGTCGGTCGCTCGGCGCGAACCCTCGGGTCGAACCCGAGGCCTCTAGCGTAGCCGGTCCGGCCCCTCGACGGACGGCTCCACGGGGTCGGGCCCGCTACGGAAACGTCACACGCTCGCTAGAGCGTTCGCGACCCACGGCGGGCTACCATCGGGTCCATGCCGCCCTACAAGGAGCAGGGGATCGTCCTGCGCTCGATCAAGCTCGGCGAGGCCGACAAGATCGTCACCATCATGACCCAGGGCTCGGGCAAGGTTCGCGCGGTGGCCAAGGGCATCCGCAAGACCACCAGCCGCTTCGGCGCCCGGTTGGAGCCCTTCACCCACGTGAACCTGATGCTCTATCGGGGTCGCGGCGCGCTCGACACGGTGACGCAGGCCGAGATCATCGCCCCGCACATGCACATCCGCGAGGACCTGGCGCGGTTCGCGGCGGGCGAGACCATGCTCGAGGCCGTCGACCGCGTGGCCGAGGAGCACGAGCGGAACGTCCGCGTCACCCTCTTGCTGCTGAGCGGCCTGCGTGCGCTCGACGACGGCCCCGCCGATCCCGAGGCCGTCGCCGAGGGGTTCCTCCTGAAGCTCCTCTCGCTCTCGGGCTTCCATCCCTCGCTCACCGCGTGTGCCGTCTGCGGCGCCACCGATCCTCAGCTCTTCCAGTCGGGACTCGGCGGCGCCGTGTGTGGCACCTGCGCCGAGACCGGTGCCGGCCACGTCTCACGCGTGGCCCTCGAACGGCTCGCTACCCTCGCGCTCACCGACCTGAGCGAGTCCGGCGACCTGCCCCGGCCCGACGGCCGGGTGCGCAAGGAGTCGCGGGGCCTCCTCTACGGGTTCGCCGAGTACCACTTCGAGCGACGGTTGAAGTCCGTTCCGATGCTCGTGAGGACCGCGACGTGAGCAGCTACCTCCACGATCTCGACCGCGACCGCCTGCCCGAGCACGTGGGCATCGTGATGGACGGCAACGGACGCTGGGCGCAGCAGCGCGGTCTCCCACGCACAGAAGGACACGGCGCGGGGGAGGAAGCGCTCTGGGACACGGTGAAGGGCGCCGTGGAGCTGGGCGTGCGGTGGCTCACGGTCTACGCGTTCAGCACGGAGAACTGGAAGCGGCCGGCGCCCGAGGTCCTGTACCTGATGGAGTTCAATCGGTCGCTGCTGCGTCGGCGCCGCGACGAACTGAACGCGATGAACGTGCGGATCCGATGGATGGGACGCCGCGACTGGCGCGTGCCTCGCTCGGTCCTGAAGGAGATGCGGATCTCCGAGGAGCTCACCCGCGACAACACCGGGATGACCCTCACGATCGCGTTCAACTACGGCGGTCGCGCCGAGATCCTCGACGCCGTGAAGCAGCTGATGCGCGATCACGACGAGGGGCGGATCCGGATCGAGAAGATCAACGAGGAGGAGATCGCGCGCCGCCTCTACCACCCCGACATGCCCGACCCGGACCTGCTGATCCGTCCGAGCGGCGAGCAACGCACCTCCAACTTCCTCCTGTGGGAGGCCGCCTACGCGGAGCTCTGGTTCACGCCGGTGCTCTGGCCCGACTTCAACCGCGAGACCCTCTTCGAGGCGATCCGGGACTTCCAGAAGCGAAGCCGTCGCTTCGGCGGCCTCTGCGAGGACTGAACCGACCGACGCCGCCTCGGCGTCGACCCTGAACGCGCGCCGATCAACACGGCAGGGCGCCGTTGGCCTCCCCGACCTGCTGGAGCGCCGTCGACGTCTCCCCGTGCGAGTCGAGCGCGGTCACCAGCTGGTCGAGCGCGTCGGCGAAGGCTCTCCCCGCCTTCGCAGCCTGCGTGTTCCCCTGCTGGGCGAGCGTCTTGGCAGCGGCGCGCACCTGATCCTCGGCGCGGGTGAGGGAGTCGACGCGGAGCGGCATATCCGCCGTCCATGCCGCGCACATCGCGTCAACGCGTCGGCGGAGGGTGATGACGTGTGGCTCGGGCTGGCGGCGGTCGGGCCGCCCGAGTTCCGGAAGAAGACGGCCCAGACCACCACGATGAGGACGACGACCCCCGCGACGATCGCGAACATCGGCCCGCGCCCGCTGGAGCCGGGAGCGGCGGCACGCCGCGCGGGCGCAGGAGCTCCGGTCGGGCTTCCCCCCGCGCAGGTGCCGTCGAGGGCGCGACGTACGCCGGGGTCTCGTTGTTGGCGCCGCACGACGGGCAGGTCCAGGCCGTGGTCTCGGGACGCATGTGGAAGCGCGCTCCGCAGGAGCCACAGGCGACGAGGTGCCACGCGGTCCCGCAGCTGATGCAGGTGTAGCCGTCGGGGTCCGGCAGCGGCTGTCGCTCGTGGCAGGTGGGGCAGGTGACTTGGCGGTCCATCGAGGGTGTCCTCCGTGCGACGGAGGGACCCTACCATCGCCGGGTCAGCTCACCCGCGTCGGCTTCCAGATCCGGCTCAACAGGTAGAGGCCAGCGGTGATGGCGATCGTGGCGTACATCGCGACGAAGCCCCGGCCGGGCACGTCGAAGCCCACCGTCGCCACCATGAGCCCCCGCATCATCGGATAGCCGATGACCAGCCCCATCACCGTGAGGAGGCTGAGGATCGCTCGGCCCACCGGCCCGAAGCTCGTGGGGGAACCGCGGAACCGGGAGTAGGTGGGGATGTGTGCCTCCTCGCGCGGCGGTGGCCTCCGTGCCGCGAGGGCCCCGGTGACAGCCTCGGGTGCGTGCTCCTCGGTCGGCGCGAGCGAGGTGAAGCACTGGCCGCACCAGGCGGCCTCGGCGCTGACATGCGCTCCGCACCTCGGGCAGGTCTCCACGTGATACCCCCTTCCACCTGGGGATATCGGCCGTTCCTCCGGGCCTCTGAACCGCTCGCGAGGCTCGTGACGGTTGTGTGGTGTGACGCCCGGTGGGATACGCGCGCCGGTACCATGGCCGTACGCCAGCGGTCGCTGCCAGCGGCCGGGAGAGGAGCACATCGCCGTGACCGACCTCATGGAGGCCATCACCTCCCTCGCCAAACGACGGGGGATCGCGTTCCAGTCGTCCGAGATCTACGGCGGGCTCCGCTCGTCCTGGGACTACGGCCCGCTCGGCGCCGAACTGCGTCGCAACATCCGCGATGCCTGGTGGCGCACGATGGTGCAGCTGCGCGATGACATCGTGGGCTTGGAGGCGGCCGTCATCATGTCCCCCCGCGTCTGGGAGGCCAGCGGCCACGTGAGCGGCTTCACCGATGCTCTCGTGGAGTGCCTGAACTGCCATCAGCGCTGGCGCGAGGACCACCTCGAGCCCGCGGCGGACGGGGTCGTGCACTGCCCGAAGTGCGGGGAGACCACGTTCACGGAGCCCAAGCAGTTCAACCTGATGTTCGAGACGCACCTCGGGCCGGTCAAGGACGACGAGCACAAGGCGTACCTGCGCCCCGAGACGGCGCAGGGCATGTTCGTGGATTTCACGCAGATCCAGACCGTCTCGCGGCGGAAGCTCCCCTTCGGGATCGCCCAGATCGGCAAGAGCTTCCGCAACGAGATCACGCCCCACAACTTCATCTTCCGGACCCGGGAGTTCGAACAGATGGAGATGGAGTTCTTCGTGGAGCCGGGAGCCGACGAGGAGTGGTTCGCCTACTGGGTGGACCAGCGCTACCGGTGGTACCGAGACCTGGGCGTGCGCGAGGAGAAGCTGCGCCTGCGGCCGCACGAGCCCGAGGAGCTCGCGCACTACGCCAAGGCCGCGACCGACGTGGAGTACGAGTTCCCCTTCGGATGGGGCGAGCTCGAGGGGATCGCGAACCGCACCGACTTCGACCTTCGGGCCCATCAGGAGGCGAGCGGCGAGGACCTCACGTACTTCGACCAGGAGAAGGAGGAGCGCTATCTCCCCTACGTCGTTGAGCCCGCCGCGGGGGTGGATCGTGCGCTGCTGGCGTTCCTGGTGGATGCCTACCGTGTGGAAGAGGCCCCGACCGCCAAGGGGGACGTGGACAAGCGCACGGTGTTGGCCCTGCACCGGGACCTCGCTCCGATCAAGGTCGCCGTGCTCCCGCTCTCGCGCAACGAGAAGCTCGTGCCGGAGGCTCGCGGGGTGTTCGACCTCGTGAAGGGTGGATGGATGTCTCAGTACGACGACGCCGGGGCCATCGGCCGCCGGTACCGGCGGCAGGATGAGGTCGGCACCCCGTTCTGCGTCACGGTGGACTTCGACTCGCTCGACGACCGCCAGGTGACGGTGCGCGAACGAGACACGATGACGCAGGAGCGGCTGCCGATCGAGAACCTCGTTGGGTATCTGCGGGAGCGCCTGTGAGCCGGACGACCGACCACGAGCCAGGCGGGAACGCGGTGCCGCCGAAGCGGCAGCGCGGGTGGTTCACGTTGTACGCCGCCGCGTTCGCACTGTTGCTCGGGGCCGCCGCGTGCGCGGCGTTCGCGGCCCGGGACTTCCTGTCCAACCTCACCGTCCTCAGGGTCTCGGCGGTGCTGTCGGCCGGCGCGATCGTGCTCGCGGTCCTCAGCCTCCTGCTCCCGAGGAAGCGCTGAGTTCGTGCGCAGGCGGGTGGGCCGTGCGGTCGGGCCGTTGGTGCTCGCCACCCTCGTCGCCTGCAGCGTGACCCTGGGAGGGGGCGCGTCGCCGACCGCAACCCTCGCCCCGCCGACCCCCGAGCCGTCCGCTTCACCGGTGCCCACGGGACCGGGGAGCGCGGCGGCCGCGATGCGCGCGCTCTGCGTGGCCCCGAAGTTGGGGAGCCACGAGCCCGCCCCGGTCGGCGACACGCCGGACGCGATCGCGGAGGTGGAGCGGGAGGTCGAGGCGGTGCGGGGACTCACGTACGAGCATCCGGTGGCGGTGGACCCGATCACCCCAGCGCAGATGAGCAGCAAGGTCTCGAAGTCCTTCGACGCCACCTACCCGGCCGCCCTGTACGATCGACGCACCCTCGCCTGGCGCGCGATGGGCGTCATCGGCCCGCAGGCGGACATCCGCGAGGCCCTGCTCGCGTTCCAGACCGGTCAGGTCGTGGGCTTCTACAACCCCGAGACCGGCCAGCTGGTCTACATCGGGGACACGCAGCTGGATCTGAACGAGCGGTTCACGCTCGCGCACGAGCTGACCCACGCGATGGACGACCAGCACTTCGACCTCAAACGGCTGGATCCGGTCGCCGCGCACTGTCAGGACGAGCGGTTCGAGGCCGCCCTCGGGGCGATCGAGGGCAGCGCTCAGTACTTCGCGACGCAGGTGATCCTGCGCTTCCCGAGCGGCGACCTCCCGAGCGGCGGCTCCCAGCCCTCGCTCGAGGGCATACCTCCGTTCCTCGTCGCGCTCGAGCTCTTCCCGTACACGGACGGGCAGGCGTTCATGACGGCGATGGCCGCCCGGGACGGGACCGACGGCATCGACCAGGCGCTGCGGTCGTTCCCCGTCTCCACCGAGCAGATCCTGCATCCCGATCGCTACCCGAGCGACGTGCCCCAGCCGCTGGACATCGCGGATCTGTCGGCGGGGCTCGGCGCCGGCTGGAAGGACCTGGACGTGATGCAGGTCGGGGAGGAGTTCCTGCGCGAGATGCTGCGGCTGCGCCTGGACGGCGAGGAGGCCGACGCCGCCGCCGCCGGTTGGGACGGCGGCCTCTATCGCGCCTGGAGCGACGGCACGCACACGGCGGTGGTGCTCTCCACGGTCTGGGACACGCCGGATGACGCCTCGGCGTTCGCCCAGGCGAGCCGAGACTGGCTCGATGCGGGCGATACTTCCGGCGACGTGGTGGGGCCGAACGGGAGCGGGGTGTCCTTGGTCTTCTCGGACGACCCGGCCGCGCTCGAGATCCTCCGCGCCGGTGCCTGAGCGTCAGGGGATCGTGTCCAGCTCGAACGTCGAGCTGGCTTCGACGCCTCCTCGCAGCGTCGCCAGGACCACGCAGTAGCGTTCGGCGCTCCTCAGGAGCCGCTCGGCGCGCTCTTGAGCGACGTCGCCACGGATCACGATCCGGGTGTGGGCGCGGATCGCGGTGAGGCCGACCGGGAACCCACGACCCATCGCCAGCGTGCCGCGGGGGTCCCAATCGCCTTCCGCGGAGACCTCGAGCGTCTCGATGTCGAAGCCGAGGTTGGCGGCGACCATCCGGATCGTGACCTCCTGACACGCGGCGAGCGCGGCGAGGAGCAGGTCGCCGGAGCACGGGACGTCGCCCTCACCGCCCACCGCGGCATGGGCGCCGGAGCGCCACGTGACGCCGGGCACGGCCTCTGGGCGAACCGTGCAGTGCAGCGGGTCCGCGAGGTCGCTCGGGCCGCTGTGGACCCGAAGGGTCAACGGGGCGGAGTCCGGTTCCGCGACGTAGCGCTCCCGCAACGGAGCCTGTCGCTCCCGGACGTTCACGTCGGACGTGGGCAACGGGCTCTCCTTCTCGCGACGGCTGTTCGAGCGGTCCTCGACGGTCCCTTCGACGATACCCCGGGCACGCCGGGGGGCGGTGCGTTCGGTCGTAGACTGGGTTCTCCGTTCCGCTCGACCCGTGCCGGAGGCATGCCGTGACCAAGTACGTCTACGACTTCTCAGAGGGCAACAAGGACATGAAGGACCTGCTCGGGGGGAAGGGCGCCAACCTCGCCGAGATGACCAACATGGGGCTTCCCGTCCCGCACGGCTTCACGATCACCACCGAGGCTTGCCTGACCTATCTCGCGGAGGGTGGGTATCCCGGCGGCCTCAGCGACGAGGTCGAGACCCACCTGCAGACCCTCGAGTCGTCGATGGGCAAGAAGCTGGGGGATCCGTCCGACCCGCTGCTCGTGTCCGTCCGCTCGGGCGCGAAGTTCTCGATGCCCGGGATGATGGACACGGTGTTGAACCTCGGGCTGAACGAGGATTCGCTCAAGGGGCTCGCCGAGCAGTCGGGGGGCGACGTGCGCTTCGCCAACGACGCGTACCGCCGGTTCATCCAGATGTTCGGGAAGATCGTCATGGACGTGCCCGGCGACGCCTTCGAGGAGGCCTTGGACGTCGCCAAGGAGCGCAAGTTCCCGGGTGCGAGCGACACGGACCTCGACGCCGAGGACCTCCGTGCGGTGATCGCGGAGTTCCTGAAGATCTACGAGGCTCATACCGGCGCTCCCTTCCCGGCCGATCCTCGGGACCAGCTGCGGCTGGCCGTCGAGGCCGTGTTCAAGAGCTGGAACGGCAAGCGCGCGATCGACTATCGCCGGCAGAACAAGATCAGCGACGACCTCGGCACGGCGGTGAACGTGGTGGCGATGGTCTTCGGCAACCGCGGCGACGATTCCGGGACCGGTGTCGCGTTCACGCGTGATCCCTCCACCGGCGAGAAGGTGCCTTACGGGGATTACCTGCCCAACGCGCAGGGCGAGGACGTGGTGGCTGGGATCCGCAACACCCTGCCGCTCGCCCGGCTGGAGGAGATCGATCGTCCGTCCTACGAGGGCTTGCGCGAGGTGATGCACACGCTCGAGCAGCACTACAAGGACATGTGCGACATCGAGTTCACGATCGAGAAGGGGCATCTGTGGATCCTGCAGACGCGTGTCGGCAAGCGCACCGCCTTCGGTGAGTGGGTGATGGCGTATGACATGCTCGAGGAGGGCCTGATCGACGAGGACACCGCGCTCCTGCGCGTCGACGCCGATCGGTTGGAGGAGCTCTTCAAGCGGACCGTGGACGCATCGGCGGCGACGCCGATCGCGAAGGGGTTGAACGCGTCCCCCGGCGCGGCCACCGGCAAGGTGGTGTTCAGCGCCGACGAAGCTCAGGCCTGGGGGACCCGCGGCGAGCGCGTGATCCTGGTGCGGCGAGAGACGACGCCGGACGACTACCACGGCATGATCGCCTCCCAGGGGATCCTGACCAGCGCGGGCGGCACCAACAGCCACGCGGCGGTGGTGGCACGCGGCGAAGGCATCCCGGCGGTCTGCGGCGCCGACGCGATCAGGCTCCAGCCCAGCGCGAAGACGTTCTCCGCCAACGGCACGACCGTCGCCGAGGGCGACGTCATCACGATCGACGGGTTCACCGGCAACGTCTTCGTCGGCGAGCTGCCGCTGGAGGAGTCGTTGCTGGAGAAGGCGCGTCAGGGCGATGCCACCGCGCGCCGAGAGAGGCTCTGGAAGGCCTTCGAACGCCTGATGACCCACGCGGACGCGCGCCGTCGGCTGCGCGTGCGCGCCAACGCCGACACGCCGGACCAGTCGTCCAACGCGCGCGACCGCGGCGCCGAGGGCATCGGCCTCTGCCGGACGGAGCACATGTTCCTCGGCGAGGAGCGCGTCCTCGCGGTGCGCCAGATGATCTTCGCGGAGAGCGCGGCGGAGGAGCAGATCGCCTACGACGCCCTGCTGCCGCTGCAGCGCGACGATTTCGTGGGCATCTTCGCCGCCATGAGCGGTCTCCCCGTCACGGTGCGCCTGCTCGATCCGCCCCTGCACGAGTTCCTGCCCGACCAGGTCTCCCTGGCCGTCGAGGTGGCCCTCGGCAGGGAGCGCGGCGAGGACGTGAGCGAGCAGGAGCTGGTCCTGCAGAAGGTGAACGAGCTGCACGAGATGAACCCGATGCTCGGCCTGCGCGGCGTGCGACTGGGGATCGTGAAGCCGGGGCTGTACGCGATGCAGGTCCGCGCGATCGTGGAGGCCGCGGTCCAGGTCAAGAAGGACGGCGGGGATCCGCGCGTCGAGATCATGATCCCGCTGGTGGCTACCGCGCCGGAGCTGCAGCAGATGCGTGCGGAGCTCGAGCCCGTCGCCCAGGCGATCCTGGAACGCGAGGGTGTGGAGCTGGCGCACCTCGAGTGGGGCACGATGATCGAGCTCCCTCGCGCCGCCGTCACGGCGGCCGAGATCGCCGAGGCCGCCGAGTTCTTCTCGTTCGGCACCAACGACCTCACGCAGACGGCGTTCGGCTTCAGCCGCGACGACATCGGCAAGTTCGTGGGCATGTACGAGGAGCGCAAGCTCGTCCCCGCCAACCCGTTCGTGACCGTCGATCGTCCGGGCGTCGGACGGCTGATGCGCATCGCGGTCGAAGAGGGGCGCGCCGCCAACCCACAGCTGCACATGGGGATCTGCGGCGAGCACGGGGGCGACCCCGCGAGCGTCGTCTTCTGCGACGAGATCGGCCTCGACTACGTGAGCTGCTCACCGTTCCGCGTGGAGACCGCGCGCCTCGCGGCGGGACAGGCCGCGATCGGGACCGCGGAGGTCGCCTCCAAGTAGCCTCGACGTGCGGGCGTGAGTTCGATCCACCGGCCGTGAGCTGCGTCACGGTGGACGCGCGCGCCCACCGGTAACCTTCGCGGTCCTCCCACCTCCCCCGTGGACATGGAGGTGGTGGATGGAGGGCATCGTGCGCTTCGCGCGCAGGCTCGGCTCGATCGGGCTCTGCGTCCTCATCACGGGGGGCCTCGGTATCGCGGGTGCCTCGGCGACCATCGGCGACGGCGGATGGGTGCACGATCACTCGTCCGACGGGATCCCGCCGCGCCCCAGCGGCTACGCGGAGATGGTCGACACGTTCGGCGCGCGGTGCACGGATCGCGACAACGACGCGCGCTCGCTCTGGCCGTCGCAGTCCGAGCCGTACACGGCGGGATACGTCTACTACCACCCCTACATCCAGCGCGACGTCGGCTGGAACATCCGCGGGCACGTGAGCGCGGCGGCCAGGGAGGCGGCGCTCTATCCGGGCGTCGGCGGGTACAACTGCCGCCTGATCGCCGGATCCACGTCGTGGTCCGTGCACTCGTGGGGCGCGGCGATCGACACGAACTGGCAGCGCAACCCGATGGGCCAGGATCACTGGAACGGTCGTGGCGCGGACGGTGTGGACTACGGCACCTACCTGCCGGACGTGTGGCGCGGCGTCAACCCCGGGCACCGCTTCTACTGGGGCATCAACTGGGACTCCCGTCCCGACCCCATGCACTTCCAGTACGTGACCAACTACTGAGGAGGGATCGCGATGCGACGAGCGATGTTGGTTCCGGGCATGCTCGCCGCCGTCCTCGCGGGCGTTGGCCTGCGAGGTGGCGGCTCCGTGCTGGCGACCGTCGACGTGGATCCGTGCGCTCCGGCGCGGCACCGGGTCGACCCTGTGCTGGCCGCAGATGTGACGCGGAGGGTCGCCTCGGGTCACGCGCTCGTGGCGGCGGACGGCGATCGCTTGGTGGCGATGACGACCGGCGGCGGGCCGGTGTCCCTGGTGTCGGCGGTCCCCGGCATGGTGCGCCATGTGGCGACCGCTCCCGGCATCGGGACGGCCTACGTCGTGGACCGGCGCGGCGCGGACACGGTGGTCGCCCTGACGCCCCATGGGACCCTCACCTTCCCCCAGACGGGCGAGGCGACGCATCCGACCTGGTCCTCTCGCGGCGATCTCGCGTGGTCGGTGGGCACCGGGTTGCGGGTGCGCACCGCGGAGGGCGGGGTCGTCCGACGCATCTCCACGCCCGTGCCGGGAGGAAGGCTCTTCTCCCCGGTCTTCCGCTCGCCCCGGAGCATCGTCGCGGTGCTCTCCTCGCCGTCCTCCGCCGCCGTGCCCGAGGACGAGCGTCTGAACAACCTCTGGCGCTACGATCTGCCCACCAGACGTTGGCATCGGGTGACGGGGTTCACCGCCGGGAGCGACCGTTGGACCGCCGTCCGCACCCCGATCCGACGCGGCGACGGGACCCTGGAGTTCGTGACGATCAGCGGGCGCGGATCGGCCACGCACGAGCCCAGGTTCGCCCTCTGGTCGCTCACCGGGGGCGCCGCCCGCGAGCTGCGCTCGCTCCCCGGCGAGCGGTACCTCGCCGGAGAGATCGGGGGCGATCGCCTCTGGAACGTGCCCGACCCACGCACCGGCCGTTCCACCATCATCCGGGAGGAGGCCGATGGCCGGTCGACGTTGATCGGGTGCGGCTCGGTGATGACCGACCCGCTCGATGCCGTCGACCCCGACCGCCGTGCCGGGCGCGGGCGGTTCACGCCGCCGCGCGGTCACTGGCCGGACCTCGACGGCCCATCGGTCGCCTCGCCGGAGTCCCAGATCGAGGTGGGCATCCTGGTCGGCGACTTCCAGGACCGGGACCAGGCCGAGGCGGCCGCCGCGCGGATCGCCGCCGTGTTCGGGGCGGCCGCGCCCGTATCGGTGGTGGACGCCGCCTCAGCGCCGGACGCGATACGTCCGGGGGTCTTCGGCGCCCTGCTCCGATTGGGGTCCGGCATCGACGTCATGCGCGCCCTCAACGACTTCCGCACACGGCTTCCCGAGTTCGCCCGCACGAGTTGGGTCGTTTCGCCGTGACCTCCGGCGTCGGAACACCCGGTTCGCGCCGGTCGCGCGGTCCGGCGTTCGCGATGAGCGCATGCCTCGCGTTGAGTCTGTGCGCCTGCCGTGCGGCGCCCCAAGGAGGTCCCACGGGCACGGCCGACTCGGCGTCGTCGCCAACGACGGTGGTCTCGTCAGTCGTCACGACCGCGCCGCAAGGGACCCTCTGGCTCGCGGTGCTCCGCACGGCGGACGAACCGGATGCGCTCGACGCCGCCACCGCCCGCCTCGCCCCTGCGCTCGACGGGGCCCTGGTCGTCTCTCCCACGAACTGCTTCACGGGGCTGCCCTCCGGCGCCGGCGGGTACCTCCTCGGGGCGGCGGCCGGGTCGCGCGAGGAGCTCGATCGGATCGTCGCGGCGACAGGCCTGGTGCCGGCCCTGGTCGTGAAGACCCGCTCGGCCTGTGGCGACTGATGGCGGTGGGTACGTTGCTAGGCTGGGGCGGTGAGCCGTCTCCGTCGGCATCCCGTGCTGAGCGTGCTCGCGCTCACCCTCCTCGCAGTCGCCGTCATCGTCGGGTGGTCGGCGCTCACCGTGTGGCGAGCCGCGCATCGCGACCAGGCCGCGGAGGTCCAGGACGCTGACGTGATCGTGGTGCTGGGCGCGGCCCAGTACGACGGTACCCCCTCGCCGGTGTTCCAGGGCCGCCTCGACCACGCCCTCCTGCTGTACGACCAGGGCCGGGCGAAGCACGTGATGGTGCTCGGATCGAAGCAGCCGGGGGATCGGACCACAGAGGCTGCCGCCGGTGCCGACTACCTCGTCGCACGCGGCGTGCCGGCCGAGGATGTGGTGGCGGTCCCCGTCGGGCACACCTCGTGGGAGAGCCTGACGGCGGCTGCGGCCACCATGCGCCGCTCGGACATGCACACCGCGTTCCTCGTATCCGACCCATGGCACAACGCCCGGATCGAGCGGATGGCCTCGGACCTCGGGTTCCGGGGCTACGGATCCGCCACCTGGACCTCGGCCTACGACACCCAGCGGACGCGCCTGACCGAGTACGTCCGGGAGACGTTCGCCTACCTGTACTACCGCGTGTTCGGGGGCGACTGAGCCTAGGTCACCGTGAGGGTGCCGGTCATCCCCATCGAGGCGTGGAACCGGCACTCGAACGGATACGTCCCCGCGGGCAGGTCGATCTTGATCTTCGCCGACGAGCCGGGGTTCACCGTCACGTCGATGCCCTTGCCCGGCACCGTGAACGTGTGCGGCGTGCCGGAGGTGCTGTTCACGACCTCGATCGTGGCGCCGGACTTCACCTTCACGGTTGAGGGGGAGAACGAGAAGTCGGCCTGCGTCACCGTGAGCGCGACCGCGCCTTTGGACCCGCCGCCCGTGCCGGTACCGGACCCGGTGCCGTAGCCGCCGCCCGTCCCGTACCCGCCCGAACCGTAGTTGTAGCCGCCGCTGTCCGCCGCTCGTGCTTGCCTGCCCGGTCGGGGAGGCTGCCGACGTGGCCGGCGGCGCCCCGTACCGTCCTCCGCTCCCGGATCCGGAACCGTTCGCGCACGCCGCGCCCGCCACCGCGAGCACGGCGGTGAGGATGATGATCCTGGTTCGCATGGTGTCCTTCCTTCCGCCCTCCGCGGGTAGTACGGCCGGGCGCCCCATCCGGCCTTCCGGACCTGTCGGCGCGCACGGCTACGATGGATGCGTGAGCAGGCCTGCCCTCAGCCCCCGGGAGCGAACCGAACGGATCGAGCGCCAGACGCTGTCCCCGCGCGCGCAGTTCACGGACGCCTCCAAGGGTCGCGAGCGTGAGGAACCCCAAGATCCGCTGCGCACGGTCTATCAGCGCGATCGCGATCGCATCGTGCACGCCAAGGCGTTCCGGCGCCTGAAGCACAAGACCCAGGTGTTCCTGGCGCCCGAGGGCGACCACTACCGGGTCCGGCTCACCCACACCCTCGACGTCTCCCAGATCGCGCGCACCGCCGCACGCGCGCTCGGGCTCAACGAGGACCTCACGGAGGCCATCGCGCTCGGGCACGACCTCGGCCACACGCCGTTCGGGCACCTCGGAGAGCAGGCCCTGACGCCGTTCCTCGGGCGCCCCTTCCGCCACTCGGAGCAGAGCCTGCGGATCGTGGAGTTCCTGGAGAACGACGGCGAGGGGCTGAACCTCACGTGGGAGGTGCGCGACGGCATCGTGCACCACCCCTGGTCGATGCCTCCGCCCTCCACCCTCGAGGCGCAGGTCGTGCGCTTCGCCGACCGGATCGCGTACCTCAACCACGATCTCGACGACGCCGTGCGCGCGGGGGTGCTGGAGGAGGGCGAGCTGCCCGCCGGGCCGCTGGCGGTATTGGGCCGCACGCACTCGGAGCGCATCAACACGCTGGTCACCGACCTCGTGACCCGCAGCGAGGATCAGGACGTGGTCCGGCTGTCGCCCGAGATCTTCGGGGCCCTCGACGAGTTGCGCGACTTCATGTTCGAACAGGTGTACCTGCGCGCGGATGCCCGCGAGGAGCACGAGAAGGCCGTGAAGCTGATCCGCGACCTCTTCGCCTACTTCCTCGAGCATCCCGATCAGCTTCCGGCGGAGTACCATCGGGCCCCGGGCGACCTGCCGACCCACGTGGCCGACCACATCGCGGGCATGACGGATCGGTATGCGCTGCGGACCTACGAGCGGCTCTTCCTTCCCCAGGGGTGGCTCCTCTAGCGCGAGGACCTACGCATGGCGGGACGGATCCGGCAGGACGACATCGACGCGGTCAAGGAGCGGACCGACCTGGTCAAGCTCGTCGGTCAGTACCTGACCCTCAAGAAGACCGGCCACGACTCCATGGGCGGCCTGTGCCCGTTCCACCAGGAGAAGACGCCCTCCTTCAGCGTGAGCCCTGCCAAGCAGGTCTTCTACTGCTTCGGCTGCGGCAAGGGCGGCGACGCCATCACGTTCCTGCGCGAGCTCGAGCACCTCACGTACGTCGAGGCGGTCGAGCGTCTCGCTTCCCAGGCCGGGGTCACCCTGCGGTACGAGGGGGATTCGCCGACCGAGCGCCGCGCGGCCCAGCGCCGGGCGGCCCTGATCGCGGCCAACGAGCGCGCCGGAGCCCTCTTCGTCGAGGCGCTCGCCGGCTCGCCCGAAGCCGAGGAGGCGCGCACCTACCTCGCCGGTCGGGGGATCGGCCCGAGGCGGTCGCGACGTTCGGGATCGGGTACGCCCCGCGGGCCCGCGACTACCTGCTGAAGCAGCTCAGCAAGGATCGCGATCTGAGCGCCGAGGTGATCGCGGAGGCCGGCCTCGCCAGCCGCGGCGACGACGGGACGGTCCGCGACCGCTTCCGCGGGCGCATCACCTTCCCGATCCACGACCTCCAGGGCCGCGGCATCGCGTTCGGCGCGCGGATCCTCCCGACCGACCCGCGCGCCGCCGAGTCGGCGAAGTACCTGAACTCGGCCGAGAGCCCCATCTACCGCAAGAACGAGGTCCTCTACAACATGAACCGCGCGCGGGGGGCAGTGGCGAAGACCGGCGAGGTCTACGTGGTGGAGGGCTACACCGACGTGATCGCGTTCGCGCAGGCGGGCATCGAGAACGCGGTCGCGACGTGCGGGACGGCGCTGGGGGAGGCCCACTTCCGCCTGATGTCGCGGTTCGCGCAGCGCGCCGTGCTCTCGTTCGATTCGGACGAGGCGGGGGCGCGCGCGGCCGAGCGCGCGTACGCCTTCCAGGAGCAGTACCCGGTGCAGGCGGTGGTGATGATCATGCCGCAGGGCCTCGACCCGGCCGACTTCGTGGCGAAGGAGGGCGCCGACGCCGTCAGAGAGGCGGCCAGGCACGCCCGTCCGCTGGTGGAGTACATGATCAGGCGCACGGTGGGGCGCCACGACCTGTCCACCGTGGAGGGCCAGACCCTCGCGGTGAACGACGTGCTCCCCATGTTGGAGACGCTCCACGATCCCGTGCGGCGCAGCGAATACGCGCACCTGCTCGCCGATCTCACGGGCGTGACCGAGGCCTCCGTGGTCCAGGCGCTCGAGGCACGCCGTCGCGGCAAGCCCGCCGCCGAGGTGGAGACGCCGGCCCGCCGGGGCTCGGCGCAGGACAAGGTCGAGCGCGAGATGCTCAAGCTGCTGGCGCGCGATGGCGATCTCTACGGCGCCTATGCCCCCCGTCTGCGTGAGGAGCATTTCCCCCACGCCGGAACCCGGGCCGCCTTCGTCGCGCTCCGCGAGGCGGGCGGCGACACCTCCGCGCTCGCCGGAGGCGAGGACGCCAAGGTCGCCGCAACCGTGTCGCAGCTCGCCGTCGAGCCGCTCGACGGCGAACCCACGCCCGAGTACGCCGAGCACGTCTGGGCGCGGCTCGAGGAGTTCCGCCTGAAGACCCTCAGCGACGCCCTCCGGCTCCGCCTCCAGAAGCTGAATCCCACGACGGATCCGGACTTCGACCAGCTGTTCGGGGAGCTCGCCGCGGTGGACGGCGATCTCCGGCGCCTCCGTCAGGGGCAGCGCGACCCCGTCTGAGGCCCGAGGGCTCGTTCGGGACGGAAGGGTCGCCAGCCGTTCCCGTTCCGTACACTGTGCCGGTCGTGCCCATGACCCCCGAGGAGTGCCGTTGACCGAGCCGGCTCGTGAGCTGGTGAGCCTGGACGAGGTGAAGGAGACGATCACCGCTCGCGGACGCGAGCGCGGGTTCGTCACCTCGGAGGACCTGCTGGAAGCGGTCCCGGTGGACGACTTCACCCCGGAACAGGTCGAGGAGTTCCTCACCCAGGTGCAGGACCACCTGACCACCGAGGGCATCGAGGTCATCGAGGTCCCCGGCGAAGAGACCGACGCCGCCACCCAGGTGCGCATCGAGGTCGACCTCCTGAAGGCGCCCACCAACGACCCGGTCCGGATGTACCTGAAGGAGATCGGGAAGGTCCCGCTGCTGAACGCGGCCCAGGAGGTGGACCTGGCCCGCCGCATCGAGGCCGGCGAGCTCTCCACCGCCCTGCAGTCTCAGATCCGCGAGGACGGCAAGGCGGATCCCCGGGCCCAGAAGGTCTGTGTGGAGAAGGTCTGGGAGATCCGCGATCACCAGACGACGGCGTTCGGCAAAGTCGAGGGCATCGGTCGCGAGAAGATCGCGAAGTCCTACAAGCCCAAGACCGACGACGAGCTCCACGACTGGCTCCGCCGCGTGGAGCGCGACGGCCAGCTCGCCAAGCGCAGCTGATCGAGGCGAACCTCCGCCTGGTGGTATCGATCGCGAAGCGCTACGTGGGCCGCGGGATGCTCTTCCTGGACCTGATCCAGGAGGGCAACCTCGGCCTGATCCGCGCGGTGGAGAAGTTCGACTACGACAAGGGCTTCAAGTTCTCGACGTACGCCACGTGGTGGATCCGTCAGGCCATCACGCGCGCCATCGCCGACCAGGCGCGCACGATCCGCATCCCCGTGCACATGGTCGAGACCATCAACAAGCTCGTGCGCGTGCAGCGGCAGCTGCTGCAGGACCTGGGCCGCGAGCCCACGCCGGATGAGATCGGCAAGGTCATGGGCATCGGCGCCGACAAGGTGCGGGAGATCCAGAAGGTCTCGCAGGAGCCGGTGTCGCTCGAGACGCCGATCGGCGAGGAGGAGGACTCCCACCTCGGCGACTTCATCGAGGACTCCGACGCCGTCGTCCCGGTCGACGCGGCGAGCTTCATCCTGCTGCAGGAGCAGCTCGAGAGCGTGCTGCACACCCTGAGCGAGCGCGAGAAGAAGGTCATCCAGCTGCGGTTCGGCCTCGTCGACGGCCACCCGCGCACGCTGGAGGAGGTCGGGCGCGAGTTCGGCGTCACCCGCGAGCGCATCCGTCAGATCGAGAGCAAGACGCTCTCGAAGCTGCGCCACCCGAGCCGTTCGCAGAAGCTCCGCGACTACCTCGAGTAGCGCGTCGCGCTCAGTTCCAGGCCGCGTCGTCTTCCTGGTCGTAGTCGGCGAGCCGCGCGCGGATCGCCTCACGGGCCTTGCGGATGGCGTCGAGGCTCCGCACGCTCGCCTGGTCGGCCAGCTTCTGCGCCTGGGTCGAGACCGCGGCGAGCCCGGGCACCGACGAGGACTGCGCGCGCTGAGGACCGTGCACGACATCGGGGTCGTCCGCGTGGATCTTCTGGCTCAGCGCGTAGCCGATGCCGATGCCCGCGCCGAGGAGCACGAGGTTGCGCAGCTTCAAGGGAGGTTCCTTCCTGTCGATGATGGTGGGGGACCAGCCTACCGCCGAGCGGGCGCGAGGAAGGCCACTGGTAGACTGCCCGGCGCACGACGTTCCGGGGTAGCTCAACCGGCAGAGCGGCGGACTGTTAATCCGTAGGTTGTGGGTTCGAGTCCCACCCCCGGAGCTTCCAAGACTCCCTGCCTCACAACAGCGTGTCCGAAGTACGATTTCGCCCTCACTTCGCCGACCCCCCCTGGGTAGCGGGGGTCATTCCCTACGAAGAGCCGCAATCCGTGCGGCTCTGGCTACCCGTTCCCTCGATCGCATGGTCGAAGAACGTTTCAGCGCCCTGGAACTCGTCCGGGGTCGTGAACATGACGATGATCCAGACGCTCGAGCCGACCACCGTGACGCATTCCCCCGTGGTCACGCCCCACACGCCCGAATCGTCCGGATTCGTCGAGACGAACCGGACCGCCGCTCGTCCATCCACCGTGGCGTTCTCCCGAGACTCCAGGCGGAATCCGTTTTCCAGCGAAGGTTCCCTCCCATCGGTCCGCGGCCTCGGTGAGCGAGAGGCCGTGACGGGGGTACCTGAGCGCGACCATCGCCCGGTTGCCGCCGTATGCGTAGAGCCGACCATAGTCCCGCGAGTAGCTCGCAACACCATCCTTCACGAAGGTAATTGGCCAATCCTGATCTCCGCCTGATTGACACCCAACTTGACATCCAATCATTCCGTTGTCGTGGCTCTGCGGCGTGACGGTCAGGGAGTGCCGCGAGATCCGCCTCTCAATCGACGCCGCCGCGCGTCGATGACTGGGACATGGTCGCGCCGATGCACCGCCGGCTACTGCCGACCACGTTGGCTGTCGTTTCGATCGTGGTCTTCGTCTCGCTCGTGGTGGCTGACCGCTCATCGCATCGATACGTCCCTGATCTCCGAGGGAGTGTCCCCACGGGCGACAGCTATCAAGATCGGGACTGGATCCAGCCGTTGCTTGATGCTGGCTTCTGCGTCGATCTCCGCTACGACGCGGGTGGCGTCAGCTTCGAGAGAGACGGGCGCTTCGAGTCCGTCGTGGACTCATACGTCATCGGCGGCGAGATCCCTGATCCGGGGTCGCGTCTCCCTATCGGTTCCACCGTCACGGTCATCGTCGGGGGATCGCCCCTGGGCGGCCCGAGCATGAACTGGAACGCGGTTCCACTGATCTGTCCTGATGACCGGCCGTGAGCGTCTGGCGACGGGCGCTCCGTGGATCACGACGAGCTTCACCTCGCGCTCTCTGCGGGCGTTCGGGTCAAGGTCCGTCGAGCGGTTCCAAGATCACGACGGGGATGTCGCGGTTCGCCGTCTCCTCGTACTCAGCGAACTGCGGGATGTTCGCCTTCTGGCGCTCCCAGATCCCCGCGCGTTCGTCGCCCACCGCCACCCGCGCGACGACCTCGATCGTCTCGGTCCCGATCTCGGCGGTCGCTCGAGGGTGGACCCGGAGGTTGTGGAGCCATGCCGGATGGGATGTCTTCCCCGAGTTGGAGCCGAAGACCGCGTAGGCGGTGCCGACGCGCTGGTAGCCGAGAGGGTTGACCCGCTCGATACCGGTCTTCGACCCGGTGTGATGCAGGAGCAGCACGTCGGCGCCCTCGAACATGCCACCGAGCTTGCCACCGTTGGCTCGGAACTCCTCGATGATCTTCGCGTTCCAGTCACTCTCGTCCGACATCGTCGATCCTCCCTCCCTGTGGCGCATCCGCTCGCGCCTGCGGTCCGTCACGAGCCATGGATGTCGTTCGTTGAGCTCGTGCCGGCGAATCGTAACGTTCGTCGCCCAGTCGTCCTCGTCGATCCTCCTTGGGGACTCAGATGCATGAAGGTGCGACCTCCCAGCAGCCGACGGGTTGTTGGCGAACGGGTTCGGGCATGTCCTCTTCCAGCCCGATGCCAAGAAGTGCCACGTCAAGCCGTACGCGTTCCATCCGATGTACGACTCGGCAGTCCCTCGCGGGACGACCTGGGCCGCGCACACCACGAACGTGGGTGCGTCCGATGAGATCGGTCACTTCGAGAACTGCGACGCGGTCGACCCCGCCACGCTCGGGTGCACGGATCCCGGCGCCGGAGACCCCCAGCTCGACGACGACGACCAGTTCTGCCTCGACGGCTCGAACTATCCAGGTGCCCAGCCCATCATCGGATGTCTCCTCGACGATGGCGATTTCGACGGACCCTCCTACCAGCTCGACTGGCCGGGGAGCACCGGGAACACGGCCTCCGACCAGCGCCTGCATGAGACGCCGTTCCGCTTCACGATCCCGACGTCAGGCGACCGGCCGCTCGAGCACGTGGCCTTCGAAACCGACCTTCCACGCATCGAGCGCGGGGAGCCGGGGAACCCGCAACCCGAATGCGATCGCGTGACCGGAGCGCATTGCGTCAACCCGCCGCCGGGCGCGGCCTTCTATCCCATCTACACGGTCGCGCGAGACGACGGCCGATGCTGGTTCCAGCAGGGTGGCGCCCACATCCCGGGCACGACCAAGCGATTCGGCGGGAGCTCCAAGACGGAGTACGGACAGGAGGTGCTCTTCGTCCACTATCCGGACGTCGGTTTCAAGCCGATCCGTCTCGCCGAGGACTTCCATCGGGATCTCGAGGAGAACCCCTGCGCCAACCACTAGCAGCAGCGGTCTGAGCTCGGGCGCGAGGAAGAGGCTGTGGGATCCGCACGCCTCAGATTTGCGCGCTCACGTTCGTCCAACTACCCTCGCCCGCAGGTCATCCGTGGACCTAGCCCGCCTCGGATCGATGGACGGAAGGCGGTGCTCATGCGGAGGTTCTCGGTGGCGATCGTGGCGGCGACGCCTGATCGTCTCGACCGTGCAAGGTGGCATGCCCGCGGCTCGCGCGGGCGGCGGGGCGACCGCCTACTACCTCGCCCTTGGCGACTCGCTCGCCGCCGGATACCAACCGGGTCGGCCCGGCATCCACAAGGGGTACGTCGACGACCTGTGGCGGAGCGCCCGGCAGCAGATCCCAGGCCTCGGTCTACGGAACGTCGGCTGCAGGGGCGAGACGTCCCGTTCCATGATCACCGGCGTGCACACGGCGTGCCGCTACGCGACCGGGTCGCAACTCGATGCGGCGGTCGCCTTCCTTGAAGCGCATCCGGGGCAGGTGGCGTTCATCACGATCGACATCGGCGCGAACGACCTCCTCGATAGCTGCATCGAGCGTTCAGGCCTGATCGACAAGGCGTGCGCGGTCGACCTGGTTCCCCGGATCCAGAGCCGGTTGTCGCAGATCTTCGATGCCCTCGCCACGGCGGGTCCGGGCGTGCCGATCGTCGCCATGACCTACTACGACCCGTTCCTCGGGTTCTGGGGTCTGGTCCCGGGAGGTCGCGCGCTGGCGCACGCCGACCAGCGGGCCTGGGCGTCGTTCAACGCCGGACTCGAGACGGCGTTCGGGGATGCCGGGGTCACGCGTCGCCGACGTGGCGTCGACCTTCCGGATCGACGACTTCACGCATACCGTCATGGAGCCCGGCCGCGGTCGGATCCCCGTGAACGTCGCCCTCACCTGCCGGTGGACGTGGTTCTGCTCGGCTAGTCACGCCGGTGACCCGCACGCGAACTCGAGGGGCTACCGGAAGATCGCGCACACGTTCTACCGGGAACTGACGGCCCTGCTGCCGTAACGGAGGGGACCGCTGTCGGATCGGTGGTTCCTGCCAGGGGCGGAGGGCGATCCCGAGCGCTAGGCTGGGGGCGGAGGTCGTTCCCCAGATGCGAAGATCCGTCGCGATCATCGTCTCGATCCTCGCGCTCGCCGGGCTGCTCGGCCCGAGCGCCGATGCCGCCCGGCCCCACACGACGTACGTGATGACCGACTGCCTCCACATGCGGAGGGCGCCCAGCAGCATCCTGTTCGCATGCGGCGACGGGAACTTCTATGTCGAGCACCTCACGTGGACCACGTGGCACACGTGGAAGGCGTCGGGGTACGGTCTGTTCTCCAAGAACGATTGCAGGCCGAGCTGCGCCGAGGGCACCTTCCACTCGGCCTGGGGGTACCTCTGGCTCCGGCATCCGGCCCGGTGCGCTCCGCATCGCTACGCGTTCCAGCATGTTCGTGTGCTGTACGTGCACGGGCTGCTCGGGGACCGGAGGGAGTCGTTCGGCCACTTCGGCTGCCCGTTGCGGCGGGTACGCACTACCGTCGATGCCGGTGAACGTCGCCGTCTCCACGCGGATCCGATCCGGGACCGACCTGTTCCAGCCTGAGGTACGGATCGGGTTCGGGACCCTAACGGATCTGAACGGTCCCAGCTTCGATGGTCCCCACATCGTGGCACGGTGCGTTGGCGCCGGTGTTGCAGTCCGTCATCGACTGGCGCATCCCGCACCTAGAGGCGGAGAAGGTACGGCAACCGAGGGACAGTGCGGGCACGCGTGCTGCGTCCGGGGGTTGGAGGAGGTGTAGGTCCCCTGGGGGTCCCGCACGTCCTCGCGGAGTGACCCGGCTCCTATCTCAACCTGAGGCTGGCCACGTGCTCAGAGCCATCCGCTAGGCCAACGATCAATCGACGGCATGTGTTCGCCCACGTCCTGTTCGTCTTCCAGACGTAGGTGTACCTGCTGGTAGCCGCGTCGTAGGAAAGGCGGCTGTGTCCGGCCGTCAGGGTTGCCTCGATCGGGCCGATGGATCGACCCGAGTCGCAATCGATCCGCTGGGACGCCGGGTAGCCGGCGTCGAAGATGCTCGGGCCTTGGTCACCGCCAAGTCCGAAGGTGATCGGCAGGCTCGCGCCGGCCTTCCTCTCCATCATGTCCGCGGACTCCCTCCACGGCGGGAGGAAGCCTGAGAAGCGGTAGCGGGGCGTGGCCGCGAGCTCGGATGCGCCAACGTCACACATCGGGCCCTGGGGCCGGGCGACACCGCGCTGGTCGGAGGTGATCGTCGTGCCGCAGCCTCCCATTCCCGGAGGGATCCTGTCGATCGCCGGGGATCCCGCGAGGAGCGCCATCGTCTCGGTTGGTCCACCGTCGTTCGCCAACGATCCCAGCTTGGGGTCGGTGCCGAACAACGACGTCCCGGCGAACCCGCAGCTGGAGTCCAACGAGATGTTGTATCCCGCGTCGATGAACGTCCCGTCGTCGTTGAGACAGTTCCCGACGATCGAGCTCTGCAGCGTGGTGGTGGCGACGGAGGCGCCCGCACCGTCATTGTTGATGTCGAGGCCTTCATGAGAGGCGTCGTTCCCCACCACGGTGGAGCTCGTGATGAGGGTGGTTCCCGGCAGATCCGTGTAGATGCCGCCGCCTTGGTCCCCGGCCACGTTCCCCGACACGGTGGAGTTCGTGATCGCCGCGTTGCCTCCCTCGTTGAAGATGCCGGCGCCTGAGCCTCGCCCGAGTTGCGGCATGGTGTTGCCGGAGATCGTTGAACCCTCGATATTCAACTCACCGAAGTCGTTGAAGATGCCGGCGCCGGCGTCCACCGCCGAGTTGCCGGAGATGGTCGAGGTGGCCACGGTCAGGATCCCCGCGCCGTTGTAGATCGCGCCTCCCCAAGCCGGGCCGAGGCAACGATCCGCGTGGTTCCCCGAGATCATCGAGCCAAGGACGGTGACCTCGCCACCGTCGTTGTAGATCGCCGTGCCCCTGCATCCAGCGCCTCCGGTGATCGTCAAGCCCCGCAACGTCAGCGATGCGCCCGACTCCACGCGGATGACCCCGGTACCGCCGCCCCCGCTGATCGTGAGGTGGTCGGCTCCGGGACCATCGAGGATCAGAGCTCCATCCGACGAGGCAGCACCGATCCCGGGAAGTGTGGAACCGAGGAGGATCGTGCCCGTGACCGCGAAGGTGATCGTGTCGGCCCCCGTGTCCGAGTTCGCATCGAGGATCGCTTGGCGGAGGGAGCCGGCGCCGGCGTCGTTCGTGTTCGTCACGGAGTACGTGGACGCGATGGCGGCGTGGGTCGACGTCACGACCAACCCGACCCCCAACCCTAGCGTCGCGACGACCGAAATGATGCGGCGCGCCGTTCGCCCCCTACTGTCCTTGTTCATCATCCCTCCGGTCCGCATCGCGCTTGGAGTCGCCGTCTCCGAGAGACGTTCTCCCGGCTGAAGTATCGGCAGATGCACAGGGACGCCTTCACCGTCCGAAGACAGAAATCCGGCCCCGCTCGGTCACCCCACGTCGCAAGAACCCGTTACGTCCTGGCCGAGGGCTTGCCAGCCCGAGAACCCCACGTCCGACCCAACGACGCCGTCCCACCAGGACCAAGCGGGTGCGTCACAGCTGGAGACGGTGTAGCGGTTCGCGGTCCAAGAGAGATCGCCCGTGACGCCTCCCTGGTGGTCCACGCCGACGCCGACGCCGTCGCCGAGGGTCACGGTGTTCGCCTCCGCGATGTTGCGCGTGGACGGGAAGGTGCCGTCCTGCAGGCACGCGCCACCACCGGGACCGCTGCTCCGCCCGTTCGCGAGCATGCGGATCGCCCACGTCCCCGCGCCGGTCACGGTGTTCGCGCGCAGCCCGACGTCGTGGGAGTTGTACACGTCCAGGCCCACGTTCCCGGCGTCGGTGACGGTGCTCGTGGAGACGGTGCCGTTGCAGCTGATCTCGATCCGGATCGCGTCGTGGGGGACCGCCTCGACGGAGCTGTCGCTCACGTCGAAGTCCGTCGTGTTGTTGTCGATCCAGATCCCTGCGCCGCCGCTACCGCCCCGAACGTGGACCCCGCCGATCGACGCGCCGCGCACGCTGTTGAGCTTCAACCCGCCTGAGTAGGCGATCCCGAAGCCCGCGTCCGCCGGGCTGTCGAGGATGGTGGCCCCGTCGATCGTCAGGTGATCGGCGTCCTTGGCCACGATGCCGAACCGGCCGTCGGACACGGCGTAGACGTCGCGGAGCGTGACGTCCGCACCTTGCACCTTCATCCCGGAGTCGGCGGCGGTCTGCACCGAGACGTGCGTCACGACCCAGCGATCGGCCGTGCGGACGTCCGCGCTCGTCGCACCCTGCAGGATCAGGTTCGATAGCGTCACGTCCGTTCCCCCGCCCCGGCCGTCGAAGCACAGCGGCGCGTCGCAGGTCAGCGTGGGCGCGTGCGGACCGACACCGCGGATCGTCTGGCCCGTCAACGGCGCCACGGGCGCGGTGAGGGTGTATCCGCCGGAGGGCACGCAGACCACGGCGCCGAGCGCCCCTGATGCCACCGCCTCCGCCACGTCGCCTCCCGCCGCGACGGTGACCGAGCAGCCGGTCGATGGTCCTCCGGGGATGGCGACCGATGCGGTGGCGCTGAGTGCCCCTCCTCCTCCGCAGGCGGCGAGCGACAGGCACACCACGACCCGGGCGGCGACGCCGATCCGGTTCCCGCGCGCGATCACGTCGTCGCGAGCCGGCTCGCCGCGCGCTGCAACGCCCCGGCGCCCCAGGCCGACGGCCGCGGCTCCGCGCCGTCCACGAGGCCGTTCAGGTACAGCGACCAGGTTCCGGCCACCACCCGGCGGACGCCGGGGGACGTGAGCACGCGGGCGCTCGTCGAGGTGAACCGCGGGACGTCGCAACATCTGCGTCTGCACCGCCGCCGCACCCACCATGAACTTGGAGAAGTGCGCCTCGAGCGCGGCGGTGTACCTCTCACCGGCGCGCGCGGGCTCCGCCAGCACCGCCTCGGCGGCGAGACGGCCGCTCACCATCGCCGGAGCGATGCCCTCGCCCTGGAGCGGGTTCACGAGGCCCGCGGCGTCGCCCACCAGCAGCACGTTGTGCCTGGCCGGCCACGCGCCCACTCCGCCCATGCGGAGCCAGCCGCCCGTGATGGGTCCGGGCCGGGTGCCCGCGGGCAGGTCGCCGCTGGCCCGCAGACGTGCGCAGAGCCGGGCGAGCTCATCCCGCAGGCGCGCGTCCGGCCGGTGGCGCCGCCGCAACGCGAGGCCGATGCCGACGTTGGCCTCGCCGTCGGCGCCCGGGAAGAGCCAGCCGTACCCCGGGAAGATCCGTCCCGGCCGCGCGTCGAGGAGCGCCAGGAGGGGGAGCGGCACCTCGGCGGGCACGTAGCCGCGGATCGCGAACCCCCACATCGCCGCATCCGCGTCCAGCATGCCCGCGAGGTGCGCGGTCGGACTGAGCGCGCCGTCGGCGCCGATCACCACCCGCCCGCGTACGGTCGAGCCGTCGCTCGCCGTCAGGGTCTGCAGCGATCCGTCCGAGGTTCTGGTGGCCTCGACGATGCGGGCCGTCACCGGCGTCGCCCCCGCCGCGATGGCCTCGCTCCGCAGGACGTCGTCGAAGATCCGGCGCGGCGCGATCACCCCGTGGTCGGCGTACGTCCGTCCGGGGAACGCCGGCAGGCGGGCGCGACCGCCGGACGGACCCACGACGAGCATGTCGCTACCACGCCCGAAGTCCGGGACGCGCAGCCCGAGGTCCTGCAGGAGCTGAACGCCCCGAGGGCCGATCAGGTCGCCGCATGCCTTGTCCCTCGGGAACGACGATCTGTCGAGGAGCGCCACCCGCGCCCCCGCGCGGGCGAGCACGAGGGCCGCGATGCTCCCCGCCGGCCCGGCACCGACGACGACCGCGTCGAACCCACCGCGCGCGCCTGCTCCCTCGTCGCTCATCCCTCTCTTGTACGGCATCCGTTGTCCGCCGTCGACCCAGGCTCCGGCGCGGTCCAGCCGGGGATCGTCGGACCTAGGGCCGACCGCACGAAACCGAGACGTTCGGACGCCGGAACGGCACCGAGGGGCGGTTCCTTCGGCCTCGCCCGTCGCTTACCCTCGCGCGCATGAGGATCGATCGCACCGATGCCGGAGCCCGCACCCCCCATCGTCAAGCCGTGGGACAACGAGGGCTTGCGGCAGCGGCTGCAGGGTCAGTCGGTCGTGGACCGTGCCATCCAGGAGCTCCACGCCGTCGCGCGGGAGCGGGTCGAGGAGCTCGAGGCCCGTCGGCTCACGCGCCGCCTCCGACGGCGCTGACGCCGGGACGCGGAAGCGGTCCTCACCCGACGCGGAAGGGATCGCTCGTGGCGATGCAGTGGAAGCCGTCGTCCACGCAGAGGGAGACGATGTAGCGCCCGGGCGGCAGCGGCCAGGCCCCCACGGACCCCTTCGTGAACCGAGCGCTCCCGAACACCCGGCCGTCGATGTAGCGCCACTGGCGCAGCGGGCATGAGGTGGGATCGAAGCAGTTGCGGTTCAGCTCGAGCCAGTCGTAGCGATTCCCGGTGCCACCCGTCCAGCTCACCGTGATGGGCTCCCCCCGGCCGTAGCGGTGAGCGGACGCCCGGATCGTGGTCCCGGCCCCCCGATCGACCACCGCGAGCGACGAACGCGCGAGGACCGCACCCGCGTTATCCAGCAGCCCCACCGTGTAGGGGCCCGGCGCCAGCCCGGTCGTGTTGACGCCCACGGTGCCGTCGCTGGTCGCGCCGGGCACCGGCGCCGATGCGGCCGGAGGATCGACATCGGGGTCGGAGGACGACGACCACAGCCCGATCGTCCGACCGGGGGCGGCCGGGTCGTGGAACGCGATCGGTGCGGTCCGACCGACGAAGGCGCGCTCGTCGATCGGCGCGGCGAAGGGCGGCGGGGTCACGGATGTCACGTCGAAGGTTGAGACGACCGCGCGGTGGTCGGTCGGCCACGGCCGGCTCACGATGTCCGTGTATGCGCCGCCCTCGCCCACGACCTGGCTGTTCACGGCGACGGTCGGGCCGGCGTCGAAGACGTAGTCGATCCGGTCCCAGCTGTCCCACCGGCCGCACGCCGGATAGGCCACGACACAGTAGGTGATGGCGGGATCCGCGACCGGGTCCGGATGGATCTCGCGATAGGAGTCGCGGAAGCCCGCGTCAGCCATCGCGACGGTGACGGGCCAACGCACGGGGACGCGGCGGCCGGCCGGGTCGATCGTGGGTGGCTGCCACCCGAGCGCGCGCACGGCCGCGGGGGTCCAGTCGAGGTGTGAGGGGCTGTTGAAGTCGCCCGTGAAGAACGTGGGGATGCCGTCGGCGATGGGCGTGGCGGTGGCTTCCAGGTGCGGTTGCACCCAGGAGACACGGACCCGGCGCTCCACCGCCAGGATGTCCTCGCGGGAGTCCCCCAGCATCATCATCTTCACCCCGTCGGGATAGGAGGGGGTGTGGGTGTTCGCCACGGCGGCGACCGCTCCGTTCCCGAGCAACAGGTAGCCCCAGACCCCTTGGGGGATGCGGCCGCCCGGGTTGCCGGCCACCGAGCTTCCCTCGGGGAAGACGATGGGGAAGCGGCTCACCACGTGCAGCCGGGGAGCCGCGTACCAGCCCAGGAGCCTGGCGATCTTCCTCGTGTTGCCGAAGGGCTCCTGGAGCCCGACCACGTCGGCGTCGGCGGCGCGGATCGCGCGGGCGACATCGCGGATACCGTGCGGCGAGAGGCTCGCCCCGTACTGGATGTTGAAGGTCATCACGCGCAGGCGGATCGGGGCGGGAGCACCGGCCGCGGTGGGCGCGGTGGCCGCGCCCGGCAAGGCGACGGCCACCAACGCCAGCACCAGGAGGAGGCAACGTCGTCCCCGTCGTCTCATGGTGCCGGACTATACGCGGACGGGCCCCGTCGAGGGTATCCGGGGCGACCCCTCACTCGATCTCCGCGGCTTCGAGGCGGCCTTCGATCACGGCTTCCTGCATGGCCGCGTAGTCCCGCTCGTTCTGGTCCGCGTAGGCCTCGGAGAACCTCACGATGGCACGATCGAAGACGTCGCTGTTGCCCAGGTAGGCGGCGATCGCGATCCGGTCGCCGGAGCGGGCGTGCGCGCGGGCCAGGGTCCACCCGCACATCTGCGCGTAGAGCTGCATGCCCGCGGGCGTCATCCCCCCGATCTCGGCGGAGCCCTTCCAGTCGCGGAGCTGCCGCACGTAGTAGTCGTGCGACCGATCCAGCCACGCGAAGTGCTCCCATCCGAGGAAGATGTCGCTGACCGCCTGCATCAGGCGCTGGCCCGCCACGACCCGCTGTCCGTGGTTGGCGAACTCGCTCTTCGACAGGTAGGTCTCCAGCACCGACGGCTGTGCCTCCTTGATCTGGAGGAACAGCGGCTCGTCCATGCTCCGGTCGAGGAGCAGCGCGATCCACGCCTGCGTCCCGACGCTCCCGACACCCACCACCTTCCGCGCGATGTCGATCAGCTCGTACTGCTCGAGCAGGAGACGCCGGTCCGGCTGGAGGGTCCGCCGGTAGTCGCGGACCATGCGGTGCACGACATCGGTGAGCTCGTCGAGTCCGGCGTCGCCCACGAACCTGCGGATCGGGACGATCAGGGGAGGCCGATCGATGATGCGCGGCTCGCCGTCGACGATCTCCGTGAGCTTCCCGAACGCCTGGAGGCTGTCGTGGGTGCGCGCCCGCTCCATCGCCTTCCAGACCGCCGGCGTCTTCTTCGGATCGAGCATCGCGTTGAACTGCGGCATGAGGTCGTCGATGTCGAGGTGCGCGTACCAGACGTCGAGGCTCGATCGCGCCGCGAGATCCACCATCGCGTGCCGGTAGGCGCCGACGGCATCCGTCACGATGGCGCGCCGCTGCTTCAGGGTGAATCCGTTGTCGCGCGCCGCCACCTCGAGGCTCGCGGTCAGTCGCTTCACGTCCCACTCGAACGGGCCGGGCAACGTCTCGTCGAAGTCGTTGAGGTCGAACACCAGGTGGCGTTCCGGCGAGCCGAAGATGCCGAAGTTCGACAGGTGCGCGTCGCCGCAGAGCTGGACACGCAGCCCGGAGTGGGGCGTGGACGCGAGGTCCGAGGCCATCGGAAGGGCGGCACCCCGGAAGTAGGTGAACGGTGACACGAGCATCCGCGCGTGGCGGATGGGGATCAGGTCGCGCACACGCGTCTCCGCCTGCCCCTGCAGGAGCATCACGGGATCCGGCCTGTGCTCCGGCACGGCCCACTCGGCGTGGGCCGACCTCGGCACCCTCTGGCGCGCCTGCCGCCCGCGTGCCGCCCGTTCTTCGGGCGTGAGGCGGTCGGCCCGCTGCTTGGGTGGTGGTGCGACGTCGATCATCTGGGCCGGCACGTTACCGCGCGTCGCCGATGGAGGCGAGTCCCGACGGACCCGGCGCGAGCGGGCCTGAGGACACAGGGTCGCCCGGCGCCCCCGGCCTACGCTCACATCGATGGTGCACAACATGACCGACTACGAGCGCGCCCGCGGCGCGTTCCGCTTGGACGTTCCCGAGTTCTTCAACGCGGCGCGCGACATCGTGGATGCGACGGCGGCGCGCACACCGAGGAGACCGGCGGTGGTCGCGGTCGATCCCACGGGCGAGCACGTGCGGGTCCTGGGCTTCGACGACCTCGCACGGGTATCGAACCGTGGCGCCAACCTCCTCGCCGCTCACGGTGTCGGGAAGGGCGACCGGGTCTTCGTGATGCTCCCGCGGGTCCCGGCCTGGCACGAGGTCGTGCTCGCGTGCGTGAAGCTGGGCGCGGTGCCGATGCCCGGCACGACCCTGCTCACCGCCAAGGACATCGCGTACCGGGTGGCGAAGGCCGATGCGAGCATCGCCGTGACCGACGCGGAGGGACTCCCGCGCGTGGTGGAGGCGGCGAAGGAGTGCCCGAGCCTGCGGCTCCTCGTCACGATCGACGAGGCGGCCCCCGCCGGATGGGTGAGCTGGCCTTCGGGACTCGAGTCGGCCGCGGATGCCCCACCCGAGGTCGAGCCGACGCGGGCGGACGACCCGCTGCTGATCTACTTCACGTCCGGCACCACCGGGTTCCCGAAGATGGTGCTGCACACCCAGGCCTCCTACGGCCTGGGACACGAGATCACCGCGCGCTTCTGGCAGGACCTCGGGCCGGGCGACCTTCATTGGACCGTCTCGGACACCGGTTGGGCCAAGGCTGCCTGGGGCAAGCTGTTCGGCCAGTGGCGGATGGGTGCGGCGGTCTTCCTGTGGGACGTGCGGGGCAAGCCCGACTTCGAGCGGATGCTCCGGCTGGTGGGGGAGCGTGGCGTCACGACCTTCTGCGCGCCGCCCACGGTCTTCCGCTCCTTCGTCCAGATGGATCTCGCGAGCTTCGACCTCGGGTCGCTCCGCCACGTGGTCTCCGCCGGAGAGCCCCTGAACCCCGAGGTGATCGAGCGGTGGCGCGCCGGCACCGGGCTCACGATCTACGACGGGTATGGCCAGACCGAGACGGTGAACCTGGTCGCCAACTACCCGTGCGTGCCCGTGCGCGAGGGGTCGATGGGCAAGCCCACGCCCGGCTTCGACGTCGAGATCACCGACGAGGAGGGGAACGTGCTCGGGCCGGGCGAGGAGGGGCGCATCACGGTGCGGGTGCGTCCCGAGCGGCCGGTCGGGCTCTTCCGGGAGTACTGGCGGGATCCGGACGCCACCGCCGCGGCGTTCAACGAGGATCGGTACTTCACCGGGGACCGGGCGCGGGCGGACGAGGACGGCTACCTGTGGTTCGTCGGCCGCGACGACGACGTGATCACCTCCTCGGCCTACCGGATCGGTCCCTTCGAGGTCGAGTCGGCGCTCCTCACCCATCCAGCGGTGATCGAGGCCGCGGTCGTGGGCAAGCCCGACGAGATGCGCGGCGAGATCGTGAAGGCGTTCGTGACCCTCGCCTCGGGCGTGGACCCGTCCGACGCGCTCGTGCGTGAGCTGCAGACCCACTGCAAGCAGGTGACCGCGCCGTACAAATACCCCCGCGAGATCGAGTTCGTCGCGGAGTTGCCCAAGACGATCTCGGGGAAGATCCGCCGCGTGGAGTTGCGCGAACGCGAGCGGGCGGCGCCTGGGACTCCTTAGCCCGCACCTTCCCGTCGCTTGGCCCGTGCCTGGGTGGCCCGCCCGTAGCCTCGGGTGCGTACGGAACCCTACCGACCCGGGAGGAGTGTCATGGCCTACGTGATCGCGGAGCCTTGCGTCGATGTCCACGACCGCGCGTGCGTGGACGAGTGTCCCGTCGACTGCATCTACGACGGCACGCGCAAGAGCTACATCCAGCCCGACGAGTGTGTCGACTGCGGCGCATGCGAGCCCGTCTGTCCGGTGACCGCCATCTTCCTGGACGAGGACCTTCCCGAGGAATGGCGCGTCTACGCGACGATCGAACGTGAGTTCTTCGAGCCCGAGGTCACGGGGCTCGGTGCACCGGGGGGCGCATCGCGGATCGGGGAGGTCGCGGCGGATCATCCGTTGCTCTCCAGCGTGGGCGTGAGCTGACCTTCGTGAGCTGACCGTCCCTCGTTCCCGCTCGCCCTGCGACACGCCGTAGGATGCCTCCAGCCGCGCGGTGGTCGCGCGCGTCGCGAGGGCCGGATGTCGGGTCGAAGGATCGTGGTGATCGGCGCGGGGGTGGTCGGTGCCGCCGTCGCCGATGAGCTGACGGCCCGCGGCGAGACCCACGTCACCGTCTTGGACAAGGGCCCGCTGTACGCCACGGGGGGCTCCTCATCGCACGCTCCGGGCCTGATCAGCCGGACGAGTCCCTCGAAGATGATGCAGGAGCTGGCCGACTACACGCTGGTGAAGTTCGGCCGCCTGGACCTCGACGGCGCCCCGGCGGCGCTCCCCGTCGGAACGATGGAGGTCGCGCGCACCGAGGAGCGTCTGCGCGAGCTCTGGCGGCGCCACAACGCGGCGGCCTCCTGGGGATGGCGCGGTCGGATGATCGACCCGCAGGCGTGTGCGGAACGCTGGCCCGTCATCGATCCGTCCGGCCTCGTGGGCGGGTACGCGACCGAGGGAGAGGGGCTCGCGGTCGCCCTGCGCGCGGTAGAGGCGCAGGCCCGCGCCGCGATCGCGCGCGGCGCCTCGTTCACCGGCGGAACCGAGGTGACCGGCATCGAGCACGACGACGGCCATGTGAGCGGCGTGCGCACGGCCGAGGGTGTCGTGCCGGCCGACGTGGTGGTGTGCTGCGCCGGTGTCTGGGGGCCGGTCGTCGCGGCGATGGTCGGCCTCACCCTGCCGATGCTCGCGCTGGAGCACCAGTACGTCGTGACGTCGCCCCTGCCCGAACTGACGGGCAACGCCGAGCGCGAGGCCACCCTGCCGATCGTGCGCCACCACGACGCGGGGATCTACCTGCGTGACCACGGGGCGCGGATCGGCATCGGCTCCTTCAACCATCGGCGCCTCCCGGTGACGGCCGGCGGGCTCGACACGCACGAGCGACGCGAGGAGGGCATCGTCTACCGGTTCACGCCGGAGGACTTCGCGGAACCGTGGGAACACGCGTGCGGGCTGATCCCCGCGCTCCGCACCGCCTCCCTCGAGCGGAGCTTCAATGGGGTCTTCGCCTTCACGCCCGACGGGTACCCGCTCATCGGGGAGCATCCGGATCTGCGCGGCTTCTGGGTCGCGGAGTCGGTCTGGGTGACGCACTCCGCCGGCGTCGGGCGCGTCGTCGCCGAGACGCTCGTGGACGGCGCGCCCTCGATCGACGCGTCGCCCGCCGATCTCAACCGCTTCGAGCGTCCCGAACTGGATGCCGCGGTCTTCGAGGCGCGCTGCGACGACGCGTATCGCGACGTCTACGCGGTGCATCATCCGGCCGAGGGACACACGAGCGCGCGCGACCTCCGGTTCAGCCCGTTCGCACCCCGCCAACGTGCCCTCGAGGCCGCGTTCTTCGACGGCGCCGCGTGGGAGCGCCCCCGCTGGTACGGCGCCAACGCCGGGCTGCTCGACGCCGTCGAGGTGCCCGGTCGCGACCCGTGGTCGTCGCGGTACTGGTCGCCGATCGAGGCCGCGGAGCATCGCGCGGTGCGCGAGCGCGCCGGGCTCTTCGACATGACGTCGCTCACGCGGATCGAGGTGGCCGGCCCCGGCGCCGAGTCGTTCCTCCTGTGGATGCTCGCGGGTCGCGTGGATCGCCCGGTCGGCTCGGTCACGTACACGGTCATGCTCGACGTCCGCGGCGGCATCCGCTCGGACGTGACCGTCGCCCGGCTGGGAGCGGAGCGCTTCCTGATCGGAGGGAACGGGCCCCGGGACCTCGCGTGGCTCCGTCGCCACGTGCCGCCTGACGGTTCGGTCGCCGTGTCCGACCTCACCGAGACGACGTGCTGCGCGGCGCTCTGGGGTCCCATGGCGCGCGCGATCGTGGAGCCGATCGCGGAGGGCGACCTCACGTTCGGGTACCTACAGGCCCGCGAGCTGCAGGTCGGGGCGGTGCCCGTGACGGCCACGCGCATCTCCTACGCGGGCGAGTCTGGGTGGGAGCTCGTCACGGGTACCGAGCACGGGCTGGCGTTATGGGACGCGATCTGGGAGGCGGGCAAGAGCCACGGGATGATCGCGGCGGGACGTGGAGCGCTCGGCTCCCTCAGGCTCGAGAAGGGGTACCGGGCGTGGGGAGCGGACATGACGCCCGATCACGCACCGGAGGAGGCCGGCCTGGCCTTCACCGTGCGACGCGACGGCACCGATTTCCTCGGGCGTGACGGACTCACGGTGCGCGCCCCCGGCCCAGCGTCGCCTCGTCTGCCTGAGCCTCGAGGACGACCAGGTCGCGATGGGGGGCGAACCCGTCCACGTGAACGGCGAGCCGGCCGGCTACGTCACCTCCGCGGACTACGGGTACAGCGTCGGATGCAGCATCGCCTACGCGTGGGTGCCCCGGGACCTCGGCGCGGGCGACCGGGTGGAGATCGCCTACTTCGATCGGATGCTGGACGCTACGCTCGCCGAGGAGCCTCTCTTCGACCCGAAGGGCGAGCGCCTGCGCTCCTGAGCCAGGCTCAGCTGGCCTGCTCGAGGGCCTGCGCCTCGTAGCTCGCCATGATCGCGTCGAGCTCGGCGGTGACATCTTCCGGGAGCGCGTCCGGTTCGTGCTCGGCCAGGATCCGGCGTGCGCCCGGGAGGTCTGGGGTAGGCTCCCGCCGCGATGCGCCTCATCACCTGGAACGTCAACTCGGTGCGCCAGCGGCTCCCGCGCCTCGTGGCGCTGCTCGGCCGTCACGAGCCCGACGTGGTCTGCCTGCAGGAGACGAAGGTCACCGACGACGACTTCCCCGTGGCGGAACTCGCCGCCGCCGGGTACCACAGCATCACGTTCGGCCAACGCGCGTACAACGGCGTCGCGATCCTCGGGCGCGAGGCGCCGGCGGATGTGCGGCTGGGGTTCCGCGGCGATCCCCTCCCGGAGGAGTCCCGGGTCATCGCCGCCACCATCGGCGCCGTGCGGTTCGTGGACGTCTACGTCGTCAACGGCAAGTCGGTCGAGCACCCCACTTATCAGGTCAAGCTCGCGTGGCTCGATGCGTTGCTCGCCCATCTCGCCGCCGTAGAGGATCCCGCGGGACCGTTGATCGTCACCGGTGACTTCAACGTGGCACCGGCGGATCTCGACGTGCACGACGCCCGGCTGTGGGAGGGCAAGAACCTCGCCAGCGAGCCCGAACGCGAACGGATCCGCAGCTTGGAGGACTGGGGTCTCGTGGATCTCGGGCGGCGGGCGGCGGGCGACGCGGTGGGGCCGTTCACGTGGTGGGACTACCGGATGGGGGCCTTCCACCGAGGCTGGGGGCTCCGCATCGATCTGGTCCTCGGAAGCGCTCCGGTGGCCGAGCGCCTCATCTCGGTCGAGGTGGATCGTGAGGAACGCAAGCCCACGGCGGGCGAGGGCAAACCGAGTGACCACGCGCCGGTCATCGTGACGCTCGGGGACTGAGCACCGGTAGGCTGGCCGCGATGTTTCCATCCGACGGACCGTTGGTCTCGACCGCGTGGGTGGCGGAGCGTGGGAGCGACGGACTCGTCCTCGCGGACGTGCGGTGGCGGACCGACGTGTCGGCGCGCGAGGGCTTCCTGCGTGACCATCTCCCCGGTGCCGTGTGCGTCGACGCGGACCTCGATCTCGCCGGGCCCGTCGACACGCGCTCCGGCCGGCACCCGCTGCCGTCACCCGAGGCGTTCGCCGCCGCGATGGGTCGCGTCGGGATCGGGGACGACACGCCGGTCGTGGCCTACGACATCGCCAACGGCTCCTATGCGGCTCGCCTCTGGTGGATGCTCGACGTCCTCGGCCATCCGGTCGCGCTCCTCGACGGCGGGATGGACGCTTGGACCGGCCCGCTGGAAACGGGCGAGGGCGACGTGGTGGCGCCGGCGCGGTTCACGCCGCGCCCCTGGCCCGAGGAGCTCCTGTTCCGTGAGGCCGAGGGCGTGATGGATGCCCTCCGTTCGGGGGCGACCGTCATCGATGCCAGGGCGGGGGCCCGCTACCGCGGCGAGGAGGAGCCGTTCGACCCGGTGGCCGGCCACATCCCCGGCGCGCTGAGCCTGCCGTGGGGAGACGCGATGGAGCCCGCCACCGGGCGCTTCCGGAGCGCGGATGCGCTCCGGGCGTGGTTCGCCGCCGCGGGCATCGAGGATGCGGATGGGGTCATCGCGCAGTGCGGCTCGGGTGTGACGGCCTGCGTCGACCTCATCGCCCTGCGCATCGCCGGACTCGGGCGGGGCCGCCTGTACGTCGGATCCTGGTCGGAGTGGGTGAGCGATCCCGCGCGCCCTATGGCCACCGGGCCGGAACGGGGATCGCTCGGCTGATCGGATCAGACCATCTTCTCGGGGCGGACCGCCTCGTCGTACTCGTCCTCCGTGAGATGCCCCGACGCCACGGTGGCCTCCTTGAGCGTGAGCCCCTCGTGGTGCGCCTTCTTGGCGATGGCGGCCGCCTTGTCGTAGCCGATCGAGGGGGTGAGCGCCGTGACGAGCATCAGGGAGCGTTCCACCAGCTCCTGGATGCGCTCGCGGTCCGGCTGGAGGCCGTCCACGCAGAACTCGCGGAAGGTCCGGCACGCGCCGGCGAGGATCTTGGTGCTGTGGAGCAGGTTGCGGATCATCACCGGCTTGAAGACGTTGAGCTCGAAGTTCCCCTGGGAACCGGCCATCTTCACGGCGGTGTCGTTCCCCATCACCTGCACGGCCACCATCGTCATCGCCTCGGATTGCGTGGGGTTCACCTTGCCGGGCATGATCGATGAGCCGGGCTCGTTCTCCGGCAGCACGAGCTCGCCGAGGCCGCTGCGCGGACCCGAACCCAACCAGCGGATGTCGTTCGCGATCTTCATGAGGCTCGCCGCGAGGGTGGCCTCGGCTCCGCTCGCGAAGACCATCGCGTCGTGTGCCGCGAGGGCCGCGAACTTGTCGGGCGCGCTCACGAAGGGGAGGCCCGTGAGCTCGGCGATCTTGGCGGCGCACGCCTCCGCGAAGCCATCCGGGGCGTTCAACCCGGTCCCCACGGCCGTGCCGCCGATCGCGAGCTCGTATAACCCGGGCAACGCCATGTCGAGCCGGACGATGTCGGCGTCGAGCTGGGCCACGTAGCCACCGAACTCCTGGCCGAGCGTGAGCGGGACCGCATCCTGGAGGTGGGTCCTGCCGATCTTCACGATGTCGTCGAACTCCGCCGCGCGCCGCGCGAGGGCATCGCGGAGCTCGCGCACACGGGGGATCAGGTCGTTCGCTATCTCCACCGCCGCGGCGATGTGCATCGCGGTGGGGAACGTGTCGTTCGACGACTGCGACATGTTCACGTGGTCGTTGGGGTGCACGGGCGTCTTCGAGCCCAGGGCGCCTCCCGCCATCTCGATCGCGCGGTTCGAGATGACCTCGTTCACGTTCATGTTGGTCTGGGTCCCCGAGCCGGTCTGCCAGACGAAGAGCGGGAAGTGGTCGTCGAGCGCGCCGGCGATCACCTCGTCGGCCGCCGCGACGATCAGGTCGGCGATCTCGGGCTCGAGGTGCCCCGCCTCGCGGTTGGCCAGTGCGGCCGCCTTCTTCAGGACGGCCTGGGCACGGATCACCTCGATCGGCATGCGATCAGCGGACGGGTCCCCGATCGAGAAATGATGGAGCGAGCGCTCGGTCTGAGCTCCCCAGTACCTCGAGCGCTCCACCTCGATCGTGCCGATGCTGTCGGACTCGGTGCGGTACTCGGTCATCTGCGAACCTCCGCGGCGGCGATGCCCCCAGTCTCTCAACCGGGGCCCGCGGCGTCCTACGGTTCGTCGGCCGACCTCACAAGCGGTAGTCGTAGCGGCGACGCATCGGCCAGGTCAGGACCTCGACGGCGCGCCGATCGGACGTCGGGAGTCCGGCGCGCCAGGCATCGTCGCTGCGCAGGGGTGTCGGACCATGGCGCAGCCGGCCCCGGCTCCCGGCGGCCAGATGTTGGGCAACCAGCTGCACTTCTTCATCGCCGACGAACCAGAGCGCGTCGTCGGGGAGCGCGACGTCCATCACATGGGCCGCATGCAGGAGCGTGCTGCGAGGGCTCTGCACCAGGTCCTCGTATCGGACCCGTCGCACCCGCGTGCCGTGGCGCGCCAGCTCCTCGAAGGCCAGGTTGCACCACGACCACTTGATCGCGCTGTTCCTCGGCGTGCGCCGGGCGCGGAAGGAGCCGGCGGGGCCGCCCTGACGCTCGACCCACTTGGTGTTCGAATAGGCGTACCCGCGGGGGTCTCGTGTGAGGTGGACGACGCGAGCGTCGAGCCCCTGCATCGTGCTCGCCAGGTACACATGCCCCGGCAGCTTCATCGAGTCCACGATGATCCGTCCCTCGGTCACGCGGTCGAGCGCGCGGTAGACCCGCCCGAGCAGCTGGGCGTACGCTTCGAGATCGGCGCGCAGGCCGGGCCATAGTTCGGGACGCAGGATGAACGGAAGCGCGGCGGCGTGCGGCGCTCGGCGCCCCTTCAGCGTGACGGCGTCCCGCAGGCGCACCGCCTCCGAAGGATCGATCTCATGCCACCCTCCGAAGGCCTCCTCGCCGACCCGGGACCAGAAGCGGCACGCGCGGAAAGGCTCACCGCACCCGCAGTCGAGGTTCGCCAACAGGCCCTTGTCCCAGATGCGGCCCACCTCGCCCACGGCTACGAACCCGGGGAGTCGGCCGAGCATCCGGCTCAGCAACGTCGAACCGCTCTGCCCCGTCGCGCCCACGCACAGGACACGCACACGCGGGATCGTGGGCACGGCCTCTCCGAGACCGGCCCAAGGTGCCCATCGGTCTAGCTCGTCGACCTCCGTCATGAATCGGTGCGGGTCCGACGCCATGTCTCTCCTCATCGCTCGGTACGGACCACAGCGTCGCAACCCGACGTGTCGGCGAAGGCACGGACGTGTGAACGCCGCGGGAAGACCGTGCGAAGGGTATGCGTCGAGTGAGACCATGCGCCGCATCTGGACTAGGAGGTCGGAGATGCAGGTATCGAACGCTTCCGACGGCGTGTTCGAGCGTGGGGACGATGGCAGGTTCACGGGAGAGGTGTGGCTGCGATCGACCGTGACCATCGAAGACGGGACCAACATCGGTGTCGTTCACTTCGCGCCCGGCGCGCGGACACATTGGCATCGGCACCCGGGCGGCCAGTTCCTCTACGGCGTCTCCGGACGTGGTCGCGTGAGGACCCGCGGCGAGGACGGGCACGTCTTGGAGCCCGGCGACGTGATCCACGTGGGTGCCGACGAGTGGCACTATCACGGCGGCACGCCCGATTCGCCCCTGGTGCATGTCGCCGTCAACGGTGGCGGTGCGCCAGAGTGGGCCGAACCCGTCACGGACGACGAGTTCGCCGACGGCTTCGAGGGGCCTGTTCCCTGACCGAGCCCACTACGAACGCAGCGGTTCCGGGTGTTCGACGAGGCCGATCTGACGCCGGGGGTTGTCGGCGATCCGGCGGACGGAAGTCGAGCGGTGGCACAGCCGCTGGCCCCGCGTCGCCATGCGTCGCGATGTCCAGGGAACGACCTATGCTCCACAGGTACCGGGGCGGTAGCTCAGTCGGTCAGAGCAGCGGACTCATAATCCGTCGGTCGCAGGTTCGAGCCCTGCCCGCCCCACCGCATAACCGCAGGTCAGCGGCGGTCTGAGAGCGACACTACCCGGGTGGCTGGCAGGGCAGTCCGCAGAGAATCCGCGAGAGCATCCGTTCTGTGGGCGTCAAGTGCCGCCGTGAAGGCATCCAACTCGTCGGGATACAAGTGCCCGTTGAGGTCTAGCGCTAGTGTCGCGGAGCGGTGGCCGAGTTGGTTCTGCAGCTTCTTGATGTCGGCTCCGGCGCTGATCGACCCTCTGGTCCCAGTCCATCGGCGACTAGATCGTTCGATCCAGGTTCTGTGTTGGGCAGCTCGAGTGCTGCCGCGTATGGCTGACAGTGCGCTCGCTAGGTCTAAGAGGGGTTCGACCCGTTCCGTTGACGGATCAGCATCGATCAAAGCGTCGTAGCGTTCTGCCGCAACCTTGAAGAGCTAACCGGGTCGCGAGTCGATACGGCCCAAACGATACCGGGATGAGGCTCCCTCGCGTGCGGGTTCGTAGATGGCTGCTGAGGTCCCCTGAAGCTTCCGAGCGCGACCCAGAACCGCTCACAGACCGCGAGGATGGTCGGATCTATCCGTACTCGGAGAGACGCCATGTCGAGCGGGCATACTCGACGTCGGTCGGATGGGGCGGAAACGGCACGACGCGCGTCCGGCCCGTGAGACTCCATCCGCGCTTCTCGTAGAAGGCGCGCGCTCGATGATTTTCGGTGAGCGTCCAGAGGCGCGCCTCCTGGACATTCACTTCGCGAAGACGATCCAGAGCGTGGTCGTGAAGCATGCTTCCGATGCCTCGGCTCCAGAACGCGGGCATCACGTAGAGCGTCTGCAGAACGCCGTGGCCTACAGAAGCGACTCCGACGGCCTCGTCGTCCTCGAACGCAATGTACGTCTCCCCCTCTGGATCGGTGAGTGCGGAGATCCAGTCCGCGCGGATCGCGTCACCGGGGAACTCGTACAGGTCTACCGGGAAGACGTGCTGAAAGCCCGCGACCGCCGCGGCACGCGCGATCTCGAAACACAGCTCGGCGTCCTCTACCGTCGCGCGCACGACTCGCACGTCCGAAAAAGGTACTGGGGTCGAGAGACCAACACAAGGTCTCGCCTGCGCCACTGTTCTGTTACTCGGCGACCGATCAGAGAGTGGCCCGCGCGCCGGAGCGCATGCGCAATGAGACCCCATGAGACAGGCGGGAATGCGCGACGCTCTATGCCTGTCCTTTCACGACCCGTAGAGGTGCCAGCGGTCGGGACGCCCTCAGCTCGTGCTCGCCGGCGCCCCGGGTCGTGACTCGAGTTAGCGGTATCCGGTGAGAGCCGGTCCAGGCATAATTGGGGCGACCGTCGACTAGAAGGGGGATGTCGTGACACACCCGAACGAGGATCTCGTGCGGAGGGGGTACGCCGCGTTCCAGAGCGGCGACATGGCGACACTGAACGAGCTGTTGGCCGAGGACGTCGTGTGGCACGCTCCCGGCCACAACCAGCTCTCTGGTGACTTCCGGGGCCGGGACGCGGTGCTGGCGACATTCCAGAAGACCTTCGAGTTGACGGGCGGGAGTTTCAAGCTTGCCATCCACGACGTCTTGGCCAATGACGCGCACGTGGTCGTTCTCGTGACGGCAACCGCCCAACGGGAGGGCAAGACACTCGAGGACAACAGCGTGCAGGTGTTCGAGATATCCGACGGCAAGGTCGCCGAGCAGTGGCTCTACCCAGGAGACGCCTACGCGACCGACGAGTTCTGGGGACAGGGCTAAACACGCGGGGACGCAATCCGCACCGCCGCCTGGATCGCTAGAGCGAAGCGCGCGGCCGCCCGGGGCGCGCGCCGCCGCCCTCAAGAGCAATCACTGAATCCAAGCCGATTCAGCGAGTCGGATTTCGTCAACGAATCGGCCACGCCGGGCCCGCGCCCCCACCCAGCCCGTCAGATGCAAGACTGACCCTTTCCTCTCGAACCATCCGTGGTGGGGATCCTCGGGCGTACCTCGGGAAGTTGTTGCTTCGGTGGGGGAGTACGCGAAGAATCCGCGAGACGTCGGGAAAGACTGAGAATCGTCGGGATTGCTTGAGTAGGCAAACTGGCTGCTCAGAGTGCTTCTTCTCGTATCATCGCAGGTCAGTGGATCGGACAGGTTCGGACTCATGATCCGTCGGCGCAGGTTCGAGCCCTGCCCGCCCCACTACCCGACCTGCGGTTCCTTGCCCGGCGGGGAGGGCCAGGCCCGGTTGCTGCCAGGTTTGCTGCCACGTTCTGGCGGGTAGCAACGCCAGCATGATCGCCCGATTCCCGCAGACGCTGCGCCGCGCCGACATCGTCCGGCTCCTGAACGTGAGCAGCGAGCGGGCGCGTCAGATCACCCACGGAGGTGACTTCCCGCCGCCGGGCCTCACAGGGCCGCCCCGCGCATGGGACCGGGGCGAAGTCGAGACGTGGATCGACCAGGTGCAGCGGTGGGAGTCGAAGTCGTGGCAGAAGCCCAACGGGCAGGTAGTCCATTCGAGCATGCTGCTGTGAGGGGACCTCGAGATGAGATTGCCGAGAGCCATCCAACGGACCATCCCGACGTGGACGCGCGTCCACTCGACGACGTGTTCATCGGCTTGTTCGCCGAGAAACTCGACGTCGCCAAGGATGGAGATGACCTCGACGAGGTGATCACGGACCTGTCACGCTTCGGCCTCCCGGCACTGGGTGAGTTCACGGCCCATGGTTGGCACGAGAAGCGGGACTACGTCATCGACCTGGCCTGGGAGTGGTTGTCGCAGACGCTCAGCCAAGCGCGGATGTTCGAGGCCCTCATGACACGAATGGAGCAAGAAGCGTTCTCGAAGGAGCAGTCGGCGTAGTTGGCGGGCTGCGATCGCGGCACCCATTAAGACACAGCGGAGGGAGGAACGGAATGACGAAAGCAACGAGGAGTGGATCGGCGTTCATCGTCACCGTCTCGGTGTTGTCGGTTCTCATGGGCGTGGCGTGGGCATCGAGTGCGCCGAAGACGCTCAACGGCACGGCCTACGCCGGGGTTCACACAGAGGCATGCGAGGTCTACAACCAGGTCGACGTGGATGGTGGTCTCAAGCTCCACATCAAATGCCCGGCGTCGGGTGGCGCGTGGGTTCGGTATCGCTTCCGCGACTACGCGAAGAAGGTACCGGCCACGATCTCGGCCGACCTGCAGGACCCGCAGGGATGCGGACGGACCCGCTGGGTCCCGCAGTGGCGCGCCATCCAGGTCATCGTCCCGCCGCGCTGCTACCTGCACGTGCGTTCGGTGACGCTGGTCTCGCAGCCCTAGAAGGAGGATGGCTGGACCGTGATCGTGATCCCCTGACGAGATCGCACGGTGGATCGCCGATGCGCGAGATCTCGAGGCGACGACGCCAGGACGTCTCGGTGGGCGGTTCCCCCGGGGCACCAGGGCCCCGTCCTACCGTGTCGCTACCATGGTCGGGTCTTCACCCGCGCTGGAAGCTCGCCGCGGGGGAACACCCTGGGATGCTGCCGGAGCACTTCAGGCATCGAGTTGCGCTGCGGCGCCCAAGGCGAATCCGTCGCAGGCACACTCGGAGTAAAGGCACGGGCGAGCCTCGAAGTCGCCGTGAACGAACTCGGTGTGCTCGCACATCGTGCAGAAGACTCGACGCGGGTCGGCAGGGCGCAGGAGCACGGCCTGTCGTGAAGTTGGTGGCTGCATCGGAGACTAACGTAGGGCATCTGGGGGACGAGCACATCGGCCGAAGGTCTACCCGTTGCCCCAACGGGTCCCCGTCTCTCAGCGCACCGCCGCTACCCCTCCCTTCGGGTTCGCCGACGGAGGTGCCGCGTGATCGCCAAGAACCTATCGTTCCGGCGTAGCCGTTCGTTGAGACGCAACCTTCGCATCAGAAGATGGATGCTCCACCAACGCGATCACGCGAGAAGCCATGAATCGCGCGGTGCGGATGGCTGTCCCACCGCGGGTCACTTCAGCGACCTCCACGACGGTCCTTCCGGTCGTGACTTCCACGCGACGTCCTGCGCGAGTCGCAACGACCTCGAAGACCTTGACGCCGGCTCCTACGTCGACGGTCACCTCGACACGGTCACCTCGCATCACGACATCGTAGAACGACGGAAGGACATCATCTGATCGCGAAGACCCTCGAGCGGGTCCGCGCTCGGCGGGTAGGGTCCAGTCGGGACCATGAGAGGGGAGACCGAGATGGATCCGATCGGGGATGTGGCGTCGAAGCTCGAGGCGAAGGCCGCCTCGTTCGTCAAGGAACATCGCCTGGCCGGGGCGGCCACCGGGATCGTGCACGGGGAGTCGCTCGCCTGGTTCGACGGGGTAGGGTTCGCTGAGATCTCCGGGCGCCGCGCCCCCGACGTCACGACCCTCTATCGCGTCGCCTCGATCACCAAGACCTTCACGGGCACCGCGATCCTCCAGCTGCGCGACGAGGGCACGCTCCATCTGGACGACCCGGCCGTCTTGCATCTGCCCGAGCTTGCGTCGATGACGAGCCCCTTCGGCGCGCTCGAGACCGTGACGATCCGCCGGATGCTCTCGCACGAGAGCGGCCTGCAGGGCGATCCCCCGGGCACGGACTGGTGGGTTCCCGACTACGAAGGATCGGCGGAGCGGAACCTCGCGCGCGTCGGAGAGATCACCACGACGATCCCGCCCAACACCCAACAGAAGTACTCGAACCTGGCGTACCAGCTGCTCGGGGAGATCGTGGCGCGTCGCAGCGGCGTGCCGTACCCGGAGTACGTGCGGACGCGGATCCTGGAACCGCTCGGGATGCACGGCTCGGGGTTCGAGCCGTTGCCCGACGCCTTGCTCGATCGACGCGCGACCGGGTACGCCGCCAGATTCCTGTCCGACGAGCTGGATCTGGCTTCGCTCCCTCCGACGGTGTGGGCCGAAGGCGGCCTGTGGTCGAGCGTCGAGGATCTGGGCCGCTGGCTCTCCTTCCAGTTCCGGGAGGACGGGGGAGCGCGGGAGGGCGCGCAGATCCTTGCGGGCGAGACGCTGAAGGAGATGCACAAGGCCCGCTACCTGGGCGACGACCGCTGGACCGAGGCTTGGTGCATCTCGTGGTACGCGGCCCGCAAGGGCGAGGTGATCTGGATCCAGCACGCCGGCGGCCTGAACGGCTTCATCACGAATGTCTGTTTCGACCCGAAGGAGAGGGTGGGAGCGATCGTGCTGTTGAACGGGATCGCTGACGCGTCCGCGCTCTCGATGGAGCTCGCGGCGATCGCCCGCGAGGCGGTGCGTGAGGCGGCGCCCCCGATCGAGCCGGCTGCGCCGATGCCGCCCGCCTACCGCGACCTGCTTGGGATGTATGTGGACGAGGAGCAGGCGATGATCGCGCGTGTGGAGTGGCGCGACGGGGCGCTCCAGATCGTCGATCCAGACGAGGAAGCGTGGCGCCCCAATCTCGTGCCGACGGAGGACCCCGACGTGTTCGTGATCGCACCGGGTGTGCGGGAATCGGGCGAGCGAGTGACGTTCGGCCGGCGCGCGGACGGCCGGGTGACCTCGATATTCCTGGCGGTCGCCACGATGATCCGCTTCGGTCCGGTGGGCGCGGACTGAGGCGAGCCGGTGGCGGAAGCCGCGGCAACCTGGCCAAGGCAAAGGTGCGATGATGGGGTCGTCCCCCGGGGAGCCCGGGGCCGTCCTCCCGTGAGGCCGTAGCGCGGGTGAAGGACCCGGCCCTGAAGACGAACCCCGGGGGAACACCCGTTCGTGGACGAACGCGGCGCGGGTCGCCGATGTCGCGGACGGCGTTCAGTGTCGTTGCTTCCGCTTCCGGACCACGAGCACCACCACCAGAGAGGCCACCGCCGCCGCGAAATAGGCCCACATCATCCCGTTCCACCCCCCGGTCCAACGATGTTGCCGGTGTCGACCCGGATGAGGGGTCAAGCGTCCTTCCGCTCGTAGGACTCGTCCCGGTGGCGACGCCTCGATCCCTCGAGCCTCCGGGCCGATCGGGAGGAAGCGGCTGCGCGGCAGGCCTACCTAGAATCGGGCAGTCATGAATACCTAGTCCCTGGCTCTAGCTGACCCCCAACCGGTGCCGACATCCTCTGAAGAACGACAGGGATGGTGAGTTGGGGATGAGGGATCGACTCCACAGAGCACTGAGGCGGCTCGACGACGAGCAGGGGTTCACCCTGATCGAGCTCATGGTCGTCATGGTCAACCTCGGTGTGCTGCTGGCGCTCAGCATGGCTGCCTTCAGTGGCACCATGGGTCGTGCCCGCGACACGTCGGCCAAGCACGGGGCGGTGCGCGGCATCGAGACCGGCCGGATCGTGTACTCGGACCACGCGTCCTACACGTACGCCACCACGGGGGCCCTCGGATCGGCTGAGCCCAACATCACGTTCGTGGCCAGCTCCACGCCGAGCACCGGTCCCGGCTCGATCAGCTCCGACAACAGCGACGCCACCGGCAGCACGATCACGATGGCGGTCTGGAGCCAGGGCGGGACCTGCTTCTTCATCAAGGACTCCGTCAGCACCGGCGTCTCCTACGCGAAGACGGTCGGGAGCTCCCAGACGAACTGCACGGCGGCCAACGCCAGCGGTGTCACCTGGGTCACGAAGTGGTGACGGAGTCCTTCCGCCACTAGGCGGCGCTCGGTGTGACCCAGAGATCCTGGTGCATCCCCATCGCGTAGTGCCCCGCGAGGTTGCACACGACCGCGTAGTGCCCGTCCTTCAGGTCGATCGAGAGCGCCATCGTTGTCCCCGGTTCCATGTCGCCGGTCTCCCCGACGTTCACCACGCCCTTCGCGTCCTCGTTGATGCGGTTCGCCTCGCCCTCGAAGGAGACGATCGGGAAGTCGGCCGCCGGCGTCTTCGTCTGGAGCACCACGAACTCGTGCTTCTCCTGCCCGTCGTTGCTGACCAGGAAGGTGACGGACCCCTGTCCGGCCCACGGACGCGAGAGGTCGATGAACATCGTGTTCGGATCCGTCTCGCCCAGGGACACGCTGACCGGTGTCTGGGTGCCCGGCGTGACCCAGAGATCCTGGTGCATCCCCTTCGCGTAGTGGCCGGGAAGGTTGCAGACCACGGCGAAGTGACCCGCCTTGAGGTCCAGCGTCAACATCTGGCTGGTTCCGACCTCCATGTCGCCGGTCTCCCCGACGTTCACCACGCCCTTCGCGTCCTCGTTGATGCGGTTCGCCTCGCCCTCGAAGGAGACGATCGGGAAGTCGGCCGCCGGCGTCTTCGTGGCCAACACGACGAACTCGTGGGTCTCGGTGCCCTCGTTCGTCACCACGAAGCTCACCTTCCCCTGGGGGACGTCGGGCTGGGAGAGATGGATGTACATCGTGTTCGGATCCGTCTCACCGAGTCCGACGGAGACGGGCGTTGAGTCCTTGGGTGCGACCCAGAAGTCCTCATGCATCCCCATCGCGTAGTGACCCTTGAGGTTGCAGACGACGGCGTAGTGCCCGGCCTTGAGATCGATGGAGAGCATGGTCGAGGTGCCGGCCTCCATGTCGCCGGTCTCCCCGACGTTCACCACACCTTTGGCGTCCTCGTTGATCCGGTTCGCTTCGCCTTCGAAGGAGACGATCGGGAAGTCGGCCGCCGGCGTCTTCGTGGCCAACACGACGAACTCGTGGGTCTCGGTGCCCTCGTTCGTCACCAGGAAGGAAACCGGGCCCTCGTTCGCGAACGGCTGTGCGAGGTGGATGTACATCGTGTTGGGATCCGTCTCGCCCAGGGCGACCTTCACCGGCGCCGCGGTGCCCGGCGTGGCCCAGAAATCCTGGTGCATCCCCATCGCGTAGTGCCCCACCAGGTTGCACACGACCGCGTAGTGCTCGGAGGCGAGGTTCAGCGTCATCATCTTGTTCGTCCCGGGCTCCATGTCGCCGGTCTCCCCGACGTTCACCACACCCTTCGCGTCCTCGTTGATGCGGTTCGCCTCGCCCTCGAAGGACACGATCGGGAAGTCGGCCGCAGGCGTCTTCGTCTGGAGCACCACGAACTCGTGCTTCTCGGTGCCCTCGTTCGTGACGAGGAAGCTGACCTTCCCCTGCGGCGCCGAAGGTGCGGACATCTTGATGTACATCGACGTGGGGTCGGTCTCGCCCAGCGCCACCGTCACGGGTGTGGAGCCCTTCGGGGTGACCCAGAGATCCTGGTGCATCCCCATCGCGTAGTGCCCCGCGAGGTTGCACACCACCGCGTAGTGCCCCGACTTCAGGTCGATCGTGAGCGTCTTGCTCGTCCCGGGCTCCATGTCGCCGGTCTCCCCGACGTTCACCACACCCTTCGCGTCCTCGTTGATGCGGTTCGCTTCGCCCTCGAAGGAGACGATCGGGAAGTCGGCCGCCGGCGTCTCCGTCTGGAGCACCACGAACTCGTGCTTCTCGGCACCCGTGTTCGTGACCACGAACGTCACCGGACCCTCCGGTGCAGAGGGCGCCGACATCTTGATGAACATCGTGTTCGGGTCCGTCTCGCCGAGCGTGACCGTCACGGTGTTGGTGGGCGTGGTGTAGCCCATGGGCTGCGGTTGGGTCGACGCGCCGCCTCCTTGATAGTTGGGGATCATCGCCACGGTGTTGGCGTCGCTCGCCGAGCCGGCGTTGGTGCACGATGTGAGGAACAGCGCGGCCGCCGCCGCGAAGGCCAACGCCGCGGCGGCAGGCCGGTGGGTCCTCGCTGCGCGTGGCTGCATGGGCGGGCTCCTTACGGGTTCGGTGTGCGCCAGTTGGGTACGCTCGGCGCGGTCTTCTCCCAAGATCGGACGTAGGCCACGAGACCGGCGATCTGTTGGTCCGTGAGGGGACCGCCGTAGTCGTTGAGCCACGCGGGCATCGCGGTACCGGGGATGCCGCCCGCGATGATGCCGTGGATCTGGTCGTCGTTCACGCTCGTGAGGAACTCCTGCGAGTTCAACGCGGGCGCGGTCCCGCCCTCACCGTTCGTGCCGTGGCAGGCCGCGCAGTTCGTCGCCCAGAGGTCGTGTCCCTCGGTCATCAATGCGCCCTCCTGCGCGGCCAGCGCCTCGGCACGACGGCTGCCGTCGGTCGCGCGGTAGAGCGGGAACGCGATCACCAAGAGGATCAACAGGAAGGTGCCGATCGCCTGCCAGCGCCGCGTGGATCGGGACACCACTGGGTCGTCGTGCAGGGTCTCGTTCATGACGAAGCTCCCGTTCCGATCGGGCCGGGGGGCGGACCCTCGTGGGTCCCGGGCGGCGGGCCCTCGACGAAGGCCGAGGTATCAACCATCACGTGGTCGTTCTCGATGGAGATCGGGAAGCGGTCGAGCCCGCGAGGGGCGGGACCGGACTGATACTCGCCGATCAGGTTGTAGACGCTGCCGTGACACGGGCACTTGAACTCGCCGGTCGCTGGATCCCAGGGCACCTTGCACCCCAGGTGGGGACACTTCTGATAGAGGGCACGCAGCCCACCCTGGTACTGGGTGACGTAGAAGCGTCCGTTGAGCGAATACTTGACCGTCCCCTCCGTCGTGAACTCGTCGACGGCGCCCGCGTCGACGATGCCGCCGAACCCCGCCGAAGGCGCAGGCTTGAGGAGGTCGTAGCTCGTCCATGCAGCCTCCGCTACCAGGACGACGCCGAGGACCTTCCACGAGTCGTTGAGGAAGCGGCGTCTGGGCATCGCGGGCTGCGACGGCGTCGGTGTCACATCCGTCTGCGTCGGGTCGTTGCCTCGTTCGTCGCTCATCGTCACAGCTCCAGGTAGAGATGGGTCCACGGGTTGACCCAGGTCCACCCGGGACCGCGGAAGAACGCACCGATCACCGTGAGGACCAGGGCCGAGAGCGCAAGGACGGTGAAGACGATCACCACCATCTTGCGATCGCGGATCCGCCAGCCCCTGCTCCGGTCGAGGTAGGGGAGCGTCACGAGGAACAAGAGGGCGGCGCCGGGGATCAGGATGCCCGCCACCATCGGCTGGAGGTGCGAGAGCAGTTCCTGCAGTCCGGCGAAGTACCACGGCGCCTTTGCCTCGGCGGGCGTGGTCGACGGGTTCGCGAGATCCTGCAGGGGCGCGTTGAACAAGATCGCGAGCACGAAGACGATGAGCACCGTCCCCGCCGCCACCACGGCGTGGCGGATCAGGAAGTGCGGCCAGGTGAAGACACCGTCTTCCGGCTCCTCCTCGTCGCGTTGTTCGATCTCCCGCTCGACCACACCCAAGAGGCGGTATCGCGGCTGCGGCTCATGGTTCGACATCGGCGAGCACCTCCTCGGTGGTCTCGGTGTCCGGCGTCTGGGTCTTCGCCCGATCGGAGACGGCGAACCCGTCCTTGCGCACGCGCCAGATGTGGATGCCGAGGATCAGGAAGATCAGGGTCGGCACGAAGTAGATGTGCAGCACGTAGAACCGCAGCAGGGTGGCGTTGCCCACCTCGGGGGCGCCCAGGAGCAGGTTCCGGGTCTGCACGCCGAACAGCGGGACGTACCCCGCGATGTTCGTCCCCACCGTGATGGCCCAGTAGCTCAGCTGATCCCAGGGGAGCAGGTAGCCCGTGAACGACATCAACAGGGTGAGCACGAGCAGACCCACCCCGACCACCCAGTTGAACTGGCGCGGCGCCTTGTACGCGCCGGCGTAGAACACGCGCAGCAGGTGGAGGCAGACCACCAGCACCATCAGGTGCGCCGACCAGCGGTGGATGTTGCGCACGAACTGGCCGAACGCCACCTTGGTGGAGAGGTCGTGCATGTTGAAGTAGGCGTCTGGGGAAACCGGGCGGTAGAAGAACATCAGGTACATGCCCGAGATGAACAGGATCAGGTACAGCACCGTGGCGATGAACCCGAGCCGCAGCGTGGTGCGCGTCTTCACGATCTCCTTCGGCACCTTCACCGGGTAGACGTGCAGGAAGAAGTTCTGGAACGAGGTCATCGCGCGCCCGCGTGGCGTGGACGGCTTGGGGTGGCGGATCGCGGAGCGGTAGATCTCGTTCTCCCGGAACACCTGTCCCGGGTGGAAGATCGACCGGTACCACTCCCGGTCCTTGAGCTTCGATCCGTTGGATGCCACGTCCGGCCTCCTCAGCCTGTGATCGGTTCCAGCGCGATCGGCGCCGTGGAGGCCTCCGACCAGCTCTCGATGGACAGCGCGTCCGTGGGGCAGCGATCCACGCAGAGCGCGCAGCGGATGCAGCGGTCCTCCTGGATCACGAGCGCACTCGCCGGCGTCCGTGTCGAAGCCACGCCCTCGATGTCGTCGACGGGGACGATGCGGATGCACTTCTCCGGGCAGATGTCGACGCAACCCCGGCACAGGATGCAGAGCGACGGTTCGAGCATGATGTTGAGGAAGCACTGGAGGCACCGCGACGCCTCCGTCCGGGCCTCGTCCTGCGTGTAGCCGAGCTCGATCTCGGGCGAACCGACGCGGCGGTCGCTCGGCTCCGCCGGGATGTCCACGCGCGCGATGGCCGTGTAGTCGACCTGCGGCCGTTTCACCTCGATGATGGGCAGGAGCTTGCGCCCGGTGAGCGTTGGGCGGGGCGCCTCGATGCCCGCGATCTGCCGGTGGATCGAGGCGGCGGCGCGCCGTCCGTCGCCGATAGCGTCGATCAGGTTCCGCGGTCCGAAGGCCACGTCGCCGCCGGCGTAGATCCCGTGCGCCGACGTGGCGAGGGTCTCGCGGTCGATCCCGATCAGCCCGCGCGGCGAGAGCTCCACGCCGTCGCCCGGTTCCAGCCAGGCGCAGGTCGGGCGCCTGCCCGATCGCGAGGATCACCGAGTCGCAGTCGATGACCTTCTCGGTTCCCTCGACGAACTGCGGGTTGAACCGTCCATCCGGGTCGAAGACCGACGACACGTCGAGGGTCTGCAGGCCGGTGACGGAACCGTTGCCGAGGATCGCGTGGGGACCGCGTCGCGTGATGATCTCGATGCCCTCGACTTCGGCCTCCTCGATCTCGAACTCGTGTGCGGGCATCTCCTGGCGGTTCTCGAGCGCCACGACCCGGACGCGGCGCGCGCCCAACCGCTTGGCCACGCGGGCGACGTCGAACGTGGCGGTGGCGGTCGCCGCCGACTCGTCGATCTGATCGGTCGTGAGGCCCGTCTCCGACGAGCTGCCCGCGGCGATCTCGCGGAGGGCGGTGCGCGCCGCATCGAGGGCGACGTTGCCGCCGCCGATCACGAGCACGTCCTCGCCCAGGTCCACGCGGTACCCGAGGTTCGCGTTCAGGAGGAAGTCCACCGCGCGCAGCACCCCATCCTTGTCCACGCCGGGGATCTGCAGGTCGCGCCCGCGCATGCAGCCGACGCCCAGGAAGACGGCCTCGAAGCCGTCGTCCTTCAGCGAGCTCAGCGAGAAGTCGCGACCCAGGCGTTGGTTCGTCCGGAGCTCGACCCCCATGTCCAGGATCGCCCTGATCTCATCCTGGAGGAGATCGCGCCGGAGTCGGTACGGGGGGATGCCCAGCACCATCATGCCGCCCGGTCGGTCCTGGGCCTCGAACACGACCGGGCGGTACCCGAACGTGGCGAGGTCGTGGGCGCACGCCATCCCGGCCGGTCCCGCGCCGACGATCGCGACGCGCTCGTCCCGCGGGGCCGACGTCGGCGCCGCGTCGCGGTAGACGTGGGACCCGTGTCCGCTCTCGACGCCGTAGCGCTCGGTCACGTAGCGCTTCAGGGCTCGGATCGCGATGGGCTCATCGATCTGCCCGCGGCGGCAGGCGACCTCGCACGGGGCGGCGCAGACGCGCCCGCAGATCGACGGGAACGGGTTGGGGAGGCGGGCGATGCGGTAGGCGAGCTCGTCGTCGCCTGCCGCGATGGCCGTCACGTAGCGTCCGGCGTTCGTGAGCACCGGACACGCACGCGTGCAGGGCACGTTGTCGTCGAACCACTCCGCGCCGACGGGCTGGGTGGTGAATCGCATCAGCTCAGGCCCTCCGCCGCCGTTGCAGGCGAACGAAGATCCAGGACGCGACGACGAAGGCGGCGAGCCACCACGTGGTCACCACGAGGTCGCGCCCCGTCGGTGTCATCCGGGTGGTGAGGTATCCGAGGAGGGAATTCGGCACGAGCACGAACACGAGGAAGCAGATGGCGATCATCGCCAACGCCTTCAACGCTGCGACGCCCCACGAGCCGCCTCCATCGGCCCCGGGACGCGTGGTGGGGTTATCCATGCACAGACCCTCTCGCGGGGCTCAGGGTAGCGCTACCGCGGGGGGCCCGCATCGGGCGGGACCATCGGCCCCCAACGGGGGGGAGGCTCAGTCGCCGCGACGGTCCGTGGTGAACACCACGGCGCCGAGCCACAGCATCAGGGGGATGGAGCCGATCGCGCCCAGGATGATCAGGTATCCGACGAGCTGGAGCAGGTTCTTCAGCATGCGTGCATGCTACCGAGCCGCCGCGCTCCCAGCCACAGTCCTCAGAAGTTGACCTTCGGGCCGCCCGTCTGGGTCTTGGTGGCCGCCGGGCACGCGTTGCCGGCCTGGTCGTACATCCCCGCCACGAGCTGCCACGTCATGGTGCTCGCGGGAGCCGTCCCGGAAACGGCCGTCCCCATGCTCGTGACGGTGATCGTGATCGTCGAGCCGGACATCGTCATCGTGCCCGTCCCGTTGCCGCTCGTCGTGATGTAGCCGGTTCCGTTGAGGTTCAGGCGGTTGATCGGCAGGACCGTCGTGTTGGTCGCGTCGGCGATCACCACGCGGTCGCCGCCACCGTTGGTGGTGAACCGCAAGGTCACCGTGGTGGCGGCCCCCGTCCAGCCGGCGAGCACCGACTCCGGGTCGATGGGCTCGGTGAACGTGTACACGATGGCGTCGTTCGCCTGGATCTTCCCGGCCGTGCCGCCCCCGTTCGTGCTCTGGACGTCGGACCCCGCCGGGGCCGTGTTGTCCACCGTGACGGAGCCGTTCGAGGTCGACGAGAGGCTCACGTTGTCCGTGGCGGTCACGGAGTAGGCCTTCGCCCCCGCCGAGAGGACGGCGTTCGCCGTCTGCGACGCGCTGCGGTAGTTGTAGCTCACGCCGCCCACGCTGTAGCTCCCCGCGACGAGGTTCACGGCGGTCGCCCCCGTCGTCACGTTGCTGACGTTCGCCTTCACGCTGGCGATGCCGCTCGAGGGCGAGGGATCGGTCACGTTGGCGTACACGTAGTACGTGCCGCCCTGCTTGATGGCGCCGGGGCTGTATCCGGTCGTCTTGGCGACCGCGATCGCGGAGATCGTCGGTGGAGCGATGTCGACGGCTACCGTGATCGCCCCGCTCGCCTGCGAGCCCGACGAGCCCACCGCGTAGACGGTGTGGGAGCCGTTGGACGTGCCGGCAGGGATCGTCACGGAGATGGTGGCCTGCCCGTTCGCGGGGATCGTCGACGGCGTGGCGGAGCCGGTGAGCACCGTGCCGGAGGTCGGGTTGTCCAGGCGGAACGTGATCGTCTCGCCGGTGATGAAGGCCGCGATCGAGCCGTTCAAGGTGGTGGGCAGCGTGCTGAGCGTGGTCGACGAGCTGAACGAGAGCGAGGGCGAGGCCACGGAGACGTTGGCGCTCGCGGCGCTCTGCGCGCCGAGCCAGGCGCCCTTCTTGGGTCGGACCTTGTAGTACCAGGAGCCCGGGGTCACGGCGGCCTCGGTGCAGGTGAGCGCGGCCACGGTGCCGCTGCACGACGCCCCTACGGTCTGGGAGGCGTTCGTCGATGCGTCGTAGCGGTTCACCACGTAGCCGTCGACCGCCGTGGGTCCGGGCAGGGTGGCGGCCGTCCACGTCACGGTCACGTTGCGGCCGGTCACCGAGGCGCTCGGGGTGTTGCCCGAGGGCATCGTCACCGCCTTGGAGGAGCCGGCGCCCGACCCACCGCCGGCCCAGCTCGCGAGCGCCACGCCGGGCCCCGCCGCGACCATGAGGGCGACGGCCGCGGCGAGGGCGATCTTGGCTCGCGTCCTCACGCCTTCACCGCCTTGCCGTGGTAGTCGAGCGGGAGCTTCGCGGCCTGGCAGCCGTCGGGTGCCTTCGGCTTCATCGTCAACGTCGAGCTTGATCTTCCCCGTCTTGCGCGCGGGCACGCGGTGCTTGCCCTTGAACTTCTTGATCCTGATGTCCTTGCCGCTGCACCCCGGAACGTTCTTCACGCTCGCCTTCAGCGATCGCACGGAGATGGCGAACCCGTTGGGGTTGTGCACCCGGACGACGAGCTTCGCCTGCCTGCCGGGGTAGAGGCCGGAGATGTGACCCGATGACCTTGAACCCGGGCGTGGCGCTCTTGGCGGCGACGGCGTCGAGACCGTCGCCGTGGGTGAGCGGCGGGTGGTGCGCGAACTGGGTGGCCTGGGCGAGCGTCGCGAGGGCGACGAGCACCACGGCCGAGAGCTTCAGCGAACCGACGATCTTGGCGGGGATGCGCACGTGACGCTCACCTCGGGTGACGATGCGAGGGCGGAGGGATGACCCTCCGCCCTCGCGACTGCCTGGGGAGTGATGTGGACTCGGGTCAGCTGCTGGCGCCCACGAGGCTGACGGGAACCGTGAAGACGGCGCCCTGGCAGGTGGTGTCCGACGCGTTGCTCATGGCCACCTTGCCGCTGAGCGTGAAGGTCTGCGTCGTCCCCGCCGGCACGGCCAGCGAGAGGCCGGTCGCGTTCGTGAACGTGACCCCCGTGGAGGCGTCACACGCGGCGCCCTTGTCCGACGTGATGGACCCCGATCCGTTGTTCACGGCGGTCAGCGTGACCTGGTAGTCGTTGGGGTTGTTGACCTTCAACACGAGGTCGCCCGTTCCACCCGGGTAGAGCTGGGCCGACGTGCTGCCGGAGGCGTCCACCGTCGTGAGGACCTGTGCCGTCTTGGCCTTCGCGTATCCGGAGCCTGTACCGGTGGCGGTCCAGGCCGCGAACGCGACGGTCGAGGCGAGCGCGATGCCGACGAACAGGGAACCGATCGTCAGCTTCTTCGTGAGCTTCATCTTCATCCAGCGTCCTCCTATGGCAGCGGGCCCCCGGCGATCGGGGGAGACACGTGCCATATCGGGAGCGTGGGAACGTGGTTGATACCGGAACGCGGGGAGTTGCGGGTTTCCCGCGGGAATCGTCCGAACGGACTAGGTCGAAGGGGTCACGGTATCGCCGAGGCGCACCCGCCCCGGCGTCTCCACCTGGGCATACACCCCGAAGGGCAGGCCACCTCGCCCCCCGATCCGCGGCCGGTACTTCGCGATCTGGGTGAGCGTGTCCCAGTCCTTGAGCCCGGTCTCGGGGCTCATCGTCGTGAGGACGCAACGAGGGATCTGACCGTCGACCCGCACGGTCGCTTCGCCGATGCGGACCGGTGTCCCGTCCCAGGAGTCCTCGTCGTACGGTTGGCAGCCGGCGAGCTCCAGGTTGATGCGGAAGCGCCGCGAGTCGAGGGGCTCCGTCCGCTTTCCCCTCGACGCGAGGTCATGCACCGAGGCCTCGGAGACGAGCGTGAGCGGGTTCACGTCGACGCCGTCGCCGTCGCGGTCGCAGCGGAGGAGCCGCACCGGCTTCCCGACGTATGCGGAGATCGCCTCCGAGAACGGACCGAGCACTTCGTGGGCGGGCACCGGCCGCCCGTAGAAATCGGTCACGGTGGCCGCACCGAGGGCGTCGGTCTCGCCGGACACCTCGACGCCGTCCGGGAACGTGAGGCGCAGGCGGCGGGCTCCTGGGTCGTGGTCGGGTCGGATCCGCACGAGGGGGCCGTGGGCAGGCGCGCTGAAGAGCTCGTCCCACTCGTCCACCAGGTAGAACCGCCGATTCTCGGAGATGCCCGCCGGCCCGAGTTCCACCTCTCCGGGATGGTGCAGGGCCATCCCCTTCACCGGGGACACGTTGATCCGGGAGAGCGTGCGCATGGCACGGAAGGTACCCCACACGGTCGTGCGCGTCCGGGCCGAACGGCCGGGGAGACGTGCGCGGGGCCCGTGGTAGCGTCGAGGCGATGGCGCCTGCGCTGCACGACGACCTCGCGCCGCTGGCGTTCCTCCTCGGGACCTGGCGGGGTGAGGGCGACGGGGAGTACCCGACGATCGAGCCCTTCCGCTACCACGAGGAGCTCGTGTTCGAGCACGTCGGCGATCCGTTCCTCCTCTACGCGGCAGTCGAGCTGGCTCGTGGGCGACGACGCGCCCCTCCACTTCGAACGCGGATTCCTGCGGCCGGGGGCCGGACCCGATGCCGTGGAGCTGACGCTCGCGCATCCGCTCGGTCTCACGGAGGTCGCCGAGGGCACGCTCTCCGGCGCGGAGCTCTCCTTCGCCAGCACGTCGGTGGGGCGTACGGGCACCGGCTCGGCGGTGACCGCGCTGCGACGCCGCTATCGGCTCGACGGCGACGTCCTCTCGTACGAGATCGACATGGCGATGGACGAGACGGCCATGACGCGGCATCTGGTGGCCGAGCTCCGGAGGGCGGAGGGATGAGCGCGGTGGTCGAGCGGCCACCCGGGCGGCTCGGCCTCAGCCACCTCTGGCTGGCGGCCTCGGTCGTCGGGGTGGTGGGCGGAGGTGTCCTCAAGCTCGCGGATCACACGGACGCCGCCTATTGGGTCTGGGCGATCACCACCGTCATCGCGCTCGTTCCCAAGGGCATCGAGGTCGTCGTCGGCCTGTGGCGGCGGGAGGCGGGGGTCGACGTCATCGCGGTGCTCGCGATGGGCGGGGCGCTCGCGCTCGGGGAGTACCTGGCGGGTGCGGTCATCGCGCTGATGCTCGCCACCGGCGAGTCGCTGGAGGCCTTCGCGGACGGCCGGGCCCACCGCGAGCTGAAGGCCCTGCTGGAGCGTGCTCCCGGCACGGTCACGCGCTACGAGGACGGGGACCTCGTGACGCGGCCGATCGACGACGTGCGCACGAACGACCGGCTCTTCGTGAAGTCGGGTGAGGTCGTGCCGGTGGACGGCCTGCTCCTCGGAGATGCCGTCTTGGACGAGTCGGCGCTCACGGGGGAGTCGCGCCCGGTCGACCGCCAGCACCACGACCTCGTGCGTTCGGGCGCCCTGAACGCGGGGCCGGCCTTCGACCTGCGTGCCACCGCCACGGCGGAGGAGAGCACCTACGCAGGCATCGTGCGCCTCGTGCGGGAGGCCCAGGAGTCGAAGGCGCCGGCCGTGCGTCTGGCCGATCGCTACGCCACGATCTTCATCCCCATCAGCCTCGCGATCGCCGCGGGGGCATGGCTCCTCACCGGGGATCCGGTCCGGGCGCTCACCGTCCTCATGGTGGCCACCCCGTGCCCCCTGATCCTCGCGGTGCCGATCGCGATCGTGGCCGGCATCTCGCGCGCCGCCAAGCGCGGCATCATCGTGAAGGGCGGCGGTGCCCTGGAGACGCTCGGACGCGCCACCGTCCTGCTCTTCGACAAGACGGGCACGCTCACCTCCGGCATCCCGCAGGTGGCGGACGTCGAGACGTTCGGCGACGTCGACGCCGAGGAGCTCCTGCGGCTGGCCGCCTCCGTGGATCAGGTGTCGCCGCACGTGCTCGCCACCGCGATCGTGCGCGCCGCACGGGACCGGGGGATGGAGCTCGAGCTGCCCGACGAGGTGCGGGAGCAACACGGGGCGGGCATCGTGGGCGTCGTCGAGGGGCGGAAGGTCACCCTGGGCAAGGCGTCGTTCGTGACCGGTGGGGCCCCGCTCCCGGGCCGGGCCCGCGACGTGCGCCGTCGCTCGATGCTGGACGGCTCGTCGTGCGTGTTCGTCGCCGTCGACGGTCAGGTGGCCGGCGCCTTCGTGATCGACGACCCGATCCGTCCCGACAGCCCGCGCGTGATCCGCGCCCTCCGGAAGGTGGGCATCAAGCGCGTGGTCATGGTCACGGGCGATCACCCGGACGTCGCCGAGTCGGTCGGCGCGGCCCTGGGCGTCGACCGGATCCTGTCGGAGCGGGCCCCGTCGGAGAAGGTCGAGGCGGTCGACGTCGAGCGGGAGGACGGCGGCGTGATCGTGATGGTGGGCGACGGCCTGAACGACGCGCCGGCGCTCGCGCACGCCGACGTGGGCGTGGCGATGGGTGCCCGTGGCGCGACGGCATCCTCGGAGGCAGCGGACGTCGTCCTGGTGGTGGACCGCCTCGATCGACTCGGCGACGCGATGGTGATCGCGCAGCGATCCCGGCGTATCGCGATCCAGTCAGTGTTGATGGGCATGGGGCTCGCCTTCGGGTTCATGTTCTTCGGCGCCTTCGGGATCATCGGACCCGTGGGCGGCGCCATCATCCAGGAGCTGATCGACGTGGCGTCGATCCTGAACGCGCTGCGGGCGCTCGGCCCCGGGCGCGGCAACGGCCGTCCCGTCGCGGCCACAGACGTCGCCGAGCCGTTCCGCGCTGAGCACCGGGAGTTCGCCCCGCAGCTCCAGCAGATCCGCACCACGGCCGACCGGCTGGGCACGCTCGACCCCGAGGAGACGAAGCGAGAGCTGGAGGCGATCCGGTGGTTCATCGTGGAGCGCCTCCCGCAGCACGAGGAGGAGGAGGAGGCCGCGGTCTATCCGGTGATCGCGGAGATGATGGGAGGCGAGGACCCGATGGGGAGCATGGCGCGTGCCCACATCGAGATCGCGCACCTCGCGCGCGTGTACCAGTCGTTGTTGGAGGACCTCCCGCCCGAGGGGCCGGATGCGGAGGATCTGATGGACCTGCGCCGCGTGCTCTACGGCCTGCACGCGATCCTGCGCCTCCACTTCGCGCAGGAAGAGGAGGCCTACGCCTGGCTCTCCTCCGGCGACGAACCGGTGGCGGTGGGCTGACCGCTCGGCTACGAGCCGGGGAGGCGGTCGCAGAGCACGACCCGGAACGAGGCCCCTCCACCCTCGCGGTCCGTGACCCACGCGCGGCCCCCGTGCAGCTCGGCGAACCGCGCCACCACCGCGAGACCCACGCCGACGCCGGTGGCACGCGCCGGTGACAACCCCTGTGCGAAGGCCTCGAAGACCCGCTCGCGGTCGCCCGGCTCGATCCCGGGACCGTCGTCCTCCACCGCGATCTGGACGCCGTCCGGCACACGCTCCACCCGCACCCAGATCCGCGCGTCGGCCGGGGTGTGCTTCGCCGTGTTGCCCAGCAGGTTCTCGACGATCCGCTCGACCATGGCGGCGTCGGCGCCGATCACGATCGGCTCGGTCTCGAGCTGCAGACGCCGGCCGGCCACCGTCTCCGAGTTGGCCACGAGCTCCCGCACGAGCGAGCCGACATCGACGGGGGAGAGCGATGGCGAGATGGCGCCGCGGGCGAGCCGATCGAGGTCGAGCATGTCCGTGACCATGCGGTCGAGCCGGCGCGCGTTGGCGACGATGCGCCCGGCCAGCTCCCGTCCCTCTTCGGGCGGCAGGTCCAACTCCGAGCGTTCCAGGGTGGCCGCGAGCCCGAGGATCGCGGCGAGCGGCGTGCGCAGGTCATGGGAGACCGCGCGCAGGAACGTGTTCTTCAGCTCGTCGGCCTCGCGCAGGCGCTCCGTGGCCGCCCGCTCGGCGGCGAGATCGCGCTCCAGCTCCTCGGTCCTGCGTTGCTGCGTGATGTCCACGAGCACGCCCTGCCAGAACTTCGGGGACCCGGTCTCGTCGTGGATCAGCCGCGCCTGATCGTGCACCCAGACGATGCGGCCGTCCCGCGCGATCAACCGGTAGATCACGTCGTGGTGCATCGGCCCCTGGTGCGCGGCACGCTCGGCGTCCTCGGGGTGGACGATCTTCGCCCAGAGCTCGGGGTCCACGTACCACTCGTCCGGCGTGTAGCCGAGGATGTCGGTGGTCTGCGGGCTGATGTAGAGGGTGTTGACGGGACCGTCGAGGGCGTCGATGTAGGTGATCGTGGGCATCTGCTCGACGAGCGCGCGGTAGCGCGACTCGGCCTCGGCGAGCTGGGCCTCGGTCTCCTTGACCTGGGTGATGTCCATCATCACGCCCTGCCAGTACGCGGGCTCGCCGCCCGCGTCGTACACGAGGACGGCTTCGTCGCGGAACCAGACGGTGCGGCCGTCGCGCGCGAACATGCGGTACTCGACCGAGAACGGCTCGCCCGTCTGCTCGGTCGTGCGATTCACCTCGTCGACGTGCGCGCGGTCGTCGGGGTGGATCCCCGCCATCCACACGCTCGGATCGGCCACCCACTCCGCCGGCGCGATGCCCAGGAGCTCCTGCACGCGTGGGTTGATGTAGACGACCTGCAGGCCGTCGCCCGTGATGTCCTCGGAGTAGACGATGGCGGGCAGCTGCTCGACGAGCGTGCGGTACCGGGCCTCCGCCTCCAGCGCGCGGATCTCGCCTTCGCGCTGGGCGGTGACGTCGTACATGATCCCCTGCCAGTACAGCGGGGCGCCGGCCTCGTCGCGGACGAGGACGGCCTCGTCGTGGAACCGGACGATGCGCCCGTCGTGCGCGAACATCCGGTACTCGGCGTCGTACGGCATCCCCGTGGCGGTGGCCCGTTCGTAGGCGGCATGCGCAGAGGCGACATCGTCGGGGTGCATCTGGGCGCGCCAGGCGGTGGGGTCGGAGACCCATGCCTCGGCGCCGTAGCCGAGGATCGTCTCCACCTGCGGACTGACGTAGATGAGGGCGCCGGGGTGCCCCGGCGCGCCGAACGCGTCCTCCAGGTACACGATGGCCGTCAGGCGTTCGACGAGCGCGCGGAACCGCGCCTCGATCACGTCGTCTGGTTCGGGCAACTGCTGGTCCATGGCGATCTGGGATCCCGTTCGTCTCAACCGGCGAGCGCGCCCCCGTCCGCGCGTGGGTCGCTTCCGGCGTCGAATCCCGCGGGTCCCGTGCGGATCATGTGCGCGTGGCCCACGGCTTCATCGTGCTCTCCCACGGTATCGACGCGGAACCCGCTGCCCTGGAGCCGTTCGATGGTCTCGATGGGCACGTCGGACTCGACCAGGACGAAGGGCGTATCCCCGGCCTCGGGATCCATGCCCTGGACCAGCCAACGAGGGGCCGCGAGGGCCTCGGCGGGCGGCATCTTCAGGTCCAGCGCGCGGATCAGGTTCATCGCGTTGATCTGGGGTTGGGCGAAGCCTCCCATGGTCCCGGTCGTATAGGCGGGGCGGCCTTCCCGTTCCACGAGGACCGGCATCAGCGTGTGCGCGGGGCGCTTACCGGGCGCGAGCGCGTTGGCGTGCGTCGGGTCGACCGAGAAGCAGCCGCCGCGGTTCTGGGCGACGATCCCGGTCGCGGGGTCGAAGATGCCCGAGCCGAACCCGTAGAAGAGGCTCTGGATCAAGGACACCTCGCGGCCGTCGGCGTCCGCGGTCACGAGCGCGATCGTGTCGCCCGCGTGGCGGGGTGGGGCCGGCGGGTCGTCGGGCACGCCCGAGCGCACCTCGTCGGCGAGCGCCGCGAGATGGCCGTCGTCGAGCAGGGTCGAGGGATGGATCCGCATCGCGTCGGGGTCGGCGAGGTGGAGGTCGCGGTCGCGCGCCGCCGCACGGAAGATCGTGGCGAGCGTGCCCGCGTCCGGGCCCAGCGGGTCGGGGTCGATGCCGAGGCGCTCCGCGGTGGCGAGCGCCTCCAGCAGGAGGAACCCCTGGGAGTTGGGCGGGTGCACCAGGACGTCGACGCCACGGTAGCGCCCACGGAAGGGGGCTCCCAGGTCCGCGCGGTGCGCGGCGAGGTCCTCGAGCGCGATGGGAACCCCCGCTGCACGGAGGCCCTCGACGTAGCGGGTCCCCACCTCGCCGCCGTAGAGGGCGGCAGGGCCCTCGGCGCCGATCCGCGTGAGGGTGGCGCCGAGCGCGGGCTGCAAGAACAGAGCGCCCTCCGGCAGCGCGGTCCCCTCCGGCGCGAAGATGGTGGCCAGCGGGTCCTCGCCCGGTGCGCCGGGCCGGTCCCCTCCGGCGAGGATCTGCGCGAGCGAGCGCGAGACGGCGACCCCTCCGTACGCGAGCGCGACGGCCTGGGTGAACGCATCCCGCCAGGGGAGCGCCGCGCCGAGGCGGTGGAGCGCCTCCCAGCCGCTCACGGCTCCGGGCACGGTGACGGTGTGCGGGCCGCGCTCCGGCATGTGGCCTCCCCCGGCTGCCGCGGCGGCCTCCCCATCGGCGCCCGACGGTGCCCGGCCGCTCCCGTTCACGGCCACGGTGTCGCCGGCCGGCTGGTGCACCAGGGCGAAGAGGTCCCCGCCCACCCCGTTCATGTGGGGATAGCAGACGGCGAGTGTTACGGCGGCCGCGATGGCGGCGTCCAGGGCGTTGCCGCCGCGCTCGAACGCCACCGCCCCCGCCTCCGTGGCGAGGGTGTGGGGGGTCGCCACCGCCCACCGGCTCCCGTACGCGCCGAAGTCCATCACCGATCAGTCTGGCAGGCCGCGCACCACCAGACGGTGCGCGCCTGCTCGCCGAGGCGACGCGCCGCGATCCGGCCGCCGCAGCGTCGGCACGCGCGGCCGGTTCGGTCGTAGACCGCCAGCCCCTCCGGCACGGTCCGGCGAGGTCCGGGGCGGAGGTTGCGCCGCAGCTGCTCGTGCGCAGCGTCCAGGATGGTGCGGCGCCTCGCTACGCCCACCATCCCGATCGGCGTGAACGGGTCCTGCCGGCAGAGCCAGAGCACCTCGGAGCGGTAGACGTTCCCGATGCCCGAGGCCACGCGCTGGTCGAGCAGGGCCACGCCGACGGGTGTGGTGGGCTCGAGACGGTCCATGCGGGCGAGCGCCTCGCCGAGATCGGGTGAGGGATCGCACAGATCCGGCCCGAGCGCGCCGAGGACCGGGTGGCGCCGGAGCGCGCCCGCGTCGAGGAGCTCGACGACGGGGGCGGCCACGCACACGGCTGCGGCGTGCCCCGTCTCGACCACCACGCGGACCTTCGACGGCGCCAGACGCCACGGTTCCCCGGGCGCGTACACGCGCCAGCTGCCCGTCATCTGCATGTGGGTGTGCAGCGTGACGCCGCCCGAGAAGGCGATCAGGAGGTGCTTCCCGCGCGCGGTGACGGCATCGACCGTCGCACCGGCCGTGGGCGGCGGACCCTGCACGGGCCGCGGCGTCTCGAACCGCGTCAGCGCGTCGTGCGCCAGGGCGTGGCTGAGCCGCGCCGCGGTCAGGTGGATGGTGTCGCCTTCGGGCATGCGGTGGTCAACCCCGCAGGGTGGGGCCGCGGTAGCCGTCGGTGAAGCCCGCGGCCCGGAGCGCGTCGAGGTGCGGGGACCCGGAGGCGGGGGCGCCGTCGATGCGATGGAGCTCGATCTTGCGCAGGCGCCCGTCCTTCACCAGCGTGGCGACCGGCTCCGCCCATCGCTCGGGCGGCGTTGCGAACGTGAGGAGGCTTCGGGCACCCCGCTCGAGGTACGCGGCGGGCGCGCCGTCGGCCAGCACGACGTAGGCGCCCGCCTGACGCGCCGGCCGACCGGCAGCGTCCGGCCAGGGGAGGGCAGCGCCGTAGGGCTGGGCGGGGTCCGCCGCGGCGAGCACGGTCGGGGGGGCGAAGGGTTCGTCGCCGTCGTCGGAGGATGGCCGCACGTCGCGGAGGGCGCGGAGCCGATCCACCGCTCCCGGCAGCGCGAACTGCGCCGCCCCGAGGCCGGCCACGAAGTAGCCGCGGCGCACCTTCCCCGACTCCTCCATCGCCTTCAGCACGGGGTAGACGCCCGAGAACCCACCCGGCGCGTTCTCCGCGAGGACGGACTCGCGGGTGACGACGCCGTGGCGATCGAGCAGTTGGAGCGCACGCGCGTGAGCGGCCTCGGTGGGACTCGGCGAGGGCTCCAGCAGGGGTGCCACCAGCGACCAGCGACCCGCCCCCGCCGGAGGACCACTGCGCCGCAGGCCACCCGGGCGTGGACGTCGGCCGGGCCCGGGCGTCCGGATCTTCGCGGAGCCCCCCCGCACGAAGGCACGGAGGGGCGCCATCGTGTCGTTCGTGACCTCCCCGGTCCAGACGAGGTCCCAGAGGGCTGCGAGCAGGCGGCGCTCGTCTGCCGTCCCTGCGGCCCGGACGAGATCGGTCCAGAACGAGGCGCCGCGCGCGTCCAGATGCGCGCGCAAGGAAGCGTGGAGGTCCCCGTCGGGAACGTCGTCGACGGGCGGGCGCGCGCTCAGCAGGGCGCGGGCCTGATCGCGGAAGCACAGGATCACCCGTCCGTCGTCGCCGCCCAGCGCGCCCGCGCCGATCCAGAGGAGCTCGCCCCCGGCGCAGAGGGCATCGAGGTCCGCGGGTCGGAACCCCTGCACGCGGGCCCGAAGCACGTCGGCCTCGAGGATCGAGGCGGGGAGCGCCGCGCCTTGCAGCCGCGTCACGGCGTCGGTGAGCGCGTCGACGCCGCCGCGGGGGCGGTCGGCGCCCTGCCACGCGGGCAGGAACCTCCCGAGCGTCGCGGCGTCCACGGGCTCGACCTCCTTGCGCAGGGCCGCGAGCGACCGACGCCGGATCCGTCGCAGGATCTCGACGTCGCACCACTCGCGCTCCACGCCCGAGGGTCGGAACTCACCGTGCGTGACGCGCCCTCCGCCTCGAGGGCCTCGAGGGCCGCCCGGATGCGGTCGGGGGCGATGCCGAGACGCGCGGCCACGTCGCCGGCGACGAACGGCCCGTGCGTGCGGGCGAAGCGGGCGACGAGCCCGTCGAGGGGCCGCTCGGTCACACCGGTGAACGCGGCGGGGAGGCCCTGCGGGAGCGAAACCCCGAGCGCGTCGCGCAGGCGCGCGGCATCGTCCACGGCGGCGACGCGCTCCTCGCCGGCGACCCGCACCCGCATCGCGCGCCCTTCGTCCAGCAGGCGCCCGATCCATGCGGAGGGGTCGCCCTCCGCCCGCGCCGCGATCTCGTCCTCGCGCAGATCCCCCACCTCGCGCAGGAGATCGTGCAGGCCGTCGGCGCCGCGCACCCTCCACCCGTCCGCCAGGCGTTGCAGCTCGAGCTCCAGCTGATCGAGGGCCTCGGCGTCCAGGAGCTCGCGCAGCTCCTCCGTGCCCAGCAGCTCGCGCAGCAGGTCGCGGTCGAGCGCGAGCGCCGCCGCCCGCCGCTCCGCGAGCGGGGCGTCGCCCTCGTACATGTAGATGGCCACCCAGCGGAACAGGAGCGACTGCGCGAACGGCGAGGCGCGCTCGGTGTCGACGGCCACCAACTTGGTGGTGCGCGAGCGCAGGTCGGCCATGACCTCGCGGAGCGCGGGCACGTCGAAGATGTCGCGCAGGCATTCGCGCGTGGTCTCGAGCAGCATCGGGAACGTGGGGTGCTTCGCCGCCTCGGCCAGCAGGTCGGCGCTGCGCTGGCGTTGCTGCCACAAGGGGCGTGCGACGGCCCGGGCGCTGGCGCGGGAGCAGGAGCGCGCGGGCGCTCGCCTCGCGGAAGACGCTCGCGAAGAGCGCGGTTCCCGGCAGGGCCGCCACCACCGCGGCCTCCACGTCCTCGGGCTCGAACAGCAGATCCTCCAGCGGGATGCGCTCCACCGCCTCGGGGAGGCGGATCACGATGCCGTCGTCGCTCCAGAGCACCTGGGCGCCCGGGCCGAACCGATCCAGGAGCCGCGCCTCGATCGCGAGGCCCCATGGCGCGTGCACACGCTGGCCGAACGGGGAGAGGACGCACATCCGCCAGTCGCCGATCTCGTCGCGGAAGCGTTCGACCACCACCGTCCGGTCGTCGGGGACGGCCCCGGTGGCCTCGAGCTGGTCGTCGAGGTAGGCCACGAGGTTCTCGGCGGCCCAGGCATCGAGGCCGACCTCGTCCTTCAGGCGCGCGAGGGCCGAGGCGCGACGCGAGCCGCGCAGCTCCCGCGTGAAGGCGCCGATCGCGCGCCCCAGCTCCAGCGGGCGTCCCGGCTTGTCGCCCTTCCAGAACGGCATCTTCCCCGGCTCACCGGGCGCCGGGGTCACCACGACCCGGTCGCGCGTGATGTCCTCGATCCGCCAGCTCGACGCTCCCAGCAGGAAGACCTCGCCGCGACGGCTCTCGTACACCATCTCCTCATCGAGCTCGCCCACCCGGGTGCCGTCCGGCAGGAACACGCCGAACAGACCACGGTCGGGGATCGTGCCGCCCGAGGTGATGGCGAGGCGCCCGGCGCCGTCGCGTGCGCGCACGATGTCATGGACGCGATCCCAGACGACGCGCGGTCGCAGCTCCGCGAAGCCGTCGGAGGGGTAGCGTCCGGCCAGCAGGTCGAGCACGGCGTCGAACACCTCGCGCGAGAGCTCCGCGAAGTTGGCCGCGCCCCGGACCGCGCCGTAGAGGTCGTCGACGGCCCACGCGTCCACCGCGCACATCGCCACGAGCTGCTGGGCGAGCACGTCGAGCGGGTTGCGCGGGTAGCGGGTCTCCTCGATCTTGCCGGCGAGCATGCGCTCGGCCACCACCGAGGCCTCCAGGAGGTCGCCGCGGAACTTCGGGAAGATCTTCCCGCGGCTCGGCTCGCCCACCTGGTGCCCGGCGCGCCCGATGCGCTGCAGCCCGCTCGCCACGGAACCGGGAGACTCGACCTGGATCACGAGGTCCACGGCGCCCATGTCGATGCCGAGCTCCAACGAGGACGTGGCGACGATCGCGCGGAGCGTGCCCGACTTCAGGGCGTCCTCCACCTCCAGTCGCTGCTCCCGCGCGAGCGCTCCGTGGTGCGCGCGCACGAGATCCTCGCCGGCCAGCTCGTTCAGCCGCGAGGCGAGCCGTTCGGCGAGGCGCCGCGCGTTCACGAACACGATGGTGGAGCGGTGCGCGCGGATCAGCTCGAGCAGGCGCGGGTGGATCGACGGCCAGATCGACGCCTGCGCCGGAGTGTGCCCCGCCCCCGACGGACCGAGCAGGAGCGGCGGCGCCTGCGACGGCTCCGCCTGCGCGCTGAGCTCCGCCATGTCCTCCACCGGCACGACGACCTCGAGCTCCATCGGCTTGCGGTGCCCGGCATCGACGATGGCCACGGGCCTCGCCGTGCCGTCGTCGGCTTGCCCCCCCAGGAACCGCGCGATCTCCTCCAGCGGGCGCTGCGTCGCGGACAGCCCGATCCGCTGGGGTGGCGTCATCGGCGATCGCGTCCAGGCGCTCCAGCGACAGGGCGAGGTGCGCGCCGCGCTTGGTGGCGGCCAGGGCGTGGATCTCGTCGACGATCACCCATCGCACGCTGCGCAGGGTCTCGCGCGCCTGCGAGGTGAGCATCAGGTAGAGCGACTCGGGCGTGGTGATCAGGATGTCGGGTGGCCGCTTCAGCAGGGTGCGCCGCTCGTTGGCGGGCGTGTCGCCGGTGCGCACGCCGACGGTGGGGACGTGTGCCAGGGGCGTGCCGAGGCGGTCCGCGGCGTGCTCGATGCCGGCGAGCGGCGCGCGCAGGTTCTTCTCCACGTCCACGGCCAGCGCCCGCAGCGGCGAGATGTACAGGACGCGGGTGCGGGCGGCCGCCTCCGGGGCGGCCTCCGCGCTCAGGCGGTCGAGCGCCCACAGGAACGCGGCGAGCGTCTTCCCCGAACCCGTCGGGGCGAGGATCAGCGAGTGCTGCCCCTCGGCGATGGCCTTCCAGCCGAGGCGCTGCGCGCGCGTGGGCTCGGCGAAGGAGGCCGCGAACCAATCGCGGACGGGCGGGGAGAACGCCTTCAGGGCCACGGTGCAACCGTACCCGGAAGCTCGGACAGGGTGGGGCCGACGGTAGGATGCGCGCATGTCGCCGGCCGCACGTGTCACCTCCGTCCGCCGCCTCGCGGGCACGATCGGGGTGGTCGCCGTCCTGACGGCCGTGCCGGCCGCGCTCGCCCGCGCGCAGACGACGAGCCCGCGACCCTCCGGCAGCCCGGCCGCCTCGCCGGCCGCGCCCGTCGGCGGTGCGCAGGAGCAGGTCGTGATCTCGGGGACCGTGACGGTGCCCAAGGGGACCGTGGTGGGGGAGATCGTGGTCTTCCACGGCCGCGCCAACATCCTCGGGTCCGTGAGCGGCGACGTGGTCGTGCTCGACGGGCCGATCAACGTCGCGGGCGGCTACATCACGGGCAGCGTGGTCGCCCTGAACGGGCCCATCCGCATCACGGGGGTCTCCTTGATCGGCGGCGACGTCCTCGGCGGCGAGAAGGTCGGCGTCGAAGCCGGCGCGAAGGTGGGCGGCCAGATCCGGCAGAACGTGGGCTTCACCCTGCAGGGGCCGCTCGGAGCGCTCGGCATCCTCGTGGGCGGCGCCGCGATCGCGGTCTCCGTCCTGTTGCTCGGGCTCCTGTTGCTGCTCTTGGCGCCCCGCGGCGCGGACCGGGTCGCCACCGCCGTGCGCACGGCGCCGCTCGCCTCGTTCGGGTGGGGGTTGCTGCTCGCGATCGGGCTGCCCCTCGTGTGCGTGGCGCTGATGGTCTCGATCGTGGGGCTGCCGCTCGGGCTCACCCTCCTCCTCGCGCTATCGCTCCTGTTCCTGGCGGGGCTCGCCTGGTCCGCCTGGGTCCTTGGGCGGCTCCTGGTGAAGCCGCCGCGGAGCCGCTGGCTCGCGTTCATCGCGGGGTGGGCGATCGTGGCCCTGCTCGGTCTGGTGCCGTTCCTGAACCTGGCGGTGTGGGGCCTCGCGTCGGTGCTGGGCATCGGCGCGGCGCTCGTGGCGATCTGGCGTGCGCGGGGGAGCGCGCGCGGGGGCCGGCACCGTGTGGGCGGCCTGATCCCGGAGGCACCCGTCGTCCTGCCTGAGGTCCCGCCGAAGGCGGTGACGACGGTGGCGGGGGACGGCCACCCCGCTCCGAGCCCCGAGTCGGAGCCGACCTACCCCTCCACCGCCGACGACTGACTCAGCTGCTGCGGCGACCCAGGGCCGAGATGGCTCCCGCGACGACGCCCGCCGCGATCCCGAGCGCCACCGCCCCCTTCAGGTCGAGGAGCACCTTCGCGCCGTCCTCCACCACGGCGCCCGGGGCGAGCAGCGCGCCCACGAACCCGCCCTGTCCGATGCGCGCGCTCCCCAGCGACACGATCGACTGGGTGAGGCCGCGCTCGATCGTCACGTCGCCCGCGGCGAGGATCGGGCCGCAGAGCGCGGTATGCAGCTCGACGTCGCCGCCGGCGGCCGTGGCGCCCACCGCGGCGTTCGTGAACTCGGCATCGCCCCGGATCGCGGCCGCGCCCACGCCCGCGCGGTCCACCTTCACCTCGTGCCCCACCAGCGCGCCCACCCCCGCGCGCTCGATCGTCACGTCATGACCCCGGACGGCGCCGGCGCCGGACTGCTCGATGTGCACGTCGTCGTTGTGGTTGTCGGTCATGTCGATCTCCTCCCGACGGTCTGTGCACCCATCCTCCCGCATCGACGTCGTTCACGGCGGGCCCGGTAGGCTCGCGCCATGGTCGACCGCACCTACCTGTTGCTCGGCTCCGGCGAGTTCGAACCGTGGGCGTGCGAGGTGGAGTTGGAGGTGCTCGGCTCGGCGATGGGCGACGGCTCCGTCGTGATCCTGCCCACGGCGAGCGCCGCCGAGGGCGACGATGTCTTCGACCGCTGGGCCGCGATGGGCCTCGACCACTACCGCTCGATGGGTGTGCCCGCCGAGGTGCTCCCCGTGAAGGAACGCGCGCAGGCGCTGGATCCGGCGATCGCCGAGCGGGCCGAGGCGGCGTCGATGGTCTTCTTCTCCGGCGGCAAGCCTCAGCACCTGGCCGAGGTCCTGCAGGACTCGCCGCTGTGGGAGGCGATCGGGCGCGCGCTGGATCGCGGCGCGGTGTACGGGGGCTGCAGCGCGGGCGCGATGGTGGCGAGCCAGTCCCGGTCGCAGCGCGCGGCACGCGGCAACGTCGGCACCGGATGGCTCTTCGGGCTCGGGCTCGTGTCGAACGTCTCGTTCGGGGTGCACTGGGACCGCATGCGGTGGGTCCCCGGGATGCGCTCGTTCCTGATGTCGCGGCTCTCGCCGGGGGTGTGGTTCGTGGGCATCGAGGAGCAGACCGCGATCGTCGGGGACGGCGTCACCTGGGAGGTGCACGGGCGTGGCGGCGCGATGGTGCGCCACGACGGGGGCACCACCACGTTCCGATCCGGGGAGCGGTTCGCCACGCACGACGTTGACCCCACTTCGGCGGCCGGGTAGGTTCCGCGCCCATGGGCGACGGGCCGGCGGACCTCATCCTCGTCGACGCCGACGTCTGGACGGGCGACGCGGCGCGCCGATGGGCGCGGGCGGTCGCGGTACGGGGGGACCGCATCGTGGCGGTCGGCACCGACGGCGACGTCCGTCCGTTCAAGGGCCCGGCGACGGAGGTGGTCTCGCTGCGCGGGCGGATGGTGACCCCGGGCTTCCAGGACGCCCACGTCCATCCGGCGATCGGCGCGACGCAACCTCCTCAACGTGAACCTCGACGACGTGTACACGCCGCAGGAGTACCTCGCGCGGATCGAGGCGTTCGCCGACGCGAACCCGGACCTCGACTGGATCGTGGGCGGCGGGTGGTACAGCCCCGTCTACGCCGCCACCGACGGGCCGCATCGCCGCGACCTCGACGCCGTCGTCCCGGATCGTCCGGTCTTCCTGCTGAACACCGACGTGCACGCCGCCTGGGTGAACTCCCGCGCGCTCGAGCTGGCCGGGTTCTCCGCCGACACGCCGGACCCCTGGGACGGCTACTTCGTGCGGGACGCCGACGGCGAGCTCACCGGCACCCTGCAGGAGGGGGCCGCCTACGACATGCTCCGCCGGGTGGTGCCGCAACCCGACGCGGCCACGTGGATGGCCTGCCTACGCCGCGCGCTCAGCCACCTCCACGGTTTCGGGATCACCGGGTGGCAGGACGCCTGGGTCGACCCCGGGCTGCTCGACGCCTATCGCGCGCTCGACGACGCGGGCGAGCTCACCGCCCGGGTGGTGACGTCGCTCTGGTGGGACCGGCACCGAGGCCCCGAGCAGATCGACGCGCTCGTCGAGCAACGCGAGCGCGGGACCGGCGGGAACGTCCACGCCACGACCGTGAAGATCATGCTCGACGGCTGTCCCGAGAGCTGCACCGGCTCGATGCTGACGCCGTACGAGGGCGCGTTCGGCGTGCATCACGGCACGGGCATCCAGTTCGTCGAGGCGGAGGCGCTGAAGGACGCGGTGGTGCGGCTCGACGCGCTCGGCTTCCAGGTGCATCAGCACGCGCTGGGCGACCGCGCGATCCGAGGCGCGCTCGATGCGGTGCAGGCCGCCCGCGAAGCCAACGGATGGAACGACCTGCGCCACCACGTCGCGCACCTACAGTTCCCGGACCCGACCGACCTGCCGCGCCTGCGCACGCTCGGCGTCGTGGCCAACTTCCAGCCGTACTGGAGCGCGCCGGATCCCGCGATCGAGCAGCTCACGCGACCGCGCGTGGGGGAGCGGGCAACGCGCCTGTACCCGATCGGCACCGTGAAGGCGAGCGGCGCGGTGCTCGCTTTCGGCAGCGACTGGCCGGTGTCGACGCCCGACGTGATGCACGAGATCGACGTGGCCGTGCATCGCGAGCTGCTCCACGACCGCGAGGCGGGGACGCTCGATGCCGCCGAGCGGATCGACCTGCACGCGGCGCTGGCCGCGTTCACGAGCGGCACGGCGTACGTGAACCACGACGACGACGCCGGGACGCTCGAGGCCGGCAAGCGCGCCGACCTCGCGGTGCTCGACCGCAACCCCTTCGACCGTACGCGGGGCGCCATCGCGGACGCCCGGGTCGAGATGACCGTCGCCGCCGGCCGCGTGGTCCACGGAGGCTGAGCCCCGCGCTCAGCGATCCTGGTGCTCGAGCCAGCTGCGCAGGTTCTCGATGTGGCCCCGTGGCTCGGCGCCGTGGATGCACGTCATCGGATCCTCACATGGAGGGTTGCCCTCCATCGTGAAGAAGTTGAAGCGGCAATCCGGGCAGTAGACGTCCAGCTCCTCGGGCAGGTACGGACAGTCGCCCCACGAGCAGGAGCGCACGCCCTCGCCCGTGGCGAGATCGAACCCGCAGCCGGGGCACTGGCGGAAGCCTTCCCATCGCGCCATCCCAGTCGCCTCCTCCCGGATACGGCATAGCCCGCGACGCCCGTGACCGCGACGGCCGAACGGCCCGCGTGCGACGGGGCGTACCGACCGTCGGGCATGCCCGGCGGTATCCTTGGTGGCCGTGAGGCCGTTGGACGGTGCGCTCTCGCCGAGTGACCGACCGGGGTGTTCCCGCTGCGGCCGCCCCACCTACGATCCCGACAAGCGCGGGGTGCCGTGGGTCCGGGCGGTGGTCTCGGGGCGGCAGGTGTTGATCTGCCCCGAGTGCCAGCGCGACGTCGCGGACTGGGCCGAAGGCCTGGACCGGTGCGCCGCGTGCGGCGGGACGCGCCTGTCGGTGCAGATGGGCGATGTCGTGTGCCGGGCGTGCGGCCACATGGAACGTGCGGGCGCTTAGCTCAGTTGGTCAGAGCGCCTCCCTTACAAGGAGGAAGTCGGGGGTTCGAGTCCCTCAGCGCCCACCGAGTATCGCCCGCTCACACGACGTATCGCCTGCGGACGCGAGTCGGCTCCTTCTGCTGATTTCCTGCGAGCAACTGCAGGCCTACCTCACTGAGCACGAGCTGGGCGCCAAGAAGGACCCGGGGGCGATTGGTGCCAGCCCCACCACCTCGGACGGTCCCGTCCCGTTGATGCTCACCGTCAGATCTCGGCGTCTCAACAGGAGGAGGGGTCGGAACCGCCCCCTCCTCCTGCGACGCCGTGCTCCCTACCGTCGGGCGAAGTAGATGAACTGCAGGAACAAACCAGTGGACCCATTCAGGTCCCGCATGTCGGTCCAGGTGGTGTTCGCCTTTCCGTCCGAGCCGTAGGCGAGGCCGATGTAGTCGCCGTGGAACCGGGTGCAGGTCTCGCAGCCTGGCGCGCCGGCCCCCGCTTGGAAGAACACGCGACTCGCGCGGATGCGATGCCGTGGTGGTCACCTGCTGGCTCGGAGAAACTCCCCCCGCCCGCCGGCGATTGGCTGAGCGTCGCGCCGTAGGTGTCGTGGCTCGGGTCATAGCTCCGATCGTTGTAGACGACGCCAACGGTGCCGTTCGTGGGACTGACATCGACCCACGGGAACCACTGATCGTTCCCGGCGCCCGAGCCGGCGGCATTCACCTGTGACGGCGCGCTCCAGCTGCCTCCTCCATCGCTGGAAGAGCGTCAGGAAGATGTCCGTGTTCGTCACAGGGTTGGCCACGTCGTGGACACCGTTGCGATTGTCGGAGAACGCGAAGTAGAGGCGTCCGTTGTGCGTCGGGTCGGCCACCAGGTTGCCCGTGATCGGGGCGCGGAGCTGGTAGTTCGTGAGTGTCTGGCGCCCGTCCACGTTCAGCGGGAAGTCACGGCTCCCATCCTCGAGCGACGCGATCATCGTCGGCGCTGACCACGTCGCACCTCCGTCGGTCGACTTCACGACGAGGTACTGGTCATCGAAGACCTCACCTGACTCCCAGAGCGCCTGGTTCTGATCGTTGATAAAGGAGACGTAGACGTCCCCGTTGGGCGCCACGGTGGGAACCGAGAACTGGTCCTCGTCGCACGCGCCCGGCTGGGCCGTCGGCTTGGAACGTGCAGAGCGCCGCGTTCGAGCCGGAGATCAGGTGCGGCGTGGTCCAGTGACAGCCCTCCGTCGTCGCTGTGCGCCTCCGCGATCGGCGACTCGAGTGGTCACCCCGGAAACCGTCGTGAACGCCGTCCACGTGAGGTAGCTCCGTCCGTAGAACGGCGAGTTCGGGTTGTTGTCCGTCGTGATCCATTCCTTGTCGTTGAAGAGTCCGTTGTTCTCACAGCTAGTCGGACCGCCTCCGTCGGCTACCTCGACGACGGTGTTCCAGTGGAGGCCACCGTCCTTCGAGATCGACGCCACGACGTCGCCATCGCACGCCGTCGTTCTGGAAGTTGAGGGACGAGTGGATCACGACGCCGTGCTTGCGGTCGAACGTTGTGACCGGGTCGCTGCCCGTCCGGCGCTTCTTCCCCGGCGCCTCCACGGACATGTTGCCGGTCCTCCACGATGGACCCCCCGTCGAACGTCGTGTAGAACTCGTCGCAGCACGACTGATAGTCGTTGGAGCTCCCAACCATGTGGTTCGGGTCGGTGGGGTCGACCGCGATGTTCGGCTCGTTGTTGGGCGAGATCCCGTCGCAGTCGAGGTTCACGTTGGCCGAGGGGTCTCCCGAGGCTCGGCATTCGAGCTTCGAAGGGGTCTTCGAGTCCTGAACACCGGCCTGGTTGCCGCGGTTCGCCATCGTTACCGAGGTCGCGGAGAGCGGCCGGAACTTCTCCCCCTTCGGCGAGCTGGGCGCCGCATTCACGGAGGCGGTCAACGCAATGACTAGAGCGGTCGTCGATGCCAGGGCAACAAACGCCCGCTTCGTGGAGCGTTTCATCTGATCCCCTCCCAGGGTCGATCGAAACTGATGCTCACTTCTACACCCTGCATACGCTGTAGAGCAAACGGGGGAACCATGCCGCAGATATGGCCGCACGAATCGATGAGCTCGAGATCCTTGCTGAACTCAGAGACCGGCCGGCCGCGTAACACCCGCATAACAACAGCGAAGTACCCGCAGGTATCGGCCGGTACTCGGGTCAATAGCGAAACGCCTGCTCAGGCGTCTGACCTGCGGGTTCGCCTCTCCCTTACAAGGAGGAAGTCGGGGGTTCGAGTCCCTCAGCGCCCACCACAGTTGACCTGCGGCAACAGTCTTCACGAGAGTGGGCGGGTATCGACAGACTGCCGCGCTCGTCAGGAGGGAGGAGGGCACTCCCTATCCATTGCGGGTCGCAGTCGAAGGATTTGCAGCTTGAGGCCCAAACGGGCCGACGATGCTCCGCTTCGTTTCTGCAGGCACATGCGCCAAGAGCACATCGAGGAGGCTTGCATGTCATCCATGAAGCTGCACGACCGACCGGCGTGGGTGAGGAGCAGGCTTCGACCTACTTCCCGATGACGATGAGGAAGATCTCGAGGTCGTCGAAATCCGGTGCCAGGTGTGCTCACCCCAAGCGGGACACCTCAGGGAAGGTGATCTCACCTCCCGCCAATGCCCGCAAGGTTCGGACCTTGGTTGCACCCGATGCGGTTCGCGCGCGAGAGTGCGCGGATGGAGCCCGATGCACAGCAGGTGACGTCGCCATGGAGTGAAGCAAGGGCGGATCTCCGCCAGGCGGCGACTGCCCTCGTCGCGACCTTCCGATCGCGAGAGCTCGGGCCGACCCAGCTCGCGCTCGTAGCCTTCAACCTGCTGGAGTGGGGGGGCGGGCTCGCGCTGTTCGTCTTCGCGTTCCAGGTCGGCGGCGCGCCCGCGGTCGGGCTCGCCGCACTGGCCCTACAGATCCAGCCGCGATCATCGCTCCGTTCGGGGCCGTGCTCGCCGATCGGGTGGATCGCAGGCGCCTGCTCTTGCTCGTGATGCTGACCCTATCGCTCCTTTCGGCCGCCGCGGGCAGCGCGATGCTGCTGCGGGCGCCCTCATGGCTCGCCTTCCTCCTCGCGTGCTCGGCCGGATGGATGCTCACCCTCGTGCGGCCGACGTATAGCGCGCTGCTGCCGTGGCTGGCGCGATCGCCGCAGGAGCTCACGACGAGCTACGCAGCCATGGGCCTGATCGAGAGCATGTGCATCTTCCTCGGCCCCCTCCTCGCCGGGATCGCGTTCGCGTTCGCGAGCACGCGCTCGATCTCGGGCCCGGGGCTCGCGTTCCTGATCCTCGCCGTGTTGACGCTGGGCGGCGCGCTCGCGGTGTGGAGCACGCACGAGGCGAACGAAGCCGCCGACGACGAACCCGACGAGGAGTTCCGTGCGGCCGACCTCTGGGCCGGGTTCGGGTACGTGCTGCACGACGAACGCCGCCGCCTGCTCGTGGCTCTGGCCGGCTCGGGCATGCTGATGCTCGGGGTCCTCGACACGATCATCATCGTGCTCGCCCTCGACATCCTGCACACGGGCGACGCGGGCGTGGGCTTCCTGAACGCGGCCCTGGGGTTGGGCTCCATCATCGGCGCGTCGATCGCGATGGTGGCCGGCCAACGCGCTCGGTTGTTCCCCACCATGCGGGCGGGTCTCGTCGCCACCGGCGCGCCGCTCGCCGTGATCGCCGCGTCCCCGCTGGCCGCCGCCCCGATGCTCGCGATCTCGGGGGCGGGCATGCAGCTATGCGACGTCAGCGCCCGCACGATGCTCCAGCGCGTCGTGCCGGACGACAAACTGGGACGCGTCTTCGGCGTGCTCGAATCTCTCTACGTCGGACTCGAGGGGATCGGCGCGTTCGCGGCCTCGCTCCTCGTGGTCCTGGTAGGTCCCCGGTGGAGCCTCCTGCTCGCCAGCTCGCTCCTGCCGGTCGCTGGGTTCCTGCTGCGGAACCGTCTTGCCTCGCTCGACGTGGGCGTTCGGGTCCCCGCCGAGGAGATGGCGCGCTTGCGCGCGACGGACCTCTTCGCACCCCTGCCACCACAGGCGCTCGAACGGGTCGCCCGGGACCTCGTGCCGCTCGACGTGCCGGCGGGAGATGTCGTCATCAGGGAGGGCGAACCTGGGAGCCGCTTCTACGTGCTCACCGAGGGGCGGGCGGTCATCTCGCGCGATGGAGAGACCATCTCCGACCGTGGCCCCGGCGACTACTTCGGCGAGGTCGCTCTCCTGCTCGATCAACCGCGGAACGCGAGCGTGACCGCCGTCAGCGACCTGCGGGTGTTCGTGCTCGAGCGCGACGAATTCCTGCGCGTGCTCACCGGTCACGACGGCGTCGATCTGAAGGCGCGGCGTGTCGCCGCCGAGCGCGCCGTGATCGATCCAGCCGAGGGCTGACGCAGAAGGACGGTGCCTGGGTGAGTCATGAGGGCCAGATCCGGTCAGAACACGCCCGATCGCGCCCGCGATCTCGCGAGGGCTCAGGACTCGTATCAGCTATCCCTTCTGGAGTGAGGCGGGCGTTGTTCTGATCTTGGTCTGCGGCGAGCGGATGACCGAGCTTTGGCGAGTCCTGGAGTCGGCGGCGAGCCGAGCCGAGGATCAGTTCTCCGGAGATGACGCGACGGCGCAGGTGCCGGAGCGCGCGCTCGCGAGGTGGCGTGCTCGGGCGAGCCTCCCTGAGACCGCTGACCGCGCTGCCTATGGAGTGACGATATGGAGGGTGTACCTGGCCGGGAACCCGTTGTGTTCGTGGATGTAGCCGTACGCACCTTCGAAGGCGTCGATGCCCCCCGTGATCGGGATCGTGCCGGCGTGAGCGTTGTTGGTGAGCGTCCCCTGCACCGAGACAGTTCCTCTCTGTAGGGTCAAGTTGTAGGTGCAGTAGTTCGAATGGCTCGCCCGCTGCAGGTTGACGCACTCACCCTCTTCCTTACCGATCACCGTCTTGCCTTGATACAGCGGGATCGTGAAGATCAGCCGGGTCCCGTAGCTGAAGAAATCCTTCCCGGCCTTGATCACCTTGCAGTGCGCCCCGCCATGGTCACACAAGCCTTCCCTGAAGGTGATGTCCGTGATGGTCGCCGCTCGAGGTGCCGCCACACCCGCGCCGCCGCCAACCAAGAGTCCGAACGCGCCCATGGAAACCACGAGCACGCCGATCATCGCCAACGTCCGCCTCATCCAGGCCTCCCAACGTTCGAGCCGGCACGGGCGGTTCGGCACCGATATGACCGGATGACCGTAGTTGCGCCGCGGGAGGCGGTCAAACGATCCGACTTCCGGTGCCGCCACAGGACCGCGCTCCCCGTTTACCTCCAGAGGCGCACGTCGCGAGCCGGGTCGGAACAGCGGCCCGGCAAGCGTGGTCGGCGGCATCGGGGGCACGTCGTGAAGGCTGAGGAGTATGTCAGTACTAGAGACAGCTATATCGGAACTACTCGGTCGACGACCTTGATCCTGGTGCCGACCGGCGCGTTCACGGTGACGCTGGACAAGCAAGCCCTAGGGGCTGCTGGCATCAAGGGGAAGGGCTCTCCCGCGTACCAAACGGACTTCTATGTGCCTGGCGTCAATCAACCACCCGATTTCGGCATCGACCCCGCCACAAGCACGCTAGTTCCCCTTCCCTAGCGGGGCTTCCGCCACGGGTATCGCTCCCACCACCGGACGTCGTCCATCCACCACTGCACCTCTTCGCGGCTCCATGCGCGGCGTGGGCCCGTGACGACCGGCGCAGGGAAGTCGGCCCCGTTGGTGATCTGGCGGGCGCGCTCACCACTCACGTTTAGGAGGCGGGTGATGTCTGCGCGGCGCAGCGTCGGTGGGTCCTGGGCGGTCACGCGGGAATGCCACCCAGAGGCCCAGTCAGCCGATACGGTCGGGTGGTGGAGAGCGGAAAGGTCCGGTCCTTCGTCGCCGAGGGTTACGAGCCTCGGTTCGACAGGAAGCAGCGAGAGCTCTACGGCATCGCCAAGGGCGAGGAGATCGCCACGTTCGTCGTGGCGAAGCTCGACTGGAGCACCGAGTTCGAGGTCGACGTGATGGGCGCGATCCTCGCCGCGTTCAAGGATCACGCACTCCCGGAGTTCAGCGTCTACAGGTGGGTCGCTCTCCCCGCGGGGGTCTCGGTCAAGTGGGAGTGGCGTCACGAAGGAGACGGCCCCGACGCCGAGAGTCGCCTGGGGGACCTGATCGTCGAGGACGAGACGCGCTGGCCGGAGGACTGGCTCAAGGCGGTCCTCATGTGGTCCTCAGAGGATGGCCGCAGCAAGGTGATCGCGTGGAAGACGCTGTCCACGACCGACTTCGGCAACTACCCGCGAGCGCCACACGCGGGATACGAGGAGTTCACGATGGCCCTGTTCTTCCTGTGGGGTCCTATGAAGGCCGAGCTGCTGGGCCTTCTGGAGTCGACGGTGCGGCGCGTCGAGGAGCGGTTCGCTCAGGCGGAGCCGTCGCCCGACCCCTCAGGCCGCGCCGTCCGATGGGCTAGGGGAGGTCCAGCAGGAGCCGAGTGGTCGGTTCGAGCTAGACCTCCCACAAGCACGAGCACGAAGGCAGGACGCGAGGTCGCTCCATAGGTGCCCTCTCACGTTCGTGATTCGGTCAAGCGAGGAACGCCGCGATGGGGGAGTGGCCCAGATCTGCAGAAGGCGCACAGAAGGCGCAGCGTCTTCGGAATACCTCGGAAACCCTCGTCAGCATGTGCCTCCCGGAAGGTGTCCTGACCTGCGGAATCGCAAGTTTCCCGCAGGTCAGCGAAGTGGGCGAACCTTCCCTGACACGGAAGAGGTTCAGAGGTTCAGATCCTCTGGCGCCCACCACGTAAACCCGCAGGTCAGAGGCCATGTACGCGCCTCGATCGCCGGTCCCGGAAGCCCCGAAACGACACTGAGGTCGCGCTAGGCGGGGGTTGGCCTCCGTTCGCGCCTGAACCGTTATCCCACCGCCCAAGACCGTAGTCACGTTCTCGCCCTCAGGGGACTTGAGGGCGAGAACGTGACTGTTACCCCGAGCGTTCTTAGGCGTCCGGGACGCATTCCCCCTGCTCGTTCACGTACAAGCCGTCCGGCACCTCGGCCTGGTCGCCATCGATGTTGGGACACACGTCCGCGCCGCCCTCGCCGGTCGCGTTGCATCCGTTGTCGAAGAATGCCTGCCCCGCGTCGCTCCAGTTCGCCGAGGAGTAGCCCGTTGGCGTCAACCCATCCGAGTAGAAGGGGGGGATGATGTCGCCCCAGCCCGGGACCGGGTTCGCCGCGTCGAAGAGGGGACCTTCGTGCTTCAGGAGGTGGTCGCCGTGGCCGTTGTCGTTCCCGAACTGGCCATCGACCGCCGCCTCGCCCACCGTCATCCGGACGTACGGGTTGCTCACGCTGTTCGTCGCGTGACAGATCGTCACCCTGTGCAGCTGGTGAGTCTGCGTCGCCACGGCCGACAGCGTGCTGAGGAACGCGATCGTGCAGACCCCCACCAACCCCACCCGAAGCGCGCCAAAGGCCTTCCTCATGGCGACTCTCCCCTCTTCCTGACCCCGGGGGACCGGGGTCCGTATGCGGTGCGTATCGGTGCAGTGGCGGAAGATTCTTGAGGAGGGCGAGCGAGAAGCAGCCCTTCGGCTGTCTCAGGCGGGGGTGGACCGGCGGCGATGTTCGCGACGATGCTCAGGCGAGACCGGGAGCGCAACGGGCTGTGCGTCGTCCGCGCCTCGTGCCGTCGGTGTGAGCGTCCGCGAGTACGGCGAGATCGAGGCCGGGACGAAGCCTCCGGACTCAACCCGTGATCTTCCGGACGCGAGTCTCTCGCGCGGGTGGACCTTCCGCGTCGATGCGGTGCGATGAGGACTCTTGGCGAAGGTAGACTCGTCGTTCCATGGTGGACTTCACCGTTTCACCAGCCCAGACCGCCCTCGTCAACGTCGATCTTCAGAACTACTTCGTCGACACGACGGAGAACGGCCGAGCGCTCGTTGACCGGATCAACCAGCTCGCAGCCGCTTGCCGAGAAGCGGGCATCCTCGTGATACACACGGCGCACGTCTTGCGTCCAGACGGATCGAATATCGGCATCCTGGGCGAGATCATCCCAGGGATCGGCGACGTCCTCGGCAGAGGCGCCGAGACCGCTGCGTTGTTCGCAGAACTTGACGTTGACCCTCGCGACGTCGTGTTGGAGAAGCCCCGTTTCGGAGCCTTCTACGGGACCGACCTCGAATTGATACTGCGATCGCGCGGCATCGACACGATCATCATCTCCGGGATCGCGACGGATGTCTGTTGCGATACGACCGCACGCGAGGCGAACGCCCGCGACTTCCGCGTTCTCTTCTTGAGCGACGGCACCGCCACGAACGGTTCCGACCCTGAACGGGATCAGGAGGTCACCTTGGAAACTGTGGGGGCGCTCTTCGGACAGGTCCTCACCGTGGACGAGGTTCTGAAGAAGATCGAGACCGGTCGCAGCTAATCCGCTGACACCTACTCGCGCGTCTGCGAGCTGTTCGGCTGGCCGCGGTCGTTCGTGGGTGTCCCCCCGGGGGCGAGGTTCCAGCGCGGGTAGAAGGAACCATCTCCGACGTCGGTGGTGGGCTTCCTCCAGGGTCCCGAGAGGCATGGTCGCCAGCCTCTGTCGGGTCTGGCAACCGGCTCCTAGCCTCCGTCGGTGAAGGGGTGACCACGTGGTTGAGGTGAAGGGCGAGATCACGATCGCCCGGCCGGTGGACGAGGTCTTCGACTTCGTCGCGAACGAGGAGAACGAGCCTCGGTACAACCCGCACATGCGGCTCGCCGAGAAGATCTCGGAGGGAGCGACTGGTCCGGGGACCCGGTTCCGGACGGAGCTCCGGACGATGGGGCGGACGATGCCGATGATCGTCGAGTTCACCGCCTACGAGCGTCCGGGGCGACTCGCGTCGGTGACGCGCTCGTCGATGATGCAGACGGAGGGAGCGTTGACGTTCGATCCGGTCGCCGGCGGCACGCGGATGCGCTGGTCGTGGAACGTCCAGCCGCATGGTGTCCTCAAGTTCATGGGCCCGCTCGTCGCGAGCATGGGGCGTCGGCAAGAGCTGCGGATCTGGACCCGCCTCAAGCGGCTTCTTGAGACAGCGCAGCTGTAACCGGCACGTCACCCACGGTTGGACTCCAACGGCTTCCGCCACGGCTTCGACTCCCACCAATGCACCTCGTCCATCCACGTCCTCGACATCGTCGCGGCTCCATGCGCGGTGCGGGGCCGTGAGGACCGGCGGCGGGAAGTCGTCTCTCGTTGGTGATCTGGCGGGCCCGCTCGCCGCTCACGTTCAGGGAGGAGGGCGAGGTCGGCGCGGCGCAGCGTCGGCGGGTCGTTCTGGACGCTCACGGAACGGATGCTAGAGCAAGCCCTTGACCTCGACCTTGGCTGCTTCCGACTCCAGCGACATTGAGCGATGTCCGGGCAACCAGAGGTATGGACACCTGATCCCGCGCGCCTCACGGACACCAGGTGAACTCTGCGAACTGCAAGAATGGCCGCATGGCGCTCCAACGGATGGACAACGTCGGCATCGTGGTGGAATCGCTTGATGCCGCTATCTCTTTCTTCGCCGAGTTGGGCCTCGAACTCGAAGGGCGAGCCATGATCGAAGGAGACTGGTCAGGGCGCGTCACTGGACTGCGCGACCAGCGCGTCGAGATCGCCATGATGCGTACGCCGGACGGACACGGCCGGATCGAACTCTCGCGGTTTCTCGCGCCGCCTGTGGTCGCCGATCACCGGAACGCCCCGGTGAACGCTCTGGGCTACCTGCGCGTCATGTTCGCCGTGGACGACCTCGACGATGCGCTCGCCCGGCTCCGCGACCACGGCGCGCAGCTCGTCGACGAAGTGGTCCAGTACGAAGACGTGTATCGGCTCTGCTACGTCCGCGGCCCCGAGGGCATTCTCATCGGGCTGGCCGAGCAGATCGGCTGATGCCCGACACTCGCTCGGGCGACATTCCCGAACGCTGGCGCACCTGAGGGTCGTGTTTCCCTGAAGCTGCGCCATAAGAAGATTCCGTTGCATGGGCGCGAGGCGGGTTCCGTTGTCTTGCGGCCCGGCGGTAGGTTCGCTTGGTGGGCGAGGTGGCGTGGCTGAAGGGAAGGCTCTGGCTCGCGGCGTTCGTCGCCACCCTCGGGATCGCGGAGATTGCCTTCGCGGTCCAGGTCCGGACATGGCACGGCCGAGGCTCCTGGAGTGGGGACCCCGACAAGAAGGTCCTCGTCTCGACCTGGCTCGCGTCCGAGATGTGGGTCAATCCGTGGCTGCTGATGGCCGGCGTCACGACGGTGATCCTCGCCGTCGTTTCCGTCCTTATGTATCCCCGGTTGGCCGACCGACGGGGCGCGAGGGACCAGTAGCCGTCCGGTGACATTGAGCGACCCTCGCGCACGCGAGCTTCAGCTTCCCCGTCGGTGCGCGGCGGCGTAAGCTCGGTTCGTGAAGGTGACACTCGCGTTGGCGATTCTTGCGATGATCCTCTGGATCGGAGCGTTTCTAGGGTGGACTCCACTTCCAGCTGCGCTCGTCACCCTTGCTGCGGTAGTCGCTCCCTCACTTCAGCGTTGGGTCCGTTCATCTTCTCCGCTGAGTCGAGCCAACGACGCCACCAGTCTCCAACTCCATAGCTTTCTGCGGCTCCGGCGACATTGACGAACCCTGGCGCACAACGGCGTCTTGTTCCTGGACGAGTTCATCGAGTTCCGGCGCGATGCCGTCGAGGCGCTGCGCCGCTACCTCACCGCACGACGCGAAGCTCAGACGGATGTCCTGCGGCAGCTCATCGCGAGCCCCGAAGACGAAGACCTGGCGCAGCTCCTGGCGATCGCGAACGTGGACGAGGTGGCGAGGCTCCGGCTGCTGCGTGCGATCAGGGACGCTTAACTCGACGCCTCACCCGGCACGATGCTCGCGAGGTTAGGGCCGACGTGCAGTTCGTAAGCGGGTTTCATATCAGCGAACAGATCACCGAATGTATGCCGCATCTCGAACAGACGTCCCGTCAACTCGCGCATCGTGAGCGGAGGTTCTCCTGGACCCCGTCGCCCTACCGCTCCGATGAACGTCCTGCAAGCCTCCTGCATAGGCTGGAAGTAGTCCACCTTCAAGCGGCTGTCGGATCGCAGCTCGGGCATATGGGTCTCTAGCCATTCGCGGATCTTGAAGACTGAATCCCGACAAGACTCGGTGTCTTCGTAGAGGTCGTCCTCGAACAGCACGGCGCGATCTTCGAGGAAATCGATCAGGTCCTGAGCGATCGCGCGTTCGCGCTGTTCCCGATCGAAGCTACTGCCGACGACCGGAGTGGTGATACCAGTCACTCGATACCTGAAGTCCGTGGGACTCATCGTCTTCCTCCCGCCATTTGGTCCATCGTCGGCGGCGCGTGTGATGCATCCGGAGGCTTCCACGCCCCGTACTCCAGGTAGATCCACTCCCCATCGAGAGACTTGGTCCACCATCTGCCTCCCTGACGGACCCAAGCACCGATATTGCGACCGCATCGGTGGCAGATCTCGGCCTCCGGTGGACAGGCCATCGCGCAGAAGTCGCACTTGCGCTCGGCGAGCCCGGATCCGAGGAGGCCGATATCCGTGGCCTTCCGGATCGCGCTGATGTTCACCGCCATGAAGATGAACAGCACGGTGAGGACGATGCTGAGGGCGATCACGACTAAGGAGATGAAGTCTGTTCCCGCACGCTCGTTGATCCGAAGGACTGAGCGATCATCTGATCCTCCCTTTCCCTACACGAGCAGCGTAGGCAGTGATGCACTGCTGAGAATCGGCGAATGACCCCGTGCTGAGGGGTCGGTTAGAGGATTGGGATGGGCTAGGGGAGGTGCAGCAGGAGCCGAGTGATCGCGTGAGCGGGACCTCCCACCAGCACGAGCACAGAGGCGACACCGCCAGGGGCTCGCCGGTAGTACCGCTCCACGCTGCTGAATGCGTCAAAGGGAGAACGCGTTCGCGATCTCGTTCGCGATCTACTGAATGCGCAGGGTCCTTCGGGACAGGGTTGTTGGTTCTTCCCACCTCTCCCTGAACCCGCACAGGATCCGCGGCAGGATCTATCCGCCCCCGACGTAAGTGGGGGGTGGGTTAGGGGAGGTCGTTGGGTTGTCCGTCGTGGCCGTCCCGTTCCAGAGCTCCAGCCCGCCGACGACGAGGACCAGCAGGACCACGAAGGCCAAGACCACGATCGCGAGACGTCGCAGCAGCGTGGGCTCAGCCTCGGCGGTCATCCGGCCTCCTCCAAGAGCACCAGATGTTCAGGCTATGTCCTCCCGGGTCAGCGCCGCTAGGTACGGGGGGGAACGTGACGATGTTGGCAACGATGCTCAAGCGCGACCGGGAGCGCAACGGGCTGAGGAGCCGACGCCTACGCCGATGCCGCCGATCGCTGGGAGCGGTTCGGGGTCGTCCCCGAGCACGCGTTCGCTCCTCGGCCAAGGTCGGTGCCTGATCGGGATGGCCCGAGGACCGGAGGCCGCACCCGTCCTGCGGCACGCCCGCGAGATCTTCGAACGGCTCCAAGCGGTACCCGCGCTCGCCGAGACCGACGCGCTCCTCGAGCAGGCGACCGCGCTCAGTTCGTAGGGAGCGATCCCTTCGACCCACCCGAGTCATTAGGTAGTCCGGGTACTGACCTACAGCCCACGGCTGGGGCGCATCTGGGAACCGTATGGGAAAGCCACTAACGAGCGGATCGAAACGAACGTGCTCCAACTTGCGCAAACGAGATCAACGACGGGCGCGGCTACCGCAGCGTGAGTATCGCCTCTGACCTGCAGGAACGCTGAGGAAATACCGTTCCCTTACAAGGAGGAAGTCGGGGGTTCGAGTCCCTCAGTGCCCACCAGGAACAGCCTACGGCCCGGATACGGAGCTCGCGGTGGATCCGCTACTCGGGGGGGCCCAGTGTCCCTCGGGGTCGTACCTCATCATCCGGTCCACGACGCGCGGTAAGTGCTTCGGTGGACGCCACTACCAGCCGCGATCCCTCATCTCCCCGAAGGGTGCCAGCTCCTCGCTCCGCCGATCCCACAACCCGGCGAGCAGCAGGATGAGCATGAGCACCGCGCTGAAGACGAAGACGACGTCGCCCTTCTCGTCGCTCCTGAAGAACAGCACTCCGCCCGCGACGACGCTGGAGGCCGCGAGTGCCCAGGTGACGAAGATGATCCTCGGCGGTCGCTGCTCGGCCATCAGTCTGATTGTGAGCTTCGCTCCCCGCGTCCTCAAGACCGATTCCCGGGACGGGGATGGGCCTCGGCAGGGTTCAGGGCAGATGAGGTGCGACTCACGAACAGGTGGGGCGACCGAGTGCGAACGGAACGAAGATCGCCTTGTTCTGCTCGGCGCGCGTGGAGACGAGCAACTTGAGGCACATGGGCTTGGTGACGTAGATGCCACCGTTGAACTGTGTCGCGCGCCTCCACGAGGCGTTCCCGTAGTCGCAAGCCTGGAACGTCACTTCCGGGTCCCCATCCCAGAGAGCCGTCCCCTCGCTCGGGTTGTAGATCAGCGTGACGTCGCGCCGCTCGTCCTTGGGCACGGACAAGGCGACCTGGTGCCCTTGCTTGACGAGCGCCAGCACCTTGGCGACCGGTTGAGAGAAGTTCATGGCACCAGCAGCGGTGTACTGCCGGATCCACACGAGGGCGAACGGGCCGACGATCACGCTCGATCGCTGCCACTCCTTCTTGGGTCCCAGGTCGCCGGAGACGTTCGTACCACAGCCGCGGGTGAAGCCGGTGACCTCTGCGGGCGTAGGAGAGGTTGTCGAGGGAGCGGTCGTCGGTGAGGGGTTCGGTGGTGCCGGAGACGTAGCCCGACCCGACGACGTACAGCCGACGATCGTGAAGGCGACCACGATGGCGACGCAACGCCCGAGGCGCGGACCGCGGAACACCTGCTCATCCTACGTCTGCGGGATCGGACCGACGAAGACTGAGGACCTGTGCGAGCTCCGCGCCGCCCTGTTCGAGGTGAGCGCCCATGCAAGGCGACGCTGAAAACCTACTGGGTCGTGTCGGAACGCTGCGGCGCCGAGCTCCGGCTCATCGCCGGACGCGACTCCGGGTCGCGTTCTTCGCGCCGTGGCTGAGGCCGCCGTCGAGGCACGTGGTTGGGGGTTCGAGTCCCTCAGCGACGAACACGAAGCCGCGCTGAGCGGCTGCAGCGCGAACACCTCGCTTGCCCTTCGAGCACGACTACGGCCGGTACCGGTAGATCCCGCCGTAGCCGTAGCTCGCAGTGGGCGCGTAGATCCACCCCGCAACGAACACGCCTACAGAAACGGCATCGACATCATGCCGTTCGAACTCGTGCGAAGAGGGGATCGCCGATCCGATCCGAGCGCTCCACGCGACGGTTCCGTCCGTCCGGAAGGTGCGCAGCAACGGCCTGCCGGCGTGGGAGGCCGCCAACGAGATCGCGCCGGTGGGCGCGACCGCGACCTCCGCCCAACTCGGGTGCCACTTCGGCCAGATCCGCGCTGGGACCGTCTTGTTCCACAGCTGTCGGCCTGCGGTCGAGAACCGGACCACCCGATAGGCGAAGCCGCCCAGCCGCGCTCTGGCCCGAACGTCCGCGACGGCCGCGAGGACGCCTGCGTCCAGATCGATCGAGAGCCCGCCGTCCAGGTGCGTCGTGCCGCGATCCGGGAGCATCGCCTCCCACAACACGGAGCCGGCCGGGCTGAAGGCCATCACGTAGGGGTCGCTGTTCGGACCTTCGGGGTTGGCGGAAGTCCAAGACCCGAGATCGGCTGAGCCCGTGACGAAGATCGTCCCTGAGGGGCCGACCGCAACCCCTTCCGCTGAGTCGTTCCGATCGCGGTTCGAGGGCTCGATGTCGAAGGTCCGGGTGAGCCGGCCGCGAAGCGAGAACTCCATCAGGAACGCGTCGATGAAATGGGGGCCGGGAGAGACGTAGGGCACGTGGTTCGCGGCGACGACGATCATGTGATCCGTCACCGTGACGCCTCTCACGTCCACGTTCGGCGTGCCACATCGCTGATGCCGGAACCACCGGAGGTTCCCCTTCGGACTGTAGACTCGGATGAACCAACCTGGGCAGCTCGCCCGTCGCGCGGCGACAGAGCCGGCTGTCACGATGCTCCCGTTCGGCCCAAGGGCTACCGAGGGGTTGCGCGCGACGGCGGAGTTGCGGCTCTTCGGCGCCCACCGTCGGTGCCAGACCTCGCGACCCCCGGCCGTGTATCGCGCGACGTACAGCACGGACCAGGCATGCGGGGGCGCCACATCCAACGTGACCGTCCCCACCGCGACCGTTCCTCCGAGCGGCGTCGCTGCAACGGATGCGAGAAGCGCCGGCGCCTTACGCACCCACACGGGTCGCCTGGAGGTGGCCCCGGCCTCCACGGGCGTCAGCACGACGAGCGACATCACAACGAGCACAGGAATGATGGATCGAGCCTTCATCTCGGGGCACCTCCCAAGCCATCGTTCCCTGAGGGCCTCATCGTGTCCAGGGCCTATGGTCGGGCTGCGCGGAGGCCCGCAGGGAGGATCAGGCGCCCCCGAACGATGCGGTCTCGCTAGGCTTCCTGGATGTCCTTATCCAGGGAGGAACTCGCGGAGCGCGCCGGTGTCCCCGAGGCGACGGTGGATCACTTCGTGGAGCTCGGGATCGTCGCGGCCGCTGACGACGGCTCCTTCGCGCAGCCGGACGTGTATCGCGTGAGGTTGCTGGCTTCCTGCGATCGCGCGGGCATGCGTCCCGAAGATCTGGCTGAGGCCGTCGCGGCCGGCAAGCTTTCGTTCGCCTTCGCGGACCTCCCGCACTTCCGATTCGCGGCGCAGACCACCACGACCTACCGGGAGCTGGCCGAGCGGCTGGACCTCTCCCTCGACCTCGTGCTCGACGTCGAGCGAGCGATCGGGCCGGGCCGTCCGGCTCCGGACGATCGGATCCGTGAGGACGACGAGGCCATCTTCCGGTTGACCAAGCTGTCGTCGCTCCTCGTGGATCCCGAAGCCATCGTTCGTACGTCGCGCGTCTTCCAGGATGCGATGCGTCGCATCACGGAATCGGAGGTGGCCCTGTTCGACACCTACATCGTGGGCGCCTTCCTCCAACAGGGCATGAGCTTCGTGGACGCGGTCGACCAGGCGAACCGGTTCGGCGCCGAATCCACCCCGCTCCAGGAGGAGCTGCTCCTCACGCTGTACCGGCGGCACCAGGAGCGTCGGTGGACCGAGTACACCGTGGAGGGCATCGAGACGGTCTTGGAAGACCTGGGCTTGTACCGAAAGCCCGAGCATCCCCCCGCCTTCGCCTTCGTCGACCTCGCGGGGTATACGGCGCTCACGGAGGAACAGGGCGACGAGGCGGGGGCGCGAGCGGCCGCGGACCTCGCGCACATGGTGGACGCGGTGTCCGGTCCTCGGGGTGGCGAGCCCGTCAAGTGGCTCGGCGACGGGGTGATGCTGCACTTCCGCGACCCCGGCGACGCCGCGTTGGCCGTCCTGGAACTGGTCGAGCGCGCGCCCACGATGGGGCTTCCGGCCCATGCCGGCGTGGCGGCCGGATCCGCCGTCTTCCAGGACGGCGACTACTTCGGGCGGACGGTGAACCTGGCCGCCCGGATCGCCGCGCGCGCCACCGAGGGCCAGACCCTCGTGAGCGAGGAGGTCGTCCAGCTCGCGGAACCGTCGGCGTTGAGCTTCCGGGCGTTCGGCTCCCTCGAGCTCAAGGGCTTCTCCGCCCCGACGCCGGTCTTCGAGGCGGTGCGACGATGAGGTGCTGCCACCGTCGCGAACGCCCTCCATCGCCTCCCAACCCGGCGAGTCGCTAGCATCGCCGAGCGATGCACGGGTACTCGATCGACGGATGGGACAGCTTCTTCGTAGCCGGGACGGGAGCCGCGGCCGCTCTCACCGGGCTCGTCTTCGTGGCGCTCTCGATCAACCTCACGCAGATCCTCTCGGCTCCCGGGCTGCCGGGTCGCGCGGGAGAGACGATCGCCATGCTGACGGAGGCGGTCGTGATCAGCCTCCTCGGCCTCGTCCCGCAGACCACCCGAGTGCTCGCCGTCGAGCTCACCGTGCTGGGCGTCGCGGGATGGGTGTTCGCGCTGGTCCTGTTCGTGCGGCGCCCGCGCGACGTCGCCGGTCCCACCAAGGGGCAGCAGGTGGGGCAGTTCGTCCTGGGGCAGATGGCGACGCTGCCGGTCATCGTCGCGGGGGTCTCGCTCTGGGTGGGTGCCGGAGGCGGTCTCTACTGGCTCGTGGTGGGGATCCTCTTCCTCCTCGTAGACGGGATCGCCAACGCCTGGGTGCTCCTCGTCGAGATCCTCCGGTGACGTAACCAGACCACGCTTCAAGGACCGACGGATGCCATCAGGTCATGCCAGGCAGCAGTTGTCATCAACCCTCGATGATGGAAGAACACCGCCCGCGCGAAGGCGCGGAACCGCGGGCTCTCGAGCGCACGGTCGATGAGCACGTTGGGCGGCCGCAGGTCGAGCGCCGAGCGCATCGCGCGCTTCCACGCGAAGGTCGGGTAGACGCCGCGGAGCGCGACGTCGAGCGTCGGCCCCCCGTCCAGGAGGTGGCTCGCGATCGCGAGGCCGGCGGCGCGACCCGAGCGGAGGGCCGTGTGGATGCCGCCCGCGGTGAGCGGTGACACGAGCCCCGCGGCGTCGCCCACCAGCACGACGTCCGGCGTCGCGAACGGGTGGACGGTCCCTCCGACCGGGATCAGGCCGCCACGCGTGCCCACCCGTCGCGCCCTCGCGAAGTCGAAGACGCGGGCAACCTGTGCGATGAAGCGGTCGAGGTTCGGGCGCGCGGGCAGGCGACTCGCGAGCCCTACCTGCGTGAGGCCGACCCCGGGGACGACCCATCCGATGTACCCCGGCGCGCGTTGCGAGTCGAGGAAGACGTGGAGCCGCTCGTCAACGCCCGCGACGCCCTCGAACTCGGCCTCGACGCCCGCGAGGAACGCGCGGTTGCGGCCGAGGCCCGCCAGGCGGGCCACGCTCGATCGCGGCCCGTCCGCGCCGACGAGGACTTCGCCCGAGCGCGGCCCGGAGAAGGCCTCACCGCATCGCAGCTCGGCGCCCGCTTCGATCGCGCGGTCCGCGAGCGAGCGCAGGAGCGCTGGTGTGTCAGTGGCGAGGAAGTAGTAGCCGGGCGCGTCGAGGTCGATCCACCGTAGGGATGGCCCATAGAGGCGAACGCCGTGGATCCGCCGGGTCGATCCGTGCGGCGGGTCCTCCTCCTCGGCCGCCTCCTTCACGAGGAGCCCGGTCGTGTGCACCGCGTGGCCTGGGTCGCGCTTGCGCTCCCTTACGACGGTACGCAGGCCGCGAGTGGCGCATGTCCGGGCGCAAGTCAGCCCGGCGAAGCTCGCCCCCACGATCTCGACATCCACCACGGAACCCTCCTCGACACGAGGACCGTTGCATGGCAGCGATGTCGTTGGAACCGAACGCACGCGATCGTCATGAGGGCGTCACACGACCGCGATGCGTTCGGCTTGCTCACCGCCCGTGCCCTGTGGAACAGTGCGGCACGTGGGTCGTGGCGTGGTCATCGCGCTCACCTTCGTCGCTACTTGTGCGGTGTCGGTGTCGGCCGCCTCGGCCGAGCCTTCGAGCGGTCCGGGTCCTCAGAGATGCGGGCGGAGATGTACGACGCCGTGTTCGTCGACGCCGACTCCCCGATCCAGGTCCTCGCGCGGATCTGTGTACGCCCCCGTCGCCCTCGACGATGCCTCCCCCTCGGCTACCAGGTCCGTCACGCCATCGACGCAGGTGTGCCGGTGGAGATCCGATGGGTCCACCGGATGTGGCCGCACGCCGGCGACTACTGGGTGCTGTCGCCCGTGCGGAGCACGGACCGACATGCGAGCTTCACCTACGCGTGGACGGATCCGCTCTCGGGATGTCGTGGCGGGGGGCGCAAGCGGTTCCGCCGTGAGGGCGGGGCCTGGATGAACGACGGCGGATCGGCCTATGCAGGCTGCCCGGCTGGAAGGCCCGCCCCACAACGACGAATACGAGGCCGGTAGCACCCTGCTCGTGCGGCGGGGTTCGAGGGCTGGCGCTGCACCACCCCTCGATCCCGTGGGATCGGTCCGGCGGCTCGCGCCGCCGGACCGACCCCGCCGACCGGATCAGGGTCCGTAGATCGGGATCAGGCGAGCCCGCAGCGACGGGCCGGGCCTCAGTGCGCGCGATGTCTCCGGAACCGGCTTCGGCAGCGGCTTGCACTTGACGTCGGCACCGTAACCGGGTTGGCGCGGCGGCAGGTGACCCGTCGCCAAGAACCGCGCGATCTTGTTGTCGACGCACGCGTTGCCGTAGAGGGATCCGGCGTGCGTCGTGCCGCCCGGCTCCGCGATCAAGCTCGACGACGGGAAGACGCTGCGCACGTAGAGGCTGCCCGGATACGGCGTGGCCGCGTCGAGGGTCTCGTCGATCAGGAGCACCGAGGTGCTGCCGCCGTTCACGGTGGTGGGCACCCCCGCGGGAGCGGCCCAGTAGAGGCAGGGCGCGTTGTACCACGCGTTGCCCCACGTCTCGAACGGGGCCTTCTTGTAGGTGGCCCAGTTGTCCTGGCGCCACGTGCTCCATGCCTGGGGCCACTGCACGTCGGTGCACTGGACCGCGTTGTACACGGCGAACCCGTTGTCGTCGCCGGGACCGTCGGCCCACTTGTACGCGCCGACGATCGCCTTGACGTCGTGGTCGTTCACCCAGCTGGAGAAGACGTCCGCGAGGTAGGTCCAGACCACCTGGTAGTACCCGGCGTACAGGATCGCGTCGTTCCACTCGTCCGGACCGACGACGCCGCCGGCCGGCTTCTTCGTGAGCTGACGGGCGACCGCGTAGTACTGCTTCTCGACCGCGGCACCGGTCTTCCCCAAGTGGTACACGTGGTCGTACTTCGCCACCCACCGGAACCAGATCTCGATGTTCCGCTGGAAGGCGATGTCCTGGTTGAGGTTGGCCTGGTACCAGACGTTGCGCGGGTCCACGTTGGCGTCGAACACGGCGCGCCGGATGTTCCCGGGGAACAGGGTGGCGTAGACCTGACCGAGGTAGGTCCCGTAGGAGAACCCGTAGTAGTTGATCTGCGCGACGCCGAGGGCCTGGCGGATGCTGTCCATGTCCTTGGCGGCGTCGATCGTCGTCATGTGCTGCAGGAGCGCCGAGGCGTTGGCGTCGCACTTGTTGGCGTAGTGCTCGGAGCGCGTACGCCACGTGGTCACGAGCTTCTTCGTCACGGGCACGTACGGGGGGCGGTCGCCGTGGAAGTAGTTCGCGATGCAATGGATCGACGGGACGCTGGATCCCACGCCGCGCGGATCGAAGCCGATCCAGTCGTAGGCGTCGCCGGCGTGGTTGGGCACGAACTGCCCCAGGTCGGCGAGGCCGAGGCCGGAGCCGCCGGGACCGCCGGGGTTGACGAGCATGACGCCCTGGTACTGGCCGATCGGCGTCGTGTGCTTGATGCGCGAGAGGGCGAGCTGGATCTGCGCCCCGCCGGGGTTGCTGTAGTCGAGCGGCACGCTCAGCATCGCGCACTTCGCCCCCGCCTTGCGCAGCGAGGCGTCGTCGCAGCGTCCCCACGCGAGGGCTGCGCGCGGGGCCTTCGGTGCGGCGGCCGCGGGCAGGACCACCTGGGCCGCGGTCGCGATCAATGCCGCGGCCGCGATGACACAGGCAAGCTTCTTCATCCGTCCCCCTCCTCGTCAGATGCTCCAGTGTGGCGCGGCCGTTGCGGTCGGGTCAAACCGGCCCCAGGAACCACCCCGCGTCGGGGGCGCGGTCCACGGTGACCATCGAGGTCAGGCCCGGCTGCCCCTCCGCGGCTTGCACGCGCCAGCGGATGCGCTTGTGGGGCCGGACGTCGAACGCGATCGCGATCCGTCGCGCGCCGATGTGGCAGCGCCTCAGGTCGAACGGCGGATCCGGGGTACCGCGTGTCCCGACGTAGCAGCCCAGGCCCGAGCTGGCACCGTCGTACTCGACGGTCACCGCGACGTCGAAGCCGGGGCCTCGTCGCGTGTCGAGGTACAGCGTGATCCTGCGGGTTCCGGCGCGCAGCCGCATGTCCTCGTAGCTCGTCACGACCACCACGTGCCGATGGGGGATCCCTGGCACCGCCCGCATCTTCGTGGTGGCGATGTCCACGCGGCTCGGCGTGTCGTCGGGATCGGTGTGCAGCGGTCCGGCGGAGGCCGTGGAGGCCAGGCACAGGACCAGGGCGCACGCGAGGACGAGGATGCCTCGCGATGGGTGCCGTTCTTCTCGGTTCGGTGCCTTCGCGGGGGTCACGCAGGTCAGGCTAGGCGCGCCGCGCGTCGGGCACAAGCAACGCGAGGTGCGCGACGCCGATCCGGGTCCCGTGCGCCCGCTACCATGGCCGGATGCCGAGCGCCGCCGAGGAACGCATGCGCGACCTGCTGCGAGCCGCACCGCTGATCGATGGGCACAACGATCTCTTGTGGGCGCTCAGGGAAAGGCGCCTGAAGGGCGGGCCCGACTGGACGATGCCCGACCTCACCCTGGAGCGGCCGGAGTTCCAGACGGACCTCGTTCGCCTGGAGGCCGGAGGCGTCCGCGGGCAGTTCTGGTCGGTCTACGTGCCCTCGGACCTGCCCGGGCACGAGGCCGTCACCGCCACGCTCGAGCAGATCGACGCGCTCCTGGACCTGGTCCGGCGCTACCCGAGCCGGATGGAGCTCGCGCGCACCGCCGCCGACGTCGAACGCATCGCGGCCTCGGGCAGGGTGGCGTCGATGATCGGCGTGGAGGGCGGTCAATCGATCGGATGCTCGCTCGGGACGCTCCGGATCCTGGCCGGGTTCGGGGCCGGGTACCTCACGTTGACCCACAACGACGACAACCCGTGGGCGGATTCCGCGACCGGCACCGCGCCCCACGGCGGCCTCACGCGCTTCGGTGAGGAGGTCGTCCGCGAGCTGAACCGCTCGGGCATGTTGGTCGACCTGAGTCACACGTCGCCCGACACGATGCGCCAGTCCCTCGAGGTGAGCGAGGCCCCGGTGATCTTCTCCCACTCGTCCGCGCGCGCCCTCTGCGACGTCACGCGGAACGTCCCCGACGACGTGCTCGAGGCCGTGGCCCGACGCGACGGGGTCGTGATGGTGACGTTCGTACCCTCGTTCCTCACGGCGGAGGGCGCCGAGATGAACGCCGCCGGGTGGCGGGAGGCCGGGCGCCTGCGCGCCGCGCATCCGGATGATCCTTCGCGCGTCCGAGAGGCCATGGAGGCCTGGTTCGCATCTCACCCCGACCCACCAGCCTCGGTCATCGACGTGGCCGAGCACATCGATCATCTCCGCACGGTGGCCGGCATCGACCACATCGGGATCGGGAGCGACTTCGACGGCGCGGGCACGATGCCGGGGGGCCTCGACGACGCCGCCGGGTATCCGGCGCTCTTCGTCGCGTTGGCCGAGCGCGGCTACACGGAGGATGAGCTCATGAAGGTGGCGGGGCGCAACGTCCTGCGGGTGATGCGCGATGCGGAGCGCACCGCCGATCGGCTGCAGGCCGAGCGTCCGCCCTCGACCGCCACGATCGAACAGCTGGACGCACCCCGACCTTAGGGACCCACGCTCCCAGGGCCTGGTGGACGCGTGAGCGATCCATCCTCGGTGATAAGCCATAGGTAGGACGGCTCCGATGTCGTGCAGGAGGTGGCCGGGTGTCGCCGGATGAGGGATCGCGCCGCCAGCCGGTGCGCGCGATGGTGGCGAGCACGGTCGGCACGTCGTTGGAGTGGTACGACTTCTTCCTCTACGGGACGGTCGCCGCGTTGGTCTTCCCGCACCTGTTCTTCCCGTCGGCGTCGCGATACGTGGGGGTCCTCGAGGCCTTCGCGACCTTCGCCGTGGGCTTCGCGGCGCGGCCGGTCGGCGCCGCGATCTTCGGCCACTACGGCGACCGCATCGGGCGGCGCAACACGCTGATCGTGACCCTGTTGTTGATGGGGGCCGCGAGCATCGCGATCGGCCTGCTCCCCACCGCCGACACGATCGGCGTGTGGGCCGGCATCTTGCTCGTGACGTTCCGCATCGTCCAGGGGATCGGGGTCGGCGGCGAGTGGGGCGGCTCGGTCCTGTTGGCGATGGAATGGAGCCGGTCGGCCAAGCGCGGCTTCGTGGGGTCGTTCCCGCAGCTCGGCGTCCCGATCGGCCTGCTGCTCTCCTCGGGGGTGGTCGCCCTCACGATGCATCTCACCGGCGACGCGTTCGACACGTGGGGATGGCGGATCCCGTTCCTCATCTCGTTCGTGTTGGTCCTGATCGGGCTCGCGATCCGGCTGAAGGTGGAGGAGACGCCGGAGTTCAGGCGGATGGTGTCCGCCGGCCGGATCCGGCGAGCGCCGGTCTCCGAGGTCCTTCGCCACCACCCGCGCGAGATCGCGCTCACGGCCCTGATGCGCCTGGCCGAGCAGACCCCCTTCTACCTGTTCACCGCGTTCGTCCTGTCCTACGGCGTGGATCAGCTCGGGATGCGCCGCGACCTCCTCGTGATGGGCACCCTGGTGGCCGCCGCGCTCGCCCTCCTCACGGTGCCGTTCTTCGGCTGGCTCTCCGACCGGGTCGGGCGCAAGCGCGTCTACCTCACGGGGGCGGCCCTCACCGTCGCGATGGCGCTGCCGTACTACTGGCTGCTCGGCACCGCGATCCCGGCCGTGGTCTTCGCGACGATCGCGCTCTCCCTGATCCCGCACGACATGATGTACGGCCCGCAGGCGGCGCTGATCGCCGAGGCGTTCGCGCCGGAGGTGCGCTACAGCGGGTCCTCGCTCGGTTACCAGCTCGCCTCGGTGGTGGCGGGTGGCCCGGCGCCGCTGATCGCGGCCTGGCTGCTGCACACCTTCGGAAGCGGGTACGCGATCGCGGCGTACATCGTGGTGTCCGGACTCATCACGATCGTGGCCACGATCCTGCTCCGCGAGCGACCCGAGGTCGCGCCTGCCGCGAGCACCCAGGAGCCGATGCGCGCGGCCGCCTAGTTCCGAGGACCCGATGGCCGCCCGTTCACGCCAGGCGAGGGTTGCGTGCCGCGCGACGCTACGGCGCGCGGATGCCGGCGAGCGTCGTCACGACGGCGTCTTCGATGCCGACCGCCGTCGCCTTGTCGAGCCCCCGCGAGATGATCGAGAACGCCAGCCTGCGGCCGTCCAGCGACGTGACGTATCCCGAGAGCGCCGAGACCGGCGTCTCGAACAGCGTGCCGGTCTTCGCGCGGACCGGGACGCCCGCGAGGCGCCCCTCCATGGTGCCTTCCCCCGGGGCGGGGAGGGATGCCCACAGGACATCGGCCCACGGTCGCCGCTGCGCGAGCAGCAGGAGCGTCACCAGCCCGCGCGCGCTGACCCGGTCCCGATGGGAAAGCCCTGATCCGTCGAAGATCTCCGTTCGGACGCCCTGCGCCGCCGCCCACGCCTCGATGGCGGCGGCCCCGTGCGCCGTAGTCCCGGGCGCTCCGGCCGCCTCGTCACCCAGCGCCTTCGTCAGCATCTCCGCATCGAAGTTCACCGAGTCGTGGTTCTGACGGACGACGATCTGGCCGAGCGGGTCGGATCGCACCTCGGCGAGCGTCCGCGCAGCCGGTGGTGCGGCACCCGCTCGTGGCGATCCCCCCACGGATACGCCGCGCGCGCGCAGCGCCGAGGTGAAGACGTCGGCGGCAACCTCCTCGGGCGTGCCCGTCACATGGTTGCCGTCCACCGCGAGGGCGGTGGTGCGGGTGACGTAATGGCGGGAGAGGCCGGGCACCCAGCCGGGCGCCCACCAGGCGCGATCGAACGCGGACGTGTCGCCGATGACGCCCCCCGTGATCGCGTGGACGCCGTCCGCGCGCATCTCCTCCGCGAGCCGCGCGAGATCGGCGTCGTTCAGCTCGGGATCGCCCGCGCCGACCAGCCAGACGTCGCCGCGCACCACCCCGGATCGCATCCGCGCCGTCGAGGCGGCGACGGTGGGGAACCGATGGGCGGGCCCGAACGCCTCGAGCGCCGCCATCGAGGTGAGGAGCTTCTCGTTCGATGCGGGGATCCGCATCTGCCCGGCGTCGTGAACGTAGACGATCCGGTCGGCCGCGCCCACCGCCACCGATACGTCGTAGCCCGCGACGGTCCGATCGATCGCCGCCGTCCAGGCGTCCTCGACCGGATCGAGGGTCACGCCCGGAGTGGGGATGGGCGAGGTCGGAGAGGAGGTGGCCGGCGACCCCGCCGCGACGGAGGCCGTCGGGCGAGATGCCCGTGGATCGGCGGTGATCTGGGCCGCGGGCGCTCGTGTGCAGGCTCCCGCCAAGGCGGCCACGACCGTCGAGGTCACGAGCACGCGCACCATCCGCGCGCGTCGACCCGCCGGACCCGCAATGCGCCGCGGCATTCAGACGCCGTGGATCGACGAGATGTCTCGCCCCAGGATCTCGCCCGACGGGGGGGCGTTGCGCCGGACGATCGCGTCGACGAGAGGAACGATGAAGGGGAGTCCCAGCAGCGCGCTCAGGCCGGCGACCGCCACGAGGACCGAAACCACCACCGCCCGGCGGATGCGTCCCATGCGACCATCGTAGCCCCGGGTCGGCGGGTTCAGGCGGGGGCGCGCCAGTGGCGCAGGCACGCGCGCGCGAGCGCGCGCTCGTGGAAGCGTCCGTCGGGCCGCAGACCCGTGACGCCCCTGCGCTCGACCAGCGTCTCGAGCAGCGGCGCGAGCTGCGCGCCGTAGGTCTCCATGCACGGCTCGGGGTGCACGCCGGGCCACGAGTAGCAGGAGACCACCGTGCGCCGATGGGCGTGCGGCACTCCGCCGGGCACGGAGGACTCCCACGCAGGATCGTCCACGGGGAACACGAACCGGTCGAGGCTCCCCTGGGGGATGCCCTCGATCCCCCGCACGGTCGGCGGGTCGGATTCGAGCTGATAGGGGTCCACCACGCAGTCGCAGATGACGGCGTGCTCGGGCAGCAGCGCGATCCACGGGTTGGGAACGAGCGGCACGGACGGGTCGGACCGCTGCGTCGTGTCCACGAGCACGTCGGTGAGGCGGAGCCGCTCCTCCATGTAGCGCGCGTCGGCCGTGAGGTTGCGTCCGATCGTGACCACCTCGACCCCGGGGACGCCGGCGGCGAGCAGCGCGCGGGAACGCTCGAGGTTCCCGTACTTCGTGGCCGCCTCCACGGCGTGCCGGCCGATCGAGCCCGCCCCCATGATCGTGACGCCGAGTGGGGGTCGACGGGGATCGCTCAACCCCGGGTAGGTCACGGCGAGCGCGTCGAACGCCGCTTCGAGCGCGTTCCAGGCGACGGCGTGGCTCTCCTCCACCAGGCGGAGTCCCTCGTCGTTCTCGATGCAGTCCAGGGCGATGGCCTCGACCCCCTGGCGCCGGAGCCGGGCCACGCGTTCGGGGCGGGTGGGGAAGTGCAGCATCGATACGAGGGCGGTCCCCGGGCGCAGCCGGTCGAGGTCGATCTCCTCGGGGCAGCGCAGGACCACGACGACGTCTTGGGCGAACGCCTCCTCGTGTGATGCGAGGTGCACGTCGGGCCCGATGGCGAGGTAGTCCTCGTCCCGATAGCCCATCCCGGACCCGATGCCCTTCTCCACCGCGAGGCGCGCTCCGTGGGCGATCAGCCGTCCGAGCAGCGGCGGGAGGAAGTCCCGGCGCTCCGCCTCCTCCTTGCGCATCCTGGGGAAGCCGATCGTCAGCGTGCGGCCAACGTCCATCTCGATAGCTCCCCTCTCGCGGCGGCGCGGACATCGTGCGTCCCGTGTCGCTCGTCCCATCCGTCCACGGGGATCGACAGCACGAGGGTCATGAAGGGCTCGATCTGCTCCCCGTAGACCTCCATGCAGGTGCGGGGGTGGATACCGGGCCACGCGTAACACGAGAGCGCGGTGCGGCGGTGCGTCGTGTCGACCTCGGGAGGCTGGCGATCCCAGGCCGGATCTTCGGGGGGGAAGACCCACTGGTCGAGATCGCCCTGCGGGACCCCCTCGATCCCCTTCACCATGGGCGGATCGACCTCCGGCAGGTACGGGTCGCTCGAGAGGTCCAGGATCACGGCATCGCGCGGGAGCGCGGACACCCATCGGTTGGGGATCACCGGCAGGGAGGGATCGACGCGGCTCGTCGCGTCGATCAGCAGGTCGGCCTGCTCCAGACGCGTCAACATGTAGTCCTCGTGCCACGTCAGGTCGAAGTCGACGACCGTGACCTCGACCCCCGGCACGTTCTTCTCGACCATCTCCTCACGCAGCCGTGGATCTCCGTAGCGCGTGGCGGCGTGCGCCGCATAGCCGCCCACCGCCCCGGAACCGAGGCAGGTGACCCGCAGCGGACGTCGGCTGGGGTGGGAGAAGTTGGGATGGATCTTCGCGAGCTCCTTGAATCCGGCCTCGACCCCGTTCCATCCGACCGCCCGCAGGTTCTCGACCATCCGCTGGCCGCCGTCGTCGCGGATCGCATCCAGGCTCAGCCCCCCGATGCCCGCGGCCTCGAGCATCTTGATCCGGCTGGGGCGCGTCGGGAGATGGAGCATGGAGACGAGGAAGGTCCCCGGGCGCATCCAGGCGAGGGCCTCCTCCTCCGGGAACCGCAGCACGACCACGACGTCCTGGTCGAAGACCTCGCGGTACGGCGCGAAGCGCACCCGGGGGTCCAGCGCCAGATAGGCCTCGGGTTCCATCCCCATGGCCTCTCCGTAGCGCTCCTCGAGCACGACCTCGGCCGCCCCGTCGCGGCAGAGCGCCGCCACGAACGGCGGCAGGAAGTCCCGGCGCTCGCCGGCCTCCTTGTGCATGCGCGGAAGCCCCACCTTCATGTGACCATGCTGGCATCGCGCCGGGCCCGGCGGGGAGGCCGTCCGGACCGCTCTCGGGCGGCCGTCCGGACCTCAACGTGCGTAGGCTGCTGCCATGGCGCCTGAAGAGGGATCGCAGGCTCCTGAGCTGGGGCCCAGAGGGGGAGGATGGGTTCTCCTGCAGGGGGTCATGGTCATTGCCGCGGTCGTGGCTGGGCTCCTTGGGAGTGCCTGGCCGCGTCCCTGGCGGCCGGGGATGGAGATCGCGGCGATCCTCGCAGCGGTCGGCGGCGCGGCGCTGCTAGCGGGGGGGATCGGGAGCCTGGGGAACGCGTTCACGCCCTTCCCGCGACCGGTGTCGGGGGCCTCGTTGCGCGACCGCGGCCTCTACGCCTACGTGCGTCATCCGATCTACGGGGGCGTGTTGCTCCTCGGGCTCGGTTGGGCGCTGTGGAGCTCGCCGATCGTGCTCGTGGCGCTGGGCTGCCTCGCCGCGCTGTTCGAGGGGAAGCGACGGCGTGAGGAAGCGTGGTTGGTCGAGACGTACCCGGGCTACGCCGCCTATCGAGGTCGGGTCCGCCGCCGATTCGTCCCGTTCCTGTGGTGAGCGGGGCTACGACGATCCGACGGGTCCGAGCTAGGTGGCCATCCAGGCGTCGATGCGTTGCTCCACCTCGCGGAGCCGCACCACGATGGCCTTGAGCATCGCGACCGCCACATGTGGATGCGCCAGGAGGAACGACTGGAACCCGTCGGCCGGGATCATCAGGACCTCCACGGGCCCTTCGGCTTTGACCGTGGCCATGCGTTTGCTGGGCGCGATCAGCGCCATCTCGCCGAAGAAGTCACCCGACTTGAGGATGTGGAAGCGCCCCCCCACGTCCACGCGCGCCTCGCCGCTCACGACCACGTACATCCCGTCTGCCTGGTCACCCTCGGAGACGATGGGCGCGCCCGCATCGTAGGAGGCCCCCCGTCCGACGGCGACGATCGCGTCGAGGTCTTCGGAGGGAAGCTCGGCGAAGAACGGGGTCTGCTGCAAGGCGGCGATCTCGATCGTGCGCTCGCTCATCGGGGCTCTCCTTTCGGTCCGGCGACGTGCTGGGGACCGTCGTCGGGTGGGAGCTTACCGGTGGAGACGCCTGCGAGGGGGCCGGGCGAGGCTTCTGCGAGCTTACGCTCGCGCAGCACCTGCGTGACCTCCGCGCACAGCAACAGCCACCACATCGTCAGGTAGAGGAAGGCGAGCACCCCGAAGATCGCCCCGATCGTGCCGTACAGCGCGGTGGTCTTGGCCACCACACGCGTCACGTACTCGGCGCCGAGCGCGTGGAGCACCAGCCATCCCACCGCGAAGAGGATCGAGCCGGGCAGGTGTTCCAGGAGCCGCGGCCCCGCGCCGGGGGTGAGGAGGCGATAGGTGAGCAGCGCGAACGCGAGGCTCACCACCGCCAGAACCAGGAAGGACACGAGCTCCGAGATCAGCCGGATGTTCCCGATGATCCTGAGTCCTGCCGAGAGGCCTCCCGCGGTGGCCAGGACGATGAACAGCAACACGATGGGGGTGCCGAGCAAGGCGGCGGAGACCCGGCCGAACACGAGGCCCGTGCGCTGCGTCCGGAAGATGGTCCCGAACGCGTTGCGTGCCCTCGCGGCGAACCCCGACGCCGACCATACGACGGCGATCGCCCCGACCACCCCGATCCCGATCTGCTGGGCGGTCTGCACGTTGAGCGAGGTGTTCACCATGGTCGACAGGCCCGGGATCACGTTGGCGACCGCGTCGAGCACGTCCTGCGTCGCTTTGGGGTCGTTCTTGAGGACGGCCCCCGTGATCGAGAGCATCACCATCAACAGGGGCGGCAGCGAGAGGAACGCACCGTAGGTCAAGGACCCAGCCAGGATGCCGATGGCATCGCTCCCCACGCGCCCCGCCACCACCAGGATGGGTGCAACGACCCGTCTCCACCCGGTCGCTTCGTCGGTGCTCGCCCGCGTCTCGACGTCCTGCAACCGACGCTGGAAGGACGCCTCCTTCGCCGCGAAGCGACGCCACCCCTTCGGGACGGACTCCCGTTCCCCGCCGGCTCCGCCGTCTGCGTTCCCTGGTTCGCTCACGAGCGAAGCATGGCACGCGATCGGGGCCGTTCGGGTGCCAAGGTCAAGGGTTCGTGACGGTTCCTCAAAGCGTCGCCTAGTTCCGTGGAGGAGCCGGTGCATGCACCCGTCCGGCGAGCGACCATGAGAGGGAAGGAGGTGGACACGTGTCGACGAGCACTCCGATCCACCCGCGCCACGGACGGTCCGAGCCCGGGACGTTGCTGAGGTGGGTGATGGTGACAGCGCTCCTCGGGGTCAGCGTGCTGGTCGTGGTGACCGGGATCCGAACGGCTCACCTGGGGGACCTCTCGCCGATCCGCCGGGTGCACGCGGTCTCACCGATCGCATACCCCTCGCCTCCGCCTACTCGCGCGACCGCGTCGCACACCGCCGGTGCCACTGCCGTCCGTCCAGCGGGGCGTTCACGCATCGTCTCTCTCACCCCGGACGACTGAACGAGGGCGGGGAGGTCCGGCGACGGGCCCTGCGCCAGGCCCTGCGCTGAAGGGGTCGGGAGGCCCGCTACCTGCCGTTCGGCCCGACCTACGCTGGCCTCGACGAGGATGAGGGGATGAGGCCATGTTGACCGACGAGCTCGAGATCGCCCTGAACGAGCAATGCAACAAGGAGTGGTACTCCGCCTACCTGTACCTGGCGATGTCAGCGCACTTCGAGCAGGCCAACCTCCCGGGGTTCGCGCACTGGATGCGGCTGCAGGCGGCCGAGGAGCAGGTCCACGCGATGAAGTTCTTCGACCACATCTTGGACCGCGGAGGGATCGTGCGGCTCGCACAGGTCGCTGAGCCCCCGAGCGTCTTCGCGACTCCCCTCGATGTGTTCGAGCAGGCGCTCGAGCACGAACGCATGATCTCCTCCTCCATCGATGCGCTCTTCCCGGTGGCCGATCCGGCTACGATCGCCTTCCTCCAGTGGTTCGCGATCGAGCAGATCGAAGAGGAGCAGACCGTCGGGCAGATCGTCGAGTCGCTCTGCATGGCCGGGAAGGACGTCCCGATCCTCCTGCTCCTCGATCGCGAACTCGGCGCACGGGTGGGCACATCCGTGGAGTGACGCGATGCGCGACGGGCAGACGCCGCGCGATACGGGCCTGGCGCTGATCTTCGTCGTCATGGTCGTCTGTCTGGTCGCGCAGGCGATCCGTCTGCTGCTGCCGTTGGCATACGACGTCCGCGAGTCGGCGGGGATCTGGGCCGCAGCCGTGCTCGCGATCGCGGTGTTCGCTTCGCCGCTCGCCGTCCCCTTGTTGGACGGGGTCGGAGGCCCGGGTTACGCGATGGCGGCAACCGCCCTCATCACCGCCCTGTTGCGTCTGGTGGCCCAGGTCCTCCACCCCGTGCCCGTCTGGCTCGCCGCTCTCCTCGCGGCCTTCGCCCTGGTCGCCTTCACGATGGTCGTGACCCACCTGCGTCGGATGTCCCCGGCGGGGATGCTGCCCGCCGGGGTCGTGGTAGGACTCCTGCTGGACGCATCGCTGAACGCCTCCTTCGACACGTGGGATCCGGTGTGGCGCGGCGGTTGGACGCCTCTATCGCTCGCGATCGTCATGGTGGTGCTGGTGGCTGCGTCCGCTCCCGGCGCGGTCGGGCTCGTGACGCGTTCCATCCCGGCCCCGGCGTGGTCCCTAGCCGCCCTCGGGCCGTTCCTGGTGCTCGAGTCTCTGTGGCTCACGAACCCCGCCGCCGCGGACGCCACGGCGGGCGTCTCGCTCGTATGGGGAACAGCCACGATCGTGGGCGCGACGGTCGTGAGCCTCGTGGTCCTCGGCTGGGGGAAGGCGTGGTCGACGGTCGGCGTCGCCGTCGCGGGAGTCGTTCTCGCGATCACCGTCTGGCTCTTGTCGAGCGTCACCGGACCGCTCGCCATCATCCTGGTGTTCTTCGCTCAGCTCGCCGCGGTCCTCTTGATGGCAGCGGCGCTCGCGCCCGGCGACGGGCAGAGCACCCGCTGGAAGTCCGCCGTCGCGATGGCCGCGGGGACCCTCGTCTTCGCCATGCTGGTCTTCATCTACCAGATCGCCATCCAGTTCCCGCTCCCGTTCCCACGATCGGCGATGCCGGTCCTGGCGGCCGTCACGCTGGCGGGATCCGGCTTCGGGCGGCCGTGCGGGGCACCGTTCTCGCTCCCCCTCCACGATGGGTCCCCCTCGTCGCGCGTCGGCGCGCTGGTCGTATCCGATCGGCCTCTTCCTCACGCAGGAGGCGTTGCCCGCTCGGTCCGTCGCCTGCCACGGTCCGCGTGATGGACTGGAATATCCATTCGGCCGTCGACGACGACGGACAGCTCCGTCCGGACGCGGTGGCCGACACGATCCGGGCTGTCGGGGGCCGACGTCGTCGTCCTCCAGGAGGTCCCGCGTGGCTGGCTGATCAACGGTGGCCTCGATCTGGCCGAACTCCTGCGGCGCGACCTGCGGATGCCATACGCCTGGGCGGCCGCGGCCGACCCGCAGTTCGGGAACCTGATCCTCAGCCGGCTCCCGATCGAGGACGTCTCGACCGGCATGTTGCCCTACGGCGCCGGTCCTCAACATCGCAGCTACGTGCTGGTGCGGGTCGGGACGGAAGCGGGGCAGCTCACGGTGGTGGGGGCGCATCTGGAGAACAAGCCCGGCACCTCTACCCGCGCGAACCAGATCCTGGCGATCCTCGCCGCCGTCGGCGGGATGCCGCGGACGATCGTGGCGGGTGACCTCAACATGCAGCCCGACGACCCCGACCGGTCCTTGTTCGTGGGCGCGGGAGCGATCAGCGCGCAGGACGTGACCGGCAACGGCGCCCGCTCGACCGCTAGGAGCCCGAATTTCCCGGGCGACCGGCCCGATTGGATCTGGGGGACGGCCGACCTCGCGTTCACGGGGTTCGCGATCCCGGCCTCGGACGTCTCCGACCATCTCCCGCTCGCCGTCACCGTCGGGCCTCAGCCGTAGACTCGCGCGGATGGCCGAGCGAGAGACCACCGTCTACGAGATCGTCGGCGGGATGCCGTTCTTCGAGGGTCTCGTCGACCATTTCTACCGAGGGGTCGACGGCGGATCCCGTGCTCCTGCGGCTCTATCCCGAGCCCGACGACCTCGCCGGGGCGCGCCATCGGCTCACGCTCTTCCTGGCCCAGTACTGGGGTGGCCCGAACACGTACTCGGAGGAGCGGGGACATCCGCGCCTGCGCATGCGGCACTTCCCGTTCGCGATCGGACCGGAGGAGCGCGACCACTGGCTGGCGCACATGCGCGACGCGGTGGCGGCGATGGACCCACCTCCCGAGGCGGCCGACGCGTTCGAGCGCTACTTCAGCTTCGCCGCGGAGTCGATGCGCAACCGCGACTGACTACGAGTACTCGCGGTCGCCCCGGCGCTTGGCGATCCCTCGCCCGCGACCGAGCAGGCCGAGGTCGATGATCACCCCGAGCACGATCACGATCACGCCGCCGGCCTTGATCGCCCCCGTGGGTGTCGAGAACGAGTTCTTCGCGATCGCGTAGGCGATGGTGGTCGTGGGCAGGATGAAGAAGCCGAGCGTCGGCCAGATCCAGGTCGTGAACGCACGGCTCATGTAGTCCGTGAAGAGCCAGAGGACGACGATCACGAGCCGAGGGGCGAGCAGGCCCAGGGCGAACACGAAGCACATCGACGATCCCTCCCGCGGGGTACCGGCTCACCCTAGTCCCACGGGGGTCGAGGACGACGAAGGGCCCGGCGCGAAGCGCCGGGCCCTTCGTTACCAGCTGATCGTGGTCAGGCGGGGCGGACGTTCGCGGCCTGCGGGCCCTTCTGGCCCTGGGTCACGTCGAACTCCACGCGCTGCCCCTCGTCGAGGTTGCGGTACCCCTCTCCGGCGATCGCGCTGAAGTGCACGAACACGTCTGCGCTGCCGTCCTCGGGGGTGATGAAGCCGAACCCCTTCTCGGAGTTGAACCACTTCACGGTTCCGGTTGCCACTGGCGATCCCTCCTTTCTTCCGCCGTCGGGGCCTTCTTGCTGCCCGTCAGGCGCCGGCGTGACGCGCCGGTTGAGGGAACGACACATGGCGAACCAAGAATCTGTGCCCTCAGGGGAGACCCTACCAGCACGCGATGCGATCAGCGCGCAGGCTGGGTGTCCTGGGGATGAACGTCAGTGGACGTCGGATGAGGCCCGCGGCGCCCCTCACGCACCTCCCGGACGACGAGGAGCAGGAACCCCAAGCCGGCGATGGACGCGAAGGCGAACCACTGGAGCGCGTAGCCCATGTGCGGTCCCTCGTCGAGGGTGGGCGCGGGCGGCGGTACCGGGAGGGTGCCCGTCTGGGCGGGATCCTGGGTGCGGAGTTGGAGGTAGTAGGGGAGCAGCGGGTACGGGAGTTGGCGGCCGATCTGATCGAGGTCGACGCGCGCGAACGTGGTCGTGGCGCCGCCTTGCGGCGACCCACCGGGCTCCGACGGGGCGAGCAGGCCCGTCACCGTCACCGTGCTCGCCGGCGGCGACGCCTGGCTCACCGGGGGCGTGTCCATCGCGTAGGGCACCCAGCCGCGGTCGACGAGCACCGCGCGACCGTCGGGTAACTCGAGCGGCGTGAGGACGTGGTTGCCCGGCTGATCCTGGTTGCTCCTTCCGTAGAGGATCACTTCGTGCCGCGGGTCGTACGTGCCGGTGGCCTCGGCCTGGCGGTAGAGCAGGGAGCTGCCGCCGCTCGCGTCCACGAGGGCCTCGACCGGTCGTGGCGGCGCGGTCATGCCCCGCTCGAAGAGGTGGTTGTAGTAGCGGCGACCCTGGAGCCGATCGAGTTGCCAGAACCCGAGTCGGACGCAGAGCGCGGTCACGACGAGGGCGAACAGGCCGAGGGCGATCCAGCGGGGCTTGAGCAGGAAGCGGAGCATCCGCGTCCGAGCATAGCCGCGCCCAGCCAACCTCCTCGGGGACGAGGACGTCGGTCAGGGTCCCTTGGCCTCCTGGATCGTGTTGCCGCCGTCGACCACGATCGACTGGCCGGTCACGTAGCGGGCCCGATCGCTCGCGAGGAAGGCGACCACCTCGGCGACCTCCTCGGGCGTCCCCGAACGCCCGAGCGGTGTGTGTCTGCCGGCCTCGGCCTCCTCGGCGCTCTGGGATCCGGTCGCGATCCACCCGGGCGCCACCGAGTTGACGGTGACCCCCCGTCCACCCACCTCGAGTGCGAGGCCGCGCATGAGGCCGTCCATGCCGGCCTTCGCTGCGCTGTAGCCGGTCGAACCCTCCATCGTGACGATCGGCCCGGTCACCGAAGACACCATCACCACCCGACCCCAGCCGCGCTCGACCATGGCCGGAAGCGCCGCGCGGGTCGTGTTGTAGGCGGTGCCCAGGTTCATCGCGATGTCGAGATCCCAGTCGCGCTCGTCCGACTCGAGGAAGGTCGATGGTGTCCAGGCCTGGAGGGAGACGTTCACCATCCCGGCGTTGTTCACGAGGATGTCGATGCGGCCGAACCGTTCGGTCACCTCGTCGACGAGGCGCCGTGTCTGGTCCCGATCGGTGAGGTCGGCCACGAACCCGCCCACGTCGTACCCGAGCGCGTGCAGCTCGGCGGCTCGCTCGTGGATCCGGTCGGTCGTCGACGCGATGGCGAGCACCGCACCCTCGCGGCCGAGCAGGGATGCGCAGGCGAACCCGATGCCCGCGTCCGAGCCCGCCCCGGTGACCAGCGCCACGCGACCTCGTGCCTCGTCCCGCATGGGCGGAGACTACCCGGGCTCAACTTTCACCGTCCTGCCTGCCGATACCCGTAGCAAGACGGCGCGATTGGGCCGCCCTGTGCGGGCGGCCCGACGCGACGGTTGGACGGACGGACGGACGGACGGGATCGGGAGATCGCATGTTCCTGCGCACCTACACCCGAGTGCAGGTCTGGCACGCCGAGCTACGGGATCGGCTGATCGACGAAGGCGGCGCGACCGCCGTCGAGTACGCATTGATGCTGGCCTTCATCTTCGCGGTGATCGTGGGCGCCGTGGCCTTCATGGGCCGCCAGACCAACTCGAGGTTCGAGAGCTTCAAGCTCCCGTAGATGCGGTTGGAGCGGGGCCCGCGGGGTTCCGCGCACAGGACGTCTGGAGCCCGGCATCGGCTAGGCTGCCTCCGCGATGCGCGGAACCGACCGGCTGCTCGAGCTCCAGGACCTCGACACGGCGATCGATCGTGCCCGGATGCGCCGCGTGGCGCTCGAGTCGGGCGAGGCCATCGCGGCCGCGCGCGCCGAGGCCGACGCCGCAGAGCGAGCGTTCGGGGAGCTCCGACTCCGGATCGACGAGATGGCGCGCGATCAGACCACGTTCGAGCACGAGATCGAGTCGCTCTCGTTGAAGGAGGCCGCCGAGCAGACGCGCATGTACGACGGCAGCATCGTCAACACCAAGGAGCTCGAGGCGCTGCAGCACGAGCTCGACAACCTCAAGAAGCGACGCTCGGATCGCGAGGACGAGCTGCTGGCCCTCATGGAGCAGCGCGAGGTCCTCGAGGCCTCGGCGGCGGAAGCCGAGACCACGGCCACCGCCCTCCGTTCGGCGCTCGAGGCCACATCGAACGACGCCGATGCCGAGCTCGTCGAGGTCGTCGCCGAGCTCGACCGGTCGTCCGCACGCCGGACCGAGCTCGCCGCCGGCATCGATCCGGAGCTGCTCGAGCTCTACGAGGACCTGCGCCGGCAGAAGAAGGGCGTCGGGGCAGCCGCGCTCGTCGACGGGGTATGTCAAGGGTGCCACGAGCAGCTCTCCTCGATGGAGCTCGACAAGCTGAAGCGGACCGAGACCATCCCGAGGTGTGAGTATTGCCGCCGGATCCTGGTCCTCTGACGGTCGCGTGCGACGGCGCCGCGCGCGGCAATCCGGGGCCCGCCGGCATCGGGGTGCAGATCACCGACGCGCACGGGCGCGTGCTGGCCGAGATCGCCGAGGGGCTGGGGGAGACCACCAACAACGTGGCGGAGTACACGGCCGCGATCGAGGGGCTCGAACGCGCCGCCGAGCTCGGCGCCTCCGAGGTGACCCTGCGCAGCGACTCACAACTGCTGATCTACCAGCTCACCGGCAAGTACCGCGTGAAGACCGCGCATCTCGTGCCGCTGCACCGCGAGGTGCTCGCCCGAGCGAGGCGGTTCTCGACGATCCGCTTCGAGCACGTGCCGCGAGAGCGGAACAAGGAGGCCGACCGCCTGGCGAACGAAGGCGTCGACGACTGGCTCGCCGGCCGCCGCTGAGGCCGGCGTGCGCGGAACGCCTCACCGTGGCGGAGGCCGGCGGCCACGCGGAGCGCCGCGCCCGCGACGGTATGCTCGCGCGTGGAGGAGTCGGCCGGGCGGCCGCGGGCGTTCGCGCTCGAGGAAAGTCCGGACTCCGAAGGGCAGGGTGCCGGTGAGAGCCGGGCGGGGGTGACCTCGCGGAAGCGCAACAGAAAGCAGACCGCCGCCGCGGCTCGCCGTGGCGGTAAGGGTGAAACGGTGGGGTAAGAGCCCACCAGCGCGTCGGGTGACCGACGCGGCTCGGCAAGCCCCACCCGGAGCAAGGTCAAGCAGGCAGCTGGGCGGCCCGTCCGATGCTGCCGGGTAGGCCGCACCGGCCCGGAGAACGGGCCGGCGGGAGCGCCTCGGTGCTCCCGAGAGAGATGGTCGCCGGCCGCGCGAGCGGTGCACAGGATCCGGCTTACAGGCCGGCTCCTCCATCCCCAAGGAGCCTCAACACCTCCCGCGTTGGGGCCCGTTCACGGTGCTGCGGGCTGCGGCACCCCGTTCACGACGGCGCGACGCAATTGCTTGCCGGCGTGGTAGCTCGAACGCACGAGGGGGCCCGCCTCCACGTGGCGGATGCCCATCGCCTCCCCTGCGCGCTTGTGCTCGGCGAACTCCTCGGGCGTGACCCAGCGGTCGACGGGGAGGTGGAAGGAGGTGGGCTGGAGGTACTGGCCCATCGTGAGGATGTCGCAGCCCGCCCCGACGAGGTCGCGCATCGATCCCGCGACCTCCTCCGGGCGCTCACCCATGCCGAGGATCAGGTTCGACTTCGTGATCTGGCCCGCGCGTCGTCGCTTCGCGGTGGCGAGGACCTCCAGCGAGCGCGCGTACCCGAACGCCGGGCGGATCCGCTCGTGCAGACGAGGCACGGTCTCGAGGTTGTGGGCGAAGACGTCGGGTTCGGCCGCGATCACCGTGGCGATATCTTGCTCCCCGCCCTTGAAGTCGCTGGGGAGCACCTCGACGCCGCAGCCGGGCACCGCCGCCTTCACCGCGCGGATCGCGGCCGCCCAGATGGACGCGCCGCCGTCGGGCAGGTCGTCGCGCGCGACGCCGGTGAGCACGACGTAGCGCAGACCCATGGAGCGCACGGCCTCGGCGATCCGCGCGGGTTCCAGCTCGTCGACGGGGTCCGGTTTGGCGGTCATCACGTCGCAGAAGCCGCACCGCCTCGTGCACTTCGACCCGAGGATCAGGAAGGTCGCCTCACGCTCCTCCCAGCACTCGTGGATGTTGGGACACATCGCCTCCTCGCACACCGTGTGGAGGTCGAGGCCACGCATCAGCTGCTGCAACGCGGCGTAGTTGGGACCGCTCCGCAGCGTCACCTTCAGCCACGGCGGCTTGCGCTCGCCACGGGCGTTCACCCCGGAGGCGTCGGATGGCCCGTTGGTCACGCCTACGATGGGGAGGTGGAGACGGCGTTTCGTGGGGTTGTGATCGCGCTCCGTCATCGCTACGAGTGTAGGTGCCCCGCGACGAAGGGTCGGCCGAACCGGAGAGGATCGTGACGGCGATGCTGACCCTACTGGCGAGCGGCGCCGACTGCGAACGTGTGCGGGCCGCCTGGCTCGCCCAGCCCGTCAACGCCTGGTCGAGCCTGGCGTTCCTGGTCGCGGGGGCGTGGATCATGCTGCGCGCGCTCCGGGGTGACCACGGCCGCACGCCGGAGCTCGCGGCCTTCGCCGTCGCGGTCGCCTCCAACGCCGCGGGGAGCTTCCTCTACCACGGTGTCCGCACGCCGGGCACGCACTGGCTCCACGACATGGGGATCTACGCGGTGCTCGGGTTCGTGGCCGTGCATGACGCCGGGACGGTCAGGGGGTGGCCGCGCCGACGCATCTTCTGGTGGTGGGGTGGCGTCCTCGCGGTCACCGGCGTCGTGCGCGCGGCCGCGCCCGGCGCCACCGACGCGATCTCCGCCGCGCTCGCCGCCGGCGCCGCGCTCGGGGAGGTCGCCGCGATGCGGGCCGGGCTGCGACCTCGGGCATCCGACGGGTTCAGCCTCCACCTCGCCGCATGGCTGCTGGCCGTCTCGGCGGTGGTGATGGGTGGGGTGTCGTTCCTGCTCGGCTCGTCCGTCAGCCCGCTCTGCGCGCCCGACAGTCCCATGCAATGGCACGCGGCCTGGCACGTCCTGCAGGCGCTCGCGATGGTCGCATACGCGTACGCGGCGGTCGAGCTCTGGTCCCCGGCGGAGGCCCCCGAGAGATTCCGGCGCAGCTTCCCCGGTTCGGCGCGCGGCAAAGGGTAGGCTCGCGTCGATCCGACCCACCGGGTCGTGCGCGACCATGAGCGATCCCCCAACCGTGTCCTCAACGTCCGGCGCACCGCCGTCCGAGCCGGCGGAGCGCCCGCTGCGCGTGCCCACCTGGACGTGGATCTGGAAGCTGCTGGGGACGGTCGCGTTGGCGATCTTCGCCGCGATGGCCGCTTACGCGTTCTTCAAGCAGATCCGCGATCTGCTGATCTGGGTCTTCATCTCGTTGTTCGCCTCGTTCGCTCTGGAGCCCGCCGTCGATTGGCTGGCCCAGCGCGGCTGGCGTCGCGGACTCGCCACGGGCGTCATCATCTTCGGGCTGGGCGTCTTGACGGTCGTCATGGTCGCCCTGATGGTGCCGGTCCTCGTGAGCCAGATCCAGAAGCTGATCGAAGCCGCGCCGGGCATCCTGCAGTCCGTCAGCAACTTCACCAAACGGTGGTTCGGTGTGGACGTGTCGGTGGGAGCCCTCCAGACGCAGCTCACGGACGCGAACTCGGCCGTCTCCAAGTTCGCGAACAACATCGCGGGCAACGTCTTCGGGTTCGCGTCGTCGATCCTGGGATCCATCTTCAAGCTCCTCACGATCGGCCTGTTCACCTTCTACCTGACGGCCGACGGGCCCAAGGTCCGCCGCGCGGTGTGCTCGTACCTGCCCGCCGAAACACCAGGAGACGGTGCTGCGCACCTGGGAGGTGGGGATCGAGAAGACCGGCGCGTACCTCTACTCCCGGCTCCTGCTCGCGATCTTCTCCGGGGTGGCGACCTTCCTCGTGCTGACGGCCCTCGGCGTGCCGTTCGCGGTGCCGCTCGCCGTCTGGATGGGGCTGGTATCGCAGTTCATCCCCACCATCGGCACGTACATCGCCATGGCGCTCCCGCTGCTGGTGGCCGTCGTGCAGGGCCCGGCGGACGCCCTGATCCTGCTGGTCTTCTTCACCGTCTACCAGCAGATCGAGAACTACCTGCTCAGCCCGAGGATCACCGCGCGCACGATGCAGCTGCATCCCGCGGTGGCGTTCGGCTGTCGCGATCGCGGGGGCCAGCATCTCCGGGATCGTCGGGGCGTTCCTCGCGCTCCCGCTCGCCGCGATCGTCCAGGCGCTGGGCTCGACGTACATCCATCGGCACGACGTGGAGGAGACCGACCTCACGCGGGTCGCGACCAGCGGTGAGGCGAAGGGGATCCGGGAGGAGCGCAAGCGCCAGGGGCGCGGGTGGCTCGCGCGTCGATCCGGCAAGGACGACGACGGGACGAGCTGAGCTGATCAGCCGGCTTCGCCGAGGACGGCGGTCGTCCGGGGGACGGGTGCGGAGGTCTCCGCCCCGCCGCGATCGGGGACGAACACGCGGAACGAGGCTCCGCCCCCCTCGCGCTCCTGCACCCAGGCGCGCCCACCGTGGAGCTCCGCGAACCGGGCCACGAGCGAGAGCCCGATCCCGGTGCCTGGGAGAGTGCGGGGAGGCCGTGGGTCCCTGCCGGAACGGTTCGAAGATCGCCTCGCTGAGCTCGGCGTGGGACGCCGGGGCCGTCGTCCTCGACCGCGATCAACGCCCCCGTCTCGAACGGCTCGACCCGCAGCCAGATGCTGCGGTCGGCCGTCGTGTGGCGCGCGGCGTTCATCAACAGGTTCTCCACGATGCGTTCGACCTTGGCAGGGTCGGCGGTGAGCAGGACGTTCTCGACCTCGACAACGACGTTGCGGTCGGCGAGTGACTCGAGGCTCTCGAACGTCCGGCGGGCGAGCGCGCCGATGTCCACGGTGCGGTACTGAGGCTCGACGATGCCCCGGTTCAGCCGGTCGATGTCGAGGAGATCCTTCAGCAACCGGTCGAGCTTGCGGGCGTTGGAGGAGAGGCGACCCAGCAGGTCCTCGCGATCCATCGGCTCCATGCCCGGGGTGCGTTCCAGCGTCAGGGAGAGCCCGAGGATCGACGTGAGCGGGCTGCGCAGCTCGTGGGAGACCGCCGCCAGGAACGTGTTCTTCATCTCGTCGAGGGCGCGGAGGCGCTCGGCGGCGTCGCGTTCGCGCTGCTCGGACTCGCGGAGCGCCTGCTCGGCCAACTTGCGCTCCGTGACATCGCTGATCACGCCCTGCATGAACGTGGGGTTGCCGTCCTCGTCGTGGAGGAACGTGGTCTCGTCGTGGACCCAGATCGTGCGCCCATCGCGCGTGCGCATCCGGTACTCGGCGCTCCATGGTTGGCGTTCGGTAGCTGCCTGCAGGTAGCTCGCGCGGATCTCCTCGCGGTCGTCGGGGTGCGGCCATCGCGAGCCACAGGTCCGGGACGTCGAGCCACTCCTGCGGGGTCACGCCCGTCATCTGCTCGATCTGCGGGCTGATGTAGAGCGACTCCATGCTCTCGTCCGCCCGGTCGAGGTAGATGGCCGACGGAACGTGTTCGACGATCGCTCGGAACCGTTCCTCCGCGTCGCGGAGCTGCTCCTCGTGCTGCTTCTGTGCGGTGACGTCGAAGACCACGCCCTGGGAGAACCGCGGCTGCCCCTGCTCATCCAGGATCATGACGGACTCGTCGTGGCACCAGATCCAGCGTCCGTCGCGGTGGCGGAACCGGTACTCGACCTCGTAAGGCGAGCCGTCCTCGATGTGCCGACGAGCAGCCTCGGTCACACGGTCGTGGTCGTCGGGATGCAGGCCGCGCTCCCAGTACTCGGGATGCTCCTTCCACTCCTGGGGCGTGTAGCCGTAGATCTGCGCGACCTGTGGGGACATGTAGATCGCCTGGGACAGGGCGTCCGCCGTGTCGATGTATGTGGCCGCGGGGATCGTCTCGATCAGGCCGCGGTACCGAGCCTCGGCCTCGGAGAGGCGGTCGGCGGCGCGTTCCCGTCCGATGGCGCCGCCCAGCGTGTTCGCGGTGACGCGGAGCGCGTCGATCTCGGCGGCCTGCCAATCCCGCTCTCCCGTGTGATCGAACCCGATGAACCCCCACCACTCGCCGTCGACGGTGATCGGCGCCACGATGCAGGAGCGGATTCCTCTGGGCTCGAGGCGACGCCGCTCCGACTCGGGATAGCTGCGGACCGGCCCGTGGATCACCTCGCCCGCCGCGAGCAGTTCCTCCCAGCGCGCGAACCCGCCGTCCGCATAGCGGAAGGCCGTGTCGTCCTCGCCGTGGTCGATGCGTCCGCCCGAGGGATCTCGCCACTCGTGCGCGATGGTCATCACGCGCGCACCGTCGTCCGCACGCCCGTTGCGGAACACGAAGGCCCTGCTGGCGTCGCCTGCGGGACCGAGTCGGGCGAGCACCTCGTCGATGCACTCGGTCCATACGGTCGCGCGGAGGAACCGCTCTGCGGCGAACCCGGCCGCCTCGAGGATCCTGTCGCGTCGGGCCAGCGCCTCCTCCGCCAGCCGGCGCTCCGTGACGTCCGTCAGCACGCCCTGCCACGCGGGGATCCCTCCCGGTCCCTCCACGAGGAACGCGTGGTCGTGGACCCAGATCACGCGCCCGTCGGCCCTGACGATCCGGTAGTCGACATCGAAGGGGTCTCCCGTCGCGTTCGTGCGCTCGGATTCGTCGAGTACCCGCTCGCGGTCGTCGGGGTGCAGCATCGGATGCCCAGAGGCCGGGCTCGTTCATCCGCCGTTCGGGCGAGTACCCGGTGAGCCCCTCGTACTGCGGACTGATGTAGAGCGCCGTGCTCAGCTCGTCCACGGCATCCATGTAGACGGCGACGGGCACCTGCTCGACCAGGTTGCGGTAGCGCACCTCCGCCTCGCGCAGGCGCTCCTCGGCCTCCATGCGCTCGGTGATGTCGAACGCGACGCCTTGCCAGAACAAGGGCTCACCGCGATCGTCGCGGATCAGCACGGCCTCGTTGTGGAGCCAGATCACCCGTCCGTCCTTGGCGATCGAGCGGTACTCCCCGCTCCAGCGGTCGCCCTGGGCGGCCTTCTCCGACTCCAGGACCCATGCCCGGTCGTCGGGATGGAGCCGTTGGCTCCACAGGCCCGGGTCGGCCAGCCACTCGCCGGGGGTGTAGCCGTAGACCCGCTCGATCTGCGGGCTGATGTAGAGGTCGCGACCCGGTGGTGGGTTCCTCGATGTAGGTGATGGCGGGGAGCTGTTCCACCAACGTTCGGAACCGCGCCTCGGCCTCGCGCAAGCCGTCCTGGGCCTTGCGTTGCTCGGTGATGTCGAACATCACGCCCTGGTAGAGAGGGCGGCCCCGAGTGCCCGTCGCGACGGGCACGGCCTCGTCGCGGACCCACACCCAGGTGCCGTCGAGCGCCTTGATCCGGTACTCCTCGGTGAACGGGGAGCCGATGCTCACCGCCCGGTCCCACGAGGCGAGCACGCGATCGAGATCGGCGGGGTGGAGTCGTCGTGCCCACAGCTGCGGGTCCTCGCGTCCACTGCTCTGCGCGGTATCCGAGCAGGCGCTCGATCTGCGGGCTGATGTAGGCGGCGGGCGCGCTCCCGGGCCGATCGGCCGCGTCCCACGTGTACGCCACCGCGGGGACGCGCTCGACGATCGTGCGGAACCGGTCCTCCGCTTCCTGGAGCCGCGTCTCCGCCTCCTTCTGGGCGGTGATGTCGAACATCACGCCCTGCATGCGCAGCGGCCGGCCCTCGGTGTCCAACGAGACCGGGACGGAATCGTCGCGCAGCCAGATCGTGCGTCCGTCACGCGTGATGCACCGATACTCCTCGTGGAACGCGGTGCCGTCGACGATCGGAGGCCCGCGATGCCGCCAGGACTCGGACACGATCGTCCGGATGGAGGATGCGCTTCCAGAGGTCGGGATCCTCGATCCACTCCTGCGGTGCGTAACCGAGGAGCTGTTCGATCTGCGGGCTCACGTAGAGGGTCGGGGTCCCGGACTCGCCGGCGCGCGGGTCCCAGGTGTAGGTGACGGACGGCATCTGCTCGATCAACGCCTGGAACTGCCGTTCGGTCTCCGCGCGGAGCGCCTGCTCGAGCCGTGCCTGTCGCCACCGCAGCCACGCGAAGACGGCGGCCGCCACCATGGAGACGAACAGGATGCCGAGCAGGGCAGGGACGGCGCGCGGGTGCTCCGCGTTGAACCAGGCGTCCACGCGGGCGAACAGGTCCGATGGCCACGCCGAAGAGGAAGACGACGACCGTCGCCGAGGCGATCACCAGCAGATCGCGTCGGCCGGCCGATCGCCTCCGGGATGGCGCGTTCGGTCGTCCCTGGTCCTTCACGGGTCCTCGCGGGGAGTATCGACGCGTCGCGAGGCGCCCTGAACAGGGGCGTCCGGGGGCGCGAAGTGCCGTGTGGGGGTGAGGACGCGATGGCCCGATGGGGTCAGAACGCGGCGAGATCGCGCATGCGCCGGTAGATCTGGTCGGGCTCCGGCTCCATGAAGAAATGCTCCAGGGGCGCCGCGAACGGCATGGCCGGGATGTCGGGACCGCCCGACCCGGACGATCGGCGCGTCGAGGTCGAACATCGAGCTCCTCGGCGATGCTGGACGCGATCTCGGCCCCGGCGCCGTAGGTCCGGTTGTCTTCGTAGACCACCATCGCCTTGGCCGTCTTGCTCACCGACTCGAGGATCGTGGTCATGTCGAGCGGCGCGAGGGTGCGGACGTCCACGACCTCGACCGCGACACCCTCGTCCTCCTGCAAGTCGGGCGGCCGCGTCGAGGCACGTGTGGAGCGCGTACCCGTAGCTCACGCAGGTGAGGTCCGTGCCCTCGCGCTTCACGTCCGCGAGGCCGATCGGGATCTCGTACGGTCCGTCGGGAACCTCGCCCTTCACCGCGCGGTAGGCCTTCTTGTGTTCGAGGAAGAGCACGGGGTCCGGGTCTCGGAGGGCGCTCCGGAGCAGCCCGGCAGCATCGGCCGGGGGTGGAGGGCATCACCACCTTCAGGCCCGGGGACGTGCGCGAAGATACGCCTCGATCGACTGGGAGTGGTAGAGCGCGCCGTGGATCCCGCCGCCGCACGGCGTGCGGATCACGAACGGGCAGCGTGAAGGCGCCGTTCGATCGGTAGCGCATCCGCGCGGCCTCGGACACGATCTGGTCGAAGGCCGGGAAGATGAAGTCGGCGAACTGGATCTCTGCCACCGGCAGCATCCCGTGCATCGCCATCCCGATCGCGACGCCGACGATCCCCGATTCCGCGAGCGGGGTGTCGATCACCCGGTCCTCGCCGAACTCCTCCATCCATCCCGCGGAGATCCGGAAGACCCCGCCGCGGTTGCCGACGTCCTCGCCCAGCAGGACGACGCGATCGTCGGCGCGCCATCTCGTCGTGGAGCGCGTCGCGGATCGCGGTGACGAGGTTCTTCTCGCGTCATGCCTCGCCCGGCCTCCTCGGCGAACACGTGCCGCAGGGCGGATCTCGGGAAGCGGGTCCGGAGCCTCCCAGGCCGCCGCGATGGCGGCGTCGACCTCCTCCTTGACCTCGTCGCGCAGGCATCCGCGGCCGATCCCGTAGAGCAGGGCGTTGCGCACGCAGGTACGCGCCGAAGCGCTCGATCGGGTCGTGATGGCGTGCCTCCTCGACCTCGTCGCGCGTCCGGTAGGTCTTGTCGTCGTCATCGGAGGTGTGGCCCAGGAACCGGTACGTCTTGCACTCGATCAGGGTGGGTCCCTCGCCGGCCCGGGCACGATCGTGCGCGTCCTTCATGGCCGCGTAGCAGGCCAGGACGTCGTTCCCGTCGACGACCACCCCGGGGAAGCCGTACCCCTCCGCGCGGTCGGCGACGTTCTCGACCGCCATCTGCTTCGACTGGGGAACGCTGATGGCGTAGTGGTTGTTCTCGCAGACGAAGATCACCGGCAACCGGTGGATCCCCGCGAAGTTGAGGCCCTCGTGCCAGTCCCCCTCGCTCGTGGCGCCGTCGCCGAACCAGCACGCCACGACGCGGTCCTCGCCGCGATACCGCGCGGCGTACGCGATGCCGGCGGCGTGGGGGACCTGCGTGGCGATCGGGGAGGACCCGCTGATGATGCCGAGGGCCTTGTGTCCCCAGTGCGACGGCATCTGACGACCCCCCGAGGACGGGTCGGCGGCCTTCGCGAAGATCCCCAGGAAGATCTCGTAGGGCGTCATCCCGGCGCGCAGGACCACGGCGAGGTCCCGGTAGTAGGGGAGCCAGACGTCGACCCCGTTGCGCATCGGCCACGCGGTGCCGACCTGGCAGGCCTCGTGACCCTCGGCCGGCACGACGAAGGGCGCGCGGCCCCTGACGGTTCTGGCGGAGGGCCGCCTCGTCGAGCAGGCGGGCGGTCACCATCGTGCGGTACATGCTCAGGAGGTCGTCGGCAGTGAGGCCCAGCGCACTCGTGCGCGGTGGTCGCTACCTGCGTGGACAACTCATCGCTCCCTGCACCGATGGCGCGAGTCTAACACCGCCGACTGGGCCGCGGGGAGGGCGGCGCGATCTCGACCTTGTTGGCGATGATACCCCCCTAGGGTATAGTGGGGGTGAGTCGGCCGTGTTGGGCGGACGAGGTGGGGGTCTGCGATGAAGGATCCGGTGTGCGGCATGGAGGTGACGCCGGAGAGCGCCGCCGCTGCCTGGGAGCACGAAGAGGACCGTGTACTACTTCTGCTCGCTCGGATGCCTGAACGCGTTCCGAGGGGATCCGGAGCACTATCTGGGTCTGGACGACTCCCAGCGGTCGATGTAGTCAACCCCCTGGGGGTATACGGCTGGAACGGACACCCATCCGGGTGGGAGGGAGCTAGATGTGTACGGGTACGCGATGAACAAGAAGGACCTGCAGGACCGGCTGCGCCGGATCGAGGGGCAGGTGCGCGGGCTGCAGCGCATGGTGGACGAAGACAAGTACTGCATCGACATCCTCACCCAGGTCAGCTCGGTCCAGGCGGCACTGAAGGCCGTGGGGATGGGGCTGCTCGACGACCACGTGCGTCACTGCGTGCGGGAGAGCATCGAGCACGGCGAGGGCGATCAGAAGGTCGAGGAGCTGATGGTGGCGGTCGCCCGGTTCGCGGGGAAGTGATCGGCGTGAGGGCGGACGCGGCGACACGCCAGGTCGATCGGGACATCACCCTCGACATCGAGGGGATGACCTGCGCGTCGTGCGTGAACAAGGTGGAGCGGGCGCTCGGGGCGGTCGACGGCGTGGATGCCGCAACCGTGAACCTCGCCACGCGTACGGCCACGGTGCGCGCGTCGTCGGACGCTCTCGATCCGCTCCTGGACGCGGTGCGCACCGTGGGCTACGTTGCGCGCCCGCACTCCCAGCAGCGCTCGCCGCTCGAGGAGGTGGCCTCGTATCGCCGCCGGCTCCTCGTGGCCGCGCCGCTGACCCTCGCGATCCTGGCGCTCACCTTCGTCGTGCCGGACTGGCCCCCGGCGATGTGGGTGGCGTGGGCGCTCGCGACGCCCGGTCCAGTTCTACGCGGGCTGGCCCTTCCTCCTGCACGCGGCGCGGGCGGCCCGCCACGGCAACGCGACGATGGACACCCTCGTGGCGCTCGGGTCGTTGGCGGCGTACGGATACAGCGCGTGGGCGGTGCTCGCCGCCGCGGGCGACCCGATGGGCGGGAGCGTGGAGCACTACTTCGACACCGGCGCCGTCATCATCACCCTCATCCTGGTGGGCAAGATGCTCGAGGCGCGGGCGCGGCTGTCGGCCGGCGATGCCTCCCGGGCGCTGATCGAACGTGGCGCCAAGGAAGCCACCGTGCTCGCGGCCGACGGACGCGAGCGGACGGTCCCGATCGACGAGCTGCTGGTCGGGATGCGGGTCGTCGTGCGCCCCGGCGAGAAGATCCCCGCGGACGGGGTGGTCAAGGAAGGCACGTCCTGGGTCGATCTGTCGTTGCTGACCGGCGAGTCCGTGCCCGTGGACGTGGCGCCCGGCGATGAGGTGGTCGGCGCCGCGATCAACGGGCACGGGACGCTCGTCGTCTTCGTCACCAAGGTCGGCGCCAACACCAAGCTCGCGGAGATCGTCCGCCTCCTCGAGGCGGCCCAAGGTTCGAAGGCGCCGGTGCAGCGCATGGCCGATCGGATCTCGGCGGTCTTCGTGCCCGTCGTGATGGCCATCGCGCTCCTCACCTTCGCCGGGTGGACGCTGTTCACCGACGTCGGACCGGGAGCCGCTCTCCTCCATGCCGTTTCCGTGCTCCTGATCGCGTGTCCGTGCGCGCTCGGGCTGGCGACCCCAGCCGCGATCATGGCGGGGACGGGGCGCGCCGCCGAGCTGGGCGTGCTGTTCAAGGGCGGGGCGGTGTTCGAGACCGCGCGCGCGGCCGACACCGTGCTGCTCGACAAGACCGGCACGGTCACCGACGGCGTCATGACGGTGGTCGAGGTCGTGCCCGCCAACGGCCTGGATGCCGACGGCGCCCTCGCCCTCGCCGCCGCCGTCGAGGCGCGATCGGAACACCCGATCGCCCGTGCCGTGGCGGAGGCTGCCCGGGCGAAAGGGCTGACGCTCCCCGAGGCGTCCGGTCACACCGCGCTTCCGGGCGCCGGCATGCGCGCGCTCGTAGGCGAGGACGAGGTCCGTGTGGGTCGGCCCGAGGGGTTGCCGGCCGGGTTGCAGGACGAGGCGGACCGGCTCGCCGCCACGGGCAACACACCGTTCGCCATCTGGCGAGACGGTATCCCCTTCGGTCTGATCGCCCTCGCGGATCGGATCAAGCGCGAGGCGGCGGAGACCGTCTCCCGTATCGAGGCGCTCGGCCTGCGCGTGGGCATGGTCACGGGCGACCGTCAGGCGACCGCAGACGCCATCGCCGAAGAGGTCGGCATCAAGGAGGTGCATGCCGAGGTCTTCCCCGAAGGCAAGGTGCGGGAGGTGGAGCGCCTCCAGGAGGAGGGCCGTCACGTGGTGTTCGTGGGCGACGGCTTGAACGATGCTCCCGCCCTCGCCGCCGCGGACGTCGGCATCGCCATGGGGACGGGCACGGATGTCGCCCTCGCCGCCGCGGACGTGAACCTGCTGGGCGGGTCGCTCACCTCGGTCGCGATCGCCCTGGAACTCGCGCGGCGTACCTACCGCATCATCGCCCAGAACCTCTTCTGGGCCTTCGCCTACAACATCGTGATGATCCCGCTGGCGGTGGTCGGGGTCCTGGATCCGATGTGGGCCGCGGGCGCGATGGCGCTGTCGAGCGTCACGGTGGTGGCCAACGCGCTGCGCCTGCGACGGTTCGATGCGGGCGGGAACAGTCGGGGCGGTCGCGGCGTTGTGGAGGCGGAGCCAACCGTCCCGGTGGCCGTGTGAGAACCTACCGCCCGTGAGGATGCAGCCATGAACGCCATCACCAACGTCATCGACGTCACCGACGCCAACTTCGAGCAGGTCGTGATCGAGGGGTCCAAGGACCGACCCGTCGTGGTCGATCTATGGGCCGAGTGGTGTGGTCCGTGTAAGACCCTCGGACCCATCCTCGAGAAGGTCGCGGGGGAGCGGGCCGGTGCCTTCCTGTTGGCGAAGTTGGACGTCGACGCCAACCCGATGGTGGCGGGCGCGTTCGGCGTCCAGAGCATCCCGACGGTGATCGCGTTCAAGGACGGCGAGCCGGTGAACGGATTCGTCGGCGCCTATCCGGAGGAGGCCATCAACCAGTTCGTGGACCTCCTGCTGCCCACCGAGGCCGAGCTCGTGGTGGAGGAGGCCCAGGCCGAGGCGGAGGCCGGCGACCTGGACGGGGCGGAGCAGGATTACCGCGACGCCTTGGCCAAGGATCCCCAGAACCGCGAGGCCGCCGTCGGACTGGGCCGGATCCTGGTGGATCGCGGCGACGTCGACGAGGCACGGACCCTGCTGGGGCCGTTCCTCCCCGATCCCGATGCGGAGCGCTTGCTGGCGGCGGCGCGCGTCCAGGGATGGGGGACGTCTCCCGGCGATGGGCCGCTCGGTGAGGCCAGGGCGCTGGGCGCCGCGGGGCGCTGGCGCGAGGCGTTCGAGGCGATGCTGCAGCAGCTCCCCCAGGACCGAGACGGGGCGCGGGACACGATGCTCGACGGCTTCGCCGCCCTCGGGGACGAGGATCCGATGGTGATCGAGTACCGGCGCAAGCTGGCGAACGCGCTCTTCTGAGCATCCGACGGTCCTTCGGACGAGGTCGACCGGGGAGCGTTCGGCGGTCGTTTAGGGCTTTCGGCGGTTCCGGACGTCACCCTGCCCGCCTACACTGGGTGCCTGCAGCCCCCCTCGAGCGCGACGAACGGACCCCCCCGAGTTGACTGAGCCCAACCTTCCCCGTCCCGTAGGATCCGACGCGTTCGAGTTCGAGTCGGGCTTCGCCGCCGGCGGCGTCGACACCTCCGAGGCCCGGGTGCACCTGATCCCCCCCACCCCCGAGGACATCCCCGCCGTCGAGCCGGGTCGGGAGAACAGCCGCCCGGGATCCAGGGTGCGCCGCGAGTACGGCAAGATCGCGATCGCGATGGCGCTCACGGACGTGACCTCGCTCCTGTTGGCGTTCGCCCTCGCGTCCGCGATCCACGAGCGCGTGATCACCGCGCCGCTGGACGTGCGCTACCTCGTGGTGGCCACCCCGCTGCTGGTCATCGGGGTCTTCTCGGCGTTCCGCCTCTACTCGGTGCAGCGACTCAATGCGGCCGAGGAGTTCCGCCGGCTGCTGCTCGGCGTCAGCATGATCATCACCACGGCGGTCACGGTCTCGTTCTGGACGCACTCGACGTTCTCCAGGTTGTGGATCGCGCTCTCCTGGGTCCTGGCGCTGATGTTCGTCCTCGCGACCCGGTGGACCTGGCGCAAGGCCGTGGGCAAGGCACGGGAGCGCGGGCGCCTGGCCCTGCGCACGCTGATCGTGGGCGCCAACGCGGAGGCCGGACGGGTGGTCACGGAGATGCGCCAGCGCGGCCTCGGCTTCATCCCGCTCGGGTACGTCTGCGCCGACGCCTGGGGCCGCCCGACCACGGACATCCCGATGATCGGGCACGTCGACGACCTCCAGCCGTTGATCGCCGAGTACGACGCCGACTGCATCTTCGTCGCGTCGAGCGCGATCCGGCCCGAGCACATGGCGCAGGTCTCCAAGGCGGCCCGACGCACGGGCATCGAGGTCCGCGTCACGGCCAACGTCCAGGAGGTGCTGAGCTCCCGCGTGGCGGCGCACCCGCTCGGCGGGCTGATGGCGTTCGCCCTGAAGCCCGTGCGGCTGTCGGGGTTCCAGGCGCTGGCGAAGCGCTCGTTCGACCTCAGCGTCACGGTGCTGAGCTCCCTCATCCTGCTGCCGGTCTTCGGCGCCGTCGCCCTCGCCGTCAAGCTCACGTCACGGGGGCCGGTCTTCTTCCGCCAGCAGCGGGTCGGATACCACGGCCGGCCCTTCGAGATCATGAAGTTCCGGACGATGGTCGTCGATGCCGAGGACCGGCTCGAGGATCTCCTCCATATGAACGAGGCGACCGGACCGCTGTTCAAGATGAAGAACGATCCTCGCGTCACCGGGGTCGGCCGGTTCCTGCGCAAGCTCAGCCTGGACGAACTGCCGCAGCTCTTCAACGTGATCAAGGGCGACATGAGCCTGGTGGGTCCGCGCCCGCCGCTGCCGCGCGAGGTGACGCAGTACGAGGAGTGGATGATGGCGCGCCTCGAGGTGCGCCCGGGCATCACGGGGTTGTGGCAGGTCAGCGGTCGCAGCGAGCTGCCGTTCGAGGACTACGTCCGCCTCGACCTCTTCTACATCGAGAACTGGTCGCTCGCCTACGACCTGTTCATCCTCGCGAAGACGGTCCCGACGCTCGCGACGGCGCGCGGCGCCCACTGACCGATCGGTCGCTGATCCGGACCGGATCAGCCGGCGGCGGCCGAGGATGCGGCCGAGAAGGCGGCGGCCTCTGCGCGCGGCGGCGCCTGAAACGCCAGGTCGAAGACCTCCGCGAGCCGGTGCGCCACGATCGGTCGCATCTCCGCGACGCTCACGTCACGTCCCGCGAGCCGGGTCAGGCTCGTCACCCCGTTGTCGGGCAGGCCGCAGGCCACGATGCCTCCGAACCACGAGAGGTCCGTGTCGCAGTTGATCGCGAAGCCGTGCAGCGTCACCCGGGTCCGCATCAGTCGCACGCCGATCGCGCAGACCTTGTCGTCGCCCGAGAAGACCCCGGTCTGCACGTCGTCCCGGCGGCGGAGGGCGACCCCGATGTCGCCGGCGCTGCGGATCACCGCTTCTTCCAACGCGCGGAGGTATCGCGCGGCATCCGGAACGGCGCCCAGGTGCAGGATGGGGTAGCCCACCAACTGACCCGGGCCGTGGAACGTGAAGGACCCGCCCCTGTCGATGTGCTCGACGCGGGCGCCCCGGGCCTTGGCCTCGTCCTCCGACCAGACGAGGTGCTCCGGCTTCGCACGGCGCCCGGCGGTGAATACGGGGGGATGCTCCAGGAGGATCAGCGCGTCGGGTGCAGCCTCGGTGAGGCGACGCTCTGCCAGACGGTGCATCGCCGCGTTGGCGATGTCGTAGGGGACGAGCCCGTCGGGCTCGAAGAGCCAGGTCGGACGGGTCACGGTTGCGCGCCCCGCATCAGACCCCCAGGTCTTCGGCGAAGTCCCACGTCTCCAGGTTCTGCTTGATGCGCGCCAGGAATCGGGTGGCGAGCTCGCCGTCGATCACGCGGTGGTCCCAAGACATGGAGATGTAGACCATGGAGCGGATCGCGATCGCGTCATCGATCACGACGGGCCGCTTCTGGATCGTGTCGAGGGAGAGGATGCCCGCGTTCGGTTGGTTGATGATCGGCACGCTGATCAACGACCCGTACGGGCCGGGGTTGGTGATCGTGAACGTGGCCCCGGTCACCTCGTCCGGCTGGAGCTGGTGGGAGCGCGCACGAGCGGCGAGGTCGGCGATCACGCGAGCGATGCCGGGCACGTTCATGGCGTCCGCGTTCTTGATGACCGGCACGATCAGGCCCTGGTCGTAGCTGACCGCGATCCCCATGTTCACGTAGCGCCGCATGATGAGATCCTCGCCGCGGAGCTCGGCGTTCACCATCGGGTACTCGAGGAGCGCCTCCGTGGTCGCCCGGGTGACCATGGGCAGATACGTGAGCTTCACGCCGTAACGAGCGAAGAAGGCGTCCTTCACCCGATCCCGCAACTTGACCAGGTGGTCGACGTTCACCTCCACCATCGTCCACGCGCGCGCCGACGTCTGCAGGGAGCCGACCATGTGCTGCGCGATGGCCTTGCGGATGTGGGACATGGGCACGACTTCCTCGGCGGCGCCGGGCACCGACGGTGAGGGAACGGGTGTCAGGGCCGGGGCGGGTGGGCCCGCAAGGGGTGCGGCGGACGCCGCGGGTGCAGCGCCGCTCGCCGCTGCGGCCGCCTCGACGTCCTTCTTGGTGATACGACCGCCCGTTCCGGTCCCGATCACGGTGGCCAGGTCGATCCCATGATCGGCGGCGAGGCGGCGCACGAGCGGCGAGAGGATCTGCGATCGGGGGCCGCGGTCCGGCACGGTGGAGGCGGCCGCCGCGGCCGCGGGGACCGCGGGAGCGGCGGGCGCTGCCGTTACCGGGACCGCCGGGACCGCCGTCGGTGGGGCCGCGGGCGCCTCGTTCGCTGCGGATGCCGGAGGGGCGGCGGCGCCGTCCTCCTCGATCTCCGCGATGTCGGTCTTCACCGCCACCGTGGCGCCTTCGGCCGCGAGGAGCTTCGTGACGGTCCCGGAGACGGGGGAGGGGACCTCGGTGTCGACCTTGTCGGTCGAGATCTCGAAGAGCGGCTCATCGCGGTCGATGTGCTCGCCCTCCTGCTTCAGCCACTTGAGGATGGTGCCCTCGACGATGGTCTCGCCGAGCTGGGGCATCTGGATCGTCGTCACGGTGGGAGCCTCCTCACCAGGCAGCGAGTTCGTCGACGGCCGCCTCGATGTCGGCCACCTGCGGCAGGAACGCGTCCTCCAGCGTCGGAGAGAACGGCACGGGCATGTTGGGGGGTGCGAGGCGCTTCACCGGCGCATCGAGGTGCTCGAAGGCCCGGTCCGCGATGACCGCCGCGACCTCCGTGCCGATGCCGAGGAACCGATACGACTCGTAGAGCACCAAGGCGCGCGAGGTCTTCTCGATGGATCGCAGGACCGTCTCCTCGTCGATCGGATAGACCGTGCGCAGGTCCACGACCTCCACGGAGACCCCCTTGGCCTCCAGCGACTCGGCCGCCTCGAGCGCCTTGTGGACCATGGCGCCGTACGTGACGATGGACACATCCGTGCCCTCCCGCTTCACGTCGGCCTTGGAGATCTCCACGGTGAAGTCGGGGTCGGTCGGCACGACCTCCTTGATGCGGCGGTAGAGCCATTTGTGCTCGAGGAACAGCGACGGGTTGTCGTCGCGGATGGCGGCCTTCAGCAGGCCCTTCGCGTCGCTGGGGAACGCGGGGCACATGATCTTGATGCCTCCCGCGTAGGCGAACCACGGCTCCGGGTTCACGGAGTGGAAGCTCGACGCACGCACGCCGCCTCCGCTGGGACCGCGCAGGACGACGGGGAGCGGCACGCCGGCGCGGTAGTGATAGCGGGCGAGGACGGTCGTGATCTCGTCGAACCCGCTCGACATGAAATCGGCATATTGGAACTCCGCGACCGGACGCAGCCCTTCCATCGCCGAGCCGACCGCCGTCCCGACGATCGTCTCCTCGGCGATGGGCGTGTCCATCACGCGTTCGGGCCCGAACCGGTCGATGAACCCCTCGGTGACCTTGAACGCGCCCCCGTAGACCCCGATGTCCTCGCCCAGCATGTAGACGCGCTCGTCGCGCTCCATCTCCTCCCAGAGGGCCTCGGCGATGGCGATCAGGTAGGTGGCCTGCCCGTCCTCGGTGCGCTTGCCGCGCGGTTCGGCGCCGTGGCCGGCCGCCGCTGCCTCGACCTTCTGCGCCATCACGGGCTCTCCGTCCCGCCGCCACGACCAGGTTCCGAGATCCAGTAGCCGTCTTCGACCCACTGTCCCTTGATCGCGTCGCCGGGCTCCGGGAACGGCGAGGCGAGCGCGAAGTCGTAGCCCTCCTGGAACTCCTGCTCCACGCGGGCCTGCACCTCGTCGATGTCGTCCTTGGTGAGGACGCCCTCCGACAGCAGCCACTCCTCGAAGTTCTTCACCGGGTCGTGATGGGTCATGTAGTCCTCGAGGAGTTCGGGGGGCACGTAGTTGGCGGGGTCGTGACCCGCGTGACCGCGCCAACGGAGCGAGACGGATTCGATGAGCGTCGGGCCGTCGCCCACGCGGGCCCGCTCGACCGCTTCGTGCGCGACCTCGTAGACCTCGAGGACGTTGCCCCCGTCCACCCGGCGCCCCGGGATCCCGAAGGCCGACGACCGCTCGGCGATCGTGGGCACGGGGAACTCCAGGGGGTTCGGCGCCGAGTAGGCGTACTGGTTGTTGTTGACGATCCAGACGACCGGCAGACGATGGATCGCCGACGTGTTGATGGCCTCGTACCACCGACCGTTGGACGTGGCGCCGTCGCCGCAGATCGCGAGCGCCACGCGGCCGTCGCCGGCTCGCTTGTACGCGAGCGCCGCCCCCACGGCCACCGGATAGGCGATCGGCAGGTGCGACATCACCGCGAAGGTACGGTGGCCGTACCAGTCGCCGATGTGGCTGTTGCCGTCGCGGCCGCGGAGGTAGCCGTCGATGCGTCCCCAGTACTGCGCCATGACCCGCTTGAGGTCGAGCCCCTTGGTGAGCTGCGCGGTGAGGTCGCGGTGCGTCGGGAAGAGCGAGTCGGTCTCACGCAGCGCATAAGCGACCCCCACATGGGTTCCCTCCTGACCGCGTCCGGAGTAGAAGGCGCCGGGGAGCCGGCCCTGGCGGTAGAGGGCCTCCATCCGCTCATCGAAGTGCCGGGCGAGCTTCAGGAGGTGCAGGATCTCCTTCAGCCGGTCATCGGGGAGCGGTCTCGTCCCCTGACCTACCGCGGGCTCTGTCTTCGTGGCCACCTTGCTCCTCTTCTCACATCGAATGCAGCGGCTTGCCCGACAGCGCGAGGTGCGCCTCGCCGATCCCCTCGGACAAGGACGGGTGGGGGTGCATGAGGGCGGCCACCTCCGAGGGGACGGCCTCCCAGTTGGTGATCAGCATCCCCTCGGCGATCAGGTCCGTCACGTGCGGTCCGATCATGTGCACGCCGCGGACCGGACCGTCGTCCGCCTCGGCCACGAGCTTCACGAAGCCTCCCTCACCGACGATGTTGGCCTTGCCGATCCCCCGGAAGTCGAGCTTCTCCGTCACGATGTTCATGCCGCGTTCCCGGGCCTGTGCCTCGGTGAGTCCGACGCTCGCGATCTCCGGGGAGCAGTAGGTGACGCGTGGGATGTTCACGTAATCGATGGCCGGCACGTCCTGGCCCGCGATCCGCTCGGCCACCGCGTAGCCCTCGGTGAAGGCGACGTGGGCGAGCTGGAGCGGCGTCGATGCGACGTCGCCCACCGCCCAGACGTGCGGCACGTTCGTGCGCAGCTGCTCGTCCACGTCGACGAACCCCTTCTCATGGAGCGCCACGCCGGCCTCCGCGAGCTCGAGCCCCGCGGTCACGGGACCGCGGCCGATGGCCACGAGGCAGACGTCCGCCCTCGTCGTCACCGTCTTCCCCGCAGCCTCGTACGTGACCTCGACCGCGTCACCCACATCCTTGACCTCGGTGACGGAGGCGCCGGCCGCCGTCGTGATGCCCCGTTTGCGATACGCGCGCGCGATCTCCTTCGAGATCTCCTCGTCCTCCAGCGGGGCGAGGCGGGGCAGCGCCTCGACGACGGTGGTCTCGGCCCCGAAGGAGCGGTAGATCGACGCGAATTCGAGGCCCACGGCTCCGGCCCCGATCACCACGGCGGACGCGGGCATCCCGTCGGACCACAAGGCCTGGTCGCTCGTGATGATGCGGTCGGTGAGCTCGATCCCCGGCAGCAGCCGGGGTGCGGATCCTGAGGCCACGATCACGTCGGTCGCCCGTACGCGCGCGCCGCCCACCTCCACCTCGGGACCCGGCAAGAGGCGCGCGGTGCCTTCGAGGACCTCGATCTTGCGCTGGCTCACGAGGGCGGTCACGCCCTTCACCAACTTGTCCACGATCTTCTCCTCGAAGGCCGTCACGGCAGGCCAATCCGGGGTTCCGGTCGCCTGGATGCCCCACTCTTCGGAGCGGTTCACCGTGTCCATCACGGCAGCCGATTGGAGGAGGGCCTTCGTGGGGATGCAGCCGCGCAGGAGGCACGTGCCACCGAGGCGTCGGTCGCGCTCGACGAGGGCCACGCGTCGGCCGAGCTGGGCTGCGCGAAGGGCTGCGGAGTACCCGCCCGTCCCCGCGCCGATCACCACTACGTCATACGCATCAGCCATCCGGTGAGCAAGTCTAACCGGCACCTGGGCTTGCGTCGGGGACGCCCCGCTCGCTCGGACGTACCATCCCGGGCATGGACGAGGTGACGGAGATCGAGGAGCTCAAGCACACGCCGCTCGAGGAGGAGCACGCCCGACTCGGAGCGAAGATGGGACCGTTCGCGGGCTGGAACATGCCGATCGAGTACGCGGGGACGCTGAAGGAACACGAGGCGGTGCGCGAACGCGTGGGGCTCTTCGATCTGACGCATCTGGGCAAGGTCGAGGTCACGGGGCCGGGGGCGCTCGCGATGCTGCAGGGGGTCATCTCGAACGACCTGCGCAAGGCCTCGGTCGGGGAGGCCCTCTACAACCTGGTCTTGAACGAGGGCGGCGGCGTGATCGAGGACCTGATCGTCTATCGGATGGAGACGGAGCGCTACTTCGTGGTGCCCAACGCCGCGAACGCGCAGCGCGTGTTGCGGATGCTCGAGGAAGCGCCCGCGGAAGACCGCCTGCACCTCGTCTATCACCAGGACTGGTGCTTCCTGGCGGTCCAGGGCCCTGAGTCCGTGCACGTCGTCTCGACGCTGTTCCCGGAGGCCACCGACCTCGCGTTCATGCAGTGCACCGAGACGCTGTACAAGCGCCGGCCCGTGATCCTCACGCGGTCGGGCTACACGGGCGAGGTCGGCTTCGAGCTGTTCACCTACCAGGACGTGGCCGTCGAGCTCTGGTCGGCGCTGATGTCGGCGGCGGAGCCGTTCGGGGGCATGCCGTGCGGCTTGGCCGCCCGCGACGTCCTCCGGCTGGAGATGGGCTATCCCCTCTACGGCCAGGACCTGTTCGAGTCCTCCACGGCATTGGAGGCGGGCTTGTCGTGGGCCGTCTCGCTCGACAAGGGCGACTTCCGTGGCCGCGCGGCGTTGGTGCGTCAGAAGGAGGAGGGCCTGCCCAGCATCCTGCGCGGGCTGCGGATGGCGGAGCGTCGCCATATCCCGCGTGCGCACTATCCGGTGTTCGTCGGGGACCAGGTGGTGGGGGAGGTGACGAGCGGGACGTTCTCACCCGTGCTCCAGACCGGCATCGGCCTCGCTTATCTCTGGCCGGCCGGACGCGGTGGCGCTGGGGGACACGGTCGAGGTCGACATCCGCGGGCGCAGGGGCGCCGCCACGGTGGTACGCCCTCCGTTCGTCGACCGGAGCCCGCGCTGATGCACCGGTGTCGGTCGCGGTCTGCGCCGTCGTGCCTCGCGGTCCCTCCGCCCTCTAGACGGTGGGTCGGCCGCTGGCGACCGACATGAAGTCCGGCACGCTCGCGCCCGCGAAGCTCGTGCTGCGGATCATCCTGCTCAGGGTCGCCGCGGCGCGACGCGAATCGGGCATGACGGCGACCACGACGTAGAGGCCGGACGAGGGGATCCCGAGCTCGCGTACGGGCCCGAACCCGGGCGCGGCCACGAAGTACTCCCACCTGGTCGGACGGCCGCGGACATCGCAGGTGCCCTTCCCGCTGGCCATGTAGTCCCCGGTCGAGTCGGCGGGGCCCTGCGCGAAGGCGGGTCGATGGTCCAGGAAGACCTTCGGGCGTTCGGCTCGGCAGTCGGCCGAGTGGGTGAGGCGGGACATCAACGGGCCGCTCGCCGCCAGGTAGTAGAAGTCGGAGGGCACGCCCACCCTGGTCGCGTCCACCCAGGTGGCGGCCATGCCGCTCGTCGAGCCGTCCATCCGCTCCCACGCGTGAGGCCTGGGGGACGCGAAGAACCCCGCCCGGGAATCGAGGGCAGAGCCGGCCGGCCGGGCCTGCCAACCGTCCGGGACGAGGGCCTGCACGGCGCCCGCCGTGATCTCGCTGTACGGGGAGGCCGACGGCTGCACGAGGATGGCCTCCGGCTCGATGGCGGGGTCGTCGGAACCGGGTGTGCCGTTCGCGCACCCAGCGCCCATGAGGACGACGGCGATCCCGATGACGATCCTGCGCACTGCCCAGTCTCCCGGGGCGAGGATAGTCGGGCGGCGGCAGCTTTGCTACGTCCGGTGGCGGACCGGCGTGCCTCAGGCCGCGCCGGAGGACCGGTGGAGCTCGGCGGCCGCGACGGGGATGCAGAACGAGGCGCGGGTTCCGCCGCCCGGGAGTGGATCCGTCCAGAGCGTGCCGCCGTGCTCGACGATGAGCTGGCGAGCGAGGTGGAGCCCTACCCCGACACCGGCCTTCTCCTTGCGCAGCACGCCCTCTCCCGTGGAGAAGGGTTCCTCGAACGACTGGGTGGCCACCGCACGATGCAGGCCCTCGCCGCGGTCGGTGACGGTCACGACGACACCCTCGTCCATCAGGCGGGCCCTGACCTCCACGCCGGCCCCGCTGGGGGAGTAGCGGCACGCGTTGTCGAGGAGTTCGCCGATCACGTGCCCGATCCTCGTGGCGTCCGCACGCGCCATCAGGCGTCCTGCCACCTGGGCATCGATCGGCACATCCTCGTAGCGGACCGCCACCTCGTCGACCGCACGGCGCACGAGCGGGGCGAGGTCCACGTCCTCCAGGTTCAGCTCGAACGTGCCTCGCTCGAGCTCGGCCATCGTGATGATCTCGTCCACGATCCCCATCAGCTTGTCGAGCGAGGACTGGAGCTGTGTCAGGAACTCGCCCCGCTCCTCCTCCGAGACCGAGGGGTTGCGCAGCACGTAGGAGATGCCCTTTGCGACGGTCACCGGGGTACGGAGCTCGTGCGAGATGTTCGCGAGGAAGTCGGCCTTGGCCGACGTGCCCTGCGAGACGTCGTGGCGTAGGCGTTCGGCCTCGCCGCGCAGCGTCCGGAGCTCGCCGTCGAGGCGGAGGGTCTCCTCGGCCATCAGCGCGGCCGCCGTCGTCGAGAGGACGACGCCGCTCGCCTGCGTCCTGATCGCCTGCGCCGCCTCGACGGCCCCGTCGTCCTTCAAGAGGTAGCCGCTGGCGCCTGCTTGCAGGGCCTCCGCCATGCGGGCAGACTCGCGCTCGATCGTCCAGACGAGCACACGGGACCCGGGGCTCGCCGATCGGAACTGCCGGATCAGGTCCGCGCCGGAGAACCCGTCCATGGAGAGCTCGCAGACCACGACGTCGGGTCGGAGCCGGGTGGCCATGTCCACGGCCATGAACGCGTCGGTCGCCGCATCGACGAACTCGCCCGCGCCGTCGCGCAGGAGTTGGTACTGGAGGCGTGCGACCTCACCGGTCGCATCGCAGAGCAGGACATGAAGAGGCATGCTGCTACCCGTATCGGCCGTGCGGAAGCGGGGTTGAGCAGCGATGCCGTCGCTCCCGACGTGGGCCTAGTGGACGATGCCGGTGCGGATCGCGATCGCGACCGCCTGTGCGCGATCGTTGGCGCCGAGCTTCTCGAAGATGCGCTCGAGGTGCGTCTTCACCGTGTGCGGGGAGATGCCGAGCTCGGTCGCCACCTGGCGCGTGGTCGCACCGTCGGCCACCTTCTGCAGGATCTCGCGCTCTCGCTTGGACAGCGGGGCGGCACGAGGCGTGCCCTCCGGATCGCCCATCCGCACCTCTTCGATGAAGGTCTTCGTGAGCTGCGGGTGGATCACGGCGTTGCCTTCGATCGCGTTCTTCGCGGCATCGACGAGCGTGTCGGGCGAGGCGTCCTTGAGGAGATAGCCGGAGACGCCGGCCTGGATGGCCTCCGAGATGGCTCCGCGAGATTCGTCGATCGTGATCAGGATGATCTTCGTCGTGGGAGCGGCCTGCCGGATCCGACGGGTGGCCTCGATCCCGTCCATGCCCGGCATCCGGACGTCCATGAACACGACATCGGGCTCGAGCTCGCGGGCGCGCTCGACGGCTTCCTCGCCGCTGGCGGCCTCGCCCACCACGACCACGACGTCCTCGGATAGCTCGAGCGCCGTGCGCAACCCCTCCCGGGTAACCGGATGGTCGTCGACGATCAGGGCGCGGATGGGATCCGTCACCGGAGATTGCTCCTTCCGTTCGGGGAAGTACGAAGTAGGCTGTAAGGATAGGACGACCGGAGCGAGGAAGCTCACATGCACGAGGAAATCGCCGCAGACGAGGAGTCCCGACACCCTACGACCATGACGGAAGAGCCGGCGCGCCCGACCGCCGCCGCCGACGTCACGGGCGACCCCGTCGCCGCCGACGGCACACCGACCTCCGACGTCGTCACCGAGGCGTTGAAGAACGTCTACGACCCCGAGCTGGGCATCAACATCGTGGACCTCGGCCTCGTCTACGACGTGAAGGTCGACGACGCCGGGGACGTCGACATCGAGTACACCCTCACCACCATGGGTTGCCCGATCGGTCCGCTCATCGAGGACCAGATGCGCTCGCTCCTGCAGGCGGTGCCCGGTGTGGGCGAGGTCCGTCCGGAGATGGTGCTGCGCCCGGCGTGGAGTCCCGAGATGATGTCGGACGAGGCCAAGGCCGCGCTCGGCATCTTCTGACCAGGTGAACGCGGCGTGGCGTTCCCGCCACGTGCGTTGACACGTTGCACCCCGAACGCGATAGGATTCGCACCTGCAATTCCTATCTGGGAGCCGTGATTTGATCCGCACGAGGTGCATCGGGGTGGTGGGAGCGATGATCCCGTCTCGCCTGTGCTGTATGTCCCCCCGCGTCCCCCGGGGAGCGCGCACCTACCTGCGGCCTTAGCACCCTCCATCCCCGGAACCCATCCGTACGACCCGACGGCCGCGCCCGCGGCCGTCGTTCGCGTTCCCGGGGGTCCGCACTCCCGGAGAGGAAGGAGTTGATCGTCATGGCGGACTACGCCAAGCCCGACGCGCTCGTGAGCACGGACTGGCTCGAGGAGCACCTCGACGACCCGAACGTGCGCATCATCGAGGTGGACGAAGACACCACGGCCTACGACAAGGGCCACATCCGCAACGCGGTGAGGTGGGATTGGTCCACCGACCTGCACGCGGCGGTCGGCCGCGACTTCAAGGATCGGGCGGGCTTCTCGAGCCTGCTCGCGGAGGCGGGCGTCGGCGAGGACACGACGGTGATCGTCTACGGCGGGAACAACAACTGGTTCGCCGCGTACGCCTACTGGCTGCTCAAGCTCCGCGGCTTCGAGGACGTCAAGTTGCTGAACGGTGGCCGGAAGAAGTGGGAACTGGAGAGCCGCGAGCTCACGCAGGACGAGCCGTCGTTGACGGCCACGGGCTACGCGATCACGGGCCCCGAGCGCCCCGAGATCCGCGCGCTGCGGGACGAGGTGATCGACAAGGTCGGCGGGAGCACCGGCTTCGTGGACGTCCGTTCACCCGAGGAGTACCGGGGCGAGAAGCTGGCCCCCGATCACCTGCCGCAGGAGCAGTCGCAGGTGCCGGGCCACGTGGCCGGTGCCGCCAACATCCCCTGGGTGAAGGCCGCGAACGACGATGGGACCTTCAAGTCGGCGGACGAGCTGAAGGCGCTCTACGAGGCCGAGGGCATCACGCCCGACCGCGAGGTCATCGCGTACTGCCGGATCGGGGAGCGCTCCTCGCACACGTGGTTCGCCCTGCAGGAGCTGCTCGGGTACGAAGACGTCAAGAACTACGACGGCTCGTGGACCGAGTACGGCTCCCTCGTCGGCGCACCCGTCGAGCTCGGCTGAGGAGGAGGGACGATGTCTGAGATATCCGCACTGCTCGACGCGAACCGCTCCTTCGCCGCTTCGTTCGCGAGCGGTGATCTGCCGATGCCGCCCGCGCGCCCGCTGGCGGTGGTGACGTGCATGGACGCGCGCCTGCACCCCGAGACGTTCCTGGGCCTCGACATCGGCGATGCGCATGTCATCCGTAACGCCGGAGGCCGGGCGTCCGAGGACGCCCTCCGGTCGCTCATCATCTCGAGCTGGCTGCTGGGCACCCGCGAGTTCGTGGTGATCCATCACACGGACTGCGGGATGCTCACGTTCACCGACGACGTGCTCCAGCAGAAGGTGAAGGAGTCGACGGGGGGAGACGTCTCCTCGTTCGACTTCCTCACCTTCAGCGACCTCGATCAGAGCGTCCGCGAGGACGTCGAGCGGATCCGCAGCTTGCGGGACGGGCTGCCCGAAGGCGTGAGCGTCTCGGGCTACGTCTATGACGTGGGGACCGGCGAACTGCGGGAGGTGGTACCGGCCTAGGAGGCCTGTTCCACGGTGTCGGTCGTCGGGGGCCGGGGCTTCGCCCCGGTCCCCGCGCTCGTCTCCGGGACGCCAACGACGAGGTTGGCGCCGGCACCGATCGCCACCCCGAACGCGAAGCCCCCCAGCACGTCGAGGGGATTGTGGGCGCCCAGGTAGACCCGGGCGAAGGCGACGAGGGCCACCACGAGCCACGGGACGATCTTCCAGCGACCCCGCAGGTACGGCATGAGCGCCCAGGCGAGACCCGTGACGAGCACCACATGTCCCGAGACGAACGAGACGCCCGAGGTGGGCGTGCCACCCCGCACGTGGACGACCGGCTCGGTGACGCCCGGGCGCTCGCGCACGACGATCTTCCATACCAGGCGCTCCCCGAGGAGCTTCCCCACCGTGACGACCGCGAACGCGATCGCGAGGCGCCAGCGGCGCGCGATCAACGCCACGACCACGGCGAGCGGTCCCACCGCGAGCACCCCGAGGTACTGCGCCTTGTACATGACGGGCGCCAGCGCGTCGGGCAGGCCGTTGATCGCGCGGAAGACCCGCTGCTCGAGCCCCCCGACGGTCCCGTCCCGCACCACGACGCCGCACACCACGAGGAGGGCCAGACCCGTTAGGCCCCAAACCACATCGAACCGGCGGCGCCGGTAGCTCGTCGCCTCCACGCCAGCACCCTACGCCGGTCGAGCCGTCCTGTCGCGGCGAATCCGACCTCCCCGGTGGACTTTAGCGTCGAGACGGCGGTAGGCTGGGGTTCGTCCGTACCGAGAGGGAGCCGACGTGGCCGTCAGCCAAGAAGAACACCTCAAGGAACTCAGCAAGGGGTATCGGTTCGACTGGAAGGATGCGTCGCATTCCGTCTTCGAGCCCAAGCGGGGTCTGAACGAGCACGTCGTCGAGGAGATCTCGGCCCTGAAGTCGGAGCCGGACTGGATGCGCAAGACGCGCCTGAAGTCGCTCCGTTACTTCAACATGCGGCCGATGCCCTGGTGGGGCGCGGACCTGTCCGACATCGACTTCCAGGACATCTTCTACTTCATCCGCTCGACGGAGAAGCAGGCGAGCAACTGGGACGAGCTGCCGGATGACATCAAGGGCACCTGGGACAAGCTCGGTATCCCGGAAGCGGAGAAGAAGTACCTGGGTGGCGTGAGCGCGCAATACGAGTCCGAGGTCGTCTACCACAAGATCAAGAAGGAGCTCGACGACATCGGCGTGCTCTTCACCGACATGGACTCGGCCTTGCGGGACTACCCCGACATCGTCAAGCAGTACTTCGGCACCGTGATCCCGCCCAACGACAACAAGTTCGCGTCCCTCAACACCGCCGTGTGGTCGGGAGGCTCGTTCATCTACGTGCCGCCGGGCGTGCATGTCGACATCCCCCTCCAGGCGTACTTCCGGATCAACGCCGAGAACATGGGTCAGTTCGAGCGGACGCTGATCATCGCGGACGAGGGCAGCTACGTGCACTACGTCGAGGGGTGCTCGGCACCGATCTACTCCAGCGACTCGCTGCACTCCGCCGTCGTCGAGATCATCGTGAAGAAGGGCGCGCGCGTGCGCTACACGACGATCCAGAACTGGTCGACGAACGTCTACAACCTCGTCACCAAGCGTGCCGTCGCGCACGAGGACGCCGTCATGGAGTGGATCGACGGGAACATCGGGTCGAAGGTGACGATGAAGTACCCGTCGATCTACCTGGTGGGCGAGGGCGCGCGCGGCGAGGTGCTCTCGGTGGCCTTCGCCGGCAAGGGGATGCACACGGACGCGGGCGGCAAGGCGATCCACGCGGCCCCGCACACGACGTCGGTGATCAACTCCAAGTCGGTGAGCAAGGACGGCGGACGGACCGGGTACCGCGGGCTGATCCGTGTGGAGCCCGATGCCCATCATGCCAAGTCGACGGTGCGTTGCGACGCCCTGATCCTCGACGACGAGAGCCGCTCGGACACCTACCCCTACATCGAGGTGGAGGACGAGACCGCGGCGCTCGGCCATGAGGCCACCGTGAGCAAGGTCGGCGATGACCAGCTCTTCTACCTGATGAGCCGAGGGCTCTCCGAGGCCGAGGCGACGGCGATGATCGTGAACGGCTTCATCGAGCCCATCACGCGTGAGCTCCCGATGGAGTACGCGGTCGAGCTGAACCGCCTGATCGAATTGCAGATGGAAGGCTCGGTCGGCTAGCCCCACCGGCGAGGAACCGCGCGAGGGCAGGCCTCGGGTCTGCCCTCTCGCATGGAGCGAGGACATGACGACCACGACCGAGACCTTCGACGAGGCGGCGCTCGCCGCCCTCCCTCGGGTGCCCGGGTTCGTGGAGGCGTCCCGCAAGCAGGCCTTCGAGGAATACCGGACGTTGCCGATCCCGTCGCAGGAGACGGAGGAGTGGCGCTACACCGACCTGTCCGACTTCGACCTGAGCTTCGTCCCGCACACGCCGGGTCACGGTGCGGGCGCGCCCGCGCAGGACGGCGCGATGGGCGCGACGATGCTCCAGCACAACTCGAGCATCATGCTCACGACGTCCGGTCAGGATCTGGCGGCCCAGGGCGTGATCCTCTGCGACCTCGATGTGGCGGCGACCGAGCACCCCGAGCTGGTCGAGCCTCACCTGCATCGGCTGATCCCCACGGACCGGACGAAGTTCACGGCCCTGCACGGAGCGTTCCGCACCGGTGGCACGTTCCTGTTCGTCCCCGAGGGCGTGGCCGTGGCGCTCCCGCTGCAGACCCTGACGTGGCTCGACGCGGACGGAGCCGCCGTCTTCCCGCACACGCTGATCGTGACCGGCGCCCACGCCGAGGTCACCTTCATCGACCGCTACAGCTCCCCGGATCTGAACCGCGCGTTCAGCGACGCCGTCACCGAGATCGTCGTGGGCGACGGCGCCCACGTGCGATACGTCTCGATCCAGGAGTGGGGCGCCGGCGTCACGCATCTCGGCGTGACCCGCGCGGAGGTCGGGCGCGACGCCGAGATCCGCACCTTGGCGATCGGCTTCGGTGCCGATCTCGCGCGCGTGGAGAACGAGGTCGTCCTCGGCCAACCCGGCGGCTTCTCCGAGCAGCTGGGGATCTTCTTCGCGGACGGGACCCAGCACTTCGATCACCGCTCGCTCCAGGACCACGTCGCGCCCAACTGCTCCAGCGACCTCCTCTACAAGGGGGCGTTGCGCGACCGGAGCCGCGCCGTCTACAGCGGATGGGTGCACGTGCGTCCCGACGCGCAGAAGACCGACGCGATGCAGACCTCGCGCAACATCGTGCTCTCCGAGCACGCCAAGGCCGACGCGATCCCCAACCTCGAGATCGAGGCGAACGACGTGAAGTGCGGCCACGCGGCGAGCGTCGGCCCGGTCGACGAGGAGACCGTGTTCTACCTCTGCAGCCGTGGGATCCCGCACGACGAGGCCGAGCGGCTGATCGTGAGCGGGTTCTTCCAGGAGGTCCTCGACCGCGTGCGGATCGACCAGGTGCGGGAGAGCGCCGAGCTCACCATCGCCGAAGAGCTCGAGCGGGGCATCCGATGAGCCTGCAACGCATCTGCACGACCGCGGACGTGCCCAGAGGCGAGGCGCGTCGCTTCGCCCTGGGGGAGCGGCACGTCGCCGTGGTCAACCTCGGCGAAGACGGCTTCCGCGCGCTCGACGCGATCTGCTCGCACGAGCATGCCTGGCTCGACGAAGGCGAGGTCGAGGTGGACGACTGCACGATCGAGTGTCCGAAGCACGGCTCGGTCTTCGACCTGGACACCGGTGCGCCCCGATCGCTCCCTGCCCTGAAGCCGGTGGCGGTCTACGACCTGAAGATCGACGACGACGACATCCTGATCGAGGTGTGACGAGATGAGCGAGCACGGCAACGGTCCGGCCACGCTGGAGATCGAGGATCTCCATGCGGAGGTCGAGGGCAAGGAGATCCTCCAGGGGATCGACCTCGTGGTGAAACAGGGCGAGACGCATGCGCTGATGGGCCCGAACGGTTCCGGCAAGTCCACGCTGTCCAACGTGATCATGGGTCGCCCCGGCTACAAGGTCACCGGCGGCAAGGTGGTGTTCAAGGGCGAGGACATCACCGCGCTCACGCCCGACGAGCGGGCCAAGCGCGGGCTCTTCCTGGCCATGCAGTACCCGACGGAGGTGCCGGGCGTCTCGGTCGTGAACTTCCTGCGGACCGCGTACCAGGCGGTGAAGGGCGAACAGGTGAGCGCCCTCGCGTTCCGCAAGCACATGAAGGAGCAGATGGACAAGCTCGGCATCGAAGACGCCATGGTGAATCGGTACGTGAACCAGGGGTTCTCGGGCGGGGAGAAGAAGCGGAACGAGGTCCTGCAGCTCGCCGTGCTCGAGCCACAGATCGCGATCTTGGACGAGACGGACTCGGGCCTCGATATCGACTCGCTCAAGCTCGTGGCCGAGGGCGTGAACGAGCTCGTGGGTCCGGAGCTCGGCGTGCTGCTGATCACGCACTACCAGCGCATGCTCAACTACATCGCGCCCGACGTGGTCCACGTGATGATGAAGGGTCGTATCGTGAAGACCGGAGGCCCCGAGCTCGCCCACGAGCTGGAGGAGAAGGGGTACGAGGGCGTGCGGGACGAGCTCGGCCTCGAAGCGGACGCCGCGGTCGAGACCGTCTGAAGGGTGGAGGTGCGGGGATGACGGGACGCGTCGGAGGGCTGGACGTCGCGGCGATCCGCGCCGATTTCCCGATCCTGTCGCGCACCGTGGGCGACAAGCCGCTCGTCTACCTCGATTCGGCGGCGACATCGCAGAAGCCGATCCAGGTGATCGAGGCGGAGGCCGACTTCTACGCCGCCCACAACGCGAACGCGCACCGCGGGATCCACATGCTGGGTGAGGAGGCCACGGAGCTGTTCGAGGGCGCCCGCGCGAAGCTCGCCCGGTTCTTCAACGCCCCGTCGCCCGAAACGATCGTCTTCACGCGCGGTGTCACGGAGTCGATGAACCTCGTGGCGCAGGGATGGGGACGGAAGTTCCTCCGCGAGGGCGACGAGATCCTCATCACGGAGATGGAGCACCACTCCAACATCGTTCCGTGGCAGATGACGGTCGCGGTCACGGGGGCGACGCTCCGGTACGTGCCCCTCACCGACGACGGGCAGCTGGACCTCTCGGAGCTCGGGTCCCTGCTCACCGAGCGCACCAAGATCCTGGGCGTCACGGGCATGTCCAACGCGCTGGGCACGATCACCCCGCTCCGGCAACTCGTGGAGGCCGCCCATGCCGTGGGCGCCGTCGTGGCGGTGGATGCCGCGCAGCTCGCGCCGCACCACGCGATCGACGTGGCGGAGCTCGACGTGGATCTGATGGCGTTCAGTGGCCACAAGATGCTCGGTCCCACCGCGAGCGGCGGGCTCTTCGGGAAGGCGGAGGTCCTCGAGGCCATGGACCCGATGATGGGTGGCGGCGAGATGATCCATGAGGTCTTCCACGACCACAGCACCTACAAGTCGTTCCCGCACAAGTTCGAGGGCGGCACGATGCCGATCGCGCAACAGGTCGGGCTGGGTGCCGCCGTCGACTACCTCGAGGCGCTCGGGATGGACCGGGTCCGCGCGCACGAGGAGGAGATCACCGCCTACGCCCTCGATCGCCTGCTGGACGCCGGGGCGACCGTCTACGGTCCGAAGGACCCCTCGATCCGCGGCGGGGCGGTCAGCTTCTGGTTCAAGGACGTCCATCCGCACGACCTCGCGACGATCGTGAACGAGGAGGGGGTCGCGATCCGAGCGGGCCACCACTGCGCTCAGCTCGTGATGCGGCGCTTCGACACGCCCGCCACCGCCCGAGCGTCGTTCTACGTCTACAACACCAAGGAAGAGGTGGACGTCCTGGTCGAGGCGCTCGCCAAGGCCGAGGACATCTTCACCATCTGAACCCAGGAGACCGCGTTGGCCCTCGACGACATCTACAAGGAAGTCATCCTCGATCACTACAAGAGCCCCCGGAACAAGCGAGAGCTCCCGGGCGCGGAGCTGCGCTGCACGCGGAACAACCCGCTCTGCGGCGACGAGATCACGGTCTTCGCCCACGTGGAGGACGGCAAGGTTCTCGAGGTGACGTTCCAAGGCGCGGGGTGCTCGATCAGTCAGTCGAGCGCGTCGATGATGACCGAGGCCGTGACCGGCGTGAGCGTCGAGGAGGCCGAGGCGATGGCGGCGCGCTTCCGCGGCATGATGGCCGGCGAGGTGGATCCCGACGAGGACGCCTTCGGTGACCTCGTGGCGCTCAAGGGCGTGGTGAAGTACCCGATCCGCATCAAGTGCGCGGTGCTCGCTTGGGACGTGCTCCAGGAGGCGCTGGAGGGCGGCACCGCGACGGGCGGGCACGACCACACGATCGACGCGTCCTGAACATCGATCGTCCCTGCGGCACACCGGGATGGTGGAGCCGACCCTCACGGACCCGTAGGCTCCGCGCATGCGGATCGGCCGCCCCTCCCTCGACTGGCTCCTGATCCTCGTCCCGATCTCGCTGTTCCTCCGTCTCGTCGATGCGCCCGCGCTCGCCATCTTCGCGACCTCGGCCGGCGCGATCCTGCCGCTCGCGGGGCTGATCGGGCGCTCGACCGAGCAGCTCGCGCTCCACACGGGCCCGCGCGCGGGTGGGCTGATCAATGCGACCTTCGGCAACGTCACCGAGCTGATCATCGCGTTCTTCCTGATCCTGGACGACAAGGTGGAGGTCGTGAAGGCCTCGCTCACCGGTTCGATCATCGGGAACCTGCTGCTGGTCCTCGGCCTCGCGTTCTTCCTGGGTGGCCTCCGGCACAAGGAGCAGCACTTCAACCGCCGCTCGGCCTCCGTGCACTCGACCTCGATGGCCCTGGCGGTCACCGGCCTCCTGATGCCGGCACTCTTCGCCCTGGGTGGCCGGGAGACCTTCTTCCAGCGGGAGGTCGTCTCCGCCACCGTGGCCGCGGTCCTGATCGCGATGTACGCGGCGGCGCTCTTCTTCACGATGCGCACGCACGAGCACCTCTTCCGCGTGCCCGCGGAGGACGAGGAGGCGGTCTGGTCGCGCAACCGCTCCCTCACGATGCTGCTGGCGGCCACCGCCCTGGTCGCGCTCGAGTCGGAGCTCCTCGTGAGCTCGCTCGAACCGGCGCTCAAGACGCTCGGCCTCTCGGAGCTCTTCGTGGGGCTGATCGTGATCCCGGTGATCGGCAACGCCGCCGAACACTCCTCCGCGGTGCTCTTCGCGCTCCGGAACAAGGTGGACGTGACGCTGGAGATCGCGATCGGATCCTCCACCCAGATCGCGCTCTTCGTGGCGCCGGTGCTGGTGTTCGTCAGCCTCTTCATCGGTCACCCGATGGACTTCGTGTTCAGCACGTTCGAGGTCGCGGCGGTGGCGCTGGCCACGATCCTCGTGACCCTGATCTCGCTGGACGGCGAGAGCAACTGGCTGGAAGGGTTCCAGCTGATGGGCGCCTACGCCATCATGGCCGCGAGCTTCTTCTTCGTGGAGCACCTGTGATCCGGCGGATCCTGATCGCGCTCGGCATCCTCACGACCCTGATCGGTTCCGCATCGCCGGCGCGCGCCCAGGTCGCGGAGGTGATCCACCGCTACGACGTGGCGATCGAGATCCGCGGGGACGGCACGCTGGGGATCACGGAGACGATCGACTACGACTTCGGCTCCTCGCCGCATCACGGCATCTTCCGCGACGTGCCCACGCGCCTGCGCTACGACGACACCCGGGATCGCCTCTACGGGCTCACGGTGGCGTCGGTGACGGCCACGGATGCCCCGGCGGACTACACGGTCGAGGAGATCGCGGGCGGACTCACGCGGATCAAGATCGGCGACCCCGACGTGGAGGTCACGGGACGGCACACCTACACGATCGCGTACACGGTGCGCGACGCGTTGAACGCCTTCCCCGATCATGACGAGCTGTACTGGAACGCGATCGGCACCGAGTGGGACGTCACGATCGAGGCCGCGACCGTCTCGGTCGTGACCCCGGGGGGCATCACGCGGGTCGCGTGCTTCGCGGGGCCCCAGGGCTCGACGCTCCCCTGCGACCGGGCCAAGGTCCGCGGCGAACGCGCGACGTTCGCGCAGGCCCAGCTCTATCCGTTCTCGGCGCTCACCGTCGTGGTGGGCTTGCCACCCGGGACGGTGACGGTGGCGCCGCCACATCTGGAGGAGCGGTGGTCTCTGGCGAGCGCGTTCCGTCTGAGCCGCGCCACCGAGGCGGCCTCGGGTGGGTTGCTGCTCCTGTTGGTTGGTGGGCTCATCGCCTTCATCTGGACGCGCGGACGGGACCGCCGCTACCGGGGCTCGGACGTCGATCAGGTGATGGGCAACCCCACCGGCGAGGAGCAGGCGGTCCCCTTGTTCGAGGGAGGACGTTCGGCGCCCGTGGAGTTCGCGCCGCCCGAGGGGCTCCGTCCGGGGCAGGTCGGGACCCTGGTCGACGAGCAGGCGAACACGCTGGACGTCTCGGCCACGATCGTGGATCTCGCGGTACGGGGGTATCTGCTGATCCAGGAGTTGCCCGACGAGGGCTGGTTCGCGAAGCCCGACTGGCGGTTGATCAAGTTGGAGAAGCCCGATGACGAGCTGATCACCTACGAGCGTCGTCTGCTCGATGGGCTGTTCCGCGACGGGAACGAGGTGACCCTGTCCAGCCTCCGCACCACGTTCCACGAGCGCCTCGAAGGGGTGGAGGAGTCCCTCTACGTCGACGCGGTGAGCCGCAAGTGGTTCACGGCGCGGCCCGACAAGGTCCGGGCCCGATGGGCGGGCTGGGGCGTCCTGATCGTGGTGGTGGGGGGCCTCTTGACGTTCGCCTTGGCCCGGTGGACCCACTGGGGACTGCTGGGCCTCCCGGTGATCGTTGCGGGGCTGGTCCTGACGGTGGAGGCGAAGCGCATGCCGGCGCGCACCGCCGCCGGCACGGCGATGCTGCGCCGGGTGCGCGGATTCCGCACGGTGATCGAGAAGGCGGAGACCAACATGGCGCGCTGGGCGGAGCAGGAGAACGTCTTCACGCGGTACCTGCCGTACGCGGTCGTCTTCGGGTGCACGGAGAAGTGGGCGAAGGCGTTCGCCTCGCTCGGGGTCGAGCCCGACACCTCCTGGTACATGTCGAGCCGTCCCTTCATCTACGCCGATTTCGCGCACTCGGTCGACGGGTTCTCCGTGGCGACCGTGGGGGCGATCGCCTCCACGCCGGCCGGTTCCGGATCGAGCGGCTTCTCCGGCGGCGGCTTCTCCGGAGGGGGAGGCGGCGGCGGAGGAGGCGGTTCCTGGTAGCGCCGCGTCCGCTCCCTCGGCCCGTAGCATGTGCGCGATGCGGATCACGTTCTCCGAGGACGGGCGCGACTTCCAACGGCGCGGATGGGCAGAGCTGGTCGATGCCGATCCGGGAGGGACGTTCTTCCACACGCCGGCCTACCTCAAGCTCTACTGGGAGGAGTTCGGGGAGCAGCCCGAGCATCTCCTGCTGGGGTTCGCCGAGGAGGACGACGGGACCCAGGTCGGCGCCGTGGCGTTCGAGCGGATCGGGACCACCCTGCGGTTCCTCGGGGGCACCGAGGTCACCGACTACATGGGGCCGGTGGGGCTCCCACAGGCGCAGGAGACCATCGCGAAGGAGCTGTGGGCGGCCCTGCTGGGTCGCGATGATTGGACCGACGCCGACCTCCGCGGCCTGCCCGAGGATCGCCCGTGGCTGGGCCTCCTGCGGGATGCGGCCGCCGCCCAGGGGCTCGGCGTCGAGGAGGCTGAGGATCAGAACGGGGTCGCCCCGTTCCTGCCCCTCGGCGCGACGTGGGACGGGTACCTCGAGGCGCTCCCCGCCAAGTTGCGCCACGAGATCCGGCGCAAGGCGAAGAAGCTCAAAGCCGAGGCCGGGCCCGTCGCGATCCGTACCGCAACTGCCGAGACGCTCATCCCGCTCCTGGACCGCTTCGTCGAGCTGCATCGGATGAGCGAGGGCCCCAAGGGCGTCTTCATGCAGCCCGGCATGGAGATCTTCTTCCGACGCCTGGGCGAGGCGTTCCTGCCCGGCGGCATCTTCCGGCTCAACATGATCGAGGTCGGGGGCGAGCTCGCCGCCGGCACGATCGGGTTCGCCTTCGACCGGACGTTCTTCCTCTACAACTCGGCGTTCGATCGGGGATGGGGCAACCTCGCGCCCGGGATGGTGCTGGTCGGCGAGGACATCCGCATGGCCATCGAGGAGGGGTGCGACGGCTTCGACCTGCTGAAGGGCGACTACCAGTACAAGTACCGGTTCGGGGCGTATCCACGTGCCGTCAACCGGCTGGTCGTCACCCGCTGAGGACGCTCACACGGAGGAGATCCGCGCCGCCGCCAGCAGCGTGCCGTCGGCCGCACGCAAGGTGAGCCGATCGAAGCTCGCGAGGTCGCTCGCGGTCACGAGCCAGGTGGCGCCGTTCCCGTCGGCCTGGAACTCCAGGTCCCAGAGGTCCACCGTCCGGCCGTCGGGAGCCTCTAGGGTCGCGGTGGCGGTGCCTTCCATCCGCGGCCCGCGCGCGAAGACCGCCACCCACGATTGACCCTCGTGCGACTCGTACACCACCACGCTGCCGTCGATCGTGACGCCGGGCGCCGCCTGCAGCGTGCCCGCACGGAACTCCTTGCCGCCCAGGATCTGCAGGAGTCGGCCGTAGCTGTCGCCGGCCGAGGCCAGCTGCGTGGCCTGACGATGCTCGGACAGGCCCCAGGTGAGCGAGGCGACCAGCGCCACGACCGCGGCCGCGGCTCCCAGCCGTCGAAGACCACGGCCCCTGCGCGCAGCTGCGGGATGCGCGTCGGCCTCGGTGGTGTCGCGCCACTCGTCGGCGAGCTGGCTCAGCACGCGGTCCTCCAGTTCGGGCGGCGGGGGCGCGTCGTGGGCGGCCTGCGCGAACAGCGCCAGGCCGTCGCCCAGCGCGCCCATCTCGGCCCGGCATCCGGCGCAACCGCGGAGGTGGCGTCGCAGCGCGAGGTCGGTCGTGTCGTCGAGCGTCCCGAGGACGTGCTCGGGCAGGCGCTCGCGCGTCTCCTCACAGCTCGTCACGCCGCACCTCCTCGCTCATCGCTTCACGGAGTCGAAGCAGGGCCGTCCGGATCCGTGTCTTCGCCGTGCCCACCGGGATGCCCTCCAGTTCCGCCACCTCGGCGCTCGTCTTGCCTCCGAAATACGCCAACTCCAGGGCCGCACGCTGCTCACCCGAGAGCCGGGCCATCGCGCGCCGGGCGCGGTCGGCCATGTCGCCCGTCTCGGCGAGCTCCTCGGGTCCGGCGGCGGGATCGTCCTCCCGTGGTCGCCCCGTGGCTTCGAGCGAGCGAACCTCCAGGACCCGTCGGCGCAGTCCGTCGATCGCGAGGGAGCGGGCGACCAGCAGGATCCATGTCTCCAGCTTGCCCCGCGTCGCGTCGTAGCGGTCCGCGTTGCGCCAGAGCTTCACGAACGTGTCCTGGACCAGATCCTGCGCGGCCGCGTCCGAGCCCAGCATCACGATGCCCAAGCCGTAGATCCGTGACGCGAAGCGTCCGTAGAGCCGGTCGGCGGCCGCGGCATCGCGCGCGGCGAACGCACGCATCAGCGCGCCGTCGTCCTCCGGGTCGTTCGTTCGCATGCGCAGCACGGTAATCCCAAGGGGTACGAACGGGAAGGCGCCGGGGTTTGCGGCCGGTCCCGCGCCCCTACGGGTACGCGCGCAGGTTCCGCAGGACCGTGAGCGCGAGCTCCCTGTCGCCGCCGATCACCGCGTTGCCGGAGGCGTACACCTCGTCGGCGTCGAGGCGACGGCCCGCCACGAGCGCGAGCTGAGGCGCGCGGCCCGTGATCTCCGCGTCGGCGTGCCGGCCCGAAGGCGGCACCTCGCCCGCGCCCAGGCCCCAGTGCCACACGCCCTCGCCGGCGCCCTCGGAGCGCACCCGGACGGTCTTCCCTCCCAGGTCGAGGCCGGCCCGACCCAGCGACCAGGGGAGCATGCGCACGGCCATGTCGATCGTGAGGTAGATGGGCCAGTGCTCGTACTGCGGTCCGAGACCGTTGGTGGCTCGCACGTCCTCGCCGTGCAGCCACCACTCGATGACGCGGGTCTGCACCAGGTAGCGCGCGGCGATGGGTCCTGCGACGTAGTCGAAGCGGCATCGCTCCCAGTCCTCCGCCGACAGGAGGGCGGCGTGCGCCAGGAACGACTCGCAGGCGAGGCCGCAACTCATCAGGATCTCGCGCGTGTCCACGCCCGATCGCCGGTCGACGGTCCAGGCGTTGAACCCGTCGAGGGTGAAGGGTTCTTCACCGAGCGAGCCCTTGTACTCGTCGAGTTCGACGGTGGGCTCGCCGGCCACCAGCTGCGCCGCGAGCGTGTCGCCCGCGGCGAGGTGGGCGATCACGTCGCGGTTCCACCAGCCCGCGGCCGCGCTCGGCTGCTCCCAGCTCGCGGGGTCGGCGTACTGGATCATCCGGCCGAGCCGCTGCCGCTCGGCGTGCGCGACGCCCAGCAGCGTCTCCCGGTCGAGGCTCAAACGGATCCCCCCTGCTCTTCGGCGTTCAGGTGTCGGCGCGGATTGTACATTCGCGGGATGCGCGTCCTGGTTGCCCCCGACAAGTTCCGCGGCACGCTCACGGCGGTGCAGGCCGCGGAGGCCGTCGAGGCCGGGTGGCACCGGCATCGGCCCGGGGACGAGATCGTCCTCGTGCCGATGGCCGACGGGGGAGAGGGCACGATGGAGGCGCTGATCGGCGCCCTCGGCGGGCAGAAGGTGTCGATCACGGTCCCCGGTCCCCTCGGCGATCCGACCCCCGCGCCGTTCGCGCTCGTCCCGACGGCCGACGGGATGCTCGGCGTGGTCGAGATGGCGCAGGCCTCCGGGCTCGGCCTGCATCGGCGCAGGGGCGACGCGCTCCTCGCCGCACGAGCACCCGAGGGACCGGAGAACTGATGGTGGCCGCGATCGAGGGCGGCGCGCGGCGCCTCCTCGTGTGCCTCGGCGGGAGCGCGACGAACGACGGGGGAGCGGGGATGGCGTCGGCGCTCGGGGTGCGGTTCCTGGACGTGCGCGGAGACGAGCTGTCGCCCGGGGGGGAGGCGCTCCTGCAGCTCGCCCGGATCGACGCGTCCCGCCTGCATCACGGACTCGCCGGCGTGGCGGTCATCGGCGCCTGCGACGTGGACAACCCCCTGACGGGCCCCGCCGGCGCGAGCGCGGTGTACGGCCCGCAGAAGGGGGCGAGCCCCGACGACGTCTGGGTGCTCGACCGCGCGCTCGGCCATCTGGCGGCCGTCGTGCATCGCGATCTCGCGATCGACCTGAAGGACGAACCGGGCGCGGGGGCGGCCGGCGGACTCGGCTTCGGGCTGATGGCGTTCTGCGGCGCGCGACTGCGGCGCGGGGTCGACGTCGTGATGGAGGCCCTGGACCTCCCGGCGCGTGTCGCGGGAGCCGACCTCGTCCTGACCGGGGAAGGGTCGCTCGACGCTCAATCCTTGCGAGGCAAGGTGCCCGCCGGCGTGCTGGGCGCCGCCTCCGCGGCCGGGGTCCCTGCGGCCGTCGTGTGCGGGCGGGCGGAGGTCGCGCCACCGGGTGTGCCCGTGTTCAGTCTGGTCGAGCGCGTCGGCGAGGAGGCGGCCCTCGACGACGCGCGCCGGTCGCTCGAGCTGGTGGCCGGGGAGTTGGCTGCTCGCGTCGGGTCGCTGCTCGGGGAGCCGGCGTGAGCGGCGCGGTCGATCGCTTCAGCGACGCCGCGCGCGCCCTGGGGCTGCACCCGGACGTCCGTCGATTCCCCGAGGGCACCAAGACGGCGGCCGATGCGGCGCGCGCGATCGGCTGCGACGTGGCGCAGATCGTGAAGTCGTTGGTGTTCATGGCGGGCGAGGCGCCGGTCTTGGCCCTCACGTCGGGCGCGAACCGCGTCGACACGGAGGCGCTGGCCGGCCTCGCGGGTGGGGGACCCGTCCGCCGGGCGACGCCGGAGGAGGCGCGCACCGCGACCGGGTTCGCCGTGGGGGGCACGCCCCCGTTCGGCCATCCCGAACCGGTGATGACGTTCCTCGACCCCGACCTGCTCGCCTTCGATGAGGTCTGGGCGGCGGCGGGAACCCCGGACTCCGTCTTCCCGCTCTCGCCCCAGGACCTGCTCCGGGTGAGCGGCGCCGCGACCGCCGGGTTCACGGAAGGGAAGTGATGCGAAAAGGGTCGGCTCTCGCGCCGACCCCGGCTATCATGGAGGTCCGACGTCCGCATCCGGAGGGACCATGATCACGCTGACCGAGAACGCCGCCGGCAAGGTGAGGGAACTGCTGGCCGAAGAGGGCCGCGACGACATCGCCCTGCGCGTCGCCGTGCAGCCGGGCGGGTGTTCCGGACTGCGGTACGCGATGTACCTGGACGATCAGGTCACGGAGAAGGACGCCGAGGCCGAGCAGTTCGGTGTGAAGCTCGTGATCGACAAGATGAGCGTCCCGTACCTCTCGCAGGCCACCATCGACTTCGTCGACACGCTGGAGCAGTCGGGCTTCACGATCGACAACCCCGCCGCCCAGGGTGGTTGCGCCTGCGGCAACTCCTTCCACTAGCTCCTCCGGGCCGGCTCGCGGCCGAACGTCCGTCACGTACCGGGCCCTCCGCCTCCGCTCCGAGGCACCCGCGCGGCGCACGATACCGATATGGAAGGCGCAAGGTTGCGCGTGGGGGTCGCCCGGGAGACGTTCCCCGGCGAGACGCGCGTGGCCCTGGTTCCCGCGAGCGTCCCCGCCCTCAGCCAGTCCGGGCTCGCCGTCGTCGTGGAGCGAGGGGCCGGGGGCGCATCGGAGTACGCCGACGCGACGTATGAAGAGCACGGCGCCGAACTGGCCGAGCGCGACGAGGTCTTCGCCGCCGACGTGCTGCTGCAGGTCCGGACGCTCGGCGCGAACCCCCTCCTCGGTCGTGACGATCTCGAGCGCCATCACGAGGGGCAGATCGTCATCGGCATGGGCGAGCCGCTCACGTCCGCCGCGGACCTCGCCGAGCTGGCTCGGCGCGGCTGCACGGTCTTCGCCATGGAGCTCGTGCCGCGCATCGCCCGTGCGCAGAGCATGGACGTGCTGTCCTCGCAGTCGACGATCGCCGGGTACAAGGCGATCCTGATCGCGGCGGAGCGCCTCCCGAAGCTCTTCCCGATGCTCACCACCGCCGCCGGGACCGTGGCACCCGCCCGCGTCTTCGTGATCGGGGCCGGCGTAGCCGGATTGCAGGCCATCGCCACCGGCCGGCGGCTGGGCGCGATGGTGGAGGCCTACGACGTGCGGCCCGCCGCCCAAGAGGAGGTCGAGAGCCTGGGCGCGAAGCTGATCCCGCTCCCCCTCGAGCCCGGTGATGCGGAGGACGCCAGCGGATACGCGAAGGAGCTCGGGGAGTCCTTCTACCGGCGGCAGCAGGAGCACCTGGGCCGGGTGGTGGCCGGCGTCGACGTCGTGGTGTCCAACGCGGCGATCCCCGGGCGGCCCGCACCCATCCTCCTCACCGAGGAGGCGGTGCGTGCGATGGCACCGGGATCGGTGGTGGTCGACCTCGCGGCGGCGCGGGGAGGCAACTGCGCGCTCACGCGTCCGGACGAGGTCGTGACGGTCGGCGGTGTGACGATCGTGGGTCCGACGAACCTTCCCGCCACCGTGCCGTTCCACGCGAGCCAGCTCTACGCGCGGAACCTGTCGAACTTCCTGCGCGCGCTCATGGTCGACGGCCGCTTCGAACCCGATTGGGAGGACGAGGTGGTGCGCTCGACGCTGGTCGCTCGGGGCGGGGAGATCGTGAACGACCGGGTCCTCGCGACCCTGGAGGAGGTGGCCGTCCCGTGATCGATCGCATCGAGCTCGGGTTGTGGATCTTCGTGCTCGCGTCGTTCATCGGCTTCGAGGTGATCCGGCGCGTCCCGCCGCTGCTGCACACGCCCTTGATGTCGTTGACGAACGCGATCTCGGGCATCTCGCTGGTGGGGTCGCTCATCCTCGCCGGAGCCGGGCGGGGCGTGATGGCCACGGCCCTCGGATCGGTGGCGGTCTGCGCATCGACGATCAACGTGGTCGGCGGCTTCATGATCACCGACCGGATGCTCAAGGCGTTCCGACGGGGCGACCGGCGCGGAGGTGAGCGCCCGTGAGCCCGTGGCGGGACTGGGTGCTGATCCCGCTCTACCTCGCCGCGAGCGTAGGGTTCATCCTCGCCCTCAAGTGGCTGACCCACCCCACCACGGCGCGCAAGGGCGTGCGCGCGGGCGAGCTGGGCATGCTCGCCGCGATCGTGGGGACCCTGGTCCACGCCAACATCGTCGACGTGCGCTGGATCCTGATCGCGGTCTTCGTCGGGTCGGCGATCGGCGCGGCCCTCGCGATCTTCATGCCGATGACCGCGATGCCGCAACGGATCGCGTTCTCCCACGCGTTCGGCGCCCTCGCCGCCGCCCTCGTGGGCACCGCCGAGTACCTCCTCGGCCGCCACGAGATCGACGGCTTCACGATGGCGATCCTCGGCGTGGAGATGCTGCTCGGGTACCTGACGTTCACGGGCTCGTTGATCGCGTTCGGCAAGCTCCAAGGGATCGTGCGTGACAAACCCTGGATCTATCCCGGGCAGAACATCGTGAACCTGTCCGTGCTGGGGGCCGGCGTGCTGCTCGTCGTCGCCCTCACGCGCACGCCCCTGCACGTGGGTCTGCTCGTGCCGCTGATCGCGATCGGCCTCGCCTTCGGCGTGATGTTCGTGATGCGGATCGGCGGGGCCGACATGCCCACGGTGATCTCGCTCCTGAACTCCTTCGCGGGGCTCTCGGGCGCCGCGCTCGGGTTCGCGATCAACAACCCCATCCTGATCGTGGCCGGGGCGCTCGACGGATCCTCGGGCTTCGTCCTCTCGGTCTTCATGTGCCGGGCGATGAACCGCTCGTTCGTGAACGTGCTCTTCGGTGGGTTCGGTGCGGAGACGGCCACCGGCGGGGCCGCGCACGAGGCGCGCCCCTACCGCTCGACCTCGGCCGAGGAGGTGGCGATGCTCCTGGACACCGCCAGGCTCGTGATCGTGGTGCCCGGCTACGGCATGGCGGCGGCGCAGGCCCAGCACAAGATCCGGGAGCTCACCGACCTGCTGGGGCGCCGGGGGACCGAGGTCAAGTTCGCGATCCACCCGGTGGCGGGCCGGATGCCCGGGCACATGAACGTCCTGCTGGCCGAGGCGAACGTGCCCTACGACCAGCTCTGCGATCTCGACGACATCAACCCCGAGTTCGAGCGGTGCGACGTGGCGATCGTGATCGGCGCCAACGACGTGGTGAACCCGGCGGCGCGACACGACACGTCGAGCCCGATCTACGGCATGCCGATCCTCGACGTGGACAAGGCGGGGAGCGTCGTGGTGATCAAGCGGTCGATGCGTTCGGGCTTCTCGGGCATCGAGAACGAACTCTTCTACCTGCCGCAGACGATGATGCTCTTCGGCGACGCCAAGGCCGTCGCGGGCGACCTCGTGCACGAGGTCTCCCGTCTCCCGAACGCCACCGCCGCCTGAGTCGGGAACTACGCGCAGGCGTCGAGGCCCGCGCCGAAGCTCTCCGTGAGTTCCTTCAGTCCGTCGTCGTCGATCACGAGCGGAGGCGAGACGGCGACGGCGCCACCGACGAGCGTCCGCACGAGCAGGCCCGCATCACGGCACGCGGCGCTGATCCGCGCGGGAAGAGCGGGGTCGTCCTCCATCGCGTCGGCGTCGACCTGGATCGCGGCGAGCACCCCGGTTCCCGCTCGGACCTCTTCCACGAGGGGATGCTCGGCCAGGGGGGCCATCGCGTCCGCGAGCGCGCCCTCGAGGTCGAGGGCCCGCGCGCAGAGCCCTTCCCGTTCGATGATGTCGATGTTGGCGAGGGCCGCCGCTGCGACGGTGGCGTGGCCGCTGTACGTGTAGCCGTGACGCCACATCCCGGCGCCGGGCGCCCAGAAGGGTTCGGCCACCCACGGCGCCGCGATCACGGCGCCCATCGGCAGGTAGCCGCTCGTGATGCCCTTGGCGCACGTCACGATGTCGGGCTCCAGTCCGAACCGGTTGGACGCGAACCAGTCGCCGCAGCGCGCGAACCCGGTGATCACCTCGTCCGCGACGAAGAGCACCCCGTGCTCTCGGCAGACCTCCCGCGCGGCCTGGAGGTACCCGTCGGGTGCGACGAACACGCCGCCGGCCCCGATCACGGGCTCGCAGAAGAACGCGGCCACCCGGTCGCCGCCGGCGCGCTCGATCGCGGTCCGGAGCGCCTCCGCGTCGTCCCAGGGAACCTCGACCACATCCTCGATCAGTTCGCCGTGGCCCGTCGCGTTGGCGGGGATCCCCGCGAGCGAGGTCCCGGCCGTGTGCATGCCGTGGTAGGCCTTCTGACGCCGGATCAAGATCGTGCGCGCCGGCTCGTCGCGGAGCTGCCAGTAACGGCGGGCCATCTTGGTGGCCGTGTCGATCGAGTCCGACCCGCCGCTCGTGAAGAAGACCTTGGATCCGGGGACGGGGGCCATCGCAGCCACGCGATCGGCGAGCGTCTCCACCGGTCGGTTCGTGAGGTCGCCGAACGTGGAGTAGACGGGAAGCGTGGCCATCTGCGCCGCGACGGCCTCGCCGATCTCGCGCCTGCCCCACCCTACGTTGCAGTACCAGAGCGAGGCGGTGGCATCGAGGTAGCGGCGATCCTCCTCGTCCCAGACGTGGGCGCCCTCGGCGCGCACGAGGGTGAGGGCGCCGCCGGTGAGGACGGCCGACATGTCGGCGAACGGGTGCCAGAAGTGCGTCATGCGCCCACGCTACCAGCGAGCCCACGGCCTCTCCGTGTGCCGCGGTGGCCAGGTCCGCGGCCCCGCGTGGGACGTGCGGGCGGTCCGGGCGCCGCCGTCAGTCGACGTCGTAGGCGAGGTTCGGGCGCAGCCAGCGTTCGGCCTCCGAGACGCTCTCGCCGAGACGGCGCGCGTAGTCCTCCAGCTGATCCTTCGCGATCTTGCCGACGTTGAAGTACCGGGACGCGGGATGGGCGAAGTACAGGCCGCTCACGCTGGCGGCCGGGGTCATCGAGCAGGTCTCCGTCAGGTCGATACCCTGCTCCCGGGCGCCGAGCAGGTCGAAGAGGCGCCGCTTCTGCGAGTGGTCCGGGCATGCCGGGTAGCCGAAGGCGGGCCGGATCCCCCGGTAGCGCTCCTCGACCAGTTCGTCGTTCGGCAGCGGCGCCTCCTGGTACCCCCAGGCGATCCGCGCCTCCTGATGGAGGTACTCGGCGAACGCCTCCGCGAGCCGGTCGGCCAGCGCCTTCACCATGATGGCGCGGTAGTCGTCGTGATCGGCCTCGAACACCTTGGCCAGCTCGTCGGCGCCGAAGCCCGCCGTGACGGCGAACGCGCCGAGGTGATCCGTCAGCCCCTGTTCCGTCGGCGCGATGAAGTCGGCGAGCGACCGGTTGGGCTGGTCCTCGCCCTTCTCCGTCTGCTGGCGCAACATCGGGAACGTGATCCCGTTGTCGAGCACGATGTCGTCACCCTCGGTGACGGCGGGCCAGAACCCGTAGACACCGCGCGCCTGGATCGACGCGTCCGCCACGATCGTGTCGAGCAGCTCCTGCGCGTGCTCGTACAGCTCGCGCGCGGCCGCCCCGTGGTTCGGATGGTCGAGGATGGCCGGGAACCGTCCCTTCAGCTCCCACGCGGTGAAGAAGAACGTCCAGTCGATGTATGCGCGCAGGGTCTCGAGCGCCGGCTCCACGATGCGTGGGCCCGTGAAGGCGGGGGTGGGGAGGTCCTCGGCGCGCCACGCGATCGGTGTGCGCCGCTCGATCGCCTTGCGGTAGGGGAGCAGCGGCGTCTTCGTGCGCTCCTCGTGCTGGGTGCGGAGCGTCGCCTGCAGGGATCGGTTCTCCTTATCCAAGGCGGCCTTGCGCTCGGGGTCGAGCAGCGCGGAGACCACGCCGACCACGCGGGAGGCGTCGAGCACGTGCACGGTGGGGTGGGTGTAGGCGGGCGCGATCCGCACGGCGGTGTGCTGGCGCGACGTGGTGGCGCCCCCGATCAGCAGCGGGAGGTCGAGTCCCCGGCGCTCCATCTCCTTGGCCACGTTCACCATCTCATCGAGGGAGGGCGTGATGAGGCCCGAGAGCCCCACGAGGTCGCAGCCCTCCTCCACGGCGGTGTCGAGGATCAGGTCGGCCGGCGCCATCACGCCGAGGTCGATGACCTCGTAGTTGTTGCAGCCCAACACGACACCCACGATGTTCTTCCCGATGTCGTGCACGTCGCCCTTCACGGTGGCGGTCACGATCCGGCCCTGCGGCTTTGCCGTGCCTCCGGCCTTGATCAGGATCCGCTTCTCCTCCTCCATGTACGGCTCGAGGTGCGCGACGGCCTTCTTCATGGCCCGCGCGCTCTTCACCACCTGCGGGAGGAACATCTTGCCGGCGCCGAAGAGGTCGCCCACGATCTTCATGCCGTCCATCAGCGGGCCCTCGATCACGTCGAGCGGCCGCTCGTACGCCAGACGTGCTTCCTCCGTGTCCTCCACGATGAAGTCGACGATCCCGTGGACGAGTGCGTGCGAGAGGCGCTCCTGCACGCTGCCCTCGCGCCAGGTGAGGTCCTGCACGCGCTCGACGCCGCCGCTCTTCACCGTCTCGGCGAACGTGATCATCCGCTCGGTCGCGTCGGGCCGACGGTTGAAGATGATGTCCTCGACGTGCTCCAGCAGGTCCTTCGGGATGTCGTCGTAGACGGGGAGCTGGCCCGCGTTCACGATCGCCATGTCGAGCCCGGCCGCGATCGCGTGATACAGGAAGGCCGCGTGGATCGCCTGGCGCACGGGCTCGTTCCCGCGGAAGCTGAAGCTCAGGTTGGAGACACCGCCGGAGACGTGCGCGCCCGGGCAGCGCCGCTTGATCTCGCGTGTGGCCTCGATGAAGGCCTTCGCGAACTCGTCGTGCTCCTCCATCCCCGTGGCGATCGCGAGGATGTTTGGATCGAAGATGATGTCGGACGGCGCGTAACCCGCCTCCTCGATCAGGAGCCGGTACGCACGCTCGCAGATCTCGATCTTGCGTTCCACCGTGCCGGCTTGCCCCTCCTCGTCGAAGGCCATCACGACGACGGCGGCGCCGTAGCGCTTCACCTTCCGCGCCTTGGCGAGGAAGTCCTCCTCGCCCTCCTTGAGGCTGATCGAGTTCACGACACCTTTGCCCTGGATGCACTTCAGGCCCGCCTCGATCACGTCCCACTTGGAGCTGTCGACCATGATCGGGACCTTCGCGATCTCCGGCTCGGTCGCGATCAGGTTCAGGAACGTGGTCATCGCGACCTCACCGTCGAGGAGGTCGGCGTCCATGTTCACGTCGATGAGGTTGGCGCCGCTGCGGACCTGCTCCATCGCCACCTCGACGCCCCCTTGGTAGTCCCCCGACTCGATCAGGCGTCGGAACTTCAGGGAGCCGGTGATGTTCTGCCGCTCGCCGATCATCACGAAGCCCGTCTCCGGGGTGATCCGGAACGGCTCCAGCCCGCTCAGGTGCGGAAGCGGATCGGCCTCGGCGGGCACGGCGCGGGGCGCGAGGTCGCGGACGGAGGCCGCGATCGCCTCGATGTGGGCCGGCGTGGTGCCGCAGCATCCGCCGACGATGTTCAGGAGCCCCTCCTGCGCGAACGCCGTGAGCAGCTCGCACGTGATCTCGGGGGTCTCGTCGTAGCCCCCGAAGGCGTTGGGCAGTCCGGCGTTGGGGTAGCAGGCCACGGGGACGTTCGCGATCCGCGCGAGGTCCTCGACGTACGGCCGCATCTCCGAGGCGCCCAAGGAGCAGTTGATGCCGACCACGACCGGCTCCGCGTGCTCCACGGCGATCCAGAACGCCTCGATCGTCTGGCCCGAGAGGGTGCGCCCGCTCCGGTCCACGATCGTGACCGAGAGCCAGATCGGGAGCTCGGGGGCGACGTCCTTCGCGGCGGCGACGGCGGCCTTGGCGTTCAGCGTGTCGAAGATCGTCTCGACCAGGAGGAGGTCCACACCGCCTTCCTGCAGGCCGCGGATCTGCTCGGCGTAGGCCTCGTAGACCTGGTCGAAGGTGACCGCCCGGAAGGAGGCGTCCTCCACCTTCGGCGAGAGCGAGAGCGTGACGTTCAGCGGGCCGACGGACCCGGCCACGAATCGGTCGTCGTAGGCGTCGGCCGCCGCACGGGCGAGACGAGCCCCCTCGACGTTCATGTCGTGGACGGCGCCCTGCAAGGCGTAGTCCCCTTGTCCGAACGACGTCGCCGTGAAGGTGTTCGTCGTGGTGATGTCGGCGCCCGCCCGCAGGTAGGCGTGGTGCACCTCGGAGACGATCTCGGGCTGCGTGAGGTTCAGGAGGTCGGGGTCGCCCTTGAGGTCGCGCTCGTGTGCGGCGAAGCGCGCGCCCCGGAACTCCTCCTCACTCAGGCCGCGGCCCTGCAGGAGCACACCCCAGGCGCCGTCCAGGACGGCGATCCGCTCGCTGAGCAGGGCGTTCAGGCGCTCGCGCGGGTCCATGCGGACAACCCTAGCGGCCGCCTCAGCGTGCGACCAGCGAGGCTGCTCGCGCCGGATGCGGCGCCCGGGGTAGGCTGAGCCCATGAGCCAGAGCTTCCCGGACATGGTGATGCGCGACCACGGGGGGTCTGCATCCGTCCCCGAGCGGCAGCCCGAGCAACCGGCCCGACGCACCCGTCGCCAGACGGCCGCCGTGCTCGGGGGCGTCCCGATGTTCGCGGACTTCACCAAGCGCCATCTGAACCGGCTCGCCGCCGACACCGACGAGCTGACCTTCGTCCCCGGTCAGATCATCGTGACCGAGGGCGACCCGGGCGAGACGCTCTTCGTGGTGCTCGAGGGGCAGGCCAAGGTCGTGCGGGGCAAGAAGAAGGTCGGCGAGGTGCTCCCCGGCGACTTCTTCGGCGAGCTCTCGGCCATCGACGGAGGACCGCGCACCGCCTCGGTCATCGCCAGCACGCCGATGCGCGTCCTGCGCTTGTTCCGGCGCACGCTCAGCGCGCTGATCGAGGATGAGCCCCAGGTCAGCCTGAAGCTGCTGGATGGCATCGTCCGCCGGTTCCGCCAGGTCGAACGCCTGAACCAGACCGGCTAGCGCTCCGGGCGACCGGCGAGGAGCGCGTCCAGTTCCTCCAGCGTCGCCTCGCCGAGGACGATGTCGCCCGCCGCCGCGTTGGCTCGCACGTGGGCCGCGTTGCGGCTGCCGGCGATCGCCGAGGTGACCCCCGGCTGGTGCCAGTTCCAGGCGAGGGCGAGCTGGGCGAGGGTGCAGCCGATGCGGTCGGCGATCGGGCGCAGCGCGTCCACCATCTCGAGGCGGCGCGCGAGCTCCTCGGGTCCGAACTCCTCCGCCTCCCACCAGGCTCCCCCACGCCAATCGCCCTCCCCGAAGACGGTCTCGGCGCTGACGGCGCCGGTGAGGACGCCGAACGCGAGCGGTCCGTAGCTCACCACGCCGATCCCGCGCTCCCCGCACCACCGGATCAGCTCGCGATGCTCGAGGTTGAGCATGCTGAACTCGGGCTGCAGCGAATCGACGTGACGGAGGGCCTCGCAACGTTCGATCAGCTCCTGATCGAAGTTCGAGACCCCGATCGCGCCGACGAGGCCCGCGTCCAGCAGGTCGGCCATCGCGCTCCACGTCTCCTCGATGGGCACGCCCTGTTCGTCCGGCCAGTGCAGCTGGTAGAGATCGATGTGATCGACCTCGAGGCGCGCGAGCGACGCCTCGCAGGCCTTCCGCACCTCCGCGGGCGCGAAGCCGGTTCCCTCGGGGGCGGGTGCCACCTTGGTCGCGATCAGCACGTCGTCGCGCCGCCCGGTGACCGCCCTGCCCACGAGCACCTCGGAGACACCGTCGCCGTAGACCTCGGCCGTGTCGATCCACGTGATGCCGGCGTCGATCGCGGTGCGCATCGCCTGGATCACGACCTCCTCGGAGGGGTTGGGACCCCAATGGGTGCCCCCCGCCTCCCAGGCGCCGAAGCCGATGACCGACAGGTCGGGACCGCGCGAACCGAGAGGTTGTGTCTTCATGGTGAGAATGTAGCGGCCCGGGGGCTTCGTGCGGCGTGACGCGCGCTACGCTAGGTGGAGCCGCCGAACGTGGGAAGGAGCCGGCCCAGCGCCTCGCTGATCGATGTCGAAGACGGTCGAAGACAGGGAACGCGTCGTGATCCGGTTCGCCGGGGACTCCGGCGACGGCATGCAGCTCACCGGAGACCGCTTCACCTCCGCGACCGCCGTCCTGGGCAACGACCTCGCCACGCTCCCGGACTTCCCCGCCGAGATCCGCGCGCCCGCCGGGACCGTGCACGGCGTCTCCGCCTTCCAGATCCAGTTCGCCTCCACCGACATCACCACCCCCGGCGATCATGCCGACGTACTGGTCGCGATGAACCCCGCCGCGCTGAAGGCCGACGGCGACAAGGTGGAGACGGGCGGCCTCATCATCATCAACGAGGATGCCTTCACGCAGCGCAACCTGGAGAAGGCGGGCTACGCGGCCGATCCCACGACCGACGGATCGCTCGAGGGCTACCAGGTCTACCGGGTGCCGATGACCTCGGTCACCTTGCGCGCCACCGAGGAACTCGGCATCGGCAAGAAGGAGGCCGAGCGCGCCAAGAACATGTTCGCTCTGGGACTCGTCTCCTGGATGTACGGCCGCCCCACCGAGACCACGCTCAACTGGCTCGAGCGCAAGTTCGGCGGGAAGCAGGAGATCTACGAGGCCAACGTGGCGGCGTTCAAGGCCGGCTACAACTTCGGTGAGACCACCGAGCTCTTCGCGCACTCCTACCGGGTGAAGGCGGCTCCGTCGGAGCCCGGCACCTACCGGAACATCGCCGGGGCCACCGCGCTCGCGTGGGGCCTGATCGCGGCGTCCGAGCGTGCCGGCATCCCGCTCTTCTACGCGAGCTACCCGATCACGCCCGCCTCGGAGCTCCTGCACGAGCTGAGCCGCCACAAGAACTTCGGCGTGATCACGTTGCAGGCCGAGGACGAGATCGCGGCGGCCAACGTCGCGCTGGGGGCTTCCTTCGCCGGGCACCTGGCGGTCACGGGCACGAGCGGGCCCGGGATGGACCTGAAGGCGGAGACCCTGGGGCTCGCGGTGATCATGGAGCTGCCGCTCGTGATCGTGGACGTGCAGCGCGGCGGCCCGTCCACGGGCCTGCCCACCAAGACCGAGCAGGGGGACCTGCTGCTCGCGATGTTCGGGCGCCACGGGGAATCGCCGATGCCCGTGCTCGCCGCGGCGTCGCCGTCGGACTGCTTCGCGATGGCGGTGGAGGCCGCCCGGATCGCGGTGCGGTACCGCACGCCCGTGATCCTGCTGTCCGACACGTTCCTGTCGAACTCCTCGGAGCCCTGGAAGCTGCCGGACCTCGACGCGCTGCCCGTGATCGATCCGGACTTCGCCGCGTCCAACGGGAGCGACTTCCTGCCGTACGCGCGCGATGAGCGGCTCGCCCGTCCCTGGGCGGTGCCGGGCACCCCGGGGCTGGTGCACCGGATCGGGGGCCTCGAGCGCCAGGACCTCACCGGCAACATCAGCTACGACGCCGAGAACCACGAGCACATGACCCACCTGCGCGACCAGAAGGTCGCCGGGATCGCCGAGGACATCCCGCTCCTGGAGGTGGAGGATCCTGACGGCGACGCCGACCTGCTCGTGCTGGGGTGGGGCTCGTCGCTGGGGACGATCCGCGCGGCGGCCCGCCGCGTGCGCGGGCAGGGCCGCAAGGTGGCCACGGCGCACCTGCGCCACCTCAACCCGTTCCCGTCCAACACCGGGGACGTCGTGAAGGCCTACCCGAAGGTGTTGATCCCGGAGATGAACCTCGGACAGCTGGCGATGCTCGTCCGGGCGCGGTTCCTGGTGGACGCCCGGACCTTCAGCAAGGTGCAGGGCATCCCCATCTTCGCCGAGGACCTGGAGCAGGAGATCGTGAGGGTGCTGGATGAGTGACGCGGATCGGGGCGACGGCGGAGGCGCCGTGGCCACGCTGACGAAGAAGGACTTCACCTCCGATCAGGAGGTCCGGTGGTGCCCCGGCTGTGGGGACTACGCGATCCTGTCCGCCGTGCAAGGGTTCATGCCGGAGCTCGGCATCGAGCCGCATGAGACGGTGTTCGTGAGCGGCATCGGATGCAGCGGCCGGTTCACGTACTACATGGACACCTACGGGGTGCACGGGATCCACGGGCGCGCCCCTGCGATCGCCACCGGCATCGCGACCGCCAACCCGGACCTGAACGTGTTCGTCGTCACCGGCGACGGCGACGGCCTCTCCATCGGGGGCAACCACCTGATCCACGCGCTCCGCCGCAACGTGAACATCAAGATCCTGATGTTCAACAACCAGATCTACGGTCTGACCAAGGGCCAGTACTCGCCCACGAGCGAGGAGGGCAAGGTCACGAAGTCCACACCCTTCGGCTCCGTCGACCACCCCTTCAACCCCATCGCCGTGGCGCTCGGCGCGGAGGCGACCTTCGTGGCGCGCACGATCGACAACGATCGCGCCGCACCTCACCGAGGTGCTGCGCAAGGCCGCCGCGCACCGCGGCACCTCGTTCGTGGAGATCTATCAGAACTGCAACGTGTTCAACGACGGAGCCTTCGATCTGCTGCGGGAGAAGCCGCTGGGGGTCCATCACCAGATCCGCCTGCAGGACGGCGAGCCGATCATCTTCGACGAGGGCAACAAGTGCGTGATCGTGGGCGACAACGGGCGGCTCCAGGTCAAGAACGTGGCCGACGTCGACCCCGACCGGATCGTGGTGCACGACGCGGGCGGGCGTCCGTCGCTCCCGTTCGGCCTGGCTCACCTCTCGCTCGGCCCTCACGAGGCGACGTGCTTCGGCGTGTTCCGCGAGTTCGAGCGCCCCGTCTACGGCGAGGCGATGATGGCGCAGCTCCGCAGCGCCGAGGAGCGGCTGGGCAGGGGCGACATGCACGCGCTCCTCTACGGCGGCGATACCTGGACGGTCGAGTAGGGCCGACCCGGGGGCGGGATCAACCCTCCGTCGGCGGCCGGAAGCGCGCCAGCGCCGCGCTGCTGACCTGCTCGACGGCCTGCAGCTCCCCGACGACGTCCGGGAGCACCGCGAGGAAGGCGTCCACGTCCTCCTCGCGCGAGGCGGGGCCGAGGCTGACGCGGAAGCCGGTGGTCGGGTCGGCCCCGATCGCTTCCAGCACCGCGGAGGCGTCCTCGGGGCGTCCGCTGCACAGAGAGCCCGCTCCGACCCGGTAGCCGCGTTCGTCGAGCGCCATCATCAGCGTCGCCGCGTCCAGCCCCGCCACGCTGAAGCAGACGAGGTGGGGGGTCCGGTGGGTGGGATGCCCGTGGACGGTGGTGCCGGGCACCGTGGCCTCGATCCGCTCGCGGAGCTTCGCCGTGAGCCCCCATTGCGTGGCGGCCGTGTCTCCCATCGTCGCCAGGGATGCCGAGAGGGCGGCGGCCATCCCGGCGATGCCCGGCGTGTTCTCCATCCCCGAGCGCCGCTTGCGCTCGCGATCGTCTCCGCACGGGATACGCGGTCACCGCGACGCCTCGGCGGACGTACAGGGCCCCCACGCCCGGCGGGCCTCCGAACTTGTGCCCTGAGAGCGACAGGAGGTCCACCCCGAGGCCTTCCACGTCCACCGGAAGCCGTCCCACCGTCTGGCAGGCGTCGGTGTGGAACAGGACGTGCGCCTCATGGGCGAGCCGTGCGGCCTCGGCGACCTGTTGCATCGTGCCCAACTCGTGGTTGGCGTGCTGGACGCTGGCGAGCAGGGTGCCGGGCTTGCGGATCTCCGCCGCGTAGACGTCGAGATCCACCCTGCCGAACGTGTCCGCCGGCACCCGCACCAGCTCGAACCCGTCGCTCTCGAGGACGTTGCCGACGCCACCCACCGCGGGATGCTCCACCGTGCTCACGACGATCCGCGACCCCAGCTCGCGCACCGCGCGCACCCCGCCCCAGATCGCGAGCGCGACGGACTCGGTGCCCCCCGACGTGAAGACGATCTCGTCCGGCTGCGCACCGATCGCCGCGGCGACGACGGCGCGCGACCCGTCCAGGATGCCGCGCGCCTCGCGTCCGGGGGCATGGATGTTCAACGGATCGCCGAACGCATCGAGTGCGGCGATCGTGGCTTCGCGTGCGGCGGGGAGCAACGGCGTGGCGGATGCGCTGTCCAGGTAGACGTCGGCGGTCATCACGGGCTCCGGGTCGCCACCTACGGCGTCGCGGGCTCCTTGCCTCTCAGGAACGCGTACCAGTACACGACGCCGGCGATGATGCCGCCGGCGATCGGACCGACGACCCAGACGTACCAGTTCGTGTAGTCGCCCGTGGCCACCGCGGGACCGAGCCAGCGCGCCGGGTTCATCGCGGCGCCCGTGAGGGGGAAGAACGCCATCACGTCGAACGCGACCACCAGCCCGATCGTGAACCCGGCCGTCATCCGGAACGGTCCGCGGTCGTCCACCGAGGTGCCGAACACGGCGAAGATGAGGAAGAACGAAGCGATGGCCTCGATCAGGATCGCCTTGCCCACGGAGTAGGTGGGCAGCACGGTAGGGATACCGCCGCTCCCGGAGGTCCACCATTCGCGAGGCTCGAGGGCCTTCAGCAGCAACGCCGCGGCCACCGCGCCCGCGCATTGCGCCACGATCAGGGCCGCTGCGCGTCCGGACGGGAGCTTCCCGGTCGTCCACAGGGCGACCGCCACGGCGGGGTTCACCATCCCGCCCGAGATGTGGGCGGTCACCGAGACCATGATCGCCAGCGCCAGACCCTGCGCGAGGGCGACGCCGGTGAGGTCGAGCTGGCCGTTGAGGTAGAGGATCACCGTCGCGGCGCTGATGAAGATCAAGGTGAAGGTCGCGATGAACTCCGCGATCACGGCCTTGCCGGTGCTCTCCAAGATGCCTCCTCATCCGGCGGGCCGCGTGAGCCGCCGATCACCTAGTGGGTGGCGCCCGCTCCGACCGTGTCGGGCGGAGCCTAGACCAGGGGCGTGAGCCAGGCAAAGTCCCGATCGGATGCCCCCCGGTCGGCCTCGGGACCCGTAGTAGCATGCTGGGCCGTGGACGTGCTGCTGGTGTCGCCCGATCCTCGATCGCGGGAGATCATGGCCCTCGCGGTGCGCAGCATCGAGCGGCGGCTGGGTTCGGAGCTGCGCTTCCGGGCGGCCGCCAACGGTGAGCTGGGGATCCGCGCTGCGCTCCGCGACCGGCCCGAGATCGTCGTGGCCGACGAGATCGCGTCGCGGGCCGGCGCCTTCGCGCTCACGAAGGCGCTGCGCGACGACAACGACCCCTACCACGGCGTCGTCGTGATCCTGCTCGAGCGCCGGCAGGATGCCTGGCTCGCACGGTGGTCGGGCGCCGACGCCTGGTTCGTGAAGCCCGCAGATCCGTTCGAGGTCGCCGACCGGCTCCTGGAACTCGTGACCCAGAAGGAGAGCGCGTGAAGATCAAGGGAACATGCAAGCGCGACGGCCGCGACTTCATGGCCGAGCAGGTGGTCGACGGAGGGGGCGCCTGCCCGTGGGACGGTGAGCCCTTCCAACCCGACTATGCCGTCACGCTCGTGAACGCGCTGCGCGACGCGGAAGCGTTCGGGAGCAGGCTCGAGGAGGCGCTGGAGCAGATCGCGCGACCTCGCCCCGGAGTTCACCCTCGACCCCGCGACCGTGCTCGGATCGCTCCAGCGGTCCCTCGACCGGATCCAGCAGAACCTCGTGAAGCAGGGATGAGACCGGGGGCGTCGGGGTGAGCGCCGGGGAGAACGGGTACGGCGTCGAGGTGCTCGAGTCGCCGGCCGGGTGGCGGGTGGCGATCACCGGGCCCGACGGCACCGTGTTGAGCGAACGGTCGTGCGTCGATCACGTGGAAGCGCGCACGTTCGCCTCGACCGTGCGCCAGCACATCTACTGGCTCTCGCCGCAGAAGTTCCGCGAGTACTACCGCGTCTGAGGGGAGCGTCCCATGGGCTTCAACTACCAGCAACCCGGCAAGGTCAAGAAGGTCGATCTGCTCATCTTCGGGGCGGCGCTCCTCGTGATCGTGGCGCTCGTGATCTGGGCCATCTGGTAGCGGCGGTGAGCGGCGACCCCTCCTCGCCCTTCTGCTACCTCACCACGACGGGCCGCACCTCGGGCGATCCCCACCGGATCGAGATCTGGTTCGCCCTGCACGACGGCGTCGTCTACCTGCTCTCCGGAGGCCGGGAGCGCAGCGACTGGGTGCGCAACCTGGAGGTGAACCCGGAGGTGATCCTCGAGCTGGGGCAGGAGCGTCGCCTCTCACGGGCCCGCGTGCTCGATCCCCGCGACGCCGAGGACGCGCTGGCCCGGCGGCTGCTGCTGGAGAAGTACCAGCCCGGCTACGGAGAGGATCTGTCCGAGTGGGGACGGACGGCCCTCCCCGTCGCGGTCGACTGGGGCTGAGTCGCCCGTCGACCGGGGCTCACTCCGCTAGCAGGACCGCAGTCCCGCGGTCCCCACGATCGTCACCCCGATCGCCACGAGCCCGCCGACGAAGGCCGCGGCACCGAGCGTCCGCATCGGAGCGCGGGCCGCGGAGGAGATGCCGAGCACCGCTCCGAGGATCAGCGGTACCACGAGCACGGGCGTGAGCGCGCGCAGCGGGTCGCATCCGAGGATCGCGCGCAGCAGGATCGCCCACGCGACCCCCACGGCGTCGAGGGCGAGCGCGACCCACAGGAGTCGGCGGGTGCCCGCCAGGTTGGCGACGTCGTCCCCGGATCCGGTCGTGGACACGCGCTCAGTCCTCGTCGAACCCTATGGAGAAGAGCCGCTCCAGGTCGTGCTTGGAGAAGACCTGGAAGCTGATCAGGGTCTCCGTGCGCTCGACGCCCTCGACCTTGGCGATGCCCCCGGGGATCACGTCCGCGAGGAGCTCGTGCTGGGCTACGCGCACGATCGCGATCAGGTCGAACTCGCCCGCCACCGAGTAGACCTCGCTCACGCCGTCGATCTCGGCGATGGCCTGCGCGGCCTCGGAGATCTCGTCGATCTCGCACTGGATCAGCACGACGGCATGCACGCTCACGGAGGCTCCTTCGTTAGGCGCGTTCGAGGACGACGGCCAGACCTTGGCCGCCGCTGATGCAGAGTGTGGCGAGGCCGAGGGCGTGGCCTTGGGCCCGCATCTCGTAGGCCAGGCTCAGGATGATCCGCGCGCCGCTCATGCCGATCGGGTGGCCCACGGAGATGCCGCCCCCCTTCACGTTGAGCGTGTCGCGGTCGAACTTCAGCTCGCGCTCGCAGGCGATGACCTGCGCGGCGAAGGCCTCGTTGATCTCGATCACGCCCATGTCCGCGAGGGAGAGCCCGGTCGCCTCGAGCACCTTGTGGGTGGCCGGGACCGGACCGATCCCCATGATCTTGGGGTCGACGCCCGCCCAGCTCATGCCGATGATGCGCGCCAGGGGTTCGCGGCCCTCGGCGACGGCACGGGCCTCCGACATCACGACCATGGCGGCGGCGCCGTCGGTGAGTCCCGAGGAGTTCCCGGCCGTCACGCTGCCGCCGTCGCGGAAGACCGGCGCCAGCGCAGCGAGGGACTCCAGGGTGGTCTGCGGACGGACGTGTTCGTCCTCGGCGACCGTGACCGTCTCGCGCCCGACCGACGCGTCCACGGGGAACATCTCGGCCGCGCGGCGCTCCTTGCCCGAGGCGGCCTTCTGCTGGGACTCCAACGCGAAGGCGTCCTGCTCTTCGCGCGAGATGTCGTACATGTCGACGAGGTTCTCGGCGGTCTCGCCCATGATCAAGCCGCAGAGCGGGTCGAGGAGGCCGTCGCGGTACATCGCGTCCACGACCTCCGTGTTGCCGAGCCGGTACCCGAGCCGCATGTCCGGCAGCAGGTAGGGGACCCTCGTCATGTTCTCCATGCCACCGACGAGCACGACCTCGGCCTCCCCGAGCATGACCTGTTGGGCGCCGAGCTGGGTGGCCTTCATGCCCGAGCCGCACGCGATGTTGACGTTGTACGCGCTGACCGCCTGGGGGACGCCGGCGTGGATGCTCACCTGTCGGCCGGTGTTCGGACCGTTCCCGGCCTGCCGCGCATGGCCGAAGATGGTCTGCTCGACCTGATCGGCTCGTTACCCCCGACCGGCGGAGCGCCTCGACGGCGGCGAGCGTGCCCAACTCCACGGCCGTCGTCCCGGAGAAGGATCCCAGGAACCTGCCGATCGGCGTCCGCGCGCCTTCGAGGATCACGGCCCTGTCCATGCCCGTCAGTCTAGCGGGGGCGTCAGTCTCGCCTATGTGCGGGCGGGGGGAGGTCGGCGGCCCTCGCGCGCGCCAGGATCCGTGCGACGGCGGCGCCGCCGGCCACGGGCTCGGATGGCCACGGGCCGCTGCCGCCGCTGATCCGGGGCGGGTGGGCCGTCGAGCCACGACCGCACCGCCGCGAGCTCGTCGGCGCGCTCACGCGGACAGGGGAGCGACAGAGGGGGCGCCTCGGCCCGTTCCCCTGCCGGGGTCAAGGTGCCCCGGTGGAACATCAGCGCCAGCCCTTCCTGGGTGGTGAGATGGAGGTCGTCGGCGCCCACGAGCCACGCATCCTGTCGCGTCCGCGCCAGGGCCTCCGCGAGGGCGCGCAAGCGGTCGCGCACGAGCGCGGCCTCCTCGTAGCGACCCTGGTCGGCCAGCCGGGACATCCGCGACTCGAGCGCTCCGAGGAGCTCGCCGGGGGAAACGGTCAGGGAGGAGACGAGCCTCCCGACGAGCTCTCCGTAGCGCTCGGGGTCGATGCGGCCGTCGCAGGGTGCGGGGCACCGGCCCATGTCCGCCAGCGCGCAGGGCGCGAAGCGGGTCGCGGCGCGCATCGTCTGCGTACAGCGGCGGATGGGCACGACCTCTTCGAGCGCCTCCTTCGCCAGACGTGCTCGGGCGCTGGTGCCGAACGGGTCCGAGGTAGAGGCAGCCGTCCGCGGGCTTGCTCGTGTAGACCACCTTGAGTCGTGGGAACGCTTCGGAGGGATCGAGCTTGAGGTAGGCGCTCCGGCGCCAGGTCTTGCCGCGCCGGTTGTACTTCGGCTCGTGGTAGCCGATGAGCCGGGCCTCGAGCACGAGGGCCTCGAGCTCGCCCTCGCATCGGAGCCCCTCGACCGTGGCGACCTCGCCGAGGAGGTCCTCGATCTTCTTGCGGGCGTCGCCGTAGAAGTAGGACTTCACACGGGTGCGGATGTCCTTGGACTTCCCGACGTACAGGACGCTCCCGTCGCGCGCCTTGAAGAGGTAGACGCCGGGCGCATGGGGGAGGTGGTCGGCGAGGCGGATCTTGCCGAAGTGCGGTCGCCCGCGCGCGCGGCATGCCTCGCGCAGGTCGCCGAGCGTGAGGATGCCGAGCCGACCGCCGAGATCGAGGAGCCCGTGCAGGACCTCCGCGCACGCCTCGGCATCGTCCAACGCACGGTGGATCGGGGTCGCGCGCGTGCGGAAGTACTGCGCGAGCGTGCGCAGCTTCACGTTGGGCACGTCCGGCCAGACCACGCGGCGCGCGAGCTTGGCCGTGCACACGGGCGGTCCCGGGAGCAGCGGGTAGTCGAGCCTGCCCAGGTTCTCGTTCAGGAAGGAGAAGTCGAACCGCGCGTTGTGCGCCACGAAGACCGCGCCGCGCGCGAACTCGCAGAAGGCGGGGAGCACCTCCTCGATGGGGGGCTCGCCAGCCACCAGCTGGTCGCTGATGCCCGTGAGCTGGGCGATGAAGGGGGGATCGACGCGCCCGGATCGACCAACGCCTGGAACACGCCGAGGCGCTCGCCGCCCCGGTAGGTCACCGCTCCGACCTCGGTGATGCGGCAATCCTTGGGAGAGCCGCCCGTCGTCTCCAGGTCGACGACGCAGAAGGTCACCTCCGAGAGCGGGATCCCTTCGTCGAGCGTGGTCTGGATGGGCTCGGCGAGCACCGCGCGCCTTTCGTTCGGAGGGGCCGAACGGGGAGGCCGACGATACCGAACAGGTGTTCGAGCGTCAAGTGCTGGGGACGGGGAAGAGCTGTCCACCGGCCCATGATGGGATGCGCCGGTGACACGGCCGGGGGCGTCCCGATCGGGTCGGTCAGACCTTGAAGCGTTTCGCGGCCGTGCACGCCAGGTGGGTGGCGTCGCCTGCATAGGTGACCACGAGCTTGTAGCGACCGGCCTTGGGCCGTTTGAACTTCGCGAGGTACGAACCGGTCCCGTCCTTGACCTTCTTGAGCGACACGGTGCGCGCGCCGGCCTTCACGTAGCGCTTGCCCTTCTGCTTGAAGATGGCGACGGTCACCCGCATCCCGCCGACGGCGCCTCCGGTGAGCGTGCCCTTCGCGAGGAGACCTTTCTTCGTCTTGGCGACCGCGGCCTTCACCCTGGTGACCTGCTTGTCGTCGTTGCGGATCGTCCCGACGCCCTGCGTGTCCGTGAGGGTCGCCCCGGCTGCGCCGGTGAGGTTCACGACGAGGGTCTCATCCGGCTCGAACGTGGTGTCGCCCTGGATGGGCACGTCGATCGTCGCCGAGGTGTCGCCGGGGGCGAAGTTCAGCGTGGCGCCGCCGGCCGAGAAGTCGGAGCCCGCGGTCGCCGTGCCCGGCGCCGTGGTCCAATCGACCGAGGCCGCCACCTCGGTGGCGCCGGTGAGCGTCACGTGGAACGTGGCGCTCGCGGTGCCTGCGTTGCCCTCGTCGAGGGTGACGTCGTCGATCGAGAGCGTGGGCTGCGCATCGTCGTTCGTGATCGTGCCGACGCCGTGCCCGTCGTTGACGGTCGCGTTCACGGCGTTGGACAGGTCGACGGCGAGGACCTCGTCGGTCTCGAAGACGGCGTCGCCGTTCACGTTCAGCGTGACGGTCTTCACCATCTCATCGGGCGGGAAGTTCACGGTGCCGCTCGCCGCGGTGAAGTCGGATCCGGCCGTGGCGCTCGTGCCGCTCGCCGTCCAGTCGACGGAGACCGGCTTGCCGGACGGGTAGTCCAGGGACACGGTGAAGGCGAGGGGCGTGGTGCCGAGGTCGCCTTCACCCACGGCGACGTCGTTCACGGAGATCGAGACGGGTCCGTCGTCGTCGACGATCGTGCCGGTGCCCGAAGCGTCGGCGATCGAGGCGGACGCCACGTTGGAGAGCCCGACCGCGAAGGTCTCGTCGTTCTCGTCGAGGGTGTCGCCGATGTCGTTCACCGTGACCGTCTTCGCCGTCTGGCCGGGGGCGAAGGTCACGGTGCCACTCGCACCGGCGTAGTCCACACCGTCGAGGGCGGTGACGTCGCCCGTGGCCCAGTCCACCGTGATCGTCTGGTAGCTGGGGTTGGAGAGCGTGACCCCGAAGTCCGCGCCCTTGGGTCCGCCGTCCCCCTCGAAGACCGTCGCGTCGGAGATGCTGACCGACGGCAGGGGATCGTCGTTCGTGATCGTGCCCACCCCGAGGCCATCGGCGATCGTGGCACCGGAGGGGTTCGACAGGTCGACGTGGAACGCCTCGGTGGGTTCGTAGGTCAGGTCGCCGCTCACCGTCACCGTCACGGTGGCCGTGGTCTGTCCGGATGTGAAGGTGAGGGAACCCGAGCCTCCCGTGTAGTCCGACCCGGCCAACGCGGTCGCGTCCGATGTGGCCCAGTCGACGGATGCGGGGAGCGCGGTCGCGCCCGTCTTCGACACGGTGAAGGTCGCCGTCGTGGTTCCGGCGTCGCCCTCGCTGAGGGTGAGGTCGCCGACCGCGAGCGTCGGGGCGGCATCGTCGTTGAGGACCGTGCCGGTCCCTTGCCCGTCCGCCACCGTCGCGTTCGCGATGTTCGACAGGTCGACGGTGAAGGTCTCATCGGCCTCGAACGTCACGTCACCGCTCACGCTGAGGGAGATGCTCTTCGTGGTCTGGCCGGGGGTGAACGTGAGGGTCCCGCTGGCCCCCGCGTAGTCGGAACCGGCCCGTGCGGTGGCGTCGTTCGTCGTCCAGTCCACGGAGACGGTCTTGCCGCTCGGCGCGTCGAGGGAAACGGTGAACGTCGCGAGGGACGTGCCGGCATCGCCCTCGGCCTGCGAGAGGTCGCTCACGCTGAGGGCGGCGGGCGCATCATCGTCGGTGATCGTGCCGACGCCCTGGCCGTCCTGGATCGTGGCGTGCAGGGGGTTCGTCAGGTCCACCGTGAAGGTTTCGTCGAACTCGTCGAGCGCGTCGCCCTTGACCGCCACGCTCACGGTCTTCGAGGTCTGGCCCGGCGTGAAGGTGAGCGAACCGCCGGCCGTGGTGTAGTCGGCGCCGGGCGAGGCGCTCGCGGACGTGGTCGTCCAGTCGACGGTCACGGTGCGGCCGCTCGCTCGGTCGAGCGAGACCGTGAACACAGCGTTGGTCGAGCCGGCGTTGCCCTCGATCGTGCTCACGTCGTCGACCGAGATGCCGGGTTGCGGATCGTCGTCCATGATGGTCCCCGCGCCGAGGCTGTCGGCGATCGATGCGTTCACGGGCGCCGAGAGATCCACGGAGAAGGTCTCGTCGCCCTCGTTGAGGACGTCGCCGATGACGCTCACGGAGACGACCTTCGAGGTCTGGCCCGGGGCGAAGGTCAGGGTGCCACCCCCGGCCGTGTAGTCCGGCCCCGCGGTGGCGGTGCCATCGGTGGTCGTCCAGTTCACGCTGACGGTCTTGCCGCTCGCGCTGCTGAGCGAGAGGGTGAAGTCGGCGTTCGCCGTGCCCGCGTTGCCTTCGAGGACGCTCGCGTCGGTGACGCCGATGGACGGGGCGGGGTCGTCGTCGGTGATGGTGCCGAGGCCCTGGTTGTCGGCGATCGTCACATCGACCGGGTTCGTGAGGTCCACGGTGTACGTCTCGTTCACCTCGTCGATCGTGTCGCCGAGGACGGAGACACCCACCGTCTTGCTGGTCTGGCCCGGGGGGAAGGTGACGGTGCCGGTCGCGGCGACGTAGTCCGCGCCGGCCGATGCGGTGCCCGCCGTGGTCGTCCAGTCGACGGAGACGGTCTGCCCGCTCGTCGTCCCCAGGGTGACGGTGAACGACGCGGTCGTGCTCCCGGCGTTACCCTCGGCCGTGGTGGCGTCCGCGATGCTCAACGAGGTCACGGCGTCGTCGTTCGTGATCGTCCCGGTGCCGGCCGAGCCCACGGTCGCGTTCACGGGCGTGTTCAGGGTGAGGGAGAAGGTCTCGTCCGCCTCGTTGGTGCTGTCGCCCTTCACGGGCACGTTCACCGTCTTCGTGGTCTGGCCCGCGGTGAACGTGAGGGTGCCTGAGGTCGTCGTGTAGTCGGAGCCGGCGGTCGCGGTGCCGTCGGCGGTCGCGTACTTCACCGTGACCGTCTGCGCGGAGGACCGGCTGAGGGAGACCGTGAAGGCGGCGTTGGCCGTGCCGGAGTTCCCCTCCACTTTGATGACGTTGTTGACGCTGACCACCGGGCCCGCGTCGTCGTTCACGATCGTGCCCGTCCCGTTGCGGCTCGCGGCGTAGCTCAGGTTCGAGGCGCCGAACAGGCGGACGGTGTAGGTCTCGTTCGTCTCCACCGCCACGTCCCCGACCACCGGCACGTTCACGATCTTCGAGGTCTCGCCCGTGGCGAACGTGACGCTGCCGGACTTCGACGTGAAGTCCGAGCCCGACGTCGCCGTGCCGCTCTGGGTGAAGTAGCTCACCGAGGAGGTGCGTCCGCTCGCGGTGCTGAGGGAGATCGTGAAGGCCTGGTTCGCGGTGCCGGTGTTCCCCTCGTTCTGGCTGACGCTGTTGATCGCGACGACGGGCGCCGGGTCGTTGTCGTTGATCGTCCCGGTGGCCGTCGCCGTGCCCAAGGTGCCCACCGAGGGGCTCGAGAGCGTGACGGTGAAGGTCTCGTTGCTCTCGTCGAGGAGATCGCCGACGATCGGCACGCTCACGGTGGCGCACTGGCAGCCCGCCGCGGGGAGGCTCGCGGTGCTGCTGGACGCGGTGTAGTCGGCGGGGGCGGTCGCCGTCCCGTTCGCCGTGGCCCAGTGGACGGTCTCGGCCGCGGTGCCGCCCGTGTACGTGACGTTGAAGCTGAGGGTCGCGGTGGCGTTCGTCTCGGTGATCGAGGCGTTCGCGATGCTGGTGACCTGCCCGGCGGCCTGCGCGGGGACGGCCGGCCAGCCGATGACCACGACGAGGGTGGAGAGCAGCGCCGCCGCTACGCGTCCCAGCGTCCGCCACATCCTCGCCATGCATCCTTCCTCGTCGTGACCGGGCCTCGTGCCTCGGCGTGCATCCCTCTGCTGCCTGACATATCGGTCGTGTCGCTCCGGTGCTGGATGGAGGGAATGAGGCAGAACGCCCTACCGCGAACGGGGTACCGTCCCTCGGTTGGGGGACCCCCGACCGACCCTCAGGAACGGGGGTAGAGCGCGTCCTCGACCAGGGACGCGAGCAATTGCTCGACGGCCAGATGGCACTCCTGGATGTGGGCCGTGACGGTTGAGGGCACCCGGATCGCGACGTCGCACGCGGGCCCGAGCGCGCCGCCGGAGGCACCCGTCAGGCCGATCACGCGCACATCTTGGCCGCGCGCCTGCTCGGCCGCCCGGACCACGTTGGCCGAGTTCCCGCTCGTGGAGATCGCGATCAGGGCGTCGCCCGGGCGTCCGAGCGACGAGACCTGGCGGGCGAACACGCCCTCGATGCCGAAGTCGTTGGCGATGGCGGTGAGGAGGGAGGTATCGGTCGTGAGGGCGATCGCCGGGATCGACGGTCGCGGGTTGTCGATCGTCAGCGTGCTCACGAACTCCGTGGCGAGGTGCTGGGCGTCGGCGGCGCTCCCACCGTTCCCGCAGATCATCAGCTTCCCGCCCCCGCGCAGGCAGGTGGTCAGCATCTCTGCCGCGGCGGCGACATCCTCGAGGCATCCGGCCTCCACCTGCAGGACCGTCTGCGCGGTGGCGTGCAGGTATGCGCGTGCGCGGGCGCGGACCTCGTCGGGGTTCAATCAGCCTCCTCTCGGACCTGCGCCGAGATGATAGACGCGGCCTCCCGCAGGTCGCGGGCGATCAGGTCGGGGGCCGAGCCCGACGCCAACGCGACCGTGCCGTCGCGGTCGAGGAGGACGAACCGGCGGCTCACGAAGGAGCCCAGACGGCGTCCGCGCGGCGGGCCCGGACCCCGTCGGGCCACAGGACGAAGGGCGCGAACTGTCCACCCAGGCGTTCGAGCGACTCGCGCACGGCGCCCTGGCGTTCGGGGAGGCAGTAGAGCAACAGGTAGCCGCCTCCGCCGGCACCGCAGATCTTCCCCCCGCTCGCGCCCGCCTCCTGCGCGTGCGCCAGCATCGCGTCGATGGGGGTGTGCTCCGCGATGTGCGGGTTGATCCGCTTCTTGGCCTCGAAGGCGTCGCGGAGCATCGTCCCCAACCGATCGGGATCTCCGGCCTCCAGGGCGTCGCGCATCGCGTAGGCCATCTCCGACAGCTGCTTCATCCCGAGCTGGGCCTCCTCGCGCCCGCTCCGGTACAGGGCGATCTGCGCGTCGATCAGCCCCGCGTTGCGGCGGACGTATCCCGTGTAGCACAGCAGGAGGTTGGCGCGCAGGCGTGCGAGGACGGCGTCGTCGACGCGGACCGGGCTCACGCTTACCCCGGCGCCGGCGAACTCGATCAGGTTGAGCCCGCCGTGAGCCGCCGCGTACTGATCCTGCCAGCCCCCGCTGATGCCGAGATCCTCGCGCTCGATCGCGTAGGTCAGGCGCGCGAGCTCGTCGGCCGAGTAATCGTGCGTGCCCAGCATCGCGAGCCCGGCGGCGATCGCGGTGACGAGCGCGGAGGATCCGCCGAGGCCGCTGCCGGCCGGGGCTTCGGACTCGATGTCCATGTCGATGCCACCGTCGAGACCGATCCGGTCGATCGCGGCCTTGGCCAGGTCCATCACCCCGTCGTACTCAGGGCCCTCGTCGAGGTGATAGTGGACGAGTTGTCCGAGGTCGAGGGAGCGGACCCGGACCTCGCGGTCGGTCCTCGGCGTGATCGTGACGCGCACGAAGTGGTCGATCGTCGAGGAGAGCACCGCGCCTCCGTGCTCCTCGTACCAGTGCGGGAAGTCGGTCCCGCCGCCCACGAAGCTGATGCGTAGAGGTGCGGCGGCTCGGATCGGCGTCGGGTCGAAGGGCATCGCCGGGCCAGTCTAGGGGACGCGTCCGGCCGATCGTCGCGGACGGGGTGGGCGCCGGATCAGGCGACGGCCGCGCGTTGGAGCCGTCGTCGCTGTTGCTCCGTAAGGCCACCCCACACCCCGTAGCGCTCGCCGTTCTTGAGCGCCCAGGCCAGGCATTCCTCCCGGATCCGGCAGGCGCCGCAGAAGGTGAGCGCGGGGCCGGCCTCCTCCTCGGAGATCGGGAAGAAGACGTCGGGGTCGACGCCGAAGCATGCGGCCCGATCCTGCCAGTGGTCCGGAGGCGACGGATTCCCCGGCAGCATGCTCAGGTCCACGTCCGGGAACCGATCGATCCTCACGTGCCCTTCCCCCTCCCCAGAGCGTTCCCCGGCGGCGGGCACCGTCGGGACCCGATTCATAACAGAGGGGTGAGGCCGAACGGAAGGGGTCCAAGGCACGCAATCCGCGAACCCCCGGTAGCGGGACTCGAAATGACCCGAACGGGCTAGTCCATCGAGCCGACAGCATCGAGATCGGATCCCCTCCGCGGTGCGGAGCGGACCCTCGGCCGACGCCCAGGCGACCATCGCCAACGCCACCGCGCCCGTGCCGTCGACGGCCACGCTCGTCACCTCCCCGACGGGCGTCCCGCCCGCGACGACCGTGGCGCCCGGGGCTACGGGAACGTTCGCGCGGAGGTGCCGGAGGACCCGAGGGGGGTGACCGAGGTTGCGAACCTTCGCGACCGATTCCTGTCCGAGGAAGCAGCCCTTGGCGGTGTCGATCGTCCAGTCCAGGCCCACTTCGGCGGGCAGCGCGTCCTGGCCGAAGTCGACGCCCATGCGCGGGGTGCCCGCGTGGATCCGGCGCACCTCGAGCGTCACCGCGCCCACCTCGACGAGGTCGTGGCGCACCAGGCCGTCCTCGATGCGCCACGCGGTCTTGCCGACCGGCATCACGAGATCCACGCCGGATCCGACGACGGAGGGCGTGAGGCCGGGGCGCCCGACGAGCTCCCGGGCCGTCCCGAGCACGGCGAACAACGCCAGCTCGTTGGTGGCGTCACGGAGGTCGACCGCGGAGGACAGCACGTAGCGCGAGAGGAGCAGGCCGATGTGGTCGGGTTGGTCGGCGGGTTGCAGGAGCAGGTAGCCCTCGTCGTCGCACCCCAGACCGAAGTCCGCCAGGATGCGCCCCGTGGGGGACAGGAGCAGGGAGCGGTGCGCGGACCCCGGCGTGAGCGCCACGACGTCACAGGTCACGAGGTCGTTCAGCCATCCCTGCGCGTCGGCCCCGTTCACGCGGACCTTGCGGTAGTCCGACAGATCGGCGAACGCCCGGCCGGCCTCGACCGCCTCCAGTTCTTCCCGTGGTGCGTCGAGCGGATCCATCGGGCACCACCCCCTCTGGGAGAGTATCGGCACGATGGACGTTCCCGGCACACTCCTCGTGACGAACGATTACCCGCCGCGCGTGGGGGGCATCCAGCGCACCCTGGAGGCGCTATGGAAGCACCTCCCTCCCGGACGGGTCTCGGTGTTCTGCCCCGACCGGGACGGCGCCGCCGACTACGACGCGGCTCAGCCCTATCGCATCCTGCGCCAACCCGAGCGCGTCCTGCTCCCCACCCCCCAGGTCGCCGCGCGCGTCGAGGCGGCGGTTGAGGAGGTCGGCGCGGAGGTCGTGCTCTTCGGCGCCTGCTACCCGTTGGCCACGATGGGGCCGTACCTCGCGACGCGGGGAACGCCCTACCTCGCGGCGGCCCACGGCTTCGAGTACTGGCTCTCGCTGATGCCCGGCTCCCACACCCTGATGCGCTACGCGACCTCGAGAGCCTCGCGGGTGCCGGTGATGTGCAGCGCGTTCATCGCCCGGACCGTGCGCACGGCCGTGCCCCGACAGGTGCCGGTGAGCGTGCTCTACCCGGGTGCCGACCTGACGGTCTTCCGACCCGACCTCGAGACCGCCGATCTGCGGCTGCGTCACGGGATCGGCGATCGACCGCTCGTCGTCTGCGTGAGTCGGCTCGTCGCCCGCAAGGGCCAGGACATGCTGATCAGGAGCATCGCCGACGTCCAGCGACGCGTCCCAGGCGCGGCCCTGATGATCGTGGGCGGGGGACCGTATGAGGAGACGCTGCGAGGGCTCGCCGCGGGCGCGCCCGGGGACTCGGTGTTCTTCAGCGGCCAGGTGTCGGAGGAGGATCTTCCCCGCTACTACGCGATGGGGGATGTGTTCGCGATGCCCTGCAGGACGCGGCTCGGTGGGCTGGAGGTCGAGGGCTGGGGCAACGTCTTCATCGAGGCCGCCGCGTGCGCCCGGCCGGTGGTGGTGGGGGATTCGGGCGGCGCGCGCGAGGCGCTCGTGGAGGGCGAGACCGGCCTCCTCGTGGACGGCCGGAGCGCGCTCGAGGTGGGCGACGCGGTGGCCCGCTTGCTGGGAGACCCGGATCTGGCTCGGCGCATGGGGGAGGCCGGGCGGGCCCGCGTCGAACGGGCGCACACCTGGCCGCGCATCGCCGAGACCCTGGCGCTCTGGCTCCAGATGGCGGCCGGTTGAGGGTGCTTCGGCGGTCGCGAGCTCGGGGGTACCCTGGCGCGCATGGAGGATCCCACCGCGGCTGAGGGAGGGCGTCGGTGCCCGACGTGCGGGGCGCTCGTCTCGTCGGACGCGAGCTGGTGCGGGCAGTGCTTCACCCCGATCCGCGAGCGGGCCGTCGAGGTCGGAGCCCCGACGGCGCCGGAAGGAGCCGCACGCGCGGCGGAGGACCCGGCCACGACGAGCCCGACGCCCCCGACGGCGCCGGGGCGGGGCGGAGCCAACGCGAAGATCCCCACATGGCCCTGTCCCACCTGCGATCACGCCAACGCGATCGAGCGGGAGACCTGTGAGGTGTGCGGGACGCCGTTCGCCGCCTTGATGCGCAGGGACGAGCGACCGCCGGACGTCGATCCGACCACGGCTCTGCTGTGGTCGTTCGTCTTCCCGGGCCTCGGTCATCGCAAGGTGGGGCGACCGGTGGACGGCCTCGCGCGCGGCATCCTCTTCGCGATCCTCGCGGGCATGGCGGTGCTCGTCGCCCTCGCGGGCACCGCGTCGGGGATGCTCTCGGCGGTCCTCGGCCTCTTCGCGATCCTGGCCCTCGCGGTGTACCTCGGGTCCGCCCTCGAGGCCTACCGGCTGGCGCAAGGAGCGGAGCCGCTCGTGAGCGCCCGCGCCCTGATGTGGGCCACGGTCGCCGTCGTCATGCTCTCCGTGCTGATGCTCGCGATGGCCGTGGTCGCGACGGCCAAACGGTAGGATTCCGCACGCATGGAGCACGCCGAGGGATCCATCGTGATCGAGGCCCCGCTCGAGGACGTCATGGAGGTCATCGAGGACTACGAGGCCTACCCGGAGTGGGCCGACGTGAACAGCGTCGCCGTGCGCCAGCGGGGGGAGGGCGGACGTGCGACGGAGGTCGCCTTCGAGGTGGACGTGCCGGTGCTCGGCAAGGCGGCGTACACCCTCGCCTATCAGTACGCCCCCGGGGATGCAGGGCTGTCGTGGGTGACGAAGGAGGCTCGGGGAGCCGTGCGCGACATCCGCGGCGAGTACCTGCTCAACGAGTTCGACGACGGGACGACGAAGGTCACGTATCGGCTCGCGGTCGAGCTGGGGGTGCTCGTGCCGGGATTCCTGCGCACCGAGGGCGCGAAGCGGGTCATCGAGAACGCCCTGGAGAAGCTGAAGCGTCGCGTCGAGATGGGCTGAGTCGGGCTCCATCGCTTCGCCACGACCCTCGGCTCCCGCGCTCGCGCGATGCCACGTAAGCTCTTCCACATGCGTGTCGTGTTGTTCACGGGGAAGGGCGGGGTCGGCAAGACCACCGTGGCCGCCGCGACCGCCGTGCGCGCCGCGCGCTCGGGCCGTCGCACGCTCGTGATGTCGACCGATCCGGCGCACTCCCTGGGCGACTCCTTCGAGCTGCCGATCGAGTCGGCGCCCACGCTGATCACGGAGAACCTGTGGGCCCAGCAGATCGACGCCCAGGAACGCCTCGAGGACAACTGGAGGGAGATCCAGGACTACTTCATCCAGCTGATGAACTGGGCCGGGACCGAGACGATCCAGGCCGAGGAGCTCACGGTGATCCCCGGTCTGGACGAGATCTTCGCGCTGATCGACGTGAAGACGCACGTCGAGAGCGGCAGCTACGACATGCTCGTGGTGGACTGCGCGCCGACCGCGGAGACGCTCCGCCTGCTGTCGCTCCCCGAGATCATGAACTGGTACATCGAGCGGATCTTCCCTGTGGAGCGCAAGGTGGTGAAGGCGGTACGGCCCATCGTCTCCCGGATGACGACGCTGCCGATCGCGGGCGACAAGGTGTTCGCCGCGGTGGAGCGCCTGCACCGCAACCTCGATGACGTGAAGCAGATCCTCACGGACGAGCGCGTGTCGTCCGTGCGCCTCGTGGTGAACCCGGAGAAGATGGTGATCGCCGAGGCGCGTCGCACGTACACGTACCTCGGCCTCTTCGGCTACCGGGTGGACGCGGTGATCGTGAACCGCATCATCCCCGCAGGAGGTGAACGACCCCTACTTCGGCAAGTGGAAGGACATCCAGGCCGAGCATCTGGCCACCGTGCGGGAGTCGTTCGAGCCGGTGCCGATCCTCGAGGCACGCCTGTTCGACCGGGAGATGGTGGGCGTGCCCCTCCTGGTGGAGATGGGCGACGAGGTCTACGGCGATCGCGAGGCCACCGCGGTCCTGTATCACGACGATCCGATCCGCGTGCGCAAGCGCGGGACCGGATACGTGCTCTCGATGCGCCTCCCGTTCGTCTCGCGCGACGAGATGGACATCCACCGCCGGGGCGACGAGCTCTTCGTGCGGGTCGGATCGTACAAGCGCAACCTGATCCTGCCGCAGACCCTGAAGCGCATGGTCGTGCGCGAGGCGAACTTCGCGGGCGACCACCTCGAGATCCTGTTCGGCCGTCCACCTTCGCCCCCCGAGGCGGGGCCGGCGGAGGGAAGGAACGGAGCATGACGGACGAAGCGAGCGCCTCCACCACGTCCGAGGATCCGACCGAGGCACGCGCTCCCGAGGCCGACGCCGCGGGCGGCGCGCCCGAGGCGCACGTCTGCAACGTGGGGTTCTGTCCGATCGGACTCGCCCTCACCTCCGTCCAGCCGATGCGTCCGGAGGTGGTCGAGCACCTGCTCGTCGCCGGCCGCGAGTTCATCCTCGCGATGCAGGCCGTCGTGAGCGCCAGGGCGGAGCAGTTCGCCGGCGAGGGCGTCCCGACGGACCTGCAGAAGATCGACATCGGGTGAGCGCGCCGGCGTGAGCACCCCGACGGCGCAGGCGATCGGCATCGACGTCGGCGGGACGAAGACGGCCGCCCTGCGGGTGAGCGCTGAGGGCGAGATCCTCGCGCGCGAGGCCCTGGCCACCCCCGCCGACGACATGCAGGCCACCCTGGACACCATGGCGGAGGCCGCGCGCGCGGTGCTCTCACCCGAGGTCCGGGCGATCGGGGTAGGGGCGGCGGGACTGGTGGAGGCCGGGACGGGGCGGCTGATCTTCGCGCCCAACCTCGCTTGGCGGAACGCGTTGCTGACCGACCATCTCTGGGAATCGATCGGGCTGCCGGCGTTCGCGGACAACGACAACAACGTGGCGGCCTGGGGCGAGTATCGGCACGGAGCCGCGCGCGGATACCGCCACGTCCTGTTCGTGGGGGTCGGCACCGGCATCGGCGGCGGCATCATCGTGGACGGGAAGCTGCTGCGGGGCGCCCACGGGTTCGCGGCCGAGATCGGTCACATCATCGTCGAACCGGCGGGCCCGCTCTGCGGCTGTGGCAACCACGGATGCTGGGAGCAGGTCGCGAGCGGGCACGCGCTCACGCGGGCGGGCCGTGACGCCGCCAGCCAACATCCCCAGTCGATGATCGCCCGGCGCTGCGGCGGGGACCCGTCCAAGGTGAGCGGGCCGCTCGTGACCGAGGCAGCGCGGGCCGGCGACCCCGTGGCGCGCGGCATCCTCGCGCGCGTGGGCCGGCGGCTCGGCGAGGGCATCGCCGGCCTCGTGAACGTCCTCGACCCCGAGGTCGTCGTGGTCGGGGGCGGCGTGGCGGCCGCGGGGGACCTCCTGATGGGCTCGGCCCGCATCGCGTTCTCCACGTCGGTCGAGGCCTCCGCGCACCGCCCCGAGGTGCCGCTGCTGGTAGCCACGCTCGGCAACGACGCCGGCGCCGTGGGCGCGGCCACGCTCGCGCTCGAGGAGCTCGGGTGAAGCTCGGCATCTCGCTCCCCGTGTTCACCGCCGACGTCGGGAAGCCGCTGTCGATGGCGGCGCGCTGCGCCGGCCTGGGGGTGGACGGCGTGTTCTCCCCGGACCATCTCTTCCCGCCGGTGTTCTACCCCCCGTCGGGCCCGGAGCGTCCCGCGCTGGAGCCGTTCACGCTGCTCGCCGCCGTCGCGGCGCGTCATCCGGAGCTCGCGGTCGGCACCCTCGTGACCCGCGTGACCCTGCGTCCGGCGGGACTTCTCGCGAAGGAGGCGGCGGCGCTCGACGAGATGAGCGGGGGGCGGGCGATCCTCGCCCTCGGCGCGGGCGACCGTGCCTCGTTGCCCGAGCACGAGACCTTCGGCATCCCGTTCCCCCCGGCGGCGGACCGGGTGGCCTTGCTCGAAGAGACGACGAACGCCCTGCGCGCCCTCTTCGACGGCCGGGCATGGGAGGGAGGTCCGCACGTGCCGGCGATGACCGGGCCGCTCCTGCCATCCGGCGAGCCGTCGCTGTGGGTGGGTGGGCTGTCCGACGCGGTGTTGGGGGTGGCCGCGAGGACCGCCGATGCCTGGAACGGTTGGGGTCTCGACGCGGACACGTTCGCCGAGAAGGCCTCCCGCCTGCACGAGCTCGCGGAGGGTCGCGAGGTGTCTCCCACGTGGGGCGGGATCGCCCTGGTGGGGGAGGACGACGACGACCTCGCACGGCTCAAGGCCATCCGCGCCGAGAAGGGCCTCTCGCTCGACGGGGTGTGGACGGGATCGGTGGCGGACCTGCGCGCGTTCGCGGGCAGGCTCGAAGACGCGGGCGCGTCCTGGCTGGTGGTGCTGCCGGTGGGTCCCGCCGATCGCGTGGATGTGATCGCCCGGACCCTGCGCCCGTGAACAGCACGGAGTTGAAGCGCGCCAAGCGTCGCGTGCGGAACGAGGTTCTCGCCGTGCGGGATGCGGTGCCCCCCCAGCGTCGGCGGGCGATGGCCGAACGCGTGGCCGATCGATTCATGGCGCTCCCGGAGGTGGTCGAGGCGCGGATCGTGATGGCGTTCTGGTCGTTCGGCTCGGAGCTGCCCACGATGCCCCTGATCGAGCGGCTCCTCGGGGCCGGCGTCGGGGTCGCGCTCCCGCGGATCGACGACGGGGAGCTGCAGGCGCGGACCTGGGCCCCGGGGGAGCCCATGACCGAGACGACCTTCGGCGCGCGTGAGCCGGCCGCGGGCGCGATGATCGATCTCGAGGCCATCGACGTGGTGGCCACGCCGGCCGTGGCCTTCGACCGCACGGGGCGACGCGTGGGCTACGGGGGCGGGTTCTACGATCGGTTCTTCCCGCGAACGCGCGGGGATGCGCTGCGCGCGGGCGTCGGCCTCGGGGTCCAGCTGCTGGACGAGGCGCTTCCCGGCGGGCCGTTCGACCTGCGGGTGGACGTGGTCGTGACCGAGTCGGAGACGGTGCGGTGTCGGGTCGACCCGTGACGCAGGTCCCGGCGGCGCCACCCCGGGCCCGAGGGGTGGCGTGGCGCGAAGCGCGCTACGCCGCCCTCGACTTCGAGACCACCGGCCTGGACATGCGCTCGGACACGATCGTCTCCTACGGCGCGGTCCCGGTGGACGGCGGCCGCATCCTGATGCGCGGCGCGGTGCACCAGCTGATCCAGCCCCACGTCCCCCCGTCGCCCCGCTCCCAGACGATCCACGAGCTCCGCCCGCAGGACCTCGCGGGGTCCCCGCGCATCGACGAGGCCCGCGCCGCGCTCCGGGCCGCCCTCGAGGGTCGGTTCCTCCTCGTGTGGTTCGCCGACGTCGAGGTGAGCTTCCTCGCGGCCATCTTCGGGGGCGGCAAGCGCCGATGGCGACGTCGCACGATCGACGTGCGCGAGCTGGCGATGGCGGCGGACGCCCTACCCCCCGGCCGTGACCGCCCCGGCTATCCGCTCGGTGGCACCGCCCGGCGGTGGCAGGTGCCGGTGGCGAACCCGCACGAGGCGCTCGACGACGCCCTCGTGACGGCTCAGCTGTTCCTGGTGCTCGCGGCCCACCTGCCCGAGGTGCCGAGTCCGACCGTCCGCGACCTGCTCCGGCTGGGACGGGCCTGACTTGAACAGCCGTTCAATGACGCGGTATAACCCGTCTGGACGCCGGCAGGTCGCCCGCGTTCCGCCCGCGACCGGAGGTCCCCGTTGAGCGAGTCCATCCAGAGCGCGTTCCACGCCCTGCATGAGGCGAAGGGCGCGACCTTCGTCGAGGAGGGCGGCTGGTGGTGGGTGGAGTCTTACGGCGATCTGGATCGGGAGTACGCGGCCGTGCGCGACGGCGTGGGGATGTGGGACCTCTCGCCCCTCAACAAGTGGGAGTTCCGCGGTCCCGATGCGCTGGAAGCGGTGCAGCGCACGCATTCCAACGACATCCTCGGCATGGCCGACGGCCAGGTGCGCTACGGGGGGTTCCTGGACGAGGACGGCCTGTTGATCGACGACGGCACGGTGTTCCGCTTCGCCGAGGACCATCTCTGGGTGATGACCAACGTCATGGAGCGCGAGGAGTACTTCGCGGATGCCGCCAAGGGGCTGGAGGCCGTCTTCGCCTACCTCGGGGCCGGCCTGCCGAGCATCCAGGTGCAGGGTCCGCGCTCGCGTGAGCTCCTGCGTACGCTGACGGACGTCGACCTCGACGCCCTGAGGTACTTCCGCTTCATCCCTCAGGAGGTGACCGTGGGCGGCGCTCCGGTCGTGCTTTCGCGGACCGGGTTCAGCGGCGAGCGTGGCTACGAGCTGTTCCTCTCACCGGCGCACGCCGAGCAGGTCTGGGGCGCCGTCGAGTCCGCGGGCGCCGTGCCCTACGGCGTGGGCATCATCGAGCCGGTGCGCGTCGAGGTCGGGATGATCGTGACCGGGTATGACTACGAGGAGCATCGACGCTCGCCGTACGACATGGGCATGGATCGTGTCGTGGCCCTCGATGCCGAGGGCGAGTTCATGGGCAAGGACAAGCTGCGCGAGATCGCGCAGGCTCCGCCCAACCGTTTCAAGACGATCCGCCTCGAGGGCGAGACGTTGCCGGCCTACGGGGCCGCGATCACCCGCGAGGGCGAGGAGGTCGGGGTGCTGACGAGCCCGGCCTCGAGCCCTAAGCTCGGCCCGCTCGGCCTCGCCGTGCTGCGTGCGGACGTGGCCGAAGACGGGACGCGCGTCGAGGTCGCCGGCGCATCGGGGCCCATCGCGGGCATCGTGGACGCGCTGGCCCTGTACGACCCGAAGAAGGAACGGCCGCGCGCCTGAGGCGCCGGAGGAGATCGCAGGACCGAGACGAGGGAGGCACGGAGGATGACCGACGAACACCGCTCACCGCTGCACGACTGGCACGTCGCCCATGACGGCGAGTTCCTCTGGGAGGACGGTTGGCCCTGGATGATGCACGAAGGCCGCGACCCGATGGAGGAGTACGAGGCCATCCGCACGGGCACGGGCGTGTGGGACCTCTTCGCCACCTGCAAGTACGAGGTGGTCGGCCCGGACGCGGCGCGCCTGATCCAGCGTCGCTTCACCAACTCCTTGCAGGGCATGGAGACCGGGCAGGTGCGCTACGGGGCGTTCGTGGACGGCGACGGCAAGATGATCGACGACGGCAACGTGTACAAGCTCGCCGACGGCCGGTTCTGGATGATGATCAACACCCCCGCGATCGAGGAGTGGTTCAACGAGGTGGCCAACGACCTCGACGCCGAGGCGCGGCACATCACCGAGGACCTGGCGATGATCGCGGTGCAGGGTCCCACCTCCCAGGAGACGTTGCAGGGGCTCACCGAGCGCGATCTGTCGGACCTCCGGTATTTCCGGATCTGGCCGGAGCCGACGACCGTGGCCGGCCGCCCGGCGTGGATCCAGCGGACCGGGTTCTCGGGGGAGAAGGGGTACGAGGTCGTCTGTGCGCCCGAGGACGCGAACGCGATCTGGGACGCCCTGATCACGGCCGGAGGGGTCCCGTTCGGCCTCACGGCCGTCGACCTAGCCCGCACGGAGGTCGGCCTGATCATCATCGCGGTGGACTACAACCCGGGCGAGCTCTCCCCGTGGGATCTCTCGATGGACCGGTTCATCAAGACGGACACGGAGTGCCTGGGCGCGCAGGCGCTCGCGGCCTACGGCGCGAACCCGCCCAAGCGCTTCAAGTCGCTGCGGATCGAAGGCGACGCCGTCCCCGACTACGGCGCCGCGGTCACGAAGGACGGCGCCGAGGTGGGTGTCGTCACGTCGCCCGCGGCGAGCCCCCGCCTGGGCACGATCGCCCTCGCCATCCTCGATGCCGGCGTCGCGAACGACGGCGAGAAGGTCGAGGTGGCGGTCGGCGACGAGACCGCGGCCGCGACCGTGGACGTGGCGAGCCCGTACGACCCGGAGAAGAAGAAGCCGCGCGCCTGAGCCGCGCGGCGCGGATCGACTCGCGTCGAGCGGGGCGCCCCTGCCGGGGCGCCCCGCTCGCGTATCCTCTGCCCCCATGGGCGAGGGGCAGCTGGTCGGCGTCGTGCCGAACTTCAGCGAGGGGCGGCGTGCGGACGTGATCGACGCGATCGTCGCCGCCCTGCACGTGCCGGGCGCGCGCGTCGTCTACGCGGAGGCGGACCCGGACCACAACCGTCTGGACACCACCGTGCTCGGCGACGCGGACGCGTGCTTCCGCAGCGCCATGGCCGGCGCCGCCGTGGCGGTCGCACGCATCGACATGACCCGGCACGCGGGGGGGCATCCCCGCATGGGGGCCGCCGACGTGATCCCGTTCATGCCCGTGCGCGACGTGACCATGGACGCATGCGTCGACCTCGCACACCGGTTCGGGGCGCAGATGGCCTCCACGCTCGGGGTGCCGGTGTACCTCTACGACCGCGCCGCGCTGCTGCCCGACCGGGTCTCCCTCGCCGACGTGCGCCGCGGTGAGTTCGAGGGCCTCCGTGAGGCCGTGTCGCGGGGGGAGCGCCTCCCCGACTTCGGGCCCCACGAGATCGGGCGTGCCGGGGCCACCGCGGTCGGCGCTCGCAAGCCGCTCGTAGCGTTCAACGTCTATCTGGACGGCACGGACGAGGAGGCCGCCAAGGCGATCGCACGCGCGGTGCGCGAGTCGGGCGGCGGCCTGCCCGCCGTGCGCGGGATCGGGTTCGCGGTGCCCGAGCGGGGCGGCATCGTGACGGTGTCGATGAACCTCGTCGATCACGAGGTGACGGGGCTCCGCGCCGCGTTCGACGAGGTGTCGCGCCTGGCGGAAGCGCGCGGGATGCGGGTGACCGATTCCGAGATCGTGGGTCTCGTTCCGGCCTCCGCGTTGGGACCCGAGGACGTGGCGTACCTGCGGCTGGAGGGGTTCGATCCAGACCATCAGATCCTGGAACGGCTCGTGGGAGCCGAGGAGGAGGAACGGTGAGCGATCAGACGTTGGCGTCGATGACCCTGGACGGCTACCTCGAGGCGCTGGCGTCGAAGGCCCCCACGCCCGGAGGCGGTGCGGTCGGCGCGATCAGTTCGGCCACGGCGGCGTCGTTGATCGCGATGGTGGCGCGGCTCACGGTGGGCAAGGCCGGGTTCGAGGACCTGGAGGGTCGGATGCAGACGATGATCGGCACGGCGGACGCGGCCCGGGCGGAGTTCCTGGCGCTCGCCGACCGCGACGCACACGCGTTCGACTCGGTGATGGACGCCTTCAAGATGCCGAAGGAGACCGAGGAGGAGCGGATCGCGCGCTCGGCCGCGATCCAGGCCGGCTACCTCGCCGCGGCCACGGTGCCTCAGGAGGTGGCGCGGCGATCGGTGGACCTGATGGAGCTCGCCGAGGACGCGACCGCGATGGGCAACCCCCAGGCCGCCTCGGACGGCCTCTCGGCCGCCGCCTCCCTCTACTGCGGCGCCCTCTGCGCGATCGCGAACGTGGAGATCAACGCGTCGTCGCTGAAGGACGAGACGGCGCGGGCCTCGATGCTCGACGAGCTCGCCTCGCTCAAGGGCCGCGCCGACGAGCTGTTGCGGGCCGCCCAGACCGCCTTCCAGCTGCGCCTTTCGTCCTGAGGGGCCCCCGGCGTAGGCTCCCCGCGTGAGGATCGACGCGGTGGTCTTCGATTGCGAGGATGCGGCGCCGCTCGCGCGCTTCTGGGCCGCGGCGCTCGGCTGGCGCGTGGCGCCCTACGGTCCGGAGGAGCTCGACCGACTGGCGGAGCGGGGCGTCGAGGAGCCCGAGGACGACCCCAGCGTGATGGTCGAGCCCCCCGAGGACGAGGCGCTCCTGCCGGTGCTCTTCTTCACCGAGGTCCCCGAGCCGAAGCTGGGCAAGAACCGGGTGCACCTGGATCTCGTGGCGGCCGACACCGTCGACGAGGAGGTGATCCGTCTGGAGGGGATCGGCGCTACCCTGCGGAACTGGGCCGAGGAGGAGGGCAGCGTCTGGGCCGTGATGCTCGACCCCGAGGGCAACGAGTTCTGCGTGATGCCCCCCGAGCACTGACCCTGCGGGTCAGAAGAGGCCGACGGTGCGGCCGTCCTCGTCGATGTCCACCTGTTGGAACGCGGGGGTCTTCCCGAGTCCGGGCATGCGCTGCATGTCGCCGCAGAGCGCGACCACGAAGCCCGCGCCCGCGCTGGGCACCACGGCGCGCACCGGCAGCCGGAACCCGCTCGGGCGGTTCAACATCAGCGGATCGTGGCTGAGTGAGAGGTGGGTCTTCGCCATGCACACGGGGACGTTGCCGAACCCGAGCTCCTGCATCCGGGCGAGATCCTTCTCCGCCTGCGGGAGGTAGTCGACCCCGTCGGCGCCGTACAGGCGCGTGGCGATCGCCTCGATCTGCTCCCGCAGCCCGGCGCCGTGGGGCGTGAGGAAGTCGAAGGAGTTGGGTCGTTCGCAGGCCTCCACGACCGCGTTCGCGAGGTCGACGGCCCCGTCGCCCCCTCGGGCGAACGCGCGGTTCACCACCACCGTTTCGGCGCCCGCGGCTGCGGCGAGCTCCTCGATCAGGGCGATCTCGGCGTCGGTGTCGGTGGGGAAGTTGTTGATCGAGACCACGCACGGCAGCCCGTACTGGCGCACGATGTTGATGTGCGCGCTGAGGTTGTCGATGCCCCGGCGCAGGGCGTCGAGGTCCTCGGTCCCGAGGTCGTTGAAGGCCATGCCGCCGTGCGACTTGGTGGCCCGCACGGTGGTGACCAGGACGGCGGCGCTGGGGGCGAACCCTCCGAAACGGCAGACGATGTCGCAGAACTTCTGGAAGCCGAGGTCGGAGGCGAACCCGGCCTCGGTCACGACGTAGTCGGCGAGCTTGAGCGCCACCCGGTCCTCGATGATCGAGTTGTTCGCGTGCGCGATGTTGCCGAACGGGCCGGCGTGGATCAGCACGGGCTGCCCTTCGAGCGTCTGCACGAGGTTCGGCTTGATCGCGTCCTTCATGATCACGGTCATCGCGCCGCCCGCCCTGCAGGTCGTCCGCCGTCACGGGCTGGCCGTCGCGGGTCGAGGCGACCTGGATGCGCCCGAGCCGCGCCCGCAGGTCCTGCAGGTCCCCGGCGAGGGCGAAGATCGCCATGACCTCCGAGGCCGCCGTGATCACGAAGGAGTTCTCGCGCGGCACCCCGTGGGGCTTCCCGCCGAGTCCGACCACCGTGTAGCGCAGTTCGCGGTCGTTCATGTCCATCGTCCGCGGCCAGGTGATCGTCTGCGGGTCGATGTCGAGCGGGTTGCCGTTGAAGATCGAGGCGTCGAGCGCGGCCGCGAGCAGGTTGTGTGCCGCGGTCACCGCGTGGAAGTCGCCGTTGAAGTGGAGGTTGACCTCCTCCATCGGCACGACCTGCGCGTAGCCACCCCCGTTGCCGCCGCCCTTGATCCCGAAGACCGGGCCCATGCTCGGCTCGCGCAGGCACAGCATCACGTCCTTGCCGACCCTGCCGAGGCCCTGCGTCAGGGAGACGCTCGTGGTGGTCTTGCCCTCGCCGGCCTTGGTCGGGGTGATGGCGGTCGTGATGATCAGCTTGCCGTCGGGCCGGTCCTTCAGGCGTTCCAGCACGGAGAGCTCGATCTTCGCGCGGTAGCGGCCGAACTGCTCCAGCTCGTCGGCCTCGATGCCCGCCGCCGCCGCGATGTCGGCGATGGGCTGGAGGACGGCTTCCTGCGCGATCTCGAGTCCGGACTTCATGGGGTGGCGTCGTCCCTTCGTTGGTCGGTCGTTCAACGGCCTCCGGACGATACGACCACGGGGGTGCGGGCTCCAAACCCTGGTTGCGAACCGCGCGACGCCGGCCCGGCACGCCCGGAGGGTCGATCGGCGGATCAGGCGCTGGGAGGCGCCTCGCCCGTCATCAGTTCGAAACGGCTACAACGGGGCGACTGCACGCGACGCAACTCACCACCCCGCAGGGCTGCGGGCCGCGCGCGTGGACACAGGGATGGCTCCGCACCGTCTTCGGGCAACATCCGTGGCAGCGGGTCGTGTGACGGACCCGGGGCACGTTGCTCACTCGCCGACCACCTCGAGCTCGTGCAGCTCCGCGTTCAGCGCCTCCACGACCTCCGGCGCGAGCAGCTCGTCCGTGACGAGCACGCCGCCGGAGCGGTGCACGGCGTCGCGCAGACCGGTGGCCCAGGTGTGCTCGACGAGGGCGACCACCGCGGTGGTGTCCGGCGGCAGCGCGGCGCCCACCCGATCGAGCTCGTCGTCCCCGAGGAGACCCATCAGGTCGCCGGTCGCTCCCTCGAAGGGTCGCAGCTCCTCCTCGGTCATCTCACGCACCCGCCGCGCCTGCGCGGGCGTGGTTGCGGCTCGCGTCACGAGCGCGAGGTCGACCACGCGCACGGAGTGCGCGTGCTCCAACGCGCCCAGCTCCCGACCGATCGCGTCGGCGACGCGACCACCTTCGTAGCGCACCACGAGCAGTTCCAGCGGTCCGATCGTCATGGCCGCTCCTCCTTCCGTCCGGCGCACCCGGGCTCGTGCGCCCTCGAACGGTCTCTACCTGCACGCTACGCCCCCGGGGGAGGGGGGCACTCGGACGATGGACCCTTCTCCGAGGAGCCCCTAGGCTGGGTGGCATGGCCGTCGAGGAACCGCTCCGCCGCAACCAGGCCTCCGTCCGCGTCGTGGCCATCAACGGGGGCGTGCGCTCGGAGCGTCCCGATGCGCTGGCGGCCGAGGAGCCGATGGAGATCCGCGTGGCCGGCCCGAGCCAAGAGGCGACGCGCGTCGCCGTCACGATGCGCACGCCCGGCGGTGACTTCGAGCTGGCGGTGGGGTTCCTGTTCACCGAGGGACTGATCGCCCCGGCGGACGTGCGCCGCGTGGCGTACTGCGACGACCTCGAGGGCGAGGACCAGCGGTACAACGTGATCACGGTCACGCTCGAGCGGCCGTTCGACGCGTCGGCCCTCGAACGGAACTTCTACGCCACGTCGTCGTGTGGCATCTGCGGGAAGGCGGCCCTCGAGGACGTCGAGGTGGCGTGCGCGCCCGGTGGGGCCGGGCCCGGAGATCTCCGCCGAGGTGCTCGTGGGGCTCCCCGACGCCCTGCGGGCGAAACAGCGCGTCTTCGCGCGCACCGGGGGACTGCACGCGGCCGGCCTCTTCACACCCGACGGGGACCTCGTGTCCCTGCGGGAGGACGTGGGGCGGCACAACGCCGTGGACAAGGTGATCGGGGAGCAGGTGCTGGCGGGACGCGTTCCGCTCGCCGGATACGTCCTGCAGGTGAGCGGACGCGTGAGCTTCGAGCTGGTGCAGAAGGCCGCCGTGGCCGGGATCCCCGTGCTCAGCGCGGTGAGCGCGCCGTCCTCACTCGCCGTCGACGCGGCCGAGCGGCTCGGCCTCACCGTCGTGGGGTTCGTCCGCGACGGGCGCTGCAACGTCTACAGCCACCCCGAGCGCGTCGTCTGAGTCACCCGGGACGAACACCTTCGAGCGCCAGTCGTAGATCACGGAGGTCCGCAGGACCAGGTCCTGCACCGAACGGTTCTCGCGACTGACGGCGGACCAGAACAACAGGATCGGGAAGAGCACGCAGGTCACCGCCCGCACGAGGGCGAGCCCGAACCCCAGGATCCGCCCCCCACGACCGACCACCCGCAGGCCGAGGAACCGCTTGCCCACCGAGCGTCCCGTCGTGCTCCACGTCACGGTCAGGTAGCACACGCAGAGCACGTATCCCAGCACGACCGCGGCCTCGAACGAGAGCTCCGGCCACGAGAACCGTGCGGGGTGCCGCATGAACCTCACGATCGCCCAGGCCAGGTATGCGCCGCCCACGCTCGCAGCGACCACGGCGGCGTCGATCACCATCACGGCCGTCCTCGTCACGACGCCGGCGCGCAGCCCCTGTTCCTCCCGCGCGACGGGCGGGTACAGCGTGCGCACCCGCGCGGACGGCGGCCCGGCCATCTCAGCCATCGTCGGACCTCGGGTGCACCGCCACCTCGCGACGTGCGCGGCGCCCGAGGATCCGATCCACCAACCGCGCCACGAACCGGTCGGCGTTGATGCTCAGGACCCGGATCTCCTGGACGGTCTCGCTCGCCATGCTCCCCGAGGATTCCCGGATGATCTCCGGGAGGTCGATGTCGTCGATGACCTCCTGCGCCAGGCCGGCCACGTCGATCCGGCTGACGATCGCGTCGAGGTCGACGCGTGCGACCACGGCGTTGATGTCGATCCCGGATGCGACCGCGTTCAGATCCAGCCGTTCCGCGATCTCGTTCACGTCGATCCGCTGCACGATCGCGTCGAGGTCCACGCGCTTGATCACGTCGTCCACGTCGACGTGATCGAGGATGGTCTCGATCGGCACCTGGTCGACGACCGCCTCGATGTCGATCTGCTCGAGGATGGTCCGTGTGAGTTCGGGCACCAGGCCGCGGACGAACGCCTCGGCGGCGCGCTGGGTGATGGCCTGTTCCGCCTGCCACTTGCCGTCGAGGAGGCGCATCACGCCGCCCGCCGTGTCCGTGGCGCCTCGCAGCAGCGGGGGGCTCGCGAGCCACGAGGCCACCGGGTCGACCACGTCCGCGGCGGCCTCGAAGGCCTTCCCCGCGAGCTCGGCCAACTGCAGCGCCATGCCGAGCGAGGCCCCCGTCAGCAGGGCGACGGGCTCGGGGCCACCCTCGCGCGTCGGTTCCACGCCGTCTTCGCGCGCCTTCGCGGTGCGGAGCTGCTCGCCCACCACGTTCGTCGCGGTCACGGCGAGACCGAGTCCCACCCGCAGGGCCTGGCTCAGCATGGCGGCCGTGTCCTCGTTCGGCCGTGGCCTCTCGGTGGACTCGGTGTCGAGCGGGGGAAGCTCCTGCTCGAGGGCCTCCTCGTAGCTCATGGACTCCTCGTCGGGGCCCTCATCGGCGCCGGCGCGCAGCGGCACCACGTTCTCCTTCGAGGGCTCGGAGCCGATCGGGATGCTCTCCATACGGCCCCATCATGGACCGTCGTCCGGCGGGTGACCAACCGGGACCTGGGGTCAGGCACGGCGCCCTCCGGTTCCCAGGCGGCCTGACGCCCGACGTAGGATAGGGGCGGCAATCGGTGGAAAGGAGCCGCTCGATGCAGAACGGGCTCACGCGACTCACCGAGCCGATGGTCCGCGACGACGGCGAACTGCGCATCGCCACCTGGGATGAGGCCCTCGACAGGGCCGCCGAAGGGTTGCGCGCCGCCACGGAGCGGAACGGCGGCAACGGGGTCGGCCTGTTCAGCTGCAGCAAGGCCAGCAACGAGATGAACTTCTTGGCACAGAAGCTCGCTCGTCAGGTCCTGCTGAGCAACAACATCGACTCGTGTAACCGCACCTGACACGCTCCTTCCGTGGTCGGTCTGGCCACCGTGTTCGGAGCAGGTGGGGGTACGAGTTCATACGAGGAGGTCGAGCACACCGACCTCATGCTGCTGTGGGGTTCGAACGCGCGCGCCGCGCACCCCATCTTCTTCCACCACGTCTTGAAGGGGATCCACAACGGGATGTCGTTGATCGTGGTGGACCCGCGTCGCACGGAATCGGCGGAGTGGGGGGACCTCTGGCTCGGGATCGACGTGGGCACGGACATCGCGCTCTCGAACACGATCGCGCGGGAGATCATCGAGAACGATCTCCAGCATCACACCTTCATCGAGCACGCCACCACGGGCTTCGACGCGTACCGGGACTCGGTGATGGACTGGACCCTCGAGCGCGGCGCGGCGGTCACGGGCGTCCCCGCCGACGTGATCCGCGAGGTGGCGCACGCCTACGCCAAGGCGGACCGCGCGATGATCTGCTGGACCCTCGGCATCACGGAGCATCACAACGCGGTGGACAACGTGGTGTCGCTGATCAACCTGGCCTTGCTCACCGGGCACGTGGGCGTCTACGGCAGCGGCGTGAACCCGCTCCGCGGCCAGAACAACGTGCAGGGTGGGGGCGACATGGGCGCGATCCCCAACAAGCTGCCCGGGTTCCAGGACATCGAGCAGGACGCCGACGCGCGCGCGCGGTTCGAGGCGGCCTGGGGCGTGCCCATCACCCCGACGTACGGCTGGACGCTCACGCAGATGTTCGAGGCGATGGAGCGCAAGGACCTCACCGCCGTCTACGTGATCGGCGAGAACCCGGCCTCCTCGGAGGCCGACAAGCAGCATGCCGTCCAGCTCCTGAAGGGCCTGGACACGTTGATCGTCCAGGACATGTTCATGACGAAGACCGCCGAGCTCGCGGACGTGGTCTTCCCGGCGTCCAACTCGGCGTTCGAGTCCGAGGGCACCGTGACCAACTCCGAGCGCCGCGTGCAGCGCGTGCGCGCGGCGCTCACGCCGCCGGGCAACGCCCGGGACGACATGTGGATCATCGCGCAGCTCGCCGCGCGACTCGGTGCGGACTGGGGCGAGGTGAGCGCCGAGGGTGCGTGGGACGAGCTCCGTTCGCTGAGCCCGATGCACGCGGGGATGTCGTACGCGCGTCTCGAGGAGCTGGGCGGCATCCAGTGGCCGTGTCCCGACGAGTCCCATCCCGGGACCAAGTTCCTGCACGCGCGGCTGTGGGCGGACGACCCGGCGGAGCAGGGGATGAAGGCGCCGTTCTCCGTGGTGATCGACGATCCGCCGGTGGATGAGCTCAACGAGGAGTACCCGCTGCGGCTCACGACGGGCCGCCGACTGGACTCGTACAACACGGGCGTGCAGTCGGGTGCCTACACCTCGCCGCTGCGCCGGGGGGAGACGATCGACGTCTCGCCCGAGGACGCCGCGCGGATGGCCCTGGCCGAGGGCGAGATGGTGGCCGTCTCCTCGCGCCGGGGGAGCGTGCGGGCACCGGTCCACGTCGATCCGGCGCTGCGACCCGGCCTCGTCTTCATGACCTTCCACTTCCCGGATCAGGTGGATACGAACGTGCTCACGATCGAGGCGACGGACCCCCGATCGGGCACCGCCGAGTTCAAGGCCACGGCCGTGCGCATCGAGAAGCTGGGCGCCCCCGTGCCGGGGAGCGGCGCGTGAGGAGCCCGGCCCCCCAGGAGGTCCCGTGGACCTGCACCTGACCGCGGCGGCCGCCACCGACGAGGAGCGCGCCGCCGTCGACGACCTGCTGGGCGCGCCCGCGTCGGGCTGGCACGGCGCCGGCCGCGACGAGGTCACCCACCGCGTGGCCCGCGGCGGCCGCGCCGCGCGCGACGAGCGTCACCTGCTCCTCCCCGCGCTGCATGCGCTCCAGGCTCGCGTGGGCTGGATCAGCGAGGGCGGCCTGAACTACGTCTGCGAACGCCTCACGATCCCGCCCGCGGAGGCGTACGGCGTGGCGACGTTCTACGCGATGTTCAGCGTGGAGCCTCGGGCGGCGACCGTCGTGCACGTCTGCGACGACCTCGCGTGCCGCGTCGGCGGTGCCGAGGCGATCTGCGCGCACCTCGAGGGCACGTACGGCCCGGCCGGGGCGGCCGCGGAGGGCGCGGGCGACGTCACCTGGATGCGGAGCCCGTGCCTGGGCCTGTGCGAGCGCGCGCCCGCGATCCTGTACCAGCGGGCGGGCGAGGGTGCGGCGGACATGGTCTTCGCGCCCGCCTCCGCGGAGCAGGCCGCCGCGGTGGGCCGCGGTGCGCGGCTGGGCCTGCCGGATCCGGCACCCGCGATCGACGGCCCCGATCCGCGCCTGCTGCGACGCGTCGGCGTCGTCGACCCGGACTCCTTCGACGACTACCACGCGCACGGCGGGTATCAGGCGCTCCGGCGCGCGGTCGAGCTCGGCGCCGAGGCGACGATCGCCGAGATCACCGACGCGAAGCTGATGGGACGCGGGGGCGCGGCGTTCCCCACCGGCGTCAAGTGGAAGGCCGTCGCCGAGCAGCCCGTGCACCCCCACTACTTCATCTGCAACGCCGACGAGTCGGAACCCGGCACATTCAAGGACCGCATCGTGATGGAGCACGACCCCTACGCGGTGATCGAGGCCCTCACGATCGCGGGGTTCACCACGGGGTCGGCGCAGGGCTACGTGTACATCCGCGGTGAGTACCCGCTCGCGACGCGACGCCTGCAGCACGCGATCGAGGAGGCCCGCCGCCACGGCTACCTCGGCGACGACGTGATGGGCGAGGGCTTCGCGTTCGACATCGAGCTGCGGCGCGGGGCCGGCGCCTACATCTGCGGCGAGGAGACGGCCCTGTTCAACTCGCTCGAGGGCAAACGGGGCGAGCCGAGGAACAAGCCGCCGTTCCCCGTGCAGCGAGGCCTGTTCGGCAAGCCCACCGGCATCAACAACGTCGAGACCCTGATCAACGTGCTCGAGATCCTGCGGTCCGGGGCCGAGGCCTACGCACGGATCGGCACCGAGGGCTCCACCGGCCCTCGCCTCTTCTGCCTCTCGGGCAACGTGGCGCGCCCGGGTCTGTACGAGGCCGACTTCGGCATCACGCTGCGCGAGCTGCTGCAGATGGCGGGCGGCGTCGTGGGCGATCTCCGTGCCGTGCTGCTCGGCGGAGCCGCGGGAGGCTTCGTCACGCCCGACGACCTCGACATCCGCCTCTCGTTCGAGGACGCGCGCGCCGGGGGGTACACGCTCGGCTCCGGCGTCGTGATGGCGTTCAACGACGACGTGGACCTGGTCGACATCGTGCTGCGGATCGCGCGGTTCTTCCGCGACGAGTCCTGCGGTCAGTGCGTGCCGTGTCGCGTGGGGACCGTCCGGCAGGAGGAGGCGCTGCACCGACTGGTGAGCGAACGCACGATCGGCTCGGCGGCCGACGAGCTCGCGCTGCTCGCCGACATCGACCGGGTGATGACGGACGCCTCGATCTGCGGGCTCGGTCAGACGGCCGCGAGCGCCGTGCGATCCGCCGTCGCCCGTCTGCGGTTGTTCGAGGAGGCGCAGGCATGAGCGCCGTCCCCCTGGATCCGCCGCGGCGCCTGATCGACCTCGAGGTCGACGGCGCGGCGGTGCGCGTGCCCGAGGGCGCCACGATCCTCGATGCGTGCCGCGCGGAGGGCATCGATACCCCGACGGTCTGTTACGCCGACAACCTCACGCCGGTCAACGCCTGCCGGGTGTGCGTGGTCGAGGTCGAGGGCTCCCGCACGCTCGTGCCCGCGTGCAGCCGCGCGGCCGAGGCGGGCATGAAGGTCACGACCGACACCGAGCGGGTCCGGCACTCGCGCAAGCTCGTGATGGAGTTACTGGCGAGCAGCGTGGAGATGGATCTGGCGAGCGCCGACGTGCATCGCTGGATGGATGCGTACGGGACGGACCCCGACCGGTTCGGCGCGATGATGGAGCCGCTCGAGGCGGGGGAGCGTGACGCGAAGGAGCCCGGCCACCATCACGCGCCGGAGGACCCGACGGTGGCCGAGGGCGTGTACCAGCCCGTGAAGATCGACAACGAGCTGTACGTGCGCGACTACGCGCGGTGCGTGCTCTGTTACAAGTGCGTCGAGGCTTGCGGCGTGGACGCGCAGAACACGTTCGCGATCGCCGTGGCCGGCCGCGGGTTCGATGCGCGCATCTCCACCGAGTTCGCGGTCCCGCTCGACGCGAGCGCCTGCGTGTACTGCGGCAACTGCATCGGGGTGTGCCCCACGGGCGCGCTGATGTTCTCGTCCGAGCACGAGATGCGCGAGGCGGGGACCTGGGACGAGTCCCGGCAGTCCGTGACCAACACGATCTGCCCGTACTGCGGCGTGGGCTGCGAGCTCGAGCTCCACGTCCAGGACAACACGGTCGTGAAGGTCACGAGCCCCACCGACCACTACGTCACGAGCGGGCACCTCTGCATCAAGGGCCGGTTCGGCTTCCAGTACGTCCAGCGTCGCAAGCGGCGCGAGGATGACTAGTCTGGGTCAGACTACCGGAGGCTCGCCCGGTTCCGTCACCGGGCTCGTCCTGGCCGGCGGTCGGTCGTCGCGCTTCGGCTCCGACAAGTTGGCGGCCTCGTACGAGGGGGTCCCGCTGGTGCACCATGCGGTCATGCGGCTGGCGGAGGTGTGCGACGACGTGGTCGTGGTGCTGGCCCCGGACGCCCATGTCGATCTCCCGCCGGGGGTGCGCACCACCCACGACCCCACGGAGGGTGAGGGGCCGCTCGCGGGTCTCCACCAGGGACTCCTGGCTGCCGTGCGCTCGGACGCCGTGGTCGTGGCGGGCGGTGACATGCCGGAGCTGCAGCCGGCCGTCCTGCGCACGATGCTCGCGGTGCTGGAGGACGCGCGGGTCGATGCCGTGGCCCTCGACGACGGCGACGGGGCGCGACCCCTGCCCTGCGTCCTGCGCACCTGGCCCGCCGCCGACGCGGTCCACACCCTCCTGCACGCAGGGCGTCGCCGCCTCCGCGACGTCCTCGACGCCCTGCGGACCGCGGTGATCGACGCGCCCACCTGGACGGCGCTCGACCCCGAGCGTCGCACGCTGCGCGACGTGGACACGCCCGAGGACCTCGCGCGGTAGGGTCCGGGCATGGCGCACGTGACGTCGTGGCGGGCAGGCAGATCGGAGGTCGCGGTGGTCTGCGAGGGCTTCGCGCCGCTCGCGATCGCCGACGAGCTCCCGGGTGTGGAGGTGGACTGGGACGCCGAGCGCGCCGCCTACCCGTGGGCGTTCATGGGCGCCGGGCTCGACGCGTGGCCGTGGCACGTCCACGCGTTCTGGATCGACACCCCATCGGGTGTCCTCGTCGTCGACACCGGCCTCGGGTCCTTCCCGCCGTTCGCCCCGTGGGCCGAGGAGGCGCCCCATCCGTGGGCGGGGCGGGACCTGTCCGAGGTCGACCACGTGGTGCTCACCCACCTCCATGCGGATCACGCCGGGGGTTCGCTCCGGGGAGGAGAGCCGACGTTCCCGAACGCCCGCTATCACCTGCACCGTGGGGATCGGGCGCACTTCGCGCATGCGGACGACGCCGAGGACTACGTCGCCCGCCGGGCGATGGAGCGGCTCGAGGAACTGGGCATGCTCTCCTTGGAGGAGGCGGACGTCGAGATCATCCCCGGCGTGCGCGTGCTCCACACGCCGGGTCACACGCCCGGTCACCGGAGCGTGGTGCTCGCGGACGGCGACGAGACCTTGCTCATCACGGGCGATGCGCTGCACCACCCGGCGCAGGTGCGTCTGCGTGACCGGCCGTCGAGCCACGACGAGGACCCGGAGTCGGGCGCGCGCAGCCGGAAGGCCCTGTTGGACCGCGCCGAGGCACGGGGGTGGCTCGTGGGCGTCCAGCACTTCGCGGAGCCGTTCGGGACCGTCGTGGACGGTCGCTGGCACGCCCGCTGAGGTCGGTGCGCCCGCCCCCCGGACCGTGGGTCCGACGGCCCGATGCGGTGCGAGGCACCCTGGGGTAGGCTCCGAGGTGAAGAGCGGGAACGGGCGCATCCGAGCGCCCCGGGCGTCGCCCCCCGCGCATCACACCCTTTCCGAAAGGACGGAGCCATGGCGAAGCGTCGTGTCCTGATCATGGGAGCCGCGGGTCGCGACTTCCACAACTTCAACACCGTCTATCGCGAGGACGCCGGATCCGAGGTCGTCGCGTTCACCGCGACGCAGATCCCGTACATCAACGACCGGAAGTACCCGGCCGAGCTCGCCGGTCCCAACTATCCCGACGGGATCCAGATCTACGACGAATCGGAGCTCACGCGGCTGATCCGCGACCTCGACGTGGACGACGTCGTGTTCTCGTACTCCGACGTGGCTCACGAGTTCGTGATGCACAAGGCCAGCGAGGTGCTCGCCGCCGGGGCGAACTTCCTGCTGCTCGGGCCGGATGCCACGATGATCGAGGCAACGATCCCGGTGGTGGCCGTGACCGCGGTGCGCACCGGCGTCGGCAAGAGCCAGACCACGCGGGCGATCGCGGGCGTCCTCAAGGACGCCGGGAAGAAGGTCGTCGCGGTGCGCCATCCGATGCCGTACGGGGATCTCGCCGCGCAGCGCGTGCAACGCTACGCGGAGCTCGCCGACCTCGACCGCTACGACTGCACGATCGAGGAGCGCGAGGAGTACGAGCCCCACATCACGTCGGGCACGGTGATCTACGCCGGCGTGGACTACGGCGCCATCCTCGCGCAGGCGCAGGAGGAGGCCGACGTGCTCCTGTGGGACGGGGGCAACAACGACCTGCCGTTCTATAGGCCGGACGTGTGGATCACGCTGGTGGACCCGCTGCGCGCGGGCCATGAGCTCACGTACCACCCCGGGGAGGCCAACCTCCGCGCCGCCGACGTGATCATCGTGAACAAGATGGACTCGGCCACGCCGGAGCAGGTCGCGCAGCTCGATGCCACGATCGCCGAGGTGAACCCGTCGGCCACGGTCGTGAAGGCCAACTCGCTCGTCACCGCCGAGGACGCCGAAACGATCGCCGGCAAGCGCGTGCTCGTCGTCGAGGACGGCCCGACGCTCACCCACGGATCGATGAAGATCGGCGCCGGGGTGGTGGCCGCCGAGCGGAACGGGGCCGCCGAGATCGTGGACCCGCGCCCGTGGGCGTTCGGATCGATCGCGGAGACCTTCGAGAAGTACGACGTCGGCGCCGTGCTGCCGGCGATGGGCTACTCGGAGGGTCAGCTCGCCGAGATGGAGAAGATCATCGACGCGGCGGACGTGGACCTCGTCGTGATCGGCACGCCCATCGACCTGCGACGCGTGATCGAGATCAGCAAGCCCGCCGTGCGGGTGCGCTACGACCTCGACGTGCTGCCCGATTCGCCCCAGCTGACCGACGTGCTGAAGCCCGTCCTGGGCTGAGCTCCGGTCCGACCGAGGAGGAGCCGCGCCGGTGGAGCGGGTCGTGATCGCCCTGGGCGGCAACGCCCTGCTCCGCCGCGGCGCCGAGGACACCTTCGAGGAGATGTACCGCGCCGCGCGCACCGCGGCCGAGCGTGTGGCCGACATCGCGGCGGACGGCTGGGAGGTCGTCCTCACCCACGGCAACGGCCCGCAGGTGGGCCGGATCCTCCTGCAGCAGGAGGCGGCGGCCGGCATCGTGCACCCGATGCCCCTCGACGTCTGTGGGGCCGAGAGCCAGGGGCAGATCGGCTACCTGCTCCAGGTCACGATCGGCGACGTGTTCTTCGAGCGGGGGATGGAGCGGCCGGTGGCGACGGTGCTCACGCTCACCCGTGTCCGCCCGGACGACCCGGCTTTCGCGAACCCGACCAAGTTCGTCGGTCAGTACTACGAGGAGGACGAGGCGCGCCGCCTCGAGTCGGAGCGGGGCTACACGATGAAGGCCGATCCTCACGGTGGTTGGCGGCGGGTGGTGCCCTCGCCCAAGCCCTATTCGATCGTGGAGACGCCGATCGTCGAGCAGCTCGTCGCCGACGGCGTGATCGTGATCGCGAGCGGGGGCGGCGGGATCCCGGTGGTGGAGGAGGGGCCTCGCCTGATCGGCAAGGAGGGCGTGGTGGACAAGGATCTCGCGGCCGCGATCCTCGCGCACGAGGTGGGCGCGTCGACCCTGCTGGTGCTCACGGACGTGAAGAAGGTGCAGCGGGGCTATGGCTCCTTCATGCCCGAGGACATCGATCGCATGACCGTGAAGGAGGCCGCGGCCCTGCTGAAGAAGGGGGAGTTCGGATCCGGCTCGATGGGGCCGAAGGTCGAGGCGGCGATGGGGTTCGTGAAGGCGGGCGGCACGCGGGCCGTGATCGCCGACCTGGAGGACGCGTCCGCCGCGTTGCGAGGGGTGGCCGGGACGGAGATCGTCAGGGACTAGCGGCGCGGGGGCGCGCCCCGGCCCGGGTTGCGCACCAACTGCACGGCGACGTAGATGAAGAACAGCCCGACGAGCCCGACCAATCCGACCAGCAGCAGCACGAAGAACCACTGCAGGAACCCGCTGAGATGCGGCACGAGGCCCGCGACGATCGCCATCCGCTCCATCCTACCGAAGCGGGGTGCCGTCGCCGGGCGCGCTGGATAGGGTTCCGCGCATGAGGACGACGATCGCGAAGGCAGCGGCGTGCGCCTGGGCCTGCTGACCGGAGGCGGGGACTGCCCCGGCCTGAACGCCGCCATCCGCGCCATCGTCCGTCACACCGACGCGGAGGGCGGGTCGACCGTCCTCGGCTTCCGCGACGGCTGGCGGGGGGTGGTGGAGGGCCACGCCCAGGAGCTCACGCGCGAGGACGTGCGCGGGATCCTCCCGCGCGGCGGCACGATCCTCGGCACCGGCGGGCTCCAACCGTTCCGGCTGCCCGACGGGATCGACCGGGTGAACGAGGCCTTGGAGGTGCACCGCCTCGACGGGTTCATCGTCATCGGCGGCGAGGGGACGATGGGGGCGAGCGCGGCGATGCTCGACGTGCCCGCGATCGGTGTCCCGAAGACGATCGACAACGACATCGCGGGAACCGATCACAGCATCGGCTTCCAGACCGCCGCGCAGATCGCCACCGAGTTGGTGGATCGGCTGGACAGCACCGCGGAGAGCCATCACCGCGTGATGGTGTGCGAGGTGATGGGGCGTAGCGCCGGCTGGATCGGGCTCACCGCGGGCCTCGCCGGCAACGCCGACGTGATCTTGATCCCCGAGCATCCGTTCGACATGGACCTCGTCGCGCGCCGCGTGCAGCAGGTGCATCTGGAGCGTCGGCCCTACTCGATCGTGGTGGTCTCCGAGGGCGCGATGCCGGCGCCCGGGACGATGGAGGTTCCCGCGTATCCGCTCGACGCGAACGGCTGGCCGCGGCTCGGCGGGATCGGGAGCCTGGTGGCCGCGGAGCTCGGAGCGCGCACGGGGTTCGAGACGCGCATCACCGTGCTCGGGCACGTGCAGCGCGGCGGCTCGCCGGTCGCGTACGACCGCGTGCTCGCGATGCGGCTGGGGGAGGCCGCCGTGGACCGCGCCCTCGCCGGCGGGTGGGGCGCGCTGGTCGGCGTGCGCGGCGACGAGGTGGTCGCGACCCCCATCGCCGAGGTTGCGTCGGGCCCCCGGACGGTGCCTCCCGAGCGTTGGCGCGTCTCCGAGGTCCTGTGTCGGTGAGCAGGGGCGCCCGGCGTCGTAGGCTGCCCGCATGCGACTCGGCATCCTGACCGGCGGGGGCGACGTCCCCGGCCTGAACGCTTCGATCAAGGCGGTCGTCACGCGGGCGGCGTCCGAAGGCCACCACGTGGTAGGGCTGCGGCGCGGCTGGGGGGGATTGCTGGCAGTGAACCCCGACGACCCGCCCACGATCGCGGAGAACACGATCGACCTGCGCCCCGGCGTCGTGCGCACGATCGACCGGACGGGCGGCACCTTCCTGCACACCTCGCGCACGAATCCGGCCAAGGTGAAGCCGGCCGACGAACCCGACTTCCTGATGGAGGGCCGCACCGACGACGGACCACGGGACCACACCGCCCACGCGGTCCGGGTGGTGGAGCACCTGGGGATCGATGCCCTGATCCCGATCGGGGGCGACGACACCCTCTCGTTCGCCCTGCGGATGCATCAGGAGGGGGTGCCCGTGATCGCGATCCCCAAGACGATGGACAACGACGTGCACGGCACCGACTACTGCATCGGCTTCTCCACGGCGGTGACGCGCACCGTGAACTTCGTGCACCAGCTGCGCACGAGCGCCGGGTCGCACGAGCGCCTCGCGGTGGTCGAGGTGTTCGGGCGCTACAGCGGCGAGACCTCGCTGGTCTCCGCGTACCTCGCCGGGGTGGACCGGGCGATCATCTCCGAGGTGCCGTTCGAGATCGAGCGGCTCGCGCAGCTCCTGATGCAGGACAAGCGGTCCAACCCCAGCAACTACGCGATGCTCACGATCTCCGAGGGCGCGGTGCTGCACGGGGGGGAGATGGTCCAGGGCGGCGAGGCCGACGCCTACGGGCACCGGAAGCTCGGCGGGGTGGGGCAGCTCACCAGCGAGTTGCTGAAGGAGCTCACCGGCTCCGACATGATCTACCAGCAGCTCGGCTACCTGATGCGCTCGGGGAGCCCCGACGCGCTCGACCTCATGGTCGCGATCAACTACGCGGTGATGGCGGCGGACCTGGCGATCGAGGGGACCTCGGGTCGGCTCGTCGCCCTGCGCAACGGCAACTACGTGAACGTGCCGCTCACGGTGTTGGGTCAGGGCGTGAAGCGCGTCGACGTGGACGCGCTCTACGACACCGCCGAGTATCGCCCCAAGATCCGTCACGTCGACGGCAAGCCGATGTTCCTCTACTAGTCACGCGCGCGCCGAGCGGCGGCGCGGCGCCGGCTGGTCGTTCGCGGCCGCCCGACTAGACTCGTGCGCATGGCTGCCTACCGTGTGGACCTGCGCTCCGATACGGTCACCACCCCCTCCGATGCCATGCGCAAGGCCATGGCCGAGGCGGAGGTGGGCGACGCCTGGTACGGCGACGATCCCACCGTGAACCGGCTGCAGGAGCTGGCCGCCGAGGTGACGGGGAAGGCCGCCGCCGTGTTCCTGCCGACCGGCACGATGGCGAACCAGATCGCGCTGCGCCTCCACGTCCTGGGTAGCGGCCACCTCGTGGCCAGTCCCGCCGCCGCGCACGTCGCCACGACCGAGGTGATGACCTCGGCGGTGCTCTCGGGCATCGCGTTCCGCACGTTCGACCCGGGCCCGCGCGGATGGGTCGACGCCGGCCAGGTCCGCACGCTGCTCGAGCCCGACACGTACTACGACGTCGAGATGGTGGACCTGTTGGCGGTCGAGAACACGGCCGGCGCCGCCGGGGGGCGCGTGATGCCGATCGAGGTGATGCGCGAGGTCCGCGCGGTGGCCCTGGACGCGGGCGTGCGGGTCCACCTCGACGGCGCGCGACTGTTCAACGCCGCGGCGGCGGCCGGCGTCGAGGCCTCGGCGTGGGCGCGCGAGGCCGACACGGTGATGTTCTGCGTCTCCAAGGGGCTGGGCGCGCCGGTGGGCTCGCTGCTCTGCGGCCCCGACGCCCTGATGCCGGAGGCCCGCAGGCTCCAGATCCTCTTCGGCGGCGCCTGGCGCCAGGCCGGGATCGTGGCCGCGGCGGGCATCGTCGCCCTGGAGGAGGGACCGCTCCGCCTGCGCGAGGACCACGAGCGCGCCCGCCGCCTCGCCGAGGGCGTGGAGGAGACGCTCCCGGGCTCGGTGGATCTCGCCCAGGTTGAAACGAACATGGTCTTCGTGGACACGGAGGCGGTGGGGCTGCCGATGCTCGAGACCCTCGAGCGATTGAAGGCCCTCGGCGTGGGCGCCACCCATGCGGGCGGGAAGGTCCGGATGGTGACCCACGTCGACGTGGACGACGACGGCGTCGCGTTCGCGCTGGACGCGTGGCGATCGCTCGGATGATCGCCCCGTCCTGAGGCGACGCACGCGGAGGAGGATCGATGGGCTTGTTCACGAAGAACTATCCGCCGGAGATCGCGGCGCGGGTGCCGCCGGGCCAACGCCTGGTGAAGTCCTGGCCGGTGTTGCACTACGGCCCGATCCCGACGTTCGACGGGACCGACTGGGACCTCGAGGTCTCGGGCCTCGTCGAGCACCCCTTCACACTCAGCTACGAGGAGCTCCGCGCCCTGCCGAACGTCACGGTCGACGCCGACATGCACTGCGTGACCGGCTGGACCACCCTGGATAACACCTGGGAGGGCGTGTCGTTCCGCACGATCATGGAGAAGGCGGGCCCGCAGCCGGAGGCCAAGTGGGTGATCGCGCACTGCGCCTACGGTTACACCTCCGACCTCTCGCTCCAGGCCATGGCCGACGACGATGTCCTGCTCGCCTGGCGCAACCAGGGTGAGGACCTCACCCCCGAGCACGGCTGGCCGCTGCGACTGGTGGTGCCCAAGCGCTACGCGTGGAAGAGCGCGAAGTGGCTGACCGGCCTCGAGTTCAGCGCCAAGAACCGCCGCGGCTTCTGGGAGGTGCGCGGCTACCACATCCATGCCGAGCCCTTCGCCGAGGAGCGCTACGCGCACCAGGAGGGCCGCGGGGCCGAGCTGGAGCCCTAACCGGAGGCCAGCGAGCGCAGCGTCGCGATGTCGGCGGCGTGGCGCGCCGCGTCGCCGGGGGTCTCCAGCACGAAGGTCCACCCGGCGACCTCGGGACGTGACATGAGGGCGCGCCAGCCCGCGACGCCGATCGCACCGTCGCCGATGTTCTCGTGGCGGTCGCGATGCTCGCCGCGTCCGAACTTCGAGTCGTTCGCGTGGACGAGCCCCACGCGCTCGAGGAGGGCGTGGGTCGCGAGCTCCGCGAACAGCTCGGCCACGCCCTCGGACGTGTCGAGGCCGTAGCCGGCCGCGAACAGGTGGCAGGTGTCGAGGCAGAGCCCCACGCGCTCGCGATCCGTCTCCTCGAGCAGCGCGGCGGCATCGGCGACGGTGGACGCCACGGCGCCGGCGGTCCCCGCCATCAGCTCGACCACGACGCGAGCGTCCTCGGCGTCGTCCTGGGTGGCGCGGAGCGACGCCGCGGCGCGCGACCGGGCCTCCGCGGCGTCGACCCCGGGGCCGCCCGCGCCGCTGTGCAGGACCAGGAGATCGACGCCCATCGCGTCGCACGCGCGGACGCTCGCCGAGGCGACCTGCCGGGAGCGCTCGCGGAACGCCGGGTCGGGCGAGGCGATGTTCACCACGTAGGGCGCGTGCGCGGCGAGCGGTCCCAGGCCCGACGCGCGCCAGGCGTCGCGGAACGCCGAGGCGGCCTCCTCGCCGATCGTGGGCCCCGCCCAGGAACGGGGGTTGGAGACGAAGATCTGCGCGCAGTCGGCCCCACGTGCGCGGCACTCCGCGACCACCCCGCGGGTGGCCTCGGAGCCCCGGCGGACGTGGGCTCCGAACCTCACACCATGTAGAGCGTGATCGTGTCGCCGTAACGCACGACCGTGCCGACCCCCGGGCTCTGGCTGTACACGATGCCGCCGGACGTGCCCGGGACCGTCGCGAAGCTGAGGACCAGCCCGTACCCGTCGGCGAGGGACTGCGCGGCGCTACGTGAGAGCCCGCCGAAGTCGGGTGCGGGGAAGGTCTCGGGACCCTTCGACACGGTGAGCGTGACGGTGGATCCATAGGGCGCCTGCGCCCCTTGATCCGGCGAGACGCTGATGACGCGCCCGCGCACCACGCTGGTGGAGAACGCCTCGCTCACGGCGACGTGGAAGCCGGCGGCGGTGAGGCGGGACGCGGCGACGTCCTGCGTCTTGCCGACCACGTGCGGGACGGGCTGCGGCGGCGGGCCCTGGCTCACGACGACCTGCACGGCCTCTCCCTCGGGCAACTGGCCCGAGGCCGGATCCTGGCTGATCACCACGTCGGCGGGCACGGTGTCGTCGTAGCGACGGTCGGAGACGGCGAGCGTGAGGCCGGCCTTCTCCGCGAGCGTGCGCGCCTTCTCGAGGGTCTTGCCTTCGATCGTGGGGACGTCGACCGGAGGAGGTCCGAGGGAGGGCACCAGCGTGACCTCGTCGCCCTTCTTGAGGACGGTGCCCGGCGGGGGCGTGACCCGGATCACGTGATCGGCGGGGACGTCGCTCGTGTAGCGGCCCTCGGCGAGCTTCACCACGAAGCCGGCGTCGGCCAGCTGGGACCGCGCTTGGTCAACCGTGGCGCCCGTCACGTCGGGCACGGGGGCCTTGTGGGGCACGACGTACGTCCAGATCCCCCAGGCGCACGCCGCGAGGGCCACGACGGCCAGCACCACGCCCAGCCACGTGCGCCAGCGGCGCCGGCGCATCCGCACCGTGCGCGTGATGGTCTGCGTGGCGGTCGGCGCGGCCACCGCCACGGACTCGGTGGCGTTCCCGTCGTCGTCCACGATCTCCGGCATGTCGTCCACCAGCCCGGCGAGGGACCGCGCGGGCGCCAGCTCCGGCTCGATGGCCTCGATGTCGCGGCGCATCGCCGAGGCGGACTCGGGCCGCAGCTCGCGGTCGCGCTCGGTGGCGCTCGCCACGAACCCGTCGAGATCCTCAGGGAGCGCCGGCACGACGCTGGACGGCTTGGGCACCCGATCCGACAGGTGCTTGTACGCGATCGACATCGCGGTCTCGCCGGTGAACGGGAGCTTCCCGGTGAGGTACTCGTACGCGACGATCCCGAGCGAGTACAGATCGCTCCTGGGATCGGCGGGCTCCCCGCGGATCTGCTCGGGGGCGAGGTACTGCACGGTGCCGGTCACGGTGCCGGCCTGCGTCTGGCGCCCGTCGGCGTAGGCGCGCGCGAGCCCGAAGTCGGTGACCTTCACGACGCCGTCGGTGGTGATCAGGATGTTCTCGGGCTTGATGTCGCGGTGCACCAGGCCCTGCTGATGCGCGTGGCCGAGGGCGAGCAGCGTCTGACGCAGGACCTCGGCCGCCTGGGCGGGCTCGAGCTTGCCGTAGCGGTTCAGCAGCTCCCGGGACGCGCGCCCGCGCACGTACTCCATGACCATGTAGTAGATGCCGTCGACCGCGCCCCAGTCGTAGACGGCGACGATGTTGGGGTGCGACAGGCCCGCCGCGGCGCGCGCCTCGCGGCGGAAGCGATCGACGAAGGACTGGTCGCCCGCGAGCGAGCGGTGCAGCACCTTGATCGCGACCTCGCGCGCGAGCACGGCGTCGTGCGCGCGGAAGACCTCGCCCATGCCCCCGGCGGCGATGCGCTCCACGATGTGGTAACGCCCGTCGAGGGTGACGAGTGCATGGCCTCCGGGTCCTTCCGGAGGCGCCGGGTGGGTCATACTCCTGGACGTGGTGTTCCTCCCTTGGGGGAAGCGCTCGGTCGGAAGCGCGTCCGGGCGCGATTCTACGGTCGGAAGGGACCGAAACCGTGGAGGCTGGCGGAACTGCATCGGACGGCATCGGCGCGCGACTCGACGCGATCGAGGGGGCCATGGACACGGGCGTGGTCGACGTCGCGGACCTCGGGAAGCTCGGCTTCTGGCGGCTGGTGGCCGTCGTCAAGCGCGACCGGGTCCTCGTCGAGGCGCACGCCGACCAGATCGGGCGCATCGACACCGCGGCCTTCCGGGCCGGGGTGCGGCTCCGCGCCCCCGTGTGGGTCGGGAACCTCGTGATGGTGCTGGGGATCGTCCTGGGGGGGGCGGCGGTGTGGGTGGCGTTCGCCTCCACCACCGCCTGGGTGAAGGGCCTCGCCTTGATCCTCGCCGGGGGCATCTGGGCGGTGGCCGTGCACACGCCCGCGCACTGGCTGGTGGGCAGGGCCATCGGGATCCGCTTCACGGACTGCTTCCTCGGGGGACCCCCGCCGCCCCGCCCGGGCTTGAAGACCGCCTACGCCACGTACCTCCGCGCCGATCCGGACAGCCGCGCGTGGTTCCACGCCTCCGGGGCGATCGCCACCAAGTGCGCGCCGTTCGTGGCGCTGGCGTTCTGGCCCGCCTCCGGCGCTCCCTGGTGGTCGCGCGGTGGTGCTGCTCGTGATCGGCGTCGGCCAGATCGTCACGGACATCACGTTGTCGGTGAAGTCGAGCGACTGGAAGAAGTTCCTGCGCGAGAAGGCGGTGGCGCGCGCGATGGAGCCGGCGCCGAGGATCGATCCCGCGTCGCCGCCCACCCCGGCCGTCGGCGGACCCTGACCTATACTGCCCTCGCACCACCGGGGAGCTCGGGAGGACCGGGCTGAGAGGCGGGCTGAGCGTGATCGACGTGCGGCGCCCGCGACCCGACCGAACCTGAACCGGGTAATGCCGGCGGAGGGAGTTGCGATGGTCGATCCGCGATCGCTCGAGCTGTACGTCGTCACGAGCGGGGCCCTCGTGCCCGGTCGCGGCCATCGCGAGGTGGCGCTCGCCGCGATCGAGGGAGGCGCGAGCGCGGTGCAGCTGCGCGCGCCGGAACTGGACGACGACGAGCTGGTGCCCCTCGCGCGCGAGCTCGCCGAAGCGTGCCGCGGTGCCGGCGTGCTGTTCATCGTGAACGACCGGCCGGACGTCGCGGCCCTCGTGCGTGCCGACGGTGCCCACGTGGGCCAAGGCGATGCCCCGCTCGAAGCCCGGGGTCGCCTCGGGCCCGGCCTGGTCCTCGGGATCAGCGTGGACGACGCGGCCCAGGCCCGCGCGGCGGCCGCCGCCGGGGCCGACTACCTCGGCGTCACCGTCTGGGGGACGCCCACCAAGCCGGAGGCCGTGGCCGGTGGGCCATCCGTGGTGACGACGGTCGCCGAGGCCTCGGGCCTGCCCGTCGTGGGGATCGGAGGGATCGACGCGGGCAACGCCGCCGAGGTGATGGCGGCGGGCGCGGCCGGCGTGGCGGTGGTCTCCGCGGTCGCCGCGGCGGAGGACCCCGTGGCCGCGACGCGTGAGCTGCGTGCGGCGATCGTCGCGTGGCGTCGCGGGTCGGGGGCGACGACGTGAGCGCGCAACGCACCGGGAAGGCGACGGCCGAGCTCTTCGAACAGGTCATCCTGCGCAGGCTCGGCGCTCGCGACCCGGACGTCCTCGTGGGGCCTCGCCACGGGGTGGACGTGGGCGTGGTGCGGGTCGCCGACGGCGTGGCGATGGCGCTCACCACGGATCCCGTCTTCGTCGTCCCGGCCTACGGCTGGGAGCGCGCGGCCTGGTTCGCCGTGCACATCCTCGCGTCCGACGCCGCCACGAGCGGGTTGCCGCTGCGATGGATGGCGGTCGACCTGAACCTCCCCCCCGAGATCTCCGACGAGGACCTGACGGCGCTGTGGGATGCCTTCTCCCGGGCCTGCGACGACCTCGGGATCGCGGTCGTGACCGGACACACCGCCCGCTACGACGGTTGCGCGTGGCCGATGGTGGGCGGGGCCACCTGCCTGGCGGTCGGGCCCGCCGATGCGTACGTGACCCCCACGATGGCGCGCCCCGGCGAAACGGTCGTCGTGACGAAGGGCGCGGCGATCGAGGCCACGGCGCTCTTCGCGGCCACGTTCCCGGACCGGCTCGCCGCCGGGGTCGGGGTCGGGGTCGTGGCGGACGCCGACGCCCTGTTCTCGAAGATGACGGTGGTGCCCGAGGCGCGGGTGGCGACCCGGTTCGGCCTGCGGGAGCGCGGGGTGACCGCGATGCACGACGCGACGGAGGGAGGCGTCCTGGGCGGCCTCCTCGAGGTGGCGACGGCCGCGGGCACCGGGATCCGCGTGGACCTCGACGCGATCCCGGTGCGACCCGAGGTGCGTGCGGTGTGCGAGCACGTCGGGATCGATCCGTACACCTCGATCAGCGAGGGCACCTTGATCGCGACGGTCGTGCCCGCGCGTGCGCACGACTTCGTCACCACGCTCGCCGCCGAGGGGATCGAGGCCGCCGTCGTGGGGGAGCTGACGGAAGCCGGGAGCGGACGCGTGCTCGTCCGGGACGGGGTGGAGGAGCCCCTCACCCATCCCGGGCTCGATCCGTTCTGGGCCGCCTTCGGGGCCTGGGCCACGGGTCCCTGATGAAGGGTCTGCCCGACCGCCCGGGCGGGCCGCTCGCGTAGGCTTCCGCCGTGGATCTCCTGTGTATCGGCGACGTGATGCTGGACGTGCGTGCGGACGCCCGGGCCCTGGTGCACGGGGGCGACGTGCACGGCACGGTGAGCGTGCAGCCGGGCGGCACCTCGGCGAACGCGGCGGTCTGGGCCGTGTGGGACGGCGCCGAGGCCCGCGTGCACGGGGGCGTGGGCGCCGACCTCGCGGGCCGGCTCCTGGCCGAGGCCCTGCGCGAGCGCGGCGTGAAGATGCACCTCACGCCGTACCCGGACGCGGCGACCGGGACGATGCTGGTGATGCACGAGGCGGGGGAGCGCTCGATGGTGGCCGATCGTGGCGCCAACGCGCACCTGCGCGCCGAGGAGCTGCCGGGGATGCTGGTCTGCGGCGCGGTGCTCGTCTCCGGCTACCTCCTCCTGCACGAGGACACGCACGCGACCGCCCTGGCGGCCATGGAGAGGGCCGTGGCCCCCCTGATCGCCGTGGATGCCGCCTCCTGGCCGCTCGTCGAGTCCTTCGGGGTGTCCCGGTTCTTCGAGGCGACGGCGCGGGCCACGGTCGTGCTCGCGAACGAGCGCGAGGCGCGCACGCTGACGGGTCTGGAGGACGAGGGTGCGGCACGGGCCCTGGGGGAGCGGTTCCCCGTGGCCGCCGTGAAGCTGGGGGCGCGCGGCGCCGTGGCGGTGGTGGACGGCGCGGTGCACCGTGTGCCCGGCGAGTCCATCCGTGAGGTCGATCCCACCGGGGCCGGCGACGCCTTCGACGGGGTGCTGCTCGGCGCGCTCGCGCGCGGGGCGGCCGCGGAGGAGGCGCTCGCCCGCGCCGCGCATGCCGGCGCGCTCGCGGCCTCCAGCGCCCGGGCCTGGCCTGAGGAGGGGGTCCGGTGAGCGCGTTCCGCGTGGGGGAGGCGGTTGTCGCCGCACGCGCCGCGGGCACCGCCGCGGTGGCGCTGGAGACCAGCGTGATCGGCCAGGGGCTGCCGCATCCCAGGAACCTCGAGTGCATCGAGCGGATGAGCGCCGCGATCGCCCGCGCGGGCGCCGTGCCGGCGTGGGTCGGCGTCATCGAGGGAGCGGTTGTGGTGGGCCTCGACGACGGCGAGCTCGCGCGCTTCGCGGAGCCTGGCCGCGCGACGAAGGTGGCGCGGCGTGACCTCCCGATCGCCGTGGCCTCGGGGGTCGTGGGCGCCACGACGGTGAGCGCCACGATCTGGGCGTCCGCGCGCGCCGGCATCCCGATGAGCGCCACCGGGGGGATCGGCGGGGTGCACCCGGGCGAGGATCCCGACGTGAGCGCCGACCTGTTGGAGCTGGCGCGCACGCCGGGGATGCTCGTCTGTTCGGGCCCGAAGTCGATCATCGATCCGGCCGCCACGGCCGAGAAGCTCGAGGAGCTCGGCGTGGCGGCGATCGGCGCCGGGGTGGATCGACTCCCGTACTTCCTCGCGCGCGAGGCCCCGGTGGAGCTGGAGCACCGCGCCGAGACTGCCGCGGACGCCGCCGCCATGCTGCGCGCGGCGCTCGACCTCGACACCCGGTCCACGCTCCTGCTCTGCAACCCCGTTCCCGAGGGCGCCGCGATGGAGGCGGAGGAGGTGGCGGGCGCCGCCGCGCAGGCCGAGGCGATGGCGGATCGGGCGGGCGTCCACGGGAAGGCGCGCACGCCGTTCCTCCTCGCCGCCCTCGCCGAGCTCACGGGCGGACGCAGCCTGGAGGCGAACCTCGCGCTCCTGGAGGCGAACGCGCGGCTCGCCGGCGCGGTGGCGGCGGCCGTGTGACGGCCCTGCCCGAGGGCGAGCTCCGACGCGTCCGGTGGGCGGCCGCCGTGGGCGCGGCGGGGCCGATCGGGTTCCTGATGGTGAGCTTCGCGATGGCCGCCCTGCGCCGCGACGTGGTCGCGAGCAGCGGCTGGGTGAGCTGGCCGAGCAGCATGGCCACCGGAGGGCCGCCCGCCGCGGTGCCCCAGATCCTCGCGTTCCTCTGGCTGGGCGGTTGCTATGCGGTGTTCGCGATCTTCGCGCTCGCCCCGGTGCTGGGGGCGCCGGTGGTGACCTGGAGCTTCCTCGCCGTGGCGTTCGGCGACCTGATGTTGGCGTTCCCCACCGACGTGGGCGGCGCCCCGGCTACCTGGCACGGCACGCTCCATCTCGCCGGCGTCCTGGTCGCGACGCTCGCCACGGTCGCGGCCGCCGCCGCGTCGCTCGTCGTCGTGCGCCACCGCCCCGGTTGGGGTCCGTGGCGCGTGGCGGCGCCGGTCCTGTTCGTGGCGGCGCTGGTCGGCGCGCTGGGCGGGTTCGATGCGGGCATGGCGAAGGTGATCTACGTGGTGGGCATCACGTTGCCCGTGCCGGTCCTCGCCTGGGAGGTCGGGTGGGCTGCGCGCTAGGCAGGTTCGCCGGAGTGCTCTGGCGACCGCGCTGCCGGATCCGATCCTTCCGCCCCCTGGGTGGCAGCCGACCGCCTGGGGCCGGTGGCGCGCACGACCGAGAAGACCACCCATCCCGACAGCGCGGTGGCGACCACGATCGCCCACGCCGCTGTCCGTGATAGCGGTGCGCCGAGGCGTGCGACCGGAACCGCGACCAGGACGAGCATCGCGAAGCCGAACGCGGGCGCGAGCGCCACCCGGGTGAGCCAGCCGCTGTCGGTCGTTCCGGCCGCCCATCCGAGCCCGGTCAGGGACAGGAACGCGAACATCTCCAAGGTGGTGCGGATGAGGCGGCCCGGGCTCGGGTCGGGCAACGGAGCGAGCGGCACGACGGACGCAGGGGTAGGGCCACGGATCAGGAACACGCCGGGCGCGACGGGGAGCGCGTCGGCGGGAGCATCCGCCACGGGGTTCAGCGTGGTGAGGAACAGCGCGATGTAGCCCTGATCGAGCACGGGTTCGACCGCCCCCCAGGTGAGGTCGGACGCCCGCTGGAGGGTGGGACTGGGGAACATCGTCTGCCGCCCCGCGAGGAGATCGCGCGCGTTGCCGAAGAAGGTTCGCACCTCTGGCACCAGATCCCCAGGCATGCCCGCGCGGATCGATTGACTCGTCCCCGCGTAGAGGGGGAGCTCCGTGACGAAGACCACGGGGCCACGGGCATGGACGGCTTCGAGATAGTCGGCGGCCGTCGCCACCTGCTGACTCCGCGCCGGGAGGATGAGGGACTTGGACCCCTCCCACGCGTCCGCGCTCGCGCGGAGCTGGACCACCATGCCCGCCACGACGACCAGGGCGCCCAGGACCGCCCCCGCCACCCGCAGGTACCGCCAGCCCATCCAGACGAGCCCCACGCCGAGCCCGGCGGCGAGGATCGGCACGGCCAGGGCGAACTCGACGACGCGGTAGAGCGGAAGGTGATGGTCCCTCAGGGCGTACACCAGGTACCCCACGGGCACGGACAGCGTCCACAGGACCAGCATCGTCAGCCCGATCCTGCGTCGGGGGGACCTCGGCCACCACAGGGCGAAGGTCCCGAGGGCGGCGACGGCGCCGCTCAACGGGACACGGAGCATGGGGATCCGCATGGCGACCTTCGTCTCGATCTGGTGCCGCGATGGATGGGGGACGTTCACGGATGAGCCGGAGGAGATCGCGAGCACCACGAACGCCACGATGGAGGAGCCGATGGCCAGGCCACCGATCCGCATCGACGGGGTCGCGCGCAGCCGGTCGCCGCGCCGATGCCTCGCGAGGGACGCGGGCGCGAGGACGAGCGCGAGACCCAGCAGCAGGAGCATGAACAGGCCGGAGAAGATCCAGTGGATCAGGAACGCACCCACGAACAGCAGGACCGCGCCCAACCCACCCCGTCGCAGCGTGCCGAAGAGCAGCGCCGCCGCGGCCCCGGCGATCAACACCGCGTCGACCTGGAGGTTGTCGAGGCTCCCGACCGCTGTGCGCACGACCATCAGTGAGCTCCCCAGGAGCACGAGGTAGATCGGCATGCTCCAGAGCGGCTCCTCCAGGATCTCGCGCGCGAAGGCCGCACCGGCGAGGCCCAGGCAGATCGCGAAGACCGCGGGGTCGATGTACGCGAGCCACCCCGGATCGATCCCGAGCGTCCGATCCGTGACGGCGGCGAAGACGGGAGCGGCCGGCCGATCCAGGTTCGGGTTGGCCAGCAGCCTCGCGTCCATGTGGTCGAGGCCGTCCAGGCCCTGCGCGATCACGAGGTTCGATCGCCAGATGTAGTGGGGCGTGTCGAAGCCGAAGGGCGTGGTGGCGCTCCCTCGAAGGAACGGAGAGAGGAAGACGTACCCCACGATCGTGGCGCCCAAGATCAGGCCGATCGCCGCGCTCGCGGTCACCACGCCGGGGGGAACGCTCGGGGGAGCGTCCCGTTCGAGATGGCGTGCCCGTCGCCACCGAGGGTCCAGGGGGAAGCCCATCGTTGCCCGAGGCTACAACGCGGGCGTCGATACCGCTGGAGTTAGCGCAGCCAGGTCTGGATGATGACCTTGGAGAAGTAGTACCCGTACTTCAACGACTTCGGCTTCTTGGACTTGCCGCCCTTGCGCGCCTCGATCGTGACGGGCACCTCGACGACCTTCGCCTTGTGACGGAGCGCCTCGATCAGGATCTCGCTGGTCCAGAACTGATCCTGCTCCAACACCAGCTGCTCCAACAGGTCGGCGCGCGCGGCCCGGTACCCGCTGGAGGGGTCGGTGATCCGGCGCCCGGTCAGGATCGTGATGAAGCGTGAGAAGAAGTGCACGCCGATGTGGCGGACGAGGCTCTCCTTCTCGAAGGTGCCCAGCAGGCGAGAGCCGTTCACGTAGTCGGCGTCGCCCTGCACGATCGGCCCGATCATCACGGGGATCTCCTCGGGCATGTGCTGGCCGTCGGCGTCGAGCGTCACGACGATGTCGGCGCCGAGCTTCAACGCGATGTCGTAGCCCACCCGCAGCGCGAGGCCCCCGCCGCGGCGGATCGGGAGTTCCGCCACGAACGCGCCGGCCCCGCGCGCCACCTCGGCCGTGCGATCCTCGGATCCGTCGCTCACCACGAGCGAGATCACGCGGAAGCCGTCGAGCTGATCCGGGATGCGATGGATCACGGCGGCGACGTTCTCGGCCTCGTTGAAGGCGGGGGAGACCGTGACGAGGCGAGGACCCTCGGGCAGCGTGGCCGCGCGCTCCCAGTCGAACCGCTCCTGGCCGAGCGCCTCCACGAGCAGACGGATGCTGCGCTCGTTCACGTCCGCGGCCGACTGGACGCGCAGCAGGAGGAACAGGATCACCAGCACGGCGACCATCAGCACGAAGATCAGCCGGCGATCGTTGCCGGCCTGGAAATTGAACGTCGTGAAGACCGGGTCGAACACGCCCGGCCAGATGGCCAGCAAGATCACCGTCACCGCGAGGACGATCGCGATGATCAGGCTCAGCCGACTGATCCGACGCCGCGCGTGCCCGCGCACGGCGAAGAGCGCGAACCCCAGCGCCGCGATGATGCCGAGGAACCGGAGCGCCGACATGGTGCCTAGGACGCGGGTGCGTCCGCGGCTTGACGCCACCGGTCACGCGGCAGGATGTGATCGGTGATCACCCGGCCCTTGTGGTGCTCGATGGTGCTGAAGATCGACTCGATCAGCGCCTCGTTCAGCAGGTGCGGCTTGAGGCCGAGGTCGAGCAGCTTGGTGTGGACGGGGTGGTAGTAGTGCTCCTCCAGCTCCACCCGCGGGTTGTCGACCGGGTCGATCGCCACGTCGAGGCCGACCTCGGCGCCCGCCTTCTGCACGAGCTCGGCGAGCTGCAGCACGGAGAACTCCTCCGTGAACTGGTTGAACACCCGCATCTCGCCGGCCTGCGCGGGGTTCGCCACCGCGAGCTCCACGCACTGCAGCGTGTCGACGATGTTCAGGTACCCGCGGGTCTGGCCACCCTTGCCGTACACGGTGAGCGGATGGCCGATCACCGCCTGCAGGCAGAACCGGTTGAGGGCGGTGCCGAAGACGTCGTCGTAGTCGAAACGCGTGAGGAGCCGGTCGTCGAGCTGCGTCTCGTCCGTCTGGATCCCGTACACGACGCCCTGGTTCAGGTCCGTGGCGCGCAGGCCCCAGATCCGGCAGGCGAAGTGGATGTTGTGGGAGTCGTGCACCTTGGAGAGGTGGTAGAAGCTGCCCGGCAGCTTCGGGAACGGCAGGTAGTCGCTCCGCCCGTTGTGGTTGATCTCGATGTAGCCCTCTTCGATGTCGATGTTCGGCGTCCCGTACTCGCCCATCGTGCCGAGCTTCACGAGGTGGCACTCCGGCACGTACCGCTGGATCGCGAAGAGCACGTTCAACGTGTTGATGACGTTGTTCTGCTGGGTGAAGACGGCGTGCTCCCGATCCTTCATCGAGTAAGGGGCGCTCGGCATCTCCCCATAGTGCACGACGGCGTCCGGACGGAAGTCGCGGAAGAGCGCCTCGGTGATCTCCCACTCGCAGAGGTCGCCTTCCGTGTACCCGATCTCGAGGCCCGTGACGTCCTTCCAGGCGGCCACGCGCTCGGGCAGACCCGGCGGGATAGGGGTGAGGCTGTCGGTGCCGGCCTCCCGGTGTGCCGTGCGTCGGAGGTAGTTGTCGACGACGTGGACCTCGTGCCCGCGGTTCGAGAACCGCATCGCGGTGGGCCAGCCCAGGTACCCGTCGCCGCCCAAGATCAGGATGCGCATCATGGTCCTTTCCGCAGGTTGCAAAGGGGAACGCCCGATTGTACCGGCCGGGAACGGCCGGGCACGCGCGCGCGAACCCCCGATCAGGCGAGGTCGGCCAGCGCCTCCAACACGCGATCCACCTCGCCGGGGGTGTGGTAGTGGCAGAAGCCGATCCGCACCGCCCCCCCGCTCTCCAGGATGCCCAGGCGCTCGAACAGCTCGATCGCGTAGTAGTGGCCGTCCCAGACGAAGATGCCCCGGTCGCCGAGCGCCTCCGCCGTGACACGCGGATGGTGCGCGCCGAGTCGCACGGCGAAGGTGGGCGTGCGCTCCTCGAGCCGGCCCGTGTCGCGGATGCCGAAGAGGCGCGCGCCTCCGATCCGGTCGAGCCCGTCGATGAACCGCCGCGAGAGCTCCCGCTCATGGGCGCCGAACACGTCGAAGGCGGCGCGGACGGCCGCCCCGCGCCCGGGGTCGGCCGGGGTCCCGTAGGTCCGTCCGGCCTCCGCGAGGTAGTCGACGGCCGCGACGAAGCCCGCGAGTCCCTCGTGGTTCTGGGTGCCGGTCTCCCATCGCTCGGGCGACGGGTACCCCTGGGCGGGCCGGACGCGGTAGGGATCCCAGACGTCGAGGACCTCCGGACGCGCCGCAACCATCCCGAGGTGGGGTCCGAACACCTTGTACGGCGAGACCGTCACGAGATCCGCGCCGAGCGCGTCGAAGTCGATGGCCCGGTGCTGCGCGACGTGCACACCGTCGACCGCCACGAGCGCGCCGGTCGCCTTGGCGATCCGCACGAGCTCGGCGGCCGGCGTGACCGTGCCCACGCCGTTCGACGCGAGCGTGAACGCGACGAGGCGGGTGCGATCGGTGAGCGCCGCCCGGAACGAGTCCATGTCGAGGGTGGCGTCGTCGGGGCGCAGGTCGACCCAGCGCACGGTGGCGCCCGCGTCCCGCGCGGCGAGCACCCACGGCCGGATGTTGGCGTCGTGATCGAGCCGCGTCACGACGACCTCGTCATCCGGACCGAGCGTGCGCGTGAACGACCGCGCGAGGTGGAAGAGCAAGGAGGTGGAGTTGGGACCGAAGACGATCGCCTCGGGATCGGTGCCCACGAGGTCGGCGCCCGCGCGCCGCGCGGCCTCCACCACTTCGTGCGTCTCCCGGCTCGTGGCGAACGCGCCGTCCATGTTGGAGACGCCGTCGCGGTAGCGGGCGGAGACCGCCTCGATCACGGTGTCGGGGACCTGGGATCCGCCGGGCGCGTCGGCGATCACGACGGGCCGTCCGTCCTGCGTACGGTCGAGCGCGGGGAACCGCCGGCGGAGCGCGGCGAGGTCGGGTGTCGTCATCGTCATGGGCATACACTCCCGCCCGGACGCCACCCGCGACAACCCGGAGGATCGGTCGTGCGATTCGGGCTCGAGACGGAGCAGCACCATCTGCGCTTCGGCGACCTCGTGCACAGGGCCCTGATGGCCGAGACGCTGGGGGTCGAGGGCGTCTGGGTCTGCGACCACTTCCTCCCGTTGATCGGCGATCCCAAGGGCCCCAACCTCGAGGCCTGGACGCTGCTCGCGGGGCTCGCCCGGGAGACCACGACGATCCGCCTGGGGACGATGGTGACCGGGATGACCCATCGCTGGCCCGCGGTGCTCGCCGCGCAGGTCATCACGCTCGATCACCTCTCGGACGGCAGGGTGGAGTGCGCGGTGGGAGCCGCCTGGAACGAGCCCGAACATCGCGCGTACGGCATCCCGTTCCCGTCCGTCCGCGAGCGGATGGATGGCCTGGAGGAGGGCGTGGAGATCCTACGGAGGCTCTTCACACACGACGACGTGACGTTCGACGGCCACCGCTACCGGCTGGAGGAGGCCACGCTGCATCCTCGCCCCGTACAGCGACCCCATCCGCCGATCTGGGTGGGCGGGACGGGCCGCACCCGCACCTTGCCCATCGCGGGGCGCCATGCCGACGCCTGGCACGGCTGGGCCGACGACGCCGAGGAGTACCGCGAGATCCGCAGGATCATCGACCGGTCCGCGGAGGGGGTGGGGCGGGATCCGGCCGAGATCCTGCGGGCCTCGAGCCTGTCCATCGCGGAGCCCTGGGACGACGTGCGCGCCGCCTACGGCTGGATGGCGGCCGAGGGGATCGGTTACCTCATGGTGGAGTGGCCCGTCCAGGGCGAGGCGAGGGTCCGGGAGTTCTTCGAGGCGATCAGGCCGACGCTCGAGGCCTGAGGGTGCGCACGCGGCTCGCGCGCTCGCGCGCGGCGAGTTCGAGGACGCGCTCCTGCGCCTCGCGCAGCGGCCCGACCAGCCAGAGATAAGCGAGCCACGTGAGGGCGAGGCCGACCGCAGTCACGATCACGAAGGTGGTCATCGGGTTCCTCCTCCCGGGGGATCGGACCAGGGAACGCGAAAGGCCGCGACGCTTGCGTCGCGGCCTCCAGGTCGACTGGTCAGCTGCTCGAGCCTCCAGTCCGTCTGGTCGGCTTCCGAGCGTCCAGGATAGCCAAAGAGCGGGGGTGCAGGTCAACCGGCGAGGGCGCATCGACACCGAAGCGCAACACCATCGCGCGAGGCCCCGCTCAGGCGGAGACGGGGACGGCCACGGCCGTCTCCGGGAGCTCGGGCGTGTTCCAGGCAGGATCGGGGCGCCACGCCTCCCAATCCTCGTCGAACGGGGGCTCGCGCAGGATGATCTGTTCCACGGCACGCTCGCCGGCGGCCCGGAAGCGCGCGGCCTCGTCCTGGGTGAAGAGCCCTTCCTCTACGGCTTGATCGAGCTCGTCCTCGTCCTTCCAGCTCCAGCTCGCGCGATCCGGGGGGATCAGGACGTCCAGCACGTGCTCGCGGGTGTCGAAGCCGACGTCGGTGCGGCGCAACGGCGACTGAAGGTTCACGTACCAACCCCGGAAGTCGCCGGTGTCCTTGTCCCACGAGGCCAGGACCGCGTAGGACGTGTCGGGGAACGCGAAGGAGAGGAACGGGTGGTGGTGCACCTCGTGGTCCCGCAGCCGCCAGTCGCGGTCGGGGATCCGTAGCGGGGCACCCTCCTCGTCCTCGGGCTCGAGCGAATGGATCACGGGCGGGACGTAGAACATCGACCGGACGGGGGTGTCCTCGACGACGGTGACGGGGCGGACGTAGAACAGGCGTCCGTCCCAGACCTCCCGAAGGGCCACCGTCTCGCCGCTCTTGAACCACCGCTCCATGCCTCCACCTTACCGAGGCGGTCGCGGGGGCCGCAGGCCACGCGATGGAGGTTCCGTGAAGGTGCGGCGACAGCCTCCCGCGTGAAGGGGCGCCCCTCCCTGGGGGCGCCCCTTCCAACGCCGAGCTGTGGATCGCGCTGTTACTGGTTGGCAGCGAGCTCTTGCCGGACCTGGTCGCCCGTGAGCGCCTCCGAGCGAGCCCGAAGATCCAGATAGAGGATCACCGACACGAGCGCGGAGAACGGCACGGTGATGATCCGGCCGATCGAGTCCATGATCCAGTACAGGAACCAGTTGCTGCCGCCCAGGGCGTTGAAGATCCCTGAGACGATCCCCGTGATGATGCCGGTCACGATGACCACGCCCAGCACGTGCCAGAAGTGACCCTTCACGAGGTTCCACGAGCGACCGAGCGACTCCGTACCTCGCTTGTTCTCGAACAGCAGCGCGGGGATCACGACCGTCAGGAAGATCGCGATGATGATGCCGGGGATCACGAGGAGCAGGAGCCCCACGAAGATCGCCAGTCCCGCGAGGACGGAGATCCACAGGACGTTGCCGAGATGCCGGAATCCCCACCGATAGCTCTCGTTCACATCGACCGGGTCGCCCACCGTGGCTTCTCCGGCGGCACGGGCGATGGCTGCCTGCACCACGAAGGACATGATGAACGCCAACGCGATCCCCAGCACGCCTACCGTCGCCACGACGGCGACGTTCCTCGGTTCACAGACCTTGATGTTGCCGAACGCACCTTGAACCTCGCTGCAGTTGGCGTTGAACGCCACCTTCGTGAGGAGTGCGCCGATCAGCGACAGCGGCACCACCACGATGGCGACGATGCCGATCAGCTTGGCCGCGTTGGCCTTGTAGACGTCGAACGCTGCCGACAGGATGTCGCCCAGCCCGCGCGCGGGGAGCGTCCCACCCCCTCCGGCACTTGGTGGCGGCGGTGGCGGCGGTGGCGCTGAGAACCCACCCGAGTCGTCGGACATGTCAGAACCCTCCCTTCGCAACGGTCAGGGTGACCGGAACGGGCGCATGCTACGCCCAAGAACGGCTCCTACCGGGTAGGCGGGGCGATTCTCTTGCGCGTGCGGTCGGACTCAGGCGCGCTCCGCGAGCGCTGTGAGGATTCGCTCGGTGGCCCACTCGAGGTCCTCCTCGCTCACGCACAGGGGCGGGGCGAGGCGCACCGTCGTCTCGTGGGTGTCCTTGGCGAGGACCCCCATGTCGATCAGGCGTTCGCAGACGTCGCGCGCCGGCATCGCCTCCGGCCTGAGCTGGATGCCCACCCACAGTCCCCGGCCCCGCACCTCCTGCACGACCGTGGGAGGAGCCTCGGCGCGCAGACGTTCGATCAAGCGGGCGCCGAGGCGCGCGGATCGCTCCTGGTACTCGCCGGTCTTCAGCAGCCGCACGACCTCGATCCCGATGGCGGACGCGAACGGGTTCCCACCGAACGTGCTGCCGTGCTCGCCGGGGCGGAAGACGCCCAGGACATCGCGGGTGGAGATGACGGCGCTGGTGGGCACGATGCCGCCCCCGAGCGCCTTGCCCAGCACGTAGATGTCGGGCTTCACGTCCTCGTGCTCGCACGCGAACGTCGTGCCCGTGCGCCCGAGACCGGACTGGACCTCGTCCGCGATGAGGAGCACCCGGTGCCTGGTGCAGAGCTCGCGCGCGGTGCGCAGGTAGCCGTCGGGCGGGATCACCACGCCGGCCTCGCCTTGGATGGGTTCGACGAGGAAGCCGACGACGTCGGGGTCGGCCAGGGCGACCGCGAGCGCGTCGGCGTCTCCGTAGGGCACCTCGACGAACCCGGGTGTGAAGGGACCGAACCCGCCACGGGCCGCGGGGTCCGAGGAGAAGCTCACGATGGTGATGGTGCGTCCGTGGAAGTTCCCGCTGCAGACCACGACCTTCGCGCGATCCTCGGGCACGCCCTTCACGTCGTAGCCCCAACGGCGGGCGGTCTTCACCGACGTCTCGACGGCCTCGGCGCCCGTGTTCATGGGCAGGACCATCTCCATCCCGCAGAGCTCGGCGAGTTCCTGCGCGAACGGCCCGAACCGGTCGTTGTGGAAGGCGCGGGAGGTGAGCGTTACCCGGTCGAGCTGCTCCTTGGCCGCTCGGACGAGGTCGGGGTGACGATGGCCGAAGTTCAGTGCCGAGTACGCCGCGAGCATGTCCAGGTAGCGGCGACCCTCGACATCGGTGACCCAGGCGCCCTCCGCGTGGGACACCACGATGGGCAGCGGGTGGTAGTTGTGCGCGCTGTAGTGCTCGACCTGCTCGATGTGGTCGCTGGAGGACGCCGTGGTGGGGGAGAGCTGCTCGTTCGGATCGGCCACCGTCGTCATCGCGCGCCCCCTCTGGGTCGGGTCCGGTTGCGGTCCTGGCGCCCGCGGATGGCGCCCGCCGCATGATACGGCGGCGCTCCCGAGGCCGTCTGCTTGGCCGGGCCCCGGCGGGCCGAAGTCGGTCTTGACGGGCGTCGGAGGCGAGGCGTACATTCGACCCCCACTCGAACATACGTTCGACCCGAGTCTGTGAGCCGGATCACACATCGAGACCGATATCGAGGCATCCACGGTGACGAAGCGATTCGACGAGGAGATCAGGGTCGAGCGCGATGCCGGGATGCCCGCCCGGTTCGAGTGGCGCGGCCGGCACTACGACGTCGTGGACGTGATCGGGAAGTGGCGCATCGAGGGGCGCTGGTGGGACGACGGCCGCGACCGGGAGTACTGGCGGGTGGAGGCGCGCGGGGGTGCGGTCTGGGACCTCTACTTCGACCGCCAGCGCGATCTGTGGCACATGGAACGGCTCTGGGACTGACCCGTGAGGGCGTACGCTGGGATCCGTGACGGCGAGGAAGCTTACCCTCGGTGCGTTCATCGCCTCCCTCGTGCTGGGCGCGGTGGCGGCCTTCGCGCCGCTGGTGTCGACGGAGTCCTCTTCCTCGTCGAGCTCGGACGGTGTGGTCCACACCACCTCGGGATCGGTCAGCCTCGTGGCTTCCCAAGGTCTGGGGGTGCTGGTGCCGATCGGGATCCCGGTCGTGCTCACGCTCCTGGCGCTGCTGGCGCCGCGGCGGACCGTCCGTATCGTCGTTACGGCCCTCCTGTGGGCGTTCTGTGTGCTGGGCATCCTCTCGATCGGCCTGTTCTTCGTGCCCGTGGCCGCGTTGATGACCGCCGCGGCGGCGATGAGCGACCCGCAGCCCGCATCGACCTCCGTCTAAGCGACGCCGGCCCGCAACTCTCACGGGCATGACGCTGTCCGCACCCTTCGTGCATCTGGACGTGCGGTCGTGCTTCTCGCTGAAGGAGGGCGCGTTCACGCCCGAGCAGCTCGCCCGGCGCGCCGCGGAGCTCGGCATGTCCGCGGTGGCCATGACCGACCGCGACGGTCTCTACGGCGCCGCCCGGTTCGTGCGGGCGTGTGAGCGGGAGGGCGTGCGGACCGTGCTCGGCGCCTCGCTCACCGTGCGGGCGCCCGCGACGGGGGTGGGCGGGAGGCGACGGACGCCCACGTCGTCCTCCTGGCCGCCGACGACGTCGGCTACGCCAACCTCTGCCGCCTGATCACCGACGCCCACATGCTGGGCGAGCGCGGCGATCCCTGGCTCGCCCTCGAGCAGATCTGCGCCCACGCCGCCGGGATGTACGTCCTGCTGGGGCCCCGGTCGCACCCGGGACGCCTGGCGGTGGCGGGGCGCACCGACGCCGCCGCGCAGCTCCTCGCCCCCTTCCGCGAGGCCTTCGGCCGCGACCGCTGCGTGGTGGGCGTCGAGCATCGCCTGGAGCCCGGCTCCCACGACGAGATCCGGGCGATGCTCCGGGTCGCCGAGCGCGCCGACGCCCGCGCGGTGGCCACCAACCCGGTGCGCTACCTCGTGCCCGAGGACGCCTTCCTGGCCGACGCCCTCGAGTGCATGCGCCGGATCGTGCCGGTGGCCGCGAACAACGTCACGCGCACCAACGCGGAGGGCTGGCTGAAGCCGTCGGAGGAGATGGAGGTCCTCTTCCGGGAGCGTCCCGACCTCGTCGCGGCCACCGCCGACATCGCCGAGTCCTGCACCTTCGATCTGGGGCTCAAGCAGGTGCGCTTCCCGGACTTCCCCACGCCGGCGGGGCGTTCGGCGGCCGCCGTACTGGCCGAGCGTTGCTGGCGGGGCGTGCACGACCGCGGCCTCCAGGAGACCCCGCGGCTGCGCGCGCGCCTGCACCACGAGCTCACCATGATCCGGCAGATGGGCTACGCGGCCTACTTCCTGACGGTGGCCGACATCGCCGCGGACATCCGAGCCATGGGGATCCGCGCCGCCTGCCGGGGGAGCGCCGCCGGCTCCCTCGTCACCTACCTGCTGCGCATCTCCGACGTGGACGCCCTGCGTCACGACCTCGCCTTCGAGCGGTTCCTGAACCCCATGCGCGACGAGCTCCCCGACATCGACATCGACGTGGAGTCGGCCCGGCGCGAGGACGTCTACGACATGATCCTGTCCCGCCACGGCATCGAGCGCGCGGGCTGCGTGGCGATGATCGACACCTACCGCGCGCGCTCGTCGATCCGCGAGGTGGGCAAGGCCCTCGCGCTGCCCGACGTCGAGGTGGGGATGATCGCGAAGTCCTTCCCCCACATCTCCGCACGCCACCTGCGCGAGGCCCTCGAGAAGCTCCCGGAGCTCCAGGGCATCAACCTGCGGTTCGAGCAGATGGAGCGCCTCTTCTCGGTGGCCGAGCGCCTCGACGGCTTCCCACGCCACATCGCGCTGCACCCCTGCGGGATCGTGCTGGCCGGCCACGACCTGGTGGAGCGCGTGCCCCTGGAACGCAGCGCGGGCGGGCATCGCATGATCCAGGCCGACAAGGACGACGTGGAGCTCCTGGGCTACCTGAAGCTCGACATCCTGGGCGTGCGGATGCTCTCGTCGATGCGCCACGCTCTGAACGAGATCGCCCGCACCACCGGCGAGAAGCTGGATCTCGATGCGATCCCGCTCGACGACGAGCCCACCTTCGAGCTGATCCGCGCCTCCGACACCCTCGGCTGCTTCCAGATCGAGTCGCCCGGCCAGCGCGAGCTCCTGCAGAAGCTCCAGCCGCGTCGATGGGAGGACCTGATCGTGGACATCTCGCTCTTCCGTCCCGGCCCGGTGAAGTCGGACATGATCCGGCCGTTCCTGCGGCGGCGCGAGCGCATGGAGCGCCCCACCTACGCCCACCCGGATCTCAAGGCGGCGCTGCAGGAGACCCATGGGGTGATCGTCTACCACGAGCAGGTCATGCGGACCCTCGCGGCCCTCGCCGGCTACGACCTGACCCACGCCGACCACGTCCGCCGCAACCTGAACGACGAGGCGATGCTCCCGTCCCTGAAGGCCGATTTCCTCGCGAAGGCGGAAGCACGTGGCGTCCCGGACGATGTGGCGGCCCAGACCTGGGACGACGTGGCCCAGTTCGCGAGCTTCGGCTTCTGCAAGGCCCATGCAGCAGCCTTCGCCGTCCCCACGTACCAATCCGCCTACCTCAAGGCCCACTATCCGGCCCACCTGATCGCCGGTTTGCTGACCCACGATCCAGGCATGTACCCCCGAAGGCTCATCCTCGAAGACGCCCGACTCCACGGCATCCCGATCCTCCCGCTCGACGTGAACGCCAGCGAAACGGACTACGTGGTGGAAGAGGTACCCGGGGAGGGTTGGGGTGGGGACCGCGGCTCGGTCGGGCCTTCCCCCGAGCTGCTCGGACGACCCTTCGGGCCGCCTCGTCGACGCTCGGGGGGGACCCTCCCTCCGCAGGGTTCCCCACCCCGATCGCGCTACGGGGTCCGGCTAGCGTTGCAGGACGTGCACGGGATCTCGGACCCGGAGATCCGGTCGATCGTGCAGGCGCGCGCCGAGCGGCCGTTCAGAGATGTCGGGGACTTCATGCGGCGGACGATCGTGTCGCGGCCGGTGACGGAGGCGTTGGCGCATGCCGGGGGGTTCGACGCGTTGGTACCGGAGCGCCGGAGGCATCTGTTCGAGGCGATGACGGGGGAGGTGGTTCGGGAGGGAGACCAGATGACGTTGGCGGAGGCCGCCGCACCCGCCCACGCCTTCAAGGATTACTCGGATGCGGAGGTGGTGAAGGCCGAGCTGGAGGTGCTGGGGATGGATGCCTCCCGGCACATCGTGAGCTTCTTCGAGCCGCTCCTCGCCGACCTGGGGGTCACGCGCACGAAGGACCTGTCGGGCCTGCGAGGCGGGACCAAGGTGATGGTGGCCGGGGTGAAGGTGGCCTCGCAGACCCCGGCGATCCGCAGCGGCCAGCGGATCATCTTCCTGACGCTCGACGACGCCACCGGGCCCGTCGAGGTGACGGTCTTCGAGTCGGTGCAGCCCAGGGTGGCCAAGACGGTCTTCCACGCCTACGCGATGGCCGTCTGGGGCGAGCTGCGGCGCACCGGCGTGAAGGGCGTCAGTATCATCGCGGAGGAGGTCTGGGACCTCACCGCGCTGCATCGGGCACGCGCCCGGGGGGAGTTGCGCGAGCAGATGCGCGGCGGGCAGCCCGAACCGGTCGTCCCCGGTCGGAAGCTGTGGCACGCGAGCGGGGGCTCGGCCGGGTGAGCGCCGGCGCGCGGCCCGGGTGGAGGCAGGGTGACGACGCAGGACCACGGGCCGCACGACCCCGCGTTCGTCGAGGCGCCCTTCCTCGCCCAGGGCGAGATCGCACGCCCCTCCGCGCCCGTCTTCCACGGCGCCTTCCGATGGGTCGTGCTCGCGCAGGGCTTCTCCGCGCTGGCGTTCTTCGGCTACTTCGGCGCGATGTTCGCGGAGGCCACCTATCGGTTCGACGCCACCACGTCGGACCTCGCCGTCCTCGGCGCGGCCCTGTCGGTCCCGTTCATCCTCGGGTCGCTGCTGCAGGGGCTCGTCGTCGACCGGTGGAGCGCCAAGTGGATGGCCCTGATGGGCTACCTGCTGCAGCTCGCCGCCATCCCCGTGGCCCTGGCCGCCACCTCGCTGCCGTGGCTCTGGGCCTCGGGGTTCCTGGTGGGCGGGGCCTTCGCCACGATCGAGCCCGCGCGCTCGGCGCTCACCTCGCTCCTCGTCCCGCAGGAGGACCTGGTGCGGGCCAACGGGACCCTCGCCACCGCCTTCCAGCTCGCGCTGGTGATGGGGTCGTTGGGCGGCGGCTGGCTCCTCGATGTCTGGAGCGCGCACGCCGTCTACGTCGTGGCCGCCGCGGTGGCCCTCCTGCCGCCCCTGTGCATGCTGATGGTGCCCGACGTGCGCCAGCATGGCGAGCGGCCCGCGGTCGCCTTCGAGGACCTGCGGCGCGGGGCCGCGACCGCCTGGCGTCATCCCCAGCTACGGATCCTGGCGATCGTCACCGTAACGGGATGGTTCATGGTGAACGTCTTCTTCGTCCTCGAACCGTTGTTCGTGAAGGACGTCCTGCATCTGGGGGGCGACAGCCTGCTCTACCTGTGGGGCGCGCACGGGGCGGGCGCGCTCGTCGGTGCCATCGCGATCACGCGCGCCCACCGCTCCGCCGGCCGCGAGGCGATGCTCACGTGCGTGGGCGTGGCGCTGATCGGCTCGGGGATCTTCGTGTACACGGCGGTGGGCGTGTACTGGGTGGCCCTCGTCGCGAGCGCCGTCGCGGGCGTGGGGTTCGCGCTCCTGTTCCCGCCGCTGTTGGCGCTGATCCAACGCGTGATCCCCGAGGACCAGCGGGGTCGGGTCACGAGCGTCTTCGTCTCCCTGCAGGAGTCCGCCGGGTTGGCGAGCTCCCTCGCGCTCCTGATCCTGGGCGGGCTCGTGGTGGTCCGTCCCACCCTCGTGACGGCGGGGGCCCTGCTCGTGGTCATCGGGCTCGTGGGGCTGCGCGCGGTGCTGCGCACCTCGGTGGAGGCCGGACGTGACCGAACGCCCGCCTGAGCCGATCCTGCACGTCGACCTGGACGCCTTCTACGCCTCCGTCGAGGTCCTCAAGGACCCGAGCCTGAAGGGCAAGCCGGTGATCGTGGGCGGCGCGGGTCCGCGCGGGGTGGTGGCGAGCGCCTCGTACGAGGCCCGCCGGTTCGGGGTGCGGTCGGCGATGCCGGGCGTGCGCGCCCGGCGCCTGTGCCCGGAGGGCATCTTCCTGCCGGCGGACTTCGAGGCCTACCGCACGCACTCGAACCGGTTCCGCGAGGTCCTGCTCGCGCACACGCCCTACGTCGAGCCCATCTCCCTGGACGAGGCCTTCCTCGACGTGGGCGGGGCCACCACGCTCTTCGGTTCGCCGGCTGCCATCGGGGCCAAGATCCGACGGGACGTCCAGTCGGAGGTGGGTGTGACGTGCTCGGTGGGCGTGGCGCCGACGAAGTTCGTGGCGAAGCTCGCCTCCGACGGCTGCAAGCCCGACGGGCTGGAGGTGGTCCCGGCCGACGGGGTCCTCGCCTACCTCGAGCCGCTCCCCGTGGGCAGGCTCTGGGGGGTGGGGGAGAAGACGGGCGAGATCCTGTCGAAGATGGCTATCCGCACGATCGGCGATCTCGCGCGGACCCCCGTCACGATCCTCGAACGCCTGCTCGGGGACCAGAGCGCCCGTCATCTCTCGGCCCTCAGCCACGGGATCGACGATCGCGACGTGGTGCCGTACGAGGCCCCGAAGTCGGTGGGTCACGAGGAGACGTTCGAGCACGACATCGACGACGACGAGACGATCCTGCGTGAGCTGCTGTCGCTGTCGGGACGCGTGGCGAGCCGCCTGCGGGCGGACGGCTACCGCGCCCGGACCGTGACCCTCAAGGTGCGCCTGGCCACGTTCACCACGCTGACGCGCTCCCGCACCCTCCCGGATGCCACGGACGTGGGCGCGGATCTGTACCACACGGTCGCGGAGCTCTACGGCGCCCTCCCCGGGGCCCGCCGGCGGGTGCGCCTGCTCGGCGTCCAGGCCCACGGTCTGGTGGCCGCCGGGGCCGAGCAGCTGGCGCTCCTGCGAGGGGAGCGATGGGGCGACGTCGAGCGGGCCGTGGACCGGATCGAGCTGCGGTTCGGGCGCGGGGCGGCCAAGCCCGCCTCGCTCCTGGATCGCGACCGCCGCCCCTGAAGCGGCAGGGCCGCGACGAGATGCACGGGAAGTTCCCTTCCGGTCTCGTTCGAACGCTCCCTATAATCGGAGGTGGTTCCACCCGAGGTCGGAGGCGACGCACCCCCATGCCACTCAGCGATCACGAACAGCGCATCCTCGAGGAGATCGAGCGACGCCTGGCCGAAGAGGATCCGAAGCTCGTCGAGCAGGTCGGGCGCACCGACCTCTACACGCATCTCGCGCGACGGATCCGCCTCGCGGCCCTCGCGTTCGTCGTCGGCTTCCTGTTGATCCTCCTCTTCGTCGTCTCCCCGTGGATCGCCGCCCTCGGCTTCGTGGTGATGGTGCTCTCCGCGCTGCTGATCTATCGCTACCTCGGACAGCTCGGACGCGATCAGGTCCGGGCGATGCAGCAGGAGGGTCGCCTGTCGGTGACCGGGCTCGTCGGCCGGATCGCGGCCCGATTCCGCCCGCCCGGCCCCCCCTTCGGGGGAGTGACGTCGGCCGTCTCGCGGCCGCCGCCGGTTCATCTCGTAGCCCGTTCGGGTGGTTCTTCGCCCGCTGTGACCTGAGCGCTTGCCGCTCTTCCGCGCGCTGGTGTACAACGGGGTCCCCTTCCCCAAGGGGCGCGTGACCGTCGACCGGAGGTTCACCCTTCGATCCCGGACGCGCCGCGGCATCGAGGTTCGGCGTTCGGAGATCCGAGGGGGCACGGTTCCGTATGGAGGGGTTCACCACCCATCAGGCATGCAAGTTCACGGGCTGCACGTCGCGACAGCTCAGGTACTGGGACCAGATCGGATTGGTGGAGCCCTCGGTGCAGGGCACGGGCGGGCGCCCCGGGGTGCCACGCCTCTACGCCTTCCGCGATCTCGTGGCGCTGCGCGTCGTGAAGTCGCTGCTCGATGGGGGCATGTCGCTCCAGCGGGTGCGCCGCTCGTGGGACTTCCTGAACCGCAAGGCCGGGCTCGACCGACATCTGTCCGAGGTCAAGCTCGTGACCGACGGGCAGAGCATCTTCAAGATCTGCCGCCGCGACGGCGAGGTGATGGACGCGCTGCGCGACGGCCAGATGGCCTTCTTCGTCGCGATCGACGACATCGCGTCGGGCGTGGAGACGAACGTCCGTCAGTTCGAAGAGGACCGCGAGCGGTTCGTTCGAGCGCTGCGCGAGGCGGCCGCGCACACCGCCACGGGCTCCTGACCCGCGGCGCTCAGCGTTCGCGGACGTAGAGTCCGCGCAGACGCTGCCCCCACGGGGTGCCCCGCCGCAGATCCTTCAGCGTCGTCGCGGCGGCCGCCGAGGCCGAGCGCGCCTCGTCCGGGCCCGGATCCGGGGCCGCGTACGCCGCCCCCACGGCGAGCCTGGTCAGCCGATCGAGATCGCCGTCGTGCAGGAGGCCGGATGCCTGCACCCGGGCGCGGAACTCCTCGGGCGTCTCACCCGTCCCGCGCGCGTATCCGAGCTCGGCAGCGCGCTCGGTGAACACGTCGTAGGTGGCGAGGATGAGGCGCCGGGGCTCGCCCGAGGCCTTGCGCAGCCGTCGTTGACGACGCACCGCCCGGAACGCCGGCAAGAGCAGCAGGAAGAGCAGGACCAGCCCGAGCGCCGCCAGCAGGATCCTGCGTCCCGTGATCGGCCGACTCGCGGCCGCGGCCGCTCCTTCGGGCACCGGGATCGGCGCGAGGCCCCCTTCGGTGTCGTGGAGGTTGATGTCGGCGCCACGCGTCCCCGTGGTCTCCGTGGGTGGGTGTTGGCCGTCGTGCCTGGGACCATGACAACCACCAGGCTTGTCACACTGAGGAGTGCCTGGGGTCTGGGTCAGGTACTCGTCGGCGATCGGGTTGATCTTGTGCGGCGTGGGTTCGAAGGCGAGCCATCCGTAGCCCGGGATGAGCACCTCGGGCCAGGCATGGGCGTCATCCGTCGAGACCGTCCATAGGTTGGGGTCGGTCGCCGAGCTGATCCCCGACGTGAAGCCCACCGCTACCCTGGTCGGGACGCCTTCCATCCGGAGCATGGCCGCCATCGCGGTCGCGAACTGTTGGCACATGCCCCTGGGGTTGGTCGTGAGGAAGTCCAGGAGGGCCGTCGAGTCGTCCCGCTTCGCGACGGTGCCGTCGTAGACGAAGCCCCCGCTCGTCAGGAAGTTCTGGATCGCGATGGCCTTGTCGTACGCGTCGTCGGGGGAGCCCGCTTTCTCCACGATGTTGTCGGCGATCGCCTGGATCTTGGGGTCGAGGTTGTCGGGCAGGTCGAAGTACTGCGGCATCTGTGCGGGCGTCGGCATGGACGCGGACGACGACGCCGTCCGCAGCTCCTCGGGGGTGGGCGCGATCTGGAGCGACGTCGCGGTGTACTGGGTGCCCTCGTCGAGGCTCCCCCCGATCGTCACCGTCCCCGACTCCGCGTCCCACATCGCCGGTTGGCCGAGCTCGAGCGCCACCGGGGTCGCGCCCACGGGAACCTCGTGCTGGTCGAGGGTGCTGACGTAGTGGAAGTGCTGCTGGACGCTCGGGGCTTCGGTCGATGAGAGGTGGCTCGGGTCGAGCTGGGGCTCGGTTTCCGCCGGGTTCGCCGGCAGCGCCACCGGGTCGGCTCCCGAACCCGGGAGCCATTCCGCTCCGTTGAAGTCGGTGAGCACGGTGTAGCGGTAGTAGCTCGGCGACTGCGTCTCGACCGTGAACAGGTCGACGGGGTCGTCTCGCTGCAAGTTGTTCGCGACGCTCACCAACGGGTCGATGTGCACCCGGTCGCCGTCGTGGGTGCTGAAGTCCAGGATGGCGCGCGAGCCGAACCCCGGGACGAGCAGGGGGGCGATCAGCGCGAGGGCCACGGTGGCGAAGGCAACGCCGCGGGCGCTGCGGCCGGTGCTCACGCTCAGCCGGGCCTCCCTCCCCGGTCCGGTCCACAAGGGTCCCCATCCCTGCACGCGCCGCAGCCCGTCCGCGAAGATCACGAGGAGGGCGGCGGCGAGGAACAGCGACGCCGTAGACCGGCTTCACGAACTCCTCGAGCACGGTGTCGGCGAAGGCCACGAGCGCGATCGGGGGCAGCAGCGCCAAGAGCGGGCTCCCCGCGCGGAACGCGAGGGCGTGGGAGGAGAAGACGGCGGCCCACACGGCCGTCAGCGCGGCGAGCATGAGTGGCGGCAGCGGCTGGCTCGGCGCCACCTGGAACCGGGCCTCCTGCCCCACCACGCGCGCGGCCTCGCCGATCGCGCGCAGCGTGTCGATGGTCGGCAACCCGTACCAGGTGGTGGAGCGGAATACCAGGAGCCCGAGCACGACCAGGAGCGCGGCCGCGCTGACGGACGTCGCCAGGAGCAGGTTCTTGCGTTCCAGGGCGCAGGCCAGGACGGCGGAGATCGCCGCCGCCAGCATCAGCCGCTGCGAGGACGCGGGGCCGAGGAACACGCGGCCGATCGCCATCGCCGTGACCACCCCGAGCAGGGTCGTGGCCGCGAGGGCGATCAGACGCTGTGTGCGAGCGGTCGTTCCTTGGGTGCGTGCCATCGATCGTTCAACCTCATGGATGGGGGGAGCAGGATGCAGTCCCAGCCGGCCCGCGTGAGGGCGAGCCGGGCCTGCGTCGCCCGGCCCTCGAGTTCGGCCAGACGCTCGGCGGTCAACCGCTGGGGGTCGACCGGGTAGATCAACACGGCGAGCTTGGGGCCGTAGCCGGAGGCCGCCCTGATCGTCGACGTCACCTCGCCCGGCGCGGGGATCCCGCCGACCAGCACGAGGGAGGTGTCGGCGGCCGCGCCGGCACGCAGGTTCGTGAGGGCCGGGCCCGCGGTCCGGCTGGCCGAATGTCCCAACGCGGCGAGGGTGTCGAGGAACCGATCCTCGGTGACGGGGGTCGGCGGGACGTCGGCCGTGCTCACGCGCAGGACGAACCCTTTCCGGGCGAGCAGGACCCCGAGCGTGGCCGCCACCGAGACGGCGCGCTCGAAGGGGGCCGTGTGGGTCTGTCCGACGGCGGCCGCCCGGTTGTCCAGGAACACGAGCCCGCTCGCGCGCCGCGTCGACTCGTCCTGGCGGATCATCAGCTGGCCCGTGCGTGCGACCGAGGCCCAATGGAGCCGGCGGAGGTCGTCGCCTTCCTGGTACTGGCGCATCGTGTAGTACTCCTCGCCGGTGCGGAAGAGCTGACGCGCGCGCGAGGAGCCGAAGCTCATCCCGGCCGACGGATCCGGCGACCGCTCGAGGTCCTCGATCTCGGGTGTGACGAGGAGGTCCTCGTGCTCATCGAACTCCATCTGGAGGCGCGTGAGGGCGAACGCGTCGGTGACGTCGACGGCGAGCGGTCCGATGCGATAGCGCCCGCGGACCTGCGGCAGCACGGTGTAGGAAGCCTGGAGCGTGCCGCGTCCCGGGATCCCCGAGACGACGAGGCGGGCCGGCCGCCCGAGCGACGGCGGGCACCTGATCCTCCAGGAGCAGGAACGAGGTGGGCGAGGGCGACCGGTTCTCGATGTCGAGGGTGACCGTCACCCGCGTGCCCGGGACCACGCGGATGTCCGAGAGCCGCCGCCGGGTGGCGATCCGGCTGCGCCGACGTCGGGCGAGCAGCGCCGCGAGGAACGGGAGCGCCGCCAGGCCGACGCCCACCACCTCCATGCCGGGGGAGCCGACGATGCGCGCCACGACCCACATCGCGAGGCCGGCGACGAACACCGTGACCCCGCGACCCGTGAGCACTAGGGGTCCTCCGCCACCGGGACGGGCACGTCGGCGAGGAGTTCGCGCAGGATCACCTCGGCCGATCGGCCGCTCATGACCGCGTCGGCGGTCACGATCACGCGGTGGGCGAGCACCGGGATCGCCAAGGCCTTCACGTCGTCCGGGATCACGAAGTCGCGCTCTTCCGAGGCCGCCATCGCCCGGGCGGCGCGCAGGATCATGATCGAGGCACGGGGGCTGGCGCCCAGGTACATGTCCGAGTGATGTCGGGTCGACTCGACGAGGTCGACGATGTAGCGACGGAGGGCGGGGGCCACGTGCACCCGGCGGGCCTGCTCGATCATCTCGGCCACGCCGGGGGCGTCCGCCACCGCGTGGATCTCGGTCAGCGGGGCCGCGCCGGTGTGGCTCGCGAGGATGTCGGCCTCGACGTCGGAGGTCGGGTACCCGATCGACAGCCGCAGCATGAACCGGTCCAGCTGCGCTTCGGGCAGGGGGTAGGTGCCCTCGTGCTCGATCGGGTTCTGCGTGGCGATCACCATGAACGGCGTGCCGAGGGGGTGGGTGACCGTGTCGACGGTGACCTGGCGCTCCTCCATGCACTCGAGCAGCGCGGATTGCGTCTTGGGCGAGGCCCGGTTGATCTCGTCGCCGAGGACGATGTTCGCGAAGATCGCGCCCGGCTTGAACTCGAAGTCCCGCTGCTCCTGGTTGAAGACGTTGACGCCCGTGACGTCGGTCGGGAGCAGGTCGGGGGTGAACTGGATCCGGCGGAACGAGCAGTCGATCGAACGCGCGATGGCCTTGGCCAGCATCGTCTTGCCGACGCCCGGCACGTCCTCGATCAAGAGGTGTCCCTCGGCGATCAGGCAGACCAGCGCGAGACGGATCTCGGCGTTCTTGCCACGCACGACCTGTTCCACGTTCGTTTCGATCTCGCGGAACCGTGCGGCGAATGCCTGCCAGTCCTGCGGACGCTCGCGAACCTCCACGCATCACCTCCAACGAACAACCCGCCCATCTTACGCCCGTCCCCCCGAAGCGCATCGGGCGCAGGGCACGTGCCCATCCATGGATGCACGGATGCACCGGAACGCTTAGAGACGGCCAGACGATCCTGCACAGGAGTACGTGCGCGGAGAGCTGGCGGGTTGGCACGTCGACCGATGGGTCGGGCCGGCCCAGGCGCGGACGCCCCGCGCGGCCCCTGTTCGCAACTCCTGGGCATCGCGACCGGGCCGGCCCTTCCGGTCGCCAAGATTACACGGTTGTGATTCCCCGGCGCCACAACGTCGGTCTCGCGCAGCGCGCGAGGCCACCCGGACCTGTGTTCGGGCGGGGCGCAGGCTACACTCGCGTCCATGGGACGTGCGCTCGTCCTCAATGCAACGGACTCGCCGCTGGCGGTGGTGCCTGCGCGGCGAGCGGTCGTGCTCGTCCTCAAGGACAAGGCCGAGGTCGTCCTGTCCAACGGGATGGTGTTCCATGCCGAGCGGATCGTGATGGAGGCGCCGTCGGTGGTGCGTCTGCGCCGGTACGTCCGGGTGCCGTACCGGCCGCACGCGCCGCTCACGCGTCGCGCGGTCTTCGCCCGGGACGCGTGGGCCTGTCAGTACTGCGGGGCGGCGGCCGAGAACCTCGATCACGTCGTGCCCAAGTCGCGGGGCGGCCTCCACGTCTGGGAGAACGTCGTCGCGGCGTGCCGTCGTTGCAACGCCAAGAAGGAGGACCGCACGCCCTCCGAGGCGGGCTTCCACCTGGCGCGCCAGCCCTTCGCGCCCCGCGACGGGTTCCACCTCACGCTCGGTCATCTCGAGCCCGGCTGGGATGCCTTCCTGATCTGATCCTCACTCCGGTCTTTCCGGCGTCGGATCCGCACCTCCGCACCGGTTCCGGTGCCTCCCCGCGAGTCATCGAACAACAGTTCGGGGTTGTTTCCTGTTGACGCGGTGGAGTGCTGGTGGCATAAACGTGGGGCTCAGTGGAGGAAAGGGGAGGGGGCGTGGCCGAACTGCTCGGCACGCACAGCTATCAGCTCGACCCCAAGGGACGGGTGTCGTTGCCGGCGAGGTTCCGTGAGGCCTTCGCCGACGGCGTCTGGCTGACGATCGGCCAGGACGGCTGTCTCTATGTCTTCCCCAGGGCTGAATGGCAGCGGCGCTCCGACGAGGTCGCGTCTTCACCCCTTTCCGACGCGGACGGGCGGGCGTACTCCCGGCTGTTCTTCGGCTCGTCCGACGAGGCGAAGCTCGACAGCCAGGGGCGCGTGACGATCCCGCAGCGACTGCGGGAGACCGTCGGCATCACGAAGGACGTCGTGGTGCTGGGCGTGCGGGACCGGATGGAGATCTGGGACCGCGAGAGCTACGAGCGCTACGAAGGATCCTTCGCCGGCGCATATCAGGCGGGAACGCTCGATCCCAGGAGGTAGGTACCGCATGGCAACTTCCCCGAACAAGCTCGGCGTCGAGGTGCGACAGAGCCTGTCGTTGATCGGCATGACGGCCCTGACGCTGCTGGCGTCGATCGGGATCGGCATCCTGGCCGGACACATCGGCTGAGCGTGGCCGAGGCAGCGCGAGCGCCGCACGAGCCCGTCATGGTGCGCGAGGTCACCGGCTTCCTGGAGGGAAGCGGCACCGTCGTCGACATGACGCTCGGTGCCGGGGGCCACGCTGCCGCGCTCCTCGATTCCGGGGTAGAGCGCGTGATCGGGGTGGATCGCGATCCCTCGGCGCTCGCGCTGGCGCGGGAGCGCCTCGCCGCGTTCGGTGCACGCGTCCGCCTCATCGAGGGTCGGTTCTCCGAGGTCGACCCGGAGGCCGTGGGCGGCACCGTCGACGGCGTCCTCTACGACCTGGGCGTCTCCTCGATGCAGCTCGACGAGGCCGATCGAGGGTTCGGCTACCGCGTCGACGGCCCCCTCGACATGCGGATGGGCGACGAGGGCCCGTCCGCCGCCGACCTCGTGAACGGGTTGTCGGAAGGGGAGCTCGCCGACGTGATCTACGAGTACGGGCAGGAGCATCGCTCGCGGCGGGTGGCGCACGCCATCGTGCGCAACCGGCCCATCACCACGACCGATCAGCTCGCCCGTGTGGTCGCCGGCGCGCTGGGACGACGTCCGGGGGGCCCCCACCCCGCACGCCGGACGTTCCAGGCGCTGCGCATCGCGGTCAACCGGGAACTCGAGGAGCTCGCCGCCTCCCTGCCTCAGGCGGTCGATCTCCTCGGTCCCGGTGGCCGCGTGGTCGTGATCGCCTACCACTCGCTCGAGGACCGGATCGTGAAGCACACGCTCCGCGACGACGAGCGGCTCACGGTCCTCACCAAGAAGCCGCAGCGACCCTCGCCCGAGGAGGTGGCTCGGAACCCCCGGGCCCGCAGCGCGCTCCTGCGCGCCGCCGAACGCGCGGGGGTGGCCGCGTGAGCGTCCCCGCTCCGAAGCTCCGTCCGAAGCCGCAGCCCGCACCCAAGCCTCGGCCCGTTCGTTCCGCGCCTCCCGCGCGGACGGCCGCGGCGCGTCCCCGGCCCTCCACCCCTCCCCAGTCTCGCCGGCGGGCGCGCCGCGGCCACCATCCCGTCTTCTGGCTCTTCGCCTCGGGGGTCGTCTCGCTCCTGGTCGTCGGGCTCGTGGCGCTCAACGCGCTGCTCGTTCAGACCACGTATCAGATGCAGTCGATCCAGAAGGAGGTGGCCGGCCTCAGCGATCAACAGAAGCTGCTCGAGGACGAGGTCGCCAAGGACTCCTCGCCGGACCGCGTGGCCGGGTGGGCCCGGGAGCACGGCATGGTGGCGCCGGAGCCCGGCGACATCGTGATCTTGCCCGTGCCGGGCGTCGCGGCCGCCTCCGACGGGGCTCGCGGGTGACGCGGCCGCCCCTGAAGCGGCTGGTGGCGCTCTTCGCGGTCATGCTGCTCCTGTTCGCGGGGATCGTCGTGCGCCTCGCTTTCCTGCAGGTCGCGGATCAGGGGCAGTACGCCGCCCTCGGGCTCGACCAGCGCGAGCGCACGGTCACGCTCCCCGCCGAGCGCGGACAGATCCTCGACCGTGAGCAGACGCCGCTCGCCATCACCCTCGACGCGCGCGACATCTACGTGAACCCCACCTACGTGACCGATCCGTATGGCGAGGCCGCGCAGATCGCGCCGCTCCTGGGCGTCAAGCCGAAGTCGCTCATGCCCGCCCTCACCGCGTCGGGCACCTTCGCCTTCGTCGCCCGGCAGGTGGATGCCGACCTCGCGCAGCAGGTGGCCGACCTCGGCCTGCCCGGGATCGATCTGCTCCCGGTGGCGAAGCGCTACTACCCCTCGGGCCCGCTCGCGCCGCAGGTGCTCGGCTTCGTGGGCGTCGACGGAGACGGCCTGGCGGGCCTCGAGTCGCAGTACGACGCCGCGCTGCGCGGGATCGCGGGCCAGCAGACGCAGGAGTACTCCGCCGCCGGCCTCCCGATCTCCACGGGGACCGACGCGCTGAAGGAGCCGGTCCCCGGCGTGAACCTCGTGACGACGATCGACCGCCAGATGCAGTACCAGGTGCAGTCAGACCTCGAGCGTGCGGTCCGCGCCAACGGTGCGAAGGGCGGCACCGTGGTCGTGATGGACCCCTCCACCGGCGACGTCTACGCGATGGCCTCCTATCCCTGGTTCGACCCCAACCACTTCTCGACCTGCCAGGCCGATCCGGGGCCCTGCCGCAATCGGGCCCTGACGGACACGTTCGAGCCCGGGTCCGTGAACAAGATCATCACGGCGGCCGCGGCCCTGGAGACGGGGTCGGTGAGCGTGAACCAGCGGTTCCACGTGCCGGCCCAACGGCAGGTGGGACGGTTCGTGATCCACGACTCGCACGTGCACCCGGTCGAGACGATGACGCTCGGCGACATCATCACCCAGTCCAGCAACATCGGATCGTCGATGGTGGCGGACGAGGTCGGCAGCGACGCGCTCGCGTCCTACATGCACCGGTTCGGCTACGGCCAGACCACGGGGATCGGGTTCCCGGGCGAGGCGGCGGGCTCGGTCCCCTCCGCCTGGGACGAGGCGATCCTCGCCACCGCCTCCTACGGACAGGGCGTGGCCGTCACGCCGATGCAGATGGCCGACGTGTACGCCACGATCGCGAACGGCGGCCGGTGGGTGGAGCCGAGGCTCGTCCGGGGCAGCGAGGGCCCCGACGGGGTCTTCCACGCGGCGCCGTCCTCCCCGTCGCACGAGGTGGTGAGTCCCGAGACCGCGCAGATGCTCTCGCGCATGCTCGCCGAGGTGGTCCAGGACGGCACGGGCGTCGAGGCCCAGATCCCCGGCTATCAGGTGGCCGGCAAGACGGGCACCTCACGCAAGATCGACGATTACGGCCACTACATCGACCGCTACATGGCCTCGTTCGTCGGCTTCCTGCCGGCCGGCCGCCCGCGACTCGTGATCGCCGTCTCGATCGACGAGCCGCGCACCGTGTACGGGGGCGTCGCCGCGGCGCCGCTCTTCTCGGAGATCGCCCGGTACGCGATCCAGCGCCTGGGGATCCCGGCCGCACCCCCGCTCCCGCTGCCACCCTCGGCCTCGACGACGCCATGACCCTTCCGAGCCCGCGGCCCCATGCGCGGGTAAGCTCGGACCCGGTGGTTCCCTCGCTTCCCCCAGTCTCGCTGTCCGACGTGGCGGCCGCCGTGCCCGGTGCCGTGCTGAGGGGCGACGCCGCGCTCTCCGTGATCGACGTGGCGTTCGATTCGCGCGATGCCACGCCGGGCTGCCTCTTCTTCTGCGTCCCCGGCGAGAGCGTCGACGGGCACGACTTCGCGGCCGCCGCGGCGGAGGCCGGCGCCAGCGCCCTCACCGTGGAGCGCTGGCTCGACGGGGTCGATCGGCCGCAGGTCCTCGTTCCCTCGGTCCGCGAGGCGATGGGACCGATGTCCGCGACGGTCTTCGCCCATCCCGCCCGTGCCATGACGATGGTCGGCGTGACCGGCACCAACGGCAAGACCACCACGACCTATCTGTTGGAGGCGGTCTTCGAGGCGGCAGGCATGCCTCCCGGTGTGATCGGGACGACCGGGGCCCGCGTGGCGGGAGCACCCGTGCCGCTCGCCCGCACCACGCCCGAGGCCCCCGACCTGCACCGGCTGCTCGCCCGGATGCGGGGGGACGGGGTCGAGGCCGTGGCGATGGAGGTCTCCTCCCACGCGCTCGACCAGCATCGCGTGGGCGGCGTGGTGTTCGACGTGGCGGCCTTCACGAACCTGTCCCAGGATCATCTCGACTACCACCCGTCGATGGATGCCTACTTCGGCGCGAAGGCGGGGCTGTTCACGCCCGCGTACGCGCGGGACGCGGTGGTGAACGCCGACGACCCCTGGGGCCGGCGCCTGCTCGATGCCCCCACGATCCCGACGCGGTCCTTCGCGGTGGACGCGGAGGCGGACCTGCGCGCCGAGGACGTGGCCGTCGACGTCGGGGGCATCGCCTTCCGGGTGGGGGAGACCTCGGTCCGGTCGCTGCTGCGGGGACGGTTCAACGTCGCCAATTGCCTCTGCGCGATCGGCATCGCGCAGACCCTCGGGATCGACCTCGAGACCGCGGCGCGCGGCGTGGCCGCGGTGCCCAGGGTCCCCGGGCGCGTGGAGCCGGTCGACGCGGGTCAGAACTTCCTGGTGGTGGTGGATTACGCACACACGCCGGATAGCATCCTCAGCGTGCTGCAGGCGGCGCGCCCGTTGACCGCGGGCCGGCTCATCGTCGTGTTCGGTTGCGGGGGTGACCGCGACCGCGCCAAGCGTCCCCTGATGGGAGCCGCCGCCACCGCGAACGCCGATCTCACGGTGATCACCAGCGACAACCCACGTTCCGAGGACCCGCTCGCCATCATCGCGGCGATCGAGGCCGGAGCGCGAGAAGGGGGCGGCGCGTTCGTGGTGGAACCCGACCGCACGGCGGCGATCGCCTTCGCGGTGGGGGAGGCGGCGAGCGGCGACACGGTGGTGATCGCCGGGAAGGGCCACGAGCCCTACCAGGAGTTCGCCGACCGCACGGTGCCGTTCGACGATCGCGAGGTCGCGCACGCGGCGATCCTCGCCGCCGGGAAGGGCGCATGAGACCGCGACGCATGTCCGACGTGGCGCGGGCCGTCGACGGCCTGTTCCTGGGCACCGACGTCGAGGTGTCGTCGGTGGCCACGGACTCCCGCGAGATCCGTCCCGGCGGTCTGTTCGTCGCGCTCCCGGGGGAGCGCACCGACGGCGGCCGCTTCGTGCCCGAGGCCTTCACGAACGGGGCGGCGGGCGTCCTCGTGCGCGACAACCTCACCGTCGACGGGCCCGCCGTCTGCGTCCGTTCCACGAACGAGGCCCTGGTCAAGCTCGCCGCCGACGAACGCCGGCGGATGGAGGCGCGCGTGGTCGGCGTCACGGGCGCGAACGGCAAGACGTCCACGAAGGACATGACGGCGGCGGTCGCGGCGACACGGTTCGCCACGCACGCGAGCCCGGAGTCCTTCAACAACGAGGTGGGGCTGCCCGTCACGTTGTTGAACGCCCCTGCGGCGACCGAGGTGATCGTGGCGGAGATGGGCGCGCGCCGCGCGGGCGACGTCGCGCTGCTCTGCCGCATCGCCCGGCCGGAGATCGTGGTCGTCACGAACGTGGGCGTCGCGCACCTCGAGGTCTTCGGGTCGTGGGAGAAGATCGTGGAGGCCTCCGCCGAGCCCGTGGACGCCCTGCGCTCCGACGGCGTCGCCGTGTTGAACGCCGACGATCCGGTGGTCGTGGGCTACGGCGAACGCTGCGCGGGGCGGGTGGTCACGTTCGGGGTCTCCGCCGAAGCGGATGTGCGTGCGCGCGACGTCGCGCTCGACGCCGACGGGCGAGGCTCGTTCACGCTCACGCACGAACGGGAGCGCGTGCCGGTGTCCCTGGCGGTGCCGGGCGAGCACATGATCTCGAACGCCTTGGCCGCGACCGCGGTGGGCGTGGTGCTCGGCGTCCCGCTCGAGGCGGCGGCGGCCGCGCTCGGCGCCGCGACCGTCTCCCACTGGCGGATGGAGACGTTCACGACGCCCGCGGGCGTGCGCGTCGTGAACGACGCCTACAACGCGAACCCCGAATCGGTGGCGGCCGCGCTCCGCGCCGCACGGTGGATGGCGGGGGAAGGGCATCTGATCGCGGTCCTCGGGACGATGGCCGAGCTGGGGCCGATCTCGCTCCAGGAGCACGAGCGCGTGGGCGAGCTCGCGGCCCGTCTGCGCGTCGATCGGTTGATCGCGGTGGGCCCGTCCGCGCGCTCGATCGCGAGCGCCGGCGTGCGCGAGGGCGTCGAGCCCGACAACGTCGCGGCGTACGACCGCCCGGACGAGGCCCTCGACGACGTGCGCCGGTCCGCGGCCCCTGGCGACCTCGTGCTCGTGAAGGGCTCGCGCGTCGCGGGTCTCGAGAAGCTCGCCGAGGCGTTGCGGTGATCTCGATCCTCGTCGCCGGCGCCGTCGGCCTCGCCGTGACGCTGCTGGGCACGCCCGTGGCGATCCGTGTCTTCACGACGTGGGGCTGGGGGCAGCGGATCCGCGAGGACGGGCCGCACACCCACATGGAGAAGATGGGCACCCCGACGATGGGCGGCATCGTGATCCTGGTGGCGCTCGTGCTCAGCTACCTCGCCTCGCGCGTGACGGCGGGCGCCGGCACGATCGCCGGGGTCGCGATGATCTTCGCGGCGCTCGGGTTCGGCGCCGTGGGCTTCGCGGACGACTACATGAAGGTCAGCCGTCGACGTTCCCTCGGCCTCACCAAGTCCCAGAAGTTCCTGGGGACCGCGGTGGTCTCCGTGATCTTCGCCGTGGTGGTGGCGCATTACTCGGGGCACACGGGGACGGCGACGTCGCTCACGTTCATGCGCGACACCGGGATCAAGCTCGGCGTGTTCTTCCTGCTGTGGTGCTTCGTGGTGCTCACCGCGTCCTCGCACGCGGTGAACCTCACGGACGGCCTCGACGGCTTGGCGGCCGGCTCCTCCACGCTCGTGTTCTCGGCCTACGTCTTCATCGCGTTCTGGCAGTTCCGCCATCCGTGCTTCGGAACGACCGTGATCGATGCGGACGGCTGCTACGCCGTGAACGCGCACGCGATGCTCGACGGCGCGATCATCGCGGCCGGGATGCTGGGGGCGGCGACGGGGTTCCTGTGGTGGAACGCCGCCCCCGCCCGCATCTTCATGGGGGACACCGGGGCGCTCGCGATCGGCGGCCTGCTCGGCGCGATGGCGATCACCACCAACACCGCCCTCCTGCTCGTGATCCTCGGCGGGCTCTTCGTGATCGAGACGATGTCGGTGATCCTGCAGGTGATCAGCTTCCGAGGCTTCCATCGGCGGATCTTCCGGATGTCGCCGATCCATCATCACTTCGAGCTCGCGGGGTGGCCCGAGTTCACCGTGATCGTGCGGTTCTGGATCATCGCGGGGCTCTGCGTGGCCGTCGGCCTCGGCCTGTACTACGCGGACTTCATCGCGCGCGGGGGCCTGGGATGAACGGACGGTTCGCGGGGGAGCGTGTCGTGGTGGTGGGCGCGGGGGTTGCCGGCACGGCCGCGGCGCTCGTGCTCGTGGCCGAGGGCGCGCAGGTGCGGGTGAGCGAGCTCCGCCCTGCGGACGAGGTCGGTTCGGCGGACGAGCTGCGCGCCGCGGGGGTGACGCTCCTGGCGGGCGGCCACGATCCCGCGCACCTGGAGGACGCCACCCTGGTCGTGACCGGACCCGGGCGTGCCCCCATCGGCGGAGGTCCTGGGGTGGGTGCGCGCGCGCGGGCTCCCGCTGTGGGGCGAGCTCGAGCTGGGCGCGCGCGTCGCCGACGTCCCGTACCTGGCCGTCACCGGGACGAACGGCAAGACGACCACGACCGCCATGATCGATTCCTGCCTGCGGGCCGACGGGCTCGACGCCGTGGCGTGCGGCAACATCGGCCGCCCGTTCCCCGCGGCGGCCCGTGAGGGCCACGACGTGCTGGTGGTCGAGGCATCCTCGTTCCAGCTCGCCCAACAGACCTCGTTCCACCCGCGGGTATCCGTGCTCTTGAACCTCGCGCCGGACCATCTCGACTGGCACGGCGGCGAGGAGGGCTACGCGCGGGCGAAGGCGGCGGTCTACGCGCGCCAGGGTCCGGGCGACACGCACGTGGGCAACCGCGACGATGCCGCGGCCGCCGCCCTGTCCGCGGCGGCCCCCTGCGACGTGATCTGGTTCCGCGCCGCCGCGCCCGGGCCGGGGGAGGTGGGCTACGCGGACGGGGTGCTCACCGCCCGGCTGGGAGACGGGACCGCGGCGCTGGGCACGATCGCGGCGGATCGCGCGGGCTACCGGGCGGACGCGGCCGCGGCGGCCGCGGCCTCGCTCGCGTTCGGGGTGGGAGCCACCGCCGTGCGGGACGGCCTCGGGGGGTTCCATCCGGCGCTGCATCGAGGAGAGCTCGTGGCGGAGGTCGACGGCGTGCGGTTCGTCGACAACTCGAAGGCCACGAACGTCCATGCCGCGCTCGCCGCGCTCGAGGCCGTCTCCGACGCCGTCCTGATCGCCGGCGGACGGGCGAAGGGCGTGGACCTCACCCCGCTCGCGGCGGGCGCCGCCCGGCTCCGGGCGGTGGTCGCCATCGGCGAGGCGGCGCCCCAACTCCTGCGGATCTTCCGGGACGTCCGTCCCGTCACCGAGGCCCCGAGCATCGAGGCGGCGACCGCAGAGGCGTTCGCGCTCGCAAGGCCGGATGGCACCGTGTTGCTGGCTCCGGCGTGCGCGAGCTGGGACCAGTTCTCCGGGTACGCGGAGCGCGGCGACCGTTTCGCCGCCGCCGCCCGCGCGCTGGGCGAGGTGAGCGCCCGTGGCTGAGGGTCAGCCGGCGCGCAAGCCTGCGCGATCGACGACGAGCCCGAGGGGCGCCGCGCCGGCCGTTCCCGCTCGACGCCCGAAGCCCGCCCCGAAGAAGAGGCCGCGGCCCACGGCCGCCAAGGCGGCCAAGTCCGCGAAGGCGGCCAAGTCCGCGAACGCGGCCAAGTCCGCCAAGGCACCGAGGCGCGCCGACGCGAGGCGACGGGCCGGCCGCGGCTCCGCGTCGTGCCGGTCGACCCGGCCGGCCGCTCGAAGAAGGACGCGGCCGCCGCCGCGCGCAGGAGCCTGTTCCTCCTGCTGATCCCGACCGGACTGCTCGTGGTGCTCGGCCTCGTGATGATCCTGTCGGCGGGCTCGATCTCGGCGGTGGAGGGCTACGACGGCAACGCCTTCTGGTACTTCCAGCGCCAGCTGATCTACGCGCTGGCCGGCGTGATCGCGCTCCTCGTCGTCTGGCGGCTCCCGTACGCCGTGTGGCAACGCCTCGCGGTCCCGATGGTCCTGCTGATCCTCCCGTTGATGGTGATCGCGCTGCATCCCACGTCGGGCACCACGTTCGCCGGGGCATCGCGGTGGATCGACCTCGGGCCGGTCACGCTCCAGCCGTCGGAGTTCATGAAGCTCGCGATGGTGGTCTTCGCCGCGACGGTCTTGTCCAAGAAGTGGAGCCGGCTCGAGGACCCCGTGCACCTGCTGATCCCGCTCGCGCCGGTGGTCGGGCTCGTGGCGGCCCTGATCATCCTCCAGCGCGACCTGGGCACCACGATCATCGTGTGCGGCTCGGTCTTCCTCATGCTCTTCATCGCCGGGGTGCGTGGGAGGTACCTCGGCATCGCCGCGGCGATCGGGGCCGCCGGCGGCGCGCTGCTGATCTTCGGCGAGAGCTACCGCCGCACGCGGTTCGTCGACGCGTGGCTGAACCCCATGGCCGACGCGAAGGGGGCCGGCTACCAGTTGATCCAGGGCTTGATCGCCCTGGGCTCGGGAGGCTGGTTCGGCGTCGGTCTCGGCAACAGCCGCCAGAAATGGGACTACCTGCCCAACGCGCACTCCGACTTCATCTTCGCGATCATCGGCGAGGAACTGGGGTTGATCGGCGCCCTGGTCGTCCTCGCCACGTTCATCGTGCTGATCTACGCGGGGATCCGCATCGCGGTGCGCGCGCCCGACACGTTCGGCCGTCTGCTCGCGGGGGGCGTCACGTGCTGGATCGGGCTGCAGGCGATCATCAACCTCGGTGCGGTGACCGGCCTGCTCCCGATCACGGGCGTCCCTCTGCCGCTCGTCTCCTTCGGCGGCACCGCGCTGGTGGTGACGCTCGCGGGGATCGGCGTGCTCGCGAGCGTCGCGCGGTGCAGCGGCCGGCCCTCCGGGGCCGGTCCGACGCGCGCTCGCACCGGTCCCTCCAGGAGGAGGGCGTCGACGCGGAAGGCCTCGGCGTGAAGGTCGTGATCGCGGGCGGGGGCACGGGCGGGCACGTCTTCCCCGGGCTCGCCCTCGCCGACCGGCTCCGCAGCGCGCACGACGCCCACGTGGAGTTCATCGGCTCGCCCTCGGGGCCCGAGGCGACCCTCGTGCCGCAGGCCGGTTACGCGTTCCATCCGGTCGAGGCCGCCCCCCTGTATCGGGAGTTCTCCCTGCGGGCGGCCAAGGCGCCGTTCGTCGCGATGCGCTCCGTGCGCTCCTCCCGCCCGTTCCTCGCGGGGGCCGACGTGGTCGTGGGCGTCGGCGGCTACGTGAGCGTGCCTCCGGGTCTCGCCGCCCGCCGGGCGCACGTCCCCTTGGTGCTGCATGAGCAGAACGCGGTGCCGAGCCTCGCGAACCGGTTGCTCGCACGGCGCGCGAAGGCGATCGGGCTGACGTTCGAGGGAGCCGGGGAACGGCTCAAGGGCCGGTGCGCGAAGACCGTGACGGGGAACCCGGTGCGCGCGCGGATCCTCGACGTCCCGTCGCGACGCGCCGAGCTCACCGCGGAGGCGCTCACGACGTTCGGCCTGGAGCCCGGCCGCACGACCGTCATGGTGTTCGGAGGGAGCCAAGGGGCGCTGCATCTCGACGAGACGATCGCGGGCGCGCTCCCGCTGCTCACCGCGCGCGCCGACCTCCAGCTCCTCATCCTCACGGGGGCGGATCACGAGGGCGTGGTGGTGGGACCGGCCGAGGCTGCGACGCCGTTGCGCGTGCACGTGCTGCCCTTCCTCGAGCGGATGGAGCTGGCCTATGCGGTGGCCGACCTCGCGGTCACGCGCTCCGGCGCCTCGAACATCGCGGAGATGACCGTGTGCGGCGTACCCATGCTCCTGATCCCGTATCCGTTCGCCACCGAGAACCACCAGGAGGCGAACGCCCGCGAGCTCGAACGGGCCGGGGCCGCGCGCGTGCTGCTCGATGCGGACCTGAGCCCCGACGTCCTCGCGGGGCGCATCCTGGAGATCGTGGACGATCCCATGGGCACCGAGCGGATGCGGGCGGCGAGCGCCGCGTGGGGCAAGCCCGACGCCGACGAGCGGCTGGCCGCCCTCGTGACGGGGGCCGTGCCGCGATGACCCCGTACGCGCCACCCCGGGGCAGCATCCCCACGCTCCCCGTGCCTTCCCTCGAGGGCGTCGCGGCGGTGCACCTGATCGGCGTCGGCGGCGCGGGGATGCGCAACCTCGCGCGACTCTTCCTGGCCCGTGGCGTCTCCGTCACGGGCTCCGATCTGAAGGACTCGAAGGGCCTCGTCGAGCTCCGGAGCCTGGGCGCGGAGGTCTGGGTGGGCCACGACGCCACGCGGCTGGGCGCCCCGGATGCGGTGGTCGTCTCCAGCGCGATCCGCGAGTCGAACCCGGAGCTCGCGGAGTCCCGCCGCCGGGGGATCGCCGTCTGGGCCCGACAGCAGGCGCTCGCGGCCCTGGCATCGGGACATCGATCGATCGCGGTCGCGGGGACGCACGGCAAGACCACGACCACCTCCCTCCTCGCGGTGGTGTTGGAACGCGCGGGACTCGATCCCACGTACCTCGTGGGGGGAGACCTGAACGAGAGCGGCAGCGGAGCCCGCTCCGGTGACGGCGACCTCTTCGTGTTCGAAGCCGACGAGAGCGACGGATCGTTCCTGCTCGCCCGACCCTTCATCGGCGTGGTGACCAACGTGGAGGTCGACCACGTGGATTTCTACACCGGGGGCCGCGACGAGATCGAGGCGGCGTTCGCCGCGTTCATGGGCGGATGCGCGCACGTCGTCGCCTGTGGCGACGACGCCGGCGTCCGCGTAGCGATCGCGGGAGCCGCGGTCGAGGCGCTCACCTACGGCCTGGATCCGGCCAACGACGTCGTGCTCACCGTCGACGAGCTCGGGCCGAAGGGCGCACGCGGGCGTGCGCGCATGCCCGACGGGCGCGAGGTGCCGCTGGCGCTGCGTGTGGACGGACCGCACAACCTGCTGAACGCGACGGCCGCGCTCGCCGCCGCCTCGATCGTCGGCGTCGATCCGGCCGAGGCCGCAGAGGCGCTGCGTTCGTTCGCGGGCGTGCACCGCCGGTTCGAGTTCCGGGGCTCCGCCCGCGGGGCGGACTTCTACGACGATTACGGGCACACGCCGACGGAGATGGCCGTGACGCTGCAGACCGCGCGCCGGCGCGCGCCCGGCCGCCTCGTGGCGCTCGTGCAACCGCATCGGTACACGCGCGTGAAGGCGCTCTGGCGCGAGCTCGGGGCGAGCGTGACCGAGGCCGACCTGATCCTCGTGACCGACGTGTACGGCGCGGCGCAGGACCCGATCCCGGGCGTGACCGGCGAGCTGGTCGTCGAGGGCGCGCGGATGGCGGATCCGCGCGCTGCGATCGTCTACCTCCCGCACCGCCAGGAGGTCGTCGACTTCCTGGATCGGGAGGTCGGGGAGGGCGACCTCGTCGTCACCATGGGGTGCGGCGACGTCTGGATGTTGGGCGATGCGGCGCTCGAGCGGATCCGGGAGTCGGACGGATGAGCGGCGCCGTCGGCCTCGCCCGTGCCGAGGAGATCCTCCGCGCCGCCTGCGGTGATCGCCTGCGCGTGGGGCTCACGATGGCGCCGCTCACGACGTTCCGCCTCGGCGGTCCCGCAGCCCTGTACCTGGAACCCGAGGCCGAGGCCGATCTGGTCGCCGCCGGAGCGGCCGTCACCGAGACCTCGATCCCCTTCATCGTGATCGGGAAGGGATCCAACCTCCTCGTCTCCGACCGGGGCTTCCCCGGTCTGGTGCTCCGGCTCGGACGTGGGTACCGCTGGGCCGCGCGCGAGGGCGACCGGCTCACGTCGGGCGCCGCGATGCCGCTGCCGGCCCTCGCGGGTGTCGCGCTGCATCACGGCCTCGCCGGCTTGGAGTTCGGCGTGGCGATCCCGGCCACGCTCGGCGGGGCCGTGAGGATGAACGCCGGTGCGCACGAGGGTTCGATGGCCGAGGTCCTCGCCGCGATCGAGGTCTTCCGCCTCGGCGAAGGCGGCACGCAGACGCTCGATGCGCGCGACGTCGCCTTCTCCTACCGCCGCTCCGACCTCCCCGAGGACGCGATCGTGACCGGCGCCACCGTCGCGTTGCATCCGGATGCGACGGGCGCGATCCGCGAACGCATGGACGCGGCTCGTGCGTGGCGGCGCACGACGCAGCCCCTCGCCGAGCCCAACTGCGGGAGCGTGTTCAAGAACCCGGAGGGGGACCACGCTGCGCGCCTGATCGAGGCGGCCGGTCTGAAGGGCCTCGGCGTCGGTGGGGCCCACGTCTCCACGAAGCACGCCAACTTCATCGTCGCCGGACCCGACGCGCATGCCCGCGACGTCCGGCTGCTGATCGAGAAGGTTCAGGGCTTGGTGGAGGCCGCCTCCGGCGTCCGCCTCGAGCCGGAGGTCCACCTGGTAGGGGAGTTCGACGATGCCGCCTGATCCGCGTGAACGGACGGACGATGCGGCGGTGCGGACCGACGCCGCCGCGCCACCGGCGGCAACGGCGTCACCCGCGACGCCGCTCGTGATCCCCGAGGCCGAACCGGGTCCCGTCGACCAAGCTGAGGTGGAGGTCGAGGCCAAGGTCGAGGGCCACGAAGGGGAGCCGGAGGCTCCCGTGGAGCGGCAGGGTCAGGAGCTGGACTCGGCGCCTCCGAAGGAGACGTCGGCGCGCCCCGAGCACGCCGCCGACCCGGCGCGGCGTCGCCGGATGATGCCGTGGGCCATCGCATCCTGCGCGCTCGTGGCGGTCGGCGCGATCGCGATCGGGCTGAGCTACACGCCCCTCGTCGCCGCGCGCACCCTGTCCGTGCGGGGTGAGCGGCACCTCACCGAGGGCCAGATCCTGCGGATCGCGCGCCTGGGCGAGGGCACCAACCTGATCCACGCGGATCTCGCCGGGGCTGAGACACGCCTCGAGCGGAACCCATGGGTCGCGGTTGCCACCGTCGAACGCGACCTCCCGCACACGCTGCGGATCTCGGTGACCGAGCGGACCCCGCTGGCGGTGACGGCGCGCCCGAACGGCGCCCTCGCGTTCGTCGCCACGGACGGCACCATGATGGGGTCCGCCGCGGAAGGGTCCCCGCTGCCCGCGATCGTCGCGACGGACGGCGAGCTCCCCGCGCCCGCGGAGGTCCTGCGGACCGGCGCCGCCGTGGTGGACGCGATGCCGGTCGCGCTCCAGCGGCGAACGGGCTCCATCTCGGTTGGCCCCGACGGCTCCGTGGCCGTGGAGACGCTCACGCACATCGTCGTCACCTACGGCGACGGCTCCCAGCTCGAGGCGAAGGGACAGACCCTCAAGGCGGTGCTGGACTGGTCCGAGCGGGAAGGGGTGGCCCTCGCGGCCGTCGACGTGACGGTTCCGGGCGCCCCCACGGCGCGGCGGTACGGCGCCCCCGTGGACAGCCAGATCACGCTGTCATCGAGGCTCCGGTAACTGTCATGGCATCCATCAATCACGGTGAGGGATGAACTTGACGGACCTGGGGTTTCCTAGTAGTTTGCCTTCCTCTACGTTAGGTAGATATAACAATAACTGTTCAGTTGACGGTTAGAGTTGATCGTCACCGAACGGCGTTTCCCCAGGTAACCGGGCCGGGGCCCGGGGTTCGGAGGAAGGCAAGCAGATGGATGCTCCCCAGAACTACCTCGCCGTGATCAAGGTCGTCGGCATCGGTGGCGGGGGCGTGAACGCGGTGAACCGGATGATCGAGGCAGGCCTCCGGGGCGTCGAGTTCATCGCCGTCAACACCGACGCCCAGACGCTGCTCATGTCCGATGCGGAAGTGAAGATGGACATCGGGCGGGAGACCACCCGGGGGCTGGGCGCGGGCTCGGATCCCGAGGTCGGGAGCCACGCCGCGTCCGAGCATGCCGACGAGATCGAGGAGATCCTCAAGGGCGCCGACATGGTGTTCATCACGGCGGGCGAAGGCGGGGGCACGGGCACCGGCGGCGCGCCCATCGTGGCGGAGATCGCACGTGGCCTGGGCGCGCTCACCATCGGCGTCGTCACCCGGCCGTTCGGCTTCGAGGGGCGCAAGCGCGCCACCCAGGCCGACATCGGCATCACCGAGCTGAAGAAGGCCGTCGACACCCTCATCGTGGTGCCCAACGACCGGTTGCTCCAGGTGGCCGATCCCAACACCCCGATGGTCGAGGCCTTCCGCATGGCGGACCAGGTCCTGTTCCAGGGCGTGGACGGCATCACCTCGCTCATCACCACCCCCGGGCTGATCAACCTCGACTTCGCGGACGTGAAGTCCGTGATGTCGGGGGCAGGCTCGGCCCTGATGGGGATCGGGCTGGGCTCGGGCGCCGACCGCGCCTCCGAGGCCGCCAAGTCCGCCATCAGCTCGCCGCTGCTCGAGTCCTCGATCGACGGTGCCAAGGGTGTCCTGCTGTCGATCGCGGGGCCGACCGACCTGACGCTGCACGAGGTGAACCAAGCCGCCGACGCCATCACCAAGGTCGCCCATCCCGACGCCAACATCATCTTCGGCGCCGTCGTGGACGATGCGCTCGGCGAGGAGGTGCGCGTGACGGTCGTGGCCGCGGGGTTCGACAAGGTGACGCCCTCGGCGAGCTCCGGGTCCTCCAACCAGTTCGAGAGCCGGCTCTCCCGCCTGCTCGAGGAGCCGACGCGGGGTGAGTCCGAGCGCGAGGCGCTCCCCTCCATCCTCGCCGAGGACCTCGACGAGGCCGACGTGTTCACGACGGGGGAGACCGAGCCGCAGAAGACCGTCTCGTTCGACGCCGAGGAGGACCTCGACATCCCCGATTTCCTGAAGAGCTAGCGGCACCGCCCCGCGCGGCCCCGCGCGATCGTGGGGGGCGGGGAGGTACCCGAAGCGAGGAGGCGCCCTTCCCCCGCCTCTTGGCCGAGAGGACCTCCCCGCCCCCCGTTCCATGTCCCGGGGTCCCGCACCGACCGGGCTCGCGAGCGCCGGTACGCTGGAGCCATGACCGGCACGCGGGACGAGGTCCTCGGGAACGTCGCGCGGATCCGCGCGTCGATCGCGCGCGCGGCCGACGCCGCAGGTCGCGACCCGGCGGAGATCCTGTTGGTGGCCGCGGCCAAGACGGTGAACGTGGAGGCCGTCCGGTGGGTGGCCGAGGCAGGGGTGACCGCGGTCGGGGAGAACTACGTGCAGGAGCTCCGCAGCGTGCACGACGCGGTCGCCGGCGTGCGCTGGCACTTCATCGGGACGCTCCAGACGAACAGCGCTCACCATGTGGCGGCCCTAGCGGACGTCGTCGAGACCGTCACGGGCGGACGCGCGACCGAACGGCTCGCCCGCCGGGCGGCGGAGGTCGGGCGCACCATCGATGTCCTGATGGAGGTCGACTACACGGGGACGCGCACCGGCGTTGCCCCGCAGGACGCATCCGACGTCGCCGCGCGGATCACGCGGCTCGAGGGCATCGCGCTGCGCGGGCTGATGACCCTCCCACCCCCCACGCGGACCGCCGAGGAGGCCCGCCCGTGGTTCCGTAGGCTCCGCGACCTACGCGATCGGATCCAGGAGAGCCTCCCCCAGGTGGTGGACTTGAGCATGGGGATGTCGTTGGATTACGAGGTCGCGGTGCAGGAAGGCGCTACATTGGTTCGGGTCGGGACGGCGCTGTTCGGCCCCCGGACCAGGTGAGGCGTACGCAGGAAGGATCGGAGATGGCCGGCGTGTGGAAGAAGACCCTGAACTACCTCGGGCTCGTCGAGGAGGACGAGGACTTCGTCGAGGAGATGCCCGAGGTGGAACCCGCGCCGGTCAGGCGCATGCGGCCCCAGGCCGTGCGTGAGGTCTCGGCCGACTCCGAAGGAGTGGTGCGCACGATCCCGTCGAGCGGACGCCCCGCCACCGCCACCGGTGCCATCCACAAGTCCGAACCGAAGCGGTTCAACGAAGCGCGTGAGGTGGCCGACCGGTTCAAGGAAGGCACGGCGGTGATCATGAACCTCCAGTCCACCGAGGATTCGATCGCCCGCCGCCTGGTCGACTTCGCGAGCGGGCTCGTCTACGGGCTGGACGGCAAGATCGAGCTGGTCGCGAACCGCGTGTACCTGCTCACCCCGGCCGACGTCGAGGTCTCGGCCGAGGAACGCGAGCGACTCGCGGGCGGCGGGTTCTACAACCAGTTCTAGGCCACCCGTGGCCACGGTCGCTGCTGTTAGCCTCTCCGGCGATGATCGCCACCTCTCCGATCGTGCGCGTGCTCAGCCTCGCGCTCACGGTCTTCTGGATCCTGCTGCTGGCCCGGGTGATCCTGAGCTGGCTGGAGGTGTTCGGCGTGCGCCTGCCCATCTCGGGTCCCTGGCGCGCCATCGCCGACCTGCTGAACGACGTCACGGAGCCCGTCCTGCGCCCGCTCCGCAAGATCGTCCCCCCGGCGGGCATGTTCGACCTGTCGGTCGTGGTCGCGTTCATCATCGTTATCGTGCTGCAGCAGGCGCTCAACGCGTTCTGAGGCCGGAGGAGGGGTTCCGATGAGGAAGAAGCAGAAGGGCTCGAGCGACGCGGACCAGTTCACGTCCTCGCCTCCCGCGTCGACGTCGACGTCGAAGGTGGTCTCCGCGCTCGACATCCAACAGAAGGAATTCCGCGTCCAGCGGTTCGGCGGCTACGCCCTGCGCGACGTGGATGAGTTCCTCGATGAGGTGACCGACGCGATGTCCGCGCTCGTCGCGGAGAACGAACGGCTGCGCAAGGGCGCCCCGGCTGGCGCGGCACCCGTGGTCGGCACCGCCGATATCGCCGACGTCAACCGCCAAGCCGACGAGATCATCCAGCGCGCGCGCGACGAGGCCGGCCGGATCACGGCCGAGGCTCGGGAGCAGGCCGCAGCCCTGTCCGGCGGGGGCGTCGCCTCGGCCGCGGGTGGGGTCTCGGCCGCCGACCGCGCGGCCATCAACGCCTTCCTCGGGCGCGAGAAGGAGTTCCTGCAGAGCCTCGCCGGACTCGTCCAGGGGCACGCGGAGACGGTGAAGTCCATGGCGAAGGCCGCTCGTGGGACGGCGCCCGCGCCTCCTGCGCCTGCATCGCCTGCATCCGCGCCCGCCCCGGAGCCCGCCGTGTCGAAGGCGCCACCACCGCCGAAGGCCGAACCGGAGGCATCCTCCGCGCCACCCGCTCCGCCCGCGGCGACGCAGCCGGCGGCCGAGGCCACGATCGCGATGCCGGACGAGGCGCCGGTGCGCGTGGAGGAGCCGGAGCCGGCCACCGTCGGGCGCGGCGACGCCGACCCCGAGCCGGCCGAGGGCGACGACGCCCTGCGCGAGCTGTTCTGGGGCGAGGACTGAGTCGAGCCGCCGAGCCCCGACCCCGACCCGACCTCACGGATCCGGCAGGGCCATCCGCACGCTGACCGTCACCGGCTCGCCGTCGATCTCGGCGGACTGGCGATGACCGCCCTGGAGCACGTGGTCGCTCACGGAGACGGCGAGCGTCTCGGCCGCGATCTCGTCGCGGTGCGCGGCCAGCGCGTCGGCCACGGAGCCGCCTGAGCTCACGCCCAGGTCGATCCGATCGCTCACGTCGAGGTCCGCGGCCTTGCGGGCGTCCTGGACGAGGCGCACGAGCTCGCGCGCGATCCCCTCGCGACGGAGCTCCTCGGTGAGCTCGAGGTCGAGCGCAACCGTGATGCCTCCTTCGCTCGCCACCCCCCACCCCTCACGGACCTCCTGGGCGAGTTCCACGTCGGACGCGCTCAGCTCGACCGGTCCGTCCGCGAGTTCCACGGAGACGCCCTCGCCGCGGGCGAGCGCCGACGCGAGGGTCCCGTCGTCCCGCGCCAGCGCCGCGGCGACCTCCTTCACGCGCGGCCCTAGCTTGGGTCCGAGCACCTTGAAGTCGGGCTTGGCGCGCCAACGCCCGAACGTCTCCGCCGACTCCGCGAACACGATCCGCTTCACGTTGAGCTCGTCGGCCACGATGTCCAGGAGCGCCTCGAGGCTCGCGCGGTCGCCGGTGAAGTGCACCACGGCCTCGGACAGCGGCTGGCGAACCTTCGTCTTGGTCTCGACCCGGACCGTGCGGCCGAGGCCGACGATCGCGCGCGCGGTGGCCATGGCGGCGTCGAGGCCGTCGTCGCGCGCGCCGTCCTCCGGGAGCGGGTAGTCGGCCAGGTGCACCGAGTCGGGCCTGCCGTCACGTCCGGCCCCGAGGTTCCGCCAGAGCTCCTCGGCCACGAAGGGGGTGAAGGGGGCGAGGAGCGTCGTCACCGTCACCAGGCACGTGTGCAGCGTGTGGAACGCCGCGACGGCGTCGGCGCCCGCCTCGCCTCCCGGGTTCCAGAAGCGCCGCCGCGACCGCCGCACGTACCAGTTGGAGAGGTCGTCGACGAAGGCCTGGATCGCGCGTCCCGCGCCCGTGGCGTCGTAGGCCTCGAGCCCGTCGCGGGCCGCGGCCACCGTGCGGGCCAGCTGCGAGAGGATCCACCGGTCGAGGAGGGTGGCGCCCGGCCGGGGCGGGCGCCGGCGTCGCCTCCGGGTCGAAGCCGTCGGCGTTCGCGTACGTGACGAAGAACGCGTAGACGTGCCAGAGGGTGAGCAGGAACTGCCGCAGGACCTCGTCGAGGACCTCGTGCCCGATGCGCCGCGAGGCCCACGGCGAGCCGTTCGTCAGCATGTACCAGCGCAGGGCGTCCGCGCCCTGGCGGTCGAGGGCCTCCCACGGATCGAAGATGTTCCCGAGCGACTTCGACATCTTCCGGCCGTCCGCGCCGACGAGGTGCCCGAGGCAGACCACGTTGCGGTAGGCGGTCTCATCGAACTGGAGGACGCTCTCCGCCATCAACGTGTAGAACCAGCCGCGCGTCTGATCGATCGCCTCGGAGATGAAGTCGGCGGGGAACGCCGCGGCGAACGCCTCCTCGCCGCGCCCGAGCTCGGGGTGATAGCCCCATTGTGCGAAGGGCATGGCGCCGGAGTCGTACCAGGTGTCGATCACCTCGGGGACGCGCGTGGCGGTCGCCCCACACGTGGGACAGGGGAGCGTGACCTCGTCGATCGCGGGGCGGTGCGGGTCGACGTCGGACACGTCGCGACCGGCCAGGGCGCCCAGTTCGCTGAGGGAGCCCACGGCCGTCTGATGGCCCGCCGCGCAGCGCCAGATCGGAAGGGGGGTGCCCCAGTACCGCTCCCGCGAGAGCGCCCAATCCACGTTGTTCTCGAGCCAGTTCCCGTACCGGCCGTGCTTGATGTGGTCGGGGACCCAGTTGACGCCCTCGTTCACAGCGAGGAGCCGCTCCTTCACCTCGGTGGTGCGCACGTACCAGGAGGTCCGGGCGTAGTAGAGGAGCGGCGTCTGGCACCGCCAGCAGAACGGGTACGCGTGCTCGATCGTGTCGGCGGCGAAGAGCACGCCCCGCGTGCGCAGCTCCTCCACGATCTTCGGATCGGCGTCCTTCACGAAGAGCCCTCGCACGAACGCAGGCGCTTGCTCGGTGAACCGTCCGGCGTCGTCCACGGGTTTGAAGATCGGCCACCCCTGCTCGCGGCCGACGGCCAGGTCTTCCGGGCCGAAGGCAGGCGCCATGTGGACGATGCCGGAGCCGTCCTCCATCGAGACGAAATCTCCCCCCACCACGACGTGGGCGCCCTCGACGTTGGGGTAGGGGGGCTCGTAGCGCGCCCCGATCAACCGGTCACCCGTGAGCGTGCCCACGATCGATCCGCCTTCGCCGAGCACGCGCTCGCGCAGCGCCGCACCGACCACCAAGCGCTCCCCGCTCGCGCTCGACCACCACGTACTCCGCCTGTGGCGCGACCGCCGCGCCCTCGTTCGACGGGAGCGTCCACGGCGTGGTGGTCCATACGACGAGCGACGCGCCGACGAGCGAGGTGTCGGAGGGAACCTCGATCAGCGGCAGGCGCAGGAAGACGCTCGGGTCCTCGACGGTCTCGTAACCCATCGCGACCTCGGCATCGGACAGCGCGGTGCCGCAGCGCGGGCAGTAGGCCGTGACCTTGTCGGACTCCTGCAGCAGGCCGCGGCCGTGCAGCGCCTTCAGGGACCACCAGACCGACTCGATGTACGCGGTGTTCATCGTCCAGTACGCGTCATCGAGGTCGATCCACATCCCGATGCGCTCGGATAGCTTCGCCCAATCGTCGATGTAGCGGGTCACGGACTCCCGGCAGCGCCGGTTGAACTCGGCCACTCCGAAGGCCTCGATGTCACGCTTGCCGGTGGTGCCGATCTCCTTCTCCACCTCGAGCTCCACCGGCAGACCGTGGCAGTCCCAACCGCCCTTGCGCGGCACGTGGTGCCCGGTCATCGTCTTGAAGCGCGGGTAGATGTCCTTGAACGTGCGCGCCTCGACGTGGTGCACGCCCGGGCGGCCGTTGGCCGTCGGCGGGCCCTCGTAGAAGACCCAGCGGGGAGCGTCTGCACGCTGGGCCAGCGAACGCGCGAAGACGTCGGCCTCCTTCCAGAACTCGAGGATCCCCCGCTCGAGCTCGGGGAAGCTGACCTTCGGGTCGACCGGCTCGAACCGTGCCATCGCTCCTCCTCCACACACGCGAAACGCCCCGTCCCTTGCAGGGACGAGGCGCAGGCCCCGCGGTGCCACCCCGCTTGCCGCGGACCTCGCGGTCCGCGGCCGCTCACGGCCTCCCGATCGAAGGCCTCCCGCGATCACGGGCGGGTCCCGCCTGCGCCTACCGGGGTCGCGCGATGGTGCGACCCGTTCGGACAGGGGCTCGGGGAGGATGCCCGTGGGGTGCTCGGCGCCGGGCTCCCACCACCCCCGGCTCGCTCTGGCTCCACGGTCCCCACGACCGCGTTCCCGTCGTCGCCTCTGACGCGGGATGCTACACCCATGACCGCCACCATCACCGTGCGGGTCGTGCCTCGATCGGGCCGCGATGCCGTCGAGGTCGGGGAGGAAGGCGTCGTGGTGCGGGTGCGCTCGGCCCCGCAGGGCGGCGAGGCGACGGCCCGGGCGGCCTCGACCCTTGCCGCCGCGCTGCGGGTGCCGAAGTCCTCGGTGCGCCTGCGATCGGGCACCCGATCGCGCATCAAGGTCTTCGTGCTGGAGGGCCTGGATCCCGACCAGCTCGAGGATCGGCTGCGTACCCTCTGACCTGCGGTTACGGGCTCGGGCGGGAACCATCTGCTACCCTTCGCCGACCATGGCTGAGAGCAAGCTCACGAAGAAGGAGGTCGACGAGCTGCGCGCGCGCCTCACCGAGGAGCGCACGGAGCTCGCGACCCAGCTGTCCACGATCGAGGAGGACGCGTTCTCGACGACGCAGTCCGAGCTCTCCGGGGACGTGGGCCTCGACGACGAGTCGGCCGACGCGGGCAGCGCCACCTTCGAGCGCGAGAAGGATCTGTCGATCGAGCAGAACGTCCGCGACCTGCTGGACAAGATCGAGCGGGCCCTCAAGCGTATGGACGAGGGCACCTACGGTGTCTGTGAGATCTGCGGCAAGCCCATCGAGAAGGCGCGGATCAAGGCGCTGCCCTACGTCGACCTCTGCATCAAGGACGCCCAGGCGCAGTCGCGCCGCTAGGGCCCGTGGAGCCGTCGGCCCGTCGCGGCGCGGCCATCCTGTTCGCCACCGCGGCGGGGGCCTACCTGCTCGATCGCCTCTCCAAGGTCTGGGCCGAGAACACGCTCCAGGACCACCCCATCGTCGTGATCAAGGGCGTCCTCACGTTGCAGTTCACGACGAACTCGGGCGGGGCCTTCAGCCTGGGACAGAGCGCGCCCTGGGTCTTCGCCGGGTTCACGATCGGGGTGTCGGTGCTCATCGTGGCCACCGCGTTCCGGCATAGGAGCACGCTCACGTCCGTCGGGCTCGGGCTCGTCCTGGGCGGCGCGCTCGGCAACCTCACCGACCGCATCGTGCGGGCGCCGGGGATGCGGGGACGCGTGGTCGACTTCATCGACTTCCACATCTGGCCCGTCTTCAACCTCGCCGACAGCGCCGTCGTGATCGGCGCCCTGCTCCTCGGATGGGCAGCGCTGCGTTCGGACCACGCCGGCGCCGACGTCACCTCCGCCCGCGATGGCTGAGTCCTTCGAAGGGGTCCCGGGACGCCTCGACGTGGTGTTGGCGGGCCTCAGTGGCAGGCCGCGTGCCGACGTCCAGCGCGCGATCGCGGCGGGCCGCGTGCGGGTGGACGGCGCCGCCCGACCCAAGTCGTTCCGCCTCGACGGCGGTGAGCGCATCGAGGCGGATCTCGCCACGGACGCCGGTCTCGCGCCCGAGGGTCCGCCCGTGCCGGTCCGCTTCCGCGACGCCCACCTGCTCGTGATCGCGAAGCCGGCCGGGCTCGTCACCCATCCGACGGAGGGCCGGCGAAGCGCCACCCTCGTGAACCGGCTGCTCGGGATGGGCGTGCCGCTGTCGAGCATCGGCGGCCCGTTGCGCCCGGGGATCGTGCATCGCCTGGACGCGGGGACGAGCGGCCTCATGGTGGTGGCGGAGACCGACGAGGCGCACGAGGCGCTCGCCGCGATGTTCAAGGCGCACGCGGTGGAGCGGCGCTACCTCACGTTGGTGCGCGGAGCCGTCGCGCACGAGGACTTCAGCGTGGACGCGCCGCTGGGGCGATCGGCGAATCGGGTGGTGGTGGATCACACGGAGGGACGTCGGGCGGAGACGCGCTTCGCGGTGCGCGAACGCCTCGCGACCTCGACCCTGTTGGAGGCGACGCCCCGCACGGGGCGCACGCATCAGATCCGTGTCCACCTGCAGGCGATCGGGCACTCGATCCTCGGGGACAAGGCCTACGGGGGCGGCGGCGACGACGCGAACGCTCTCGGTCTCACGCGGCCGTTCCTGCACTCGTGGCGGATCGCGTTCACACACCCCCTGACCGGGGAGCGCATCGAGCTGGAGGAGCCGCTCCCGCAGGACCTCGAGGCGGCGCTGGGCCGGGCGCGCGCGGCATCGAGGTCGTGACCGGCGTCGCGACGCACCCCCCCGACCTGCAGCCTTGACGACCCCCCCGACCGGGCGTAGCTTGGGGCCCCCTCGCGAATCACACGGATGTAGTTCTCCACATGCCGCCGGGACGCTGTGGATAACTCGGCAGGAGGCCTGAGCAGCACCGATGATCGACGCCGACGACCGGAGCTTCGTCCACCTCCACGTGCACTCCGAGTACTCGCTGCTCGACGGCGCCGCGCGCATCGAGGCGCCGAAGGCGAACCCCGGCGCTCCCACCATCTTCAGCGAGGCGCAGCGCCTCCGGATGCCGGCCGTCGCCGTCACGGACCACGGATCGATGTTCGGCGCGCTCCGGTTCTTCGAGGCGGGCCGCTCCGCGGGCGTGAAGCCCATCCTCGGCGTCGAGGCCTACGTCGCGCCGGGCTCCCGCTTCGACCGCAACCCCGGGGAGAGCGAGGAGAAGTACTACCACCTCACCCTGCTCGCCGAGAACGAGACCGGGTACCGGAACCTCCTGAAGCTCGTCTCCTACGCCCACCTGGAGGGCTTCTACCACCGGCCGCGGATGGACAAGCAGCTGATGTCGGAGTACGCGGAGGGCGTGATCTGCCTCTCCGGCTGCCTGTCCTCCGAGATCGGTGTGGCCTTGCTGGCGGGGCAGGCGGATCGGGCGCGCGCCGTCGCCTCCGAGTACCGCGACATCTTCGGGCCCGAGCACTACTTCATCGAGGTGCAGGACCATGGCCTCCCCGACCAGCACGCCATCCTGCGCACGCAGTTCGCGCTCGGCGACGAGCTGGGGATCCCCGTGGTCGCCACGAACGACCTGCACTACACGCTGCGCGAAGACGCGAAGCCGCACGACGTGCTCCTGTGCATCCAGCAGAAGAAGCTGCAGTCGGACGTGAAGCGGCTGAAGTTCGACTCGGAGGAGTTCTACCTGAAGAGCGCGGAGGAGATGCGCGCGCTCTTCGCGGAGAGACCCGACGCGTGCGACCAGACGCTGCGGATCGCCGAGCGCGCCGAGCTGGATCTCGTCTACGGGGACCGCGCGCCCGCGGAGGAGCGCTACCACCTCCCGCGGTTCGAGACGCCCGGCGGGATCGACCGCGACGCCTACCTGCGCCAGCTGGTGGACGAGGGTGCGCGCGAGCGCTACGGCACGCTCTCGGACGAGGTGCGCGACCGCATCGACCACGAGCTCGGCGTGATCACGTCGATGGGGTTCGGCGGGTACTTCCTGATCGTCTGGGACCTGATCCGCTACGCCCGCGAGCAGGGGATCCGCGTCGGGCCCGGTCGCGGCTCGGCCGCGGGGTCCGTCGTCTCCTATTGCCTGCGCATCACCGACCTCGACCCGCTGCGCTACGGGCTCCTGTTCGAGCGGTTCCTGAACCCCGAGCGGATCCAGATGCCCGACATCGACATGGACTTCGACGAGCGTCGGCGCGACGAGGTGATCCGCTACGCCACGGAGAAGTACGGCGCCGATCACGTGGCGCAGATCGTGACCTTCCAGACGATCAAGGGGAAGCAGGGGATCCGCGACGCCGCCCGCGTCCTGGGGTTCCCGCCGGTGGTCGGCGATCGTCTCTGCAAGATGTACCCCCCCGCGGTGATGGGCCGCGACTATCCGATCGAGGACGCGCTCAAGCTCTCGCCGGATCTCGCGGCGGCCTACGAGAAGGAGCCCGAGGCCAAGGAGATCGTCGAGACGGCCCGCGCGCTCGAAGGCCTGCGACGCGAGGATTCCGTGCACGCGGCCGGCGTCGTGATCGGGGACGCGCCGCTCGTGAACTACCTGCCGCTCAAGCTCTCCAAGGACTCACGCGACGATTCCAAGCGGGTCGTCACGCAGTTCGACATGAACGGCGTCGAGGCCCTCGGCCTGCTGAAGATGGACTTCCTCGGATTGCGGAACCTGTCCGTGATCGAGGACGCCCTGCGTCACCTGCGCACGCGCGGCGTCGAGCTCGACATCGATCACATCGCGCTCGATGACGCCGCCACTTACGCGATGCTCCAGCGTGCCGAGACCACCGGGGTCTTCCAGATGGAGTCGCCGGGCATGCGCAACCTGATCAAGCTGCTGGCTCCCGACCGCTTCGAGGACCTGATGGCCCTGGTGGCGCTGTACCGCCCCGGCCCGCTGAACAGCGGCCTGCACACGGAGTACGCCGAGCGCAAGCACGGCCGACGCAAGGTGGCCTATCCCCACGAGGATCTCGAGCCGATCCTGAAGGACACCTACGGCGTGATGATCTACCAGGAGCAGGTGATGCAGGTCGCCGTCGTCCTGGCCGGCTTCTCGATGGGCGAGGCCGACACGCTGCGCAAGGCCATGGGCAAGAAGAAGCTCGAGGTCCTGATGCCCTTCAAGGAGAAGTTCATCGCGGGGGCGGTGGCCAAGGGCTACGAGCAGCGGTTGGCGGCGGATCTCTTCGAGATGATCGTGCCGTTCGCGGACTACGGGTTCAACGCCTCGCACGCGTGCGCTTACGGGCTGGTGGCGTACCAGACGGCCTACCTCATGGCGCACCATCCCGTCGAGTACATGTCGGCGGTCCTCACCTCCGTGAAGGACGACAAGGACGCGAAGCCCTTCTACCTCTACGCCTGCCGCGGCATGAACATCGAGGTCCTGCCCCCGGACGTGAACGAGTCCGAGCTGGACTTCGCGCCGGCGCCCGGCGACGCGCCCGCCATCCGCTACGGCCTCGCCGCCGTGCGCAACGTGGGGGAGGGCGCCGTGCAACAGATCATCGAGGCCCGCCGCGCCAAGGGGGCCTTCACCTCCTACAGCGACTTCTGCCGCAAGGCCGAGCCCGGCGTGCTCACGAAACGGGTGCTGGAATCCCTGATCCAAGCGGGCGCCTTCGATTCGCTCGGCTACGCGCGCCGCGCGCTCCTCGAACAGCAGGACAAGGTCTCGGCGCCCATCCTCGCCGAGCGCAAGGCCGAGGCCGCGGGCCAGTTCTCGCTCTTCGGCGGCGGGGACGAGGGCGACGCGGCCCGGATCGACGAGTCCGTGCTGCAGGGCGAGGAGTTCTCCAAGCGGGAGCTGCTCCGCTACGAGAAGGAGATGCTCGGCCAGTTCGTCACCGATCATCCGCTCCTCGAGGTGCGGGGCGCGTTGGCGATGCAGACCACGCACGAGATCGCGGCCCTCGAGGACCTCGGCGACGGCGACCTCGTCACGATCGGCGGCATCATCGGCGCGGTGGCGCGCAAGTACACGAAGCGCGGCGAGCCCTATGCGCAGTTCCGCCTGGAGGGTCTCGCGGGCGGCGTCGAGGTGGTGGCGTTCCCGTCCGTCTACGAGGCGGTGCCGGGGCTGATCGAGACGGATCGCATCGTGCTCGCGACCGGACGCATCGACCTGCGGGGCCGCGAGCTCCAGATCCGCGCGAACGAGATCCGGGAACCCGACCTCGGCGTCGCGCGGGAGTCCCTCGAGCCCGGCGCGCTCGTCGTCGACCTCTCGGCGGCGGCCTGCACGCCCGGTCGTCCTCGCGAAGCTCAAGGAGCTCTTCGAGGCGCATCAGGGGCCAGCGCCGGTGCGGGTGCGCTTCGTGGCGTCCACCGGGGTGACCCCGCTCGAGGTCGGGGCGTACCGCGTGAACCCCGAGGGGAACCTGCTGGGCGAGCTGCGGATGCTCCTGGGTCCCGGTGCGGCGAGCGTCGAGCGCGTCGCCGCCGTCTAGTCCGCAACGGACTAGTTCGGGCTGACGTCGAGGTCGGCGCCGCCCACCCCGGCGCCTAGCGCACGCACCAAGGCCGCCTCGCGGCGGAAGAGGGCGCGGAGGCGCTGGAGGCGCTCTCCGGCTCCCGGCACCTCGAGCAGCGCTTGCCGCTCGGGCACGAGCCCCGGCGCGGCGGCCGCCAGGACGAAGCTCGCCGTGACCGGATCTCGGGGGAGGACGGGTGTGGCAGGTTCGCCGGTCGCCGCCAGGTAGCCGGCGAGGGCGTCGGCGGCGGCCTCCACGTCGTCGGTGCCGGCTCCACCCTCGTCGGGATAGGGCTCCACCCGCCAGCGCGGATACGGGTCGTCGGCGAGCGCGTGCACCAGCGCGACGCGGTCGCGCGCCACGGCGCGCAGGGCGTAGGTTCCCTCGTCGGCGTCGAAGTCGTAGTCCTGCACCGCCACGATGACGCCCACGCGACAGGGCTCGGCGGGGCCGCCCACCTCCTGCCCGTGCCGGATCGCGGCCACCACGAACGGCGCCTCCGGCAGGACGTCCTCCATCATCTGCAGGTAGCGCTCCTCGAACACGCGCAGGCCCACCGGCTGGCCCGGGAAGCAGACGGCATGCAGGGCGAAGACGGGCAGGTCCACGTGAGCGATGCTACCCGCGACCCCGTAAGGTTCGACCGTGACGTTCGAGGTGATCCCCGCGATCGACGTGGCCGGCGGGCGGCTCGTACGGTTCACGCCCGAGGGGCCCGTCCCCGTGGACGCCTTCGGCGGCGATCCGGTGACCGCCGCGGAGTCCTTCCTGCACGCGGGGGCTCGCTGGCTCCACCTCGTGGACATGGACCTCGCCTTCACCGGCACCGCGCTGAACGTGGAGACGATGATGGCGATCCGACGGGTGGCCCTGTTCGCGGGAGCCAAGGTCGAGGCGAGCGGTGGGGTGGTGGCGCAGGAGGATCTGGACCACCTCCTCGACGTGGGTGCCGACCGCGTGATCCTCGGGTCGGGGGCGCTCGTCGACCCGTCCCGGGTGGCGCGGCTCGTCGCCGAACTGGGGGATCGGATCGCGGTGGGCGTCGAGATCGAGGACGGGCGTATCCGCGCTCGCGGCCGCGCGCCGGTCGACCTTCCGCTCGCCGAGACCCTCGACTGGTTGGCGGAGGTCGATACGTCCCGACTGCTCGTGACCGCCGTGCGCCGCGTGGGAGCGATGAGCGGTCCGGACCTCGAGGCGGTGGCGCAGGTCGTCGCCCTCGGGCGTCCCGTGATCGCGGCGGGAGGCATCGCCACGCTCGAGGACGTGGGCGCCCTGCGCGGCGTCGGGGCCGCTGGTGTGGTCGTGGGCCGCGCCGCGCTCGAGGGCGGCCTGGACCTCGCCGAGGCGCTCGAACGCGGGGGCGCCTGACCCGCGCGCCCGGCCCGCACCGGGCTCGCTAGACTCGGCCTCCCCATGGGCTTCCTCTCCGACCTCGTCGCCGAGATCCGCCGCGAGCTCGAGCGGCACCCGCTCGACGACGGGGCGCTGCTCGCGCGGGCCCTCGCCCGGCCCCCGGCGCGCGACTTCGTGGGCGCGCTCCGCGGTCGCGTCCCCGCGGTGATCGCCGAGGTGAAGCGCGCCTCGCCGAGCGCGGGCGCGATCGCGGTCGATGCCGATCCGGCCGATCTGGCGCGCCGGTACGAGGGCGCGGGCGCCGCCGCGATCTCCGTCCTCACCGAGCCCACCCACTTCCACGGCTCGCTGACCGACCTCGAGGCCGTGCGGATCTCCGTCGCGATCCCGGTGCTGCGCAAGGACTTCCTCGTCCACCCGTCGCAGGTGATCCAGGCCCGGGCGCACGGCGCCGACGCGGTCCTGTTGATCACGTCGGCGCTGAGCGACGCCGAGCTCGCTGCGTTGCTCGCCACCGCGTCCGACCTCGGCATGGGTGCCCTCGTGGAGACGCACGCGGGGGACGACCTCGCGCGGGCCGTGGCGTCGGGGGCCGAGGTGATCGGGGTGAACGCGCGCGACCTCGAGACCCTCGACGTCGACCTCGACGGCGCGCTCGCACGCGTGCGCGAGGTGCCGGGTGATCGCCTCGCCGTGCTGGAGAGCGGCATCGCTCGTGGTGATCAGGTGACGGCGGCGGTGGAGGCGGGCGCGTCTGCCATCCTTGTGGGCGAAGCCCTGATGCGGGCCGGGGATCCGGCCGTCACGCTGCGGGAGCTGATGCGAGAGGAGTCGGGACGATGAGCGTGGTGGCGGAGCCGGTCCGACCGGCGGTGCCCGATGCGCGCGGGCGGTTCGGGAGCTACGGCGGGCGCTACGTGCCCGAGGTGCTGATCCCCGCGCTCGACGAGCTCGCCGCCGCCTGGGCGGAGCTCCGCGACGACCCGGCGTTCCGTGCCGAACTCGGGGGGCTCAGCCGCGACTACGTGGGGAGGCCCACACCGATCACGCGGGCCGCGCGCCTGTCCGACGAGCTCGGCTACGACATCTGGCTCAAACGCGAGGACCTGGCGCACACCGGCGCGCACAAGATCAACAACGCGCTCGGTCAGGCCCTGATCGCGAAGCGCCTCGGCAAGGAGCGGATCATCGCGGAGACGGGGGCCGGCCAGCACGGGGTGGCGAGCGCCACCGCGTCCGCGCTCCTGGGGTTGCCCTGCGTCGTGTACATGGGCGAGGAGGACATCCGCCGTCAGGCACCCAACGTCGCCAGGATGAAGCTCCTCGGCACCGAGGTCGTGCCGGTCACGGCGGGGACGCGCACCCTGAAGGAGGCCGTCAACGAGGCGCTGCGCGACTGGGCCGCCACGGTCACGACCACGCACTACATCATCGGCTCCGTCGTGGGGCCCCACCCGTTCCCGATGCTCGTGCGCGATCTCCAGCGCGTGATCGGAGACGAGTCGCGCGCGCAGTACGCCGAGCGCATGGGGGCCGACCCCACGCACGTGCTCGCCTGCGTCGGCGGCGGCTCCAACGCGATCGGCATGTTCACCGCCTTCGTCGGCGCACCCGCGGTGGAGCTGATCGGCGTGGAGGCGGGCGGCCGCGGCTCCCAGCTGGGGGAGCACTGTTCCTCGATCACGCAGGGCCAGCCCGGGGTGCTGCACGGCGCCATGAGCTACCTGCTGCAGGACCCCGACGGCCAGGTGGTCGAGACCCATTCGATCAGCGCGGGCCTCGACTACCCGGGGGTCGGGCCCGAGCACGCGTACCTGAACGACGCCGGGCTCGCGCGCTACGTCAGCGCCACCGACGCGCAGGCGCTCGAGGGCTTCCAAGCGCTCGCGCGCACCGAGGGGATCCTGCCCGCACTCGAGCCCGCGCACGTGATCGGATGGCTGCTCGGCCGGCCGTTGCCCGAGGGTGCGCGCGTGCTCGTCTGCCTCTCCGGACGCGGCGACAAGGACCTCGACACCGTTCTGGACGCGCTCGGGATCGACCGCTGATGGGCGCGCTGGAGGCGGCGCTCAGGTCGCGTCGCGACGGGGGCGGCCGCGCGTTCGTGCCCTACGTGACCGGCGGCCTCCCGGGTGTCGACGCGGACCTCCTGCGCGCGATGGAGTCCTCTGGCGCCGACGCCCTCGAGGTCGGCATCCCGTTCTCGGATCCCGTGATGGACGGGGGCGTGATCCAGGAGGCGTCGCGCCTCGCGCTCGCGGCGGGAACGCACCCCCTCGACGTGCTGCACACGATCCGCGAGGCCGGCATCGGCATCCCCGTTGCGGTGATGACCTACGTGAACCCGGTCCTTCGGCGCGGGATGGCGGCGTTCCTCGACGACGCCCGCGACGCGGGGGTCGCCGGCATCATCGTGCCGGACGTCCCCGTCGACGAGGCGGCCGAGCTCGACGCCCTGGCCGCGGCGCGCGGGATCGACGCGGTCCTGCTGGCCGCCCCGGGCTCCACCGCCGCCCGCCTCGGTGCCATCGCGGCGCAGGCCCATGGGTTCGTCTACTGCGTGGCCACCTACGGGGTCACGGGTGCGCGCGACACGCTCGCGAGCACGGCGCGGGGCGTCGTGGAGGCGCTGCGACCCCTCACGGACCTCCCCCTGTTGGTCGGCGTCGGGATCGGCACGCCGGCCCAAGCGGCGGAGGCCTGCGCCTTCGCCGACGGGGTGATCGTCGGTAGCGCGTTCATGACCGGGCTGGTTCGAGGGGATCGCGCGGCAGCGTTGGACCTGCTGGCGGCGTTCCGCGACGCCGTGCCGAACGGGTGAGGGGCTCCGCGGTGGCGATACGACGGGCGAGGCGTCCCGCGAGGCACGCCGCGGCGATGCTCGCGGCGACGGCGTTGCTGAGTGCCGGTTGCGTCGGCGCCCGCGGGGCCGGTGATCCCTCCACGCCGACCCCCGATCCGTTCGGGAGCCTCACCGTCGCCCCCGATCAGGCGATCGAGATCGGCACCCTGTTGGCCACGAGCGGGCAGGGGGCCGCGCTCGGGGTGCAGAGCCTGCGCGGGGTGCAGCTCGCGGTCGACTACCTCGACGGCAAGCTGGACGCCAAGCCCGGCAAGCTCCTGGGTCACGACGTGCAGCTGCTGAACGTCGACGAGGGGTGTTCGGCCGAAGGGGGTCTCGCGGGCGCCGGCATCCTGGCCGGGGCCCCCATCGCGGGCGTGATCGGGACGACCTGTTCGAGTTCCGCGCTCGGTGCGGCGGACACCGTCCTTTCCCGCGAGGGGATCATGCTCGTCTCACCCACCGACTCGAGCCCGGAGCTGACGGGAGCAGGCGTCCACCAGCCGTACTACGTGCGGGTGGCCCCGAACGGCGAGATCCAGGGCGCGGTGGTGGCCGATTTCGCGCTCGACAAACTCGACGCGCATACCGCCTCGACGCTGGAGGACGCGGACGCGGCCGGAGGCGGCCCGGCAGCGGCGTTCCGCTTCCGCTTCCAGGATCAGGGTGGTGCCGTATCCGACGCGGCGACGATCTCCGGGGGTTCGTACAGGGAGGGCCTCTTCAAGATCGGCGCAGGCAAGCCGGACGTCGTCTACTACGCGGCCCCGGAGGTCGATCCGTCCTGCGGCCTCATGCCGCGCGAGGCGGCCAGCGTCCCGGGGCTCGCGAGCGCCGCGCTCGTGTCATCGGGCGGCTGCCTCAGTGCGGCCTACCTGGCCGAGGGAGGGACGGCCGCCGACGCCACGTACGTGTCGGGCCCGGACATGGACGCGATCGAGGCGGGGGAGTTCTACAAGGACGAGTTCGCGCCCGCGTACGCCGCGCAGTTCGGCAACGACCCTCAGGGCCCCGCGGCCGCCTACGGTTTCGACGCCGCGAGCGTCCTGTTCGACGCGATCGTGCGCGCCGCGGTCACACGCGACGACGGATCCCTCACGATGGGCAGGAGCGACCTGCACGAGGCGATCTACGCCACGCGCGAATACTTCGGGATGACCGGGACGCTCTCGTGCACGCCGCTCGGGGATTGCGCGACCTCCGCGACGATCGCGGTCTACAAGGTCCCCGACGTGCCGGTGGCGGGTGGCGCCGCCGGGGCATCGCCGGTGTACGTGGAGACCAAGTCGCTCACGGATCTGACCCCGTGATCCGCCCGGTTCGGACGATCGGGCGCGGACCATCCGATCCGCCCATCGCTCTCGTATAGGAATCAACGGTCGCGCGACCGTGCCGGACCGAACGGCTGCATCTCCGCGAGGGGTGTGGTAGAACACGCCGAGTCCGGCTTGGGTACGACGAGGGGGGGCCTCATGAAGATGGGTTCGCTACTCAGGATCGCAGCGGTCCTGGGCGTATTGACGGTCATCGCGGCCGCATGCAGCAACAGCGACAGCGGCGGCTCGAGCGGGTCGGCGTCGGCCAGCGGGGGAGCGGTGGACTGCAACACGGCTCCCGGCTGCGTCACCGTGGCCGCCGGCGCGCCGGTCGAGATCGGCACGCTGCTGGCCATCTCCGGGGACAACAAGAACCTCGGACTGGACTCTCAGTACGGCGCCCGTCTCGCGCTCGACTACCTCGACGGCACGTTCGACCAGAAGGATGGGCAGATCCTCGGTCACGACATCAAGCTCGTGAACGAGGATGACGGATGCTCGGCCGACGGCGGGCAGAAGGGCGCCACGACGCTGGCGGCCGACCCTCAGCTCGTGGGCGTCATCGGCACCAGCTGCTCGAGCGCCTCGCTCGGCGTCGCCGACAAGATCTTCTCGGACAAGGGCATCACGATCATCTCGCCCTCGGCCACGAACCCGGCCCTGACCACCGAGGGCACGCACCAGCCGTACTACTTCCGCACCGCGCACAACGACCGGATCCAGGCGGCCGTGGTCTCCGACTTCGCGCTGCAGAAGCTGAGCGCGAAGACCGCGGCCACGATCCACGACGAGAGCCCGTACACGCAGGGCCTGACCGACGGCTTCAAGGCCAACTTCGAGGCCGGCGGCGGCCAGGTCACGTCCGAGGACGCCATCAACAGCGCGGACAAGGACTTCAAGTCGCTGCTCACGAAGATCGCCCAGAACGCCCCCTCCGTGATCTACGCCCCGGACTTCAACCCGGCGTGCGCCCTGATCGCGAAGCAGAAGGCGACGACCAGCGGTCTGGAGAACACCACCCTGATGGGCTCGGACGGCTGCTCGGACTCGACGTACACGGAGATCGCCGGCCCCGCCGGCAACGGCGTGTACCTGTCCGGTCCGGACCTGACGTCCTTCTCGGGCAACGACTTCTACCAGAACCAGTTCCTCCCGGCGTACGAGAAGCAGTTCGGGACGAAGCCGATCTCGGTCTTCCACGCGCACGCCTACGACGCGATGAACGTCCTGGTGAACGCGATCGAGACCACCGCCGTGCAGAACGACGACGGATCGCTCACGATCTCGCGTGCGGGCCTCAAGGACGCCGTCCAGAACACGGCGGACTACCAGGGCATCATCGGCACGATCACGTGCACGCCGCTCGGTGACTGCGCGACCTCGGTCACGATCGGTGTCTACAAGGTCCCCGACGTCGGGTTCCTGGACCCCAACGCCAAGCCGGTCTTCTCCGAGACGAAGACGCTGGCGGAGGTCAAGTAACGAAGCACCGCGGGACCCGGTTGCGGGCGGGCGCGAAGCGCCCGCCCGCAACCTCCGCGTCGAGGCTCGGGTAGGGGGGACATTGGCGCACGAGGGGCTCACCACCACGTCCGCACGGTCCCTCGGCCTCGTCGAACGACTCCCCGTCCGCCGCATCATCCTCACGATCCTCACGGTCGCGGTGGTGACGTTCGTCGCCGTGGGGACGTACAAGACGCTCACCCTCTCGGGCGCCGATCACCTGGGCTGGGCGTTCTGGGCCAACCTGCTCGTGATCGGCCTCGCGCTGGGAGCCGTCTACGCGCTGATCGCGCTGGGCTACACCCTCGTGTACGGGATCCTCCGCATGATCAACTTCGCCCACGGCGAGGTGTTCATGTGGGGGGCCTTCGGCTCGTTCTTCTTCGCCACCGCCTACGCGAAGAGCGGGTTCATGAACAGCCACCCGTGGGCCTCGCTCGCGATCCTGTTCGTGTCGGCGATCGCGATCTCGACGGGCGTCGCGGTCCTGCTGGAGCGGGTGGCGTACCGCCCGCTGCGCAACGCGCCGCGCCTCGTGCCCCTCATCACCGCGATCGGCGCCTCGCTCTTCCTCCAGAACACGGCCCAGGGGTTCTTCGGCGCGCAGACGCGGGGCTACCCGCGCCCCTCGATCCTCGACGGGACGATCACGAAGTGGGGCGTGAGCTTCGACAAGATCGATCCCATCGTGATCGTGACCTCGATCGTGGTGATGGTGGCGCTCGAGGTCTTCGTGAAGCGGACCAAGACCGGGAAGTCGATGCGTGCCGTGGCGCAGGATCGTGAGATCGCGAGCCTGATGGGCATCGACGTGGACCGCGTGATCGTCACCACGTTCATCATCGGTGGGATGCTCGCCGGCATCGCGGGCGTGCTGTTCGCGCTCACCTTCGGACAGGTCGGCGCCACGATGGGGTTCCTGCCCGGCATCGCCGCGTTCACGGCGGCGGTGCTGGGAGGCATCGGCAGCATCCCCGGCGCGGCCATCGGCGGCTTCATCTTGGGCGTCGCCGAGTCGGTCGGCCCGTACCTCCTCCTCACCGGCTTCAACGTGCCCTCGCCGTTCGAGCTCCGCGGCGTGGTGACCTTCTCGATCCTCGTGCTCGTGTTGATCTTCCGTCCCGGGGGGATCCTCGGGACCGGCGAGGCGGAGAAGGTGTGATGCGCGTCGGGGTGCGGTCCGCGGTCCGGGTCGGGATCATCGCGGGCATCACCGTCTGGTACCTCGCGCTGGTGGGCATGATGGAGCGCCTCACGACGCTCATCATCGTCGGCCGGATCTCGATGGTGGCGGTGCTGATCTTCCTGCCGCCGGCGGTGGGGGGTTGGGTCGTGAGCCGTCCCCGGGTCGTCGCCGGCGAGCGCCGGGAGACGTCGATGCGGTCGGCGGTCTCCCTGGGGACCGCGGCGGGCCTCGCGGGAGGGATCCTCGTGAGCGCCGGATACGCGCTGGTGAACATCCTCGGGGTGGAGACCGTGCGCCAGGTGTTCATCTCCGTGACGCCGACGCTGATGGAACTCCTGCATTTCCACATGGGTCCGGTGGCGGGAACGGTGGCCCTCGTGGGGGGGATGACCCTCGCGGGCCTGGTCGGTGGGGCGCTGCGGGCATCGCCGATGGAGATCCGCCGGCCGGTGACCGCCGGCGTGGCCTCGATCATCGTCTTCTCCCTGCTGGAGCGCGTGATCGCGCCGGCCCTCGACCAGATGAACATCTCCCGCAACCTCCTCTACTCGCCCGTCACGCTCGGGCTCACCTGGGGCGGTGCGATCGCCGTCTTCGTGCTGACGGCGGTCTCGGTCCGCCTGCACCTCGGTCGCAAGCTCCACGATCTCCTGCTGCCGGCCCCCGAGGACCGCGTGAAGGCGGCCGCACCGTCGCCGGAGGGAGACGGAGACCCGGGCGATCCCGCGGCCCGCGCGCGCGATCGACGAGACCCGCTGGCACGCGGCATGAGCCGGCGCAGCGCCATGATCGTGGGGTGGCTCGTGATCGCCGGGCTGCTCGCGGTCATGCCCTACCTGGTGGGTCCCGTGGTCTCGCGCATCCTGGGCACGGTCGGGATCTTCATGCTGCTGGGGCTCGGGCTGAACATCGTGGTCGGCTATGCCGGGCTGTTGGACCTGGGCTACGTCGCCTTCTTCGCCGTGGGGGCCTACACGACGGCGGTCCTGACAGGCGGACAGCGGGTGACCTTCGCCGGCTTCCGACCCCCGGCGTTCGGCGCGAACCTCTCGTTCTTCACCGCCCTGCCCATCGTCGTGGTGGTGGCGGCCCTGATCGGGGTGCTGATCGGCGCGCCGGTCCTGCGGCTGCGCGGGGACTACCTCGCGATCGTCACGCTGGGCTTCGGCGAGATCGCCCGCGTCATCTTCGGCTCCACCTGGGCGCAGAGCCTCTTCGGCGGATCGTTGGGGATGAGCGGGATCACCAAGGCGCAGATCCCGGGCGTGGCGCTCCATTTCCAGGACGACGCGCGGCACTTCTACTACCTCGTCTTACTCTTCTGCCTCGTCGCCATCTTCGTCTCCTGGCGATTGCAGGGCTCGCGCGTGGGGCGCGCGTGGAACGCGATGCGCGAGGACGAGCAGGTGGCGGACGCGATGGGGATCAGCACCACGCGGTTCAAGCTGCTCGCCTTCGCGATGGGCGGCGCGATCGGGTCGCTCGGCGGCGCGCTGTTCGCCGTGAGCATCGGGTCGTTGACGATCGCGAGCTTCCAGATCCTGGTCTCGATCACGGCCCTCGCGGTGATCATCCTGGGCGGGCTCGGCTCGATCCCGGGCGTGATCGTCGGTGCGCTCGTGTTGATCGGGCTGCCGGGGATCCTCACCCAGTTCGAGGATTACCGCCTGCTGATCTACGGCGCGGTCCTGATCGCGATCATGATCCTGCGTCCGCAGGGGTTGGTTCCCAACGTGCGCCGGAGCCGCGAGCTCCATGAGGACGAGCGCAGCCAGGACCAGTGGGCCAAGCACCTGCTGGAGGAGGACGCCACCGACGCGCCCGGACCGACGGGCGGAGCCCTCGCATGACCCCGCTCCTGGAGGTCGTGGGCGTCTCGAAGCACTTCGGAGGGCTGTACGCGCTGAACGGGCTGGACCTGCACGTGGAGGCGGGTGAGATCGTCTCGGTGATCGGACCCAACGGGGCCGGCAAGAGCACGGTGTTCAACGTGATCACCGGGCTGTACTCGCCGGACGCCGGCGACATCCGCTTCCGGGGCGAGTCGATCGTGGGTCGGTTGCCGAGCCAGGTCACCAAGCTGGGCATCGCGCGCACGTTCCAGAACGTGAAGCTCTTCCCCAACATGACCGTGCTCGAGAACGCGATGGTGGGCCAACACTGCCGGTCCAAGGCGGGGGTCTTCGGCGCGCTCCTGCACACGCCCTCCACGCGGCGCGAGGAGGAGAAGATCCGCGCCCAGGCCAAGGAGGCGCTCGGGTTCTTCGGCACGAGGCTCTCGGGCTACCGTCAGGACCAGCCCGCGAACGTGCTCTCCTACGCGAACCGGCGCCGGCTGGAGATGGCGCGGGCGATGGCCACGGAGCCGCTGCTGATCCTCCTCGACGAACCGACCGCCGGCATGAACCCGCGCGAGACGATCGAGCTGCGCGACCACATCACGCGGATGCGCGACGAACGCGGTCTCACGATCCTCGTGATCGAGCACGACATGCGCGTGGTCAAGGGCGTGTCGGACCGCGTGATCGCCCTCGATTACGGCCAGAAGATCGCCGAGGGCACCTACGACGAGGTCGCGCACGACGAGCACGTGATCGAGGCGTACCTCGGGACCAAGGCGGTCGGATGAGCGAAGGCGAGACCTCCGCTCGCACGGTCCTCGAGCTGCGGAACGTCAGCACGCACTACGGTCTCGTCTCGGTGCTCCGCAACGTGGACATGCAGATCCACGAAGGGGAGATGGTCTGCCTCCTCGGTGGGAACGCGAGCGGGAAGACCACGACGCTGAAGACGATCCTCGGGTACGTCAAGCCGTCGGAGGGCGATGTGCTCCTGGACGGACAGGTGGTCTCGGGTCTCAGCACCACCGAGGTCGTGCGACGCGGCATCTCCATGGTCCCGGAGAACCGTCGGCTCTTCGCCGAGATGACGGTCTCCGAGAACCTCGATCTCGGTGCGTACCAGCGGTCCGACGCCGACGGGATCAAGCGGGACCGCGAACAGGTGTTGGAGGTGTTCCCGCGGATCCGGGAGCGGCTCAAACAGAAGGCGGGGACCCTGTCCGGTGGCGAGCAGCAGATGGTGGCGATGGGCCGCGCCCTGATGGCCGACCCCAAGGTCCTCCTGATGGACGAGCCGTCGATGGGCCTCGCGCCGGTCCTCGTCGAGCAGGTCTTCGAGATCATCAAGGAGATCCGTGCGCTCGGCAAGACGGTGTTCGTGGTCGAGCAGAACGCCAACATGGCGCTCTCGATCGCGGACCGCGGGTATGTGATCCAGACCGGACAGGTGGTGCTCTCCGACACCGCCGCGAACCTCCTCGCCGACCCGCTGATGCGAGAGGCCTACCTCGGAGAGCTCTGATGGGCGTCCGCATGCTGGACGCCGCGGCCGTGCGCGACGCCCTCGCGCCGTCGGGCCTCGTGGATGCCCTCGAGATCGCCTTCCGCGCAGGCGATCCTTCCGACGCCCCGCTGCGCACGGTGCTCGAGACCGATCGCGGGAGGCTCCTGCTGATGCCGGCGTGGAGCCCGTCGGGCGTCGGCGTCAAGCTCGTGACGCTCACGCCGGACAATCCGGCGGCGGGCGAGCCGTTCATCGGCGCGCTCTACGTCCTCTTCGACCCGCGCACGCAGCAGCCGGTTGCCATTCTCGACGGCGCCGAGCTCACCGCGCGGCGCACCGCGGCCGTCTCGGCCCTCGCCACCCGGCACCTCGCTCGGCCCGACGCGCACCGGCTCGTCGTCTTCGGCGCGGGCGTGCAGGCTCGCGCGCACATCGAGGCGATGCGCGCCGTGCGCTCGATCGACGAGGTGGTCGTGATCGCGCCGACGCGCGCGCACGCCGTGGCGTTGGCCCGCGAGGTCGACGCGATCGAGGCGAGGGCGGGCTCGCCCCGCGACGTCGCCTCGGCCGACATCGTCTGCACGTGCACGACGAGTCCCGCGCCGGTGCTGCACGGGGAGGACCTCGCGGCCGGCGCGCACGTGAACGCGGTGGGCGCGTACACGCCCGCCACGCGGGAGCTGGATACCGAGGCCGTCCGGCGGGCGCGCGTCCTGGTCGAGACGCGCCCGGCGGCGCTGGCCGAGGCGGGCGACCTCCTGATCCCGATCGAGGAGGGAGCTATCGGAGCCCGACCACGTGCGGGCCGATCTGCACGAGCTGCTGAACGGCGCCTCGGTCCGGCGGGCACCCGAGGACGTCACCGTGTTCGTGAGCGTGGGCCTGGCGTTCGAGGACCTCGCGGTGGCCGCCGCGATCCTGGCCGCCCTTGGCGACTGAACGGTCCCCGCGGTGTTCCAGCCGTCGCGAGACGGATCCCCGGAATGTCGAACCGTAGCTTGCCCATGCGCATCTGCGCATGGGCTATGGTCGCGACGGAGGTGGATCGATGGCCACCCATGCGGTCCCTGCTCGAGCTCCGGGCGACTCACTCGTCGATGAGCTGTGGTTCCGGTTCCTCGTGCGCGCGGCGATCGCCCTGCTCGCGTTCGGCGCGTTGTGGCTCGGTGCGGATCGCTACCGAGCGTTCTTCTTCCAGCGAGCGGCGACCCTCCGATCCGACGACGCGTTGTGGTTCTCCTGGGTCGCGGCGACGGTCTTCGGGGGTTGTCTGTTCGGGCTCGCGACCTGGCTGCCCTTCGCCAGGGTCCGCTTCCTGCCGAGCCGACTCGCGCTGGCCGCCGTCGGCACTCGTGCCGATCGCGCATGCCTCGTGGATCTGGCTCGGCGGTCACGCGACGGGACGGCTCTACCGGTTCGACGGAGCGGGGATCCTGTTCCCGATGGCCGCGCTGGCGGGGGTCGCCATCGGATCGGCCTTCGTGGTCGGACGCCCGCATCCGGCGACTGATCCTGTTCGCTCTCGCGCATCCAGCGTCACGGTCGTCCGGGCCCTGTGGTTCCGCCTCCTCGTGCGGACGGCGCTCGCCGCGCTCGCCTTCGGCTGCGCTGTGGTTCGCCGCGGAGCGATTCAAGCCCAGCTTCCTGCACGCCGCCAGATTCACGAGCGATCGCGTCACGACCGGAATCCAGTACGACGGCTGGTCATTGCTCTCGTGCGCCGTCGCGACGGTCGCCTCCGGCCTCATGTTCGGGCTCGCGACCGGGCTACCCTTCGCGAAGGTGCGCTTCTGGCCGAGCCGGCTCCTGCTGGCCGCCGTGGCGCTCGTGCCGCTCGTCCACTTCTGGTGGGCGTTCCTCGAGGGTCACGGAGGGCCGGGCGCGTTGGGGGGGAACTACTGGTTCGACGCGATCGCCGTCCAGTTCGAGGTGGCCGCGCTCGCCGGCGTGGCGCTCGCATCCGGATTCCGGGCCAAACGCTGAACGGCGGACCGCGTCGTCGCGGGCAGGATCCTTCACGGGGAGAGAGGTCGAACCCTCGCTAGCCGAAGCTCACGGCGGACCCGCCCACGAAGGACGCCGGCGGGGCTAGGCCAAGGCCGAGTTGTGACGCGCCCACGCTGCGTCGCGCTCCTTGGGAGACGACGCAGCATGAAGGGCGGCGATCAGCGCCTGTACTTCGGGAGACATCACGACGAGGATCCGCGCTGGTTGGTCGCCCACCGTCGCGAATGTATGCACCGTCCCGGCCGGGATCACGAGGTGGTCTCCTTCCATCAGCCGCCGGATCTCGTTGCCGTATCGCACGTCGAGCTGGCCCGACAAGACGCAGAAGGCTTCCTCCGATCCGTTTGGTGGACGTGGGCGGGAGCCTGATCGCCCGGATCCGGATCAAGATCCCATCGTTCGATCACGAAGTCCGCCATGGCTCGGGACTGTAAGGCATGCCGCCGGCGCGAGCGGACGCCCGCACGCTCGAAGGGATCCGGAGCTCCAGGGTGGTCCGCAGGTCGGTCACCGACAGGAGAACGATCGAGCGCACGCGTCATCACAGGCGGACTACGTGCCGGGAGAGGGGGTCGAACCCTCACGAGCCGAAGCTCACGGGATTTTGAGTCCCGCGCGTCTGCCAGTTCCGCCATCCCGGCGCGGGTCCCTAGGGTAGCGGCCGGCCGCGGCGCGTGGGACGCGTCCACTCGGGACTTGCATTGCCCGGGCCCTCGCGTCGGCCTATAGTCCCCCCGACGGGAGGGGCGCCCCGTGGCTCCCCATGGAAGGAAGGACGCATCTCCATGCGCACACTACGGATCAAGGGCGTGCTCGCCGCCGCGGCGGTGTTCGCCCTCGTGGGGGCCGCGTGCTCCAATGACTCGAACAGCGGTGGTAATCCGACCTCGGCCGCCCCGGCCGCGAACACGGTCTGCAGCACGGTCGACACCACGTCGAACGACGCGCTCGCCACGATCTGCGCCAACAAGGACCTGCGTGTCGCCACCGACCAGAAGTACAAGCCGCAGTCCTGGTTCGACGTGAAGACCAACGAGTGGAAGGGCTTCGACGTCGACGTCGCGAACGAGATCGCGAACCGCCTCTACGGTGGCGCCGCCGACATCAACCACCAGGACTGGGACACGGTCACGGCTGGATCGTGGTCGAACCGTTGGGACATCAACGTGGGCTCGATGACCGACACCGTGCCGCGCGAGAAGCTGTTCTACTTCACCCCTTCCTACTACTACACCCCGGCGGGCATCGCGGTGAACAGCACGAACACGTCGATCACCGGCCCGGCCGACCTCTCCGGCAAGAAGGTCTGCGTGGGCTCCTCGACCACCTACGAGGACTACCTCGCGCAGAAGCTGGTCCTCGGCGCGACCGCCCCGCCCTTCGAGTTCCAGGTCGACAACCCCACGATCGTCACGTTCAACACGGACACGGACGCCCTCGACCAGCTCGCGCTGGGTGACGGCGTGCGGTGCGACGCGGCTATCACGGCCACGCCGACGATCCAGGACTACGTGAACAGCGTCGGTGGGATCAAGGGGGTCGGCGACCCGCTCTACTACGAGCCGCTCTCGATCGCGATGGACAAGAAGGACCCGGTGCCCAACGCCGAGCTGGTGGCGGCGGTGAGCAAGATCATCGACGACATGCACGCCGACGGGTTCCTGACTGCGCTCTCGGAGAAGTGGTACGGCACCGACCTCACCACCGCGTCTGCGGGCAAGGGTGGTTCGGCGAGCGCCAGCGCCAGCGCCTGACCCGTTCCTGGGGACGATGCCGTGAGCGAAGCGATACAGGCGACGGGGGCCGGCGTAGCCGGCCCCCGCGCATCGAAGGTGGAGATCCCTCGGGGGAGCATCTTCGAACTGCTCGCGGCGTGGGTCCTGCTCGCCGAGGGTGGGATCGGGCTCGTCTTCCTGCCCGTCATCGTCTTACTCGTCCAAGGTCGACATCGCGCCGGGGAAGATCGCGATGGTCGCCCTCGCATGTTCCTGTGCCTGGGGGCGGGCGTCGCCCTCTACTCGAGGTACGTATGGGGGTGGTGGGTCGCCCTCGCGGTGGCGATCGGCGTCTCCGGGGCGCTCTTCGCATCCTCCGGGCTGAACGACCCGATCCAGGGCTATGTCGTCGTGGGCTTCGGGGTGGTGGAGGTCGTGCTGCTCCTCCTCGGCCGCCGCGCCGCCGGACGGCCGGAGGCGCTGGCCCTCACGAGCGCGGGGATCTCCTTCCGGTTCAAGGTGGGGCTCGTGTGGGCCGCGATCTTCCTCCTCATCGCGGTGATCCTGGTGCTGTTCCAGCTGAACACGACCTGGATGAAGGCGAACTGGTCCTACATCGCGAAGGGCCTCGAGTACACGATCCTCCTGGCCGTGTTCGCGATCATCCTGGCGGTGATCCTGGCGCTCTTCGGCGCGCTGGGACGCCTGTCGAAGAACCCCGTCGCGTTCGGGCTCTCGGGGTTCTACACGTCGTTCTTCCGCGGCACGCCGCTCATCGTGCAGCTGTTCCTGATCTACCTCGCGCTGCCCGCAGATCGGCTTCAACCTCGGACGCAACTCCTTGGTCAACATCCTCACGCTCACGACGTTCCAGGCCGGCGTGATCGGGCTGGGCCTGAACTACGGCGCCTACATGACCGAGATCTTCCGAGCCGGGATCCAGTCGGTGGGTCACGGCCAGGCGGAGGCCGCGGATGCCCTCGGCATGAGCTACGCGCAACGGATGCGGCGTGTGGTGCTTCCGCAGGCCACGCGGGTGATCATCCCGCCGACCGGGAACGAGTTCATCGCGATGATGAAGGACACGGCCCTCGTCGCGTTCCTGGGCGTGACGATCTCCCAAGCCGAGGTGTTCCGTCGCGCCCAGCTCGTCGGCAACCAGGACCTGCAGAAGCTCGAGGCGTTGTTGATCGCGGCGGGGCTGTACTGGGGACTGACGGCCATCTTCACCTACTTCCAGCGGAAGCTGGAGCGCAAGGTGTCGAAGGGCTACGAGCGCGGCGCCGCCACCGTCATGAAGGGCGACCAGAAGACGAAGTGGCTCGCCGGGTCGGCCGCGGGTGGTCCCGGCGGCGGGGCCATGATGGTCGAACTTCCCGAGGCACAGCCGGGCGTGGTCCCCCCGACCGCGGAGGAGGACCGTTGAGCCAGATCATGAACGGCGAGCCGGTCGTCAAGATCGAGAACCTCCACAAGTACTTCGGGCAGCTCGAGGTGCTGAAGGGCATCAACATGGAGGTGGACCGGGGCGAGGTCGTCGTGATCTTCGGTCGGTCGGGCTCGGGGAAGTCCACGCTGCTGCGCTGCATCAATTTCCTGGAGGACCCCACGGCCGGGGTGGTGGAGGTGTCCGGGATCCGGATGGAGGGGGGACACCGCACCCGTGGGAAGCGCGAGCAGATCCGGAAGCTGCGACTGCACGCGGGGATGGTCTTCCAGAGCTTCAACCTCTTCCCGCACATGACGGCCCTGCAGAACGTGATGGAGGGCCCGGTGATCGTGAAGGGTCAGAAAGCCGCCGAGGCCCGCCCCATGGCCCTGGAGCTCCTCAAGAAGGTCGGGCTGGGCGACAAGGCCCAGGAGTACCCGATCCGGCTCTCGGGGGGCCAGCAGCAGCGCGTGGCTATCGCACGGGCGCTCGCGATGGAGCCCGACGTCATGTTGTTCGACGAACCCACCTCCGCCCTCGACCCCGAGCTGATCGGGGAGGTGCTCTCCGTCATGAAGTCGCTCGCCACCGACATGCACATGACGATGATGGTGGTGACCCACGAGATGGGCTTCGCGCGCGAGGTGGCCAACCGGATGATGTTCTTCAATGAGGGCGTGATCCTGGAGCAGGGCACCCCGGACGACCTCTTCAACCACACCCAGTTCGCCGAGACCAAGAAGTTCCTCGAGGCCGTCCTCTAGTCGCACTGGAGGCTTCGGCCGAAGGCTCAACCACCGCTTCACACCTCGGCGCGGGCGAGCCGGAAAAGACTGACGGGCCGCGCCTCCCGCTCCGGTTCACTCACGCCTTCCCCATACGCGAGTGTCCCGTCTCGGTCGACGCGACCCGTCAAGCTGCGGCCCCGGATGACCTGGGTGGGTCCGGTTGCCCGGCCCATCCCCGACCACATCGGGGCCGGAACGAACGATAGAGATGAGGTTGAGACCTGTCAACTCGACGGCGGCGCCCCATCGTCCGGAGGCGGCGAGAGTCGCAGGTCGCCGGGGGTGCGCGCACCGCGCAGGAAAGTTCGACAGATCGGCGTCGCTTCGCGGGTCAGGACGCGGTGGGCACCGGCTCGGCGACGCGCTGGGGACGAGGTCCGAAGCGCTGCGGCCACAGGACGTACACGCTCATCGGGACGGCGTAGAGCACCCAGGCGACGACCTCGGCCCACGTGGGCACGGGCTGGATCCCGAGGGTGCCCGTCAGCAGCGACGCGCGGATCGAGCCGGGAGCGACCAGCCAGCTGAGGTTCACCGCCGGCGTCTGGAGCGCGGTGAGCCAGCCGGCCTCGGCGGCGGCGTGGGCCGCGGAGGCGAGCAGGCCCGCGGCCACCAGCACGAGGACGAATCCGGTGATCCTGAAGAACCGGCTCAGGTTGAGCCTCACGCCGCCCCTGTAGATGGCCCACCCGAGCCCGATCGCGATCGCGATGCCGAGCACCGCGCCGGTAGCGGTAGCCGCCGGGTTCGTCGAGTTGTTGAAGGTCGCGAGCAGGAAGACCGCGGTCTCCAAGCCTTCGCGGATCACCGCGAAGAACGCCATGCCCACCATGGCCCATGCGCCCGCGGCGAGCGCGGTCTCGGCGCCGGCCTCGAGGGTGCGCTTGAGCTCCCGAGAGTGGCGCTTCATCCAGATCACCATGTAGGTGATGCCGGCGACGGCCATCAACGACAGGATGGCGGTGAGCCCTTCCTGCTGCTGGTGGGGGAGCTGCCCGTTGACGATCGTGAGGACGGCGGCGGCGCCCAGGCACAGGGCCAGCGCGCCGGCGACCCCCACCCACATCCACCGGATGGCGCTGCGATCCCCGCGCTGGATCAGGAAGGCGGCGATGATCCCGACGATGAGGGATGCCTCGAGGCCCTCGCGGAGCCCGATGACGAAGGTCGGCAGCACGTTCCTCGTACCTCTCGGACGGAGCCGGGACCCCTCCCGGCCGCTCGCCGGCAAATACTATCTGCCGGGTCGGATTCATACAAATTCGTACCCGAACTATATCGGCCCGGCGGTGCCTGAGGGCGAGTCGGGCCCGACGGCTACGATACGGACGATGGCCCCCTCCGCCGACGCCGCCTCGCCTCGCCGCCTCTTCCTGCTGGACGGTCACAGCCTGGCCTACCGCGCATTCTTCGCGCTGCCGCCCACGCTCGCCACGAAGACCGGCCAGGTCACCAACGCGGTCTACGGGTTCACGTCGATGCTGATCAAGCTCCTCACCGAGGAGCGCCCCGACCTGATCGCGGTGGCCTTCGACTCGGGCGCCCCCACCCTCCGCCTCGCCAAGGACGCCGAGTACAAGGCCGGGCGCCGCGAGACGCCCGGCGACTTCAAGCCCCAGCTCGGCCTGATCGAGGAGGTCCTCGACACCCTGCACATCCCGGTCCTGCGCGTGAGCGACGGGCACGAGGCCGACGACTACCTGGGGACGCTGGCCGTGCGCGCGGCCGCCGAGGGCCTCGAGGCCACCATCGTCACGGCGGACCGCGACTTCTTCCAGCTCGTGCGCCCCGGCATCCGCGTGATGTTCAACCGGAAGGGCATCAGCGACATCGTGGTGTTCGACGAGGCCGCCGTGGAGGAGAAGTACGGGATCCCGCCGGAGAAGTACCTCGACTACGTGGCGCTCAAGGGGGACACCAGCGACAACATCCCCGGGGTGCCCGGCGTGGGGGAGAAGACGGCCGCCAAGCTCGTGCAGGCCTACGGGTCGGTCGAGGCGCTGATCGAGCACGTCGACGAGCTGAAGGGCAAGCAGCAGGAGAACGTTCAGGCCTCCGTCGACCGGCTCGGCCTCAACAAGGATCTCGCGCGGATCGAGACGGACGCTCCGGTGCCGGTCGACCCCGCCGACTGCGTGATGGGGGCCTGGGATCCCGACGAGGTCCGCCGGCTCTTCAACTCGCTCGAGTTCCGCTCGCTGTTCGACCGCCTCCAGGACGTGGGCCACGGGGCCAAGCCGAAGGTGGACGTCGCCGAGCTGGACCTCCGCGAGGCCTCCGTCGAGGAGCTGGCGGCGCTGCTTCCTGGCCGGCGCTCCGCTCGGGGTCCGGCTCGACGTGGACGGGACCGGCGTCCACGGACTGGCGGTCTCCGCCGGGGGTGCGCAGGCGGCCTACGCGGCCCTCTCGTCGCTGGCCCCGGTGGCGGGGTTCGTGGCCGACGCGGGCGCACCCAAGTGGGCGCACGACGCCAAGGCGTTCGAACGCACGGTGATCTCGTCGGGCGGTGCGGTGGACGGCATCGCGTTCGACACGATGCTCGCCGGGTACCTGCTCGATCCGGCCAGCGCCGAATACCCGCTGCGCACGCTCTGCGAGCGGTACCTGGGCGCCGACGTCATCGGCACGGTCGAGGGGGAGGACGAGGGCCAGCTCTTCTCGGACGCCTCGTGGCGCGCCGCCGCGGCGGACGCCGCGGCCGTGGCCCTCGTGGCGCCGGTGATGGCCGAGCAGATCGAGAAGCAGGGGCTGCGAGGGCTCCTCGACGACGTGGAGCTGCCGCTCGCCAGCGTGCTGGCGCGCATGGAGGCCCGCGGCGTCCGGCTCGACGCCGACTACCTGGCGGAGATGGGGGCGGGCGTGCGCGAGCGCATGGCGGCCCTGAAGGCCACGGTCTACGAGGAGGCGGGGGAGGAGTTCAACCTCAACTCGCCCCCGCAGCTGCGGAAGATCCTCTACGACAAGCTGGGCCTGCAGCCGGGGAAGAAGACGCCGAAGGGCGAGCTCTCCACGGATGCGAGCGTGCTCGAGAAGCTGCGCGCGGACAACCCGGTCGTGGATGCCCTCCTGTCTTGGCGTGAGCTCGACAAGCTGAACTCCACGTACCTCGAGGCGCTCCCGCGGCTGGTCGACCCGGCCGACGGCCGCGTGCACACCACCTTCAACCAGGCGGTGGCGGCGACCGGGCGCCTGTCCTCGTCCAACCCGAACCTCCAGAACATCCCGGTGCGCACCGAGCTCGGACGGCAGATCCGCCGCGCGTTCGTGCCGGGCGAGGAGGGTCAGGTGCTCCTGTGCCTGGACTACTCGCAGATCGAGCTGCGCATCCTCGCGCACCTCTCGGGCGACGCAGGGCTCCGCGAGGCGTTCGCCGCGGGACACGACATCCACACCGAGACCGCTGCGCGCGTGTTCGACCTGCCCGCCGACGCCGTGGACCCGCTCTCGCGCAGCCGCGCCAAGATGGTGAACTACGGCCTCGCCTACGGGATGAACGCGTGGGGGCTCGCGCAGCGGCTCGACATCGCGCCCGACGAGGCCCAGGAGATCATGGACGCGTACTTCGCGAGCTTCCCCTCGATCAAGGAGTACCTGGACAACCAGGTGGGCCACGCCACGGTCGAGGGGTTCACGGAGACGCTGCTGGGGCGGCGCCGCTACATCCCCGAACTCCAGGCGGCCAACCCGCGCGTGCGCGACCTGGGCCGGCGCCAGGCGCTGAACGCCCCGATCCAGGGCAGCGCGAGCGACGTGTTCAAGGTCGCGATGATCGCGGTGGACACGACGCTGCGCGAGCACCCCGAACTCGACTGCCACATGCTCCTCACGGTCCACGACGAGCTCGTCTTCGAGGTGCCCGAGGTGCAGGTGGAGGCGGCCGCGGAGCTCGTGAGGGATCGGATGGAGCACGCCGTCGAGCTCGAGGTCCCCCTGCGGGCGGACGTGGGCTGGGGAGCCAACTGGTCGGACGCGGCGCCGGCGGGCCACTGACCTCGCGCGTGGCCTCCTCGCACGTGCGGACCGCCGCGACGGGGCTCGCGCGCGCGGCCGGGATCGCGGCCGCCGGGCTCGCTGTCGGCGCGCTGAGCCTGGCGGCCCAGGCCAACCTCGGCAACGGCTGGAGCCAGGTGGGGAACTCGGGAGCCGTCTGGCTCCTCGCGGCGTTCGTCGTGGGCGCCCTGATGGGCTCGGAACGGCTGGGCGGCCGCGGCCGGGTTGGGGACACTGGCGGGCGCCGTGGTCGGCTACTACCTGACGGCGCATCTCGTCGTGAACGCGGGCGTCGACGCCCGATCGGTTGGGTACTGGCTCGCCCTCGCCGTGGCCGGCGGGCCGGTCTTCGGCCTCGCCGGGAGGTGGTGGCGGACCGGTCGCGACGATCGCCGCGGAGCGGTCGGTGCCGCGCTCCTGGGCGCCGCCTTCCTGGCTGAGGGCATCTATATGCTCACGATCTTCTGGCATCCACAGACCCCCGTCGGATGGATCGAGATCGTCGTGGGGATCGCCGTGCCGGTCGTCCTGGGGCGGTCCGCGAGGGAGCGGCTCGTGGCGCTGGCGCTCCTCCTACCGCTGGCGGCGGCCGGCGTCGGGGTGTACGAGGCCGTGAACTGGGCCTTCATGCGTTGACGGGGTTTCCGCGGCGCAACTACCATCCCTCCTGGCCGCAGGGCTCCTGCGCCGCCTCGCAAATCCCAAGCCGCGAGTCGGTGAGCCCCGCGTGCCAGGAGGAGAACCACCGCCATGAGTGACATCGAGACCACCGCGGGCGCCGACGTGCCCGCAGACGCCGAGACGCCGGCCGCCGAGACGGCGGCCGTCGAGCCGAGCCAGGCCGTGGACGTGACCGAGGCCGTCGAGGAGACCGAGGCGCCGGTCGCGCCGGAGACGGAGGAGACCGCACCGGCCGAGGCCGAGGCTGGAGCCGATGCTCCGGCCGCCCCCGCGGTGCCGACCGAGCCCGAGCGCGACCTGACACCCGAAGAGCTGATCGTGGCCATGGAGGCCTCGTTCCGCGACTTCAACGACGGCGACATCGTCGAGGGCGAGGTCGTGAAGATCGACCGGGACGAGGTCCTGCTGGACATCGGGTACAAGTCCGAGGGCGTCATCCCGAGCAAGGAGCTGTCCATCCGCCACGACGTCGACCCGAACGAGGTCGTCAAGGTCGGTGAGCGGTTGGAGGCCCTCGTCCTGCAGAAGGAGGACAAGGAGGGTCGCCTGATCCTGTCCAAGAAGCGCGCGCAGTACGAGCGCGCGTGGGGCCGGATCGAGGAGGTCATGACGTCGGGCCAGACGATCAAGGGTCCCGTGATCGAGGTCGTCAAGGGCGGGCTGATCCTGGACATCGGCCTGCGCGGGTTCCTGCCCGCGTCGCTCGTGGACCTGCGTCGGGTGCGCGATCTGCACCCGTTCGTCGGCACCGAGCTGGAGGCCAAGATCATCGAGCTCGACCGCAACCGCAACAACGTCGTGCTCTCGCGCCGCGCGTTCCTCGAGGAGTCGCAGAGCGAGGGCCGCAAGACGTTCCTGCAGTCGCTGCAGAAGGGCGAGCGCCGCAAGGGCACCGTCAGCAGCATCGTGAACTTCGGCGCCTTCGTGGACCTGGGTGGGGTGGACGGCCTCGTGCACGTCTCCGAGCTCTCCTGGAAGCACGTGGATCATCCGGGCGAGGTCGTCGCGGTGGGCCAGGAGGTCGAGGTCGAGGTGCTCGACGTGGACCTCGAGCGCGAGCGCGTCTCGCTGTCCCTGAAGGCCACCCAGGAGGACCCCTGGAAGGAGTTCGAGCGCACCTCCACCGCCGGCTCGGTCATCTCCGGGCAGGTCACCAAGCTCGTGCCCTTCGGCGCCTTCATCCGCGTCGCCCCCGGCATCGAGGGGCTGGTGCACATCTCCGAGCTGAGCCACGAGCACGTCGACACGCCCGAGTCGGTGCTGTCGGTGGGCGACGAGGTCCAGGTCAAGGTGATCGACGTCGACGTGAACCGCCGGCGCGTGTCGCTGTCGATGCGGCAGGTCTCCGCGCCGCCCGTGCGCGAGCCGGAGATCAAGGCGGAGCCCGAGGCCCGTCGCGAGCCCGCGCCCGAGATGAAGTCCACGATCCAGATCCCGGACGACATCGTCGCCGCGGTGGCGCAGGCGGACGCGGCCCGCGCCTCCGAACCGGAGCCCGTCGCGGCACCCGCCGAGCCCGCCGCACCCGCCGAGCCCGAGGCGGTCGAGGTGCAGGAGGCCGAGGTGGCCGTCGCGGAGGCCATCGTCGAGGACGAGGCCGTGCTCGAGGCGGACGAGGCGCTGGTCGAGGCGGCCGTCGACGACGCGATCGTGGCCGAGGCCGCCGGCGATGAAGCAACGGTCGAGGCGGACGTCGAGGTGGCCGAGGCCGCCGCGGAGGACGCGGAGGCCACGGCCGAGGAGGAGGTCTCCCTGGAGGCCATCCTCGAGGATCTGAAGCGGCGCGAAGGCCGCCAGGACTAGGACGCGCGCACCCGGGCCCCTCGCGGGGCCCGGCCGCGCCGGGTGACCCCATGCTCTTCGTCGGCCTCACCGGCGGTATCGGCACCGGCAAGTCCACCGCCGCGCGCATGCTCGCCGAGCGCGGGGCCGTCGTGATCGACGCGGACCTCCTGGCCCGAGAGGCGGTCGCGCCCGGCACCGACGGGTTCCGCGCGGTCGTCGAGGCGTTCGGTCAGGAGGTCGTCAACGCCGATGGCACGCTGGATCGCAAGCGCCTCGCCCAGATCGTCTTCGAGGACCCGGAGCGCCGGCGCGCGTTGGAAGCCATCGTCCACCCGGAGGTGCGCCGGCGGATCGCGCAGACCGTGGCGGACAACGCCGGCACGCCGAGCGTCGTGGTGCTCGACTCCCCGCTCCTGATCGAGACCGACGGGCATCGCGACGTCCAGGTGATCGTCGTGACGACGACCACGCCCCAGTTGGCGATCGCGCGGCTCGTCGCGCGCGGGATGGACGAGGCCGACGCACGCGCCCGTCTCGCGGTCCAGATGCCGCTGGAGGAGAAGGCCCGCAAGGCCGACGTCGTCCTCGACAACGAGGGGTCGCTCGAAGACCTGGCCGCGCAGGTCGACGCCCTCTGGAAGGACCTGCGGGGGCGCGCGCACAGCTGAAGCCGCGTCGGGGCGCGAGGGGCCGCGGCTATCATCCCGGCCGATGAGGTTCCGCGCTGTCTTCTTCGATGCCGGCGAGACGCTGGTGCACCCTGCGCCCACGTTCCCCGACCTGTTCGCTGCCATCGTCACGCGCCAGGGTCACCCGCGGGACCCGGGCGACGTCGTGACGGCTGCCGCGGTGGTCACCGACATGTTCTCCGAGGCCGCGGCCGCGAACGCCCTGTGGACCACGAGCCCGGAGCGCTCGCGCGCGTTCTGGATCGAGGTGTACGCACGCATGCTCGCGGCGCTCGACCTGCCCTCCGGCGACGGGCTCGGGGAAGAGCTCTACGCGCAGTTCACCGATCTGCGGAACTACGCGCTCTTCGACGATGTACGGCCGGCGCTGGCGGCGCTCGCGGTCACCGAGGCGACGCTCGGCATCGTCTCGAACTTCGAGGCCTGGCTCGAGGACCTGCTCCGGGCCCTCGATGTGCGCGACGCCTTCGCGGTCCGCGTGATCTCGGGACTGGAGGGCATCGAGAAGCCCGACCTCCGCATCTACGAGCGTGCCCTCGAGCGTGCCGGCGTGCGGCCGACCGATGCCGCGTTCGTGGGGGACAACCCCGAGTTCGACGTGGGGCCGCCGGCCGCGATCGGCATGACGCCCGTCCTGATCGACCGCCGCGGGCGCCATCCGGAGTTCGACGGGCCGGGCGCGCGCATCACCGACCTCGCCGAGCTCGCCGCTGCCCTGGAGACCCTGTGAGCGAGGAGCGTCGCTTCACCCCGGCCGAGGCCAACGCCGCGCTGCCCGATCTGCGCCAGCTGCTCCCGCGACTGCGCGAGGCTCGGCGCACCTTGATCGCATCGAGCCGACGCATCAGCGAGGCCGTCGCGGCCGATGGCGGGGGCGTGGCCGGCTCCGACTGGTTCGAGGCCCAGCAGATCCTCAAGGAGGACGTGACCGCCTTGGCGGAGGCGGGCATCTTGCTGCGTGATCCCGAGACCGGCCTGGTGGACTTCCCGGCCGAGCGCGAGGGCCGGGAGGTGTACCTGTGCTGGCGGCTCGGCGAGGACGACGTCGCCTGGTTCCACGAGGTCACGACCGGCTTCAGCGGCAGGCAGCCGCTGTGACGAAACCGCTGGTGGTCGTGCTCGGCGCCACGGCCGAGGATCCGCCGCCCGGCATCGAGGCGGCCGCCGACGCGGTCGAGCTCCGGTACGCGCCCGACGGCGCGGCGCTGCCCGGAGCCATCGCCGACGCGGACGGCCTCTTCTTCTGGCGCGCGCAGGGGGAGTGGCTGCGGACGGCGCTTCCCTCCGCCCGCCGGCTCCGCTGGGTGCAGTCGGCGTCCGACGGTGTCGACCAGGTGCTCTCGCCCGAGCTCGTCGAGCGCCCGATCGCGGTGACCAACGCGCGCGGGGTCTTCGACGGCGCGATCGCGGAGTGGGTGATCGGCGCGATGCTCGCCTTCACGTCGCGGATCCTGCATCAGCGCGACGCGCAGGTCGCCCACGAGTGGGCGCACCGCACGACGGAGCGGCTGGCGGGCTCGCGCCTGCTGGTGGTGGGGCCCGGGCCGATCGGGCGCGCCGTCGCGCAGCGTGCGGAGTCCCTCGGCGTGCAGGTGGCCGCCGCCGGCCGCACCACGCGCGTCGACGATCTGCTCGGCACGGTCGTCTCGACGAGCGACCTCGCGGCGTTCGATGCGGCGCTCGGCTCGGCGGACCACGTCGTGGACGCGATGCCGCTCACCGACGCCACGCGCGGCTCGTTCGGCGCGGACCGGTTCGCGGCGATGCGGTCGTCGGCGCGCTTCTACAACGTGGGGCGTGGTGCCACCGTGGACGAGGCGGCGCTCGCGGACGCATTGGAGAACGGCGCGATCGCGGGCGCGGCCCTCGACGTCTTCGAGGTGGAGCCGCTGCCCCCCGAGAGCCCGCTGTGGTCGATGCCGCAGGTGCTCATCTCCCCGCATATGTGTGGCGACTTCGAAGGGTGGCAGGCAGAGGTGATCGCGCTCTTCGTGGAGAACGCGCGTCGGTTCGCGCGCGGCGAGGAGCTGAGGAACCCCGTCGACACGAACGCAGGCCACGGCGTGGGCTGAAGCCTGCGAGAGGTTGCCGAAGCGTGGGCGACCGCCATAGCCTGCGGGGCATGGCCGAGCGCGTGATCGAGGTCCGTGGGCTGCGCAAGAGCTACGGCGACGTCGAGGCGGTGCGCGGCATCGATCTCCACGTCGATCGCGGAGAGGTCTTCGCGCTCCTCGGGCCGAACGGCGCGGGGAAGACGACGACCACGGAGATCCTCGAGGGCTACCGGACGCGGACCGCCGGCGAGGTCTCCGTGCTGGAGTACGATCCCGCGGCGCGTCCGCGCGACCTGCGCCAGCGCGTCGGCATCGTGCTCCAGTCGACCGGCGTCGACCCGTACCTCACGGTGCGGGAGACGATCGAGATGTACGCGGGCTACTACCCGCAACGGCTCGCGTTGGACGACGTGATCCAGCTGGTGGGGCTCGAGGAGAAGGCCGACACCCGGGTGAACAAGCTCTCCGGGGGGCAGCAGCGCCGGCTCGACGTCGCGGTCGGGCTCGCCGGCGACCCCGAGCTGCTGTTCCTGGACGAGCCCACCACCGGCTTCGATCCGAGCGCCCGCCGCAACGCGTGGCAGATGATCAAGGGCCTGAGCGAGCTCGGGAAGACGGTCTTCCTCACCACGCACTTCATGGACGAGGCCCAGTACCTCGCGGATCGGCTCGCGGTGGTCGCGAAGGGCCTGATCGTGGCGGAGGGGACCCCGGAGACGATCGCCGGGCGCGACACGATGCGGACCCGGGTGCGCTACCGGCTCCCCGCGGACGCGCCGCACCCCCCCGACTGGGGTCAGCAGCAGCGCGACGACGGCTACTGGGAGTTCCGGGCCGAGGATCCGACCAAGTCGCTGCACGGGCTGACCTCGTGGGCGCTCGAGCACGGCGTCGAGTTGGAGGGGCTCGCCGTCGATCGCCCGAGCCTCGAGGACGTCTACCTCGACATCACCGGCGTCGGAGGAGGGGGAGCCGTGAGCGACGTCGGCCTGACGTTCAGGCAGATCCGCTACACGAACAAGGCGTTCTGGCGGAACCCGGCTTCGGCGTTCTTCACGTTCGCGTTCCCGCTGATGTTCCTGGTGATCTTCGCGTCGCTGTTCGGCAGCGGCACGGTCACGCTCGCGAACGGTGGGACGCTGAAGCAGTCGACCTACTACGTCGCCTCGATGGCTGCCTTCGGCGTCCTCACCGCTTGCTACACGAACATCGCGATCAACGTCACCTTCCAGCGCGACAGCGGCATCCTGAAGCGCACGAGGGGTACGCCGTTGCCGGGAGGGTCGTACCTCACGGCCCGTGTGATCCACGCGATGCTGATGGCGATGGTGCTCGTGATCATCGCGGCGCTGTTCGGCGCGCTCGCGTACGGCGCCGACCTCCCCACGGGCGGGGATCTCCTGCGCACGGTCGCGGTGGTGTTGATCGGGGGAGCGAGCTTCTCGGCGCTCGCGCTGGCCCTCACGGCCGCTATCCCGAACGCGGACGCGGCACCGGCCATCGTGAACGCCACGATCCTGCCGCTGCTCTTCATCTCCGGGGTGTTCGTGCCCCTCGGCGCCAACACCCCGCAGTGGATCATCACGCTCGGCGACGTCTTCCCGGTGAAGCATTTCGTCGACGCGTTCCTCGGCGCGTTCTACGGCCCGCCGAACTTCCCGTTCGCGTGGAGCGACATCGCGATCGTGGCCGCCTGGGGTGTGGCGGGGCTCCTGTTGGCCGCGCGCTTCTTCAGCTGGGAGCCCCGGAAGTGAGGGTCGTCTGCTAGGCTCCGGCCCTCCGAGCAGACGGCACCGGAAGGACCTGAGGGGGTAGTCACGATGCGGAAGATCATCATCGGCGTGGCGGCGCTGACCATCGTGGCGGCCGCGTGCTCCAACAGCTCCGACAGCGGGAACAGCCCGACCCCGACAGGCGGAACGACGACCGCCGCACCCGCCGACGCCAAGGCGTGCGCGCAGGGCGCCGACATCCCGTACATCACCGATGGCGCACTCACGGTCGGTACCGACAACCCGGCGTTCCAGCCCTGGTTCGGGGGTACGGGGACCTATGGGCCGTGGAAGGCCAACCCCAGCGGCGGCACGGGCAATCCGGCGAGCGGCGAGGGCTACGAGAGCGCGGTGACGTACGCGCTCGCCGACCAGATGGGCTTCACCCAGGATCAGGTCACGTGGGTTCCCGTGAACTTCAACGAGTCCTTCAAGCCGGGTCCGAAGACCTTCGACTTCGACATCAACGAGATCTCCTACAACCCGGCGCGAGCCACCGTCGTCACCTTCAGCGACAGCTACTACGACGTCTCGCAGGCCATCGTCGTGAAGAAGGACGGCCCGTACGCCGATGCCAAGACCTTCGCCGACCTGAACAGCGCCAAGCTCGGCGCCCAGGTGGGCACGACGTCCTACAACTACATCGTTGACAACATCCAGCCCGCGCAGCAGCCGCAGGTCTACGACAAGTCTGTCGACGTACTGTCCGCGTTCAACAACGGTCAGATCGACGGCTTCGTGACGGATGCGCCGACCGCGTACGTGGCGGTGCTGATCGGTGAGGCGAAGGGCGGCGTGGTGGCCGGGCAGTTCCCGCAGATCGGCGCGCAGGAGTACTTCGGGGTGGTCTTCACCAAGGACAACCCGTTGGCGGGCTGCGTGAACCAAGCCATCGCTGCCCTAACGGACGACGGCACCCTCGCCGCGCTCCAGAAGAAGTGGCTCAAGGACGTCACCTTCCCGGAGATCAAGCAGTAGCGGGGAGCCAGGGCGACGGTGGTCGGTGGCGGAGGCGCGCCCGAGGAGCACCAGTACCAGCCCGGCGACCCCCGGCTCGAGCCCGACCGGTCCTCGCGGATCCTCGGGCTGGGCAAGAAGCGTCCGGAGGGGCGGCGCGCGGTCCTGACCGCCGTGATCAGCACGGTCGTCTTCTTCTCGATCATCACGTGGGTCGTCGTGCACTCGCCCAACTGGCCCGCGGTGAAGAACCAGTTCTTCAACGGAGCTGAGTTCAAGGATGCCTTCCCCGGCATCCTCCGTGCGTTCTGGGTGAACGTGAAGATGTTCATGACGGCCGAGGTGTTCATCCTCGCCTTCGCCCTGTTGTTGGCCGTCATGCGGAGCCTGACCGGACCGATCTTCTTCCCCATCCGCCTCTTGTCTGTCGCCTACGTGGACCTGTTCCGGGGCATCCCGACGATCCTGGTGATCTACATCCTGGGGTTCGGGGTTCCGGGATTGCAGCTTCCGGGTGTGCCGAACTCTCCGTACTTCTGGGGCGTGGTCTCGCTCATCCTCGTGTACTCGGCGTACGTCGCGGAGGTGTACCGCGCGGGGATCGAGTCCGTGCACGGGAGTCAGGTGGCCGCCGCGCGCTCGCTGGGCTTGTCGCGCTGGATGTCGATGCGCCACGTGGTGCTTCCGCAGGCGATCAGACGCGTGATCCCACCCCTGCTGAACGACTTCATCGGTCTGCAGAAGGACACAGCGCTGGTGGCGTCGCTCGGCGTCGTCGAGGCCTTCCGCCAAGCGCAGATCGATAGCGCCAACACCTTCAACTACACGCCCTACCTCGCCACCGCGCTCATCTTCGTCGTGATCACGATCCCTCTCGCACGCTTCACCGACTACCTGGTCGCCCGCGGCCGCAAGCGACGCGCGGCGGAGGGGGTTCGTTGACCGGGTCGGCGATCTTGCTCGAGGGTGTGCACAAGTCGTTCGGGAAGCTCGAAGTGCTGAAGGGCATCGACCTGGAGGTCGACGAGCACGACGTGATCTGTCTGATCGGCGCGTCTGGGTCGGGCAAGTCGACGATGCTTCGGTGCATCAACCTCCTCGAGCCCATCGACTCGGGCCGGATCATGGTCCATGGCGCGGAGATCACCGCGCCAGGGGTCGATCTCAACGCTGTGCGACGCCAGATCGGGATCGTCTTCCAGAGCTTCAATCTGTTCCCTCACATGAGCGTGATCGACAACATCATGCTCGCGCCGCGGAAGGTGCTGAAGACGCCCAGAGACCAGGCGGACGTGGAGGCGCGCGAGCTCTTGAAGCGCTTCGGCCTGGCCGACAAGGCCGACGAGTATCCGGACCGGCTCTCCGGCGGGCAGCAACAACGCGTGGCGATCACGCGCGCGCTCGCGATGCAGCCCGACATCATGCTCCTCGACGAGATCACGAGCGCCCTCGATCCCGAGCTCGTGGCGGAGGTGCTCGACGTGGTGCGGGAGCTCGCGGCCGGGGGCATGACGATGCTCCTCGCCACCCATGAGATGGGCTTCGCGCGAGACATCGCGACCCGCGTGTGCTTCCTGGACGCGGGTGTGATCCTGGAGCAAGGACCGCCCGATCAGATCTTCGGCGCGCCCGAGCAGGATCGGACCAAGCAGTTCCTCCAGCGGATCGTCGACGCGGGCCGCATGTAGCGCGGCTCGCCGTGTCGGCGGACGGCCCTAGACTGACTCCCATGCCGCCGTTCGAGATCAAGTCCGAGTTCCGCCCCGCGGGGGACCAGCCCAAGGCCATCGAGGAGCTCACCGCCGCGGTGGGCGGGGGCGCCCCGTACGCCACCCTGCTGGGGGCCACCGGGACCGGGAAGACGTTCACCATCGCGCACGTCGTCGAGCAGCTCCAGCGGCCCACCCTGGTGATCGCGCCCAACAAGTCCCTGGGTGCCCAGCTCGCCAACGAGTTCCGCGAGGTCTTCCCGGACAACGCCGTCGAGTACTTCGTCAGCTACTACGACTACTACCAGCCCGAGGCGTACATCGCGTCGACGGACACGTACATCGAGAAGGACTCCTCGGTGAACGAGGAGATCGAGCGCCTGCGCCACGCGGCCACGGCCGCGCTGCTCTCGCGGCGCGACGTGCTGATCGTGGCCTCCGTCTCCTGCATCTACGGCCTGGGCTCACCCGAGGAGTACCAGGGGCAGATCCTCCGTCCGTACAAGGGGACGGACATCCCGCTGGAGTTCGCGATGCAGCGGCTCGTCGACATCCAGTACCAGCGCAACAACGTGAGCCGCGCTCGCGGCACCTTCCGCGTGCAGGGCGACACCCTCGAGGTGTTCCCGCCCTACGAGCAGATCGGGTTCCGCATCGAGTGGTGGGGCGACACCGTCGAGAAGATCATGCGGTTCGATCCCGTCACGGGCGAGCTGATCGACGAGCTCACCGAGACCACCATCTTCCCGGCCACGCACTACGTCGCCTCGGAGGAGCGCATGAAGCGCGCCATCGTCTCCATCGAGGACGAGCTGGGGGAGCGGCTCGCGCAGCTCGACGGCGAGGGCAAGCTGCTCGAGGCCGAGCGCCTGCGGATGCGCACCAACTACGACCTCGAGATGATGCGTGAGGTCGGCTTCTGCAGCGGCATCGAGAACTACTCCCGCCACATCGACGGCCGTTCGGCGGGCACCGCGCCGTACACCCTGCTCGACTACTTCCCCGACGACTACCTCGTCGTGATCGACGAGTCGCACGTCACGGTGCCGCAGCTCCACGGCATGTACGAGGGGGACCTCTCGCGCAAGTCCAACCTCGTCGAGTACGGCTTCCGGCTACCCTCGGCCATCGACAACAGGCCGCTGCGCTTCGAAGAGTTCGTCGAGCGCGTGCCGCAGGCCGTCTTCATGTCCGCCACTCCGGGCGACTACGAGCTGCGGGTCTCCAAGGCGGTGGTGGAGCAGATCGTGCGCCCCACCGGCCTCGTCGACCCCGAGGTGGAGATCCGTCCCACCAAGGGCCAGGTGGACGACCTGATCGAGGAGATCCGCCGGCGCGCCGAGGCGAACCAGCGCGTGCTCGTCACCACCCTGACCAAGAAGATGGCCGAAGACCTCACCGACTACCTGATCGAGATGGGCATCCGCGTGCGCTACCTCCACTCGGAGGTCGACACGCTGCAACGCATCGAGATCGTGCGCGACCTGCGGCTCGGTGAGTTCGACGTGCTGGTGGGCATCAACCTGCTGCGAGAGGGACTCGACCTGCCCGAGGTCTCGCTCGTGGCCATCCTCGACGCCGACAAGGAAGGGTTCCTGCGCTCGGAGACGTCGCTCGTGCAGACCATCGGTCGGGCCGCACGCAACGTCGACGGCAAGGTCCTGATGTACGCGGACGCCATCACGGACTCGATGAAGGCGGCCATCAGCGAGACGCAACGGCGCCGTCAGATCCAGATCCGGTACAACCAGGAGCACGGCATCGATCCGCAGACGGTGAGCCGCAAGGTCACCGACATCCTGCTCACGTTGCGGGGGGGCGACGGACCCGCGTCCTCGACCCCCAGGAAGGAGCGACGCCAGCGCGCGGCCCGGCCCGAGATGCCCACCGACGAGCTGGAGCGGCTGATCGCGAGCCTCGAGGAGGAGATGCACGAGGCCGCCAAGGATCTCCGCTTCGAGTACGCGGCGCGCCTGCGCGACGAGGTCGGGGACCTCCGCAAGGAGCTGCGAGCGATGCGCGAGGCGGGCGTCGGCGCGGCGTCCTGAGGATCCGGGCCCGCCGACGCTGCACGAACGGCCCCGTCGGCCCCGTCGGCGCAGGTCCGGCTAGGCTCCGGCCATGACCCGACTGGTGCTCCGTGCCGCGCACGCATGGCTCGGCCCGGGCCGGCTCACGCCCGACGTGCAGATCGTCTGCGAAGGCGGGGTGATCGCGGAGGTCGGGCGCGTGCATCCGGTCCCGGACGACGCGCGCGTCGTGACGATGGGGTTCATGATGCCGGCGGCCGCCGACCGGCACGTCCACATCGAGCTGAGCGACCCGGTGGCCGTCCTGCGCCGCGGGGTCACGGCGGTGCGGGATCTCGCGTGGCCGACCGATCGCATCTTCGCGCTCGCCGACGCCTCCGAGCTCCTCTCGTTCAACGGGCCGCTGATCCGCGCCGCCGGCCCGATGCTCACGGCCCCCGGCGGATACCCGACCGCCGCCTCGTGGGCGCCTGCGGGCACCGGCCGGGAGCTCGCGTCTCCCGAGGACGCCGCCGCCGCTGTGGCTGAGCTGGCGTCGCTCGGCGCCGCAGCCGTCAAGGTTTCCCTGAACGTGGAGGCGGGTCCGCCCCTCGGCGACGCCGCGCTGATGGCGGCCTGCGACGCGGCCCACGCTGCGGATCTGCCCGTCACCGCGCACGCGCAGGGGGAGGGACAGGTCGAGCGCGCCCTCGGTGCCGGCGTCGACGAGCTCGCGCACACCCCTTGGACCCAGCGGCTCAGCGACGACGTGGTCGCCGCGGCCGCAGCGCGGATGCGCTGGGTCTCCACCCTGGACATCCATGCGTACGGACGCGACACGCCGGCGCTCCGGACGGCGCAGGACAACCTCCGCCGCTTCCTGGCCGAGGGGGGAGAGGTGCGTTACGGCACCGATCTCGGCAACGGCCCGATCCCGCCGGGGATCCACGTCACCGAGCTCCACCATCTCCGCGACGCCGGGCTCACCACGGAGGAGGTCCTCCAGGCGATGGTGCGTGCGCCGCTGCGGCCGGGCGCGCCGGCCGACCTGATCGGCACCGAGGACAGCCCGCTCGCGGGCCTCGATGCGCTCGCCGAGCTCAGCCTGGTGGTGCGGGCGGGGCAGGTAGTCTGAGACGGACTAGAGGAGGACGCCGAGCTCGTCGAAGCAGCGGTCGACGTCCGCTTCGACGTTGAAGAAGTGCGGGCTGATCCGCAGGCCGTCGCCGCGGAAGTCCGTGCAGACGTCGCGCTCGAGCAGCGCGTGGCAGATCCGTTCCGCGTCGGGTCCGACACCGACGTTCACGACGCCGCCCCGTCGCGGCGGCCTCACGCGGGGTGCGCACCGGCAATCCCAGGGCATCCGCCCGCGCGATCACGTGATCCGTCAGCGCGCCCTGCCGCGCGCGGATCCGCTCGACGCCCACCTCGCAGATGATGTCGAGGCCCCCCTGCGCCAGGAAGAAGACCGGGGCGGGCGGCGTGCCGTGCTCGAGCCGCCGGGCCGTCGGGTGGTAGGCCAGGTGCTGCGTGTCGAACGAGAAGGGCTCCTCGGTGGCGAACCATCCCGTGACGGCGGGCTCGAGGGTCGGCAACAGCTCGCGGCGCGCGTAGAGGAAGACCATCCCGGGGCCGCCGCACAGCCACTTCAGGGTGCCCGCCGTGTACAGGTCGCAGCCCAGGTCGTGCAGATCCAGGGGGACGATCCCGATCCCGTGGTAATCGTCGACGAAGGACAGCGCCCCGCGCTCGCGCGCCATCGCGCAGACGGCCTTCGCGTCGACGATCGCGCTCGAACGGTAGAGCACCCGGTTCACCATCACGACGGCCGTGCGGTCGTCGATCGCCTCGTCGTAGGCCTCCAGGGGGATCGTCAGGCCGTCGGGGCTGCGCAGCCAGACGATCTCGGCGCCGCGTCTTGCGCCCCCACGCGAGCCAGACGTGCCCGTCGGTGGGGAAGTCCAGTTCGCTCAGGATGATGCGGTTCCGCTCGCCGGAGAGATCGAGCGCGGAGGCCACCGTGGACAGCGCCACCGAGATGTTGGTCGTGATCGCGACCTCGTCGGCGTCGCACCCCGCCAGCCCGGCGAAGGTCGATCTTCAGTCGCGCGCATCCTGGGGAAGATGTCTTCGAACCAGACGTGGTCGGGGGCGCCCTTGGAGGCCCACGCCTCGAGGTAGCCGTCCAGCAGGGCGAGCGAGCGGTCGGAGACCGGCCCGAGCGAGGCGCTGATCAGGTAGGTCTTGCGGGCCAGGACCGGGAACTCGTCGCGGTAGTCCTCGAGCGCGCGCGGGTCCGCCATCCGCCGAGCCTAGCGCAGCCTCAGGTCACCAGCGCGTGCACGAGACCCGCCGCCCCGCAGGCCAAGGCCACGATCGCGGGGTTGAGGCGGAGCCGGCGGATCGCCACGAACGACGTCACGGCCACCACCAGGGCGAACGGCTCGAGGGTCGCGAGATCGGGGACGGGCACGGCGGCGCCGAAGGGGGTGCGTAGCGTGACGGAGCTGAACAGGACGTTCACGGCGAAGGTGAGCGCGAGGCTCGCGATCACGCCCACCACCGCCCCGGTGATGGCACCGAGGGCCGCGCCCAGCCGGCGGTTGGCCCGCAGGCGTTCCACGTACGGCGCCCCCAGGAACACCAGCAGGAAGCATGGGGCGAACACGGCCCATACCGTGACGGCGGAGCCGATCACGCCGGCGGCGACGGGCGCGAGGTCGCCCGGGTTCCGGTAGGCGGCGAGGAACCCCACGAACTGCGTGACCATGATGAGGGGCCCGGGCGTGGATTCGGCGAGGCCGAGCCCGGCGACCACGTCGGACGGCGTCATCCATCCGAAGCGGTAGACGGCGGCCTGGTTCACGTAGGCGAGCACCGCGTACGCGCCCCCGAACGTCACGATCGCCGCGGTCGAGAAGAAGAGGGCCTCCTGCGTGATCGTGTCGCCCGGACCGCGCCAGGCGATCACGCCCAGCAGGGGCAGCCACCACACCGCCATCCCGACGACGAGCGTCGTGAGCACCCGACGCACCGACGGCTGGGTGTGGGGCGCCGCCACCGCGGCGTCGTCGATCGCGGCGCCCTCGTCACCCGCCGACAGCTCCCCGGGGACGTGGATCCAGCCGGGCCGCACCCGGGAGGCCACGTAGCCCAGCAGCCCGGCTCCGAAGATCACCACCGGGAACGGCGTCCCCAGCAGGAAGATCCCGACGAACGCGGCGACGGCGATCGCCGTCGCCACCCCGCTCGTCAGCGTGCGTCCCCCGATCCGCAGCAGCGCGGCGAACACCATCCCGAGCACCCCGGCGGACAGCCCCGCGAAGATGCCGGCCACCCAGGTCACGTCGCCGTGCACCGCGTACGTCCACGAGAGCACCAGCATCAGGAAGCAGCTCGGGAGCACGAACGCCACGCCCGCCACCACGCCGCCCCGCACCTTGTGCAGCAGCCAGCCCACGTAGATCGCCAACTGCTGGGCCTCCGGCCCGGGGAGCAGCATGCAGAAGGAGAGCGCGTGCAGGAAGCGACCCTCGCCGATCCAGCGACGTCGCTCCACCAGCTCCTCGTGCATCAGGGAGATCTGGCCGCTGGGACCGCCGAAGTTGATGAACCCGAGCTTCACCCAGAACCCGAGCGCCTCGCGGAACGGAACCCGCGGCCCGTCGGCGTCGCTCAGTGCTCGTGCTCCACGAGGTAGTCGACGTACATCGGGCGCAGCACCTCGCCGAGCTCGCCTTCGCCCGCGTCGTAGTAGTCGTTGATCAGCGCCAGCGGTCGCACGATGTCCGTCTTGCTGCGCTGATCGTCGCCGATGACCTCCTCGGCCACCGGCAGCGCCTTCACGAGGCGCCACAGGAATCCGACGTCGAAGCGGTGCTTCGCGAGGGTGATGGCGCGGTCGTGCAGCTCCTCGGTGGGGACGGCGTCGAGCTCTTCGCGGGTGGTCATGGCGGGGAGCCTAGCGTGTCCGGGCCCGCCACTACACTTGGTCGCGTATGGGCACCGACAAGCTGATCATCCACGGTGCTCGTGAGCACAACCTGAAGAACGTCACGCTGGAGCTCCCGCGGGACAAGCTCATCGTGTTCACGGGCCTCTCGGGCTCCGGGAAGTCCTCGCTCGCCTTCGACACCATCTACGCCGAGGGTCAACGACGCTACGTGGAGTCCCTGTCCTCCTACGCGCGCCAGTTCCTGGGCCAGATGGAGAAGCCCGACGTCGACTTCATCGAGGGCCTCAGCCCCGCCATCTCGATCGATCAGAAGAGCACGTCGCGCAACCCCCGCTCGACCGTGGGCACCATCACCGAGGTGTACGACTACCTGCGGGTGCTCTATGCGCGCGTGGGGCATCCGCACTGCCCCAACTGCGGCCGGCCCATCGGGCGCCAGACCCCCGATCAGATCGTCGACCAGGTGCTCGGCCTGCCCGAGGGCACCAAGTTCCAGGTGCTGGCGCCGGTCGTGCGCGGCCGCAAGGGCGAGTACGGGCAGCTGCTCGGGGACCTCGCACGCAAGGGGTTCCCGCGCGCGCGCATCGACGGCGAGGTGCGTGAGCTGTCCGAGCCCATCCGGCTGCCGAAGACCTACAAGCACACCATCGAGGTGGTGGTGGACCGCCTCGTGGCCAAGCCCGACATCCGCCGGCGCGTGGCCGACTCGATCGAGACGGCGCTGGAGCTGGCCGAGGGCATCGCCACGATCGCGGTGCAGACGCACGACGGCGAGGACCTCCAGACGTTCTCGCAGGCGCTCGCGTGCACGCACTGCGGCATCAGCTACGACGAGCTGGCGCCGCGGAACTTCTCCTTCAACTCGCCGTACGGGGCCTGCACCACCTGCGACGGCCTCGGCACGCGCCTGGAGGTCGATCCGGAGCTCGTGGTACCGGACCCCGACCTCAGCGTGCACGACGGCGCCCTGGCGCCGTGGGCGAGCGCCACGCTCGAGTACTGGAACCGGGTCCTCGACGCGGTCGGTGAGACCCACGGCATCGACCTCGACGCCCCGTGGAAGCGGCTGCCCAAGGCCCAGCGCGAGATCCTGATGTACGGCTCCGCCGAGCAGATCTTCGTGCGCTACAAGAACCGGTACGGCCGCCAGCGCTCCTACCACACCACCTTCGAGGGCGTCGTGAACAACGTCGAGCGGCGCCACCAGGAGACGGACTCGGAGTCTCAGCGGGAGCGGCTCGAGCAGTTCATGCGCGAGATCCCGTGCCGCGCCTGCAAGGGGATGCGCCTGCGGCCGGAGTCCCTGGCGGTCACGGTGGCGGGCCTCAACATCGCGGAGCTGACCGGCCTGTCCATCCGCAAGACGCTCGCGTTCGTCGACGACATCGATCTCACGGAGCGCGAGCACATGATCGCGGAGCGGCTGCTGAAGGAGATCCGGGAGCGGCTGCGGTTCCTCGTCGACGTGGGGCTCGACTACCTCACGCTCGGCCGCGCGGCCGGGACGCTCGCCGGTGGGGAAGCACAGCGGATCCGCCTCGCCACGCAGATCGGCAGCGGCCTCGTGGGCGTCCTGTACATCCTGGACGAGCCCTCCATCGGCCTCCACCAACGGGACAATCGGCGGTTGATCGACACGCTGGTGCGCCTGCGCGACCTGGGCAACACGCTCGTGGTCGTGGAGCACGACGAGGCCACCATCATCGCGGCCGACCACATCGTCGACATCGGGCCGCTGGCGGGGGAGCACGGCGGCGAGATCGTCTATGCCGGCGACCTCAAGGGTCTCTTGGAGGAGGAGCGATCCCTGACGGGCGCGTTCCTCTCCGGACGCCGGCGGATCCCCACGCCGACGGTGCGCCGCCGGCCCTCGAAGCGCTGGCTGAAGCTCCAGGGCGTGAGGGAGCACAACCTGAACGACGTGAGCGTCGACATCCCGCTGGGCCTGATGGTGTGCGTCACCGGGGTGAGCGGCTCCGGCAAGTCCACCCTCGTCCAGGACGTGCTGCTGCGCGCGCTGATGCAGAAGGTGTACCGCTCGCGCGTGCTCCCCGGCCGGCACCGGAGGTTGGTGGGCTGGGAGCAGGTCGACAAGGTGATCGACATCGACCAATCACCGATCGGGCGCACACCCCGGTCCAACCCTGCCACGTACACCGGGGTGTTCGACCACATCCGCAGGCTGTTCGCGCAGGTGCCGGAGGCTCGCATCCGCGGCTTCCAGCCGGGCCGCTTCAGCTTCAACGTCCGGGGCGGACGCTGCGAGACCTGCGCGGGCGACGGCCAGATCAAGATCGAGATGCACTTCCTCCCCGACGTCTACGTCACCTGCGAGCAGTGCAAGGGTCACCGCTACAACCGGGAGACGCTCGAGGTGAAGTACAAGGGGCGCACCATCGCCGACGTCCTGGAGATGAGCGTGGACGAAGCCCTCGGGTTCTTCCAGCACATCCCGCCCATCAAGCGGCACATGCAGACGCTGTCCGACGTGGGGCTCGGCTACATCAAGCTCGGGCAGCCCGCGCCCACGCTCTCCGGGGGCGAGGCCCAGCGCATCAAGCTCAGTTCCGAGCTGCACAAGCGTGCCACCGGCAACACGCTGTACGTCCTCGATGAGCCCACCACCGGGTTGCACTTCGAGGACATCCGGAAGCTGCTGGGCGTGCTGCAGCGCCTCGTGGACACGGGCAACACCGTGCTCGTGATCGAGCACAACCTCGACGTCATCAAGACCGCGGACTGGCTGATCGATCTGGGCCCCGAGGGCGGCGACGGAGGGGGGTCGGTCGTGGCCGTCGGCCCGCCCGAAGCCATCGTGGCGGCACCTGATTCGCACACGGGCCGGTTCCTCGCCGAGGTGCTGGACGCGGGCTTGCCGTTCGACGTCGAGGCGCCTCGGGAGCCTGCGACCCTCGCTTGACGTGAGTTGCTAGTATCCCCGCCGACGTGTCCAAGCGACTCCTGATCCTCACGTGCGCGGCAACGTTCTTCCTCGCCGCCTGCAGCGATACCAACCCGGGTGACGTCTCCCCGGGGTCGGGTCCCCGCTTCATCCCGATGGTCGTCGATTTCGCCGACGACGCCGGCCTCGGCAACGCGGTCACGGTGGACAAGGACGGCAACCCGTACCTCTCGTACTTCATCTTCCCGGCCGAGGTGAAGGCGGGGGAGATCCCCATCACGCGGCCGATCGGCGCCCCGTACATCACGACGGCGGCCGCGAACGGGAAGGCCTCCGAGAACGGCGCCGCGGTGGGGGTGGCGAGCCTCTCATCGGACGGTGTCTGGACGCGCGGCGCTGCCGCCCAGGTCCGCGACACACCGTCCGGCGTGACGATCCCCTACGGTCCCGCGACGGAGCCCTCGCTCGTCGGGGCGACGCCCGCCAACACGAACGGCACCGACATCGCGCTCGACGCGACCGGCGGCAAGCACGTGGTGTGGACCGGCAAGGACGGCGTGTATTACGGCTACGGCCCGGCCACCGGGTCGTTCGCGGTCGAACGGCTCTACGACTACGGCTACGGTGGCCTCCGGCTCGCGGGCCCGATCGGTCGCGCGTCGGTCGCCGTGGACGCCAAGAACGTCCCATGGGTCGCCTACGCGCTCGTCACGCAGAAGCTCGAGATCCGGGTGGCGACCAAGGCCGGTTCGAAGTGGACGACGGATACCGTGGCCTCGCTCCCGCTCTGCAGCGGCTGCGCGCAGCCCGGTCCCACCCAGATCGGCGTCACGCCGAAGGGTCCCGTCGTGGCCTACGTCGACCCGAGCTCGAAGACCCTCTACGCGGCGACGAAGACCGGCGCGGGCTGGACCGTGGCGACCGTCACCGGTGGCGTCACCGGCGGCGGCCTCGACCTCGCGGTGGGCAAGGACGGGAAGGTGTACCTGAGCTACTACGACGGCAAGGGCGCCGTCGACCTCTCGGTGGGAGACGGGACCGCGTGGAGCACGTCGAAGGTGGCGGACGCGGCCCCGGCGTCTCCCGCCGTGGTCGCGGGTGGCGCCGCCTCCTCGCCCTCCGCCTCGCCCGCAGCTCCGCTGTCGCTCGCCACCGGCAACTTCGCCCAGACGACCGGCGTGGCGGTCGACGACAACGGCACGCTCTACGTCAGCTACTACGACGGCGCCACCGACAGCGTCGTGCTCTCCTCCGGCGACGGCACCACGTTCACCCCTATCGCGACCACCGCGACCGTCGACGGCCAGTACCCGTCCGTGGCGGTCTCGCCCGACGGGGCCTTCGTCTACGTGGCGTGGTACGGGGTCGAGAACCAGGACCTGCGGATGGGCATCCAGGGTGATGTCCAGGACCTGCCGATCGCGGCGCCCAGCCCGACGCCCTCCGGCGGCGTGGCCCCTCCGTCGGGTCCGACCTGCGGCGCGGACGGCAAGGTCGCCCTCGACATCTCGGCGCAGAACATCGCGTTCGACACCAACTGCCTCGTGGCCGACGCGGGAACGAACTTCACGGTGAACTTCGACAACAAGGACACGGGCGTCACACACAACTTCGACCTGTACACGGCGCAGGGCGGGGACAGCCTCGCGTCGACCCAGCTCGCCGCCGGCCCGGTGGTCCAGAAGCTGCCCGTGAAGCCCCTCGACGCCGGCACGTACTTCTTCCAGTGCGACGCGCACCCGACCTCGATGTTCGGGCAGTTCGTCGTGGTCAAGGGCAAGGGCAAGTAGCTCGAGGGAGGGCCTTCCCGGGCCTTGTCCCGACCCGGGTCTAGGATGACCGGGTGAGCGTCCCACGCCCGGTTGCCTCCAGCATCCCCGACCTGCCCGGCGCGTATCTCTTCCGCGACGGGGACGGTCGCGTCGTCTACGTGGGGAAGGCGCGGTCGCTGCGCAAACGCCTGGCCAACTATTGGAGCCGTCCGCTGCACCCGCGCACCGAGGCGATGGTGAACGCGGCCGAGAGCGTCGAATGGATGCTCGCCTCGGGCGAGGTCGACGCGTTGATGCTCGAGTACAACCTGATCCAGCGGCACAAGCCGCGGTTCAACGTCCGGTACCGCGACGACAAGTCCTATCCGTACCTGGCGCTCACGGTGGGTGAGACGTGGCCGCGCGCCCAGGTGCTCCGCGGCGCCAAACGGAAGAACGTCCGGTACTTCGGCCCGTACGGGCACGCGTGGGCCATCCGCGACACGCTCGATGCCGTCACCCGGGTGTTCCCGGTCCGCACGTGCTCCAACGCGTTCTTCGACCAGCGTTCGCGGTCGGGCCGCCCCTGCCTCTACTACGACATCGGACGCTGCGCCGGGCCGTGCGTGCCGGATGCGACCGGCGTCACGGAGGTGTCCTACCGCGAGCAGGTGGAGGCCCTCGCGGACTTCCTCGCGGGCAACACGCGGCCGGTCCTCGCCCGGCTCGACCGCCAGATGAAGGAGGCCGCCGCGCGGCAGGAGTACGAGCAGGCCGCCAAGATGCGCGACCAGCTCGCGGCCGCGCGCCGCGCGATGGAGGCCCAGGAGATGGTGCTCACGCAGCCCGAGGACCTCGACGTGATCGGGATGGCCGAGGACGACCTCGAGGCGGCGTTCCAGGTGTTCGTCGTGCGCGGCGGCCGCGTCCTCGGGCGCAAGGGCTGGGTCGTGGACCGCGTCGAGGACCTCACGCGGGAGGAGCTCGTGGCCTCCTTCGTCCGGCAGCTCTACATGGAGCGCGACGAGGTCCCGCCCAGGGTGCTCGTGCCCGACCTCCCCTCGGGGCGCGAGGTGCTGCAGGCATGGCTGTGCGCGCGCCGCGGCACGAGGGTGACGATCGCGGTGCCCGAGCGCGGCGCCAAGCGCAAGCTGATGGAGGTCGTGAACCAGAACGCGGCCGAGGCCTTCCACCGGCACAAGCTGAAGCGCGCGAGCGACTTCGGCGCGCGATCCCGGGCGCTCGCCGAGCTCGCCGAGCGCCTCGGGCTGGAGCAGGCGCCGCTGCGCATCGAGTGCTACGACATCTCCAACCTCGGTCCCACGGACAAGGTCGGATCGATGGTGGTGTTCGAGGACGGCCTCCCGAAGCGGTCCGACTACCGGCGCTTCCAGATCAAGGGCGTGGCGGGACAGGACGATTTCGCTTCCATGGAGGAGATGCTGCGGCGGCGGTTCACGCGGCTGTTGAAGGAGCAGGCGGAAGGCCTCGGCAAGGGGCGACGCTTCTCCTATCCGCCCGCGTTGGTGGTCGTCGACGGGGGGCGGGGTCAGCTCGGGATGGCCTCGAAGGTCCTCGCCGAGCTCCACCTGCAGATCCCGCACGTGGGCCTCGCGAAGCGGCTCGAGGAGGTCTACTTCCCCGACCATCCCGAGCCGCTCATGATCCCGCGCGGTTCCGAGGCGCTCTTCGTGCTGCAGCACCTGCGCGACGAGGCGCACCGGTTCGCCGTGACCTACCACCGCCAGAAGCGGGAGAAGCGCGCCCTCGCCTCGCCGCTCGACGGCGTGCCGGGGGTCGGGCCCGCGCGCAAGAAGGCGTTGCTGAAGCGGTTCGGTTCGCTCGCGCGGCTGCAGCGAGCGGAGCTGGAGGAGATCGCCGCGACGCCGAGCGTGGGCCCCGACATCGCGCGCGCCGTCTACGAGCGCCTGCACACCGTGCCCGCGCCCGACGCCCCCGTGTCCGCCCCGTCCGGGCTCCAGGAGCGGGAGAGCGCCTGATGGGCGACGCGGAGATCATCACGATCCCCGGCGAGGAGCCGCGGCCCGCGCCCGGCTTCACGATCATCACGGGTCTGTCCGGCGCGGGCCGCTCCGAGGCCGCGCACTCGTTCGAGGATCTTGGCTACTTCGTGGTGGACAACCTGCCGCCGGCGCTGCTCCCCAAGATGGCGGAGCTCGCGGCACGTCCCGGCGGCCCCCAGCGGGTGGCGATCGTCGTGGACGCGCGCGGCGGGGTGTTCTTCGGGGAGCTCTCCAAGGCGCTGGAGGAGCTGAAGGACCTGTCCATCGCGTACCGCATCGTGTTCCTGGAGGCCGCCGACGACGATCTCGTGAACCGGTATGAGGCCACCCGCCGCCGACATCCGCTCGCCCCGGCCGACCGGGTGGTGGAGGGCATCCGCAAGGAGCGCCTGATGATGGAGAGCCTCCGCGGTGACGCCGACCTCATCATCGACTCCAGCGGGCTCACGCCCCACGAGCTGCGCGACCGGATCCGGGAAGCGTTCGCCGACGCCCCGCCGGAGGCGGGCCTCCACGTGAGCATCGTCTCGTTCGGGTTCAAGTACGGGACGCCGCGCGACGCTGACCTGGTCTTCGACGTCCGGTTCCTGCCCAACCCCCATTGGGTGGAGGAGCTCCGGCCGCTCCCCGGCACCGACGAACGCGTGCGGACCTACGTCCGCGACCAGGATCAGTACCGCACGTTCATGGAGCGGCTCGAGGGGCTCCTCGACGTCGTCGTGCCCGGATACATCGACGAAGGGAAGTCCTACCTGAGCGTGGCCGTCGGCTGCACCGGCGGGCACCATCGGTCGGTGGTGGTGACCGAGGAGCTGAGCCGGTTCTTCCGTGAACGCGGCCTCCCCACGCACGTCACGCACCGCGACCTCCACCGCGGCTGAGGGGTCGGCCGGACCGCCCCCGAGGGCCGAACGGCCGGGGTCGGCTCGTGGCATCACTGGCTAGGATGGGGTCGATACGCTCGTTCGAAGGAGCTCTGTCATGACCGTGAAGATCGGGATCAACGGATTCGGCCGCATCGGGCGCAACTTCTTCCGCGCCGCCAAGAAGCGCGGTTTCGACTTCGACTTCGTGGGGGTGAACGATCTCGGCGACGCGGCCACCATGGCCCACCTGCTGAAGTACGACTCGGTCTTCGGCCGGTTCCCGGGCGAGGTGAGCGTGAGCGGCAACGGGCTCACGGTCGACGGCGACGACCTCCGCTTCTTCGCCGAGCGCGACCCCGCCAATCTCCCTTGGAAGGAAGTGGGCGCGGAGATCGTGATCGAGTCCACGGGCATCTTCACCAGCCGGGAGAAGGCCGCCGCGCACCTGGAGGCGGGCGCGCAGAAGGTGATCATCAGCGCCCCGGCCAAGGACGAGGACGTCACCGTGGTGCTCGGCGTGAACGAGGACACGTACGACCCCGCAAGCGACCACGTGATCTCCAACGCCTCGTGCACGACCAACTGCGTGGCGCCGATGGCCAAGGTGCTCGACGACGCGTTCGGCATCCAGCAGGGGTTCATGACCACCGTGCACGCGTACACGAACGACCAGAGCATCCTCGACCTGCCGCACAAGGATCTGCGCCGCGCGCGCGCCGCGGCCGTGAACATCATCCCCACGTCCACCGGGGCGGCGAAGGCCACCGGCCTGGTCCTCCCGCACCTCAAGGGGAAGCTCGACGGCATGTCGATGCGGGTGCCGGTGCCCGACGGTTCGGTCACCGACCTCGTCGCGACCCTCGGCCGTGAGGTCACACGCGACGAGGTGAACGCGGCGTTCAAGGCGGCGTCGGAGTCCGGCCCGCTCGCCGGGAAGCTCGTGTACACGGAGGACCTCATCGTGTCATCGGACATCGTGGGCTCGGACGCGTCGTGCACGTTCGACGCCTCGGCCACGATGGTGATGGGCAACCAGGCCAAGGTCATCGGCTGGTACGACAACGAGTGGGGGTACTCGAACCGTCTGGTCGACCTCGCCGCGCTCGTCGCCTCGAAGTTGTAGGCGGTGACCCTCCGCACGCTGGACGATCTCGGCGACGTCGCCGGGAAGCGGGTCTTCGTCCGGGTGGACTTCAACGTCCCGCTCGACGGAGGCGCGGTAGCGGACGACGCGCGGATCCGGGCGGCGTTGCCGACGGTGACCGAGCTCCTGGATGACGGCGCCTCGCTCGTCCTGGCCTCACATCTCGGCCGGCCCAAGGGACAGGTGAAGGACGAGCTGCGCCTGGCGCCGGTGGCCGGGCGGCTGCAGGAGCTGCTCGGCCGGCCGGTGGTGGCGCTCGGCGAGCCCGCCCCGGCGTCGCTCCCCGACGATCCCGTGATCCTGCTCGAGAACCTCCGCTTCGATCCCGGGCGAGGAGGCGAACGACCCGACCTTCGCCGGGCGGCTCGCCGAGCTCGGCGGACGCCTATGTCGACGACGCCTTCGGGGCGGCGCACCGCGCGCACGCGAGCGTCTCGGCCCTGCCCGAGCTGATGCGCGCGAGCGGCCGTCCGTCCGTCGCGGGGCGTCTGATGCAGCGCGAGGTCGAGGTGCTCTCCCGGTTGCTGCGGGATCCGGATCGTCCGTACGTGGCGGTCCTCGGCGGCGCGAAGGTCTCCGACAAGCTCGCCGTGATCGACGCGTTGCTCGAGCGCGTGGACGCGTTGCTGATCGGCGGCGCGATGGCGTTCACGCTGATCGCGGCCGACGGTGGCGAGGTGGGGGAGAGCCTGGTGGAGCGCGACCGCTTCGAAGAGGTGCGCGCCGCCCGCGCGCGCGCCAAGGAGCTCGGCGTGCTGATCGAGGTGCCGCAGGACGTCGTCGCGGCCCCCGAGATCAGCGCGGACGCCAGGGCGCAGACCGTTCCCGCGACCGAGATCCCGCGGGGCCTCATGGGGCTCGACATCGGACCCAAGACCGTGGCGGCCTACGCGGAGATCATCGCCGACGCCAAGACGATCCTGTGGAACGGGCCGATGGGGGTCTTCGAGCTCGAGCCGTTCAGCGGCGGCACGCGCGGCGTGGCGACCGCCATCGCCCGGGCCGACGCGTTCAGCGTCGTCGGCGGCGGCGATTCGCTCCTCGCGGTGAAGCGCGCCGAGCTCGCCGAGGCCTTCGACCACCTCTCGACCGGAGGCGGCGCATCGCTCGAGTTCCTCGAGGGCCGTGCGCTCCCCGGCATCACCGTCCTGGAGGACTAGATGAGCGAACGCCGACCCATCGTCGCGGCCAATTGGAAGATGCACAAGACCCACCTGGAGGCGATCCAGGCCGTGCAGAAGCTCAGCTACCTGCTCGACAAGGACGATGCGGAGGTCGTCGAGGTCGTGGTCTGTCCCGCGTTCACCGCGCTGCGCGCCGTCGAGACGCTGCTGGACGCGGACAAGCTCCCGTACCGTCTCGGCGCCCAGAACGTCTTCTTCGAGGACAAGGGCGCGTTCACGGGCGAGGTCTCGCCGCCCATGCTCCAGGCGCTGAAGGTCGACTACGTGATCGTGGGTCATTCGGAGCGACGCCAGCTCTTCGGCGAGGACGATCTCGTCGTGAACAAGAAGGTGAAGGCGGTCCTCGCGCACGGCATGCGACCGATCGTGTGCGTTGGGGAGACCCTCGAGGAACGCGAGGCGGACGGCACCGAATCGAAAGTGACGCAACAGATCCGACGTGCCTTCGACGGTATCGACGCAGCCGGAGCGAAGGACGCCGTGGTCGCCTACGAGCCCATCTGGGCGATCGGCACGGGCCGCAACGCCGAGCCGGCCGACGCGGGGCGCGTGGTCGAGATGATCCGCGCCACCCTGGCCGCGAAGTACGACGACGCGCTCGCCCAAGGGGTCCGCGTGCAGTACGGGGGGAGCGTCAAGCCGGGCAACATCCGCGAGTTCATGGCGCACCCGGAGATCGACGGTGCGCTCGTCGGCGGCGCGAGCCTCGACCCGGAGGAGTTCGCGCTGATCGTGAAGTTCCGCTGACCGCATCCAAGAGGAGACGAGCCCCGTGACCAACCTCCTGTACGTCTGCCTGGACGGGCTGGGCGACGACCCCATCCCCGAGCTCGACGACCGCACCCCGCTCGAGGCGGCGGAGACCCCCAACCTCGACGCCCTCGCACGCCGAGGACGCACCGGAACCGTCGTGACCGTGGGACCCGGGATCGCCCCCGAATCCGACATCGGCGTGTTCGGGATCCTCGGCTACGACCCGCACGAGGAGCACCCGGGCCGCGGCGTGCTCGAGGCCATCGGCATCGGGATGGACTTCGCCGACGGAGACCTCGCGTACCGGATCAACTTCGCCACGGCCGAGTGGCCCGAGATCGTCGACCGGCGGGTCGGAAGGGATCTCACATCGGAGGAGGCCCACGCGCTGGCCGACGAGGTCAACGCGGAGCTCGTGCTGGACGGCGCGACGTTCCGGCTCGAGGCCACCGTCGAGCACCGGGGCGCGCTCGTGATCCGCGCGGCCGACGGCGCGGCGCTCTCGGCCAACGTGACCAATACCGATCCCGCGTACCGACGCGAGGGATCGCTCGGGGTGGCCCTGGAGACGTTCGAGCCGGTCGTGGTGACCTGCGAGCCGCTGGACGACGACGCCGCGTCGCGCCGGGCCGCCGACCTCACGAACGCGTTCGTCGAGGGGGCCGCACGCATCCTTGATGCCTCGAAGGTGAACGCCGAACGCAGGGCTGCGGGGAGCCTCCCCGGCAACCTGATCCTCACGAGGGACGGGGGCGACCACCGTCCGCGCTTGCAACCGATCCGCGAACGCTTCGGGTTGACCTGGGGATGCTTCGTCGAGATGCCGGTGGAGCGCGGCATCTCGATCGCCCTGGGGATGGAGCCGGTCGCCGCGCCACGGCTGGACCCGGTGGGCTTCGGTGGTCAGGCGGAGGAGGCCTACGCCGCATGGGCCTCGTTGGCCGCGGAGGCCCTCGTGTCGTTCCAGGCCCTCTACGTGCACATCAAGGGCCCCGACGTGCCCGCGCACGACGGACGAGCTGAGGACAAGCGCGACGTGATCTCCGCCATCGACCGGGCGTTCTTCGGCGAGATCCTCCCTCGGCTCGATCGCGGGACGGTGGTGGCCGTCACGGCCGACCATTCGACCTCGTGCCTGCGCAAGGCGCACACGGCCGAGCCGGTGCCGCTGGTGACCGCGGGCGGGCCGGTGACGCCGGACGGCTCTCAGGCCTACGGCGAGCGCGCCTGCGCCGAAGGGTCTCTCGGCGAACTGCTCGGCCCGCAGATCCTTCCTCGTCTCACCGCCTTGATGCGCGGGTGAGCATCTCCGCGATGGGTGAACCCAACCCCACGCCCGGGCACGTATAACCGAACGTGACCGAGGTTGTGGCGAGCCCCCACGTGGCCTACACTTCGGCCCGTCCGCTAGGGGAGTAGGGACGCACATTGAGCCAGATCACTTCGTCCGAGCCCACGACCGAACCCATATCGCGGGTTCTCCAGACGCTCCCGAACGGATCGAAGGCCGCAGCCCCTGGCAACTGTTCTGGCAGCGGTTCCGCCGCGACCGCGTCGCGCTGACGGGAGGCGTCTTCATCATCCTCCTGGTGCTCGCGGCGCTGTTCGCCCCCATCTTCGCCAGCCACATCGCCCACCACGGTCCCAACGAGATCAACACCACGCTCACCGACGAGTTCAGCATCCCGATCGTCGGCCCCAGCGTGGCGTACTGGGGAGGCGTCGACGGTCTCGGACGGGACGTCTTCGTCCGCACGCTCTACGGCGCGCGGACCTCCCTGGAGGTCGCGTTCCTCGCCACCGGCGCCTCGGTGATCATCGGCATCGCCCTGGGGCTCGTCGCGGGGTTCTACGGTGGCAAGCTCGACACCGTGATCTCGCGCGCGGTCGACATCACGCTCTCCCTTCCGGTCTTGCTGCTCGCCATCGGCATCTCGGCCGCGTGCAGCACCACGGTGGAGGGATGCCTCGGGGGGTTGATCCAACCGGGGGTGGCGCTCGTCACGTTCATCATCGCGCTCTTCGGTTGGCCGTACATGGCCCGCATCGTGCGCGGGCAGACGCTCTCCTATCGGGAACGCGAGTTCATCGAGGCCGCGCGCGCCACGGGGTACGGCAACACCCACATCATGTTCCGGGAGATCCTGCCGAACCTCGTGGCACCCATCATCGTGTACACGACGCTGCTCATCCCGACGAACATCATCTTCGAGGCCTCGCTCTCGTTCCTGGGCGTGGGGATCCCGCCGGGGACGCCCTCGTGGGGCCGGATGATCTCGGACGCCACCAACGCACAGCTCTACCTGTATGCATGGTGGATGTTGTTCTTCCCGGGGATGTGCCTCGTGTTCACGACGCTGGCGTTCAACCTGGTGGGCGACGGATTGCGCGACGCCCTCGACCCGAGGACCGGGCGCTAGCTGGTGTGGATCGCCGAGGGGAAGGGGAAATCGAAGGGCGCAGTCTCCTGAACGAACCGCTTACGTATCAACTTGATGGAATGGACCCAAGGATGAGGGGAGGGAAGTCGTGACGAGAACCAGGATGTGGGCGGCAGTGTCGCTCCTAGCCTGTCTCACGATCATCGCTGCTGCGTGCAGCAGCAACAGTGGCAACACACCGACGTCAAGCTCGTCGGGAGGCGCGCCGGCAGCCGGCGGCACCTATCGGACCGCCACGCAGGAATTCGGCTACACGGACGCGTTCGACCCCACCGGTGAGTACCTGGGGAGCGCATGGGGCCTGTACTCGCAGCTGCTGCTGCGCGGGCTCATGACCTACAACCACCAGAACGCGGACAAGGGCGGCGACACGCCGGTGCCGGACATCGCCACCGACATGCCGCAGGTCTCGGCGGACGGTCTGACCTACACGTTCACGCTGCGCGACAACGTGATGTTCGGGCCACCGGTGAGCAGGGCCGTCACGTCGCACGACATCGAGTACGCGTTCGAGCGGATCAACCTCGCCTCCTTGGCGGCGCAGTACGGTAACTATTACTGCGGCGTGATCAAGGGCATGACGTGCAGCGAGAAGAAGCTCGCGCCCGTCTCCGGTATCGAGACGCCGAACGACACGACGATCACCTTCCACCTCGAGCAGCCCACGGGCGACCTGCTGTACCGGCTCGCGATGCCGGCCACGGCCGCCGTGCCACAGGAGGTCGCGAAGTGCTTCCTCCAGGCCGGCGACTACGGTCGCTTCGTGATCGCATCGGGTCCGTACATGATCATGGGCGAAGACAAGCTGGATCTCACCCAGCCCTGCTCCACGCTCGCGAAGAACCCGATCGACGGGTACAACCCCGACAAGGGCGTCACCTTCGTCCGCAACCCCAACTGGACCAAGGACTCGGCGAACCCGGACACCGGGGCCAACTACCTGGACGGGATCCAGATCGCCATCGACTCGAACCTGGACGACATCTTCGCCAAGGTTCAGTCCGGCGACCTCGACGGGTCTTACCAGGACACCCCACCGTCGACGGTGGAGCGGCAGTACGCCACGGATCCGAACCTGAAGTCCAGCCTGCACTCGGACGAGGCGGACCGGACCTGGTACTTCACCATGAACCTGCTCACGCCGCCGTTCGACGATATCCATGTCCGCAAGGCCATGAACTACGTCATGGACAAAGCGGGGCTGGTGAAGGCGTACGGCGGTTCGTTGCACGCGGTTCCCGCCACGACGGTGGAGCCGCCGACGGTCAACTCCGCGACCGCGGACTACGACCCCTACGGCGGTGCGGCGAACAACTTCGCGGGCGACGTGAACTCGGCGCTCGCGGAGATGAAGCAGTCCAAGTACCAGACCGACAGCACGGGCAAGTGCACCGACCCCGCCTGCAAGGGCTTCCTGTTCCTGGGTCGGTCGACACCCCCGTGGCCGAGCCTGAACCAGGTGGCCATGCAGAGCCTGGCGAAGATCGGTCTCACGCCGAAGCTCAGCGAGGTGGACACCACCACCGGCTACACGTCGCTGCAGACGATCAAGAAGCTCATCCCGCTCTCGCTCGTTCCGGGCTGGGGCAAGGACTTCGCGTCCCCATTCGGGTTCGACTTCTTCATCTTCGGCAACGCCGGCCTGGGTTGCACCACGGCCACCAACTACGCGCTGGCCGGTTTCACGGCCGCCAACGCGAAGGAGTGTGGCGTCGAGGACGCGTACAACGCCGCGACCGCGAAGTACGGACCCATCCCGTCCGTCAGCAACGCGATCGATGCGTGCGTGACCAAGCCCACGGACCAGGTCAATCAGTGCTTCGCCGACGACGTCGACAAGCCGCTGATGGAAACGGTCATCCCGTGGGTGCCGTGGAGCTGGGCGAACAACCTGGTGATCACGGGAACATCGGTGACGAACTACGAGTACGACGCCAACGCCGGCGTGATCTCGTTCTCCTGGGTGGCCGTGGACAACGGCCTGCAGCCCGAGAACGTGGCGGCGTGATCCACGGGTAGGCAGTTCGGAACGAGGGAGGGGTCTCCGGACCCCTCCCTCGCCGCCGACGAAGGGGTCGATGAAGGATGGGCCGGTACGTCATCCGGAGGCTGCTGTGGGTCCTCTTCGTCCTGGTCGTGATCGTCTTCATCACGTACGTGATCTTCTTCCTGATGCCGGCCGGAGACCCGGCGGTGCGGTTCGCGGGCAAGGGCGCCCAGCCCGAGGTGCTCGAGACCGTCAGGCATCAGTTCGGCTTGGACAAACCCTGGTACATCCAGTACTGGAGCTTCACCAAGCATGTGTTCCTGGGTGATCAGTACGGGTGGCCCGGGCTCGGCTTCTCCTTCAGCACGCGCGTGCCCCTGAAGTCCATCATCTTCGAGCGGATGTTCGTCACGATCCAGCTCGCCGTCGGTGCCGCGGTCATCTGGCTGGCGGTCGGGATCCCGATCGGCATCCTCTCCGCCCTGCGGCCTCGGTCCCTGATGGACCGCACCGCCATGATCTTCGCCCTGATCGGGATCTCGTTCCCGGTGTTCTTCCTGGGACCGCTCGCGCTGTACATCTTCTGGTTCAAACTGAACTGGGTGCCGGGCACCGGCTATTACCCGCTCTCGAAATTCGGGTTCGTGCCGTGGTTCAGCCATTTCATCCTGCCGTGGTGCGTCCTGGCGGTCCTCTACGCCGCGTTCTACGCGCGGATGACGCGCGCGAACCTGATGGAGACGATGAGCGAGGACTACATCCGCACGGCGCGAGCCAAGGGCCTGTCGGAACGCAAGGTCGTGCTCAAGCACGGCCTCCGCGCGGGCCTCACGCCGATCGTGACCATCTTCGGCCTGGATCTCGCCGGCCTCCTCGCCGGCGCCATCATCACGGAGACCATCTTCAACATCCCCGGCATCGGCCAGTACACGATCCAGGCCGTCCGCGGACTCGACCTCTACGCGATCTTGGACATCACGCTCATCGCGGCGTTCTTCGTCGCCATGGCCAACCTGGTCGTGGACATCGTCTATGCCTTCCTGGATCCCCGGGTGAGGTACAACTGATGCGTCGCGCGGACGACGCGCGCGGGAAGGGCCTCATTGCCTGAGCCACTGCTCGAGCTGAAGCACCTGTCGGTGACCTTCCCGACCGAGGACGGGATGGTCAAGGCCGTCAACGACGTCAGCCTGTCCATCATGCCCGGCGAGACGCTGGGCGTGGTGGGGGAGTCCGGGTCCGGAAAGAGCGTGACGTTCCTGACCGTGATGGGCCTGATCAACCGGAAGAGCGCGATCGTCGAGGGAGAGGTGATCTTCCAGGGCGAGGACCTGTTGAAGCTGCCGGTCGACGAACTGAAGGGGATCCGCGGGGCGAAGATCGGGATGGTCTTCCAGGACCCGATGACCTCGCTCCACCCGTTCTACAAGGTCGGGGATCAGATCTCCGAGGCGATCCTGGCGCACGAGAAGATCTCGGACAAAGAGGCATTCGGGAAGACCGTCGAGATGCTCAAGCTCGTGGGGATCCCGAAGCCGGCGGAGCGGGCCAAGCAGTACCCACACGAGTTCTCCGGCGGGATGCGGCAACGCGCCATGATCGCGATGGCGCTGGCGCTCAATCCCGATCTGCTGATCGCGGACGAACCCACCACGGCCCTCGACGTCACGGTGCAGGCGCAGATCCTGGACCTCATCGACCGGCTGAAGGACGAGTTCAACGCCGCCGTGGTGATGATCACGCACGACCTGGGCGTGGTGGCCGAGCACGCCGACGACATCCAGGTGATGTACGCGGGCAAGGTGGTGGAGTTCGGCGACGTGGACGACATCTATTACGGGCCCATGCACCCCTATACGTGGGGGCTGCTGGGATCGATCCCGCGGCTCACCGACTCAGTGAAGGAGCGGCTCAAGCCCATCCAGGGGTTGCCGCCCTCGCTGATCAACGTGCCCACGGGATGCTCGTTCCATCCGCGATGCCCGTACCGGTTCGACCCGCCGTGCACGACCGAGGTGCCCGAGCTGCTCCCGATCGACGGGCACCACGCGGCGGCGTGTCACCTCGCGATGGCCGACCGGCAGCGGATCCTGCGTGAGGAGGTGCTCGCCAAGCGATGAGCGTCGAGGTCACGGAGCGCGGGGCGGTACCGGCCGCACCCAAGGGCGAGCCGCTCGTCCGCGTCGAGGGGATCAAGAAGTACTTCCCGATCACGCGCGGGATCCTGTTCCAGCACCACATCGGCGATGTGCATGCCGTGGACGACGTGGACCTCGAGATCTACCAGGGCGAGACCGTCGGGCTGGTGGGCGAGACGGGTTGCGGCAAGTCCACGCTCGCGCGCGTGATCATGCGTCTGTACCCGGCCACGGCGGGCAAGATCATCTTCGAGGGAAGGGACATCACGCACCTTCGGCGACAGGAGCTCCGTGACCTCCGCCGGGACATGCAGATGGTGTTCCAGGACCCCTACGCGTCGCTCAACCCGCGCAAGACCGTCGGGACGATCGTGGGGTCTCCGTTCCGCCTGCACGGCACCGTGCCCAAGAACAAGATCAAGGGCGAGGTCCAGCAGCTGATGGAACTCGTCGGGTTGAACCCGGAGCACTACAACCGTTACCCGCACGAGTTCTCGGGAGGGCAGCGTCAGCGCATCGGCGTGGCGCGCTCCCTCGCCCTTCGACCCAAGCTCATCGTGGCCGACGAGCCGGTGTCGGCGCTCGATGTCTCGATCCAGGCGCAGATCCTCAACCTGCTGGAGGACCTCCAGGACGAGTTCAACCTCACCTACCTGTTCATCGCGCACGACCTCTCGGTCGTGAAGCACGTCTCGGACCGCGTCGCCGTCATGTACCTGGGGAAGGTGGCCGAGGTGGCGTCGGGCGACACGCTCTACAAGAATCCGAAGCATCCCTACACGGGCGCTTTGCTCTCCGCCGTCCCCGTCGCCGATCCCAAGCTCGCCAAGGCCAAGCGCCGGATCATCCTGGAGGGCGACGTCCCCTCCCCGATCGACCCGCCCTCGGGCTGCCGCTTCCACCCGCGATGCCCACGCACCCGCGCGCTGGCCAAGGCCGAGGGGATCGAGGGGGGCGTCATGCCGATCTGCATGGAGCAGGTGCCGGTGCTCTCCCCGCAGCACGAGGGCCAGGAGGCCGCGTGTCATTTCCCGTTGGATGACGCCGCCGCGCCGCTGCCCACCTAGTACGCTTATCGCTCATGCTGATCACCGTCATCATCGTTCTGCAGGTCATCTCGGCGTTGTTCCTGATCGCGACGATCCTGCTCCACTCGGGGCGCGGGAGCGGCCTGTCCGACATGTTCGGCGGGACCTCCAACCTCTCCGGTGGGACGGCGCTCGAGCGCACCCTCGACCGCGTCACGGTGGTCTGCGCCGTGATCTTCGGGATCTGCACCATCTGGCTCGCCTGGAAGTGGAACCCGTAAGGGTCTCCAGGAGCCACTGGTAGAATCCCTCGCGCCTCGTCGGAGTGGCGGAATTTGGTAGACGCGCTAGGTTGAGGGCCTAGTGTCCTTTGCGGGACGTGGGGGTTCAAATCCCCCCTCCGACACCATCTGAGCAGCACGAACGTAGAAGCACCCGGTAGCCACTGTGGCCCCCTTCCAGACCCTCCCGATCCAGCCGGCGACCGCCGCACCTCGAAGTCATCGCTTCCTCAGCTCGTGGTCCACATGTGAGGTAGATCCTGGCCGGATCGGGACCCGTCGACGACCGGGCAGAGCTCACCCCGCCCTCGAGGCCATCCATGCAGCGCGACGCCCTGGATGGGTTCGAAGCGGGCATCTGGAAGGCCGAGGTCGTGTGGGGAGGGTAGGGGCGCGTCCGTGGCGTGCGAGGCCGAAAAGATCCAGCCCGGAGCGCGGTCTGAGCTCGTGGTAGGCTCCCTCGCTGCGGAACACGCCTCGTCGGAGTGGCGGAATTTGGTAGACGCGCTAGGTTGAGGGCCTAGTGTCCTTTGCGGGACGTGGGGGTTCAAATCCCCCCTCCGACACCCTCTCACCAGCACAAACGTAGAAGGGCCCGGAAGCCGATCGGCCTCCGGGCCCTTCCAATTTCCCCAGAATTTCCCCAACCGCTAGGGCTCGCGTAGGAACGACATCATCCTCGTCATGGTGTCGAGCTGCCTGGCGACGAGTTCCAGCCCACGACGCTGGAACGCGGTCGTGTCGGCCGCGTCCGTCTGCGACCAGTGGTTGATCTCGTATTTGAGGAGCCGTGTGGAGTTCTTCAGCCAGTCCACGGCAGCCTCGTAGTCGTCAGGAGTCGGGTTGTTCATGGTTACCTCCGACATCCCGTTCACCTCCCCTCGATGGTGCGCGCCACGAGCTCGGCCGCCTCGGCTGCGGCCTCGTCGGTGTCGTGCGTGTAGACGTTCGCGGTGGTGCTGATGCTGGCGTGGCCGAGCTGACGGCTCACCACGTCGAGCCGGACGCCGGCAGCAAGCGCGATCTCGGCGTAGGTGTGCCGGGCCGCGTGCAGCGGGATCTGGGGAACCCCGGCCGAAGCCGCGAGGGCTACGGTGACACGGTGGCGATGTTCGCAACGATGCTCAAGCGCGACCGGGAGCGCAACGGGCTCAGGATCGCTCGCGCGTCCTGGCTCGTCGGCGTGAGCGTCCGTGAGTACCGCGAGCTCGAGGCCGGCACGACGCCGCCCGACTGGGACACCTACGATCGCATCTGCAAGCTCTTCGGCTGGCCGCAGACGTTCGCAAGCGCCTAGGTCGACTCGCTTCAGGTCGGGGGGCGGCGCGCCATCGGGCGATTGGATCGCCCCGGGTTGAATCGCCGACGAGGATCTTCGAGTCTTTCTAAACGTGCCCGCCGCGGAAGGCATCCATGGCTCGTGAGGTGTGACGAGGGGCTAGGAGGCCAGACCATGAAGCGCGTATCGATCCCTTTCTTGCTCGTGTCGGTACTGGTGGGGTGCACCTCCAACGCCTCGTCCCCGCCTGGCTCATCGAGCGCAACGCCTTCGGTAGCATCCGGCTTCTCTCGCGTCTACGAAAGGGACGGGACGATCTTCGTCAGAGGGGCGGATGGCTCCACGGTCGCCCTGACACGTGGTTACTTGCCCACGATTTCGCCCGACAAAACCACGATCGCGTTCCTGCGGGACCCCCGCGATCCGCACCCTGCCGGGGGCGGTGATCCGTTCGTTCTGCGGGTCTGGCTCATCCATCCAGACGGTTCGGGCCTGAGGAAGCTCGGACAGCAACGCGAATGCTGCATCGGGGCGAGCCCGGAGCTCTCCTGGTCGCCAGATGGCTCGAGCATCGTTCTCAACGCTATCCACAGGCAAAGGATCGATGTGGCCACAGGCGAATCGCTGCCGATGCTAGCGCCGACCGGATAACCCCTCGGTCGTTCGCGGGTGTTCCCCCGGGGCGGAGGTTCCAGCGCGGGTGAAGACCCTGCCTTCTCGCGACCGGTAGGACGGGCCCTGGAGCCCCGGGGGAACCCGCCGAGTCTGGCACGTTCCTTCGGTGGCTGCGCCGAGTGAGGAGAGGGGCGGGCAGGACGCGAGCCCCTCCCTCCGGGAGCGGTGTCGGACCTCCCGGAGAGGCCGAGTCAGCATCCCTAGCTGCGCGTCCTGCCCGACCTTCCACGCTGCGCCCCACGTGGATCCGTCGCATGCGTCATTCGGCGTAGGGGAGATACTCAGACCTCGGAGGCGGGCTTTCGCCCCGGGTACCGCTCCCACCAGTGCACGTCGTCCATCCACCACTGCACCTCTTCGCGGCTCCACGTTCGGCGCGCCCCCGTGACGATCAGTGACGGGGAGTCCGCGCCATTGGCGATCTGGCGGGCGCGTTCCTTCGACACGTTCAGCAGGCGCGCGATGTCCACGAGGCGCAGGGTCGGCGGGTCCTGAGCGGTCACCCTAGAGGTCGGGGTAGCGGTCCGATGTCCGATAATCAGTGGCGACCAACGTCGGCGACGTCCGTCTCATCGATCACCGATCCTGGCTCCACCGATGCCGCGTTTAGATCACCGTCTCCGGTTGCGAGGACCGACGATCAAGAACGTGATGGCCGCGACCATTGCGACGGTCATCAACGCCAACGCGATGAACGTGATGAACATGTTCACAGCCGCAGGGTAGTCGCTCGGCGGCGTGAGCGAGCGAGAGCACCGCGAGCTCGAGGCCGGCACGACGCCGCCGGGACGGGGACACCTACGAGCGCGTCGCCGAGCTCTTCGGCTGGCCGCAGACGTTCGTAGGTCGGACGGCTGGCGAGAGTTTCCCCAGAAGTTTCCCCGTCTCGACGGGAGACGGTGAAACCGGGCACCACGAGCGCCACTAGGCCATCGGCATCCGTGCAGGTCAGGTCATGGAACGCCGCTCGACGCCGACAGCCGCCAGGAGCGTTCATAGGTTGAGGGCCTAGTGTCCTTTGCGGGACGTGGGGGTTCAAATCCCCCCTCTGACACTGCAAGGCAGCTAGATGGGACCGAGAACGATCTCGTATGCCCTAACGGGCACCCCAATCCGCCTGGGGTCCTCTATTGCGGGTAGTGCGGCACTCCCCTCCGACCGACGCCCGAGCCCCGCCGACAAAGGTCACGAGTACGCACTCCACGGCGAATGGAACGCAAACCGTCAACACGCAGCTCGGCTCATATTGGAGCCGCACGTTGAGGTCGTCGACGGTTCCGAAGTCTCTCTCCGCGTCCAGTCTAGGATCCTTGTGCCTATTGACTGCGGTGTGTCCGGGATTGGTCTGAACGACATCAAGGGCTGGACCGACGCGAGCGGCAAGGGCTGGACGTGTGACATCGCGTCGCGCACGGTGTCGTTCGGTACCTAAGCACTGGCTGATGGCTTCCGCCACGGCTTCGCGTCCCACCAGTTCACGTCATCCATCCACCACTCCACTTCCTCGCGGCTCGATGCCCGTCGCGGTCTCGTGGCGACGGGCGACGGGAAGTCGTCTCTGTTGGTGATTTGGCGGGCGCGCTCGCCGCTCACGGTCAGCAGGCGGGCGATGTCTGCGCGGGCGCAGCAGCGGCGCTCTGCACCCGACTGTCACGCCTAACCCGTGCGGTCGTCGAGGAGCATCTCTGGAACACTCTCCCCGTGGGTCCGATCGGACAGCAATGGGATGCCAGGACGTATGTGGGGGCCGGTCCGCACCCGTCGGATCCCCGGGCGCTGGCCGCCGCGGCCGAGATCATCGAGCTGATCGAAGGGAGGAGGCTGGGGTCCGGCGCCGAGCACGTCGGCAGCACCGCGGTGCCCAATCTCGTAGGCAAGAACTTCGTCGACCTCCAGATCACGGCAGATCCCGAAGATGTCCCGTTGATCGCCGACGCTCTGCTCGGGCTCGGGTTCGTTCGCCAGAAGGGTCCCGACGCGTGGCCGCCGGAACGTCCGATGCTCGAAGGGACCTACCGCTGTAGGGGAGCCGTCTTTGGCGTACACGCGCACGTGGTCCCCACGACGGACCCCGACGTGAAACAGATGGCGGCCTTCCGCGATCTCCTTCGGGGCGACCGTCGTGCTCTTGAGGCCTATGCCGCCGAGAAGCGCCGGATCCTCGAGCAAACCGACGACGTGCGCGAATATACCGACGCGAAGACGGATGTGATCGCGCGCCTCCTCGCGCACCGCGGAACGGACCGCGGGGAGCTGGGCTGATATGACCTCCAGGAGAATCACGGGCAAATGGGTTGCTAAGAAGTCTGGTCTGGAGCCGTCCACGCGGAGATGCCAGCCGGAGGGGGAGGAACCGCGCCCAACCTTATGGCTACGGTCCGCGCATGGAGCACAAGTATGAGGTCCCCTTCGCCAAGAGCGACCCGGAGACCCCCCGACCATGGACGAGCAGATCGCGGTCGCACGCGAGGCCGCACGGAAGCTGGGCGTCCCGAACGCCGAGAGCAAACCCCGTTACCGGGTAGGCAGGAACTCGCACGCCGGCGAGGCGTGGGCCTACGTGGAGTGGACCCGGGAGGGGCTTCGGTAGATCTCCTCCGAGGAGGAGTGAGCGTGCCGGGTCTTCAAGTACATAGCTGCACCCTCGGACATCACGGAGTCCTGTCTTGGGCTTGGCTAGGGGAGGAACCCGCATCCACCGTGTGATCGGCTTGAGCGGGACCTCCCATCAGCACGAGGGCGACGAAGAAGACGATAGGGACCGGGTATGTTCAGCCTCTTATGATGGGGCCGTGTCCGACCGAGGAACCGAGTTCATGTCGTTCGGCGAGGCCATCCAGACGGTCTTTCGCAAGTACGCCGAGTTCATGGGCCGCGCCGCGCGCGACGAGTTCTGGTGGTGGGCACTCTTCAATGTTCTCGTGGTGGGCGCGCTCAACCTCTTCGACGTGATCCGGATCGGAGACAACGCCTACCTCGGTTCACTGCTCGCAGGTCTTTGGGGCATCGCGGTCTTGCTGCCGAGCCTCGCCGTGGCCGTCCGACGTCTGCGCGACGCTGGCCTCGGCTGGGGCTACCTGTTCTTCGTCCTAGTCCCGATCGCAGGGGGCGTCGTGCTCATCGCCCTCTGGGCGCTGCCCACGAAGCAGCCCACGAAGGAGACGTTACCGCCGCCGCCCGTCCCGACCGCGTAGCGCGCCTCCAGCACGAGCGCGATGGCAGGGACGCGGGTCCCTCCATACGTGCCCTTCCACGTTCGCGATCCCCGTCACGCGAGGAACGGTGGCGGGGGAGTGCTCCTGCTAACGGATTGCTAACGAACGGTGAGACACGGACCGTCACAGGCCGACAGCGAGCCCTCCGCTTGTTCGCGGTTGGCGGCTTTCGCGACGCTTCTTCTGCACCGCCCCACCAACCCACCCGAGCCCGAGGTGGCGGCGGCCGGTTTCCTCGAGGGTTCTGCGACGAAGGATCAGGCCGGCTCGGATCGCCCAGCCTGACGAGTCAGTATCGTTGGAGCATGGTCACTGAGTCAGACGGGGCGAGCCGACCGTGGGGTAGCTATTCCGTGCTGTCCGACCAGCCCACTCACAAGGTGAAGCGCATCGTGGTGGAGCCTGGACGCCGGCTCAGTTATCAACGTCACGAGCATCGGGCCGAGCATTGGTTCGTGGTGACAGGAGAGGGGATGGTCACACTCGACGGCAAGGACATCGCGGTCCAACCCGGTGATGCGATCGACGTGGGGCGTCGAGCTGCGCACCGTATCCAGAACACAGGCGATCACCCACTCGTCTTCATCGAAGTGCAGCACGGCGATTCGTTCGCCGAAGACGACATCGTTCGGTTGGATGACGACTACGGCCGCTCTGGTTAGGTCTCGCTGAGCCCAGATGCGCTCTGGGCCGAGCTAAGGTCACGACGTGGCGATCTTCGCGACGATGCTCATAGCGCGAGCGAAGCGCGTAAGGCCCCCCGGGGGCCACGGGTGATCGCGGACGACACCCGACCAGGGTCGGGCAGCGCTACCCCCGGAGAGCCCTTCCATCGTCCCAGGTTCTCTTGACCGCGTGCGTCATCTTGGACTCGTTGGGCTGGGTGCTCTTCTGACGTCCATCGGGGTCGTGCTCGCAACCCCATCGAGACCCGGTGAGGGTTGGTCGTGACCGCCCGCGTGTCAGGCGCAGCTGACCTAGTCGCGCCGCGGATCGTTCTTCATGAACCTGCGACGCTTGCCTACGAGCGGCTTCAGTTTCGCGAGCGCCTCATCGAGGAGTTCCGCCCGGCGGTTCTCATCTTCCTCGTCACGGGCTTGCTGCAGCGGTTCGATGACACGGTCGATGTCATGTTGAAACCCCATGAGCCGACGCTACACCCCGGTGACGTCATTCGGCTGGCCGCGTCGTTCGTAGATGTTCCCCCGGGGTGAGGTTCCAGCGCCATGAGGCCTGACTCGAAAGGGTTACGGACGGGTCTCAGGGGCTCCCCGGGGGAACCCTCTGATTGTCGCATCCGCTCGATCAAGCGAGACTCCCTCGGTCGCCGTCGCGTGTACCGCTCCCACCACCTCGCTAGGCCCTCCAGCCGAGCGGGATATCGAAACCGAGGTGAAGGAACGCCCCCTCGTCGCGCACGGCCGGACGAGGAGGCGTTCGATCTGGCGTCAGACCCCGCAGTTGCCCGGGTCCGGCTGGTCGATCCGGGACGAGCCGCCGTGGAGCACGTTGAAGAACGTCACCCCGACCACGGCGTCGGTGCTCCCGTGGTTCACCGCGTTCTGCGCGATCGCAGGACGCTCGTAGAACACCTGGCCGGCGCTATACGTGTGGATGCGGCATGCGCCACCGCCGACGGCCTCGCGGTTGATCGTGATCTCGCCCGATCGGACGACGATGACCGCGAGCCCCGGATGCGTGTGCCATCCCGATGATCCGCCGGGGGCGAACGTGTTCTGCACCATCACCACGTCCTTGCCTCCCGGGATGCGCGCTTGGGTTCCCTCGGCCGCCTGTCCCTGTGCGATCAGCACGCTGGTCCCGCCGACGCCAGGTGTCGCGAGCGCAACGCCCGCGAACCCGGCGGCGAGCCCACCGACGATCAACATCGCTCCGATGGTCCTCCTCATGTCCCCTCCTCGTAGGTCGATCCGCTCCGGTCGAGCCGGGCGTCACGCCCGGGCCGCGCGGGAGGATCGCCGGCCAAGCCTCCCACGACGACTCCGTTCGAGATCCCGAGCCCGCGAGCCAGGGCCCTGCTCGCACCCCCATGGATACGTGAGCACCACGTTCTGCTCATGCTGGGGATGAGAACTCCAGAGCCGGGTGGAACCGGCTCCGATGTCACCGGCAACGGATGCCGCTCCGTGGACGATGGGACGAGATGGATCCGGCTCGTTCAGCGGGAAGGGAGTCCGTGCGAGGTGAAGCGAGGACATCGAGGCACTCCGCGCTCCCGATCGACGACCGGATCCGGTCGCTCAGCGCTCCGGCGTGATCGCCAGCACGACCTCGGGGCCCGTCGACGGGCCGGCGTGCAAGACCGACTGGATCGCCCTGATGGGGCGGATGAGGAGCATGTCCGCGCGGTACTTCCGCGCGATGAGGGCCTTCACCCGGCCCAGCTCGTGCTCGGGCAACACCTCGGCGCGGGCCTCGATGGGCGGCGTGCGGAGCTTCCCCCGAGCCGAGCAGAGGGCGACCCTGACGTGCGGGTCACGCCGGATCCGCGCAACCTTGCGGGAGTCGCGGCCCGTATCCACCAGGAGCGTGCCGTCCTCCTCTTCGACGAACCACACGGGTGTGGCCACCCCGGTCCCGTCGCGACGGAAGCTCGTGACTTTCAGGTACTTGCCGTCGAACCGCAGGCGCTCTTCCTGCATCTCGTGCGTTCGTTCCGATGTATCCATGGATGCCAGTCCAGCACCGCCGGAGCGCACGCGGCGGGGGTCTTGAGCCCCCCGCCGAGAAGGACTATTCCCATGTCGTCGCCTCCGTCCTATGGTGGACGTCCACGTCGGAAGGGGATCGCACCATGTACGGGACCGTTGCCAAGACGAAGGTCGCTCCGGAGAACCGCGAGAAGATCCGCGCGGTGATGCAGGATCAGATGACGCAGCGCTCCGTGCCCGGCTTCGTCACGTCCTACGTCCTGTACGAGAACGACAGCGACACGGCCTGGCTGTTCGCCATCTTCGAGGATCGGGAGAGCTACGACCGCAATGCCGATGATCCTGCGCAGGACGCCGACTATCAGGCCTACCGGGCCCTCATGGACGCCGATCCGGAGTGGCACGACGGCATGATCGAACGCTACGACTCGTGATCCGGCGCTTCGCGTCTGCCCTCGCGCTCGCCGCGTCCATCGTGGTGGCGTCGGCGGCGAGCGTCGGGGCCACCACGGTTCCCCAGGGCGTTCGACCACGTGAAGGCGACCACGGCCGGGGATAGCCTGTACGTCTCGTTCGTGGAGCGAGGACTGGAGTCGCGGCCAGAACTACGCGTATACGGGGAGCGGGACGCTCAGGGAGACGTTCCAGTGTTACCGGACGTCGACGTTCACGCCGCTGCCGGAGAAGCGGTCGGTCGCGGGGACCGCGTCGCCCGATCCTCGCGCGTACCAGGCGAACACGAACGGCGTGATCCGCGGGTTCATCTACCTCGACTCGGGGATCGCGTGGCCGGACTTCTGCGGCCGCCGCCAGGAGGTCGTGCCGATCCGTGTCTGTTATGCGCCTTACGACCTCGTGGACTTCGTCGAGCCGTTCGACGTGTACTACTTCCCCGACGGAACCAAGATCTGCGGCGCCATCGAGCCTGACTGAGTGATGCGCGCGAGGGCTGCTAGTCGTGGCAGGTGTCCGAGCCCGCGTCCCGCACGCGCTTCGCGACGTCGATGAACGACCAGCCATAGCCGGTGGGGGAGAGGTCGAGGCGGAGCACACCGTAGGCCTTGACGCCCGCGTCCGCGTTGGACCGGGGGTCGCCGCTGGAATCGCCCCCCGTCCCCACCACGAACTCCCGCACGTTCAGGCCGAAGAGGCGGTTCCAGCGCTCGTACGTGTGCTTGTGGCCGGCGAGGATCAGGTCCACGCCCGCCGCGTTAGCGGCGTTGGCGAAGGAGCGTTCGTTCGGGTGGTGGTAGAACACGACCTCGCAGAGGTGGCCGTCGGCCGCGACGTCCTGCTTCAACCACGTGGCCTGTGCGGGGCAGCTCACCTTCCCGCAGTTCGAGTTCAAGGCGACCACATGCCAGTCCCCGACGTTGAAGCTGTAGTAGCCGGCATGAGGGTCCGAGGCCGTCGGACCGTAGGGGGCGAGCTGTGCCTGGAAATACTGGAAGTACCCGGCGGCGCCCGGGGTCTCGTACTCGTGGTTGCCGAGCGTGGGTGCCGTGATCGACTTGAAGGCTCCCCAGGTCGGGTCGTAGGACTTCAGGTACTCGTTGTACGCGGCGTGCTCGTACTGCGAGTCGCCCAGCATCAAGACCGTGGAGGGATGGATCACGTCGGTGATCAACGCGGCCGTCTGTTTCTGCGGCGTCCCCGGCTTCGAGCGGGCGATGTCGCCGGCGGCCGCGATCGTGACCGTGGTCTGGGCGCGGCCCGGGGAGCCGTCCGCTCCGATCGGAGCCAGCATGAACGCGAGCAGTGCGAGGACGAGGAAGATACGGACGCGCATGATGTCGGATCCTTCCGGTTCGAGAGCCCGGTCCTCCGCGATGCGCCGACGGACCTGCCCGTTCGGGGACACTACATCAGAAGGCCTAGGCCGGGGACATCGGCCGGAAGGACTAAGCCGTTCGCCGCGGTGTGCTCAGGGACCGATCGGCATCGGACGCGCGTGACGCGCGCTGCCGAGCCGTGGGAGGTGGAATCGCCGCTCGAGGGAGGCGAGCAGGGAGTAGTGGTTGTACTGGTGATGGTCGACGCTCCGGCGCACGCCGCCGCCGACGGCGATCGTGTACAGGGCGCTCGAGCCCTCGTCGAACGTGATGATCACCGTGGCGCCCGCCTTCCGCCACCGCGGCACCCATCGGCGCAGCCACTGGTCGCCGCGCCTGATGATCGCCGAGGAACCGGAGCGGCAGGATGCGCCGAACGAGCTGTCGCCTACTCCGTGCATGTCGTTGCAGATCGCGGGTGTGACGAAACTGACGCGGGGAAGCTTGCGCGTCATCTTCGCCAGCGGCTTGACGCGTTTGCAGGCGCGGGTGTGCGCGATCTCCGCGAACGACGTGGCCGGGTTGTGCCGAAGCACGTACGGGCCCGTGCGGCGGTTCGAGGATTGCGAGCCCGCGTAGCACGTGCTCGGCATCGACTCCTGGTACACGCCCCAGGTGACGCCCGCCGCGCCGAGCTGCCGCCAGATCGTGCGACCCGGCGATCTCGCCGGCGTGGATGGAATCCGTCCCGCTCTTGCCCTTGGTGCTGCCGGAGGCGAAGGCGAGGTAGTTGGGGAGCGAAGGATCGGTGACGCCGTGATAGTTCGCGAAGTAGCGGCCGCGGCGCTTCAACGAAGTCATGAACGGCGCCGTCGGCCTTCGTGATCTGGCGGGCGGTGTGGTTCTCCATCCAGACGATGACGATGGGACGACTTCCGGCTCGCATAGCTCTGCGACACAGGGGGTCTGGCGGAGGTGGGGGACGCCCCCACGGGCCCGGTCGTGAGCGCAACGGCGCCCGCGAGGAGGCCGGAGACGAGGACGACGAGCCCTCGGCGACGGAACGCGGAAGCAAGCTGGGCGGGCTTAGGGGGTGTGGGCATGACCTGTCCGACTGTAGGCGCAGAGCGCGGAGAGTCGACAACCGCGCTGCTCACACCCTACGGATCCGCCCACGGATCTACCCACGGGTCGCGGGCAGGGGCGTAGAATCGATGGGCATGAGTTAGCCGGTCCTCTCCGCAGCACGAACACCGCCGCCCGGCGGTCTCGTTGCCGTCCACCACTCCCGGAGAAGCGACCATGCTCATCGATCCGACACCCGTCCCGTTCCCCGCTCCGCCGTCCGTCCGGAGGCGCACATGACGTCCCTGGAAGCGATCGATCTCTCGGTGGAGGCCGGGGGCCTCACCGTCGTCGAAGGGCTCTCGTTCACGCTGCGAGCGGGCGACAAGGTGGGCGTCGTCGGACGCAACGGGGCCGGCAAGACGAGCACGCTCAAGGTTCTGGCCGGAGAGGCGCACCCTGCGGCCGGAACGATCGTGCGCAGGGGCGCGCTCGGCTACCTGCGCCAGGACCCACGGCAACATCGTGAGGACGACGAGGTCACGGGACTGGAGTACATCCTGTCAGCGCGCGAACTCGTGGAGATGGCCCGCCGGATGGAGAAGGCGCGGCTGCAGCTGGAGGAGGACCCCTCAGACCCCAACGTCCGACGCTACTCGCGTCTGGAGGACGAGTACCGCCGGCTGGGCGGGTATCACGCCGAATCCGAGGCGAGGGCGATCACCGCCGGCCTCGGATTGGCCCAGGATCGGCTCGCCCTCCCCGTCGGGGCGCTATCCGGGGGGGAGCGGCGGCGTCTGGAGCTCGCCCGGATCCTCTTCGGAGGGTCCGACCTCCTGCTGCTGGACGAGCCCACGAACCACCTCGACGCCGATGCCAAGGCCTGGCTGATGAAGTTCCTGGCGGGATACAAGGGTGGGCTGATGGTCGTGAGCCACGACATCGGGTTGCTGGACGCCTCGATCACCAGGATCCTCCATCTGGATCGCGACGGCGTCGTGGAATATCGCGGTTCGTACACGCAGTACCGGGAGGCGCGTGCGCGCGACGAGGTCCGTCTCGCGGCGCTCGCCGGACGCCAGGAGCAGGAGATCCGCAGGTTGAAGACCCTCGCGGACTCGATGCGCGGGCAGACCGCCAAGCGGGCGCGCAAAGCGAAGACCCTGGACACGCGGGCGGCCAAGCTCGAGGCGAAGAAGGTGGCCGGCCCCACGAGGGAGCGCGCGGTGCGCTTCCGGTTCCCCGAGCCGCCTCCGTGCGGTCGAACGGTGCTGACCGTCGAACGGCTCACCAAGGGATACGGGGGCCCGCCGGTCTTCACCGACGTCTCGTTCGACGTCGAGCGTGGAGAGCGCCTCCTGGTGATGGGGTTGAACGGCGCCGGCAAGACGAGCCTCCTCCGGATCCTCACGCGTCAGACGGACGCAGACGCCGGCTCGTTCCGGTTCGGATATCACGTGGAGGCGGGCTACTACGCGCAGGAGCACGAGGGGATCACCGACGGGATGGACCTGCTGGCACACATGCGCGCCGCCTCCGCAGCCGACGACCAGGCGCTGCGTTCGCTGCTCGGCATGTTCGGACTGCCGGGTGCCATGGCGTTCCAGGACGCGGGCACCCTCTCGGGCGGGGAGAAGACCAAGCTCGCCCTCGCGCAGTTGGTGGCGGGACGCAAGAACCTCCTCCTGCTCGACGAACCCACCAACAACCTGGACCCGCCCTCGCGCACGGCCATCGCCGAGGCGCTCCAGGACTGGCCCGGCGCGATGGTGATCGTGAGTCACGACCCGGAGTTCGTCGAAGCGCTGGAACCCGAACGGGTCCTGCTGATGCCGGAGGGCGACCTCGACTTCTGGGATCAGGAGCTGCTGGACCTGGTGAGCCTCGCGTAGTCGTCCGGGGCGGGTTTCCCTTCCCTGCGAGGGCAAGCCACGGCTATGCTCTGCGGGCCCTGCACCCGAGCGGAAGGATCGGACGTGAGCATCGACGGCGCCACCGCGGACCTGATCTTCGTCAACGGGGCCGTCTACACCGTCGACGCCGCGCGGCGTTGGGCGCAGGCGGTCGCCGTGCGCGACGGCAGGATCGTCGGCGGTCGGCACGGACGCAGAGATCCGGGGGCTCGCCGGATCGGGCACCGATGTGGTCGACATCGCCGGCGGGATGCTCGTGCCGGGCTTCCAGGATTCCCACGTCCACCCGGTGGGTGGGGGGATCGACATGCTCCAGTGCGACCTGCACGATCTCGACTCCTCCGAGGGGTACCTGGAGGCCATCAAGGCCTATGCCGAGGGCAACCCGGATGTCCCGTGGATCCTCGGCGGGGGCTGGGCGATGGACGTGTTCCCCGGCGGCACGCCCACCAAGGAGGCCCTCGACGATGTGGTGGGCGACCGACCCGTGTACCTCCCCAACCGGGACGGGCACGGGGCCTGGGTGAACTCCGTGGCGTTGAAGATGGCCGGCGTCACGAGGGACACCGCGGATCCCGCGGACGGGCGCATCGAGCGGAACGCGCAGGGGGAGCCGTCCGGGACCTTGCACGAGGGGGCGATGGACCTGGTCGGCAACCACGCGCCGCCCCCGTCGACCGAGGAATCGTATGCCGGGCTGCTGAAGGGACAGGCCTACCTGCACGCGCTGGGCATCACCGGCTGGCAGGACGCGATCGTGGGCACCACGTCGTGGGTGGACAACCTCGATGCGTATATCAGGGCCGCGGGCAACGGCGACCTCACGGCACGCGTGGTGGGCGCGCTCTGGTGGGATCGCCACCGCGGCCTCGAGCAGGTCGAGGATCTGCTGGCACAACGGGAACGCGGGCGCGTCGGTCGGTTCGCCGCCACCAGCGTGAAGATCATGCAGGACGGCATCTGCGAGAACTTCACGGCGGCCGTGATCGACCCGTACCTGGATGCGCGCGGGCACGCGACCGAGAACCGGGGCATCTCGTTCGTCGAGCCCGAGCTCCTGAAGGCCGTGGTCACGCGGCTGGACGCCGAGGGGTTCCAGGTGCACTTCCACGCGTTGGCGGACCGGGCGGTGCGCGAGGCCCTCGACGCGATCGAGGCTGCGCTCGAGGCGAACGGACCCTCGGACCACCGGCATCACCTCGCCCACATCCAGGTGGTCCACCCCGACGACATCCCCCGGTTCCGTCAGCTCGGCGCCGTCGCCAACGCGCAGCCGCTGTGGGCCGCGCACGAGTCGCAGATGGACGAGCTCACGATCCCATTCCTGGGCGAGCCGCGCTGGCGATGGCAGTACCCGTTCGCGAGCCTCGTGCGCGCCGGCGCGGTGCTCGCGATGGGGAGCGACTGGAGCGTCTCGTCGCCGGATCCGCTCCAGGAGATCCACGTGGCCGTGAACCGTCAGATGCCCCCGGACTACCCCTATCGCGTGGAGAACCGGGACGTGTTCCTCCCCGACGAGCGCCTCGATCTCCCGACCGCCCTCGCGGCCTTCACGATGGGATCGGCGTACGTGAACCACCTCGATGCAGAGACGGGTTCGATCGAGGTCGGGAAGTACGCGGACCTCGTGGTGCTCGATCGCAACCTCTTCGAGCACCCGGTCCAGGAGATCGCGGAGGCCCGGGTCGCTGCGCACGTACGTCGAGGGCGAGGCGGTCTACGCGGGTGATGCCTCGTGATCGGATCGGTGCGATGAAGCGGTGGATGCGCCGATACGCGGTCGTGGTCGCGATCGCGGCCGCGGCCTCGACGATGCCGGTCGGGATCGGACCCGTCCACGCGAGCGATGCACCGCGCCGCGTGAACTACCACTGCACGCTCTCGGTGACGGACCTCGGCGCGCACATCCGGGTCGGGTTCCGCCTCACGTCGGACGGACCCCGCCTCCGCTGGCACGTGCGCCTGTGGGACGGCGCCGTGCGGTTCTTCACCCAGGACGTGAAGACCGACACCAAGGGTGCGTTCAGGGTCCTGGCCCGCACGGTGGACTACCGGGGGATCGATCACTTACGGGCGAGCGCCCGCCAGCTGCGGTCCGGACGGACCTGCGCCGTCGCCGTCGAGGACTGACCGACGGTCGGGCGAGCCGTTTCGGCCGCGACCCCGGAGGGTGCTACCATGCGGGACCGACTGAACGCCCGTTCAGTTCGGAGCTGGACTCGTTCCGCTCGGTTCAGCGTCCCTGATCTCAGGAGGCCCATCGATGTCCGCACGCAGCCCGATCGACCCCCTCCTGCTGGGGCCCGTGCTGGCTCCCACGCTCGGAACGAGCCGGACGCTGCCCGCCGAGGCCTACACCTCCCAGGAGGTGTTCGACTGGGAGGTCGAGCACTTCTTCGAAGGGGGCTGGGTCTGCGTCGGCCGTGCCGAGGACGTGGCCGCCCCCGGAGACCAGAAGGCGTTCCGCATCGGGGACGAGGGCGTCCTCGTCGTGCGCGACCACGAGGGAACCCTGCGCGGCTTCTACAACACCTGCCGCCACCGGGGCCACGAGCTGCTGGAGCCCGGCACGTCGCGGAACCTGAACGCGATCAAGTGCCCGTACCACGCTTGGGTCTACCGGTTGGACGGGAGCCTGGGCGCGGCTCCGCGCTTCGGTGACCTGGAGGGCTTCGACAAGGCCGAGTACCCGCTGATCGCCGCCCGCATCCACGAGTGGCACGGCTGGATCTTCGTGAACCCCGACGGTGGGGCATCCCCGTTCGAGGCGTACGCGGGGAACCTCGACGAGCTGCTCTCGGCGTGGGAGCCGGAGCGCTTGTTCGTCGGCGCGAGCCACGACTACGTGATCGAGGCCAACTGGAAGACGATCACCGAGAACTACCACGAGTGCTACCACTGCCCATCGATCCATCCGGCGCTCTGCGCGGTGACGCCCCCCGACTCGGGGGAGAACTTCGCGCACGACGGCCTCTGGGTGGGTGGATCCATGGTCCTGAAGGACTTCGCCGAGACGATGTCCGTGACCGGGGAGTCGCGAGGTGTGCCGATCCGCGGCCTCGACGCCGCGCAGCGGCGGGAGGTCTACTACTTCGGGCTCTTCCCCAACCTGCTGCTCAGCCTGCACCCCGACTACATCATGACCCACCGGTTCGAGCCGCTGGGTCCCGGGCGGAGCAAGGTCGAGTGCACCTGGCTGTTCCCACCCGAGGCGAAGGATCGTCCCGACTTCACGCCCGAGTACGCCAGCGAGTTCTGGGACATCACCAACCGGGAGGATTGGCTCGCGTGTGAGTCGGTCTATCGTGGCCTGCGCTCGGAGGGGTTCAGGCAAGGGCCGTTCGCCTGGAGCGAGGACGAGGTCCACATCTTCATGGCGATGGTGGCGCAGGGATACCTCGACGGTCGCGCCAGCCGTCCCCCGCAGGTGCACGAGGCGGACGCGGCCGAGGTCTGAGGCGGGCCGGTGGCCCTGCGTATTGACCGCGGGTCAACCGCCCCCATTGCGCGTACGCTGCAACCTTCCCACGATGGGTGGACATCGCGAGAGGCGTCTGCCGGCGTCCGCACCGGCCGGCACGACCGCCTCCGGAGCCGAGGAGGGGACATGGCCGAGTTCGACATGGGTCTCGTGCAACGCGGGGCCAGGAACCGACGCACGCCGTACTACGAGGCCACGCAGCGGCGCAGCCCGTTGGGATTCACCGTCTACAACCACATGTACTTCCCCATCCGCTTCGACACGTTCGAGAACGAGTTCGACGCCCTGCTGAACGGCGTCACCCTCTGGGACGTGGCCGTCGAGCGATGCCTGGAGATCTCCGGCCCCGACGGCCTCGCGTTCGCGCAGCTGCTGACACCTCGCGACCTCTCGACATGCGCGGTGGGTCAGGCGAAGTACGTGCTGATCTGCGACGCCGACGGGGGGATCGTGAACGACCCTGTGCTCACGCGGATGGACGAGAACACGTTCTGGTTCGCGCTCGCGTCCTCCGACGCCCTGCTCTTCGCCCGCGGGCTGAGGAACGCGTACCCGGACCTGGACGTCACGATCCGCGAGGCCGACGTCGCGCCGCTGCAGGTCCAGGGCCCGAAGTCGAAGGATCTCATGGTGAAGCTCCTGGGCGAGGGCATCCTCGATCTCCGGTACTACTTCTGGCGCGAAGCGGAGATCGGAGGGGTGCCGGTGGTGGTCACGAGGACCGGCTGGACGTCGGAGGTTGGCTACGAGGTCTACACCACCGACACGTCGCGGGGGAACGCCGTCTACGACGCGATCATGGACGCCGGCGAGGAGTTCGGGATCGTGCCGACCGGCCCGAGCGACATCCGCCGGATCGAGGGCGCCATCTTCAACTGGGGCGCCGACATGACCTATGAGCACAACGCCTTCGAGCTCGGGCTGGAACGGCTGGTCGACTTCGCGCTCGCCGACGACGCGTGCCTGTCGATCGCCGCGTACCGCCGGATCCAGAGCCAGGGGGTGAGCCGGCGGATCAACGGCGTGATCCTGGACGGCGCGGCGCTGCCCGCACTGAACAACACGAAGTGGGTGGCCTCGGTGGATGGCCGCGAGGTCGGGCTCGTGACGTCCGCGATCTACTCCCCGCGGCTGGAGCGGAACATCGGGTACTGCTGGCTGCCGACCGACCTCAGCCGACCGGGCGAGCAGGTCGACGTGGCGACCGAGTGGGGTGATCGGGTCGCGACCGTCATCGAGATGCCCTTCGTCGATCCCGCGAAATCGATCCCGGTCTCCTAGAGGAGGATCGCACATGACCAACGAACGTCAGGAGATGCTCGAGAAGAGCGCGACCTTGTACTTCGGCCCGTGGTACCGGCAGTCACCGTTCTTCAACGCCACGCGACGCGCCGGATGCACGTCGTACGACATCTACAACCACATGTACCTGCCTGCCTACTACGACGACCCCGAGACGGAGTACTGGGCGCTGGACCGCGGCGTGACGATGTGGGACGTGGGGGTCGAGCGCACGGTGGAGGTGAGCGGCCCGGACGCCGATCGCCTGATCGACATGTTGACGTGCCGGGACCTCACGAAGTGCGCGGTGAAGCAGGGCAAGTACATGTTGGTCACCGGGCCCGACGGCTCGATCGTGAACGACCCGGTGCTGCTGCACGTCGACGAGAACCGCTGGTGGATGCAGCTGGCGGATTCGGACGCGGGGCTGTACGCGCTGGGCGTGGCGGCCAGCGCGGGTCTCGACGCCGAGGTGAGCCTGCCCGACGTCCACCCGATGCAGGTGCAGGGGCCGATGTCCGCGAAGACCCTCGAGAAGCTCGTCGGCCCGGGCATCTACGACGTCCGCTACTACTGGATCGAGTCCTTCGAGGTCCGCGGGATCCCGGTCGTGATCAGCCGCACCGGATGGACCGCGATCCCGGGCTTCGAGGTGAACCTGCTCGACGGCGCGCGCGGGGACGAGCTCTGGGACGCCGTGGCTGAGGCGGGGGAGGAGTTCGACATCCGCCCGATCGCGCCGTGCGAGGCGCGGCGGATCGAGGGGGGAATCTTCAACTACGGGTCGGACATCCGCCTGGGCGATACGCCGTTCCACGTGATGGGGCTCGAGCGCCTCGTGGAGGAGCAGCCGCAGGACTACATCGGCAAGGAGGCCCTCGAGTCCCTGCGGGCGAGCGGGGTCGACCGCAAGCTCGTCGGCATCGAGTTGGAGGCCGACGAGCTGCGCGCCGAGATGTCGGAGTACTGGGCGGTCTCCTCGGGAGGACGCGAGGTCGGGCACATGACGGATGCGGTCTGGTCGCCGGGGCTCGAGAAGAACATCGGTTACGTGTGGGTGCCGATCGACCTCGCCGAGCCGGGCAACCGGTTGGACGTCGAGACGGAGAACGGAGAGCATCTCGTCGGGACGACCGCGGGGATCCCCTTCGTCGACCCGCGCAAGGAGCGTCCGGCCGGAACTCTCAGGTAGTTCACAGCTAGCCCGGCGAACCCGCGGGTAGCATGGGGCGAATCCCAGGGGAGAACCCGATCCCTTCCGTGGAGGTCCCTACATGCGCAAGCTTCTGATCCCGGCCGTGCTGCTCGCGGTGCTGGCCACCGCCTGCTCGGTGCGCCTGGGCTCGTCCGACCAGTCGCCCGGCACGGCGGCCCCGCTCTCCCAGCCGACCCTGTCGGGCGGCAAGGAGCCGGTGGAGGCGGTCGTGCAGCGGGTGCTGCCGGCCGTAGTGAACGTCACCTCGGACATCTTCCAGCAGAGCCCGACCGGCGGCACCCAGCAGGGTCAGGGCGTCGGCACCGGCTTCATCGTCCGCTCGGACGGCGTCGTCGTGACCAACTGCCACGTGGTGGAGGGTGCGTCGAAGATCACCGTCTCCACGTCTGCCGAGAAGCCGCAGGAGTACGACGCCCGCGTGATCGGCGGCGACTGCCTCCACGACGTGGCCGTCCTCAAGATCGACGGCACGAACCTCCCTACGGTGGACCTCGGCTCCTCGGCGAGCCTCCAGCTCGGCCAGCGCGTCGTGGCCCTCGGCTATGCGCTCGCGCTGGAGGGAGGACCGACCGTGACGACGGGTATCGTCTCCGCGTTGGACCGCACGATCCAGGCACAGGACCCGGGCTGCACGGTCTGCAAGAACGGCGCCCGCACCTACACGGGCGTCATCCAGACCGACGCCGCCATCAACCACGGCAACTCCGGCGGCCCGCTCGTCGACATGGCGGGTCAGGTGATCGGCATCAACTCCGCCGGCGATGACAGCGCCCAGAACATCGGCTTCGCGATCGCGATCGACTCCGTGAAGGAGACGATTTCCCAGGGCGAGTCGAACCCGCTCGCCCCCACCGCCTACCTGGGGGTCTCGACCCAGACGGTGAACGGTGCGATGGCGGCGCAGTTCCAGCTGAACACGGACGCCGGTGCTTACGTCGTCGGCACCACGAGCGACGGCCCCGCAGCGTCCGCGGGCATCGGTCAGGGCGACGTCATCGTCGCCGTCGACGGGAAGACCGTCTCGAGCGCCGACGACCTCGGCACCATCCTCGGAGGCCTCAAACCCGGTCAGACGGTCTCGGTGGAGATCGTCGGCAAGGACGGCACCAAGCGATCGATCGACGTGACGCTCGGCACCCGGCCTCTTCCCGTGACCTTGCCGTAAGCCCCCGAAGGTCCCGCGCGGGACGGCGGCGCCCGGGGCGGCAGCAAGATCGGCCCGGGCGCCGCCTCCATCCGTGCCCGCGACGCGGCCCGGAGCGGGTGGGTTAGCCTGGGGCGATGAAGGTCAGGATGCGCAACCCGGATCGCGAGCTCGTCGTGGCCGGCGACCGGACCGTCGCCTCCGTCCTCACCGAGCTCGCCGTGGCACCCGACACCGTGCTGGTGATCCGCGCCGGCGAGCTCGTCACCCGCGAGGATCAGGTGAGCGAGCTGGACGAGCTGGAGATCCGCCCGGTGATCTCCGGGGGATCGCGTCCGTGAGATGCCGTCGGTGCAAGGCGCCGGCGGTGATCGAGATCCGTCGACACAACAGCGCCTACTGCAAGGACTGCTTCTTGCACGTCGTGCGGGAGCAGGTGCGCAAGGCGGTGCGCCGGTTCGCGATGTTCGAGCCGGGGGACCGCATCCTCGTCGCGGTCTCGGGCGGGAAGGACTCGCTCGGGCTCTGGGACCTGTTGCTCGACCTGGGTTACCGAGCGTCGGGCCTCTACCTCGGCCTCGGCATCGGTGACTACTCGGACCGCTCGGGAGCGGTCGCGCGCGCCTTCGCCGCGGAGCGCGACGCCGAGCTGATCGAGGTGGATCTCGCACGGGAGCACGGCTTCGACATCCCGACCGCCGGCGCCCGCGGCGCGCGATCGAACTGCGCTGTCTGCGGGCTCTCCAAACGCTACGTGTTCAATCGGGCGGCGCTGGACGGAGGGTTCGATGTGGTCGCCACGGGCCACAACCTCGACGACGAGGCCGCGACGCTGCTCGGGAACACCCTCCGCTGGAACGTCGACTACATCGCGCGCCAATCGCCGGTCCTGCCCGCGGAGGACGGGTTGGTGAAGAAGGTGAAGCCCCTGCACCGGCTGAGCGAGCTGGAGACCGCCGCCTACGCCTTCTTGCGCGGGATCGACTACGTCGTGGAGGAGTGCCCGCTCGTCGCCGGCAACAGCCAGCTCCGCTACAAGGAGGCGATGAACGCGCTCGAAGCCGTCTCGCCCGGCGCCAAGACCCAGTTCTTCCTCGGGTACCTCGATCGCGGCATGCCGCTCTTCACCCGGGCCGACGACGTCGCGCTCGAGCGGTGCGCGCGCTGCGGGCAGCCCACCACCGGACGGTTCTGCGCCTTCTGCCGGGCACGAGCGCAGATCCTCGGCGAGCGGCTCGAGCCCGGCGACGCGACGCGCGCGCCTGCGGCGGACGCCCCGGAAGGTCCCTCGACCGAGGAACGCTCCGACGAGGTCCTCCCGGTCGAGATCTACGGCGGCGTCGCGCGGTGACCGGGGCGTTCCGCGCGGGGGAGCGGGTGCTGCTGGTGGACCAGCGGGATCGCACGTACCTCGTCCGGTTGGATGAGGGGGCCATCTACCACACGCATTCCGGCACGCTCGCGCACGCCGTTCTCATCGGCGCCGACGAGGGCACGCGGGTCACGACGTCGAAGGGGATGGTCCTGTCGGCGTTCCGGCCGCGTTTCGCCGACTTCGTGCTGAAGATGCCACGGGGCGCCCAGGTGATCTATCCGAAGGACCTCGGGCCGATCGTTACGTACGCCGACGTCTTCCCCGGCGCCCGCGTCCTGGAGGCCGGGACCGGATCCGGAGCACTCACGATCGCGCTCTGTCGCGCCGTCGGCGGCGAGGGATGCGTGGTCTCCTACGAGCTGCGTGAGGAGCATCGCGTGCAAGCCGAGGCGAACCTCGTCGCGTTCCTCGGCGAACTCCCGGCCACGCTGGAATTACGCAGCGGGGATTGCTCCGAGGTGGCAGGGACAGGGGAGCGCTTCGACCGAGCGGTGCTCGACATGCCCGAGCCGTGGGGACCCCTGCCCGCGCTCGCCGAGGTGCTGGAGCCGGGCGGTGTCGTGTGCGCCTACCTGCCCACCACGATCCAGATCCAGCAGTTCGTATCGGCGTTGCACCCCAATGGGTTCCTGCATATCGAGACCTTCGAGACGTTGAAGCGCGGGTGGCACGTGACCGAGCGCAGCGTGCGTCCGGATCACCGCATGCAGGGCCACACGGGCTTCCTCACCGTGGGTCGGCGTGTCGGGGTCTCCGCGTAGCCTGAGCGGGCAGCGACGGGACATACCTGAAATCGGGCCTAAGCCGTTCGGCCGCGGATGCCGTAAACCAGTAGATAGAGAGCCGCTCCAGCCTCCACGGTTGGACACCTGAGCGGCCGTATACTCAGCGCTCCGCGCCGGAGGTGAGACCCGGATGGCGAACCACCACGAAGATGTCGAGCGGTACGAGAAGCAGGTGCACGAGCTCCAGACCCAGGTGAAGTTCCTGGAGGAGGAGGTTGGCCTCCTGCGCCGGCGTCTCACGAACGCTCCCCGGCAGGTCTCCATCCTCGAGGAGAAGCTCGTCGAGACCCGAGAGCAGCTCAGTCGGGCCATGGGTCAGAACCAGAAGCTGGCGGACGCCCTGCGCGCCGAGCGCGACAAGATCGAGTCCCTCGTCGAGGAGGTCGAGAAACTCTCGCAACCACCGGCGTCCTTCGGCATCTACCTGCGGTCCAACGACGACGGGTCCCTCGACGTCTTCACCGCGGGCCGCAAGATGCGCGTGATGCCCGCCCCCGACCTCGACGAGCGCCGGTTCCGCCCCGGCGTCCAGGTCGTGCTGAACGAGTCGCTGAACGTGGTCGAGGTCCTCGAGCCCGACCGCGCCGGCGAGGTCGTGAAGGTCAAGGATCGCCTCGGCGATGACCGCGTGGTCGTCGTCGGCCGGGGTGACGAGGAGTACGTCGCGCACGTCGCGGGCAATCTCCTGGATGCCCCGCCGCGCGTGGGCGACAACGTCTTGTTCGACGCTCGTGCCAACGTGGCCACCGAGATCCTGCCCAAGGAGGAGGTGGAGGAGCTCGTCCTGGAGGAGATCCCCGACGTCAGCTACGAGGACATCGGCGGTCTCGAGTCCCAGATCGACGCCATCCGCGACGCCGTGGAGCTTCCGTTCCTCTACGCCGAGCTCTTCCACGAGCACGAGCTGGAGCCCCCCAAGGGCGTCCTGCTCTATGGGCCCCCGGGATGCGGCAAGACGCTGATCGCCAAGGCCGTGGCGAAGTCGCTCGCGGACAAGGTGCGTGAGCGCACGGGCCGTGAGGACGCGCGCAGCTACTTCCTCAACGTGAAGGGTCCCGAACTGCTGAACAAGTACGTCGGGGAGACGGAGCGACAGATCCGCGAGATCTTCATCCGCGCCAAGGAGCGCTCGGAGGAGGGCCTGCCGGTCATCGTCTTCTTCGACGAGATGGACTCCATCTTCCGCACCCGGGGGACGGGCATCTCCTCGGACGTGGAGTCGACGATCGTGCCCCAACTGCTCTCGGAGCTGGACGGCGTCGAGACCCTCAAGAACGTCGTGGTCATCGGGGCCTCCAACCGCGAGGACCTGATCGACCCCGCCATCCTGCGCCCGGGCCGGCTCGACGTGAAGATCAAGATCGAGCGCCCCGACGCGGACCAGGCCAAGAGCATCATGGCCAAGTACCTGCATCCCGTCGTGCCGATCCACCCCGACGAGGTCTCCCGCTACGGAGGGGACTCCCAGCAGGCGTGCTTCCGCATGATCGAGAAGACGGTCGAGCAGATGTACGAGCCCAGCGACCGCAACCGATTCCTCGAGGTCACGTACGCGTCGGGGGACAAGGAGATCCTCTACTTCAAGGACTTCAACTCGGGTGCCATGATCGAGAACATCGTTCGCCGCGCCAAGAAGGATGCCATCAAGCGCTTCCTCTCCAAGGGGGAGAAGGGCATCAAGACCGAGGACATGCTCACGGCCATCCGGGACGAGTTCAAGGAGAACGAGGATCTTCCCAACACCACCAACCCGGACGACTGGGCGCGGATCTCCGGCAAGAAGGGCGAGCGCATCGTGTACGTGCGGACGCTCCTCGGCCACGACGGCGACGGCCGCCAGGTCGAGCGCGTGAACGCCGGCCAGTACCTGTAAGGTGGCCGGATGGCCATCCCCAAGGTCTTCGGTACCGAGACGGAGTACGGGATCGCGGCGGCCGGCGCACCCGACTTCAACCCGGTCCTCAGCTCCTCCCTGTTGATCTCCACCTACGCCGGATCGCTCCGGCGCATCCGGTGGGACTACGAGCAGGAATCTCCCCTGCGCGATGCCCGGGGCTTCGAACCCGTGCCCGCACGCGAAGGGACCGACGAGGACCTCGGGCTCGCCAACGTGATCCTGCCCAATGGTGCCCGTTACTACGTCGATCACGCGCACCCCGAGTACTCCACGCCCGAATGCATCACGCCGCGGGCGCTCGTGATCCACGACAAAGCGGGGGAACGCATCCTCGAGCGGTCACTGGATGAGGTCCTGAAGACCATCCCGAGCGCCCCGAGGCTCTCCATCTACAAGAACAACACGGACGGCAAGGGGAACTCCTACGGTACGCACGAGAACTACTTGGTGGACCGGGCCACGCCCTTCTCCGACATCGTGCGCGACCTCACGCCGTTCTTCGTCTCGCGCATCGTGTTCACGGGGGCCGGCAAGGTGGGAGCGGAGGCCGCCTGGGACGAGCGGGGCCGGGCCATCTACCAGCTCACGCAGCGGGCGGACTTCTTCGAGACGGAGGTGGGCCTCGAGACCACGCTCAAGCGTCCCATCATCAACACGCGCGACGAGCCGCATGCCGATCCTGAGAAGTACCGGCGCCTCCACGTGATCGTGGGGGACGCCAACATGTGCGAGGTGGCCACGTTCCTCAAGCTCGGCACCACCGCGATCGTGTTGAAGATGATCGAGGACGCCGTCCTGCCCGATCTCACGTTGCAGAGCCCCGTGCAATCGCTTCACGACGTCTCGCGCGATCTCACGCTCACGACGGAGATCCCGCTCGCGGACGGTCGGCGCCTCAGCGCCCTCCAGCTCCAGTGGGAGTACTTCGAGCACGCCCGCAAGTTCGTCGAGCGCGAGGACGACACGCCCGAGAATCGCGAGGTGATCGAGCGGTGGGAGTCGGTCCTGAACACGCTCGAGACGGATCCCTTCTCGCTCCACCGCGAGCTCGATTGGGTGGCCAAGTACCGACTCGCCACGGCGTATCGCGAGCGTGACGGGCTGGAGTGGAACGACGCGAAGCTCCGCGCCATCGACCTGCAGTACCACGACGTGCGCCGCGACCGCGGGCTGTACTACCGCTTGGAGGCCTCGGGGAAGGTGGAGCGCCTGTGTTCGGACGAGGAGGTGGAGACCGCCATCAGCGAGCCGCCCGGTGGACACCCGCGCGTACTTCCGCGGACGTTGCATCTCCCGCTATCCGGATGCGATCGCGGCCGCCTCATGGGACTCGCTCATCGTGGACACCGGGGCCGACGCCTTGCAGCGGATCCCCATGCGCGAGCCCCTGCGCGGTACCAAACAGCACGTCGAGGACCTGCTCGCCCAGGCGGAGGACGCCGCGGACCTGGTGCGGCGCCTCCAGGGTTGACCGATCTGACCCCCGACCATCGATAGGATGGCCCCACCGAAAGGAGCCACCCCGTGCCGCAGGAACAGGAACAGAAGAAGATCCAGAAGAAGAGCGGTGGCGGCGACGACGCCGATGCCGGGCAGGTCGCCTCGACGTCCAAGGCCTCCGAGCTGAAGGAGGAGATGGACGACATCCTCGATGAGATCGATTCCGTGCTCGAGGAGAATGCCGAGGAGTTCGTGAAGAGCTACGTCCAGAAGGGTGGGGAGTGACCGACCGGTTGGTTCTCCCGCTCGCGGGCGGCGCGTTCGGGGCGAACCCGTCGTTCGTGGATCTGCTCCGGCGCGAGCGCCCGGACGAGCTGCCGCGCGTCCAGGGCATCACGGCGGAGGCCGCGATGCAGATCCCGCACGGGACCACGGTTCTCGGACTCAAGTACGCCGACGGCGTCGTCGTGGCGGGCGACAGACGGGCGACCGCCGGTTACGCGGTGGCCGACGACCGCATGCGGAAGGTGTTCGCCGCCGACGACTACAGCGCGATCGCCATCGCGGGGGTCGCCGGCATGGCGATCGAGATGGTGAAGCTGTTCCAGTTGGAGCTCGAGCACTACGAGAAGCTCACCGGTGACCGTCTCTCGCTCGAAGGCAAAGCCAACCGACTCGCGCAGCTGATCCGCGAGAACTTCCCTCTGGCGATGCAGGGTCTCGTGGTGGTCCCGCTCTTCGGCGGTTATGACGCGCGAAGGGGCGAGGGCCGGATCTTCTACTACGACGCCACGGGCGGTCGCTGGGAGGAAGACGACTATCAGTCGATGGGGTCGGGAAGCGCGCCAGCGAAGAACTCCCTGAAGAAGCGATGGAAGCCTGCCCTTCCGCGCGAGGAGGCCCTCCGGGTCGCCGTGGAGGCGCTGCTGGACGCATCCGAGGACGACGTGGCCACCGGTGGGCCCGACGTGTACAGGAGGATCTACCCCACGGTGCTGACGGTCACGGCGGACGGCTCGGCAGAGGTCCCCGAAGACGAGGTGGCGGCCGCCGTGTCCGCCGTGATCGAGGAGCGCGGGTAGATGTCCTTCATGCCGTACGTCGCCCCCGAGCAGATGATGAAGGATCGATCGGACTACGCCCACAAGGGGATCGCGCGCGGTCGCTCCGTGATCGGCATCGAGTACGTCGACGGGCTCCTGTTCATCGCGGAGAACCCTTCGGCGACGCTGCACAAGATCAGCGAGATCTACGACCGCATCGCGTTCGCGGGGGTGGGCAAGTACAGCGAGTTCGAGGACCTGCGGATCGCCGGCATCCGCCTCGCAGACATGCGCGGCTACTCCTACGGACGCGAAGACGTGAAGGCCCGGGACCTCGCGAACGCCTACTCGCAGGCCCTCTCCAACATCTTCACGCAGCAGATGAAGCCCTACGAGGTGGAGATCCTGGTCGGCGAGGTGGACGGCGACGCCTCCGGAACCGCCTTGTACCACGTGCTCTTCGACGGGTCCGTCACCGACGAGCACGGGTTCGTGGCGATCGGCGGGCACGCGGAGGACCTCACCGAGACGCTGCGCAGCCGTTACGAGGAGGGCTGGGACCTCACGACCGCCGTGCGGGCCGCCGTGGAGATCCTGGGATCGCCCGACGGACGCACGATCAGCCCGGAGGCCGTGGAGGCGGGCGTCGTGGACCGTCGCCGGGCGCAACGCCGCAAGTTCCACCGCCTGGAGGACGGCGAGGTCAGCCAGATCCTCGGCGGCTGAGCCCGCGTCCACCGCTTCGCACCGAGGCACGCTTAGGCTGTCGGCATGGACCGGCGCATCTACGGCCTGGAGAACGAGTACGGCGTCACGTGCACGTTCCGCGGACAGCGCCGCCTGTCCCCGGACGAGGTGGCGCGCTACCTCTTCCGCCGGGTGGTGCACTGGGGCCGTTCCTCCAACGTCTTCCTCGAGAACGGGGCGCGCCTGTACCTCGACGTAGGTTCGCATCCCGAGTACGCGACCCCTGAGTGCGACGCGATCGAGGAGCTCGTGGCCCACGACAAGGCGGGGGAGCGGATCCTCGAGGGACTGCTGGAGGCCGCCGAGATGCGCCTGCATGAGGAGGGGATCTCGGGGCAGGTCTATCTGTTCAAGAACAACACCGACTCCGCCGGCAACTCCTACGGATGCCACGAGAACTACCTCGTGGCGCGCCACGGTGAGTTCGCCCGCATGGCCGACGTGCTGATCCCGTACTTCGTCACGCGGCAGATCTGGTGCGGCGCCGGCAAGGTGCTGCACGGACCGCGCGGCGCCCAGTACTGCATCAGCCAGCGGGCCGAACACATCTGGGAGGGCGTGAGCTCGGCGACCACCCGAAGCCGACCGATCATCAACACGCGCGACGAGCCGCATGCCGACGCCGAGCGCTTCCGGCGCCTCCACGTGATCGTCGGCGACTCGAACATGAGCGAGCACACCACCTACATGAAGACCGGCATCACGGACCTCGTCCTGAGGATGATCGAGGCCAACACCGTGATGCGTGATCTCTCCCTCGAGAACCCGATCCGCGCGATCCGCGAGATCAGTCACGACACGGCGTGCACCCGGAAGGTCAAACTGGCCAACGGGCGCGAGCTCTCCGCGCTGGAGATGCAGACGGAGTACCTGGAGAAGACGGAGCGCTTCGTCGAGCGGCGCGGCGGCGACGAGGTCGCCAAGTCCTTGCTGCGCGAGTGGCGTGAGGCCGTCGAGGCCCTGGAGGCGGGTGACCCCGACCGCCTCAGCCGGAAGGTGGACTGGGTCACCAAGCGGCTGATGATCGAGCGCTACATGGCCAAGCACGATCTGGCGCTCGCCTCGCCACGCGTCGCGCTCCTGGATCTGGCCTACCACGACGTGAACCGCGACCGCGGTCTCTACTACCTACTGGAGAAGGGCGGGAAGGTCGACCGGGTCGTGACCGACGCGCAGGTGAGCCGCGCGATGCGCGAACCACCCCAGAGCACACGCGCGAAGCTCCGCGGCGACTTCATCCGCCAGGCCAAGGCGAAGCGACGCGACTACACGGTGGATTGGGTGCACCTGAAGCTGAACGACCAGGCCCAGCGCACCGTGCTCTGCAAGGATCCGTTCCGCAGCGTCGACGAGCGCGTGGATCAGCTGATCGCGCACATGTGACGGACCGCCTCAACGATCGACGACGATCACGACGATCGTGAGGGCGGTGAGGAGCACTGCTGTGGCGCCGATCGCGAGGGCTGCGCGATCGGCGAGCGGCCCGAAGTCCCCGGTCCGCAGGGCGCGGTCGACCGTACGCAGGCGATACACGCCGTAGATCGCGAGGAGGAGCCCCAGGAAGCAGAAGCCGATCCCCAGTACGACGTACGGCCAGGACACGCCCTCGTGGAGCGACGGGATGAACTTCGCCACCCCCAGCCCCACGGCCACCGCCGTCAGCGCCGACCTGATCCAGGCCAGGTAGGTGCGTTCGCTGGCGAGGTAGGTGCGCCGGGTTGCATCGGGTCGCTGCGGGGAAGGGACCATGGGGTCGTCCATCGGGCGCATCCTCGCACACGGCTCGTGGTCGGTCATCCGTTCAGCTGCCGGCGCCAGCCTCGGTTGGCGGCCGCCATGCGCCCCGCCAGCACGCCGGCGGCACCCGCCGCGAGCGCCGCCCAGCGATCCTCCGGGGGAGCTAGTCCGAGGGCGGCGAGTTCCGCGAGCGCGGGCGCACCGTCGACCTCGACGAGGTGGTGGCGCTCCTCCAGGTGGGCTGCGCGCAGCTGGTCCCACAACGACCGCCGCAGGTCGTCATCGAGGACGGGGACGGGGACGTTGGTGTCGTGGAGACCGTCGTCGACGAGGAGAGCGAGCGTCGACCGGAGCACGCGGGGTCCGGCCTCGTCGCCGGCGAGCCCCAAGACGGGCACGGCCCGGCCTCCGAGGCGTCGCGCGGTGTTCAGCGACCGGACCGCCGCGTCGCCTTCGCAGACCGCCACCACGACCTCGCCGCCCGCCTCCCGCGCCGCGACCAGCGTCGCCCCGTCGGCCTCGGGCACGATGATCACCGGGGGGCCGCCTCCCGCTCGGGAGGCGCCGGCGCGCACGACCTCCACCAGGGACGGATCGGCGAGGGCGAGCACGGGCAGCATCCGCAGGTGATGTGAGGGATCGGTGGGGCCTTCCGGGTCCGCGGGCATGCCGCCGATATGATGCCGCACGATGGCCGCCCAAGACCGCATGGAGCCGCTGGAGCGGTTGCTGAACCTCGTGGGACTCCTGCTGGAGACCAGGCAGCCCCTCACGTTCGAGGACATCCGCGAGACCCTCGAGCCGTACGGTCAGGAGAACGTCGACACCGCCAAGCGGATGTTCGAGCGCGACAAGGATCTCCTGCGCGACTACGGCGTCCCCCTGGAGTTGGTCGACGTCGATGCCTGGGGCTCCGAACAGGGGTACCTGATCCCCAAGGACAAGTACTACCTCCCGGAGATCGCCTTCACCGCCGAGGAGATGGGCGCACTGCTGGTGGCCGCACAGAGCGGAGGCGAGAACTCCGCAGCCGAGGCGGCCGTCCGGAAGCTGGTCTACGGGGCGGACGGGGGCGCGCTGGCAGGCTTGTCCGGCGGCCCCCTCGCATCGGGCTCGGACGCCCGCAGCGCCCTCGTCCTAGCCGTGGCCGACGCCGTCGACGGGAACCGCCGGGTGCGGTTCGGCTACCGCACCTCGCACGGCCAGGCCTCGGAACGCGAGGTCGACGCCTTCGCGATGGTCTACCGCGGAGGTCACTGGTACCTCGTGGGCCACGACACCGACCGGGACGACATCCGCGCGTTCCGTCTCTCGCGCTTCACCGGAGAGCCGCAAGACGTGGGGGAAGGGAGGCCCACCCCGCCGGACTTCCGAGCCGCCGACCACGTCGAGGCGGGGCCGTGGGCGGCCGCGACCGAGGACCGTGCGCGGGTGGCGTTCGCCGCCGGGTCCGCCGGGTCGGCTGCGGGCGCGTTGGCCGGCGCCGTGGAGGTCGCCACGCGTGCGGACGGGTGGACGGAGTTCGAGATCCCTCTTGCGGATGAGGACGTGCTCGCGTCGCTGCTCCTGCAGTTCGGACCCGATGCGGAGGCGCTCGAGCCGCCGACGCTCCGTGCGGCGGTCGTCCGACGCCTGGAGGAGGCGGTCAGTGCCTGAGCGGCGACGCACGGCGCCCAAGACGAGCGAGCGCCTCGGCAGGATGCTCGTCATCGTGCCCTACCTCGTGCAGCATCAGGGGGCCGAGCTCGGCGAGGTGGCTCGGCTCTTCGACGTGCCGGCCGACCAGCTCCGACGCGACCTCGACCTGCTCTTCATGTCGGGACTGCCGCCGTATGGACCGGGTGACCTCATCGACGTGGAGGTGGATGAGGACGACCGGATCTGGATCCGGATGGCGGACCACTTCGCCCGTCCGCTCCGGCTCACGCGGAGCGAGGCCCTCGCCCTGTTCCTGCGTGGGACCGAGCTCGTGGCCACGCCCGGCCTGCCCGAGGCCCCCGCCCTCGCGAGCGCCCTCGCGAAGCTGCGGGACTCGCTCGGCCCCGATGCCCTCGGCGATGCGGCCCGCATCCAGACGGCGACGGCGGGTCGGAGCCCGGAGCACCTGGGTGCGCTGCGAGCGGCCGCTCGCGATCACGAGCGGATCGCGATCGAGTACGTCGCGGCCTCCACGGGCGCCCGGACGGAACGCCGCGATCGAGCCCGAGGAGGTCTTCTCGAGCCTCGGCAACTGGTACGTCGTGGCCTGGGACGTCGAGGCCGACGCGGAGCGGTTGTTCCGCGCGGACCGGGTCATCGAGGTCGCCCCGACGGGCGTTACGTTCGACCCTCGGGGGCTCGAGGGCGCCGGCCGGGCCCTGTACACACCCACCGGAGACGACGTCCCCGTTCGCCTGCGTCTGCGTCCGTCCGCGCGTTGGATCGCCGAGTACTACGCCACCACGACGCCCTCGAGCTCGAGGACGGCGTGCTCGAGGTGACCCTCCCCGCGCGGCAGCTCGGATGGGTCGCACGGCTGCTCCTGCGCGTGGGATCCGATGCCGAGGTCGTCGCCCCGCCCGAGCTCGCCGATGAGGTCCGCGAGCTTGCCTCGCGCACGCTCGCGCGCTACCACGAGTGACCATCCGGGGAGTGGTCACCCTGGGGTAGCCCCGTTCGGGGATGGTTCGCTCAAGTCCCGAGAACGTGCCACCGATAGCTCCGGTGAGATGACAACGATCCGCACAACGTGCCCCCGATGTGGCGAAGTGGACATGGGTCCCGAAGCCATCCTCCTGTCGGTCCGTCAGAACGGCCGGGAGGGCAGCTACCGGTTCACCTGCCCGAGCTGCAGCGACGACGTGGAGAAGCGCGCGGACCGCAAGATCGTGGCGTTGCTCGTATCCGCCGGTGTCGACATCGACCAGGGAGAAGGCCTCGGACACCCGGAGCTCTTCGACGAAGACGAGGACGATCCGCGGGGCGCCGTACCGGCGGGCCCGCCGTTCTCCATCGACGACGTCATCGAGTTCCACTATCTCCTGGAGGACGACCACTACATCGCGGAGTTCCTCGCCTCCAGCGGCGGCGCCTGACCGGCCCGGTGGCCCTCGGGCGTGTAGCATCGAGCGGTGAACGTCTGGATCCTCTGCTGGTTCGTGATCGCCGTCCTCACCACCCTCGCGGTGATCGTCTGCGCCGTGGCGTTGGTGCGCCACGTGATGCTCCTCGGCCGCACCGCCAGACAGGCCCAGGACGAGATCCAGCCCATCGTGGACGACATCTCCCGGCAGGGACGCGCGGCCTCCGCGAAGACCGCGTCCTTCCACGTCCCGGGCTCGAAGAACCGGTCCTGACCCATCCCCGAGGGTAGAATCGAGCTTCGGACAAGGTCTCCCAACCATGTTCAACATCGGCCCTCTCGAGATCCTCACGGTGCTGGTCATCGCCCTCGTCGTCGTGGGTCCCAAGCGGCTGCCCGAGCTCGCCCGGATGGTCGGCCGCGGCCTGAACGAATTCCGCAAGATCCAGGACGAGGTCAAGGACATGGTGAAGTTCGACCTCGGGGCGGACCTCCTCGGGGAGGACGACGAGCCGGCGCCCAGCTACGACCTGGCGCATCCGGAACACGAGGACGAGCCGGACCCGGAGCTGCAGGCCGAGGTGGGCCCTGAGCCGGATGGATCCTCGGACGACGGGTCCGTCGACGACGGCATGACCCATAGCGAGCGCGTGATCGCGGCCCTCCCCGACGACGAGCAGGAGGTCACCCCCCTGCCGGCCGTCACCTCGGCCACCGGAGCTGCCCCGGATGAGGAGCCCGCCGTCGACGGACCCGACCCCGCGGGGTCGGCCCGCGACGAACCCCCCGCGGCCGCCGCCGAGTAAGCGCTCCCATGGCCAAGCTCCCCAAGCTGCTCCGTCGGAAGACCGAGAGCGAGCGCACCGGCTCGATGACCGTCGTCGAACATCTCGAGGAACTGCGGCACCGCATCGTGATCTGCGTGATCGTGGTCGCGTTGGCGGCCGTAGCCGGATGGTTCCTCTACCCGCCGTTCCTCAACCTCCTGCGCGACCCCTATTGCACGTACGTGAACCACCTGCCCGCAGACCAGGTTCCGCCGGCCGGATGCCGCCTGGTCGCCAATGGCCCACTCGACCCCATGCTGCAGAAGCTGAAGATCGTCCTGTTCCTCGGGCTGTTCCTAGCCCTGCCGGTCGTCCTCTACCAGCTGTGGGCGTTCATCGTGCCCGGCCTGACGCCGCGCGAGAAGAAGTATTCCGTCCCGTTCGTGGCCGCCTCGACGCTCCTGTTCGCGTTCGGGGCCGCGTTCGCGATCTTCACCTTGCCGAAGGCCCTCGGGTTCCTGCTCGGCTTCGCAGGGGCGGGGGTCACCCCGCTGATCAACTTCACGGACTACGTCGGGTTCGTGGTCCTCGTGATCCTGGCGTTCGGTCTCTCGTTCGAGTTCCCGATCCTGCTCGTGTTCCTCGTGCTCGTTGGGGTGCTCTCCAGCCGCAAACTGCGCGCCTGGCGCCGATGGGCGATCCTCGGGATCGCGATCTTCGCGGCCGTGATCACGCCGAGCTCCGACCCGTACAGCATGCTCGCGATGATGATCCCCATGGTGCTGTTCTACGAGGCGTCTATCATCATCGCGCGACTGATGAAGAAGTAGGGGATAGCGGATGGCCATCAAAGGCAAGAGCAAGCCGAAGAGCAAGACGAAGGCTGTGGCGAGGGCGCCTCGCCGCGAGCCGGTCACCGTCAAGGCGCCGTTGTTCCAGCGGCGATGGGTGCAGGTGACCGCGGCGTCCGTCGTGGGGTTCCTCGTCATGATGCTGCTCGTCTGGGTGACCAACGGTCTCCGGCAGAACAAGGCCGATGACGAGGCCGCGGCGTCGGCGGCCACGAAGCGCACGGCCGCCGTCGCCTGGCAGCGGGAGGCCGAGAGCGCCCTCGGCAACGCCGGAACGGTGACCCAAGGCCCTCAGCCGGTGATGTTGGCGCCCGCCAAGGCCGCGCTCCAGAGCATGCAGAAGGGCAAGCCACCCGCCGACGCCGCCAAGACGTTCCAGTCGGCCGCGGACGACACGAAGACGGCGATCGACGCGCTCACCAAGTTCGACCTCGCGGGCACCATCCGCGATCAAGGGTTCAACGAATCCGAGGCGCTCACCTTCACGGACTCCAAGGACCGGTTGATCAACGCGCTCGTCCTCTATCAGAAGGCGGCCGACACCGCGAAGCTCGCCTCGGAGGCGTCGGGGACGCAGCGGAAGGACCTCCTCGGGCTGGCCAACGACCTCATGACGACCGCCGACACCGAGTTCCAGCAGGCCTGGCTCACATTCACCGAGTCCCTGTCGGCCGGTGGAGTCGTTTCCGGGATCCCGGGGACGGCGTCGAGCCTGGGCGGCTAGGCCCTCCGTGGCCGCGCCCGCTCCCGCTCCCGCGCGGGTCGTCGTGGTCGCCAACCCGACGGCGGGGGGTGGCAAGGCCGGGAAGCTGATCGGCAAGGTGGATGACCGCCTGCGGGCGTTGCGCGTGGACCACCAGATCCTGGTGGCCGAGTCCGCGGCGGACATGGAGGCGACGGCGCGGGCGGCCGCCGAAGCGGGCGCGGACGTGGTGGCGGTCCTCGGGGGCGACGGGACCGCGTCGTGCGCCGCCAACGGCGTGATCGGCACCGGGTCGGCGATGGCGGTGATCCCCGCCGGCACGGGGGACGACTTCGCGAAGGCGATCGGCGCGGGGCGGTTCGAACAGGCCCTGCGGCTCCTGGCGAACCCGAAGATCCGGCCCATCGACGTGGCGCTCGTCACCGCGGGCGCGGAGCGCCGGCACTTCGTCAACATCGCGGGCGCCGGATTCGATTCCGAGGTGAACGAGACGGCCAACGCGATGAGCGGCCGCCTGGGCGGTACCGGCACCTACGTCGCGGCGTTGATCAAGACGCTCTCCCGCTTCACCCCGGCCCACTACGAGCTGCAGGTCGACGGCGAGGCGCTATCGGTGGATGCGATGCTGACCGTCATCGGCAGCGGCGTGTCGTTCGGGGGTGGCATGAAGGTCTTGCCGGACGCGATCCTGGACGACGGGTTCCTCGACATCTGTATCGTCGAGGCGCTTTCCAAGGCGGCGTTCCTCTGGGCGTTCCCGAGGGTCTTCGCCGGCCGGCACACGACGCACCCCAAGGTCCGGATGCTCCGGGCCCGCAACGTGCGCGTCGAGGCGAATCGGAAGGTCCAGGTGTATGCCGACGGCGAGCGGGTGGGGGCGCTCCCGGCGGTGTTCGAGGTGATGCCCGGTGCGCTCTCCGTGGTGGCCGGGCCCGACGCGAAGGGGTTGCGATGACGGACGGGCTGATGCTGATCCACGCCTTCCCGATGGACGCGCGCATGTGGGAGCCGCAGGTGACCGAGTTCGGGCAAGGGATCCCGGTGATCACGCCGAACCTCCCGGGGTTCGGGGGGACGCCCGGCGTCGGGCCGGTGATGTCGATGGGCGCCGCCGCCGCAGCGTGTCTCCAGGTGGCCGACGCCACGGGCGTGGACGAGATGGTCGATCTGCGGGCTCTCGATGGGCGGCTACGTCGCGTTCGAGCTCTGGCGCATGGCGCGCCAGCGCGTGACCGGTCTCGTCCTCGCGAACACGCGCTCCGGCGAGGATACGCCGGAAGGGGCCGCCGGCCGTCGGGCGCTGGCCGCGCGGCTGCGCGAGGAGGGGAGCGGCTTCCTCGTCGCCGGGCCGCCGCCGTTGCTGCGTGCGGACGCCCCCGATGCGCTCTGGTCCTACGTCCGCGACACGATCGCCGAGCAGCCCGCGGAGTCGATCGCCGCCGCCGCCGTGGGCATGGCCGAACGGCTCGATTCGACGCCCGACCTCGGGGCGATCGACGTCCCCGCGTTGGTCGTCACGTCGGACGGCGACACCTTGATCCCGCCCGACGTGACGTCCGAGATGGCCGAGCACATCCCCGGCGCCGAGCTCATCGTGATCCCGGATGCGGGTCACCTGTCGAACCTGGAGGCGCCCGCCGCCTTCAACCAGGCCCTCGGGAGCTTCCTCAAGCGCTGACCTCGCCCGTCGCTGGATCCGACCGGGGCCCGGTCGGATCCACGGGCGCCCGTAGACTGGGCGCGTGACCACCCCCGAGGCGTTCGCCTCCCGGTTCTCCTTCGCGCTGGACCCGTTCCAGCTCGACGCCATCGACGCCGTGGATCTCGGCCGTTCGGTGCTGGTCGCCGCGCCCACCGGCAGCGGCAAGACCGTCGTGGCCGAGTACGCGATCGACCGGGCACTCGATCTCGGCGGGAAGACGTTCTACACCACACCCCTCAAGGCGCTCTCCAACCAGAAGTTCGGGGACCTCGTGGCGATCCACGGGCCGGAGCGGGTGGGCCTGCTCACGGGAGACAACACGATCAACTCGGAGGCGCCGGTCGTGGTGATGACGACCGAGGTCCTGCGGAACATGCTGTACGAGCGCAGCGACACCCTCACAGGCCTCATCAGCGTGGTGATGGACGAGGTCCACTACCTCCAGGACCCGTACCGGGGGGCCGTCTGGGAGGAGGTCTTGATCCACCTCCCGCTGTCGGTGAGCGTGGTGTGCCTGTCGGCCACGATCAGCAACGCGGAGGAGTTCGGGGAATGGATCGGGACGTTGCGGGGAGAGACGCGCGTGATCATCGAGGAGAAGCGGCCGGTTCCGCTGGAGCACCACTACCTCGTGGGCCATCGCCTGCACCCGATGCACGTCGAGCAGGACGGCGTGCTGCTGCCGAACCCCTACGTCGTCTCGCTCGATCAGAACGAGCTGCGGACCAAGACGTACTACCGGCGGGGGAGCGGTCTGCCCCAGCACGAGCGGATCTCCCGCCCCAGGGAAGGGCATCGTCGCGTCTACGTGCCGCGCCGGGAAGAGGTGGTCGAGGTGCTGGCGGAACACGGCATGCTCCCTGCGATCTACTTCGTCTTCAGCCGCGCCGGATGCGACAAGAGCGTCCGCTGGCTGCGCGAGTCGGGCGTGCGGCTCACCACCCGTGCCGAGGCGGATCACATCCGCGAGCGCGCGGAGACCCGGGCGGCGTGGATGGACGAGGAGGACCTCGTCACGCTCGGCTTCTACGACTTCCTCGACGGGCTCACCGCGGGCATCGCCGGACATCACGCCGGGATGCTGCCGATGTTCAAGGAGACCGTGGAGGAGCTCTTCGAGGCCGGCCTCGTGAAGGTGGTCTTCGCCACGGAGACGCTGTCGCTCGGCATCAACATGCCCGCGAAGACGGTCGTGATCGAGGACCTCTGGAAGTTCCAGGGGGAACGCCACGAGATCCTGACGCCCGGCGAGTACACCCAGCTCACCGGTCGGGCGGGCCGCAGGGGGATCGACGCGCTCGGCCACGCGGTGGTGCTCTACCAACGTCAGGTGAACTTCGAGCGGGTCGCGACGCTCGCCGGCACGCGCACGTACAACCTGGTCTCGTCCTTCCGGCCCTCGTACAACATGGCGGTGAACCTCGTCCGCAACTACACGCCGGAGCAGGCCCACCACCTGCTGAACTCTTCGTTCGGCCAGTTCCTCGCGGACCGAGGAGTCGTGGCCCTCGAGCGGCAGCGCGCCCAGGATCTCGAGGCGCTCGAGGGCTACCGGAAGAACATGGTGTGCCACCTGGGGGACTTCGACGCGTACTGGGAGCTCGTGATGAAGGCCCGGCGCGTGCGCGAGGAGGACCGGCGCGGGCGCGAGGAAGGCCGTCTCGCCGCGGTTCGCGATGCCGTCCGGAAGCTGCGCCCGGGCGAGGTGATCGGCCTTCCTCAGGGGAAGCGGCGGGGGCTCGCGGTCGTCGTGTCCTCGCGTGACGGCAAGCCGACGCTGTTGGTGCAGGATCGCTCCTCCTTCCGCGCCTCGGCGAAGGATTTCCAGGAACCGCCGGTCGTGCTGACGCGGATCCCCCTCCCGCGTTCCGGAAGCGCGCGCAGCGCCCGATACCGACGCGACGTCGCCGCAAGGCTCGTCTCCCTCGATGTGAAGCCTCCCAAGCCCTCGCGCCACCGGCCGGATCCGCGTGTCGAGCGGGAGGCCGCCGGGCTGGATGAGCGCGCGCGCACCCACCCGTGCCACGCCTGCCCCGAGCGCGGGAAGCACGAACGGTGGGCCGAGCGCGCTACCGAGCTCGAGCGGAAGCTCTCCGGGGTGGAGCGCCGCATCAGGGTCCGTACGGAGACGCTCGCCCGTCAGTTCGATCGCGTGTTGGCGGTGCTCGAGACGCTCGGCTACGTCGAGGGATGGACGCTCTCGGAGAAGGGACGGACCCTGACCCGGATCTACGGGGAGGGCGACGTCCTGGTGGCCGAACTCCTGGACGCGGGGATCCTGGAGGGACTCGAGCCCTCCGAGGTGGCCGCCCTACTCTCCTCCGTCGTCTACGAAGGACGCGAGCGTGTCCCCCTCAGCGGTGCGATGCCCACCGAGTCGACGATGGCGCGCTACGAGCTGCTGAGGCGCCTCTGGCGGACGGTGCGACGGACCGAGGACGAACATCAGGTGCAGCTCTGCCGCGAGCTCGACCAGGGCTTCGCGACGCCGATCTGGCACTGGGCCGAAGGACGGCGCCTCGAGGAGGTCCTCGCCGAGACCGAGATGGCGCCAGGGGACTTCATCCGCAACTGCAAACAACTCCTCGATCTGATGCGCCAGATCCAGGACGTGGCGCGCCCCGCCACCGCCGATCTCGTGCGGAGGGCCCGCGACCAGGTGATGCGCGGCGTCGTCGCATACACGGGTGTCTAGCTAGGATGCCGTCGCGATGAGCAGCCCGTTCGGCCCGCTCGTGGCCATCGTCGACCCCGAGGCGGGACCGCACATGCGCGACGCGTTGCCGGTGCTCGAGCGGGCGTTGAAGGAACGGGACCTCGAACACGCGATCCTGGTGGCGGAGACGCCCGGGGACGCGATGCGTCTCGCCGCCGAGGCCCTCGCCGGCGGGTCGCGCTACCTGGTGGCGGTCGGCAACGACCGCACCGTGCAGGATGTCGTGAACGGGATGTTCGCGGACGGCCGCCCTCTGGTGGAGGACGCCGTGCTCGGCGTGGTGCCGGCGGGGACGCGGTCGGACCTCGTGCTGAGCTTCGGGCTCCCGGACGACACGGAAGGCGCGTGCGTCCACCTGGGTGGGACGAACACGTATCCCTTCGACGTGATGAAGGTCGTCTACGCCGGTCCGCGGGGAGCGCGCCGCACGCGCTACGCGGCGAACCTCGCCGAGGTGGGCATGGGTGGTGAGATCGGGCGCCGGGTAGACGGACGCCCCGGTGACCGCCGGAAGTTCCTGGCGTTCTGGTCGGGGTGGCTCCGGTCGAAACCTACCGACGTGAGCGTCTCGGTGGACGCGAAGACGTGGGAGGGCCGGGCGTTCAACGTCATCGTGGGGAACGGCCAGTTCACGTCGGGAGGGATGCGGATGTCGCCCCGTTCCTTCCCGGGCGACGGCGTGCTCGACGCGCTGATCTTCACCGGGCCGCGCTCGGACGCCTATACGATGCTGCCCAGGATCTACCGTCACGGGGATCACATCCCCGACCCCAACATCAAGGAGATGCGCGCGAAGATCAGGATCGCCGTCGACGCGGCGCGTCCCCTCGCCGTGGTGGCGGACGGGGTTCCCTTGGGGACCACCCCGGCGACGTTCCAGGTGGTTCCCCAGCAGATCCAGCTGAAGCTCTGAGGGGGGAGGTACGGGGTGACGCGAGAGACCGACCGCATGGCCCGCGCGGCCGCCGAGGCCGACCGACGGGGATTCGGGGCGGTCATCGTGGCGCCCTCACCCGATCTCGTCTATCTCGCCGGCTATGCCCCGATGCCGATGGAACGCCCGACCCTGTTGATCCTCCGCCCGGACCGCCACGCCGTGATGCTCGTCCCGGAGTTGGAGCGTCCCCTCGCGTTGGGATCGCCCGGTGGCGCGCTGATCGAGGTCATCGGATGGATCGACGGCGACGATCCCTACGAGGCGGCCGCCCGACTGCTCCCGTCCGAAGGTCGGGTGGCGGTGGGCGATCACCTCTGGTCCTCGCACCTGCTCGGGCTCCAGCAGGCCTCGCCGAGCCTGGGGTTCGCCCCCGCCTCCCAGGTGATCGCGCGGCTCCGAGCGGTGAAGGACGCGGACGAGCTCGCCGCGCTGGCGCGCGCGGGCCGTGCGGCGGACGAGACGTTCCGGCAGATCTGCGGCGCGGGCTTCCTCGGTCGGCGGGAGGAGGAGATCGCGGCCGATCTCGCGGAGCTGCTCGTGCGCAACGGGCACACGCGCGCGGACTTCACGATCGTGGCGAGCGGGCCCAACTCCGCCTCGCCCCACCACGAGCCGACGGGGCGCACGATGTTGCCGCGCGACGTGGTCGTGCTCGACTTCGGCGGGGAGCTGGGGGGCTACTTCTCGGACACCTCGCGCACCGTCGTTGTGGGGGAGCCGCCGGAGGGGTTCGACGTCGTCTACGGACTGGTGCAGGAGGCGCAGGAGGCCGCCTTCCGGGCGGTGCGCCCCGGCGTGGCGGCACAGGAGATCGACCGTGTGGCGCGTCGGATCATCGAGGACGGAGGATACGGCGCGCGCTTCATCCATCGGACGGGGCACGGCATCGGATTGGAGGTCCACGAGCCGCCCTACCTGGTGGAGGGGAGCGACTGGGCGCTCGAGCCCGGCACCACCTTCTCGATCGAGCCCGGGCATCTACCTCGAGGGGTCCTTCGGCGTCCGTATCGAAGACATCGTGGCGGTCACCGATGACGGCGCCGACCGCCTGAACCGCTCGACGCGGGAGCTCCAGGTCGTCGACTAGGGCGCGGGAGGATGGGGTCCCCCGCGGGGACCGCCTGTGCGAGACTCCGTCGCGATGAGCGAGGCCCTGCAGACCGAGACGAGGGAAGAGAAGACCCGCGCACTCGACGCGTTCAGGGCGGTCCTCCGCAATCCGGGGTTGCGGCGGCTCCAGCTCGCGTGGGCCGGCTCCAACCTCGGGACCTGGGGCTACGGGATCGCGCTCTCCGTCTACGCCTACGATCACGGCGGGGCGACGGCCGTGGGTGTCGTGGGGTTGATCCGCCTGATCCCCGCCGCGATCGCCGCGCCGTTCATGGGGGTCCTCGGCGACCGGCACTCGCGCCGTCTCGTGATGGCGCTCTCGGACCTCGGGCGCGTCGTGGTCGTGGGGCTGGGGGCGGTCGCGATCTTCCTCGAGCTGAGCCCCGGACTCGTGTACCTCTTGGCCGCCGTGGGCGTCGTGGTGTCCACGGCCTTCCGCCCCGCGCAGGCGGCGATCATCCCGAGCCTCGCCTCCACGCCCGAGGAGCTGACGGCTTCGAACGTCGTCTCGAGCACGATCGAGAGCCTCGGCATGTTCGCCGGTCCCGCCGTCGGCGGGGTGATCCTCGCCCTCAGCGGGCCGGCCGCGGTGTTCGCGGCTGCGGCCCTGACCTTCCTGTGGTCGGCGCTGCTGATCCTGCGGATCCCGCACGGCGACGACGGGCGCGTCGTGCTCGAAGAGGGGGAATCGCATCCGTCGTTCTTGAGCCAGGCGATCTCCGGGTTCGGCACCGTCGCGAAGGAGTCCGCGCCGCGGCTGCTGGTCGGCCTCTTCAGCGCCCAGACGTTGATCGCGGGGGCGCTGCTGGTCCTGGAGGTCGTGGTGGCCCTCGAGCTCCTGGGTCGGGGCGACGCATGGGTCGGGGTGCTCTCCGCCTCGTTCGGCGTGGGCGGCATCGTGGGCGCCGTGATCTCCGGTGCGCTCGTCAATCGGAACCGGCTCGCGCTCGACTTCGGCGTCGGGATCCTCCTGTGGGGTCTGCCCCTCATCCTGATCGGCGTCTGGCCGTACCCTGCGGTCGCGATCGGCGCCATGGTGCTGCTGGGCATCGGCAACACCCTCGTGGACGTCTCCGGGATGACCCTCCTGCAACGCAGCGTTCCCGACGAGGTGCTCGCGCGGGTCTTCGGCGTGCTGGAGACCGTGTTCCTCGCCACGGTGGCGCTCGGCGCCATCGTGGCGCCGGCCATCGTGCATGCGCTGGGCTCGCGGAAGGCGTTGCTCGTGACGGGCGCGTTCCTACCGGTGGTGATCGCGCTCACCTGGCGCAAGCTCACCGCCCTCGACCGTTCGGCACGCGCACCCGAGCGCGAGGTGGCCCTGCTCCGGGGGATCGCGCTGTTCTCCGCGCTGCCCCAGCCGGTGCTGGAGCACCTCGCCGGCCGCCTGACCCCGTTCACCGTCCCGGCCGGCACCCAGATCTTCGCCCAGGGGGATGCCGGGGACCGCTTCTACGTGGTTGGCGGCGGCCAGGTGGAGATCGTGAAGGACGGGTCGCCGGTGGCCGAGGTGCTGCCCGGGGGCTACTTCGGGGAGATCGCGCTCCTGCACGACGTTCCGCGCTCGGCCGCGGCCGTCGCGGTGAAGGACTCAGAGGTCTTCGCGCTGGAGGGGGAGGAGTTCGTCTCGGCCGTGACCGGATACGCCACGAGCCGCGAGGCCGCCGAGGCCGTGATCCGCTCCTACGGCCCCGGGCTCGGGCTCCCCGGCTAGGCTCGGACGGCGTCGTCGCGCGGGCGGACCCGCGTTCCCTCGGGCGTGTCCATCACCTCGAGGCCCATCCCGGCGAGCTCGTCGCGGATCCGATCGCCGGTCGCGTAGTCCTTGGCGGCACGCGCCGCATCGCGCTCGGCCATCAGCTCCCGCATCCGCTCGGAGGGCTCCCACCCGGAGCGGGCGTCGCGCTCGAGATCGAGGCCCAGGACCTGGTCCCAGGAAGCCAGCAGGGCGTACTTCTCACCGGGGAGGAGGTCGGGCGCGCGGTCGACCTCGTTCACGATCTTGACCGCCGTGGGGAGGTCGAGGTCGTCGGCCACGGCCGCGCGGAACCGGGCATCGAACCCCTGGGCCTCGCTGCCGATCGCGGACGGCGGCGGCGCCCACTCCGCCATGTGCTGGCGCAGCTGCTTCACGCGGCGATCGGCCGTGTCCATCGCATCCCACGCGAAGTCCATCTCGCTGCGGTAGCGCGTCTGGAACGTGAGCCACCGGAAGGAGAGGGGGTCGATGCCGCGCTCCTCCAGCTCCTGGACGCGCACCACGTTGCCCGTGGACTTCGCGATCTTCTGCCCGGCGAGGCGGAGGTGACCGCCGTGCACCCAGACGTTCACCACCTGGTGGCCGACCGCGCCCTCCGACTGCGCGATCTCGTCCTCGTGATGCGGGAACCGTAGGTCCGTCCCGCCCGTGTGGATGTCGATGCGCTCGCCCAGGTACTTCATCGACATCGCCGAGCACTCCACGTGCCACCCGGGGAAGCCCTCGCCCCACGGCGACGCCCACTTCATGACGCGGCCGGGGCCGGCGGCCTTCCAGAGGGCGAAGTCCGCCGGGTTCTGCTTGCGCGTGTCGGTCTCGAGGTCGCGGTGACCTTCGCGGAGGTTGTCCAGCGTGTTCCCGCTGAGCTTGCCGTACCCGGGGAACGAGGTGACGTCGTAGTAGACGCTACCGGAATCCACCACGTAGGCGTGGCCGCGGCTCACGAGGGTCTCCGTGAGCGCCAGCATCTCGGGGATGTGCTCGGTGGCCTTGGGATAGACGTCGGCCGGCCGGATGCCGATCGCCGTCGCGTCGGCGAACACCGCGTCCGTGTACTTCTCGGCGATCTCGGTGGGCGTGAGGCCCTCGTCCTCCATCGCCAGCAGCATCTTGTCGATGGCCTCGGGGCTGGACTCGTCCGTCATGTGGCCGACATCCGTGATGTTCATGACCTGGGTGACGCGGGAGCCCTCGAACACGAGGACGCGGCGGATCAGGTCGGCGAGCATGAACGTGCGGAGGTTGCCCAGATGTGCGTACCGGTACACGGTGGGGCCGCACGTGTACATCCGTACGTGAGCGTCCTCGACAGGGACGATCTCCTCGACCTCGCGCGAAAGGGTGTTGTAGAGCCGCATGCGGGCCAGGATACCCCGGCGGTTCAGGTCCGTATGGGGCGGCCTTCGAAGGGGATGGAGAGCGCGATCGTCGTGCGGGTCGCCACGCCGGCCTGCTCCCGGAGGCGCCGGATCAGGTCCTCGAGCTCGCCCGTGGTGCGCGTGCGCACCTTGAGGATGTAGTTGGCCTCGCCCGCCACGCTGTAGCAGTCCTCGACCTCGGGGAACTCCGCGATGCGCTCCGGCAGGTCGTCGGGCTGGGACGGGTCGAAGGGGCGGGCGTCGATGAGGGCCGTCACGAACAGGCCGATCGCCTCGGGGTCGATCTCCGCCCGGTAGGCCCGGATCACCCCCTGCTGCTCGAGCTTGCGCACGCGATCGTGCACGGCGGAGGCGGAGAGCCCGACCTTCGCCCCCACGTCGGCGTACGTGGCGCGCGCATCGTCCTGCAGGGCAGCGAGGATGTCTCGATCGCGCGCGTCCGGCATCCGCCCATCATAGGTGGGTCGACCCCGGTCGGGGGAGGCCCGTCACGGCGGTGGGTGACGGGTGGGATCGCCCACGGCCGATTGCACGGAGGCGTCGAGGTTCGCTACAACCCAGGTGCCATGCCTGACCTCCTCCCGGGTCGTTCGGAAGGAGTCCCGGCGTGCCGCGCCCGTCGCCCGACCCACTCGATGGCGCCCCGCGTCGGCCGGCGGAGGTCGTCCCCGTGATGCGATCGGGGGGCGGCGTGCGATGGATGGCGCGGATCGATGGACGGGATGGATCGCGGTACGCGGCCGCCGTCGGCGTCGTGGCGGGCCGCGTCGAGGCGTCGCTCGGACCCGAGGTGATCGCGAATCGCGTCGGTCCGGCGAGGTGGACGGGGCGGATCCGGCTGGAGGGGTTCCCGTCGGCGCACGCCCGGTGGCTACGTCGGATGGGCGAGGAGCTGGCCGATCCGCACGTCCGCGCCGTGCTCCGGACCGACGTGGCCCGCTGCTATCCATCCATGGAGCCGGACGTGGTGGCGCGCGCCCTGATGGACCTGGGTGCCGCCCCAGCCCAGGCGCAGACGATCGGTCGCCTGCTCGCGCGCTGGGGCGACGAGGGCGTCCGCGGCCTCCCGGTCGGCCCGGCTCCGTCGGCCGTGCTCGCGAATGCGGTGCTGGGCGCGGTCGACGAAGGGCTCCGCGCAGCCGGGGTCCGGCACCTCCGGTGGGTGGACGACGTGGTCGCGTTCGCCCCCGATCGAGCGAGCGCGTCACGGGCGTTCGACGCCTACCGCCGCGCCCTGGAGCGCGTCGGTCTCCGCCCGAACGAGGCGAAGACCGAGCTCGTCGACGATCCGTGCGCGGTGGCCGTCTCGCTCGGCCGGCTCGCCTCCACAGCCGTGCGCCCGGCCGTGCGATGATGCGGCGCCGTGAGGACCCTGTACCGAGCCGAGCGCGTGCGCACCCTGACCTATCCCCAGACGGGGGAGTGGGTCCTCACCGACGGGCGCCACGTCGAGCGCGTCGGGTCCGGGGATCCGCCCCAGGCCGACCGCGTGGTCGATCTGCCGGGCGCCACGATCGTCCCGGGCTTCATCGACGCGCATGTCCACTTGACCCCGACCGGCGCCGCCCTCGCGAACGCGGACGTGGAGGCGACGACCTCGGCGGCGGCACTCCTGGAGATCGCCCGCTCTCGGTGTGCCGGCACGCAGGATCCGGTGGTGCTCTCAGGCTTCGACGAGACCCGTTGGGACCGGCCGGAGCATCCCGGTCTCGCCGAACTCGACGCGGTCTCCGGGTCCGTGCCGCTCGTGATCGTCAGGACCGACGGGCACATCACGCTCGCGAACTCCGCCGCGATCGCGGCTGCGGACGTCGCCGACCTCGCCGGGGCCGAACGTGACGCAGAGGGCGCGCTCACCGGGCGGCTGACCCAACGCGCCGGCGAGGCCTTGAGCCGCTGGATCGCCGCCGCGCTCACCGATCACCAGGTCCAGGAGCTCCAGCTGAGTGCGGCGGCGCTGGCGTCGGCGCGCGGGATCACCACGGTCCACGAGATGCAGATGCCCCACGGCGCGGGGCTGCGCGACCTGCAGGTCTTCCTCGGCCATCGGCATCGCCTGCCCGTGGACGCCGTGCCCATCGTGGCCACGATGGACCTGCCGCTCGTGATCGACCAGGGCTTCGCAGCCGTCGGGGGGGACCTCCCGGTCGACGGCTCGATCGGCGCGCGCACGGCCGCCCTGCTCCAGCCCTATGCCGACGTCGAGGGGAACGGCGTCACCTACTACGAGGACGACGAGGTGGCCGAGTTCTTCCATGCCGGCCACGCCGCCGGTCTGCAGGTGGGGGTGCACGCGATCGGGGATCGGGGCATCGAGCAGGTGCTGCGTGCCTGGGAGCGCGTGTATCAGACCTTGGACTCGCGCGAACGGCGCCATTTCCGCGCGCGCCGCCACCGGATCGAGCACTTCGAGATGGTGTCCGATGCTCAGATCGAGCGCACGGCGATGCTGGGGATCGCCGTCTCCGTCCAGCCGGCGTTCGACCGCTATTGGGGACAGGCGGGAGGTCTCTACGAGGTCGGCGTCGGTGCCGAGCGCGCCGCGACGATGAACCCGTTCCGCACGTTGTTGGAGCGCGGCATCGAGGTAGGGGCGGGATCCGACGCCCCCGTCACGCCCCTCGACCCGCTCCTCGCCGTCGACGCCCTGGAACACCACCACGACCCCGCCCAGCGGCTCTCGCGCTTCGAGGCGATCCGGATGCACACGATCGGGAGCGCGCGCCTCGCACATCTGGAGGAGAAGAAGGGATCGTTGGGGCACGGGATGCACGCCGACTTCGTGGCATACCCGGCCGACCCGTTCGAAGCGCCCGCGCTCGAGGGGCTCACCCCGATCCTCACGGTCTCGTTGGGACGCGAGGTCTTCGCGGCGTGAGCGTTGGGGGAGGCCCGACTAAGGGCCGAGGAGCCGGGAAGATCGGATTGTCACTCTTTCTCCATCCGTGGACTTGACCCTCCGAGAGGACGCGACGTACCGTGCCGTTGCGTCGCCGCCCCGGCGGAGGCGCACGAGGACCCAAGAAGCCGAGTAGAGAACGCGGCGCCCCGGCGCTGCGGCCCCAAAGGCCTCTTGGGTCCTCACTCGTTCGCGTGGACGGGAATGCCCGAGCCGCATCGAGCGTTCGTTCCGGCGCCTGGTTGCATCCGCATCCCGTGGCAGTACAATCCGCGCGCAACCGAGGGCGCCCGCGGCCCCCGGAGGTGATCCCCGTGAAGGAAGCTATGAACGACACCGAAGAGCCGCTCGAGGACGACGTCGTCGAGGAGGAAGACGACCTGGAGGACGCCGAGCCCAGCGCGGCGGATCTCGCCGATGCCACCGTGCCGCCCGACCCCGCCGCCGAGGGCGCGGAGGTCGAGTCGATCCAGGAGCTGATCGTCAAGCAGGAGGCCGAGGCCGAAGCCGAGGAGGTCGAGGAGGACGAGGTGGTCGTCCCCCTCACCCGCGAGGAGAAGCTCGCCGAGCCGCTCGAGGCGCGCGTCGTGCCCATCCAGGCCACCGAGTTCACCTGCAAGCGCTGCTTCCTGGTGAAGCACCGGAGCCAGCTGGCGGACAAGAAGAAGATGCTGTGCCGCGACTGCGCCTGAGGGCGCCCGCATACCCACTCTCGTTGCTGATCGCGCTGGCGAGCGGGCTCGCCCTCTCCCTGGCGTTCCCTCCCGCCGGGTGGTGGCCGCTCGCCTTCGTGGGTCTCCTGCCCTTGCTGTGGCTGCTCGACCGCGAGCTGGCCGGCCGCGGGTTCCTGATCGGGCTCGCGTTCGGCCTCGGCTTCTACGGCGCCACGATCTACTGGATCTGGCGGTTCGGGTCGATCGCCTGGATCGCCCTCACGCTGGAGATGGCGCTGTGGGCGGGGGCCTTCGGGCTCGTGGCGCCCGTGATCCGCCGGGCGGGCAGGCCCCTCCTGAACGCGGTGAGCTGGGCCGCCCTGTGGACCGTCCTCGAATGGCTCCGGGGGCTGTGGCCGCTGGGGGGGTTCACCTGGGGGACGCTCGGCATCAGCCAGGTGAACAACCACGCGACGGTGCGGCTCGCGACCGTCGCGGGCGTCTGGGGCGTCTCCTTCGTCGTCGTGCTCGTGAACGGCATGATCCTCGCGATCGCGAGGGGAGGGGAGGGGCGGCGCCTCCTCGCCGCCGGCATCGCGGTCTTCGTGGTCGTGGCCCCGATCGTGATCCCGTTCGGCAGCCCCGACGGGAGGTCCCTCGACGTCGCCACGCTCCAGGTCGATGTGCGGCGGGCAGCCTCGGTGAACCCCGTCAACGAGGACATCGGTGTGGCCCAGCTCAACATCGCGATGCATGCTCAACTCGCGAGCGACCCCCCCGACCTGGCCGTGTGGGGCGAGGGCGCGCTCGATCCGGCGGCCACGAACGATCCGCGGACGATGCGCGCGGTGCGCGACGTGGTGGCCCGGGTGGGCGTCCCCACCTTGATCGGCGCGGTGAACGACGACCCCGACGGCCGTGAGCGCACGTCGGTCTTGCTCCTGGACGCCGCGGGCGGCCTCGCGGGGCGTTACGACAAGGTGCATCTCGTCCCCTTCGGAGAGTACGTCCCCTTCCGCGACGAGCTCTCCTGGCTGGACGCGCTGCAGCAGATCCCCGTCGATCGTGCGCCGGGGGAGCAGGTCCACACGCTCAGCACGGCGGGCCTGCCGGCCTTCGGCACCCCGATCTGTTTCGAGAACAGCTTCCCGGAGATCCCCCGCGCGTTCGTCCGGGACGGCGCCGGGTTCCTCGTGGTCACCGTGAACAACGCCTCCTACGGGTTCACCGCTGCGAGCGCCCAGCACGAGCAGATGAGCCAGATGCGCGCGATCGAGACCGGCCGATGGGTGGTCAACGCGGCCGTCTCCGGCATCAGCGCGTTCATCGATCCCTCGGGCGCCGTGGTGGATCGGGAGGGCCTCTTCCGGACGGCTATCCTGAGACACACCATCCGGTCCTCCGACGAACGCACGTGGTACGTCCGGCTGGGGGATTGGCTCCCCTGGCTCGCCCTGGCCTTCCTCGTCGTGGTGGTGGTCCTGCCACGGCGCCGGACGAAGGCCCGTGCCGCGCCCGAACCCCTCGCGGACGGGTACCGAACGCTCGTGATCCTGCCGACCTTCGACGAGGCCGCGACGATCGACCGGGTCCTCGACGGCGTGCGCGCGACGCCGGGGGACATCAGCATGCTGGTGGTGGACGACTCGTCGCCGGACGGGACCGGAGACCTCGCGCGCGCCCACGCGGCCGAGGACCCGCGGATCCGGGTCCTGGAGCGGCCCTCGAAGTCCGGCCTCGCGAGCGCCTACCTCCAGGGGTTCCACACCGGCCTGGAGGAGGGCTTCGACCTCGTCGTGGAGATGGATTCGGACCTCTCCCACGACCCCACCGAGCTCGAGAGCCTGTTGCGTGCTGCCGCAACCTCGCACGACCTCACGATCGGAAGCCGGTACATCGCCGGCGGCTCGGTGTCCAACTGGAGCCGCGCTCGCGTGGCGCTCTCGCGCGCTGGGAACACGTACGCGCGGTTCATGTTGGGGGTGCCCGTGAAGGACGCGACCAGCGGGTACCGGGTGTATCGCAGGACGCTCCTGGAGGCGCTCGTGAGCGAGCCGTTCGCCTCGGACGGCTACGGGTTCCAGATCGAGCTCGTGATGCGGGCCTGGCACCTGGGGTTCGACGTCGGTGAATCGCCGATCACGTTCCGCGAGCGTGCGCACGGCCACTCCAAGATCTCCCGGCGCATCGTGGTGGAGGCGCTGTGGCTCGTCACGAAGTGGGGCGTCCGGCTGCGGCTGCGGGTCGACCCCGCTCGGTGAGGCCATCCCCCATAACGCACATTATGTAACCTTCACGCCGACGACCACCTCCCCTGCTCCCGGCCCTGCCATTTCCGTACGCCGTGGGTAGCATCGGGGGTGGAAGCAGCGCACACGCCCCAGCGAACACGGAGGCCACGGATGACCGTCAGCGTCGGCGATCGCGCGCCGGAGTTCGAGCTCCTCGGCAAGCAGTGGGGCGCGGACGCGCCCACCTACAAGCTCTCCGACGCCCTGAAGGCGGGCGGCGTCGTCCTGCAGTTCTTCCCGCTCCCCTACACCGGGACCTGCGAGGCGCAGATGTGCGCCGTGCGGGACCACATCGACGACTATCGCGACGCCGGGGTGACCGTCTACGGGGTCACGGGCCACTACCCCCAGCTCCTGAAGGCATGGGACGACGACTTCCACTTCGAGGCCGAGATCCTCGCCGACTACGACCACGAGGTCTCACGCGCCTACGTCGGCCTCTACGAGGACCGGCTGCCCGCTGGGCTGCGGCTCACGTCCAAGCGTGCGGTGATCGGGATCTCCCGCGACGGCATCGTGCGCTCGGTCTGGCTCAGCGAGGTGCCGGGCGTCGGCCCGGATCAGGACGTCGTCGACGCGGCGATCGGTGCGGCTCGAGGGTGAACGCCGTCGCCGACGTTAGTCGGGCGGGTCGTCCGCACCCCATCGCAGCTTGAGGTGTCGGGCGGCCCGCGCCTCGTCCAGGCGGCGCACGGGGGTCGTGCGGGGCGCGTCGTGCAGGACCTCCGGCGTGGTGCGCGCCTCCTCCGCGGCTCGCCGGAGCGCGGCGGCGAGACCGTCGAGGGTCTCCTTCGATTCCGTCTCGGTGGGCTCGACCATCATCGCCTCGTCCACCACCAGCGGGAAGTAGACCGTGGAGGGGTGGTAGCCGAGATCGATCACGCGCTTGGCGACGTCCATCGCGCGCACGCCGGTCGCCTCCTTCAGAGGGCGTGCCGTCGCCACGAACTCGTGCATCGGTTGCTCGTCCGGGAAGGCCAGCGGGAAGTCGTCCGCGATCAGGGCCGCGAGGTAGTTGGCGTTCAGCGCCGCGAGCTCGCTCACCTCTCGCAGGCCGTCCGCCCCGTGGAGGAAGACGTAGGCGTACGCGCGCACGAGCACGCCGAAGTTCCCGTTGTAGCCGTGCAGGCGTCCGATCGACTTCGGTCGATCCGTATCCCAGGCGAGCGTGCCATCGTCGCTCCGCGCCAGGATCGGCGCCGGCAGGAACGCGGCGAGGTGCTCCTTCACCCCCACCGGCCCGGCCCCCGGTCCCCCGCCTCCGTGCGGCGTCGCGAAGGTCTTGTGCGTGTTGATGTGCACGATGTCGAACCCCATGTCGCCCGGCCGGCAGCGTCCGAGGATCGCGTTCAGGTTCGCGCCGTCGTAGTACACGAGGCCCCCCACGCCATGGATCACCTCGGCGATCGCCTCGATGTCTTCCTCGAAGAGCCCGAGGGTGTTGGGGTTGGTGAGCATGAGGCCCGCGACCTGCTCGTCCACGAGCCCCTTCAGCGCCTCCACGTCCACCATGCCCCGGGCATCGTTGGGCACCGGCACGGCGTCGAAGCCGGCGAGACGGACGCTGGCGGGGTTCGTCCCGTGCGCCGCGTCCGGGATGATCACCTTCGTGCGCGGGTTCCCGCGGTCCTGGTGGTACGCGCGCATGATGAGCAGGCCGGTCATCTCGCCGCACGCACCGGCGGGCGGCTGCAACGTCGCGCGCGCCATCCCGGTGATCTCGCAGAGCGCCTCCTCGAGGCGCCAGAGCATCTCGAGGGACCCCTGCACCGTGGCGTCGGGTTGGAGGGGGTGCGTGCGTTGGAACCCGGGCAGCGCCGCGACGGTCTCGGCCATCTTGGGGTTGTACTTCATCGTGCACGACCCCAGCGGATACGCCCCGGTGTCGGTCCCGTAGTTCATCTGCGAGAGCCGGGTGTAGTGGCGCACGAGGTCGAACTCGGAGACCTCGGGCAGCGCGGGCGCCTCCGCCCGGGCGAACGCCGCGGGCACCGTCACCTCGGGCACATCGAGGGGGCCGAAGCTGAACGCCCGGCGGCCGGGCACCGAGCGGTCGATCAGCGGGCCGCCGCCGGTGGGTCCTTGCGTGCGGACGGGGGCGCCACGGCTCACGGGTGCAGCACCTCCCCCATCGCCGCGGCCAGGCCGTCGATCTCCTCCTTCGAGCGCTTCTCCGTCACGGCCACCAGCAGCACGTCGTCGCCCGCCGGTGCGAAGGGCACGCCGGCGAGGTAGCCCCGATCCAGCAGGGCGTCGCGCACCTCCGCGGCGGGGCGCGGCAGGCGCAGCGCGAACTCCTTGAAGAACGCGGCGTCGGGGTGCAGCAGCGAGACACCCGGCAGCGCGGTGAGACGCTCCGCCGCGTAGGCGGCCCGGGAGGCGCACTGCACCCCCAGCTGGCGCAGCCCTTCGGGCCCGAGCCACCCGAGGTAGACGGTGGCCGCGATCGCCATCAGCGTCTGGTTCGTGCAGATGTTCGAGTTGGCCTTCTCCCGCCGGATGTGCTGCTCACGGGCCTGCAGCGTGAGCACGTATCCGGGGCTGCCGTCGACGTCGACCGTCTCGCCGACGATCCGACCGGGCATCTTGCGCACATCCGCCATCCGCGCCGCGATCACGCCGAGGTAAGGACCACCGTAGTTGAGGTGGTTCCCGAGGGATTGGCCCTCGGCCACCGCGATGTCGGCGCCCAGCTCGCCGGGGGGCGCGAGCACGCCGAGGGAGAGCGGATCGAAGACCTGCACGGCTCTGGCCCCACCGCTCTGCGCCGCCCGGAAGATCTCGGCGGCGGGTGCGAGCTCACCGAACACGTCGGGGTGCTGGACCACGACCGCCGCCACGTCCTCGTCCACCTGCGGCATGCCATCGAAGCGCTCGGGCTCGTACCCCGCTCCCCTGCCGAACGTGACGAGCGCCTCGACGTAACGCGGGTCCAACGCGCTCGAGACGAGCACGCGCCGGCGCGCGGGCGCGAACGTCATGTGCACGGCCTCGACCAGCGCCGTCGGACCGTCGTAGAGCGACGCGTTGGAGACCTCGAGGCCCGTGAGCTCGCAGATCATCGACTGGAACTCGAAGAGGACCTGGAGCACGCCCTGGGACAGCTCGGGCTGGTACGGCGTGTACGAGGTGTAGAACTCCGAGCGGCCCGCCAGCGCCCACACGACCGAGGGGATGTAGTGGTCGTAGGCACCCCCACCGGCGAAGCAGGTGAGCGCATCGAGGCTCCGGTTGCGGGCGGCGAGGTCCCGCATGTCCGCGATCAGCTCCATCTCGGAGATGCCGGCCCGCATCCTGAGCGACCCGTCGATCCGCACGTCCTCGGGGATCTGGTCGAAGAGCTCGTCCAGCGAGGAGCGGCCTATCGTCGCGAGCATCTCGCGGATCTCGTCCTCGGTGTGCGGCGCGAAGGTCACGTGCGCCAGTGTACGAACGCGGGGACCCGTTGCCAGCCGCTCAGCCGGAGACGTCCTCGAGTCCGTACTTCGAGACCAGCGAGAGGTAGTCGCGCTGGTAGAAGATCTTGCACCGGATCTCCGGATAGCGCTCCCGCAGCCGTCGGACCTTCCGGTTCTTCTTGGTCACGAGCTTCTGGTTCAGCGTGGTGATCTCGATGTAGAGGTCGAACTCGGGGAGGTAGAAGTCCGGCGTGAAGCGCTGGGTCACGCGCCCTTCGCGGTCCCACTCGATATCGAAGGAGCGGGGCTCGTACTCCCAGGCGATCGCGTAGAAGTCCAGCAGCTGCGCGAACTGGCGCTCCGAGGCATGGGCGAAACGGACGGTGTCGCTCTGGCTGGGCTGGGGCGGCGACGGCTGCGCGCTCACGAGCCTCCGGAAGCGGCCCTGCGGGTCTTGGGCGCAGCGGCGGCGTCGAGGTCCTCCTGGAGGTCGCTCCAGACCGCGTCGAGCGAGATCGCGAAGACGCCCTGGCCGTTCTTCAGGAGGTCGACCACGGCCTCGGGCGAGTGCGCCTCGTACACGCCCACGCCGTCGGACATGAGGGTGACCCCGTGGGGCCGCTTCTTCATGGTGTGCAGGTGCTCCACCGCCTTGCGCACGCGCTGGAGCGAGACGCCGGTGTCGAGCAGCCGCTTGATCACCTTGAGCGTGGCGAGGTCCTGGAACGAGTACAGCCGCTGGCTGCCCGAGCCGTGCGCGTCCTTGATGGACGGGGTGACCAATCCGGTGCGCGTCCAGTAGTCCAATTGCCGGTAGGTGACCCCGGCGATCCGGACCGCTTCGGGCGCACGGAACCCCTGTTCGCTCATCACAACCCCGTAATCACGTCGATGTGTTTCGGCAGCGTAGGGCAGGTGTGCATGCGTGTCAACGCTCCGCGGGGGGCGCCGCATCGGAGGGCGCGCTCAAGTCCAACGTAGGACGGGTCGAAACCCCCATGGTCACGACGGACTAGGGAGTCGCACCCATGACGCGTACGAAGAGCCTCACGATCGCCCTCGTCGTCGTCGTGGCCGGCGTCCTCTGCGGGGTCGTGCCGGCCGCGGCCCGGGTGGGCGCCCAGGGGGGCGCGCACCACCGTCACGCGGTCGCGGTCCATCGGCACACGCCCAACTACGCATGGCGCCTGTTCAAGGCGACGAACGCGAGCCGGTTCCGGTTCGGCCTCCCCCGCCTGGCCCTCGACCGCGATGCCTCCACGCTCGCCCAACGGCACAGCCGGGCGATGGCGCGGGCCCACCGCCTCTTCCACTCGTCCGACCCCGGCCGCTACCTGCGGGGCGTCGGCCGCTGGTCGAACTGGGGCGAGAACATCGGCTGGACCTCGGCGAGCGTCGACGACCTCCAGAAGGCCTTCATGAACAGCTCGGTCCACCGGGGCCACATCCTGTCGCGCAGCTTCCGTCACGTGGCGGTCGGTGCGGTGCTCTCCGGGCACAAGATCTGGGTGACGCTGTTCTTCTACGGCTGATCCGTCCGGCCGCGTCGCGGCCGCTCCTACGGCTCGAAGTCCTCGGGGCTCACGTTGTCGAGGAACTCCCGGAACTTCTCGACCTCTTCCTCCTCGTCGCCCGGGATCAGGATCGAGGCCTCGTTGAGCACGTCCTCGCTCGCGAAGATGGGGACGGACATGCGCACGGCGAGGGCGATCGCGTCCGAGGGCCGCGAGGAGATCTCGTGGTCCTCGCCCTGGCGCTGGAGCTGGATCGTGGCGAAGAACGTCGAGTCACGGAGCTCGGTCACGACGATCCGCTCCACCTGCACCGAGAGGTCCTCGAGGATGACCTTCATCAGGTCGTGCGTCATCGGGCGTGGCGTCACGACACCCTGGAGCGACAGGGCGATCGCGGCCGCTTCGGACGCCCCGATCCAGATGGGGAGGTAGCGCTCGCCGTCGCGCTCCCGCAGCAACACGATGGGCTGGTTCGTCGGGAGTTCCACGCGGACGCCGGTCAGCTCCATCTCGATCATGTCCTGCGAGGGTAACCGCGGGTCCCAGGTCGGGCAACCCACGGACCCGCCCTCAGGCGGGCACGTCCAGCAACCTCGGGGCGAGGGCGTCGGGATCGGCCTCGAGCGCGGGGAGATCGTCGACCTGCAGGATGTCGGGCAGGTTCCGGTAGCGCTCGCGGAAGTCGAGGCCGTAGCCCACCACGAACCGGTCCGGGCAGTCGAATCCTACGTAGCGCGGGGCGAGCGGCACGATCCGCCGGGCCGACTTGTCCAGCAGCGTCGCCACCTCGAGCGACGCCGGATTCCGCGCCTTCAGGACCGTCAGGAGGTACCGCAGCGTGAGGCCGGTGTCGACGATGTCTTCCACCAGCAGCACGTCGCGTCCGCCGATGTCGACCTCGAGGTCGAGGAGGATCTGCACGCGGCCCATCGACTCCTCGGCTCCCCCGTAACGGCTGATCGCCATGAAGTGCGACTCGAGTCGGAGGTCGACGGCGCGGGTGAGATCCGCGAGGAACATGGCGCCGCCACGCAGGACCGTGATCATCACGGGCTCGCGCCCCACGTAGTCCCCGGCGATCGTGCGGCCGAGCGTCTCCACCCGGCGGCGGATGTCCTCGCGTCCGAACAGGACGCTGGCGACCTCCGTCATCGGGGCGAGCCTAGCAGGCGCCTGCGGTTCGATCGTGGAGCCTCAGGGCATCAGACCGCCGACCGCCTGGGTCACCGCGCGCCCCACCGCGCCGGCGGCGTTCATCCACCAGGGATTGTCGCCGGAGCGTGTCGGCGCCGGCAGCTCCGCCGCCATCAGCGGCACCGCGCCCACCGTGAGCCCGGGGATCGTGACGCGCAGGGTGCCCACCTGTTGCCCGGGCGCGGGGGGGAAGGCCGCTCGCGGGTCGACGCTGACGCGTTCGCGCGCCGTCGCGACGGCGTCGGCAGGCACCAACCCTGCGATGGTGCCTCCCGCGATCACCGGCACCGTCCCCCCGCGGATCGCGACCTCGCCCGCGGGATCACCGAGTCGGATGAAGGTGTGGTGCTCGAAAGCGTCGAACCCGTAGTTGAAGAGCGCCGCCGCATCGGAGAACGCATCGGACGGCGCGCCGAGCACGATGGCGAGGAGCCGCCGCCCGTCGCGCTGGGCGGTGGCGTCGAGGCAGTAGCCCGCGCCGGCCGTGAAGCCCGTCTTCGCGCCCATCGCCCCCGGATAGAGCCAGAGCATCACGTTGCGGTTCTGGATCGAGCGCTGCGTGCCGTTGGGCCCGGGGATCCGGCGGACCTCGGTGTCCACGATGGGCGCGAACCCGGGCGTGTCGTAGGCGGCACGGGTGAGGGTGACGAGGTCCCGCGCGCTCGAATGGCCGCGGTCGTCGAGGCCGTTGGGTGAGAAGAACACGGTGGCGCGCAGGCCCAGCTCGCGTGCGCGCGCGTTCATCCGGTGCACGAACGCCTGCGTGCTTCCCGCCTCGTGGATCGCGAGCGCCACCGCGGCGTCGTTGGCGGAGCCGAGCAGCATGCCGTAGAGGAGGTCGCGAACGGTGAGCCGCTCCCCTTCGATCAGCCCGAGGGTGGACGAGGCGCCGAAATCGTGGGGTGCGAACACCGCCTCCTCGGGGATCGTGACCACCTCGTCCAGATGTCCGGCCTCGAGGACGAGGAGCGCCGTCATCACCTTCGTGAGGCTGGCGATGGGCCGCCGGGCATCGGGACCCCGCGCGTAGAGGAGACGACCGGTGTCCAGGTCGGCGAGGACCGCCACGGGCGCCGTGATCGCGGGCGCGCTCTGCGTATCTGCCGGGGTGCGCAGGACGCTGGGGAACGGTGAGAGCGATCCGTGGGGGGGAACGGGGGTGGGTGGCGGCGTCGAGGACGCCGAGGCGAACCCGTTGAACACGGCCGGCGCCGCCAAGGCCGCGACCAGGAGGGCCGCCCGCAGGCGAGGGCGGTGCCGCGGGCTCACGCGCCCTGCAGGTGATCCCGCAGCGTGGTGCGGAGCAGTGCCTGCTTGAACTTGCGCGAGGTCGCGGACAGATCGGCGAGGGTGTCCGCGGCCGCGCGGCGCGCGTCCGGGTTCTTCTGGCGAAGCGTCGGCGCCACGAGCGCCTCGAAGAACGATGCCTCCCGGTCGGTGAAGTGCTTGTACATCGTGAGGTGGCGCGGTTCGATCCCGTACCGGAAGAAGTCCTTCACGATGGACAGGATGATGTAGTCGTCCCCGTCGTAGTAGCGCGCCCCGTCCGGGCCGTGCGCGCACACGATGCCGAACGACTCCAGTTCCTTGATGCGGTCACGATCGACCCCCGTAGCGGCGGACATCTCCTCGATCGACATCTGCAGACCGGTGGGGGCCTCCGCGATCTCCTCCGCGGCCGTCGCCTTCTTCGCCGCCTTGGCCTCTGCCTCCTCGGCCTCCGGGCTGCCCTCCTCCGGCTCGCCCTCGGCCTCCTCGACGTCTTGTTGCAGCAGCCGCTCCTTGATGACCTTCAGGGGCAGGTACTCGTCGCGCTGCATGCGCAGGATCGATCGCAGCCGCTCGACGTCGTCGACGTAGAACTTCCGATAGCCGGAAGGGGTGCGCTCCGGCTCGATCAGGCCCTCCGCCTCCAGGAAGCGGATCTTGGAGATCGTGATGTCGGGGAACTCCGTCTTCACCGACACCAGGACCTCGCCGATCGACTGGTAGTTGCGCGTTCCCGCCATCTCCTGCACCTCACTCCCCTGCTGCGAAGAACGTCAGCTTGAATCTGCCGATCTGGACCTCGTCGCCCGAGGCCAGCTTGGTCTGGTCCACCTGTTCGCCGTTGACGTACGTGCCGTTCAGGCTTCCGACGTCGCGTACGTACCAACCGTCCCCAGGCCGATGCTCGAAGACCGCGTGCGTGCGCGAGACGGTGATGTCGTCCAGGAAGACCGCGCTCTCGGTGTTGCGACCGACGCTCGTTTCGGCCTCGCTCAGCAGGAAGGTCGACCCCGCGTTCGGGCCACGCTTCACCAGAAGGAGGGCCTGTCCCGCCTCGAGTTCGTCGTGAGGGAAGGGGAACTCATCGTGTCCCTCATCCTCCGCCTCGACGGGCGTCAGCGACAGCGTGGCGTCCTCGTGCAGTGGAGCCCCACACTCCGCGCAGAAGCGCGCGTCGTCGCGGTTGGGATGTCCACAGCGGGTACAGAACACCGTCAGGTCCTCGCTCGGGTCGGGCTCGGGGCGACCGTCGAGGTCGAGGGTGGACCCTCGACCATGGACAGGCAGTAGAGGCTATCGCAGCGACTCCGTACCTTCAACCGCACGAAGGGTGAACCCTCGAGGACCCGGGACCATCACCCTCGACCGGGGGTCGACCGGATCACGCGCGAACGGCCGGCCTGGATCCCTTCACGATCCGGCGTTCAGGAAGGCCTGATATCCCGCGGCGTCCATCAACGACTCGACCTGGGCGGGATCGGACGGCTCGATCATCACGAGCCATCCGTCGGCGTAGGGCTGCTCGTTCACGAGCTCCGGCCGTTCGTCGATCAGCGGGTTGCACTCGAGGATCGTGCCGCTGACGGGGCTGAACACATCGGAGACCGACTTGGTCGACTCGACCTCGCCGAACGGCTGGTCGGCCTCGACCGACGCGCCCACCTCCGGCAGGTCCACATACACCACGTCGCCGAGCGCGTCCTGCGCGAAGTCCGTGATGCCGATGCGGACCCGGCCGCCCTCGGCGCGCGCCCATTCGTGCTCCTTCGTGTAGCGAAGGTCCTGCGGGAACTCCACGAGCGTCCTCCCCTTCAGGCGCCGGTCCTGCGGCGCAACGTCCGATCGGAACGATAATCCCTCGCCACGCCCGCTGCCTCCCGACCTCGACTCACGCGGCGAGCGCTCGGCGGATGTCCCCGACGTACACGAACGCGGCGATGTAGTACTCCACGATCCCCACCGCGTAGGAGGCCCAGCCGGCCACCAGCACCATCGGGGCGAGGAAGTAACCGAGGTTGCCCCAGGCGATCCACGGGATCGAGCACATCAGCGAGAAGGTCGCGACCTTCCCGATCCATCGGACGTCGACCCGCAGGTGCTTCCCGGAGACGAACACGACCCCCGCGACCAGCACGACGATGTCGCGCGCCAGGATCAGCACGGCGGCCCAGAGCGGGAAGACGCCGCGGACCACGAAGGCGATCAGGCCGGCGGCGATCGACAGGCGATCCGCGACGGGGTCGAGGATCTTGCCGAGTTCCGAGACCTGCCCGGTGCGCCGGGCGATCAGCCCGTCGACCCAGTCCGTCGCCACCACGAGGCCGAAGAGCATGAGCCCCCAGAAGGTGGTCGGATCGTTGACGATCAAGACGAAGAAGACCGGGATGAACGCGATCCGGATGAACGAGATGATGTTCGGGATGGTGAGGATCGCGGACGATCCCGGTGCGGAGTCCCCCGTCCCCTTCATCTGTCGGGCCGGCCGGATTCGAACCGGCGACCTTCTGACCCCCAGTCAGACGCGCTAACCAAGCTGCGCCACGGCCCGTGTCCGCAGAGTGTACCGGGAGCGAGGGCCGGCCCGGCAGCTAGTCCGGTACGGACTAGCTTGCGCCCGCCCGTGACTTCCGTGACTTCCGTGGCTTCCGCGGGCGGAACGTGAGACGGATCGGCACGCCGTCGAGCCCGAACGTCGCCCGCAAGCGGTTCTCGAGGTACCGCTGGTAGCCGGCGTCGGGCTCGCGGGCGCCGCCGAAGATCACGAACGACGGGGGCCCTGCGCTCACCTGTGTGGCGTAGTGCAGCGTGCCGGCCACCCGCGGGGTCGGTCGTTCGCGCTGTGCCTGGTGGACCACCTCGTTCACCTTCGATGTCGGGACCCTCAGCGTCCATCTGGCCTGGAGGTCGAGCAGCACCGGCGGGAGACGGTGCACGCCCCGCCCGTTGAGGGCCGAGACGCGCATGGCCGTCGCCCGCGCGAACGGCCTCAGGGTGTCGTGCAGGTCGCGATAGGTCTTCTCCTTCTCGTCCACGAGATCCCACTTGTTGGCGACGAGGAGGAACGCTCGCCCCGCGTCCATCACGCGGTTCGCGATCTTCTTGTCCTCCACGGTGAATCCCTCCGACGCGTCGATCACGAGGACGGCCACATCGGCGCGCGCGATGGCTTCCGTGGCGCGCACCACGCTGTAGTACTCCACGCCGCGCACCCTGGTCTGGCGACGCATCCCGGCGGTGTCGACGAACCGCACGGGGCCGCCCGGCCACTCGACGACCGCGTCCACGGCGTCACGGGTGGTGCCCGCCTCCTCGAACACCACCGAGCGCTCCTCCCCCACCAGGCGGTTGAACAGGCTCGACTTCCCGACGTTGGGTCGGCCCACCAAGGCGAACCGCGGCTCCGGCGAGGCGGTCGCGCTCGGCGGGCGCGTCGGGCAGCAGCGCCACGATGCGATCCAAGAGGTCGCCCGTCGCGCGCCCGTGCATCGCGGAGACCTCGAAGGGGTCGCCGAGACCGAGCCGATGGAACTCGGCAGCGTCGGCTTCATCGGCGGCGCTGTCCACCTTGTTGGCGACGAGGAGCACCGGCACGGTGGCGCGTCGCAGCCTGCGTGCGAGCGCGAGGTCCTGTTCGGTGATCCCGGCAGGGGCATCGACGACGAGGAGGATCAGGTCCGCGTCGGTGATGGCGCGCTCCGCCTGCTTGCGCGCCTCCTCTTCCACGCCGTGGGCCTTGCTCACGTAGCCGGCCGTGTCCACCAGGCCGAACCGCTTGCCACGCCACGAAGCCTCGAGCTCGACCCGATCGCGGGTGACGCCGGGGGTGTCGTGCGCGATCGTCTCGCGTCGCCCGAACAGGCGGTTCACGAGCGTCGACTTCCCGACGTTCTGCCGACCGATGACCGCGATCCGCGGTGCGGCGCTCACGGGAGCAGCTCCGGTGCGCGGGCGCGCACGATCGCGAGCGCGGCCTCCAACGTCTGCGCGACATCGAGGTCCGTGGTGTCGATCACCGTCGCCCCATCGGCCGGTTCGAACGGGTTCACGCGCATGTCCCGCCGATCGCGATCGTGCAGGGCGCGGGCGATCCGCGGACCGTGGTCTGCCTCCGCGTCGGCCCGATCGTGGGCGCGCCGCTCCCGCTCGCCCGGGTCTGCCACCAGGTAGAGCTTCACCGGCGCATCCGCGAAGACCACGGAGCCGATATCGCGACCCTCCATCGCCGCCCCGCCCTCGCCCAGGCGGCGCTGTTCTGCGCGCATCAAGGCGCGGACCTCGGGATGGGAGGCCACGAGTGAGACCTGAGCCTCGACGGCCGCGCCCTGTAGCTCGGGGCGCGGAGGGGAACCCTCGATCGAGAGTTCGGGCGGATCGGCGTCGGTGAGGGCGAACGTCAAGCTGGCGGTGAGCTTCGCGAGGGCCGGCCCGTCGTCCGGATCGATCCCTCGCTCGAGGGCCTCGAGGGTGAGGGCGCGATACATCAGGCCCGTGTTCACGTAGGCGATCTCCAGCGCCACCGCCAGTCCGCGTGCGAGGGTGGACTTGCCGCTGCCGGCTGCGCCGTCGATCGTCACCACCGGGGGTGGGCTCACGGGCGCACCTCGATCGTCGCGCCGAGGTGTCGGAGCTGCGCGACGAACCCCGGAAAGGATACGTCGGCGGCCTCCATGCCCTCGATCTCGCAGGGCCCGTCCGCGGCCAACGCCCCCACCGCGAACGCCATCGCCATCCGATGATCGCCTCCGGCCTCCGCCGCCCCGCCCCGCAATCCCCCACCGCCCACGACGAGGTCGTCGCCTTCGTCGTCCGCTTCGCCGCCGAGCGCGCGGATCCCGCGGGCGAGCGCGCCGAGTCGATCGGATTCTTTCACGCGGAGTTCCGCGGCCTCGAGGAACCGACCTTCGCCGACCGCATGTGCGGCCAGGAGCGCGAGGACGGGCACCTCGTCGATCACGAGCGGGAGCTCGTCGGCGCCGATCGTCGTCGACGCGATCCCGTCGCACGCGCCGACCCAGATCTCGCCCACCGGCTCTCCCAGTTCCTCGGTCCGCACGCGCGCCTCGGTCGGCACCCCCATCCGGCGCATCACCTCGAGGAAGTGCGTGCGGCTCGGGTTCAGGCCCACGCCCGTGAGGGTCAACTCCGAGCCCGTGAGCGCTGCGGCCGCCACGAGGAAGGCAGCCGATGACGGGTCGCCCGGACATCGCCCGTCGAAGCCTCGTTGTTGGAACGGCTCGATCGCGATCGTGGTGCCCTCGACCTGGACGGGGGCGCCGAGCGCCCGCAGCGCCCGCTCCGTGTGATCGCGGGTGGGCGCCGGCTCCTCGACCGTGGTCGTGCCCTCGGCCGCGAGCCCGGCGAGCAGGACGGCGCCCTTCACCTGCGCCGTCGGCACGGGGGTGCGGTACGAGATCCCCTCGAGGTTCCCGCCGTCGATCACGAGCGGCGCATGGCCGTCCGTCGTGCGGACGTCCGCGCCCATCGCCCGGAGCGGCTCGGCCACGCGTTCCATCGGCCGCACGCTCAGGCTGGCGTCGCCCGTGAGCACGCTGCGGAAGGGGGCTCCGGCCACCAGGCCGGCGAGCAGGCGCATCGCCGTCCCCGCGTTGCCGCAGTCGAGCGGCCGCGAGGGCTGGACCAGTGCGGATCGACCTTCACCCTCAACTTCAAGGGGCGCACTCGTGCCGATCGGGCCCGCGGGGTTCCACGTGGAACCGTGACCCTCCGCAGGCGAAGGATCGTTCGAAGCCCAGGCTTCGAGTGCAGGTCGAGCCCGGACCGTCAGGGAGGAGAGGCACGCGGCCGTCGAGCGCACGTCGAGGGAACCCGGAAGGTCGACCAAGCGGCTCGACCCTCGAGCACTCGATGCGAGGATGAGCCAGCGATGCGCGATCGACTTGTCGCCGGGGACGCCGACCTCGCCGCGCAAGCGGCTTCCGGGGGTGATGCGGACGCGCACGTGCTCCTCCTCGCCCCGCTCAGGCGATCCGGGTGGGGTCGAACCCGTGGGCCGTCAGGACCCGCGCCGCGTCCTCCGCGGCGGTGGCGGCCACCGTCAGATGCACGGTACCGCGACCGCCCTCCGGCGAGTGCACGATCTGGAGGTCCTCGATGTTGACAGCGCCGTCCGCGAGACCTCCGGTGAGCTCGGCGAGCGCCCCGGGACGGTCGGGGACGGGGACCTGCAGGACCGCCACGCCCGCGCGCACCTGAGGCTTGGCGGCCAGGCGCAGCCGCGCGCGCTTCGCGGCATCGAAGGTGCCTTCGACATCGTCGGCCCGGCCGGCCAACACCTCGTCGCGCAGCTGCTGGAGCCGCGCCACGTAGAGGTCGATGGCCTCGGCGATCTGCGCCTGGTTGCCGAGCAGGATGTCGCTCCAGAGCGCGGGGTTGGAGGAGGCGAGCCGCGTGAGGTCGCGGAACCCCCCGGCGGCCAGGAGCAGGATCTCGGGCTCGTCGGCCTCCTCGGTGGCGGCCAGTCCCATCAACGCCGTCGAGGCGACCTGCGGGAGATGGCTGACGAAGGCGACGAGGCGGTCGTGGCGTTCGGGGGCCATGCGCACCGGACGGGCCCCGATGCGGGCCACCCACGCCTCGAGGCGCGCGGTGAGCGCGTCGGGCGAGGCATCCGTGGGCGTGATGACCCAGACGATGCCGTCCACGACCGAAGCCGAGGCATGATCCGGGCCGGAGCGCTCGCTGCCGCCCATCGGGTGGCCCGGGATGTAGCGGGCGAACGCATCCTCCGCCGTCGCACGACGCACCTCCGCGACGAGGTGCCCCTTGATGCTGCCCGCGTCCGTGACGATGGCCCCGGGCGAGGCCGCGAGGGCCCGGGCGACGGCGCCGGGGATCGTGGGGATCGGGGTCGCCACGACGACGAGGTCCGCATCGCGGACCGCGTCCTCGAGCGAGGCCGCGGCCGCGAAGCTTCCGCGCTCGGCGGCGCGCCGGGCTGTGTCGGCGTCGAGGTCCCATCCGGTCACGACGCAGCCCACGCGCGCCGCGGCGAGGGCGATCGACGTGCCGATCAAGCCCGTTCCGACGACGGCCACCCGTTCGATGCCGGGGTCAGCCGAGGTCATCGCGCAACGTCTCCGCCCCGTCGAGGTACACGTGGGTGATCTCGTCGAGCGCGGCTTCGGTGTGGAAATGCATCAGGACGCGCACGACCGAGGGCATCGCCCCGTCGACGGGGATCTCGCGCGCGCACATGAGCGGTACCCGCCCGAGGCCCATCGTGCGCGCCGCCTCGGCAGGGAAGACCGAGCGCACGTCCTCCGTGGTGGTGAACAGGATCGAGATGAGGTCTTCGGGGGCTACGGTGTTGCGATCGATGAGCGCGCCGAGGAGGCGCGTGGTCGCCGCCAGCACGACGTCCGGGATGTCCTCGCCCACCACGATCGCCCCGCGGGCCGCGCGAACCCTCATCGCTCTCCTCGTGTCCGGATGCGGACGGTGCCGGCAACGGCGGACGCCGCACGCCTCGTCTCCGGCGCAAGGCTACCTGCCCGCGGCCTCCGAGAGCGCGAGGACCTCGTCGTGGCTGAGCTCGCGCGAGGCGCCGGGCGCGAGGGTGCCGAGGGTCACGGGTCCGACCCGGACGCGGATCAGTCGCGCCACCGGCAGTCCCACTTCCGCGAGCATGCGCCGCACCTCGCGTTTGCGACCCTCCGTCATCACGAGGCGCACGGCGCCGCGCCCCCTGCTCGCGTCGACGATCCGGGCCGCGCGCGCGCGCGCCGGACCGTCCTCGAGCGCGACGCCGGCCTTGAGCCGCGCCATCTGCTTCTGCGTCGGGGTCCCCTGCACCTCGGCGAGGTACTCCTTCTCGATCCCGAAGCTCGGGTGCATCAGCCGGTTCGCCAGCTCGCCGTCGTTCGTGAGAAGCAGCAGACCCTCGGAGTCGCGATCGAGGCGGCCGACCGGGAAGACCCGGGGGCCGTCGGCCGGCAGGAAGGGGCGGATGTCCTTGCGGCCCTGCGGATCCGACATCGTGGTCACCACGCCCGCCGGCTTGTGCAACGCCAGGTACCTCACGTTGGGGTCGAGGCTCACGGGCACACCGTCGACCTCGACGCGATCGTGCTCGGGATCGGCCTTGTCGCCGATCGTGGCGAGGTTGCCGTTGAGGGTGACGCGACCCTCGACGATCAACTCCTCGCAGGCACGACGGGAGCCGAACCCGGCTCGGGCGAGGGCCCGCTGGAGCCGCTCCTCGGCCACGGCTCAGGCGGGGCGGCCCGGATCGGGATCGCTCTGCGCCTCGGCCTCGACCGGCTCCGAACCGGCGCCGTCGGCCTCGACCAGATCCACGAGGTCGTCGTCCGCGGTCGGCTCCGGCTCCTCGTCGTCGGTGGCCAGGACCCGGTCGACGGGCGTCCCCTCGGCCTCGGCGACCTCGTCGATACCCAGGAGCGGCGCGAGCGACGGGAGGGCGGCGAGCGAAGGCAGGCCGAGACGCTCGAGGAAGTCGGGCGTGGTGGCGAAGAGCGCCGGGCGGCCCGGCGCCTCGTCCCGCCCCGCCTCCTCCACCAAGCCCCGGTCGACGAGCGCGCGCAGGACCCCGTCGGAGTTGACGCCGCGGATCCCGCTCACCTGATGGCGGGTGACCGGCTGCTTGTAGGCCACGATCGCGAGCGTCTCCAGGGCGGCCTTGGTGAGCCGCGCCTGGCGTGAGGAGAGCACGAACCGCTCAACGACCGGCGCCGTGTCGGGGTGGGTGTACAGGCGCCATCCGCCCGCGACGTTGCGCAGCACGAGGCCGCTCCCCCGCTCCTCGAGGCTCTCCGCCAACCGGTCGCAGAGCGCCTCCACGGTTCGACGATCCATCTCGAGGGTCTGGGCGAGCACGGAGGCCGGGATGGGCTCGTCCGAGACGAAGAAGAGCGCCTCGAGCGTGCGCGTGTCGTGGCCCTGCGGGTCGCCCGTGCTCACGCGGTCATCTCCGTTCCGGCTCCGTCGTGTGTCGGCATCGCTTCAGGCCGCCCCCGCCCACTCGACCTCGATCTCCCCGAAGGTCTGGGCCTGCTGAAGCTCGACCTTGCCTTCACGGTACAGCTCCAGGATGGCCAGGAACCGCACGACCACCTGGATCCTGTCCTCGCAATCGGCCACGAGATCCCGGAACGTCGCCCCGCGCCCGATCGAGGCCATGCGCGTCTCCAGCGCCGTGATGGCCTGGGCGACCGTGTAGCGGATCGGCGTCACGTGGGACAGATCGAGGGTCGGCGGGGGACGAAGGAGCTGTGCCGCCAGCAGGGCGAGCTCCTCGGGCTTCAGGTGCTCCATCGGGTCCGGGTAGAGGTGGGCGAACTCGGGGCCCGGCCCCACGTCGCGCGCGAAGTACCCGGCCTCGTCCTCGAGCCTGCGCGCCAACTCGACCGCCACGCGCCGGAAGGCCGCGAGCTCGAGGGAGCGCGCGTAGCGCAGGTCCGGGGATGCGCCCAGGATGTCCTCCTCGTCCAGCTCCGCATGCTTGGGCATCAGGCGACCGACCTTCAGCTCCAGGAGCACGGCGCAGATCGCGAGGAACCAGGTGGCCTCCTCCAGGTTCCAGGCGTCGGTCTCCTTCGCGTACGCGAGGTAGCGATCGGTCACGGAGGCGACCTGCACGTCGCAGACGTCGATCTTCTGCTCCAGGATCAGGTCGGCGAGGAGGCGGAACGGGCCGGCGAAGATCGGCAGCTCGACGGCGAAGCCCGCGGCGGCGGGGTCGGCGCCGGCGGCCCGTTCTCGGCTCATGCGTAATGCATCGCGGAGCGCACCGCCGCGAGGGTCTCCTGCGCGACCGGACGGACGCGCGCGGCTCCGTCGGCCAGCACCTTCTGCACGATGCTCGGATCCCGCTCGAGCTCGGCCCGGCGCTCTCGGAAGGGCCGGAAGGCTTCGATCAGGTTGTCGGCGAGCAGCGTCTTGCAGTCGACGCAGCCCAGCTCCCCCGTGCGGCAGGTCGCCTCGATCCGGTCGACGTCCCCGGGCGAGAAGTGGCGGTGCAGCGCGAAGATCGGGCAGATCTCCGGGCGTCCGGGATCGCCGCGGCGCACCTTCTGGGGGTCGGTGATGAACGAGCGCACCTTAGCGCGGATCTCGTCGGGCTCGTCGCGGATGCCGATGAAGTTGTCGAGCGACTTGGACATCTTGCGTCCGTCGCTGCCCGGGATCAGCGGGGTCTCGGAGAGCAGGGGCTGCGGCTCCACGAGGACGTCGCCGTAGAGCCCGTTGAACCGTCGGACGATCTCGCGGGAGAGCTCGAGGTGCGCGACCTGGTCCTGGCCCACCGGGACCAGCTCCCCCCGCACGATCGTGATGTCCACCGCTTGCAGCACGGGGTAGCCGAGCAACCCGTAGTTGGCCACCTCGCGCTCGGCCATGTCGCGCAGCCGCTCCTTGAACGAAGGGACGCGCTCGAGCCACCCGAGCGGAGTGGTCATCCCGAACAGCAGGGCCATCTCCGCCACCTCCGGCAGGTCCGACTGGCGGTAGATCACGGCCTTCGAGGGATCGATCCCGGCGGCGAGCCAATCGATGACCAGCCCTTCCGTCCACGCGGCGAGCTCGTCGGTGCGGTCGTAGTGCGTGGTGAGCATGTGCCAGTCCGCGACGAAGTAGAAGCAGTCGTACGCGGGGTCCTCCTGGAGGCGGAGCATGTTCTCGATGTTGCCCGCCCAGTGCCCGAGGTGGACGGGCCCGGTCGGGCGGTACCCGGTGAGCACCCGGCGGGGGCCTGCGGACGGGGTCGGGTCGGGGGCGTCGCTCACGATGCCGGGGATGATAGCGCGGCGACGCGCCCGGCACCGGGAGCTCGGCTCAAGGGGCGACGCAGTTGAAGCCGGCCGACGCTCCGGCAGACGGCGTTCGTGAGCCCGAAGACGATGCTGTGTACCGGCGCGGCCAGCAGGAAGATCACCACGAGCACGAAGAGGGCGAGGTAGGCGTCGAGGTTGCGGTACACCTCGGCGGCGCGCGGCGGGAGCACGAGTCCCACCAGTCGGGCCCCGTCGAGCCCCGGGATGGGGAGCAGGTGGAAGAAGGCCTGGAAGAGGTTCACGACGGCGAAGGCGAGAACGATGCGCGTCGCCTCCGCCGGGAGCGAAACCCTGACCAGCAGCAGCGCGATCACTGGCGAGGATCAGGTTCGCCACCGGCCCGGCGAGGCCGACGATGACCGAGTCGCGTTTGTACCGGCGGAAGTAGCTCGGGTCGACGGGGGCGGGCTTCCCGTATGCGACCACGGGAGGGAGGAAGGCGTTCGCCGCCCACAGGACCAGGATCAGTGCCGGGAGGAGGCCCGATCCGAACGGGTCGAACCAGACCTTGGGGTTCAGGCTCAACCGGCCCCAGAGGCGCGGCGTCGGGATCGTGCAGGCGCGTCGCTGCGACGGCGCGCGCGTACTCGCGCACGTCCGTGGCGATGAGCAGGCTCACGGCCAGGTAGAGGGTGAGCATCAGACTCTTGCCGCTGATCCCGCCCTCCCTTCACCTTCGTCCGCGTCGAGCCAGCTGTAGACGAGCGGCGGAGGCTCGACCGGTCCTTCCGTCATGATCAGCGCCCCGAGGGTGCGCCGTGCCGCTTCCCGTGCCGCCCCCTCGTCCCGGGCGTGGATCTCCCCGATCGGCATCCCGACCTCAAGCCGGTCGCCGATCTTGGCGTGCAACACGATACCCACCGCGGGGTCGATCGGGTCGCCCTTCTGGACCCGTCCGGCGCCGAGCGCCCCGGACGCGAGGCCGATGTCCTCCGCCTCGGTGGTCGCGAGCGTCCCCGCGCGATCGGCGAGCAGCGGCACGATCACCGACGCGCGAGGCAGGATCGAAGCGGGGTCATCGACCACGCGCGGGTCACCGCCCTGCGCCTCCACCATCACCCGGAACCGCTCCAGCGCGCTCCCGTCGTCCAGGCAGGCGCGCGCGCGCGCCACGGCGTCCTCGAGGTCGATCCGGGTGGTGGCGGCGAGCGCCTCCGCGACGAATAGGACCACCAACTCGCGCAGTCGGCCGCCCTGCGTTCCGCGCAGCACTTCCACGGCCTCCACGATGTCGAGCGCGTTGCCGATCGCGTCGCCCAGCGGCTGGGACATGTCGGTCACGGCGGCGCGGGCCGGCCGCTCGAGCCCCCGCGCCAACCCCAGGCACGCGCGCGCGAGCCGCTCGGCTTCCTCGGGGGTCTTCACGAACGCACCGGAGCCCGCCTTCACGTCGAGCAGGATCAGGTCGGTGAGCACCGCGAGCTTCTTGGACATCACGCTCGCGGCGATGAGCGGGATCGACGGCACCGTGGCGGTCGCGTCACGCAGGGCGTAGAGGGCGCCGTCGGCGGGGACGACCAGGGCGGACTGGGCGGCCACGGCGCACCCGATGCGGGCCACCTGCGCCTGGATCTCTTCGGGCGTGAGGTCGGTCCGCAGTCCCGGGATGGACTCGAGCTTGTCGAGGGTGCCGCCGGTGTGCCCGAGCCCGCGCCCCGAGAGCTTCGCCACGGCAAGACCGGCGGCGGCCGCGACGGGGGCGAAGACGAGCGTCACGCCGTCGGCGACCCCGCCGGTTGAGTGCTTATCGACGGTGGGCCGATCGAGACCGGCGAACGAGATCGTCGCGCCGGAGGCGATCTTCGCCTTGGTGAGGGCCAGCGTCTCGTCCTCATCGAGGCCCCGGATCAGGGCGGCCATCAGGAACGCGGCGGCGAGCGCATCGCTGATCTCGCCCTTGGTGTAACCCTCGATGAAGGCCTGGATGTCACCCGGAGCGAGGGTTCGGCCGTCGCGCTTGGCGGCCACGATCTGCCGCGGATCGATCGAGGTCATGGGGGCGTTGCACCCCTTCTGAGCTGGCACTTCAGCGCGGTCTCCACCGTAGGTCGAGGCTTCATCCGCAGACATCGATCCCGAAGGCAGGCGGTGATGTGCACGCTCGACCTGAGGGTGTGGATCGCCATCATCCACAACCGATCCGGTCTGCGAAGCTCTCCCCCACCAAACCCTCGACCTCGACGCCCAGGAGATCCGCGACGGTCTGCCCCAGGTCGCCGAACGAGGCTCTGGTCCCGATGTCGAATGGGCCCCCGGACAGACCGGCAGCGAGCAGCGGGGTGCGTTCGCGCGAGTGGTCAGTGGACGGTGTGGTGGGGTCGCATCCGTGATCGCCGGTCATCAGCAGCACGCCCCCGTCGAGGGCTCCGACGATCTCGGGGAGCCGCGTGTCGAGGGCCTCGATGGCGCCCGCGTAGCCGGTCGGATCGTTGCGATGCCCGTACTTCGAGTCGAAGTCGACGAGGTTCGTGAACACGAACGATCTCTCGCGCCCTCGGAGGTAGTCCAGGGTGAGATCGATCCCGTGCGCGTTCGAGTCGGAGTAGACGGCCTCGGTGATGCCGCGTCGGGAGAAGATGTCCTGGATCTTCCCCACGCCGATCACGGAGACCCCGGCGCCGTCGAGGGCGTCGAGGACGGTCGGGCCCGGCGGCGGGACGGCATAGTCGCGGCGCTCCGGGCTGCGCACGAACGCGCCCGGCTCCCCCTCGAACGGACGCGCGATCACGCGTCCCACCAGATGGGGGCCCGTCAGCAGGGACCGCGCGGTCCTGCACCATGCGTAGAGCTCCTCTAGGGGCACCACGGCCTTGTGGGTGGCGATCTGGAACACGCTGTCGCCGCTCGTGTACACGATCGGGCGGCCCGTCCTCATGTGTTGCTCCCCGAGCTCCGCGATGATCTCCGTCCCCGAGGCGGGGACGTTCCCGAGGACCTCGCGACCGATCGCGGCCTCGAACGGCTCGATCACCTCGGGGGGGAACCCGTGGGGGTATAGCGGGAAAGGGTCGTCGAGGCGGATCCCCATCATCTCCCAGTGCCCGGTGGTGGTGTCCTTGCCGGCCGAGACCTCCGTGGCGCGCCCGTGCGCCGTTCCCGGTTCCGCGCGCGGGGCGATGCCTTCGATCGTCGTGAGGGAGCCGAGTCCCATCACCTCGAGGTTCGGTGCATGCAAGCCCCCCACCGCCCGGGAGGTGTTGCCGAGCGTGTCCGAGCCCCCGTCGCCGTAGGCCGCCGCGTCGGGGGCGTCGCCGACGCCCCAGGAGTCGCAGACGATCACGCACACCCGAGGCACCTTCGGCTCGCTCACGGGTCGACTCACGGCCCCTCGGCGCTCGACGGTCGGATCGCACCATCCATGGGAGCGCATCGTACAGGGAGGTCTGGGGTCTACTCCTGAGCCGCGACGCAGGCGCGGGCGATCGACGAGAAGGTGCCCACGCAGCACGCTTGTGTCCCGTGGCTCCCCGCTCCTCTCCCACCCGGAGCACTCGGGCTCAACCGCCGTCCCCCAGCTTCTTGCAGTCGATGCAGAGGATCGCCCACGGCAGGGCGTCCAGCCGTTCGGGGGCGATCGGTCGGCCACAGCGTTCGCACGTGCCGTAGGTCCCGGCATCCATCTTCGCCAGGGCCCGGTCCACCAGGCGCAGGTTCGATCGGAGCGCTCGTGAGACCGAGATCAGCCGCGAACGTTCCTCGGTGCTGTGCGAGCGGTCGGAGAAGCCCGCATCGCCCGCGAACGCGACCTCGTCCGCGTCGGGATCCGCGCCCAGCTCCTGCAGCTCGGTTCGCAGGTTCGTTCGTTGCCCCTCGAGCTGCGCCCTCAGCGCATCAAGCTCCATGATCACCTCCCGTGCTCATCCCGCGCCGCGCTCGCGGATGTGAGGTGTAGTACACCTCACGCAGGTGCTCCTCGGTCACCAACGTGTAGATCTGCGTGGTGGCGACGCTCGCGTGACCCAGCAACTCCTGTACCACACGGACGTCGGCCCCGCCCTCGAGCAGGTGCGTGGCGAACGAGTGTCGCAGCGAGTGCGGCGTCACGCGGCGTTCGATGCCGACCGCCTGCACGTACGTGGCGAGGATGCGGTTGACGCTCTGACGCGTCAGTCTCCCACCGCGCCGGTTCAATAGGAGCGCGCCCCGGCTCGCGCCCGAGACGAACGACGGCCGCGCGCGCGTGAGGTAGGCCGCGACCGCCTCCGCTCCGAAGCGCCCGAGCGGCACCTCGCGCTCCTTGCCCCCCTTGCCGAGGACACGAACGGCTCCCTCTTCTAGGTCGACGTCGTCGACGTCGAGACCGACCAGCTCCGAGACCCGCAGCCCCGACCCGTAGAGCAGCTCGAGGAGCGCGCGGTCGCGCAGGCCAGCGGGCGTTGCTTCCTCGGGGGCCTCGAGCAGTCGGAGGACCTCGTCGACACCGAGCGGGCGCGGGAGCGACCGCGGGAGCTTGGGCTGGCGGATGCTCGCCGCGGGATCGCGCGCGGTGACGCCCTCCCGCAGGAGGAACCGGTGGAAGGAGCGGACGGCCGAGAGCGTACGGGCCACCGACGTCGCTCGGTAGGGGCGATCGTCCTCGCCGTGGGTGGAGGCGGAGATCGACGCGACGAAGGACCGGACCGTGGACTCGTCGACCGCGTCCAACGAGGCCACGTCACGGCGGTGGAGGAACGCCACGTAGCGGCTGAGGTCGCGCCGGTACGCCGCGAGCGTGTGGTCCGAGAGCCCGCGCTCGACGGTGAGGTGATCGAGGAAGCGATCCGCCTCGAGCGCGATCGGGTCGGTGCCGGTGCCGCCGTCGCTCCGGGAGGTCGTCACGGCGTGGGCAGGGCCGGGGCGGTGGCCGCGAGCAACAGCGCGAACGCGGTCTTCACATCGCGGATCTTGCCGCCGCGCGCCGCGGCGACCATCCGGTCCAGCGGGATGCGGATCAGCTCGATCCCGGCCTCGGGGCGGCCGGTCGGTTCGGCCTCGGTGCGCGCCCAGAACACGTGCACGTACTCGTCGGTGAACCCCGCGCTCGCGTAGTAGCCGCCGAGGAACTCGATCACCGTGTGTCGGTACCCCGTCTCCTCGAGGAGTTCGCGCCCCGCGCAGCTGAGGGCGTCCTCGCCGTCCACGTCGAGCAGTCCCGCGGGGATCTCCGTGAGCACCTCCCGCACCGGAGGCCGGAACTGCTTCACGAGCAGCACGTCGCCCTCGGGGGTGAGCGGGAGCACGGCGGCCGCGCCCTTGTGGTGCACGACCTCCCAGGGCCCGATCTCGGGCCAGTCCTCCACGTCGACGCGGAACGCGACCCCGTCGAACGCCGTGGCGAAGGCCCGGGGCTCGGGCATCGCCTATCCGATGACGGAAACCGCGCGATCCGCCCGCGTCCGCGCGTAGCGCTGGGCGGCGCCGACGAACTCCCGGAAGAGCGGGTGCGGCCGGGTGGGGCGCGAGCGCAGCTCCGGGTGGAACTGTCCCGCCACGAAGAACGGATGATCCGGCAGCTCGATGATCTCGGTGAGGCGCCCCTTCTGGGAGTTCCCGGAGAGCACGAGCCCGTGGGACTCCAGGGCCTCGTGGTACGCCGGGTTCACCTCCCATCGGTGCCGGTGGCGCTCCTCTACGACCTCCTCGCCGTAGGCCGAGGCGGCCCTGGTGCCGGGCACCAGGTAACAGGCCTGGGCGCCCAGGCGCATCGTCGCGCCCATGTCCGTCACGTTCTTCTGCTCGGGCAGCAGGTCGATCACGGCATGGGGCGTCGACGGATCGAACTCCGAGGAGTTGGCGCCCTCGAGCTTGCAGACGTTGCGCGCGAACTCCACGACCGCGACCTGCAGGCCGAGGCAGATCCCGAGGAACGGGATCTGGCGCTCGCGCGCGAAGCGCACCGCGGCGACCTTGCCCTCCACGCCGCGGACCCCGAAGCCCCCCGGGATGAGGATGCCGTCGACGTCGTGGAGCGCCTCCTCCGTGGCGGAGCCGCCGAGATCGTCGGAGGCCACCCAGCGGATCCGCACGTCGGCGCCGTGGTGGAAGCCGCCGTGGTAGAGCGACTCCATCACGCTCAGGTAGGCGTCGCGCAGGTTCACGTACTTGCCGACCACCGCGATCGTGACCGGTTCCGAGGCGGCGTGGATCCGGTCGACGAGCGACGTCCACTCGGAGAGGTCGGGCTCGTGATCGATCCCGAGGTGGGTGGCGAGCTCGGCGTCGAGGCCCTCCTCGTGCAGGACGAGGGGCACCTCGTAGATCGAGGCCGCATCCACGGCGCTGATCACGCCGCTGATGGGGACGTCGCAGAGCAGGGAGATCTTCTCCTTGAGGTGGCGTCCGATGGGCCGGTCCGAACGGCAGACGATGGCGTCGGGCTGCAGACCGAGCGCGCGCAGCTCCTTGACGGAGTGCTGCGTGGGCTTGGTCTTCAGCTCGCCGGAGGGGCCGATGAACGGCATCAGCGAGACGTGGACGAACGCGCAGTTGGTGCGCCCCACCTCGTTGCGCAGCTGACGGATGGCCTCCAGGAACGGCAGCGATTCGATGTCACCGACGGTGCCGCCGATCTCCACGATCACCAGATCGGCCTGCTCCGCCTCGGCGAGCGAACGCACCCGCTCCTTGATCTCGTCGGTGATGTGCGGGATCACCTGCACGGTCTTGCCCAGGTAGTCGCCGCGGCGTTCCTTCGCGATCACCGACGAGTAGACGGCGCCCGTGGTGAAGTTGGACCCGCGGTGGAGGTCGGCGTCCAGGAAGCGCTCGTAGTGCCCGAGATCGAGATCCGTCTCGGCCCCGTCGTCCAAGACGAAGACCTCGCCGTGCTCGAACGGGTTCATCGTGCCCGGATCGACGTTGATGTACGGGTCGAGCTTCTGGAGGACGACCTTGAGACCCCGGGACTTGAAGAGGCGGCCGAGGGAGGCGGTGGTGATGCCCTTGCCGAGTCCTGAAGCGACGCCACCCGTCACGAAGATGAACTTCGACCGTTCTCTCACCACGGGAAGCGATGCTAGCAGAGGGGGCCGACGGCTCGGGCGTGTTGCCCCAGAAATGTGTCGTGGCGGGCCCCTCGGGGTGCTCTCATGCCCCTGCCCGAACCTTCGCGGCCTCGCCCAGCAGCTCCTCGGCGTGGGAGACGGCCGACTCGCTGTCGGCCAGCCCCGCGAGCATCCGGGAGAGCTCAGCGACCCGCTCGCGGTCGTCGAGGACCTCCACGGTGGCCTCGTCGCCTTCCTTGCGCACCCGCACGTGACGGTCCGCGAAGCACGCGATCTGCGGGAGGTGCGTCACGACCAGCACCTGCCGTCCGAGCGCCAGACGCGCGAGGCGACGGCCCACCGCGAGCCCCGCTTGTCCGCCGATCCCCGCGTCCACCTCGTCGAAGACCAGCGTGGGCACGTCGTCGAGGTCCGCCAGGACGCTGCGACAGGCCAACATCGTCCTGGACAGCTCGCCCCCCGAAGCGGTCTTGGCGAGGGGCTGCAGCGGTTGGCCGGGGGCCCCGGAGAAGCGGAGCTCGGCCCGCTCGGCGCCGGCCCCTGCGAGCTCCGTCATGGGCTCCAGCTCGACCTCGACCCGGGCGCCGGGCATCCCCAGCTCCTCGAGCTCGTCCCCGATCGCGCGCGCGAGCCCCGGCGCGGCGGCGGCGCGGCCTTCCGAGATCACCGCCGCGCGCGCCGCGGCGGTGGCCGCGAGCTCCTGTTCCCGGGCCGCGAGGTCGGCGATCCGATCATCGGCGCCGGTGAGCGCATCCAGCCGCTCCTCGGCCCCCGACAGGAACCTGAGCACGTCCCCGTCGGTCTCGCCGTACTTGCGCTGCAGGGCCTTCAGGGATGCGAGCCGGTCCCGTGCCTCCTGGAGCCGCTGCGGGTCGGCCAGGAGGCCTTCCCGATAGCCGCGGACGTCGCGGGCCAGCTCCCCGAGTTCGGCCGCCAGCCCTCGTGCGCGGGTCGCCAGCTCGCCCGCGCCGGCATCGAGCGATGCGGCCGCCTCCAGGGCTCCGGCGACGTCGCCGAGGGCATCCGCGACGCCTTCGTCGTCCGCGAGGGCGGCCTCCGCGGCCCCCGCCTCCTCGAGGAGGCGCTCCACGTGCGCGAGGCGCGCCTCCTCCGCCACGAGCGCCGGCGTCTCCTCGGGCTGCGGGTCGACGGCGTGGATCTCGTTGACCTGATATGCGAGCAGATCCAGCTCGCGCTCGCGATCGCGGGCGTCGTCGCGCAGCTCATCGAGCTGCGCGCGGACGAGCCGCAACGCCTCGAACGACTCCCGGTAGGTGGCGAGCGCCACGAGGTGCGCCTCGCCCGCCGAGCGATCGAGGAACGCCGTCTGCGTCGCGGCGTGCAGGAGCCGCTGGGCTTGGTGCTGGCCGTGCACCTCCACGAGCCCTTCCCCCAGCTGGGCGAGGGCCGACGCCGTGGCGAGCTGTCCGCCGATCCGCGCGGAGCTCTTCCCCTCCGCCCCCACCGACCGGGCGAGGATCAGCTCGCCGTCCTCGCTCCACTCCTCGGAACCCGCCGGGGCGTCGAAGCGGGCCTGGATGCGCGCGGCCGTGCGCCCCGCACGCACGAGCGAGGCCGTGCCGCGCGCGCCGAGCGCGAGCGCGAGGCCCACGGTGACCATGGTCTTGCCCGCGCCCGTCTCGCCGGTGAGCACGTTGAGGCCGGCGTGGAGCTCGAGATCGAGGTCGTCGATGACGCCCAGCCCCGTGATGCGCAGCTCGTGGAGCACGCGGGGAGTCTAGCCCCCGCCCCCGACATCGTTGCCCCCGTCCAGCTCGGCATCGATGTCGCCGGGGAGGCGGAACTTCTCCCGCACGAGGGAGAGGAACCCGGGCGCGTCGTCGCGCCGCACGAGCCGGGCCGGTCGGGCCGAGGCACGGATCCGAACACGCGCCCCCACCGGGAGCTCGATGCTCTGACGCCCGTCCGCGGAGAGGATGCCGCTCTCCTCCCCCACCACTTGGAGCTGGACCTGGCTGCGCGCGGACAGGACGAATGATCGATCGAACACCATGTGCGCCGCGATCGGCGTCAGCACGAGCGAGTCCACGTCGGGGCTCACGATCGGACCGCGGGCGGAGAAGGAGTACGCGGTCGATCCGGTCGGGGAGGCGACGATCACGCCGTCCGCCGAGAACGTCGTGACGTAGGCGCCGTCGACCTCGACCACGAGGCGGATCAGACGGTGGCGGGCGCGCTTCTCCACCATGACCTCGTTCAGCCCCCACTGCGGGCTGAAGTCGGCGCCGTCGACGGGCTCCACGGTGAGGGCTAGGCGCTCTTCGATCCGCGCGGTGCCGGCCAGGACGCTGCGCACGAGCGGTGGGGCGTCCCCGGGCTCGACCTCCGTGAGGAACCCGAGCCGGCCGACCTTCACACCGAGGACCGGACACCCGGCCACCGAGGCGGCGAACGCGGCCCGCAGGAAGGTGCCGTCACCGCCGACGGAGATCACGAGATCGAGCCCCTCCGCCCCCTGGGGTGGCCGGTGCCCGTCGTCGGGCAGCACGACGGTCTCGGCCCCGGCGGATCGGCAGAGGGCACGGAGCGTCTCGGTGGCCTCCTGGGCCGCCTCGCGGCGAGGGTGCGTGACGAAGCCGACCCGCGTCATCCCCGGATCGCCGCCCCTTCGGCCACCGCGGCGTCGAGATCGGGCCCGGGAGGGGCCGACGCTCCGGCCTCGGCCATCACGGGACCCTTGCGCCCGTACAGCAGGAACTCGACGTTGCCGGCGGGCCCGATCACCGGCGAGGCCATGGCCGCCGCCGGGGTGACGCTCGCGCGCGCCGCGGCCTCGCTCACCTCGGCCAGGACCCGCCGCCAGACGTCGGGCTCGCGCACCACGCCGCCCCGACGGACGTCGTCCGGGCCCGCTTCGAACTGCGGCTTGACCAGCAGGACGAAGGCGGCGTCGGGGGTCGCGAGGCGGGCGAGCCCGCCGATCACCAGCCTGAGCGAGATGAAGGAGAGGTCGGCCACCACGAGCTCCGGGGCGGCGGGGAGATCCTCGCGGCCCAGCTCACGGACGTTCGTGCGCTCCCGCACGACCACGCGATCGTCGGTGCGAAGCTCCCACGCGAGCTGCCCGTAGCCGACGTCGACCGCCGTCACCCGCGCGGCGCCCGCGCGCAGGAGGCAGTCGGTGAAGCCGCCGGTCGACGCGCCGGCGTCGAGGCACTCGCGACCGCGCGGATCGAGTGCGAAGCGGTCGAGGCCGGCGCGCAGCTTCTCCCCGCCGCGTGAGACGTACCGCCTGACCGGAGCGGCGATCACCACCGGGGCGTCGTCGGCGACCATCGTCGCGGCCTTGGTCGCGGTGGTGCCCGCGACCGACACCAGGCCCGCCCTCACGGCCTCCTGAGCCTCCGACCGGCTCGCCGCCAGCCCCCTGCGCACGAGCTCCGCGTCGAGGCGGCGGCGCGTCACCGATCGACCCTCGTGGCGCCTCAGGCGTCGGCGGGGGGCTCGGATCCCGTTGCCGGGGCCGGGGCGGTGGGGGCAGGCTTCTTCGCCGTGGACCTCTTCGCCGTGGACTTCCGGGCGGTGGTCTTCTTGCGCCCCGACGCGGTCATGCCCGCCGCGCGCTCCAGTTCGCGTACGCGCTTCTTCAGCGCGTCCAGGTCTGCCTGCGAGGCCACGCCCACGGTCTTCACCTGGTGCTGAACCTCACGGGCCACGAACTCCTTGAGGCGGTCGCGGTTGCGCTGGGACCACTCCAGCAGGTCGGCCGAGGCCTTGGCCACCTGCTCCTTGGCGGCTCCGGGCTCCATCATGTCCTTGGCCAGTTGCTGTGCCCTCGCGGGGCTGAGGATCCCGATCGCGGCTTCCAGGGTGTCGCGCAGGTCGTCGAGCAGCATGGGATGTCCTTTCATCTCATCGGTGAGGTGGCGCCAACACCCAGTCTACCCCCGGGCCTCGGGGGCTCTTCAGCCGGAAGGGGTCTCGAAGAGCGCGCCGAGGTCCTCGCCGACGAACGTGGGCCGCGCCTCGGACGCCTCCAGGTCCTCGCGGCGCGCGATGCCCGTGAGCACCAGGAGGGAGTCCCACCCCATCGCGCCCGCCCCGGCGATGTCCGTCTCGAGGCGATCGCCGATCACCAACGGGGTGCCGCCACCGGCGCGCGCGAGCGCGGCCCGCAGGATCGGAGCGTTCGGCTTGCCCACCACCTCGGCGCGTGCCCCCGTGGTGACCTCGATCGCCGCCAGCAGGGCTCCGGCGCCGGGCCAGGCCCGACCGTCGGCGGCGGGGAACGAGGCGTCCGCGTTGGTGGCCACCAGGGGCACGCCGGACTCGACGAGGATCGACGCGGTGCGGAGCTCGGCGTAGTCGGCCTGCCGATCGAGGCCCACGACCACCACATCCACCGCGGCGGGCTCACCCTCCACCACCGCGACGCCGCGGTCGGCGAGCGCGCGCGTGATCCCCTCCTCCCCGACGACGAACGCGGTGGCGACACCCCGCTCGGCGAGCATCGAAGCCGTCGTGAGGGCGGAGGTCTCCACCTCGGACGCGTCGGCGGCGATGCCGAGGCCGCGCAGCTTCGCCGCGACGGCTTCGGGCGTGCGCGACGAGTTGTTGGTCACGAAGGCCACACGCCCTCCGAGCGTGCGCAGGCGCGCCATCGCGTCCACCGCGCCGTCCACCGCGACGGCGCCCCGGTACAGGACCCCGTCGAGATCGAGGAGGAAGGCGTCGTAGCGGGAGACCAGCATCTACGCGCAGAGCCGCCTGAGGATGCGCTCGTACGCCTCGACGCCCGGGTGCAGCGCGGCGGCGAGCTTCGCGTGCGCGATGGCACGCTGCCGCTCACCGGTGCGCTCGCACGCCGTGGCCAGCGCGAAGTGTGCGTAGTCGTCGGCCGGGTTGAGCTTCACCGTCTTCGCGAACTCGAGCCGCGCCCGCGTGGGTCGCCCGCTCATGTACAACGCGCGCCCCAGCACCTCCCGGATCGACGCCTTCTCCGGTTCGAGCGCCTTGGCGCGGGTCAGCACGGTGGCGGCCTGATGCGGATGCCCCTCCTGGAGCAGCCGGAGGCCGCGCTGATAGAGGTCGTACGCGGCCTCGGGCTCCGGGCGACTGCTATACAAGGTGCATGCCTCGCATCTCCCCGTTCCGAGGGCTCGTCTTCGATGCGGCGGTGGCCGGCCCCCTCGATCGGGTGACGGCGCCGCCCTACGACGTTATCAGCGACGCGCGCCGCCGCGCCTACCTCGAGGCGAGCCCGTTCAGCGTGGTGCACCTCGACCTCGCCGAAGGGTCGGAGGACCCGGCCGACCCGGGGAGCCGTTACGCTCGGGCGGCGCACCTGCTCAGGGACTGGGAGGCTCGCGGCGCGCTCCGGCGCTCCCCCGACCCCTCGTACTACGCCTACGAGATGGAGTTCGGCCTCGACGGCGTCGAGCGCCGGATCCGCGGCCTCATGGTGGCGATGGAGTTGGAGCCCTGGGGCGGCGGTGTGATCCCGCACGAGCACACGATGCCCGGGCCGGTCGAGGACCGGCTCCGCCTGCTCCGAGCCACCGCCACGCACCTCTCGGCCGTCTACGGGACGGTGCCGGGGCCGTGCGCGCCGCTCGCGGAACTCCTGCACGGTCTCTCGGGCACTCCGACGCCGTTCGCGCTCGTCGACGAGCAGGGCGTTCGCCATCGCATGTGGCCCCTCGCGCCCGATCCCGCGATCGCCTCCTGGCTCGCGCCGGAGCCGCTCCTGATCGCGGACGGGCACCATCGCTACACCACGGCCCTGCGCTACCGCGAAGAGCGCGATGCGACGGACGGTCCGGGGGCGTGGGACCGCGTGCTCACGCTGGTGGTGGACGCCGCGGCGGAGCACCTCCCGGTGCTGCCGTTCCATAGGCTGCAGCTCGCGGGGGATCCACCGACGATCGGCACCCCCGTCCCTGACCTGGAGGCGGCGCTCCATGCGCTCTCCGACGACTCGGTGGTGGTGGCCACGGCCACGTCGCAAGGCGGTGAGGTGGTCTATCGGACCGCCGGCCTCCACACGCCCCCGCCCGCCGTGGAAGCGCTCCACGCGGAGGTGCTCGACGCGACGGCCCCTGCTGGGTCCCTCCGCTACGTGCCCGATGCGCGGGCGGCCGACGACGCGGTGCGCGCGGGCGAGGCCGTGGCCGCGTACTTCCTCCCGCCCACGACCCCCGAACGGATCAGGGCGGCGATCGACCGCGGAGAGCGCCTGCCACAGAAGTCGACGTACTTCTGGCCCAAACCTCGCACCGGGATGGTGATGATGCCGCTCGACCCCGCCGCATCGTCGGCCTAGGCACGGACCGCCTCCAGCTTCTTGATCCCGGTCGCCACCACCTCGGTGAGGCTGCGCGCACCGGCCCCGCTCCGATAGAAACGCCGCACGAGCTGTCCGTAGACGAGCACGTCGTCGCCCTTGGCGATCCCCTCGAGGGCCTGGCTCCCGACGGTGGCATGCCACGCGGCGACCGGCAGCGGGAGCAGCCGCTTGCCCAGCTCCGGGACCGCGAGCCGCAGCTCCGTGACCTCGTCACCCGAGGGCATCCGCCGTTGCACGGGCTCCGCCGCCACCGACCCTGCCAGCACGACCACGTTCACCGTGACCATTCCGCGACCCCTTCCGTCGCGGGGGAGGAACGCCGAACGCTAGCACCGGCCGCCGACACCGTGTGCCAGACTCCCGGCGTGAGCGCCCCGGAACCCCCGACCTTCGAGGTGGCCCCCTCGATCACGGCGATCGATACCGGCACGGCCGGCCTCGACGCGTTCAACTCGGTGTACGTGATCGGCGGCGACGAGCCGGTCCTCGTGGAAGCCGCCTCCGCCGCCGACGCCCCCACCCTCGAGGCCGGCCTCGAGCGGATCGGCCTCGGCCCCGGCGACCTCGCCCACGTCGTCGTCACCCACATCCACCTCGATCACGCGGGCGGCGTGGGGGTGCTGCTCCGCAGGTACGCACGGGCCACCGTGTGGGTGCACGAACGAGGCGCACCCCACCTGGTCGACCCCGCCCGCCTCGTGGCGAGCACCGCCCGGACCTACGGGGAGTCGCGGATGCGGGCCCTCTACGGCGAGACCCTTCCCGTCGACGCGGCGCGGATCCGCACCGTGGGCGACGGCGACCGGATCCCCATCGGAGGCCGCCACCTCGACGTCGTCTACACCCCCGGGCACGCCTCGCACCACGTCGCGCTCCACGATCCGGCCACGGGAGCCGTGTTCACCGGCGAGGCGGTGGGCTCGCATCTCCCATGGGCGGACGCCTACCGGCCTGCGCTGCCGCCCCCCGAGGTCGACGTCGAGCTGGCGCTCGCCAGCATCGAGCGGATCCGGGCGCTGGAGCCGAGCGTCTTGCTCACCTCGCACTTCGGACCCATCGACGATCCGCAGGAGGGGTGCGCGCGAGCGAGTGAGCGCGTGCGCGCGTGGTCGGAAACCGTGCGGCTCGCGCTCCGAGCCGATCCCGGCCTCGACCAGGACGCGATCGCCGCCCTCCTCACCGAGCAGGCCGGCCGCGAGTACCTGCAGGACGCTGGGGTGCCGATCGACCTGGCTCGCTACGACGCGATCGGCAGCATCGGGATGAACGCGGGGGGCCTGGCGCGATATTGGCGCAAGCGTTGGGAACGCGAGGCCGCGAGCGCGCGGGAGCTCAGCTGAGGTCGGCGAGGCGCTCGGCCGCGTCGAACGCGCCCGCGTCGTGCCGCATCACCTTGCGGAACTGCTCCGCCGCCTCGTCTCGGCGCCCCGCCCGCGCGAGGATGTCGCCTTTCACGTACCACAGGCGCAACGTGTAGTCCTCGGCCACGTCGTCACGGGTCCGGGCCCGGCCGAGGAACGCCAGCGCCTCGGGGAACCGCCCCTGGTCCGCGAGCGCGGACGCCGCCACGATCACGGCCTCCGCCTTGGCCTCGTTGGGGACCTTGGCGCGGAGCTCCTCCTCGGCCAGCGGTACCGCCTCTGCGGGCCGCCCGAGCGCGCGCAGGCAGTCCGCGATGATGTGGTTCTGGTCGGCCCGCCCCGCCATCCGACGGTAGGCCTTCATCTCCGTGAGCGCCTCCTGCCAGCGGCCCTGGCCGTAGAGGGCGAGCCCGAGCACCTCGCGCACCGACGACGAGCGGGGAGACAGCTGCTTGGCCTTCGTCGCCTCCGCCACGGCCGCCCCGGAATCGCCGCGCTCGAGCAGCTCCACCGCCCTGGACAGGCGCGACGTCGCGTCACGCACCTCCGTCGGCTTGGTCATGCGTCGGAGTTCCTCGACCACGTCCTTCGACAGGTTGGTGGGCGCGCTCGGAGGGCGCCGGCTCTTCCCGCCGGGCCGGGGACTGAGGGCTTTGGGCATGTCGGCTCCTAGGGTACGCGGACAACGAGAACGGGCCGCCCTCGCGGGCGGCCCGTTCTGCAAGATGTTCCGGCAGCGACCTACTCTCCCACCCAGTCGCCCAGGCAGTACCATCGGCGCGGGAGGGCTTAACTTCCGGGTTCGGGATGGGACCGGGTGTTTCCCCTCCGCTATGGCCACCGAAACGGTGGTTCCCTCCCGGATCCGGGCGATGCCGGTCCGATCGGGACGGTTCCGAGGGTGCGTCCCCGGGCAGAGCCTGAGAACTGCGATAGCGAGCGCGAGCAAGAGTCAAGTCCTCGGCCTATTAGTACCGGTCAGCTCCACACGTTGCCGTGCGTCCACTTCCGGCCTATCAACCTCGTGGTCTGCGAGGGGCCTTACCTGGTTAACCCAGTGGGAGATCTCATCTCGAGGGAGGCTTCGCACTTAGATGCTTTCAGCGCTTATCCCGTCCGAACGTGGCTAACCAGCCGTGCCGCTGGCGCGACAACTGGCACACCAGAGGTTCGTCCACCCCGGTCCTCTCGTACTAGGGGTAGCTCCTCTCAAATCTCCTGCGCCCACAGCGGATAGGGACCGAACTGTCTCACGACGTTCTAAACCCAGCTCGCGTGCCTCTTTAACGGGCGAACAGCCCGACCCTTGGGACCTGCTCCAGCCCCAGGATGAGACGAGCCGACATCGAGGTGCCAAACCCTGCCGTCGATATGGACTCTTGGGCAGGATCAGCCTGTTATCCCCGGGGTACCTTTTAGCCGTTTAGCGACGACCCTTCCACTCGGAGTCGTCGGATCACTAGGCCCAGCTTTCGCTCCTGCTCGACCCGTCGGTCTCACAGTCAAGCTCCCTTGTGCCCTTGCACTCAACGTCTGATTGCCAACCAGACTGAGGGAACCTTTGGGCGCCTCCGTTACTGTTTAGGAGGCAACCGCCCCAGTTAAACTGCCCACCAGGCGCTGTCCCTGATCCGGATCACGGACCTAGGTTAGAGTCCCAACATGTGAAGGGCGGTATTTCAAGGGTGGCTCCACTCGGACCGGAATCCGTGCTTCACAGCCTCCCGCCTATCCTACGCAACACATGCCAAAACCCAACACCAAGCTGCAGTAAAGGTCCCGGGGTCTTTCCGTCCTGCTGCGGGTAACGAGCATCTTTACTCGTATTGCAATTTCGCCGAGTCCCTGGTTGAGACAGTGCCCAAGTCGTTACGCCATTCGTGCAGGTCGGAACTTACCCGACAAGGAATTTCGCTACCTTAGGACCGTTATAGTTACGGCCGCCGTTTACTGGCGCTTAGGTTCAGAGCTTCGCTCCGAAGAGCTAACCCCTCCCCTTAACGTTCCAGCACCGGGCAGGCGTCAGTCCGTATACGTCGTCTTGCGACTTAGCACGGACCTGTGTTTTTAGTAAACAGTCGCTTGGGCCTGGTTTGTGCCACCCCTTCGAGCTCGGAACGCGAAGTTCCTCACCCTAGCGGGGTCATCCTTATCCCGAAGTTACGGATGGAATTTGCCGAGTTCCTTAACCAGGGTTCTCTCGATCGCCTTCGTATTCTCTACGTGCCCACCTGTGTCGGTTTAGGGTACGGGCACCTCATCAGCTCGCTAGAGGCTTTTCTCGGCAGCATGGGATCACTCGCTTCGCCTGAAACGGCTCGGCGTCGCGCCTCAGGGTTGACGACCTCCCGGATTTGCCTGGGAAGTCCCCCTACACGCTTGCCCCAGGACAACCAACGCCTGGGTCGAGCTACCCTCCTGCGTCCCCCCTTCGCTGGCCTAGTACAGCGTTGGTCGGTAGCCCCCGAAGGGGTTCCCTTAGTGCCGCTGATTCGGCCTGGGCGCGGATGAGGTGGTACTGGAATATCAACCAGTCGTCCATCGCCTACGTCTGTCGACCTCGGCTTAGGTCCCGACTAACCCTGGGCGGATGAACCTTCCCCAGGAACCCTTGGGCATTCGGCGGACGGGCTCCTCCCCCGTCTTTCGCTACTCATGCCGGCATTCTCACTTCTGACGCATCCACGGCTGGGTTACCCCGCCGCTTCACTCGCGTCAGAACGCTCCCCTACCGATCCCACGACCTGGACCGTCGAGGCCTCCCTCGACGGCCGAGTCATCTGTGAGATCCCGCAGCTTCGGCTCGATGCTTGAGCCCCGTTACATTGTCGGCGCAGGACCACTTGACCAGTGAGCTATTACGCACTCTTTCAAGGGTGGCTGCTTCTAAGCCAACCTCCTGGTTGTCTGTGCGATCCCACATCCTTACCCACTTAGCATCGAATTAGGGGCCTTAGCTGGCGATCTGGGTTGTTTCCCTCTCGGACACGGAGCTTAGCCCCCGCGCCCTCACTCCCGGGCTCTGGTGTAACGGCATTCGGAGTTTGACTGAGGTCGGTAAGCTTGTAGGCCCCCTAGCCCAATCAGTGCTCTACCTCCGTTACAGAACGCCCGAGGCTGCCCCTAAAGGCATTTCGGGGAGAACCAGCTATCACCGAGTTTGATTGGCCTTTCACCCCTACCCACAGGTCATCCCCCAGGTTTTCAACCCTGGTGGGTTCGGTCCTCCACGAGGTCTTACCCTCGCTTCAACCTGCCCATGGGTAGATCACTCGGCTTCGGGTCTAGGGCATGCGACTCTTCGCCTTATTCGGACTCGCTTTCGCTTCGGCTTCCCGAGAACGGTTAACCTTGCCGCATACCGCTAACTCGCCGGCTCATTCTTCAAAAGGCACGCCGTCACCCGCCCTGGTTGCCCAGAACGAGCTCCGACTGCTTGTAGGCTCACGGTTTCAGGTACTATTTCACTCCCCTCCCGGGGTACTTTTCACCTTTCCCTCACGGTACTGGTTCACTATCGGTCGCCAGGTAGTGTTTAGCCTTAGAGGGTGGTCCCCCCAGATTCACACGGGATTTCAGGGGTCCCGTGCTACTCGGGAACACCACGAAGGAGTCCAGTCATCTTTCGTCTACGGGGTTGTTACCCTCTGTGACGGCCCGTTCCATGGCCTTCGACTAGGTGCTGGATTGGTAACTCCTCGGATCCTCCGAAGCGGATCCTCGTGGGTCCCACGACCCCGACGCAGCAACGCCTTCGGGCTATCACACTGCATCGGTTTAGGCTGATCCCCGTTCGCTCGCCACTACTAGGGGAATCGCGTTTGCTTTCTCTTCCTCGCCCTACTGAGATGTTTCACTTCGAGCGGTTCCCTCCTCGTGTCCTATGTGTTCAGACACGGGTGACTGGGCATGACCCCAGCCGGGTTTCCCCATTCGGACACCCCCGGATCAAAGCTTTCTAGGCAGCTCCCCGAGGCTTATCGCAGCCTGACGCGTCCTTCATCGGCTCCTGGCGCCAAGGCATCCACCGTAAGCCCTTCATAACTTGACTGTAGATGCTCGCGCTCGCTATCGAGTTCTCAAGGTGCCCGAGGGCTCGCACCCTCAAAGCTGAACAGTGTGCCCGTCGGTACCCCACCGGATCGACATCGCGTTCCACTCCCTTGCGGGCGTACTAGCGATGCGATCGTCGTGGTCACCGACGGGAGCCAGTGCATCGACCTGGAGTCTCCCGGATGCAGAGAACGGAACGGATGTCCGAACTCACCGGGGTTGCCAAAGGCTCCTTAGAAAGGAGGTGATCCAGCCGCACCTTCCGGTACGGCTACCTTGTTACGACTTCACCCCAATCGCGAGCCCCACCTTCGACGGCTCCCTCCACAAGGGTTAGGCCACCGGCTTCGGGTGTTGCCCACTTTCGTGGTGTGACGGGCGGTGTGTACAAGGCCCGGGAACGTATTCACCGCAGCATTGCTGATCTGCGATTACTAGCGACTCCGACTTCACGAGGTCGAGTTGCAGACCTCGATCCGAACTGAGCGTGGCTTTTTGGGATTCGCTCCCCCTTGCGGGATCGCAGCCCTCTGTACCACGCATTGTAGCATGCGTGCAGCCCTGGGTGTAAGGGGCATGCTGACTTGACGTCATCCCCACCTTCCTCCGGTTTGGCACCGGCAGTCTCCCTAGAGTTCCCGGCATGACCCGTTGGCAACTAAGGACAGGGGTTGCGCTCGTTGCGCCACTTAAGGCAACACCTCACGGCACGAGCTGACGACAGCCATGCACCACCTGTGCAGGCTCCGAAGAGCGTCGGCTTTCACCGATTTCACCCTGCATGTCAAACCCAGGTAAGGTTCTTCGCGTTGCATCGAATTAAGCCGCATGCTCCGCCGCTTGTGCGGGCCCCCGTCAATTCCTTTGAGTTTTAGCCTTGCGGCCGTACTCCCCAGGCGGGGTGCTTAATGCGTTAGCTTCGGCACGGAGGGGGTCAATGTCCCCCCACACCTAGCACCCAACGTTTACGGCTAGGACTACCAGGGTATCTAATCCTGTTCGCTCCCCTAGCTTTCGCACCTCAGCGTCAGGTAAGGCCCAGAGATCCGCCTTCGCCACCGGTGTTCCTCCTGATATCTGCGCATTTCACCGCTACACCAGGAATTCCGATCTCCCCTACCTACCTCTAGTCGGGCAGTATCGGATGCACGCACGAGGTTGAGCCTCGTGTTTTCACATCCGACTTACCAAACCGCCTACGCGCGCTTTACGCCCAATGAATCCGGACAACGCTCGCTCCCTACGTCTTACCGCGGCTGCTGGCACGTAGTTAGCCGGAGCTTCTTCTGCAGGTACCGTCACAATCGCTTCGTCCCTGCCGAAAGGGGTTTACAACCCGAAGGCATTCATCCCCCACGCGGCGTCGCTGCGTCAGGCTTTCGCCCATTGCGCAAGATTCCCCACTGCTGCCTCCCGTAGGAGTCTGGACCGTATCTCAGTTCCAGTGTGGCTGGTCGTCCTCTCAGACCAGCTACCCGTCGTCGCCTTGGTGAGCCGTTACCTCACCAACAAGCTGATAGGCCGCGGGCCCATCCCTCACCGGCGGACCTTTCCTCACCGGGCCATGTGGCTCGGTGAGAGTATCCGGTATTAGCTCCGGTTTCCCGGGGTTATCCCAGAGTGAGGGGCAGGTTGCCCACGTGTTACGCACCCGTTCGCCACTGATCGCAGGACCGAAGTCCTGGTCACCGTTCGACTTGCATGTGTTAAGCACGCCGCCAGCGTTCGTCCTGAGCCAGGATCAAACTCTCCGTAGAGATATCGGATCCCCGCGCCCGAAGGCTCGGGGTTTCGCTATCTGTTGTTGGAGTCGACCGGCCGTGGGCAGGCACTGCCCGCAGACCGGCCTTCAGCTGATCCCGCCCGTGTTGTTACCGGACGGATTCAGTACTACTCGTCGTCGGTGAGGCGCGGCGAACCGCGCCCCGTTCCGTTGACGGGATAAAGGCACTGGCTTCTTACACACTGTTCAGTTCTCAAGGTGCGAGAGGCGACGCTCCGCCACCTCGGGCTCGGTTGTTGGGACCTCGCGGAGGGGCTGTGCGCCGACCGCTTATGGTAGCAGCATCGGCGTGAGCGTCAACTTGGGCTTTGTAGCTTCACGACCAGGGCTTTCGCCCTCGCCGCATCCATGGTACCCGAACCGGCGTTCGGGCGACCCGGCGGCGCTCAGGCGAGGCGCACGAAGCGCCGCCGCCCCACCTGCAAGACGCGTCCGCGCAGGTCCACCACATCGAGCTCCGCATCCGGATCCTGGAGGACTTCGCCGTCCAGTCGCACGCCCCCTTGCGTCATCGCCCGCCGCGCCTCCCCGTTCGAGGCGGCCAGACCCGTGCCCACGAGCAAACGCGGGAGCCAGACCCTCCCCTCGCGGACGACGTCGTCGGGGATCACCGCCTCCTCCACGTCGTCGGGGATCGCGTGCTCCTTGTGCACCAGATCGAAGCGTGACTCCGCCTCGGCGCCCGCACCGGCGCCGTGGTAGAGGTCGACGAGGGCCCGCGCCATGCGCCGCTTCTCCGCGTTCGGGGAACGGGATCCGTCGGCGAGCCCGGACTCGATCGCGTCGACCTCGTCCGCCGGGAGCGGGCCGCACAACCGCAGGTACTTCGCGATGAGTGGGTCCGGGATCGACATCAGCTTGCCGAACTGCAGGTCGGGAGGCTCCGTGAGCGCGACGTAGTTGTCGAGCGATTTGGACATCTTGCGGACGCCGTCGAGCCCTTCGAGGAGCGGGACGGTGAGGACCACCTGCGGGTCCATCCCGTGCGCGCGCTGGACCTCGCGCCCCATCAGCAGGTTGAACGTCTGATCCGTGCCCCCCAACTCGATGTCCGCCTGCACCGCGACGGAGTCGTAGCCCTGCAGGAGCGGGTAGAGGAACTCCACCACGCTGATCGGCTTGCCCTCCTGGTAGCGCGCGCGGAAGTCCTCGCGCTCCAGCATCTGCGCCACGGTGGCCACCGACGCGAGGCGGATCAGCTGGCCCATGTCCATCGGCGCGAGCCACTCCGCGTTGTGACGCAGCTCCGCACGCTCGACGTCGATGACCTTGCCCGCCTGCGCGAGATACGTGCGCCCGTTCGCCTCGATCTCGTCCTCGCTCAGCATCGGGCGGGTCTCCGAACGGCCGGCCGGATCGCCGATGCGCCCGGTGAAGTCGCCGATGATCAAGATCGCCGTGTGACCCGCGTCCTGGAACTGGCGGAGCTTGCGGAGCACGACCGTGTGTCCGAGGGTGAGGTCCGGGCGGCTCGGATCGACGCCCAGCTTCACGCGCAGGGGACGGCCGAGCGCGAACTTGGCTTCGAGCCCGCCCTCGGGGACGATGTCGACCGTCTCGCTTCGAAGGGTGGCCAGGGGGTCGCCGGTCATGGCCACCGGATGCTACCAGCGGCCTCCCGGCGAAACGGGGACCCGAGGGTAGACTCGGCCGCGATGGATCGGCGGGCACTTCCCCTCTTCGCCGGCCTGCTCGGGGTCGCCCTCGTGGCGACCGCGTGCGGGCTGCCGCAGCTATCCGATCTCCATCCCCGCCCGCTCGCGCAGACCACCTTCGTCTACGCCGCGGACGGCTCGCTGATCACCACGCTGCACGCCCGTGAGGACCGCGTCGTGCTCCGCTACGCGCAGATGCCGCAGTCGATCCGCGATGCTGCGGTCGCGATCGAGGATCGACGCTTCTACTGGCACCACGGGTTCGACGTCCAGGCGATCGTGCGCGCGGCGTACCAGGACGCACAGGCCGGCCAGGCCGTGGAGGGTGGATCCACCATCACGCAGCAGCTCGTCAAGAACCTCTACGTCGGCGCCGCCGACACGTTCCGGCGCAAGGTGGACGAGGCTGCGCTCGCGTGGCAGCTGGAGGATCAGCTGACCAAGCAGCAGATCATCACGCAGTACCTCAACACCGTGTACTTCGGGGAGGGTGCCTACGGGGTGGAGGCGGCGGCCCAGACGTACTTCGCCGAGCCGGCCCACGACCTCACGCTCTCGGAATCGGCGATGCTGGCCGGTCTCATCACGGCTCCGAACCACTTCGATCCCTACGTCGATCGCGACGCTGCGCTCGGGCGCCGCAACGTGGTCCTGCGCTTGATGGACGAGCAGGGCATGATCCCCGACCCCACGGACTATCGCCTCGCGCTCAAGGAGCCCTTGAACATCCGCCACAGGAGGCACGGTGCGACGCAGCACTACCCCTATCCCTACTTCGTGGACTACTTCCAGCGATGGTTCCTCACGAACCCGGCGTTCGGAGCCACCTACGAGGACCGCAAGAAGCTGCTGTTCACGGGGGGCCTCCGCATCACGACGACCCTCGACCCGCGGATGCAGGCCGCCGCGCAGACGGCCGTGCGCTCGATCCTCCCCTATCCGAGCGACCCCGACGCGGCGCTCACCTCCCTCGATCCGCGCACCGGGTACGTCCGCGCGATGGTGGGCGGCAAGGACGCCGACTTCTGGTCGCGCACCGACGCCGGCCGCGTGAACCTCGCCACGGGCGCCGGCGGCTCGGGGCGCCAGACGGGGTCGGCCTTCAAGCCGTTCGCGCTGGTGACCGCCCTCGAGAACGGGATCTCCCCGAGCACGGTGTTCTCGGCGCCCGCCACGATCGACATCCCCGAGCCCGACGGCACCATCTGGCACGTCACCAACGCCGAGGGCAGCGGTTACGGATCGATGAGCCTCGAGAGCGCGACCGTGAACTCGGTCAACACGGTGTACGCGCAGCTGATCCACGAGCTCGGCGCGGACAAGGTGGTCGAGACCGCCAAGCGCATGGGACTGCGGTGCTGCACCCGCGTCGGCGAGCCCAAGTCGCCGCTGCTCCCCTACGATTCGGCCGTGCTCGGCACGAACGAGGTCAACACGCTCGAGATGGCATCCGCTTACGGCACGTTGGCGACGGGCGGCCAGCACGTGACCCCCGTCCCGGTGATCTCGGTGGAGGACGCGCAGGGGAACGTCCTGTGGGCGGCGCACCCGAACCCCCAACAGGTGGTCGATCCGCAGATCGCCTCGGTGGCCGACGACATCCTGCAGCAGGTCGTGCTCTACGGCACCGGGAAGGCCGCCAACATCGGCCGGGCGCAGATCGGCAAGACCGGCACCGCCGACACGCACACCAACGCGTGGTTCGTGGGGGCCGTGCCTCAACTCGTCACGTCGGTGTGGGTGGGCTTCCAACAGGGCCTCGTCCCGATGCAGCCGCCGACGACGCGCATCACGGTCTTCGGCGGCACGTGGCCCGCGGAGATCTGGCGCAACTACATGCTGAAGGCCACCGCAGGCCTGGCGCCCCGGAGCTTCCCCACCCCGGAGGTGGGCTACGTCTCGGTGGCCGTGGACGCCAGCCAGGATCCTTACTGCCTCCCCAACCCCTACACGCTGCCGGCCAACATCCAGACCCTGCAGTTCATCGACGGCACCCAGCCGACGAAGGTATGCAAGAGCCCCACCTCCTCCCAGGTCGTGACCGTGCCCTCGGTGATCGGGCTCCCGGAGGCCGACGCGCAGAGCGCGCTCGAGCTCGCGGGCTTCAACGTCGAGATCCAGGTGACCCACTCGACCCAGCCACCCGGAACCGTCGTGTATCAGACCCCATCGGGCGGCACGGACGCGTACCAGACGTCGCTCGTGACGATCACGGTCTCCGCGGCGCCCTCCGCCGGGGGCTAGGCGGACCGGGCCGTCCGGGGGAGATCCACTCGCTCCCCCGCTCCCAGAATCGCCACTGCGGCTCGACGCCCACGCTGACGCCGATCCGGCCCCCGGTCGCCACGTCGGAGGACGAGGGCGGCGCCCCCGCCTCCAGCCAGACCACGCGCCCCCGCACCAGGTCCTCGCCGTCCTGCTCGCGGTCGACGGCGAGCGCTTGCGCCAGTTTGCCCGGCCCGGAGCAGAGGTCGCGAGGCGCGGCACGACCGCGCGCCTCCGCCATCGTCTCCAGCCCCTCCAGCGGCTCGAGCGCCCGCAGGAGCACCGCGCTGCCGTGACCCTGCGCCCGGGTGACCACGTTCATCATCCAGTGGTGGCCGTAGGTGAAATAGACGTACAGACGTCCCGGAGGGCCGAACATCGTGCGGTTCCGGGGCGTCGGGCCTCGGAACCCGTGACTCGCCGGGTCGCCGGGCTCGTAAGCCTCCGCTTCGACGACGCGTCCCGACAGGCGGGTGCCGTCCGGGAGGACACGCACCAGCACCCGACCGAGCAGCGCCGGCGCGACGTCGACCGCGGGTCGGTCGAAGAACGCGCGGGACAGTCGGCGGCGGCTCACGCCCCCCGGCCCTTGCGCAGGAACCGCTCGAGCTTGCCGATCGGCCAGGCGTTGATGACGTCGTCCTTCGTGAGCCAGCCGCGCTGCGCCGTCGCCACACCGAACCGGATCAACGGCAGATGGACGGGAGCGTGCGCATCGGTGTCGATCGCGAACTTCACACCGTGACGCCGGGCCCACAGGATGTGCTCGTCCCTGAGGTCGAGTCGGTCCGGATGGGAGTTCACCTCCATCGCGGTGCCGGTGCGAGCGGCGGCCTTGAAGACCTCCTCGAGATCGAGCTCGATCGGGGCCCTCGATCCGATCCGCCGTCCGGTCAGATGGCCGATGACGTTCACGGCGGGGTTCTCGATCGCCCGGATGACCCGCCGGGTCTGATCCTCCTTCGACAGGGTGAAGTGCGAATGGACCGAGGCCACCGTGATGTCGAAGCCGGACAGGAACTCCTCGTCCCAGTCCACGCTGCCGTCGAGGTCGATGTTGAGCTCCGTGCCGTGGAGCAGCCTCATCTTCGGATCGGCCTGTTGCAGCTTCGCGAGCTCCACGCGCTGGGCGAGCATCTTCTCGTCGGTCATCCGCTGCATGAACAGGTTGGGGGCATGATCGGTGACCGCGTAGTAGGCGTAGCGGAACGTCGCAGCGGTCCGCACCATCTCCTCCAGGGAGGCGAGCCCGTCGGTGAGGTTGGTGTGGGTGTGGAGATCGCCCCGCAGCTGTCGTTGCTGGATCAGATCCGGGAGCGCGCCGGCGAGCGCGGCCTCCAGTTCCCCCCGGTCCTCGCGCAGGGTCGGCGGGATATACGGCAATCCCAGCCGCTCGTACACGGCCTCCTCGGTCTCCGCGGCCAGCAGCCGCCCGCTCTTGGCCCGGTAGAGCCCGTACTCGTTGAGTTTGAGACCCTTGCGCACGGCCATCTCGCGGATCCGCACGTTGTGCGGCTTGGACCCCGTGAAGTAGATCATGGCGGCCCCCCAGGCCTCGATCGGGATCACCCGGAGGTCCACCTGGAGCCCCTTGTCGGTCACGATGGATGACTTCGTCTCGCCGCGGGCGAGGATCGCGGGCGACGAGCGGCAGGGACGTGAACCTGGCCATGACGGGCGCCGCGTCGGTGGCCGCCACCAACAGATCGACGTCACCGATCGTCTCCGCCATCCTGCGCAGCGACCCCGCGTACGCGGCGCGACGCACCTGGCGCATCGGTTCGAGCTCGGCGAGGAGCGTCTCGGCGACGTCGAGCGCGAGGCTCACCTGGACGCGCCCGCCGGAGGCGCTGAGCTGCTGGATCCCCCGCGCGATGTTCTCCTGCGTCTTCGTGCCGAAGCCTTTCAGTCCCGCGATCCGATCGTCGTCGAGCGCGGCGGCCAGCTCGTCCACCGAGGCGATGCCCAGTTCGCGATACAGGAGCAGCGCCTTCTTCGGCCCGAGGCCCGGAACGGACATCATCTCCCGGACCCCGCCGGGGATCTGCGCCCGCAGGTCCTCCAGCTCGGGGATCGTGCCCGTCGTGATGAGGGCATGGATCTTCTCCCCGATCGACGACCCGACGCCGGGGATCTGCAGGATCTGCTTCAGGTCCATCCCGGCGAGGTCGGCGGGATAGCCTCCGACCGCGCGGCCGGCCTTCTCGTACGCCCGAGGCTTGAAGGGGTCGCTCGACAGGATCGACAACAGGTCGGCGTACTCCTGAAGCGCCTGCTCGACGTCGTCGTTGGTCCGCGGCACGAGGCGCCTACGCGAGGTCGAAGAGCCGGAGCAGCAAGGCTTTCTGCGTGTGGAGCCGGTTCTCGGCCTGATCCCATACCGCGGAGCGCGGTCCGTCCATCACCTCGGCGGTGATCTCCTGACCGCGATGGGCCGGCAGGCAATGGAGCACCACGACGTCGGGGTTCGCGCGCTGGACGAGCTTCTGGTTCAGCTGGTACGCGGGGAAGACGAGCGCGCGCTCGTCGGACTCGGTCTCCTGCCCCATGCTCGCCCACACGTCGGTGTACAGCACGTCGGCGCCGTCTGAGGCGGCCTCCGGGTCGGACGTGACCTCCACCGCGCCCCCCGTCTGCGCCGCGATCTCCTCGGCGCGGTGCACGACCTGCGGGATCGGCTCGAAACCGGGTGGCGTGGCCACGCGCACCGTCATCCCGCACTTCGCGCCCGCCAGGAGCAGGGAGTGCGCCACGTTGTTGCCGTCCCCGAGGTACGTGAGCACGTGTCCGCCGGGACCGCCGAGGCGCTCCTGGACGGTGAGCAGGTCCGCGAGGGCCTGGCACGGGTGCTCGAAGTCGCTGAGCGAGTTCACCACCGGCACGCTGGCGGCCCCGGCGAGTACCTCGAGACGCTCCTGTTCGAACGTGCGGAGCACGATCGCGTCGACGTACCGGCTCAGCACACGGCCGGTGTCTTCGATCGTCTCGCCTCGACCGAGCTGTAACTCGCTCGAGCTGAGGACGAGCGGGTGCGCACCCAGCTGCGCGACGCCCACCTCGAACGAGACCCGCGTGCGCGTGGACGGCTTCTCGAAGATCAGGGCGACGGTCTTGCGGTCCAGGTGGGACGTGTACGCACCGGGATCCGCCTTCACCTTGGCGGACAACGCCAGGAGATCGAGGAGCTCCTCCGGGGAGAGATCGTCGACGGAGAGGTAGTCCGAGTCCACGCGGCGAGTCTATCCGCTGACGGCGCGCGGGCGCGAACGGCTCAGCCGGTGCGGAGCTCGGCGCCGAACTCCACGCGCAGCCGGTCGACGATCCGCGCCACCACACGATCGGACTCCTCCCCGGTGAGCGTCCGATCCGGGGCGCGCAGATCGACGGCGTACGCGAGGCTCTTCGTCCCGACGGGCAGCGAGCCGCCACGGAAGACGTCGAAGAGCAGGCAGGTGTCGAGGAGCTCACCGGCCGCCTCCTCCAGGATCGCCTGCACCTCACCCGCCGGCGCGTCCTCGGGCACCACGAACGCCAGGTCGCGCCGTACCGGCGGGAACCGAGGCGGCTCCTGCACCACGAACTCCTTGCGTGTGGCGGCGAGGAGCGCGCCGACCTCGAGCTCCGCGACGGCCACCCGCCCCGTGAGCTCGAGGGACTCCGCCACCCGCGGGAGCAGCTCTCCCACGATCCCCGCGCGCTCTCCGTCCACCACGACGGCGGCGGATCGCCCCGGGTGGAAGGGTCCGGCGATGGGGTCGCCGAGCCTCCAATCGAGGACACCCACCTCGTCCATCAGCGCCTCGAGGATCCCCTTGGCGTCCAGGACATCGAAGGCGCGGCCCGGGGCCGCCCACCCCTCGCCGGCGGAGCCGGCGAGTGCCAGGGCCACCTTCGGCCTCTCCTCCACCGGGTCGCCGAGCCGGAAGACCGTCCCGGTCTCGAACAGGGCGACGCTCGCCGCGCCGTGCGACTGGTTGCGGGCGACCGCGTGCAGCAGCCCCGGTGTCAGCCGCGTGCGCAGGTATCCCTCGTCGGCTTGGAGCGGATTCGCCACCGCGATCGCGTCGGCGTCACCGGTGAGCGCGAGGTCCTCCGCGGACGCGAACGAGAGAAGCGACACCTCCCGCAGTCCCGCCCGCACAAGGGCGTCGCGCACGCGCGCGCGGAACGCGTAAGGCACCGGCACGCCGCCCGCCTGACCGGCACTCGGCACCGCGGAGCCGATGCGGTCGTATCCCTGCATCCGGGCGACCTCCTCGATGAGGTCCACCTCCCGGTCGATGTCGACCCGGTATCCGGGGATCTCGACCTCGATACGGTCGTCCTGGGGACGGTGCGCCATCCCGAGTCGGTCGAACACGTCCCCGGCATCCGCCGCGGTCACCTCGTAGTCCAGGAGCATCGAGGCGCGGGAGGGCCGCATCGCGACCCGGGATCGATCGGGGGCCGAGCCCGAACGCGCCACCCCGCCGAGCGCACGACCGCCCGCCCAGGCGGTGATGAGCTGGGTGCAGCGGGTCGGCGGCCCGCTCCAGCCCCTCCGGATCGGCGCCGCGCTCGAACCGGTGCGAGGCCTCGCTGTGCAGATCCAGTCGCCGCGCGGTCCGCAGGACCCCCGTGCGCGTGAAGTACGCGCTCTCCAACAGGATGTCGCGGGTCTCCTCCGACACCTCCGAGGTGGCGCCGCCCATCACGCCGGCCAAGGCGACGGGGCGCTCCAGGTCACAGATGAGCAGGTCCTCGGAGGTCAGGGTGCGCTCCACGTCGTCGAGGGTCACCAGTCGCTCGCCGTCGCGCGCGTAGCGCACGACGATGCCAGGGCCGGTGAGACGGTCCATATCGAACGCGTGGAGCGGCTGCCCGAGCTCGAGCATCGCGTAGTTCGTGGCATCCACCACGTTCGAGACCGGACGCATGCCCGAAGCGGAGAGGCGCGCCTGCACCTTGAGCGGACTCACCCCCGTGGCATCCACGCCGCGGATGATCCTGGCGAGGTAGTCCGGGCATCCCTCGGGAGCGTCCAGGCGGATCGAGGCCACGGAGCCGGCCTCCTCGTCGGACTCCTCCAGCTCGAGGTCGGGCGCGCGCAGCTGGACGCCCGTGCCCGCCGCGACCTCCCGCGCCACGCCGAACACGCTGAGGAAGTCCGGGCGGTTGGGCTCGACCTCGATATCGAGGACGGCGTCGTCCAGGCCGAGGGCCGACTTGACGTCATCGCCGACGCGCAGGCCTTCGCGCGGATCGAGGACCAGGATCCCGAGGTGGACGTCCGCGATGTTCAGCTCGCGCGGCGAGCAGAGCATCCCGTTGGAGACGACGCCCCGGAGCTTCCGCGGCGCGAGGGGATCCGGGAGTACCGGCACACGCGAGCCCGGTTTCGCCCACGGCACGAGGTCGCCGGCGGCGAAGTTCCGCACGCCGGCGCAGACGACCTGCTCGCCGGTCCCGTCGTCGACCCTCGCGACGCAGAGCTTGTCGGAGTCGGGATGGTCGGCGACCTCGTTCACACGCGCCACCACGACCCCGTCGAGGCCCGCCCACGGCCGGAGGACCTCCTCGACCTTCACGCCCTGACGGGTGATGAGCTCGGCGAGGTCCTCCGCGCCCAGCTCCGTGGGGACGAACTCACGGAGCCACGAGAGCACGATCCTCATGCGACCCCTTCGAACTGCGCGAGGAACCGGAGGTCGCCGTCGAAGAGCATGCGGATGTCGGGGATGGCGTACTTGAGGAGGGCCACGCGATCGATCCCCATCCCGAAGGCGAACCCCGTGAAGCGTTCGGCGTCATATCCGCAGTTCTCCAGGACCTGCGGATGGACCATGCCGGCCCCGAGCAGCTCGATCCACCCGTTGCCGCAGACACGACATCCCACCCCGTCGCACTTGAAGCACGAGACACCCACCTCGCACCCGGGCTCGACGAACGGGAAGAACGCCGGTCCGAGGCGGACACGACGACCTTCCCCGAACAGCGCCCTCACGGCGGCCTCGAGTGTCCCCTTCAGGTCGGCGAACGTGATGCCCTCGTCCACCGCGAGCCCCTCGAGCTGGTGGAAGACCGGCGAGTGGGTGGCGTCGGAGGTCTCGCGACGGAAGACCCGACCGGGCGCGACGATGTAGACCGGCGGCGGCTGGGACTGCATCGTCCGGATCTGCACCGCGCTCGTCTCCGTCCGCAGCAGGAGCTCGGGGTGACCGGGCACGCTCACGTACAACGAGTCCTTCATCGTGCGCGCGGGATGGTCGGGTGGGATGTTGAGCGCCTGGAAGTTGTGCCAGTCGTCCTCGATCTCGGGGCCCTCGGCGACCCGGAACCCCAGGCTCGTGAACACCCCGACGAGCTCGCGCTCGACGATCGTGAGCGGATGCAACGACCCCGTCCGCGGGCGACGCCCCGGCAATGTGAGGTCCACCCGGTCGGCTTCCAAGAGCTCGGCCTCGGCTTCCGATCGGAGTTCCTCCCTGCGAGCTTCCAGCGCCGTGTTCAAGGCCACGCGCACGTCGTTGGCGACCTTCCCGACGTTCCGGCGATCGTCCTCCGACAGGCCTCCGAGGGCCTTCTGGGCGCCGGAGAGCGCGGACCTGCGGCCGAGGACCTCGACCTGCGCGGACTCGAGCTCCTCGAGGCTGATCGCCTCGGCGAAGCGGACGAGGCCTCGCGTCCGCTCGGCGTCGAAGGTGCGCAGGAGCTCGTCGGCATCCATCAGGCTGCCGAGTCTAGCAAGGGGCTCCCGCGGCCCCGGCGAGTCTCAGACGGCGTCGGGGGCGACCCGCAGCTGCAGGTGGAACCCGAGGCACCCGTGGTCGACCTCCGCCCAGGTGCGTCCTCCCTGGGCCTCCGCCACCCCGCGGGCAACGAAGAGCCCGATCTTGCTGCCCGCTCCCTCCCCCGGACGTCGGGGAACGAACAGGGCGTCGGCATCCGACTGGGACAGCTCGGCCCCGTCGCGTTCGGCCCACAGGTGCAGGTCCTCCCCCCGTCGCTCGGCGCTGACGCGAACGCTCCCCTGCCGCGCCCACCAGATCAAGGATTCGATGAAGGCGAGGAGGGTCGTCTTGAGCCGCGCAGGGTCGGCGAACACGGGCTCGAGCTCCCCGTTCCACTCGATCGGTGGGTGGTCCGGATCCCTGCGCTGGGCCTCCGCGACCGAGCGGACGAGCTCCGCCACGTCGACCTGCTCGCGGAACAACTCGAGGTTGCCGCCCACCACACGTGCGGCGTCGACGAGATGCCGCAGGATCGTGTCCATCCGGTCCGCGTCGTGCACGATCCCCTGCAGCATCAGCGCGCGCTGCTCCTCGGTCATCTGCTCCCAGCGCTTCTCGAGCGCGTAGCCGAATCCCTTCATCGCCGTGAGCGGCGACCGGATGTCGTGCGCCGCCGCCGCGATGATCGACTCCAGAGCCTCGCCCTGGCGCGCCACCCGTCGGGCCCACTCGAAGAGACAAACCGTGGCCGCCGCGGCCAGGTTCAGGGACTCGGCACGGCCCGCGTGTGGAACGCGCACGCGGGCATCCGCGAGGGCGGCCACCTCCTCGGGCAACCCACGGGCCTCGTTGCCGAACAGGAAGGCGACGGGCCCGGAGAGGTCGGTGCGGTACAGGTCCCCGTCCGCGTCCGCGGACATCGCGAGGATCCGGAAATCGCGAGCGTGCAACGCGCCGACGGCTTCCGAGGCCGAGACGCCGCGCACCACGGGCAGATGGAACAAGGAACCGGCGGAGGCGCGGACGGTCTTGGGGTTGTAGACGTCGACCGAGGTCTCGCTGAACACGATGCCGGTGGCGCCGGCGGCATCCGCCGAGCGCAGCACGGTCCCGGCGTTGCCGGGGTCGCGCACCTCGTGGAGCACGGCCACGCAGCCGGTGTCGGGGAGTGCCTCCAGCTCGACGTCGAGGAACGGAGCCACCCCGACCAGGCCCTGAGGGGTGACCGTGGAGGTGAGCCTCCCCATGACATCGTCGTTGACGAGCTGGATCTCGACACCGGCCTGTCGTGCACGCACCACGAGCGGGTCGAGACCGTCGGTGGCGAAGAGCATCTCGAGCCCGGCGGGCTCATCGAGCGCCTCGGAGACCGCCTGTGCCCCCTCCACCAGGAACCGACCGTCCGCCTCCCGGAAGGCGCGCTTCTTGAGACGCGTGGCGGCCGCGATCCTGGGGTTCCTGGGCGATGTCAGCACGAAGCCCTCCGGCTCGAACTCCAACGTGCGGAGTCTACGTGCGTGGAGGGCTCGGGGTGCCCGTTGCGGGATCGGGTCAGGCGGCCTCGGCGAGCGCGGCCTTGGCCCGGTCGACCAGCGAGGCGAACGCCGCGGGATCGTGGACGGCCATGTCGGCCAGGATCTTGCGATCTACCTCGATCTCGGCGAGCTTCAGCCCGTTGATGAACCGCGAGTACGAGATGCCGTGCGGCCGGCAAGCTGCGTTGATCCGGGCGATCCAGAGCCGGCGGAACTGCGCCTTGCGGTCGCGACGATCACGGAACTGGTAGACGCCCGAATGCTGAACCTGCTCCTTGGCGGCGCGGTAGCGCTTGCGACGCGTGCCCGTGTACCCCTTGGCCTTGTCCAGGACCTCACGGCGCTTCTTCTTGGCATGGACGGATCGCTTCACACGTGCCATCGCTCAGCCCTGCCCCAGCAGCCGCTTGACGTTCTTCGCTTCCTTGCCCGGGACCTCCGACATGCCCTCGATCCGGCGGCGCTGGCTGCCGGTCTTCTTGGTGAGCATGTGGTTGCCCGTGGCCTTGCGGTGCAGCACCTTGCCGTTGCGGGTCACGCGGAACCGCTTGGCGGTGGCGCTGTGGGTCTTCATCTTCGGCATCGGACTACCCTTCGTTCTCGGTTGCGGGAGCCTCGGCGATCTCTTCCGCATCGGCGGACTCGACCGCGTCCGCGACCTCGATGGCCTCGGCGGTCTCGACCGCTTCGGCCACCTCCGCAGGGATCTCGATCCCCTCGGCGAGCGCCGGCTCCTCGGCGGAGGCCCCGTCCGCGGCGCGTTGCGCCTTGGCCTGAGCCTCCAGGTACCGCTTGTTCGGGGAGATCACCATGATCATGTTCCTCCCCTCCTGCTTCGGCATCGACTCCACGACGATGGTCTCGCCGAGGTCACCGACCAGCCGATCCAGGATCTTGCGACCCAGTTCCGTGTGCGCCATCTCGCGCCCTCGGAACATGATCGTCACCTTGACCTTGTTCCCCCCCTTCAGGAACCGCTCGACGTGGCCCTTCTTGGTGGCGTAGTCGTGCGGGTCGATCTTGGGGCGGAACTTGATCTCCTTCAGACCGGAGCGCGACTGCTTCTTGCGCGCTTCCTTCTGACGGACGTCTCGTTCGTACTTGAACTTGCCGTAGTCCATGATCCGGCAGACCGGTGGGTTGGCCTGCGGAGCGACTTCGACGAGGTCCAGATCCAACGCTTGGGCCTGGCGCAACGCGTCCTGGGTGGAGACCACCCCGATCTGTTGGCCGTCGGCCCCAACCAGGCGAACCTGGGCCGAGCGGATCCGGTCGTTTATGCGCGGATCGGTTGAGACCCCGCATCACCTCCGTCGAATAACAAGCGCCGGGCTGTCCGGCGCATGGTGGACACACGTGCTGTTGCTTCGGTCATCGAGTATAGGGGCCGGCACCGACGCGTGTCGACGAAGTCCTCCGCCCCCGGTGGGACTCACCAATCCGGCTCCAACGAGCGCCCGTAGACGTCCTCGAGGCGCTGCGTGTCATCCTCGGTGGTGTACCCATAGGCGATCTCGAGGATCCTGCCGCGCTTGGTGCCCACGTTGCGGATCCGGTGCGTTTCCTCCGCCGGGATCATGAACTCCTCGCCCGGCTGGGTCTCCACGACCTTGTTCCCGATCTCGATCGTGAGGCCCACGTCGAGCACCACCCACATCTCGTCGCGCATCCGGTGGTAGTGCACGCTCGTCTCCTGATCGGGCTCCACCGTGATCACCCGGACCGACGAGGGCTGATTGAGGGCGTAGGTCGCCACCTTCCCCCACGGCTTGTCGACGATCATCGCATCTCCTCCTCGGGCAACGAATCTACGAGCCACGCCATCTCCAGCGCGACCTCCGCCGCCTCCCACCCCTTGTTGCCATGGGTCCCGCCGGCACGCGCCTCGGCCTGCGCGAGCGACTCGGTGGCCAGCACCTCGAAGATGAGGGGCACCCCCGTCTCCAGGGAGACCTGCATGATCCCGCGGGCCGCTTCGTTCGCCACCAGTTCGAAGTGCGCCGTCTCGCCTCTGATCACCGCGCCGAGGCAGATCACCGCGTCGAAGCGCCCGCTCATCGCGAACCGTCTGGCCACCAGCGGGATCTCGAACGCGCCGGGGACCCAGGCGACCTCGACGGCGTCCTCCGAGACCCCGTGCCGCGCGAGTCCCGCCAGGGCGCCCTCCACCAGCTTGGAGGTGACGGCCTCGTTGAAGCGCGCGGCCACGACGGCCACACGCTTGCCCGCGCCCTCGTGGATCCCGACGAAGGTGCGGGGGCTCACGCCTTGGTCTCCGCCGTCGCGTCGGGGACGTCGATCAGGTGCCCCATCTTCTCCCGCTTCGTGCGCAGGTACTCCATGTTCTGCGGCGTCGAGGTCCCCTGCAAGGAGATCCGCTCCTCGATCGCGAGCCCGTATCCCTCGAGGCCGGCGCGCTTGTCCGGATTGTTCGTGAGCAGCCGCATCGTCTTCACGCCGAGGTCGGTGAGGATCTGCGCGCCGATCCCGTAGTCGCGCTGGTCCGCGGGGAACCCGAGCTCGATGTTCGCCTCGACGGTGTCGCGCCCCTGGTCCTGCAGCTCGTAGGCCCGGAGCTTGTGCGTGAGCCCGATCGCCCTGCCTTCGTGTCCACGGACGTACAACACGATGCCGCGGCCCTCGTCGCCGATCATCGCGAGCGCCCGGTCCAGCTGAGAGCCGCAGTCGCACCGCAGGGACCCGAAGACGTCGCCCGTGAGGCACTCCGAGTGCACCCGCGTGAGGACCTTCTCGCCGTCGCCCACCTCGCCCATCACGAGGGCCACATGCGTGCGTCCGTCCACGAGGCTCTCGTACGCGTAGGAGCGGAACTCGCCGTAGGGGGTCGGGATCGTGGCCTCCGCCACCCGGGCCACGAGCACCTCCCGATGGCGCCGGTGCTCGATGAGATCCGCGATCGAGATCAGCTTGAGCCCATGCTCCTCGGCGACGGCGACGAGCTGGGGCATGCGGGCCATCGTCCCGTCTTCGTTCATCACTTCGCAGATCACGCCGGCCGGGAACATCCCCGCCATCTCGGCAAGATCGACGGCGGCCTCGGTGTGCCCCGCACGGCGCAACACACCCCCGTCCTTCGCCCGGAGAGGGAAGACGTGGCCGGGCTTCTGGAAGTCACGCGGCTTGACCTCGACCTCGGTGATGGCCTTCGCGGTGACGGCGCGATCGTGGGCGCTCGTGCCGGTGGTGGTCCCGTGGCGGTAGTCGATCGACACGGTGAAGGCCGCCTCGTGACCGTCGGTGGTCTCGGTGACCATCTGCGGGATGCTCAGCTCGTCGAGACGCCAGGCCGCGCAGGGCAGACAGACGATCCCCCGCCCGTGGGTGACCATGAAATTGACGGCGGCGGGCGTCGCGGCCTCGGCCGCCATGATGAAGTCGCCCTCGTTCTCGCGATCGGCGTCGTCGACCACCAGCACGATCTTGCCGGCGCGGATGTCCTCGATCGCATCCGGGATCGATGCGAAGACCGAGCGGTCCACGGCCTCCTGCTCCTGCTGCTCGCTGCTCATGCCGTCCTTCCTTCCGTTCGCGTCTGGGCGGGCGAGGTCGCGCCGAGCGTCATCAGGCGTTCCACGTACTTGGCGATCACGTCCACCTCGAGGTTCACCGGGTCGCCGGGCGTCGCCTCCCCGAGCGTCGTGACGTGCAGGGTGTGCGGGATCAGGGCGATCGTGATCCCGTCCGTGTGGAGCGCGGCCACCGTGAGGCTCACGCCGTCCACGGTGATGGATCCCTTCTCCACGACGTAGCGCATGAGGTCCCCGGGTACGCGCACCCGCAGGCGAGCCCCGTCGGCATCGTCGGGCTCCACGGACGCCACCTCCCCGACGCCGTCCACGTGACCCTGGACCATATGGCCACCCAGACGGGCGGCGAGGGTCACGGGCCGTTCCAGGTTGACGGCATGACCCGGCCCCCAGCCTGCGAAGGCTCGTGCGCGCGACGGTCTCCTCGGAGAGGTCGAACCCGAGCGTGGCGCCGGAGTTCTCCACGACCGTCAAGCAGACGCCGTTGACCGACACCGATGCCCCGACGTCGCTGTCGCGTGAGACCGCCGCGCACCCCACCGTGAGCCGGTGCGCGACGATGTCGACGACGCGCCCGCGCTCTTCAACGATCCCGGTGAACATGGGCCTCCAATCGCAGGTCGGCGCCGACACGCGCGACCGCTTCGAAGTCGAAGTCCAGCGCCAGCGCCTCGCTCACCGGCGTGAAGCCCTCTCCCGACAGGACGCCCGTCGCCGCGGTCCCCCCGATGAAGATGGGCGCGAGGTACATCACGACCTTGTCCACGAGGCCGTCCCTGACGAAGCTCCACGCCAGCGTGGCACCCCCCTCCACGAGCAGGCTCTGCACCTCGCGCTTCCCGAGCGCCTGCACGAGCGCGGGGAGCGACACGTGACCCTCGATATCCCGATCGAGCGTGAGGATCTCGGCCCCCGTCTCCGCCCAGGCGCGCATGCGCGCTTCGGGGGCCTCGGGCGTGGTCGCCACCAGGGTGGGAGCGCTCCCGTCGAACAGATGCCCGGTCGCCGGCACGCGGCCGGCGGTGTCCACCACGACGCGCAGGGGCGGACGGGCCGCGGCGAACCGCGCGTCGCGGACGGTGAGTGCGGGGTCGTCCTCCATCGCCGCGCGCGCCCCGACGACCACCGCGTCGGCGCCGGCACGCAGGCGCTGGACGTCGGCGCGCGCGGCGTCGCCGGTGATCCACCGCGAGGTCCCGTCGGCGGCGGCCGTCTTGCCGTCGAGGCTGGCCGCCATCTTCAGCGTGACGAACGGCAGGCCGGTGCGCACGTGCCGCTCGAACGCCTCGTTGAGCCGTCACCGATCGGGCACCCGACGGACCCGTCTGCACCTCCACGCCGGCCGCCCGGAGCTCGGCGAGCCCGGGCGTGTCGCCGCCGAGGTTCGGATCGACGGTGGCGGCGAAGACGCGCGCCACCCCCGCATCGATCAACGCGCGCGTGCATGGCGGCGTGCGGCCGAAATGGTTGCAGGGCTCGAGCGTGCAGTACGAGGGTGGCGCCGCGGGCGCGGTCGCCGGCTTGGACGAGCGCCATGACCTCCGCGTGAGCGGTGCCGGGCCCCTCGTGCCAGCCCTCGCCCACGACCTCACCGTCACGGACGATGACGGCGCCCACCAGGGGATTCGGGGAGACCCGCCCCCAGCCGCGCTCGGCCAGCGTCAGGGCCCGCCGCATATGCGCCTCGTGCCGCTCCACCGTCTCACCATCCTCGACCGGAGCGGTGGTGGAAGGCGATACAGGCGGCACGGCTCCAGTGGACCGCAGCGCGCGGCCGAGCCGTCACGCCTGTCTCCTCCCATCCCGACTGTACGGTCGGTCCCGGAGTTGCACCGGGTCCACCCACGACTGGCTGCCGCAGGGTTGCGGACTGTCACCGCCGGTGGGGAATCGCACCCCGCCCCGGAAACAGGCTCGTTCGTGGCCCAAGTATAGAGGGCGCCGCGCGGACGGGGCTAGGGCACCGCGGGCTTCACGGGGTGCGGCGGTCGATCGCGTAGCTGGAGCCCTGATCGCGCTTCGCGAACTGCTTCATCTCCGTCGCGACGGCGACCGCCTCGCCGTAGTGGGCGAACGGGCGCTGCTTGGAGCTGGCGATGCCGATCGAGACGCCCACGAGCGGGATGTCCTGCATCACGCCCTTGCGGTCCTCCATCCGCACGAAGCCGCGGTCGAGGTCCTCGTGCTCGTAGAACTCCACGCGGTTCTCGTCGAACTTCTTCGCGATCGCGTCCGCCACCTGCTCGGCCGCCTCGGGGCTCACGACGGCCACGAAGTCGTCGCCACCGACGTGGCCGACGAATCCCTCGGCGCCGTCGAACTCCACGACCGCGTCCTGGATGATCCGCGCCGTCGCCTGGATCAGGCGGTCGCCCCGGACGAAGCCCTTCTGGTCGTTGTAGGTCTTGAAGTTGTCGAGGTCGCAGTAGAGGACCGCGAACGGGATGCGCGTCGCGGACCTGGCGCTCGATCTCCTCCTGGATCCGGATGTTGCCGGGCAGGCCGGTGAGCGGCGAGAGGTTCCGCATCTCCTTGGCGCGCCGCAGCGTGCCCTTCACCCGCGCGAGCAGCTCGATCGGATCGAACGGCTTGATGATGTAGTCGTCGGCCCCCGATTGGAGGCCCGTCACCTTGTCGGCGGACAGGGCCTTGGCGGTCAGCATGATGATCGACGTGTTCGCGGTCTGCGGGTTCTTGCGCAGGCGCTGCGCCACCTCGAACCCATCGATGCGCGGCATCATCACGTCGAGCAGCACGAGGTCCGGGCGGAGGTCGCCGGCCTTCTCGAGGGCCTCCTCACCGTCCCCCGCCACGGCCACGTCGTACCCGGCCGAGCGCAGGTTCACCTCGACGAAGCGTGCGATGTCCGGATCGTCGTCGACGACGAGGATCGTCTCCGCCACGGGCTACGCACCCCCCTTGGCGATGGCGGCCAGCCGGGTGGCCGCCGCCGTGGGATCGGGCGTCTGGAAGATCCCGGAGGCGCTGATCAGGACCGAGGCGCCGGCGTCCATGGCACGCCGGGCGTTCTCGACCTTCACGCCGCCGTCGACCTCGACCTCCACCGGCAGGCCGCGTCGGTCCACCTCCGTGCGCATCGCCTCGAGCCGCGGATATACCTCGGGGTTCAGGGTCTGGTGCGACCACCCCGGGCGGATGCTCATCAGCATCACGTCGTCGACCTGCTCGAGGTACGGGAAGACGTCCTCGACGGGGGTTTCCTGATTGATCGTGATGCCCGTGCGCATCCCGGCGGCCCGCGCCTTGGCGATGGCGGGCTCCGGGTCTCCGACGGCTTCGTGGTGGAAGGAGACGACGTCGAGTCCGGCCTCGGCGAGCTCGTCGAAGAACGCCTCGGGCGCGTCCACCATCAGGTGGCCGTGCAGGGTGAGGTCGGTGCAGGGCCGTAGCGAGGCCACCACCACCGTTCCCAAGGCGATCGGGGGCACGAAGTGTCCGTCCATGATGTCGATATGGATGACTTCGGCAAGCCCCTCGACGAGCTTGACCTGGTCGGCGAGGTGCGCGAGGTCGGCGGAGAGGATCGATGCTGCGAGCATTCCCACGCGGTCATCGTACCCGCCGTCCATGTTCCTCAAGCGCAGGCTAGGCGGGCTTCACGAAGGCAGCCACGAACATCCCGTCGCTCCCGTGGTGGTGCGGCCACAGGCGCACCCGTTCGGCGGCGCCGTCGGGCCCTTCGATCGTCGCCGGCCTGAGATCGGGGCGGTGACGCAGGATCGGCGTCGCAGGCCGCCTCCGTCTCCGCCCGCGGGAAGGTGCAGACCGAGTAGACGAGACGCCCGCCGGGCGCCAGGAGGTCCGCGGATGCGGCGGTGATGGCCACCTGGAGCCGGGCCAGGCGGCTGAGCTCGTCTCTGCGCGGACGCCAGAGGAGCTCCGGGCGACGGCGCGCCGACCCCATCCCCGAGCACGGCGCGTCGATGAGGATCCGGTCGAACGCGCCCCGGAGCGCGGGCGCCGTGGCATCCTGCGCCAACACCAACGGGTGCAGCCCGAGCCGTGCAGCTCCGGCGCGGACGAGGCCGGCTCGTGGGGGGTGGAGGTCGGCCGCGACCACCGTGCCCGAGGCCCCCACCTGGCAGGCGAGATGCGCCGCCTTCCCGCCCGGTCCCGCACAGGCGTCGAGCACGCGGTCCCCCTCGCGCACCTGCAGGGCCGCGACCACGAACGCCGACGCCTGATCCTGGACGGCGAACCATCCTTCGCGCCAACCCGGGAGCTGCGTCGGATCGCCTCCGTCGAGCAGGACGCAATCCGGGTGGATCTCCGAGGCGCGGGGATCGAGGCCTGCCCCGCGCAGCGCCTCCATCAACGCCTCCGGCGTGGTGGTGCACCGGTTCGCCCGCAGCGACAGCAAGCCGCGTTCCGCGAAGGCCTCGGCAGCGGGCTCCGTCTCGGCGGGATCGTCAAGGGTCCTGCGCAGCTCGGCGATCGCCCAGGGGTCCATCCCGGTGCGCACGGCGATGTCGCGGTCCTCGGCCCCCGTGGGCAGCGGCGGAGGATCCGCCGCCAGCTTGCGGAGCACAGCGTTCACGAAGCCCTTCTCGCGCGTGCCCGCGAGCTCCACCGTTTCTCCCACGGCCGCGTGCGGGGGCGTTCCCGCGTACAGCAGCTGGTACGCGCCCAGGCGCAGGACGTCTCGTGCCCCCGGGCTCATGCGGATCACGGGACGGTTCGCGCGCTGCTCGATCGCCCAGTCGAGCGATCGGAGGCGTCGGATCGTGCCGTACGCGAGCTCCGCGGCGAAGCCCCGGTCGCGCTGATCGAGGCCGGACCGCCCGAGCGCCGCCGGGATCACCAGGCTCGAATACCCGCCCTCCTCGACGACCCGGCGCACCGCCTCGAGCGCCACCGACCGTGACGTCGGACGCGGTCGAGGGGTGACGCGATCCGGCCCGCGCTGCGTCCGTCGGTTCATCCGAGACGCTCGCCCGGTCGGAGCCGGGCTCCGCGCGCCCACTCGACGGCGGACATCCGGCGGCGGCCGGCGGCCGCGACCTCCCGGAGGCGGTACGCGCCGCGCCCCGTGGCGATCACGACGTCTCCGGAGAGCTCGGTCAGGATGGTGCCCGGGGTGTCGCCCGTGGGCGGGCCGCCCGTGGGCGCGCCGCGCAAGACCTTCAGCCCCTCGCCGCGGAACGTCGTGGTGGCGCCCGGATCGGGCGCGAACGCCCGCACGAGCCGGTCGACGACTCCCGCATCCCGCGTCCAGTCGATGATGCGATCCTGCGGCCGCAGCTTCGGCGCCGAGGTGGCGAGGGCGGCGTCCTGAGGCTGCGCATCCGCGTCGCCCCGAGCGAGCAGACCGAGCGTCTCCACCAGGAGCGCGCCGCCGATCGCGGCGAGTCGCGCGCCGAGCACGCCCGCGTCGTCGTCGGTCGTGGATCGGCTCCTCGCGCCGCGCGAGCACGGGACCCGTGTCCAATCCCTCGTCCATCTGCATCACGCTCACGCCGGTGATCCGGTCCCCGGCGAGGATGGCATGGTGGACGGGACCGGCCCCGCGCCATCGCGGCAACAGCGAGAAGTGCAGGTTGATGGCGCCTCCCGGAGCCAGGGTCAGCACCGGGGGCGTCAACAGCTCCCCGTAGGCCACCACCACGAGGACCTCCGGCCGCGCGGCCGCGAGGGCCTGCAGCCCGTCGCCCCGTACACCCGCGACCTCCGCGAGCGGCAGGCCCAGACGGGTGGCGGCCTCGGCCACCGCGGTCGGGGTGAGGCGCGACCCTCGTCCGGCGGGGCGCGGCGGGTTCGTCAGGACGAGCGCAACCTCGGAGTCGCGATCGTGGGCCAACGCTTCGAGCGGCGGGACGGACCACGGATCGTTGCCCAGGAAGGCGATGCGCATGCGGCGAGGATAGCCGCGGGCGCGTGGCTCAAGCGTCGGCGCGCTCGGCGCCCCCCTTGCGACCGAACCGACGCCTCGACCGGGGCTCCTCGAGCCCGAGCTCGATCCGGCGGAGCTCGGCCATGACCGCCCGGCGTCCATCGTCGTCCAGGTGATCGATGAAGAGCGTGCCGCTCAGATGGTCCGTCTCGTGCTGGAAGATCCGGGCGAGCAGCCCCGCCCCGGCCATCTCGTACCACGAGCCGTCGACGTCCTGGCCGCGACACGTGATGGTCGCCGACCGCGTGGTCGGATGGAAGGGGCCCGGGATCGACAGGCAGCCCTCGTCCTCCACCACCTCGCCGTCGGGGAGCGACAGCTCCGGATTGGCCATGAATCGCGGGCCCGTCTCGCCGTCGTCGTAGACGAACAGCCGCTGCGAGATCCCCACCTGCGGTCCGGCGAGGCCCACGCCCGGGGCGTCGTACATCGTCTCGAGCATGTCGTCCCTGAGCTTGTGCAGGCGCTCGTCGAACCGCGTGACCGGCGCGCACGCCATCCGCAGCACGGGGTCGCCGAGGGTGCGGATCGGGATGATCACGGTCGTCGCTCCGGTCGTGGGCTCACAGATGCGGCTCGGCTTCGACCCGGGTCACCACGTCGCGGACCGCCAGGGCACGGACGGCCCGCCCGAACGCGGGCACCCGGGCTGGGTCGAGCGCGAGCAAGCATACCGTCTGATCCCCGAGCGACGTGACGAGGGAGGTGGTGGGCGAGGCGGAGGTAGCGAGATCCGCGAGCGCGCCCGCGAGGTCGGCGCTACCCACGATGCGGAACACCGCCGACCCGACGGGGAACCCCGCCTCGGCGCGGCGGCGCGCCTCGTCGCCGTGGAACCGATCGGGGTTCCCACGCACGAGCGCCTGCACGGCGGGATCGCCCGTCCTGCTGGCCTGCACGACGGCGCGACCGTCGGGGCACGCCCACGCGACCGCCTCCATCCACGTCGTGAGTGCACGCTCGCGCGCCGCGAGGCCCGGACGCCGCTCGGCGAGGTCCGCGTCCAGGATGCCCACGAGGTCGAGCCCTCCCGGGCCGAGATCGCGGACGTCGTCCGGCCCGCCCACCAGGACCTCGCCTTCGGACGGGAGGCGTGGGACGTCGTCGGCACCGAGACGCCGGACGTGTGCCTCCGTCGCGCGCGCGGCCCACTCCTGCACGCGCTCGGCTCCCCCGCGTCGGATCCCGAAGCGACCTCCGCCGCAACGCGCGCAGCGCCCGGGCGCGGCGCAGACCACGCACCGGACGACGCCGTCCTCCATCCGCAGGAGCCCAGCGCACGCCGCGCACGCCGCGGGCTCACCGCAGGATCGGCAGACCGCTGCGACGCCGTACCCGGGACGCGGCGCGAGGAGGAACCCCCGGCGCGCGTCCCGGAGCGCACGCACCAATCGCGGCGCCTGCCCCCCCGAACCCGGCTTCACGACCTCGACAGGCGGCCATCGCCGTCGCGTCGGTGCCACGTCCGGCAGCCCCAGTGCCGCCGCCTCCGATGAGGGACAGAGCGCGGAAAGCAGACAGACCGCCCCTGCTCGCTCCGCCCGGGCGAGGGCCACGTCGCGGACGTGGTAGTAGGGCGCCCGATCCTCCCGATGCGCGGGGTGCGACTCCCGCGAGACGAACACCGATCCCAACGCCCCCAGGGGCGCGAAGACGGCGGGTCTCGTGCCCACCACCACGTCGTAGCGCCCCGCCGCGATCTCCAGCCACCTCCGGTACCGCACGCGCTTCGACCCACCGAGGTACAACGCCACCCGCTCCCCGAATGCCTCCACGAGCGCCCCGGCCGTCGCCGGCACCGGGGCGGCCTCCGGCACGATCACGACGGCCCTCCGACCCGACGCCAGGCACGTCGCCACCGCTTCCACGGCTACGGCGACCTCCTCATCGGGCGCCGGCCGGACCAGGTACGCCGACGAAGCGGCGCGCGGGTTCCGCAACGAAGCGACCAGTCCCGCCCCACCGGAGTACCTCGACAGATGGTCGGCGACCGCCGGTTCGCCCACGGACGCGGCGGTGGGCGCGCGGAGCGGGGTTGGGGATGGCCTGGCAAGCGGAGCGCGCCCCCCGCCGGCACCCAGCCACGCGCCAGCCTCCAAAGAGCCCTCCTCGGACGCCACACGCGGCGGCGTCATCCGCCCCAACACCGTCGCGAGCGGCGCCACGTACCGCTCGCTCACCCACCGCGCCAGCCCGAGCAGGTCAGCGTCGAAGAACCGCACGGGCGAGACAGCCTTCGTCACGTCCAGCATCCGCGCGGGCACATCTCGCGTGGCCTCGAGCACCCACCCCCGCACCGACCGGCCGTGGAACGGCACCTGCACCAGCGAGCCGACGCCCGCGTCCAGCTCGCCGGGCAGGCGATACGTGAAGGGCCGGTCGAGCGAGAGGATGGGCCGGTCGATGCAGACCGTGACCGGCCCGTCGAGCGCGGCGCCGCTAACCGACGGCGGCGCGGAGGTCGTCGGCGCGGTCGGTCGCCTCCCACGGGAATTCCTTGCGGCCGAAGTGGCCGTACGCCGCGGTCTCGTTGTAGATGGGACGCAGGAGGTCGAGGTCGCGGATGATGGCGGCGGGCCGGAAGTCGAAGACCTCCCGCAGCACGCCCTGCAGCTTCTCCGGATCCACGGTCTCCGTGCCGAACGTCTGGAGCATCACCGAGACCGGATGCGCGGTCCCGATCGCGTACGCGAGCTGGAGCTGCGCCGTGTCGGCGAGGCCGGCGGCCACGATGTTCTTGGCGACGTACCGCGCCATGTACGCCGCGGAACGGTCGACCTTGGTCGGATCCTTGCCGCTGAACGCCCCGCCGCCGTGAGGCGCGTACCCCCCGTAGGTGTCCACGATGATCTTGCGTCCGGTGAGCCCCGTGTCCGCCTTCGGACCGCCGATCTCGAAGCGTCCGGTCGGGTTCACGAGGATCCGCGTGTCGCTCGCATCGAGCTCCGGGAATTCGCGCAACACCGGGTCGATGACCTCGGCGGTGATGTCGGGCGCGAGCAGCGTCTCGACGTCGACCTCCTCGCGATGCTGGGCGCTGATCAACACCGTGTCGACGCGCACGGGCTTCCCGTCGCGGTACTCGATGGACACCTGGGACTTGCCGTCGGGTCGCAGGTACGGGACGACGCCCGCCTTGCGGACGTCGGCGAGTCGGCGCGCGAGGCGATGCGCCATCGCGATGGGCAGCGGCATCAGCTCCTCCGTCTCGCGGCACGCGAAGCCGAACATCATCCCCTGGTCACCCGCACCCAGCGTGTCGAGGTCGTCGTGCGAATGCCCCTCGCGGTGCTCGAGCGCGTCGTCCACACCGCGCGCGATGTCCGGCGACTGCTCCTGGATGGCGGTCATCACGCCGCAGGTCTCGCCGTCGAGCCCGAACTTCGCGTCCGTGTAGCCGATCTCGGTGATGGTGGTGCGCACGAGACCGGAGATGTCCACCCAGGCCTTCGACGAGATCTCGCCGCTCACGAAGGCGAGGCCCGTGGTGACGAGCGTCTCGCAGGCGACGCGGCTGTGCGGGTCCTCCGCGAGCAGCGCGTCCAAGATGGCGTCCGAGATCTGATCCGCGAGCTTGTCCGGGTGCCCCTCGGTCACGGATTCCGACGAGAAGAGGTGTGCTTGGCTCATGATGGGCCGAAGTCTATCCCCCGCGACGGACGCGCGTCAGTCGGTGCCGAGACGCGTCGCGATCCGATCGACGACCGCCTCGGCCAGCGCCGCCTTCGTCCAGTCCCGGAGGCCGACGCCGTCTTCCGCGGTGCTCAGGATGGCGGCGTGGTTCGTGTCCGCCCCGAAGCCGGTGCCTGCACGACCGACCTCGTTCGCGACGATGAGGTCGAGGTGCTTGCGCGCCAGCTTCTCGCGCCCCGACGCCTCCACATCCTCGGTCTCCGCGGCGAACCCCACGAGCACCTGGCCGGGCCGGCGCGCATCACCCAGCTCCGCGAGGATGTCGGGCGTGGGCTCGAGCACGAGGTCCGGGGTGCCGCGCTCCTTCTTCAGCTTCCCTTCGGCGGCGGCCTTCGGACGGAAGTCGGCGACCGCGGCGGCCATCACCACGGCGTCGGCTCCCGCCGCGCGGGCACGCACGGCCTCGCCCATCTGCTCGGCGGTCATGACCCGGGTGAGCTCGACGCCCGCGGGTGGGGGCACGGTCTCCGGTCCCAGGATCAGCACGACCCGCGCTCCGCGCGCCACGGCCTCGATGGCGATCGCGATGCCCATCTTGCCGCTGGAGCGATTCCCGAGGAAGCGCACGGGGTCGATCGGCTCGTGGGTGGGGCCCGCGGTCACGAGGATCGTGCGGCCTTCGAGATCGCCGATCGTCCCCTCGATGCCGAGCGCCGCCTCCACCGCCGACGCGATCTCCTCGGGCTCCGCGAGGCGCCCCGGCCCGCTGTCGCCGTGCGCGAGGGGCCCGCTCTCGGGCCCGACGACGCGCGCCCCCCGGCCGGCGAGCGTCTCGATGTTGCGCTGCGTCGCGGGGTGCTCCCACATCCCGGTGTGCATCGCCGGCGCGATCACGAGCGGCCCGCGATACTCGAGCAGCGTCGAGGTGAGCAGGTCGTCCGCGAGGCCGAGCGCGAGCTTCGCGAGGACGTTGGCCGTGGCCGGCGCGACCACCGCCACGTCGGCGTCGTGCGCGAGCCGGACATGGATCACGTCGCCCGGGCGCTCCCAGAGCGAGGTATGGACGGGGTTGCCGGTGAGCGCCGCGAACGTGTCGGGACCGACGAACCGCGTGGCGGCGTCGGTCATCACGACGGTGACGTCGGAGCCGGCCGCGACGAGGAGCCGGGCGAGATGCGCGCTCTTGTAGGCGGCGACGCCGCCGGTGACGCCGAGCAGGACCCGGCGGCCGTCCAGCGGGTTACTCGACGAGCGCGGGATCCTCGGTGCGCTCGTAGTCGATCTTGCCCTCGGCGATCTCCTCGAGCGCGATGGACAGCGGCTTGTTGCTGAACCCGGTCTCGACGAGCGGCGGCACGAACTCACCGCGCCCTTCGCCCAGCTGGCTGTAGTAGCTGTTGATCTCTCGGGCACGCTTCGCGGCCAGGATCACCAACGAGTACTTGGAGTCCACGGCGGCGAGCAGGTCGTCGATCTTCGGCTCGATCATGTAGAGGGTGTCCTCCGGACGGGAGCGGGATGCCTCGATGATAGCAGCGACCTGCGACGATGCGGTCTCGAGGTCGTCGTTCACGACGACGTGGTCGAACCAGTCTCCCTGCGCGACCTCGTCCTCAGCCTCCGCGAGCCGCGTGGTGATCTTCTCCTCGTTCTCCGTGGCGCGCCCGTGCAACCGCTCCGCGAGCGCCTCCATCGACGGCGGCACGAGCAGGATCAGGATCGCGTCGGGCACCCGGTCGCGGATCTGGCGCGCTCCCTGCACGTCGATCTCGAGGAGCACGTCGCGGCCGGCGTCGCGCTGTTCCTCCACGTAGGCCGCGGGGGTCCCGTAGAAGTGCCCGTAGACCGATGCCCACTCCAGCATCGCGCCCTCGTCCACCATCTGTTCGAACTGCCCTGTCGAGACGAAGTCGTAGTCCACCCCTTCGACCTCGGCCGCGCGCGGCGGGCGGGTGGTGGCCGAGACGGAGAGCGCGAGCCCCACCGGGTCGCGCGCGAGGAGCTCCGTGACCACGCTCCCCTTCCCGACGCCGGAGGGGCCGGCGATCACGATCAGGTTGCCTCGACGTGAGGCCAAGGGACGTTACTTCGCGAACTTCTCGAGGAGCAGCTCTCGCTGCTTGGCCCCGAGACCGCGCACCCGGCGGCTGGCGGAGATGTCGAGCTCCTCCATGATCTTCTGCGCGCGCACCTTCCCCACACCCGGGAGCGACTCGAGCACGTTGGTCACCTTCATCTTGCCGACGATGTCGTCGTCCGACCTGGCGAGCACATCCTTCAGGGTCTTCTTACCGGACTTCAGTTCGCCCTTCAGCTCCGCACGCTTCTTCCGGGCCTCGGCGGCTTTCGCGAGCGCCTGCTGCCGCTGCTCGGGGGTGAGGGTGGGTAGCGCCATCGAGTGCTCCTTTGCTTGCTTGGATCCGGTCGGGAACGCGGGCGAGTATACGCAGCTGGGCGGAACCGGGACAATGCGACGACACGGCCCTCTGCCTGCGCGTTCGTGTGCGGCAAGCGCTCCCGGCGATCAACGGATCTGTCGCACGATGCCGCGCGCCACGCCTGCGGGATCGGGCGCGCCGGTGATGGGTCGGCCCACCACCAGGTAGTCGGCGCCCTTCTCGATCGCCGCGGCGGGCGTGAGCACACGCACCTGATCGTCACCGTTGGAGCCGGCGGGGCGGATGCCCGGCACGACCAGCACGAAGTCCTCGCCGCAGGCCGCACGCACGTCCTCGACGTCGTCGCCGGAGACGACCACCCCGTGCAGCCCGGCGACGCGCGCCTCGTACGCGAGGGAGGCCGGGCTCGCGAGGTCTTCGCCGGACATCGAGCTGAGCACCGTGACGGCGATCACACGCGGCATCGGGCCGCCGGTCTGCGCGCAGGCCTGCTCGGCGCCGCGCACCGCTGCCCGCATCATCGTCTCGCCACCGAGCGCGTGGACGTTGAACATCGCGACGCCGAGCCGCGCGATGTTGGCCGACGCGCGCTCCACCGTGTTGGGGATGTCGTGGAGCTTCGCGTCCACGAACACCGGCGCATGTTCGCCCACGCGGCGCACGGCCTCGGGGCCGTGCGCCCAGAACAGCTCGAAGCCGACCTTGAGCATGCCCACCTCCGGTGCGAGCACGGTGGCGAGCTCCAGCGCGCGGTCCAACGCGGACACGTCCAGCGCCACGATCAGCGGGTTCCCGGGAGGAGGGATCACGCGCTCCCCTCGCTAGCCTCGGGCTCGGGCATGCCGAACCCCGCCGGTACACGCAGGCGCCCTCGCACGTCGGCCGGTGATGCCAGGCCTTTCGCCTTCAGGTAGCGAACGACGCCCTGTGCGACGCTCACCGGCGCGGCCGGGTCGATCAACGTCGCCGTGCCCACCTGCACCGCCCACGCGCCCGCGAGCAGGGCCTCGATCGCGTCCTGGCCCGAGCGGACGCCGCCCACGGCCAGCAGGGGCGTGTCGGGCACCGCCCGGGCGACCTCGAGGACCGCCCGAAGCATCAGTGGCTTCAGGACGGGGCCGGACAACCAGCCCGTGACGGACCCCAGCGCCGGACGGAGCCGATCGGGGATCACCGCGAGCGCCGGCGGCGACCCCCCGACCGTCACGCCGTGGGCACCCGCTCGCACGACCGCTTGCGCGAGATCACCGACGTCGGGTGCGTGGAGCGGGAGCTTCGCGAACGTGGGGACGAGCGACATCCTCGCGACCGCGCCCACGACCTCGGAGGCGCGGTCGGCGTGCACGCCGAGCTCGGCTCGCCCCAGCTCGACGTCCGGCTGGGCGAGGCACATCTCGAGGGCCGCGACCTCGGGACGCCCCTGCAGGATGCTCGTGAGGCGCACGAAGTCCTCCAGGCTCGTCCCCCCGATCGAGACGACCACGTGCGCCCCGCCGCGTGCGAGCCTGGGCAGTTCCTCCGCCACGAAGGCATCGATCCCCGGGTTCTGGAACCCGGTCGACCACACGATGCCGGCGGGCGATTCGGCGATCCTCGGGGTCGGCGAGCCCTTCTGCGGCTCCAGCGTGATGGTGCGCGACACCACGCCACCCACCTTGTGGAGGTCCACCAATCCGGAGAGCTCCCGCCCCGTCCCCGCGCAGCCCGCGGCGATCATCACGGGGGTCGGCAGGACGAGCCCCGCGCCGAGATCGACGGAGAGCGTGCGTTTCACCCCGGCCACGAGCGCACCACCGGGAGTCCTTCGGGGGGCGTGGGGAGCATCACCGGCTCGTCGCTCAGCCAGCGGTCCCAGAGCAGGCGCGCGGGGTTGAACACCGGGCCGTCGATGCAGGAGCGGAGGTTGTCGTATCCGGCTCCGTCCTTTCGCGCCACCGGCACCACGCAGGTCTGGCAGAGACCGAACCCGCACCCCATGCGTTCCTCCACCGCGACCTGGGCGGGAAGCTTGCGATCCGCGCAGTAGCGCGCGATCCGTTCGAGCGTGCGTGCCGGCGCCGCCGCGTAGACGACCTCCGTCTGCGTACGCTCAGCCATCTCCGGCAAGGCATCGAGTACGGTCCCGCGATCCCCGAGCGTGCCGTCGGCCGTCATGATGGCGACCGTCTGCGAGAGCCGCTTCCCCTCGATCGGCTTGAAGACGCGCTCCAGCGACTCGGCGCCCACGACCATGTCGACGCGCTTCCCGCGCGCGAGCAGCTCCTGCGCCAGGAAGTACAACGACGCCGCGCCGTGGCCCTCGGCGACGAGGAGGCAGTTCGTGAGCTTCTTGGGATAGGCGAATCCCTTGCCGAGGGGACCGATCACGTCGAGGAACTCGTGGGCCTTGGCGCTCGTGAGCCACTCGGTGCCGGCCCCCGCAGGATCGACGACGAACTCCAGCGTCCCCGCCCACCCCCCGCGGCGCGAGGCCTGGTGCACCGCGAAGTGCCTGCGCAGCAGGAACTCCCGGCCTTCGGGCATCTGGACCGCGAGGAACTGGCCGGGCCGAGCCTTCTCGGCGATCTCCGGGGCCACGAGCGTGAGGGAGCTGTAGGCCCCCACCTTGCGCGTGGAGAGGATCTCGGCGCGGACCCGGGTCACGATCCCTCCCCGAAGACCGCTGCGGCGGCCGCCTCCTCGAACGTGAGGCGGGACTGGAGCGGCTCGAGGAGCGCCTCGGCGTGGTGCTCCTGGATCGACCGGGGCTCGGTGGGGGCGCCCCGGAGGGCCTCGATCCCTCGGACGGCGGCGAACACGCCCGGCAGCGTGGTGATGCAGGGCACGCCCGCGGCGGCCGACGCCGTGCGGATGAAGTAGCCGTCCGTGCGCGCCCCACGTCCGAACGGCGTGTTCACGACCAGGTCGATCCGACCCCCGCGGATCAGCTCCGCGACGTTGCGCGGTCCCTCACTCACCTTGGACACACGCTCGACCGGGATCCCCGCACGCTGGAGCACGCCCGCGGTGCCGCCGGTCGCCAGGAGTCTGAAGCCCATGTCCGCGAGGCGCTTCGCCGGGAAGACGATGGCCCGCTTGTCACGGTTCGCCACGCTCACGAACACGGTCCCCCCGTCGGGCAGGGCGTGACCCGCCGACACCATCGCCTTGGCGAGCGCCATCCCGGAGTCCGCGTCGATGCCCATCACCTCGCCCGTCGACTTCATCTCCGGTCCGAGCACCGTGTCGACGCCGGGGAAGCGTCCGAACGGGAGCACGGCCGCCTTGACGCTCGTGTACGGCAGGTGGCGGTAGTGGTGGGGCTGCGACGGGAGCACGCCGTCCACCGCGAGCTGTGCGAGGGTGCGCCCCGCGAGGACCAGGGTCGCGACGCGCGCGAGTGAGACGCCGATCACCTTGGACACGAACGGCACCGTACGTGATGCGCGCGGGTTGGCCTCCAGCACCCAGATGCGCTCGTCCTTCACGGCGAGCTGCAGGTTCAGCAGGCCCACGACGCCCAGGCGCCGCGCCAGCCGCCGGGTGATGTCCTCGATCACGTCGAGCTCCTCGTCGGAGAGGGTGGCGGGCGGGATCTGGCACGAGGAGTCTCCCGAGTGCACCCCGGCCTCCTCGATGTGTTCCATGACCGCGCCGACGAAGACATCGGTCCCGTCGCACACGGCATCCACGTCCACCTCGATCGCGCCCTCCAGGAACCGGTCGATCAGGACCGGGTGGTCGGGCGACGCCTCCGCGGCGGTCTGCACGAACCGCTCGAGGTCGAGTTCGTCGTACACGATCTCCATCGCACGGCCCCCCAGGACGTACGACGGCCTGACGACGACCGGATACCCCACCTGGGCGGCGATCTGGCGAGCCTCATCCATCGTCCGCGCCTCCCCGTGGGGCGGGGCCGGGATCGCGAGCTCGGCGAGCACCTGCGCGAACTTCCCCCGGTCCTCGGCGAGATCGATCGCATCGGGCGAGGTGCCGAGGATCGTGAACCCCTCCTCCTGGAGGATCCGCGCCAGACGGAGCGGCGTCTGCCCCCCCAGCTGGGCGATGACGCCCACCGGACGTTCCGCGTGGCATACGGCCAGGACGTCTTCAGGGGACAGGGGCTCGAAGTACAGCCGGCTGGAGGTGTCGTAGTCCGTGGAAACGGTCTCCGGGTTGGAGTTCACCATGACGGACTCGAACCCGGCTTCCTCCAGGGCGAACGCCGCATGCACGCAGGCGTAGTCGAACTCGATGCCCTGCCCGATCCGGTTGGGCCCCGCCCCCAGGATCACCACGCGCGGGCGCTCCGAGGGCGTCACCTCCGTCTCGTCCTCGTAGGTGGAGAAGTGGTACGGCGTGCGGGCGGGGAACTCGCCGCCGCACGTGTCCACCGTCTTGAACACGGGGGCCACGCCGAGCGCCTCGCGGTGGCGGCGCACCGCGGCGTCGGTGGACCCCGTGAGCAGCGCGACGCGCCCGTCCGACATGCCGAGGCGCTTCGCCGAGCGGAGCTCGGCCGCGGAAAGCGTGGAGAGCGGACGTCCGCGGAGCCTCCCGGCCTCCTCGACGATCTCCGCGATCTGGTCGACGAACCACGGATCGATCCGGGAGGCGGCGGCCACCGCCTCGACCCCGTGGCCGGCGTGCAGCGCTCGTTCCACCAGGTGGAGCCTGCCCTCGGTGCCGTCCACGATCGCCGCGAGCGGATCGGCCTCGTAGCCCGCCATGTACTCCGCGCCCAGGTCGTATCCGGCCTTCTCCAGTCCGCGCCACGCCTTGCCCAGCGCCTCCTTGAACGTGCGCCCGATCGCCATGACCTCGCCCACCGACTTCATCGTCGAGGTGAGACGCGGGTCGGCCTCGGAGAACTTCTCGAAGGCGAACCGGGGGATCTTCACCACCACGTAGTCGAGGGTGGGCTCGAACGACGCGGGCGTCTCGCCGGTGATGTCGTTGGTGATCTCGTCGAGCCGGTACCCCACCGCGAGGAGCGCCGCGATCTTCGCGATGGGGAACCCCGTGGCCTTCGACGCGAGCGCGCTCGAACGCGAGACCCGGGGGTTCATCTCGATCAGCACCTGCCGTCCGGTCTGCGGATCCACGGCGAATTGCACGTTCGATCCGCCGGTCTCCACGCCGATCACCCGCAGGACCTTCAACGCGGCATCACGCATCTGCTGGTATTCACGGTCGGTGAGGGTCTGCTGGGGCGCCACCGTGATGGAGTCGCCGGTGTGGATCCCCATCGGGTCGACGTTCTCGATCGAACAGATGATCACCCCGTTGTCGTCGGCGTCGCGCATCACCTCCAGCTCGAACTCCTTCCAGCCCGCGATCGACTCCTCGATCAGGATCTCGCTCACGGGGCTGATCTCGAGGCTGCGCGCGGCGAGGCCGGTGAGCTCCTCAGGGTTCCCGGCGAACCCGCTGCCGCCGCCCCCGAGCGTGAAGGACGCGCGCACGATCACCGGGTACCCGATCGCTTCCCCGAGGGACAACGCCTCGTCGAGGGTGTGCGCGACCCCGGCGCGCGGCACGTCCAGGCCGGCTTTGGTCATGGCCTCCTTGAACCCGCTCCGGTCTTCCGCGCGATGGATCGCGTCCAGGGAGGCACCGATCAACCGGATGCCGAGCCGATCGAGGTCGCCCGACTCGGCGAGGGCCACCGCCACGTTGAGCGCGGTCTGCCCGCCGATGGTGGGGAGCAGCGCATCCGGCCGCTCGCGTTCGAGGATCCGCAGGACGGAGTCGGGCTCCAGGGGCTCGATGTACGTTCGGTCCGCGAACTGCGGGTCGGTCATGATCGTGGCGGGGTTGGAGTTCACGAGCGCCACCTCGTAACCCTCACGTCGCAGCACCTTGCAGGCCTGGGTGCCCGAGTAGTCGAACTCGCAGGCCTGACCGATCACGATCGGTCCCGAGCCGATCACCATGATCTTGCGGATGTCGTCGCGCCGGGGCATGTTCAGGCGGCCCCGATCAGGTCGCGGAAGTCCTCGAACAGGTACCGCGAGTCGTGGGGGCCGGGCGCCGCCTCGGGGTGGTACTGGACGCTGAACGCCGGGACGTCGAGGCATCGCAGGCCTTCGAGCGTGCCGTCGTTGAGGTTCCAGTGGGTGAGCTCGATGCGCCCGAAATCGCCGAGGACCCCGCCGTCGGGATCCGCCGTCCATCCCTCGGGATCGACGGCGAACCCGTGGTTGTGACTCGTGATCTCCACCGTGCCGGTCCGGACGTGCTTCACGGGCTGATTCACGCCGCGGTGTCCGAACCTCATCTTGTAGGTCCGCCCGCCGAGCGCGAGGCCGAGGAGTTGATGGCCGAGGCAGATCCCGAACAGCGGCACCTTCCCGACGAGGTCCCTCGTCGCCGCGATCCCGTACGCCGTGGCGGCCGGGTCCCCGGGCCCATTCGAGAGGAAGACACCGTCGAAGCCCTCGGCCGCGATCCGCGTCGCAGGCGTCTCCGCCGGGAAGACGGTGGCCTCGATCCCCGCGCTCCGCGAGCAGGCGCAGGATGTTGCGCTTGATCCCGAAGTCGTAGGCCGCCACGCGATGGACGGCACCCGCGGTCGGTCGAGGCGGGACCCACGAGCGCCGCCGCCTCGTAGCGCTCCGCCGCCGTGACCGTGCGCGCCAGGTCGGCGCCGACCATCCCCGGCGTGGCGCGCACCCGCTCGAGCAGCGAGCGTTCGTCCAGGTCCACCGTGGAGATGGCGGCGCGCATCGCGCCCGCCTCGCGGAGCCGTCGCGTGAGCCGCCGCGTGTCGATGCCCTCGATCCCCATGACCCCCGCGTCGACGAGGGCCTCCTGCAGGGTGGACTCCGCGCGCCACGACGACGCGCGGCGCGCGGTCTCGCGCACCGCGAACCCGGCCACCTGCACGCCCGCCGACTCGGGATCCGCCGCGTTCATCCCGTAGTTGCCCTGCAGCGGATACGTCATCGCCACGATCTGTCCCGCGTAGGACGGATCCGTGAGGACCTCCTGATAACCCGCCATCCCGGTGTTGAAGACCGCCTCACCGAAGCTCTCGCCCTCGGCACCGAACGCGGTGCCTGCGAAGACGGAGCCGTCCTCGAGCGCGAGGACCGCCGCGGGTCCCCTCACCGGGTGGCCTTCCCCTCGGCGACGGTCAACGTGCCCCGCAGCGCCGTGTAGCGCACCCGGCCGCTGAGCTCCTGCCCGAGGAACGCGCAGTTGCGCGCCTTGGACGCGAACGGCGCCTCGACGGTCCACCGCGCCTCCGGGTCGAAGACGACGAGGTTGGCGGGGTTCCCCACCTCGAGCGGACCTCCGTGCCCGGCCGCGCCCAGGATCCGGGCGGGTTCGGATGTCATCGCCTGGAGCACCCGCCCGAGCGGCACGATGCCCGGTTCCACGAGGTGAGTGAGCATCGCCGCGAGGGCGGTCTCGAGCCCGATCGTGCCGGGCGGGGACCGGTCGAACTCGGCGTCCTTCTCCTCGACCGCGTGCGGGGCGTGGTCGGTGGCGATGGCGTCGATCGTCCCGTCCAGGAGCCCCTCGCGCAAGGCATCGCGATCCTCGGCCGTGCGGATGGGCGGGTTCACCTTGAAGTTCGTGTCGAAGGTGCGCAGGTCGTCGTCCGTGAACACCAGGTGATGGGGTGTCACCTCCGCCGTGACCCGGATCCCCTCGGCCTTGGCCCGTCGGATCGCCGCCACCGCGCGCGCACCCGTCACGTGGCAGACGTGGATCCGCCCGCCCGTGAGGCGCGCCATCGCCAGGTCGCGCGCCACGACGATCTCCTCCGCCTCGGCCGGGCGTCCGGCGAGACCGAGCGTGTAGGAGTTCACCCCCTCGTGCATCTGGCCGCCCTCGACCAGGGCGGCGTCCTCGCAATGGTCCGCCAAGACGATCTCCTCGGGGAACGCCTTCGCGTACGTGAGCGCGTTCCGCAACAGACGCGCCGACGGCACGCAGTGGCCGTCGTCGCTGAAGACGCGCACGCCCGCCGCCACCATCTCCCCCATCTCCGCGATGGACTCCCCTTCGAGACCCTTCGTGATGGCGCCCACCGGATACACGTCGCAGAGCCCGGCCTCGGCAGCCTTGTCGCGGATCTCGGCGATGACGCCGGCATGATCCGTGACGGGGTCCGTGTTGGCCATCGACGCGACGGCCGTGAACCCTCCGAGGGCCGCGGCCCGCGTCCCCGTCTCGATCGTCTCCTTGGCCTCGAAGCCCGGCTCGCGAAGGTGCGTGTGCATGTCCACGAGCCCGGGTGCGAGCACGCAGTCCGGCGACGTCGAGGATCTCCGCACCGTCGCGCCGAGACCCCCGTGCCGATCGCGGCGATCGACGTCCCCTCGACGAGCACGTCTGCCAGGTCGTCGCGGCCGGTGAGCGGATCGACCACGCGCCCGCCGGCGAACACGATGCGCTCAGCCATCGATGGCCCCCTCTCCTCCGCCGCCCAGCAAGAGGTACAGGAGCGACATCCGGATCGCGATGCCGTTCGTCACCTGCTCTTCGATCAAGGCTTGCGGGAGGTCCGCGACGTCGGAGTCGATCTCCACGCCCCGGTTCATGGGCCCCGGATGCATGATGAAGGCGCCTTCGGGCAGCATGGCGGCCCGGGCGCTCGTGAGGCCGAAGAGCCGGTTGTACTCGCGCACGCTCGGGAAGTACTCGAGGCGCTGACGCTCGCGCTGGACGCGCAACATGTAGCAGACGTCCAGTTTCGGCAGGACGGACCCGATGTCGTAGCTCACGTTCACGCCCCATTGCGGCGCGTCGGGCGGGATCAGCGTCGGTGGCCCGATCAGCGTGACCTCGGCGCCCATCTTCACCAGCCCGAAGCTGAGCGATCGCGCCACGCGCGAGTGGAGCACGTCGCCCACGATCGCCACACGCAGGCCCTCGAGCCGGCCCAGCTTCTCGCGCATCGTGTAGAGGTCGAGGAGCGCCTGCGTGGGGTGCTCGTGCGTCCCGTCCCCGGCGTTCAGCACGTGGCCGTGACACCCAGCGCGTCAGCTGGAGCGGGGAGCCGCTGGACGAATGCCGGATCACGATGGCGTCGGCGCCCATCGCCTGCAGCGTGAGGGCAGAGTCCTTCAGGCTCTCGCCCTTGGCGACGCTCGTGCCGCTCGCGCTGAAGTTGATCACGTCGGCCGAGAGGCGTTTCGCGGCGAGCTCGAACGAGATGCGTGTGCGCGTGGAGTTCTCCAGGAAGAAGTTCACGACCGTGCGCCCGCGCAGCGCCGGCACCTTCTTGATCACCCGCGTGCCGACCTCGCGGAAGGACTCCGCCGTGTCGAGGATGCGCACGACATCGTCGGCCGTGACGTCGTCCATCGAAAGCAGGTGCTTGTTCACGACCGCGTCCCCTCCTCCACCGCGACCGGGCGGTCCGCGGCCGATTCCTCGATCACGACGGCATCCTCGCCGTCGAGCTCGCTCACGAGCACCCGGACGTCGTCGGCGCGCCGTGTGGGCACGTTCTTCCCCACGAAGTCCGCACGGATGGGGAGCTCGCGATGGCCTCGATCGACCAGGACCGCCAGCTGGATCCGTCTCGGCCGCCCGAAGTCCATCAAGGCGTCCATCGCGGCGCGGATCGTGCGCCCCGTGAACAGGACGTCGTCGACGAGCACGAGCGTCTTGCCGCTGATGTCGAAGCCGATCCGGGTCTCGTGCACCTCGGGGGCCTCGGCCTTCAAGCCGATGTCGTCGCGATAGAACGTGATGTCGAGGACGCCGACCTGGATCTCGCGCCCCTCGATGCGCCCGATCTCGGCCGCCAACCGGCGCGCGAGGTGATCCCCACGGTTGGCGATGCCGATCAGGGCGACGCCCTCACCGCCCTTGTCGCGTTCGAGGATCTCGTGCGCGATGCGGGTCAGCGCCCGGCGCACGTCCTCGGCGTCGAGCAGCTTCCCGCTCAACGGGGAACGCCCCCTCGAGCATGCGAGGAGGCGCGTCGGTTGGGTGCCATATGCCGCTCCCTTCCCGGCCTCTCCGGACCGGACTTAAAGGGGAAGGAGTTCCCGGTCGAGGATAGCACCACGACCGACGGGCCGCCGGGAGAGGGTTCCTGGCGTACCCGTGGACCCGGTCGTACACTGAGCCGGTATCCCCAACGCGGAAAAGGCGGTAAACGGCATGGACTACGGCATCGTTGCCATCGTGGCGATCGTCGTCTTCGGGGCGGTCTTCGGCGCGAAGAAGATCCCGGAGATGGCGCGATCGGTCGGACGTGCCCAGGGCGAGTTCAAGAAGGGCCTGAAGGAGGGCGCGGTCCCCGACGACGACGAGGCCAAGGGCGAGCCCGCCAAGCCCACGGAGTCCAGCTCCGAGCCGACCTCCGAGTCCTAGGAGCTCCCGGGCTCCCCCGCCGCCGCGGCCGCTTCCCGGGCGATCCGCCCCAGCACGCCGTTCACGAACCGTCGGCTCTCATCCGCCGAGAGCTCCGACGCCGCCTCCACCGCTTCGCTGATCGCGACCGAGTCGGGCACGTCCGGTTTGTGGAGCACCTCCTCGACCGCGAGGCGGAGGATCGAGCGGTCCAGGGCCGGCATCCGGGCGACCGTCCAGCCCTCCGCGTGCTCCTCGAGCAGGAGGTCGATCTCCGGCCCGTGGTCGACGACGCCTTCCACGAGCTCGCGCGAGAACGCGGGGACGGAGCGGTCCGCAGCCTCCCACCCCGCCACGACGTCGAGTGGCGATTCGTCGGTGATGTCGGCCTGGTAGAGGATGTCGATCGCGATGCGGCGAGCGTCGCGCCGGGTCGTCAACTCTTCACGCGCTCGATGTACTCGCCGGAGCGCGTGTCGACCTTGATCTTCTCGCCCTCCTCGACGAACAGCGGCACGCTCACGACCGCTCCCGTCTCCAGCGTGGCCGGCTTCAACGCGCCGGTGCGTGTGTCGCCCTTCACCCCGGGGTCGGTCTTGGTGATCGTCAGCACCATCGAGGCCGGCAGATCGACCGTGATGGGCACGCCCTCGTGCAGGGCCACCTGCGCCTCGCCGCCCTCCACCAGGTAGTTCGCGGCCTCCCCCACGAGTCCGCGGGGCACGTGGATCTGCTCGTAGGTCTGCAGGTCCATGAAGACGAAGTCATCCGAGTCCGGATACAGGTACTGGTAGTCCTTGCGTTCCACGATCGCCTGGTCGACCTTCACCCCGGCGTTGAATGTCCGCTCGATCACCGCTCCGGTCTTCACGTTGCGGAGCTTCGTGCGCACGAACGCCCCTCCCTTGCCGGGCTTCACGTGCTGGAACTCGATGATCTGGAAGAGCGTGCCGTCCAACTCGATCGTCATGCCGTTCTTGAAATCGTTCGTGGAAACGCTCACCGGGTGTCAGCTCCTTGCCGCTCGTCAGAGTTCGATCAGTTCGCGGGAGGCTGCGCCCAGCACGCGGCATCCGTCCTCGGTGACCTGCACCATGTCCTCGATCCGCACGCCCCCGAGGCCGGGGACGTACACGCCCGGCTCCACCGTCACCACGGCGCCCGCTGGCAGCACGTGGTCGAAGCCGCGGCCGAGCCGCGGCCCCTCGTGGATCTCGAGCCCCACGCCGTGGCCGAGCCCGTGGGGGAAGTAGGGGCCGTACGCCGCGGACTCGATCACCGCACGCGCGGCCGCGTCGACGTCCCCGGCCCGCACACCGGCGCGCACCGCATCGATCCCGGCCTCCTGCGCCTGGCGCACGACGTCGTGGATCTTCCGCAGTTCCGCCGCCGGCTCCCCGAAGCTCACCGTCCGCGTCATGTCGGCGTGGTATCCGCCGAAGAGGGCCCCGAAGTCCAGCTTGATCACGTCTCCCTCTTCGAGGAGTCGGTACGTCGGGACGTGGTGGGGCTCGGCGGCGTGCTCGCCGAAGGCGACGATCGAGTCGAACGCGAGGCCGTCGGCTCCGTCGCGCCGCAGCAACCGCTCCAACTCGAGCGCCACCTGCTGCTCGCTCTGTCCCACCGCGAGGAACTCGAGGATGTCCTCGAACGCCTGGTCGGTGACGGCCTGGGCGCGCCGCAGCATCTCCAGCTCCTCGTCGTCCTTCACCCAGCGCTGCGCCTCGACCTCCTCGGCGAGGGCCACCAGCTGCACGGCGCCCAGTCCCGCGGCCAAGCGGTCGCGCTGGCGGACCGTCACGACGTGGGCCTCGAAGCCGAGCCTCGCGACCCGCAGGCGCGCGCACAGGTCCGCGAGCGGGGTCTCGAGATCGTCCAGGTACGTCACGCGCTCGAGATCGGGCACCTCGTGCCGCGACTGCTCCGTGTAGCGGCCGTCCGTGAGGAACACCGTCTCCGAGGCGCTCACCAGCGCCTGGCCGTTCGAGCCCGTGAAGCCGGTCAGGTACCGGACGTTGGGCAGGCTCGTCACGAGCAGGCCGTCCACCCCGAGGTCGGACAGCCGTGCGGCCAGGGTGCTGCGTCTCAGTTGGTGGTCCACGCGATCGCCTCCAGTGCCAGATGATAGCCAGCGGCCCCGAGGCCGGTGATGGTCCCTCGGCAGACCTCCGAGATCACCGAGTGACGCCGGAACTCCTCCCGCGCGTAGATGTTCGACTGATGGACCTCGAGGACGGGCAGCCCGGAGGCCTCCACCGCGTCACGCAGCGCGTACGAATAGTGCGACAGGGCGCCGGGGTTCATCACGACGCCCTCGATGCCCTCGGCCCCCGCCTCCAAGAGCCAGCCGACGAGCGCGCCCTCGTGGTCGGACTGCCGCCATGCGATCTCGTGGCCGCTGGCGGCACCCTTGGACACGACGTCGGCCATCACCTCGTCGAGCGTCGATGCGCCGTAGACATCCGGATCGCGGTGGCCCAGCGCGCCCAGGTTCGGCCCGAACAGGAACAACACCTTCATCGCGTGGCTCCCATCTCCTCCAGGAGGCGCCGCAGGTCGCTCGGCGGCACGTCGTCCACCACGACCGGGCGCCCCACGTCCTCGAGCAGCACGAATCGCACGCCCCCGTGGTACTTCTTGTCGAGCCGGAACGCCGCAAGGATGTCATCCGCGGGCGGAAGCGACCCATCGGCCTCGAGACCCAGCGTGTGCAGGAGGCGCACGGTCCGCGCGAGGAGGCCGGCCTCCGCGATGCCCCGTGCCTGCGCGAGTCGCGCGGCGAACACCATCCCCACCGCGATCGCCTCACCGTGGGAACGGCCGCCGAAGGCGTCCAGCCGCTCGAGGGCGTGCCCGAGCGTGTGGCCGTAGTTCAGGACGAGGCGCGCGCCGGCGTCGCGCTCGTCCTCGGCGACCGTGAGGGCCTTCGCCCTGGCGCATCGTGCGACGAGCGTCTCCATCGCCTGCGCCTCGCGCGCGAGGACGGGTCCGGGGTCGGTCTCGAGCTGGGCCAGCAGTTCCGGGTCGAGCGTGAGGCCGTACTTCGCGACCTCGGCGAGCCCCGAGCGGAAGTCCCGGTCCGAGAGCGACGCCAGGGTGTCCACGTCCGCGAGCACCGCCCGGGGTTGCGAGAAGGTCCCCACGAGGTTCTTCCCCTCGGGGAGGTTCACCGCGGTCTTCCCGCCGATCGACGCATCGACCTGCGCGGTGAGCGTCGTGGGCACCTGGACGAAGGGCACGCCCCGCATGTACGTGGAGGCGACGAACCCCGCGAGGTCGCCCGTTGAACCGCCCCCGAGGGCCACGACGACGTCGTCGCGATGCGCCTCCTGACTGGCGAGCTGGTGCAGCAAGGTGCCGAAGACCTGGAGGGTCTTGGCGTCCTCACCGGACGGGACGGTGAGGAGCACGGGCTCGAGGCCGGCGGCCGCCAGCCCGGCCGCGAGGGGATCGTGGTAGCGCTCGGCGGCCGTGGCGTCGGCCACCACGAACGCGCGCTCCGCCTTGGGAAGGGGCGGGAGATGCGTGCCCGCAGCCGCGAGGACCCCGGACCCCACGATGACGTCGTAGGGGTGTCCCGGGATCGGCACGCTCACGCGGACCAACGCAGCTCCTCGACGATCGCCTCCGCGACGTCCCCCGGCGTCCCGCTGCCGTCCACCACGTGCGCCGCGAACTCCCGGTAGAGCGGCTCGCGGTCGCGCAGGAGGTTCTCCAGGTCGCCGGCGGCACGGATCAGCGGGCGGTCGGCCGCGGGCGTCACCCTGGTCCGCAGCTGCTCCAGGGGCACGTCCAGGAAGACCGCGGTGCCGGTGTTGCGCAGCGTGATGCGGTTGGCGGGCTCGAGGACCACGCCACCGCCGCAGGCGACCACCGAGGGGTCGTGCGTGGACGCGGCGGTCAACGCCTCGGCCTCGAGCGCCCGGAAGCCGGCCTCGCCGATCTCCGCGAAGAGCTCGGGGACGCTCTTGCCCTGCGAGCGCTCGATCTCGCCGTCCAGGTCGACGAACGGCACGCCGAGCCGCCCGGCCAACTCGCGCCCCACCACCGACTTGCCCGCCCCCGGCATCCCGACCAGATACACGATCACGGCAACGTCTCCAGGTACCGCTCGAGGTTCCCGCGCGTCTCGGCGACGGAGTCGCCGCCGAACTTCTCGAGCACGGCGTTCGCGATCTCGAACGCGACCACGGCCTCGCCCACGACTCCCCCTGCCGGCACCGCGCAGACGTCGGTGCGCTGCTTGATCGCGACGGCGGGCTCGTGGGTGGCCAGATCGACCGTCGCGAGGGGCTTGGGCACCGTGGAGAAGGGCTTCATCGCGGCGCGCAGGCGGATGGGCTGGCCCGTGCTCATCCCGCCCTCGATGCCGCCCGCGCGCGCCGTCTTGCGGTCGATGCGGCCGTCCCGCAGCACGATCTCGTCGTGCGCCAGCGAGCCGGGGCGCGTCGCCGAGGCGAACCCGTCACCCACCTCCACCCCTTTGACGGACTGGATGCTCATCAACCCCAGGGCGAGGCGCGCGTCGAGCTTGCGGTCGTAGTGCACGTACGATCCCAGTCCCGGGGGCGCCCCGTAGACGAGCACCTCGAAGACGCCCCCGACCGTGTCCCGAGCCTTCCGCAGCCGATCGATCTCGGCCACCATGGCGGCCGCCGTCGCGGGGTCGGCGCAGCGGACCGGCGAGGCGTCGATCGCGGCGAGGTCCTCCGGGCCCGGGACGCGAGCCCGTACGGGCGTCTTCACCTTGCCGACCCGCACGACGTGGGAGAGCACGCGGACGCCGAGCTCGCCCAGGAACGACTTGCAGAACGCGCCCGCCGCCACCCGCGCCGCGGTCTCGCGGGCGCTCGCCCGTTCCAAGACGTTGCGGACGTCGTCGAAGCCGTACTTCTGGGCACCCGACGAGGTCGGCGTGGCCCGGTCGCGGCCTCGTGAGGCGCTTGCGAGGGGTCGAGGGTCCCCTCAACGCCCATCAGGTCGCGGTACTTCTCCTCGAACTCCTGGTTGGGGATCGTCACGCCGATGGGCGAGCCGATCGTGCGCCCGTGGCGGACCCCCGTGAGCACCTCGAATCGGTCCCGTTCGAAGCGCTGGCGGCCCCCCCGACCGTGCCCGTGGCGGCGTCGCGCGAGCTCGCCCGCGAGGCCCTCGAGGCTCACCGGCACGCCCGCGGGGAGACCCTCCAGGATGGCCATGAGGCCCTTCCCGTGCGATTCCCCGGCGGTGAGCAGGCGCAGCATCCGCTCATCATAGAGATGAAGCGAGGGCGGCCCCTGAACGGAGCCGCCCTCGCGGCCGGCGACCGCTCCCCCCGTGGGCGGACCGCCGGGGTCCTCAGAGCCGGGAGCTACTTGGACGAGGTCGCGCAGAGGGAGAAGGACTGATCTCCGAACAGGAAGGTGGCGCAGTTGCCGCTGGCGGAGCGGAACTCGAACTGGCCGCTCGCGAATGTCCCGCCCTCGGCCACGTTGTACACCGTGCCGTCGACCTCCACCTGCACGCGCGTCTTCCCGTCCTTGGGGAACACGTCGAGGAGCACGACCGTGTGTCCTCCGATCACGGTGCTGGACCCGCCGCCGGGCGTGGTGGGAGGCGACGAGGTCGTCGGCGGCGTCGTTCCGCCCGAGCTCGGCGGCGTTGTTCCGCCCGACGTCGGCGCGGTAGTCGTCTGGAGGATCGGGGGGATGGAGAACGGATCACGGCCCGAGAAGTTCTGCACCGGCGGGACGGTGGGTTGGACCGAGGGCGTGCCCGTCTGGCTCCCGGTCGGCCCCGACGAGGGGCCGCCCGTCGCCGTGCTCGCCGGGGGCGAGAAGGGTGGCAAGGCGACCTCGGAGCCGCTGCCACTCGTGAGGAGCGTGTAGATCAGGAAGAGGGCGACGATGCCCGCGAGGGTGCATCCCCCGATGATCAAGGTGCGTCGGTCGCGATCTGTGAGTGGCATCAGCTCATCCTGCCGGTGCGGTAGGTGACGAGGAGGTGGATCCCGTGGTGGTGCCCGTGGGCCCGGTCCCCGGATCCGTTCCCGGCCCGGAGTCCGTGTCGGTCGTGTAGAACGTGACCGCGCCCGTCATCTGCAGGAACGGCACGGACGACGTTGATCCCGAGGTGGTCTCGCCCGAAGGGCTGACGGTGGCGTTCTGCACCTTGGCCACACGTGGGAGCGTCTCGATGTTGAAGAGGAACTCGGCGAGCGCGAAGTAGTTGCCCTTCACCGTGAACGTCACCGGGATCTCCGACAGGTTCGTGGTGGTATTGAGCGTGGGGGTCGACGGAGTGAACTGCCACAACTTGATCCCGGCCCTGGTCGCGGCGTTCGAGAGCAGCAGGATGAACCCGGATTCGTCCGCGGTCGGCGGGATCTCCTGGTTCACCCGCGCGATGATCGCCTTGTTCTTGTCCGCCTCGTCCTGCGCCTGTTGCAGCGCGGCGAGCTGCGACTCCAGCGATTGCTGCTGCGCGGTGGCCGTATCCAGCTGCGTCTTCGCGTCGTTCACGGCGCTCATCTTCGGCAGCACCAGGAAGACGACCAAGAGCACCGCCAGCAACGCGGCTCCCGCGATCAGGATGATCTGCGTGCGCCGCCCGCTCACGGCGCAACTCCCCTACCGCGCGGGGTGACCACCGCATCCGAGAGGTCCACGGTGGAGTTGATCGTGTAGGTCGTCCCGTTCTCACCCAGCGTCCCGTTCGAGACCCAGGGGTTCTCCCACCCCTTGACCGAGCCGAGGCGTTCCAGCCATGTCGCCACGGTCTGGGCGGATGCAGCCGTCCCCGTCGCGGTTCCCGTTCCCACGAACGTCGTCGTCCCGGTCGCCGGCGTGGTCGCGCCGGTCGCGGCGGGCGTCAGTTGGAACGCGAGGGCGCTGAGCGCCATGTCGGAGGGGATCACATGCGAGACATCCATGAGCAGTCCCGAGAACGAGACCTCGCCCTGCCACGCGGAGGCCAGCAGGCTTTCGGACTCCTGGGCTTGGGCCTGCAGGGTCGCGAATTCGGAGAGGTCGTTGATCTGCGCCTGGATCCCGGCGTTCGTCGCATCCTGGGTCTCGATATCGGCGTTCACCGACGAGAGGCGCTGGCTCTGCAGGAGGTAGAAGGCGAGGATCAAGGCGATCACGCCGATGCACGCGAGCAGGATCATGGTGGTGCGCCGACGCACCAGCTCGCGGTTCTGGATCTCCGGGGGAAGGAGGTTGACCTGGCTCACGGGTTCCTCCCCGGGATCGCGAGGCCGACGGCGACCGCCAGGAGGGGCTCAGCCTCCGCGATCGCTTCCTCGGAGAGCGCGAGGTTGTGCTGCACACGCGAGAACACCTGGCCCGGCTCGATCTGGACGGGGATGCGCTGGCGGAGGAGATCCAGGAACCCGGGGAGCTTCGAGCCGCCCCCCGAGACGATCACGCGGTCGATGCGCGCTCCCTGCGCCTGGGCCGTGTAGAACTCGAGCGACGAGCGGATCTCGTCCACGAAGCTCGTCGCGCGCTGGATCGCGAGCTGCTGCACCTGCTCGACGTCCGGTTGCTCGGGGAGCCCCTCGACGACCTCCCCACGCTTGAGCCGCTCGGCGACGTCGTCCTCCACGCCGAGCCCACGAGCAACCGCGACGGTGATGTCGCGTCCACCTGAGGGCAGGATGCGCACGAACCTCGTCGTCCCCCGCGCATGCACCACGATGTTCGTGATGTGCGCCCCGATGTCGATCACGGCCTCGTCGCCGGCATCCTCGAGGTCCATGCCCTCCATCGGCGTTCCCACGGCGCGGACCATCGCGAACGGGATCAGGTCGAGACCCACCGGCTCGAGCTTGGCGTCGAGCGCCGCGGCCACCATCTGGTCGACCATCCCCCGCTGCGCCGCGACGAGCAGCAGGCGGAGCATCTTGCGGCCTTCCTGATCGTCGAACTCCCCCACCGGGTCGTAGTCGAGGACCGCGTCGTCCACCGGCATCGGGATGAACTCCTGCACCTGGAACCCGAGCGACGCCTTGAGCTCCTTCTCGGGGAGGTACGGGAGGGCGATCTCGCGCACCACCACCCGCTGGTTGCCGACGCCCAGGTAGACGCGTTTCTGCTTGAAGCCGCCCCGCTGCCAGAGTTCGCGGAGCGCCTCGGCCACGACGCCGGGGTCGCGCACCTCGCCGTTCTCGACGGCGGCCGACGGCAGGGCGACCTGGGCAGCGTGGACCACGGTGTAGGGGTCCTTCCCGGTCAGCTCGACCGCCCGCACCGCGGTGGAGCCGATGTCGAGCCCGATGCGGCCCTTCGCCACTAGTTCTCCTCCACCTGCACGGAGCGATCGCTGAGGTAGCGCTCGACGTCGGTCTCGCGGATCCGGTAGTTCTTGCCCACCCGCACCGCCGCCAGCTCTCCGTTCTTGATGAGTCGATACACGGTCATGTTGGACACACGCATGGCGGCCGCGACCTCTGAGACGGTGAGGAGACCCCCCGTCGCGAACGGTTGCGGTTCACCCATCCTGCTGCCCTCTCTCGTTGTCCACCGTGTCACATGTGCAACATCTGCCACGGTGAGCTCTTTCAGGCACATATGTCCTGTTGAGCGTGCTCACGAAACACTAGGTGACAGGCGTTGTCAAACATCTCCGCGATTGCTTCTTCGGCAGGGGTTTCGGGGCCCTGAAGCAGGGGTCGCGGCGCGCTAGCGCGTGAGGAAGCGTTGCAGGTACCAGTTCGCGATCGGCTCGGTCAGGAACGCCGCCACCACGGCGCCGGCGGCGAGGTAGGGACCGAACGGGATCGCGGACTTCCGGCCACGTCCCAGCGCGAGCGCCAGGATCCCGCCCACGCCCCCCAGCAGGATGGCCGCCCCGGCCGCGACGCCCACGTACCGCAGCCCGATCGCCCCCATCACGATCCCGATGAGCCCCGCGAGCTTGACGTCCCCCATCCCCATGCCCCGGCTGATCAGCGCCACCAGGAAGAGCCCGCCTCCGTAGAGCAGGAACCCCTCCGCGGCCCGTAGAGGGTCCGTGCCACCGTGGAACAACCACGCGACGACCACGTAGACGGGGAACCCGATCAACGACGGGTACATCAGACGGTTCGGGATGATCCGGTGCCGGATGTCGATCACGCAGATCGCGGGCATCATCGCCAGGAGCCCGGCCACCATGATCCCGATCCAGAGCCGATCGAAGTGCGCCACGGCGCCGACGACCAGGGCGGCCGTGCAGAGCTCCATGCAGCGGGTACTCGACCGAGATCCGCTCGCCGCAGTTGCGACACCGGCCGCGGAGCAGGACCCACGAGACGACCGGGATGTTGTCGCGGTAGGCGATGGCCGCACCGCATCCCGGGCAGCGCGATGGCGGCGAGACCACCGACTCCTTGGCCGGCATCCGATCCGTCACGACCGTCATGAAGCTCCCGATCGCCAACCCGAACGGGAGGGCGACGAGCGCCCGCAGCCACGCATCGCTCATGGCGGGAACCCTATCCCGGCCGATCCTTCAGTCCGCGGAGGTCACGTGACCTCACGCACGTACGCGATGTCTTCCCGGAACGAGGTGATGCTGCCGTACCCAGGCACGAGGACGGGGCGGAACGTCATCGTGTACTGGTTGCCGATGTCGACGGTGCCGCCCAGGACCTGCCCCGCGTAGTTGTTCGTATTGTTCATGCTCACGGTGCACGGGGAGTAGAAGAACGCCTGCGCGAACGAGTTGAAGCTGGTGTTGTTGGCGGTCGATACGGTCTTGTTCGAGGCCCCACTGGCCGGGCAACCGTTGTCGGGCCAGGTGCTGATGAAGTAGACGCTCTTCGTCGTTGAAGCGCCGTTCCAGTTCGACCTGTTGTTGAAGGCGATGCCCCAGTCGGTGATGATCGCCAGGTTGCCGTTGACGTTGATCGTGGCGTTGTTGGAGTTGCTGTAGGTGCACGGCGTGCTGCCCGTGATGCGCACCACGTAGTCGCCGCTCCACGATCCTTCCACGAACGAGCGCGCAGCCGAACAGGCGGTTGCACCCGTGTAGGTGTTGATCGTGTATCCCGCCCAGTCCGCCGCGTTGAACGTGATCTGCGGGAACGGCTGCGTCGGAGGCTTCGGCGAGATCGTGTTCGGGTACTTCGTTCCCGCGACCGAGACGCCCGTGATCGTCGTACCGGCGGTGGCGTTCCCGCTGATGGATCCGCTCCCGCCGATGGATCCCGTCGAGGAGATGACGTTGCCGGTGATGCTGCTGGGATTGTTGAGGGTCACGCCCAGATTCGCCCAGAGGTTCCCGAGGATGTTCGAGTTGCCGGACATCGAGGCGGAGCCGTTCGGCACGTTGACGTTCCCGCGGATGTGCGGGGTGTTCGTGATGGTCAGGTTGCCATTGAGGATGTAGACGTCTCCGTCGTTCCCGGTGTTGCCGTAGATGTCGAAGTTGTTGGGGAACGATGCGCCGTTGTTCGTGAGCACGGCGGCGCCGAACCCCCCGTAGACGGGCGTGAGCCGCACGTACGTCTGCATCCTCCGCGGCGTCTGGCCGTCGACGGTCCCGACGGAGTCGATCAAGACCGATGCGGGGTAGTAGCTGCTCGTGAACGGCGTGGCGGTTGAGCACGGCATCACGGCGCCGTTCGCGTCGTAGAAGGTCGGCGTGGCCGTGAAACTCGCCGCACGCGGTGCGCTGGCGATCGTCTGCGTAACGGGGTTGCAGTTCATCGTGTCGACCGTCGTGGACTGCAGGTAGGCGTAGTAGTAGTTGCCTCCGGACTCCGCCGCGTTGACCGAGGTCAACCGCTGGCGATCGTACGCGCTCGAGGTCACATCGTGGATGGACATCTGGACCACGACGATCGACAGGAGCAGCAGCACCACGCTCACCAGGATGGCCACGATCATCGCCATCCCCTCTTCGCCTTCGGGATCGATCCGCATCGGAAGCTCCTTCTCGCTCATGTGGGCAGGTCCTCGCAGACGTCGACGGGGAACCCGAACGAGGTGTTGCGACCAGTTACCGACGACTGGAGCTCCTGGGTCGCGTTGGATGCGATGCCAGGCTGGGTGTTGACCAGGAAGCGGACGGTGACCGTCCTTCCCGTGGGATCGAGGGTGAAGGCTCCGACGGCAGGTGACGCATCGCGGTTCACGATGCCTCGGGCGATGACCTGCCAGCCCGTCGCTTCCTCGGGCCGTCCCTGTGGCCAGTATCGATAGAGGAGCTGGTCGTTGTTGTCGATCGTCCACAACGCGCAACGGGAGGTCCCGCCGATGTACGACGCGTCGTCCTGCAGCGCGTACGCCTGCGTGTACACGCGGAGCGTGAATCCCGCGGGGGTTTCCGCGTTGGGGTTGTACAAGAGGTTGCCGGAACGCAGCTGACGGTCGATGGACTGCATCGCCAGGCGCGTCTGGTCGACGTTCTGCGACCGCAGATCCTGGTTCACGACAGCCTTCTGGACCGTGGTCAACGCAGACAGGAGGATCACCATCGCGATCGAGAGGACGGCCATCGCGACCACCAGCTCCGCCAACGTGAAGCCGGCCTGGTCGGCGGATCGCATCCTGCTGATCGCTCGCGTGAATCATCATCATCACCCCGCCGCGGGGGGCTGCCCGTAGACACCGCGGGTCAGCATCGTTCCCAGGTTGAGGTCGAGCTGGAGGTCGACGGTGGTCAGGCCGTTGACCGTGATCCGGTAGGTGATCGACGCGGCGAACGGCGTCACGCTGGAGTCGACGTCGGTGCGCAGCGTGCCGCTCGGGTTCGTCTGGTTGGACCCGCTCAAGGCCGCCTGCGAGCCGGTCTTGACGGAGATCGTCGTGATCACGGTGTTGGACCCGAACGATGTCGTCCGGCTGATGCTCGACGAGAGGTTGTTCAGCGACGCGCTGTTGACGGCGTAGGACGAGTATCCGCTTCCGTTCCAGAACGACACGTTCCCGCCCACGGTGGTGGCGGGCGCCGCCGTCGTCGTCGAACCGGCCTGCGAGGTCGCGGTGTCCTGGTAGCCCGTGACGTTCAGGAGGTAGCCCGTCCATCCGCCCGGTGCGCTCACCCCGGTCGGGAGCGCCCCGATGCCGATCGTGCCGAATGCGCGCGTGGCGGTGAGTTCGACGCGTCCGTCCTGACCGCTCACCGGCTCGCGGTCGACGAACGACTTGTTCGGGTTCGCCGACGTTGCGGCCACGCTGGCGAGCGAGGCCGTTCCCAGCCCGGAGACGATCCCCTCCAGATTCATCGATGCGGTCGCGGTTCCCGCCTGCTGCACACGGGCGCCGAGACAGGGCAGGCCGTCCACCTCCGCGGTATCCGTCGGGGGCGGGCAGATGTTCCCGCCGCTCGCGGCGACCGCCGCATCGGCGGTCCCGCTGTCGCCGGCGGGGGCGACGAAGCTGATGGACGTCGACCCGCTCGTGGACGACACCGATCCACCGCTCGCCGACGCCACCTGTGCGGTTCCGTAGCGCAGTCCGGCCGTGCCCGGGTCGGAGTCGGCCGCACTGGCGATGGTCAGCACGCCGCCACCCGTCTGCGTTCCCGCGCCGTCGGTGACCGAGACGAGCGAGTCCGTGAAGGACGCACGCCCCTGCGTGACCTGCTCGTTCTGGAGGTTCGATTCGGTGCCGGTGACCTGCAGGTAGCCGCTCGAGAACGTCAATCCCTGGATCGTCCCCTTGATGTCGACGCGCCCGGGGGGTACCTGTGCGATGCCGTAGAAGAACGGCTGGCAGGGTGCGGCGAACGGGTGCGTGGTGGCGCTGAGGCACCCGCTCGGGGATGAGAAGAGGCTCTGGATCCGCACCGAGGAGTTCGCGTTGCGCGGGTACGCATGACTCACCCAGCTGACGATGACCGTCACCCGATACGGGGTGAGGTTCGGACACGGCGTCACGGTCTCGATCGAAGGACAGTTGTTGGTGATGTACGTCTGCCAGGTATAGGGAAGATCATTGGTCACGGAGCTGGCGGCGATCGTGCCCTGATGCGGGTTGATCCACGGCTCGGACGGCACGCCGCTCGAATTCACGATCTTCTCGCCCGTAGGTGCCGAGCAAGACTCGAATCGGTAGACGACCGGTGTACCGCCGCAGTTCTTGATGTTGGTGTCGCCCGCGAGATCGGAGGTCAGCATGCCCGTCTGGATGCGCGAGTACGCCTGGCCGCGGATCTCCTCCATGATCCGGTCGGCGATGCCGTTGGCCGTGACCCGCTCCCGGGCGAACGACATCGACTTGAACCCGATGGTCGCCGTATACATCATCGCGACCATCGCGGCGAAGATGACCGTGATCGCGACCATGGTTTCCACGATGGTGAATCCCCGCTCGTCGTCCCTGAGCGCGCGGAACCGCCTATCGAGTGAGGCTCGAGTCATCAGCGTCGTCCCATGTCGGCTACGGTTACTGGTCGGCAGGCCTCTGACCTCGCTTGAGGACGCTCAGGAACTTCCCCGGTATGGGGTAGGCGGCCCGACGAAGCGACGGAAGGGCGGCCCCCGAGGGCCGCCCTTCCTGTTGGAACCGCGAGTGCTACCGGCTTACGGGAAGCTGGTGCGCGCTCGTGTTGGTCGTCGCCCACGTGCCGGTGCAGTTGGCAGCGGTGGCCGTGGAGCCGTACCAGGTGCCGGGCGTGTTGCCGGCGCCGGATCCACCGGTGGCGGCCACGTCCTTGATCGTAGTAGCAGGTGCCCGAGGCCGACATGCGCGCCGCGGCGAACGACCTGGTCGGTCGGTGCCGTTGTCACGTTGCCGGTGGCAACCGAGACGGCGTAGTTGTTCGTCGCGTCGCGAGGCCGTGCCGGCCGCCTGATAGTTCAACGAACCCTCGATGGCCTGAAGACCGGTGGTCGTCGCCCCCGAGTAGTTGTTCGTGTCCGTGTAGGACGTCTTGGCCGCGACCAGCGTGTTACGAAGGTCGGACTGAGCCGCCCGGTTCTGCGCCCGCGAACGGGCACCGAGGAACGTCGGCAGCGCGATGGCGATCAGGATGCCGATGATCAGAACGACCACCATCAGCTCGATGAGGGTGAAGCCTTGCTCCTCCTCAGCACGCTTCATGAAGCGCTTGAGCATGTGCCGTCGCCTCCTTTCCTTGTGCAGGCGCATCCCGTTGACGCGCTTCCCCGTCTGTTTCGGTCGGAAGGGCCTCGGGCTGTAGGGCTGGAGGGCGGACGATGCGACGTTCGTTCCGCAGCATCGGGTGATAGCCGGCCCGACGGATGCCATCGGACGACGGAAGGGCGGCCCCGAGGGCCGCCCTTCCTGTTGGTACCGCGAGTGCTACCGGCTTACGGGAAGCTGGGCGCGCTCGTGTTGGTCGCTCGCCCACGTGCCGGTGCAGTTGGCAGCGGTGGCCGTGGAGCCGTACCAGGTGCCGGGCGTGTTGCCGGCGCCGGATCCACCGGTGGCAGCCACGTCCTTGATCGATGTAGCAGGTCCCCGAGGCGGACATGCGCGCCGCGGCGAACGATCTGCTGGTCGGTGCCGGTCACGTTGGCCGACGGCAACCGAGACGGCGTAGTTGTTGCCTGCCGCGAGGCCGTGCCGGCCGCCTGATAGGTCAACGAACCCTCGATGGCCTGAAGACCGGTGGTCGTCGCCCCCGAGTAGTTGTTCGTGTCCGTGTAGGACGTCTTGGCCGCGACCAGCGTGTTGCGAAGGTCGGACTGAGCCGCCCGGTTCTGCGCCCGCGAACGGGCACCGAGGAACGTCGGCAGCGCGATGGCGATCAGGATGCCGATGATCAGAACGACCACCATCAGCTCGATGAGGGTGAAGCCTTGCTCCTCCTCAGCACGCTTCATGAAGCGCTTGAGCATGTGCCGTCGCCTCCTTTCCTTGTGCAGGCGCATCCCGTTGACGCGCTTCCCCGTCTGTTTCGGTCGGAAGGGCCTCTGCGCTGTAGGGCTGGAGCGGCAAGAGTTCGCAAGATTCCCCGGACGACGCGAAGGGCCCCGGGCGTACGCCCGGGGCCCTTGCTCGAGGTCGGGGTTCCTCTACTTGATCAGGTTGATGACCTGGAACATCGGCATGTACAGCGCGATCACGGCCGCGCCGACCGCTGCGCCGATGAACGCGATCAGGAGCGGCTCGATCAAGCGAGGTGAGCGCGTCGACCGAGGCCTCGACCTCCTGATCGTAGAACTGCGCGACCTTCTCGAGCATGACGTCGACCTGTCCCGTCTCCTCGCCGACCGCGATCATCTGCACGACCATCGACGGGAACACCGCGTGCCGTGCGAGGGGCTTGGCGATCGATTCACCTTCTCTCACGCTGCTCTGCACGTCTTCCACTGCCTTGCCGACGATGCGGTTGTTGACCGTGTCGATGACGATGTCGAGCGCCTGCAGGATCGGCACCCCCGACTTCAGAAGCATCGCGAGCGTGCTGGAGAACCTCGAGAGCGCCGTCTTGTGGAAGAGGCTGCCGAAGACCGGGATCCGGAGCTTCAGCCTGTCCAGGACCTCACGGCCCCGATCCGTGCGCTTGTATCGGCGAAGCAGGAACCGGACCAGGAACGCACGCGGCAACGAACACGTACCACCACTTCTTGAACATGTCCGAGATGCCGATCAGCACCCGTGTCGGGAGCGGCAGCGTGCCGCCCAGCTGGCTGTAGATCGTCTTGAACTGCGGGACCACGAACAGCAGCATCGCGCTCATGATCAGGGTGACGAGTCCCACCACCGCGACCGGGTAGGTCATCGCCGACTTGATCTTGCCCCGCAGCTGGACCTCGCGCTCCAGCATGGCCGCCAGGCGCAGGAGCGTGTCGTCCAAGGACCCGCCGGTCTCGCCCGACTTCACCATGGCGATGTACAGCTCGTTGAAGATCTTCGGGTGCTTGGCCAGAGCCTGGGAGAGCGAGGAGCCCTGCTCCACGTCGGCCCGGGCAGCCGTGAGGGCCGAGGCGAGCGACGATTCGAACTCTGCTCGGCCAGGATCGACAGGGCGCGAAGGATGGGCAGGCCCGAGTTGATCATCGTGGCGAACTGCCGCGAGAAGACGGCCACCTCCTTCAGCTTCACCTTCTTGGCGGAGAGCTGGATGTTGACGTTGAGGCCCTTCTTCTCCTTGCCCACCTCGAGCGGCGTGTAGCCCTGCTCCCGCAGGCGCTGGAGCACCAGCATCTCGCTGTCGGCGACGAGCGTGCCGGAGATCAGGTTCCCGGCTCGGTCGCGGACCTTGTACGCGAACGTCTGCGGCATCGTGAACCTCCTACATCCCGCCCATGGAGCCACCCATGGACATGCCCGCGGGCGCGTCGTACCCGTCGTTGATCGAGGCGCCGCCGAAGCCGCCGCCCACGAGGCGCTGGAGCTCCTCGGGGTCGTGGCACCGCTCGAACGCCATCTGCTGGGAGATCTTGCCGGACTTCACGTGACTGGCGAGGGACATGTCCATCGTCTGCATGCCGAACCGGCCGCCCGCCTGCATCGACGAGTAGATCTGGTGCACCTTGCCCTCGCGGATCAGGTTCCGGATGGCGGGCGTGGCGACCATGACCTCGCAGGAGACCGCGCGCCCCTTGCCGTCCGCGGTGGGGATCAGCTGCTGGGTCACCACGCCCTGCAGCGTGGTCGCGAGCTGCACCCGGACCTGCTGCTGCTGATGCGGCGGGAACACGTCGATGATGCGGTCGATCGTCTGCGGCGCATCCTGCGTGTGCAGGGTGGCGAAGACGAGGTGACCGGTCTCTGCCGCGGTGATCGCGGTCGAGATCGTCTCGAGGTCACGCATCTCGCCGACCAGGATGACGTCGGGGTCCTGTCGCAGGACGTGCTTCAGGGCCTGGCCGAAGCCGTGCGTGTCGGCCCCGACCTCGCGCTGGTTCACGATGCAGCTCTTGTGCTTGTGCAGGAACTCGATCGGGTCCTCGACGGTCATGATGTGCCCGTGGCGCTCGGTGTTCACGACGTCGACCATCGACGCGAGGGTCGTCGACTTGCCGGAACCCGTGGGTCCCGTGACCACCACGAAGCCGCGGGGGAATCGCGCGAGGTCCGCGACGACGGGTGGCAAGCCCAGCGACTGGATGTCTTTGATCTCGAACGGGATGACACGGAACGCGGCGCCGATCGAGTCGCGCTGCATGTACACGTTCACGCGGAAGCGCGCACGGCCCGGCAGCGAGTAGGACATGTCCAGCTCCAGCTCCTGCTCGAAGCGCTCACGGAGCTTCTGCGGCAGGATCGCGTAGATCATGCCCTGGAGCGCCCGGGGCGACATCGGCGCGTACTTCTCGACGCGCTCGAGATCGCCGTGCACGCGGACCACGGGAGGCGATCCGGCGGTCAGGTGCAGGTCCGAGCCCTCCATGTCCAGGAGCGTGCCCAGGAGCTCCGGGACCGGGATCTGCGTGTCGTCTTCGTGCTGGCTCATCATGCTCACCGTCACTTCACCACCCTTGCGACTTCCTCGATGGAGGTGATCCCCATCCTCGATTTCTCCAGACCGTCATCACGGAGGGAGATCATGCCTTGCTGCAGCGCGATCGCTCTGATCTGTTCGGCAGAACCTCGCTCCACCGTGAGCCGCTCGATCTCTTCGCTCATCGGCATCACTTCGTAGAGGCCGATCCGGCCCCGGTATCCGGTGTTCGAACAGGCGGCGCAGCCCACGGCGCGGTGGAGTTCGGTGATCTCCGGCCAGAGCCACTCCGGGTAGCCGGCCTCGAGCAGTTCGGTCTGCTCGGGCTTGTAGGCCTCCTTGCAGCGCTCGCAGAGCTTGCGCGCGAGACGCTGGGCGATCACGCAGTCGATCGCCGAGGCCACCAGGAACGTCTCCACATCCATCTCGGTGAGCCGCGTGATCGCGCTCGCCGCGTCGTTGGTGTGCAGCGACGAGAGCACGAGGTGACCCGTGAGGGCGGCCTCGATCGCGATCGTGGCCGTCTCCTTGTCGCGGATCTCACCGATCAGGACGATGTCGGGGTCGGCACGCAGGATCGACCGCAGGGCGCTCGCGAACGTCAGCCCCGCCTTGGGGTTCACCTGGATCTGGTTCACCCCGTTCAGCCGGTACTCGACCGGGTCCTCGACGGTGATGATGTTCTTGTCGACCTCGTTCAGGATGTTCAGCGTCGAGTACATCGTGGTCGACTTCCCCGAGCCCGTGGGCCCGGTCACGAGGATCGCGCCGTAGGGCTTCTTGAACGACCGCGCGAACGACTTGTAGGACTCCTCCAGGAAGCCGAGGTCTTCCAAACGGAGGAGCGCGTTGGTCTTGTCGAGGATACGGATGACGACCTTCTCGCCGAAGACCGTGGGGAGCGTCGCGAGGCGGAGGTCGAGCGGCTTGCCGCCCACCTTCATGCTGATGCGGCCGTCCTGGGGCACCCGCTTCTCCGCGATGTTCAGGTCGGCCATGACCTTCAGGCGGCTGATGAGGCCGCCCTGGATGTTCTTCGGCGCCGGCGGCATCGGCTCGTGCAGCACGCCGTCGACGCGGAACCGGATCCGGACGTTCTTCTCGGCCGGCTCGATGTGGACGTCGGATGCGCGGTCGCCCACGGCCTGGGTCATGATCGCGTTCACGAGCTTGACGATGGGTGCGTCCTCGAGGGCCGCCTCCAGGTGCTCCTCTTCGTCCAGCGCCTCCGAGGCGACGCTGGCGAGGGCCTCGACCTGACCGTCCATCCCCGCGAACTTCTGGATCGCCTGCTCGACGTCGGCCGCCGTGGCCACCAAGGGCTGGACGTCGCGGTTGGTGATCGTGCGGATGTCGTCGAGCGCGTAGACGTTGGCGGGGTCGGACATCGCCACGAGCAACTTGCCGTCGCGCTCTCCGATCGGGATCGCACGATACCGGCGGGCGAGTGCCTCGGGGAGCAGCGTCGTGGCCGTGGGGTCGACCGAATACTCGGAGAGGTCGACGAACTCGAGCCCGACCTGTTCGGCGAGCGCGCGGACGAGGTCGCCCTCCTTGATCATCCCCATGTCGATGAGGGTGCGGCCCAGCGACTTGGGCGTGCGGCGATGCTCCTCGAGCGCCTGTTCCAGCTGCTCGGGCGTGATGAAGCCCTGCTCGATCAGGATCTGACCGAGCTGCTTCGACTTGCGTTTCACCGTCGTCATCTAGGCCTCGGCGTCCGTTCGGTCTAGGTCGTCAGGAACTACCTTCGTCATCGCCCAAGTCCACCTGAAGCAATCCCGAGAACTCTTTGGCCAGCAGCACCCGGTCGACCTCGGTCTCCTCTTCCTCGGGTCCGCCGGCCCCTCCGACCAGCTTCTTCGGCTCCTTGCCGAGGGCCGATCCGACGGCCTCCTCCACCGGCGCCGGCGCCCCCGCGGGCGGCGGCGCACCGGGCGTTGCGGTCGGCGGCGCGGGAGCCGTCTCCGGCGCGAGTTCGGGCGGCGTGGTCGTGGGAGACGCCGCGACGACGGGCTCGGGGGCCGGCGCCTTCGCCGCGGATCCGGCCCCGCCGGCCGTCGGTGGCTCGGCGGGCGCATGGTGCTTCCAGGGTCCTGTCGCCGATTCCGCCGCGGTGAGCGGCGCCGACTCGACGGCGACGACCTCGACCGGCTCGCCCTTGGGAGCGGGCGGATGCAGGGAGGTCCTCGGCTTCCCGGACGGCGCGGAGGCCGCGTCCGGGACGCGGAGGGTGTCCCGCCGCGAACGCCCCTCGTCGGCCGTCATCAGCATCTGCTCGAGCTGATCCACGAGGATGCCCGGTCGCACACCGGCGTCGGCGAGGGCGAACGCCGCGTAGGGGCCACGCTTGACGTAGGCCCAGACCTGATCGGTGAACTCGACGAAGCTGCGGTCGGGCTCGCCGAGCGCGCAGAAGCGCAGCCATGCCCCCTTCGCGAGGTTCTCCTCCTCTTCGGGGAACGCCCCCAGGACCAACCCGTCCCTGGACAGCAGGAGACACCCTCGCACCTCGTGGACGCTGACCGAGATCCGCTGCGCGAGCGCGGAGTAGTCGTCCATCTCTTCCGGGTGCATCGTCGGTGAACGCCCCGCGCTTGAGCGGCGGAGCCTGCCGTGCGTGGGCTTGTAGCGTTGCCGACGCCCCAGTGGCCGTTCCTCAGCCGCGGTCGGCGAGCTCGGCGAGCGCGGCGGCCGACATCACGTCGAGCGGGGCGGGCGTCGCGGTCCACAACTCGAAGGAGAGCGCCGCCTGCTGCAGGAGCAGGCCGAGTCCACCGAACGCGGTGGCGCCGGCCGCGCGAGCCTGGGTAAGCAACGGCGTCGTGGACGGGTGGTAGAGGAGGTCCACGACGAGGGTCTCGGGTCCCAGGGGCGGCAGCGGGAGCACGTCGCCCGCGACGCCGACAGGGGTCGCGTTCACGATGAGATCCGCCCGCACGTCGGGCGCGTCATCGAGCGCCAGGACGCGAACGTTTCCGGGCAGGTCGGCGAGGGCCTCCCGGAGATCGAGGGCCCGCGCCGGCTCCCGCACGGCGACGGTGAGGGATGTGGCGCCGGCCCGCACGATCGCCAAGGCTGCTGCACGCGCCGCGCCCCCGGCCCCGTATAGGAGGACCGAGCGCCCGGCCGGCTCGAACCCCGCATCCCTGCGCAGGAATCGGTCGAAGCCGCCCACGTCGGTGTTGTGCCCGTGCAGCGTGCCGTCCTCGATCAGGAGGGTGTTCACGGCCCCCAGCCGCCGCGCGTCCTCGGACAGACGGTCGGCGCGCTCCGCGGTCTCGGTCTTGTGCGGCATCGTGACGTTCGCACCCGCGAATCCGGTCGCCACCAGCCCGTCCAGCGCGTCGGGCAGCGCGCCGGGCGCCACCGGCAGCGGCACGTAGACCCAATCGAGCCCCGCGGCGGCGAAGGCCGCGTTGTGCAGCGCGGGCGAGAGGCTGTGCTCGACGGGCCACCCGATGATGCCCGTGGTGCGCGTGCCGCCGTGCACCCTCGGCCGGATGTCCTCAGCCAAGGCAGGCGGCCTTGTCGCGGAGGAACACGGCATAGGCGGTGCTGAAGCGGTGGCCGCCGCCCGACCCGCACGCGACGTAGTAGAGGTACGGCACGTCGGCCGGCTCGAGCGCGGCACGCAGCGACGCCGTCCAGGGGCTCGCGATCGGCGTGGGCGGGAGACCCGGGTTGAGCCGCGTGTTGTACGGGCTGTCGATCGCCAGGTCCGCGTCCGTGAGGCCGTTCGACGGGTCGGGGTCGATGTAGCCGACGGTGGCGTCGATCCCGAGCGTCATACCCTTCGCCAGTCGGTTGTAGATCACCGCGGCGATCTTGGGTCGGTCCGCGTCGATCTTGGCCTCCTCCTCGATCATCGAGGCGATCACCACGATCTGATAGGGGGTGACCCCGAGCTCCTTGGCGTTCTCCCACGGGAGACCCTGGGCCTCGGTCTGGAACTGGTCGAGGAGGCGCGTGATCACCTCATCGGCCGTCGTGCCCTCCTTCGCGAAGCGGTACGTCTCGGGGAAGAGGAAGCCCTCGACCGTGGGGGTTCCCTTGGGGAGGTACGGCTCGAGCGCGTAGTCGCCACTGTTGGCGGCGTCGAGGAACGCCTTCTGGGGGATCCCCAGAGCCTGCTGCACCCGCGCGGCGATCTGCGTGAGCCGATAGCCCGGAGGGATCAGGACGTTCACCGTGGGGACCTTCGGCGGCGGCGTGGTGAGCACGGCCATGATCTGGTCGAGGTCCATGCCCCTCGTGAGGGTGTACGCGCCCGCGCGGATCTCGGAGGCCTTGCCCGTCCCGCGGATCAACAGGCTCCCCACGAACCCGCCGCAGCGCACGAGCCCCGCGGAGGCGAGGTCGTTCACGACGGCGTTCGCCGTGGCTCCGTCCGCGACGGTGAACGTCACGTCCTTCGAGGGCCCGTCCGGCGCCGACTTGCACCCGCGGTAGCGTCCCGCGGCCACGACCACGGTCGCCACCATCACGAGGAAGACGAGGAAGAGCACGATGAGCGATGTCCTGCGCGGACGATCGCGGTCGTCATGGCGGCTCGCCCGGCGCGAGGTCGACTGATCCTGCATCGGTCACCGAGGATACCGGCCGGCGACGCCCGTACCCGTCATCGGTGCGCGTCCAGCCAGGACTGCAAGATCACGGCGGCCGCCGTGCGATCGACCACAGCGCGGCGGTCGCGACCCTTCACCCCGGCGTCGCGAAGCCCACGCTCGGCCTCCACGGTGGACAGCCGCTCGTCCTGAAGCTCGACCGGCACCTCGATCACTGCGCGTAAGGCCTGCGCGAACCCCTCGGCATGCTGGGCGCGCGCGCCGACCGCCCCCGACATGGACAGGGGGAGCCCCACCACCACGAGCCCGACCCCGTGCTCGCGGACGAGGGAGGCCACGGCCTTCAGCTCACCCGGCGGCTGGCCCACGTGGATCGTGCCGATCGAGACCGCCAACCGGCGCTCGGGATCGCTCACCGCCACCCCGATCCGCGCGTCCCCGAGGTCGAGCCCGAGCACGCGCCCCGCGGTCTCGGCGTCGACCATGTCAGATCGAGCTCACGAGCTCCGCGAGCCGGGCAGGGATGCCGCCCAGCGCCTCGGCCAAGGCGTCCGTGCGCTTTCCGCCAGCCATCGCCAGGATGTCCTTGCCGCCCGCCCCGCCCCCGATCGAACGGCCCGCGATCTCCAGCAGGGCGGGCCCGGTCACCCCGCGCTCGACCGCCTGGGGGGTGCACGCCGCGACCAGCTGGGCCTTCCCGTCGCCGGCGGCGCCCAGGACCACGGCGGCTGGGGCGGCGGCGAGCCGATCGCGCACCTTCTGGGCGAGCTCGCGCAGGGCACCGGGATCGGCCCCCGGGACCTCGCTCACGACCAGCGAGACGCCCGCCACGTCGAGCGCCCCTCCCGCGAGCTCGGCGATCACGGCGTCACGGTCGCCGGCCTTCAGCCTGCCGAGCTCGCTCTTCAGCCGCTTGTTCTCCTCCACGACGCGACGCGCGTGCTCGGCTGCGGACCGAGGATCCTTGCTGCCGAGGGCCTCCACGATGCCGCGCAGGAGCTCGCGCTCGGCGTTGATCTCGCGCAGCGCATCGGGTCCCACCAGGGCCTCGACCCGTCGCATCCCCGCGCCGATCGAGCCCTCGCCCAGGATGCGGATCACCGCGATGTTCCCGGTGCGCGGGACGTGGGTGCCTCCGCAGAGCTCGCGCGAGTAGTCCCCGACCTCCACCACGCGCACCACGTCGCCGTACTTCTCGCCGAAGAGGGCCACCGCGCCGAGGGCCTTCGCCTCGTCCATCGACGTCTCGAAGATGTGGATCGCGTCGTCGCGGGCCAGACGGCGATTCGCCTCCAGCTCGGCCTCGGCGAGCACGTCGAGCGGCACGGATGCGGGGTGGGGGAAGTCGAACCGCAGGCGTCCGGGACCCACCAGCGAGCCGGCCTGGCGCGCGTGCTCGCCCAACAGGTGCTTGAGCGTCCAGTGCACGACGTGGGTCGAGGTGTGCGCGCGGGCCGTGGCCTCGCGGCGGAGACGGTCGATCTCGCTGATCGCGTCCTGCCCGGGCCGGACCTCGCCCGACTCGACCACGCCGACGTGCATGATGGCCGTCGGTCCGGCCCACTGTGCGTCGGTGACCCGCACGGTCCCGGTCTGGGTCCGGATCTGCCCCTGATCCCCGACCTGCCCACCCGCCTCCGCGTAGAACGGCGTGCGCGAGAGGAAGAGGCGTACCTCCTCGCCCTCCTCGGCGATGTCGAGCTCCCGGTTCTCGAGGTCGAGCAGCGTGACGATCGTCCCCTCCGCTTCCGGTTGGGTGTAGCCCACGAACTCCGTGGGCGGGACGGCGCCGGCGTCGAGGCCGATCGGCACCTTCTTGGCGGCCTCGCGCGCCCGCGTCCGTTGCTGTTCCAAGAGCTCCACGAACCGATCCGTGTCGACGCGTCAGGCCGGCGTCGCCGAGCAGCTCCTCGGTGAGCTCGATGGGGAACCCGTGGGTATCGGAGAGGAGGAACGCATCGTCGCCGGAGACCCGGCCGCCCACGGCTCGACCTTTCGCCTCTTCGAACACCACGAGGCCCTGTCGGAGCGTGGCCGAGAACCGCTCCTCTTCGTTCGAGGTCACCTGCCGGACGAACGCGAGGTTCTCGCGGAGCTCCGGGTAGGCGTCCCCGAACTCGCGCTGGACGACCTCGACGAGCGGGGTCATCACGGAGCCCTCGATGCCCACGCGGCGCGCGTGCGAGACGACGCGTCGGAGCATCCGGCGCAGCAGGTAGCCGCGACCCTCGTTCGAGGGTTGCACGCCGTCGGCCACGAGGAAGGCGGTCGCGCGGGCATGCTCCCCGATGATCCGGATGGAGATGTCGTCGTGCTCGTCGGCGCCGTAGTGCCGTCCGCTGAGGGACTGGATCTCGTCGAGGATCGGCGTGAACAGGTCCGTCTCGAAGAAGTTCGCGGCGCCCTGCAGGGCCACCGCCAACCGTTCGACGCTCGCACCGGTGTCGATGTTCTTCGCCGGCAGGTCGGCGAGGACGTCCGCGTGCGCGTCCACCTCGTCCTGCATGAAGACGTGGTTCCAGATCTCCATGAACCGGTCCTCGTCGACGGCCGGACCGCCCTCGGGGCCGAAGGCGGGACCGCGGTCGACGAAGATCTCGCTGCAGGGCCCGGCCGGCCCGGCCGCGTGCGTCCACCAGAAGTTGTCGGCCTTGCCCCGACGCACGAGCCGATCGGCGGGGATGCCGAGGTCCTGCCAGATCCCGATGGACTCGTCGTCCGTCTCGTAGACCGACATCCAGAGTCGGTCGACGTCGATCCCGTAGCCCTCGGTCACGAGTTCCAGCCCCCACGCGCACGACTCCGCCTTGAAGTAGTCGCCGAAGGAGAAGTTCCCGAGCATCTCGAAGAGCGTGAGGTGGCGGTCCGTATGCCCGACGTTCTCGATGTCGTTGGCCCGGAAGCACTTCTGGCAACTGGTGGCACGTCGGAACGGGGGCTCTGCTTGGCCGAGGAAGTACGGGATGAACTGGTTCATGCCCGCGTTGGCGAGGAGCAGGCCCGACTCGGGCGGGGGGATCAGGGACGAGCTCGCGACGCGCTTGTGTCCCCGCTCCTCGAAGAACGAGAGGAACCGCTCGCGGATCTCGGCGCCGTCCACGCGGGGAGTCTACCGGCGGGTCAGGCGGCGGGATCGTCGGCCGGGGGCGCGGCGTCGACGTCGTACGCGCGCCGGAGTTCGGCTTCGCGCTCGTCCATCGCGCGCTTGCCCTCGGCGATCGACTCGTTCACGAGCTTCCCGAGTTCGAGGATGCCGCCCTTGGCCTCACGGATGACCGTCTGGGGTGCGACCCGGTTGGCCTGCTTCTTCCCCCACCGCCCCGCGAGGATCGCGCCGGTGGCGCCGGCGCCCAGACCGAGGGCGACCCAGAACCCCCGTTTCACGACCGCTTGCTGCCCTTCTTGCCCCCGCGCGCCTTGCCTACGCCCTTGCGCAGCCCGGCGCCGAAGCTGATCACCTTCACGAGCGGGCTCGAGGCGGCCTCCTGCACGAGGCCGGTGAGCTTCTCGGCCCGGCTCACGATCTCGGTGGCGGAAGTGAGCATCGTGTCGACACGATCCAGCTCGCGGTTCGTCTTCTCGAGGGAGGTCTTGACCTCCCGCAGGAGCGGCACCGTCTCCTGACGGAAGGCGTCGATCGTCATCTTGGTGCTCTCCAGGACCCGGAACGTGTTGAGCAGCACCACGCACAGGAAGCCGGCTATGGCGAGGAACCCTACGGAGATCAGGATGAGGGCGAGGTCTCCGCCGGTCATGTCGAGAGCCAGGAACGTCATGTGTGGGATCCCCTCCGTATCGCGTCTTGCGGTGGCCTAGCTTACCCGGACGACGGGTCCGGGCGGGAGGCCGGTTCCACGTCCTCCCCCATCCCCGACGGCTCCCAGTAGCGGCGTCCTCCGAAGGTGGTGGGGCGGTACTCCTGCTCCACCACATGACCCGGGAAATCGTGCGGATACTTGTACCCCTTGCCGTGGCCGAGCTGCCGTGCGCCCCGGTAGCTCGCGTCGCGCAGATGCAGGGGGACCGGCTCGGAGGAGGGTGCGTCCTCCAGCGCCTTGCCGATGGCCAGGTAGACGCTGTTGGACTTGGGCGCCGCCGCGAGGTAGACGGTGGCGTGAGCGAGGTTGAGGCGGGCCTCGGGCAACCCGACGTGCTCGACGGCCTGCGCGGCCGCCACGGCCACCAAGAGCGCACGGGAGTCGGCCATGCCGATGTCCTCGCTGGCGTGCACGATGAGGCGGCGCGCGATGAACCGGGCGTCCTCGCCCGCCTCGAGCATCCGGGCGAGCCAGAAGAGCGCGGCGTCGGGGTCCGAGCCGCGGATCGACTTGATGAACGCGCTGATCACGTCGTAGTGGGCGTCGCCCTGACGGTCGTAGACGATGGCCTTCTTCTGGACCGCGTCGGCCGTGACGTCCAAGTCGATGCGCGCCCCGCCCGCGGCCTTCGCCGCCTGCGCGGACGCCTCGAGCCCCGTGAGCGCCATCCGCGCGTCGCCGCCCGCCACAGACACGAGGTGGGCGAGCGCGTCGTCGTCGATCGCGAGGCCCATCCCGCCGAGACCGCGGTCGGGGTCGGTGAGCGCGCGCGCGAGGAGGGCGCGCACCGCGTCGTCCTCGAGCGGCTCGAGGCGCAGCAGGAGACAGCGGGACAGGAGCGGCGTGTTGAGCGAGAAGTACGGGTTCTCCGTGGTGGCGCCGATCAGGGTGACGGTCCCCTCCTCGACGGCCGGCAGCAGCACGTCCTGTTGCGCCTTCGACCACCGGTGGACCTCGTCCACGAACAGCACCGTGCGGAAGAGACCTCCCTTCGCACCGTCCATCACCTTGCGCGCGTCCGCCACGCCCGAGTTCACCGCGGAGAGCTGGATCAGCTCGGCCCCCACCGCGTCGGCGAGCAGGTGCGCGAGGGTGGTCTTGCCGGTGCCCGCCGGGCCCCAGAGGATGATCGAGGGCAGGTTCCCGCGCGACAGGATCCGCGTGAGCGCCTTGCCCTCCCCCACCAGGTGGCCTTGCCCCACGAACTCCTCGAAGGAGCGGGGACGCATCCGGGCGGCGAGCGGCTGGTCCCCCATGGCGCGGCGCTAGGCGGAGTGCAGCACGACGTCGGGCCGGATGCGGTAGATCACGCGCACCTGCCCCTCCACGGGCTCCCAGGGCTTGGCGTCGTAGCGCATCGAGAGCTCCCCGATGTGCGCCAGCGGCCCGTCGCCCTCCTCGATCTCGACCACGGTGCCCTGCACGGAGAGCCACGTGTACGGATCGTCCTGCGGCGAGATCGACAACCCCACGCGCCGGTCGCGCCGGACGTTGCGGTCCTTCCGGCGACCGAGCGCGGTGTTCACGAGGATCCGCCCGTTGTCGTCGACGTCGATCCACAGGGGCGCGACGTGGGGCGAGCCGTCCTCGTTCAACGTGGCGAAGTGGGCGAAGTTCCTCCCCTTGAGCAGCGCGTGGTCGGCCTCGGTGAGGTGGGCGGTCACGGGATCAGTCCTCCTTGGGTGCGGACGCAGGGACGGGTGGCTCGATCAGCCGGATGCCGAGGTCCGCGAGCTGCCGGTCGTCGACGGGCGCCGGGGCACCGGTCATGGGATCGGTCCCCGACTGCGTCTTCGGGAAGGCGATCACCTCGGAGATGCTCGATTGGTCGGCGAGGAGCATCGTGAGGCGGTCCCAGCCGAACGCGATCCCGCCGTGGGGCGGAGCACCGTACCGGAATGCCTCCAGCATGTGGCCGAACTGGGCCTCCATCTCCTCGACGCTCAGGCCGAGCAGTTCGATCACCCTGCGTTGGACGTCGGCGCGGTGGATGCGGATGCTCCCGCCCCCCAGTTCGAAGCCGTTGAGGACCAGGTCGTACGCGCGCGCGGTGGCGGTGGCCGGGTCGAGGTGACCCGGGTCGCTCGGCGCGGTGAACAGGTGGTGCACCGAGTCCCATCGCTCCTCGTCCTCGTTCCACGCGAAGAGGGGCGGCTCGGTGAGCCAGCAGAAGGCCCACGCGTCGGCGGGGATCAGGTCGAGCCGGACGGCCATCGTGCGGCGGAGGCCGTCGAGCGCCACGGCGACCCGGTCGGCCTTGTCGGCCACGATCAGGATCAGGTCGCCGGGCGTGGCCCCCGTCGCCGAGCGGACGCCCGCCACCTCCTCGGCGGAGAGGAACTTCTCCACGGGCGAGCGGAGCCCATCCTCCTCGACGACCATCCAGACGAGGCCGGCGGCGCCGCGCCCCTTCGTGTCCTGCACGAGCTGGTCGAGCTCCTTCCGCGAGAGCGTGCCGCCCCCGGGTGCGCAGAGGGCCTTGATGCGTCCCCCGGTCGCGAGGACGCTCGCGAACGCGTTGAACCCGGTCTCCGCGAAGACCCCGGCGAGGTCCACGAGATCCATCCCGTAGCGGAGGTCGGGCTTGTCGGAGCCGAAGCGCTCCATCATCTCCGCGTAGGTCATCCGCGGGAACGGCGCCTCGACGTCGACGTCGCGGAGCTCCTTCAGGAGACGCACCATCAGCGGCTCCATCAGCTCGATGAGGTCTTCCTCCGTCACGAAGGACATCTCGATGTCGAGCTGCGTGAACTCGAACTGGCGATCGGCGCGCAGGTCCTCGTCGCGGAAGCACCGCACGATCTGGTAGTAGCGGTCCTGGCCGGCCACCATCAGCAGCTGCTTGAGCTGCTGGGGGGATTGGGGCAGCGCGTAGAAGGCGCCCTGAGCCAGGCGCGAGGGCACCAGGAAGTCGCGCGCGCCCTCGGGCGTGCTGCGGGTCAGGATGGGCGTCTCGATCTCCACGAACCCCCGCGCGTCGAGGTACTCGTGCGTGATGCGGTTCACCTCGGCGCGCAGGCGCATCCGTCGGGTCATCTCCGGCCGGCGCAGGTCGAGGTAGCGGTAGCGCAGCCGCAACATCTCGTTGGCCTCGGTGTAGTCCTCGATCTGGAAAGGTGGCGTCTCGGCCGCGGCGAGCACCTCGAGGGCGTCGACCGCTACCTCGACCTCGCCGGTCCCGAGGTTCGGGTTGCGCATCGCCTCGGGGCGCGCACGCACGACGCCCGTGACCCGAACGACGTCCTCCCCGCCCAGGGACTGCGCGGCCGCGTGCGTCTCGGGCGCGTCGGCCGGATGGAAGACCAACTGCACGACGCCCTCACGGTCGCGGAGGTCGATGAAGGTGACCCCGCCGTGGTCGCGTCGGTGCGCCACCCAGCCGCAGAGCGCCACGGGGGCGCCCTCGTGCTCGAGGCGGAGCGCACCGGCGGCGTGGGTCCGCATGGTCGTGCGCATGTCGGTCATCTACCGCGCCTCGTCGTCGGGTCGGGTGAGCCAGCCGACGACGTCCGCGTCGGGGACGGACTCCTGCACGCCGTCGGCGAGCCTCTTCAGCGTCACGGTACCCGCGGAGAGCTCCTGCTCGCCGACGATCGCCACGAAGTCGGCCTCGGCGCCGTCCGCCATCTTGAGCTGCGCCTTCATCGGCCGCTCCTCGAACGAACCCGCCGCCGGCACGCCGGCCGCACGCAGGCGAGACACCAGGGCCGGGCCGACCGCGCGCGTTCCCTCCCCGACCGTCACCACGAAGCAACGGGGACCGCGGGCGGGTGGCATCGGGATCCCTTCCTGCGCCATCGCCAGGAGCACCCGATCGAGCCCGAGCCCGAAGCCGATGCCTGGCGTGGGCGCCCCGCCGAGGACCTCGGCGAGACCGTCGTAGCGCCCCCCGCCGCAGAGCGTGCCCTGTCCGGGGCTGAGCGCGCCGGAGACGAACTCGAAGGCCGTGCGTGTGTAGTAGTCGAGGCCCCGCACGAGCCGGGGATCCAGCTCGTACGCGATCCCGGCCTCCCCGAGCCCGGCCCGCACGCCGGCGAAGTGCTCCGCACACGCGTCGCAGAGGTGATCGCTCACGACCGGAGCTGCGAGCACGAAGTCCTTCTGTCCGTCGACCTTGCAGTCCATCACCCGCATCGGGTTGCTGCCGAGGCGCGCGCGGCAGTCCTCGTCGAGCCGGTCGAGGAACGGCTCGAAGTACGCGATCAGCCGCTCACGGTAGGCGGGCCGGCAGACCTCGTCGCCGATCGAGTTCACGACGAGCGTGAGCTGCTGGAGCCCCCGCCCCCGCAGGAAGGTGTCCCCGATCTCGATCACCTCGACGTCGGACCCGGGCCCCGCGTCGGCGATCACCTCGACGCCGAACTGGCGGAACTCGCGCATGCGCCCGGCCTGGGGTCGGCCGTGGCGGAAGAACGTCTCCACGTAGTAGCCCTTGAACGGGTGCGGCAGCTCCTGCGCGTGGTCGAGGTAGGCGCGCATCGCGCCGGCCGTGCCTTCGGGCCGCAGCGTGAGCGAGCGCCCGCCCTTGTCCTCGAACGTGTACATCTCCTTCGTGACGACGTCCGACGTGCCCCCGCTCGTGCGCGCGAAGAGGTCGGTGTGCTCGAAGGTCGGCGTCTCCATGTACCGGTAGCCGAAGAGGCGACCGAGCCGATGCGACTCCTCGTACATCGCGAGCATCCCGTCGGCGGTCGGCGGCAACAGGTCCTGCGTCCCGCGCGGTGGGGCGGCCTCCATCACGCGAGTCCCCGCAGGAACGGGTTCGAGGCGCGCTCGCGGCCCACGGTCGTGGCGGGACCGTGGCCGGGAAGCACCGGCAGATGGTCGGGCAGCTTGAGGAACCGCGCGAGGCTCGCGCGCATCGCCTCGTCGTCGCCGTTGGGGAAGTCCGTGCGCCCGATGGACCCGGCGAAGACGAGATCGCCCGAGAAGGCCAGGGCGTCCGTCCGGAAGCAGCAGCTGCCGGGGGTGTGGCCGGGCGTGTGCATCACCTCGAGCGTGAAGCCCGCGAACCGCAGGACGTCGCCGTCCGCGATCGTGCGCAGGTCCTTCACGGGCACCAGGTGGTTCTCGAAGCCGGCGTTCCATGCAGGCTCGTCCGTGAACGCCACCGCGTCGGCCTCGTGGACGTACACGGGGAGATCGCCCGCGAAGTCCCCCGCCGTGCCGACGTGGTCGGCATGCGCGTGGGTGGCCAGGACCCCCACGGGGGTCTTGCCTGCGGCATCGAGCAGGGCATGCACTGCCGACGGCTCGAAGCCGGGATCCACCACGACGGCGTCGTCCGTGTCCTCGCCGGACAGGAGCCAGCAGTTCGTCCCGTACGGGTTGGCGTTGAACACGTCGAGCCACATAGGGCGTCCATGCTATCGGACGGCCGCGAGCTGCCAGTTCAGAGGGTGGCCGCGTCCAGGATCAGCGTGACGGGACCGTCGTTCAGCAGATCGACCTGCATGTGCGCCCCGAAGACGCCGCGGCCGACGTTGGGCACGCCGCGCGCCTCCAGGGCGCGCGCGAAGGCCTCCACCCGCTCGGCGGCGATGTCGGGATCGGCGGCGTCCGTCCACGACGGCCGGCGGCCCTTGCGCAGGTCTCCGTAGAGCGTGAACTGGGAGACCACGAGCGCCTCGCCGTCCACGTCGGCGAGCGCGAGGTTCATCTTGCCGGCGTCGTCGGGGAAGACCCTGAGGTTCACGACCTTCTCGGCCAGGCGCTCGACCTCGTCTTCGGCGTCGGACCCCCCGATGCCCACGAGCAACAGGTAGCCCCGCCCGATGGAAGAGATCCGCTCCCCGTCGACCGTGACGCTCGCGCGCGTCACGCGCTGGAGGATCACGCGCACCTAGCTGGGCACCACCCGGTAGGCGTCGTACACGCTGTCCACGCGCTTCACGGCGGCGAGGACGCTCGACAGGTGGGCGATGTCGGCCATCTCGAAGGTGAATCGCAGCCGCGTGATGCGGTCACGGCCGGTGGCGGAGTTCGCCGACAAGATGTTCACGTGGTTGTCCGACAGGACCGTCGCCACGTCGGACAACAGGCGCGTGCGGTCGAGGGCCTCCACCTGGATCGCGACCGTGAAGGTCGTGGGCTTGCCCTCCGCCCACGTCACCTCGATCATCCGCTCCGGCTCCTGCTCGAGCGACTTCACGTTCGGGCAGTCGGTGCGGTGCACGGACACGCCCTGCCCGCGGGTGACGAACCCCACGATGGGATCGCCGGGTACCGGCGTGCAGCAGCGGCCGAGACGTACCCAGACGTCGGGCAGGCCCTTCACGACCACGCCCTGTCCGATCTCGGTCGGCCCGATCCGCACCGGGCGAGCCAAGGGGACCTCGGTGAGCTCCTCCTCGGAGGTCTCCGAGACCGTGCGCGAGAGGCGGGCCACCACCGATTGCGGCGACACGTGCCCCTCCCCCAGCGCCACGTACAGCGCCTCGAGGTCCGGGTACTTCATCTCCACGGCGACCTGGGTGAGGGAGTCCTCCGTGGCGAGCCGCTTGATGGGGAGGTTCTGCTTGCGCATCAGGCGCTGGAGGGCGTCCTTGCCGTGCTCCATCGCGTCCTCGCGACGCCCGCGCGCGAACCATTGGCGGATCTTGTTCCGCGCGCGCGGCGTCGCCACGAACTGCAGCCAGTCCTGGCTCGGCCCCTCGCCCTGGGCCTTCGAGGTGAGGATGTCCACCGCGTCGCCGGTACGGAGCTCGTAGTCGAGCGGGACGAGCTTGCCGCCCACCTTGGCGCCGACCGTTCGGTGGCCGACGTCGGTGTGGATCGCGTACGCGAAGTCCACGGGCGTGGCGCCCTGCGGGAGGTTCACCACGTCGCCCTTGGGGGTGAACACGAAGACGCGGCCGCCGGAGAGGTCGATCCGCAGGCCCTCCATGAACTCCCGCGGGTCGGCCATGTCCTTCAGCCAATCCATCATCTGGCCGAGCCACGCGAGGTCCGCGGCCTCCTTGGCCTGCTTGCTGCCCTCCTTGTAGCGCCAATGCGCCGCGATGCCGAACTGCGCCGTGCGGTGCATGTCACGTGTGCGGATCTGGATCTCGAGGGGCTTGCCCGCGGGCCCCACCACCGTCGTGTGCAGCGACTGGTACATGTTGGACTTGGGCATCGCGATGTAGTCCTTGAACCGGCCGGGGATGGGCTTCCAGAGGGCGTGGACCGCACCGAGCGCCGCGTAGCAGTCGCGGAGGGACTCGACCTGGACCCGGATGCCCACGAGGTCGAAGATCTCGTTGAACTCCTTGCCGCGGATCACCATCTTCTCGTAGATGGAGTAGAGGTGCTTCGGACGCCCGTCCACGTCGGCCTTGATGCCGAGCTCCTTCAGCTTGGTGCGCAGGCCCGAGGTCACCTGCTCGATCAGCGCCGTGCGCTCCCCGCGGCGCGCGTCCACGAGGTTCGCGATCTCGCGGTAGGGCCCGGGATGCAGGTACTTGAAGGAGAGGTCCTCCAGCTCCCACTTGATCTCCTGCACGCCCAGGCGGTTCGCGAGCGGTGCGTAGATCTCGAGGGTCTCCGTGGCGATCGAGCGCTGCTTGGCCGGGGTGAGCGCGCCCAAGGTCCGCATGTTGTGCAGGCGGTCGGCGAGCTTGATCAGCAGCACGCGGATGTCGCCCGCCATCGCCACGATCATCTTGCGCACGTTCTCGGCCTGCTGCTGCTCGCGCGTGCGGAACTTGAACCGGTCCAGCTTGGTGAGCCCGTCCACGATCCTCGCGACCTCGTCCCCGAACTCGTCCTCGATCACCTCGATCGTGACCTCGGTGTCCTCGACCGTGTCGTGCAGAAGCGCGGCCTCGAGCGTGGTGGTGTCGAGACGGAGATCGGCGAGGATGCCGGCCACCGCGAGCGGATGCTCGATGAAGTCCTCGCCGCTCATCCGGGTCTGGCCGTCGTGCGAGGCTTCCGCGAACCGATACGCCGCGACGATCTCGTCGAGGTCGGCCTTGGGGTTGTAGCCGCGGACCTTCTTCAGGAGCGGGTCGACCCGCGTCGGCGGGGTCCCGCCGCCCGGCCGCAGGCGCGAGAGCAGCCGGGCTCGGCGCTGTTCGACCTTGACCTCTTCGCGGCTGTCCACGGGGCTCGCCTCCTGAGGCCCAGTGTAGACGGGGCGCACTGCGGGACCGGCCGGCCGTGCGTCTCAGTAGTGGATCAGCGTATACAGCTCGTGGTCGGCCACCTGCTCGCGACCCTTCAGGAAGTCGAGCTCGATCACGCACGCGATCCCACAGACGTTCCCGCCGATCTGCTCGACGAGCGACGCGGCCGCCTTCGCGGTCCCCCCGGTGGCGAGGACGTCGTCGACGATCAGGACGCGCTCGCCGGGGTGGATGCCGTCCGTGTGGAGCTCGAGCGTGGCCGTGCCGTACTCGAGCGCGTACTCCTCACCCACGGTCTCCCACGGAAGCTTCCCCTTCTTGCGGATCGGCACGAAACCGGCGCCGAAGTGGTACGCCACGGGTGAGGCGAGGATGAAGCCGCGGGCCTCGATCCCCACGACCTTGTCCACGTTCCCCCGCCCGAAGTGCACGACGATCAGGTCCGTGATGGTGGAGAACGCGATCGGGTCGGCCAGCACCGGGGTGATGTCGCGGAAGACGATCCCGGGCTCGGGGAAGTCCGGAACGTCCCGGATCAGGGCCTTGATGTCCTCGATCTCCACGCGTTACCTCCGCTTGCGCTTGGCCGGGGGCTTCCTCTTGGACTTCGGACGCGGACGCGAGGCGGAACCCTGCCGTGCCGTCGCGCGCGCCGCCGCGGCGTCGGACGTCTGCGCGGTGGTGGCCGCGGCGCTCGCCGCGGCCACGCCCGCCTTCGCGTTGTCACCCCGGACCGCGCGTCGCGCCTCGAGTTGCTGGTAGCGCCGCTCGCGACTCTTCAGGTCGGTGAGCACCGGCGCCGCGATGAAGATCGACGAGTACGCGCCGATCGCCACGCCGATGAACATCGCGAACGCGAAATCTTTCAGGGTCTGCCCACCGAACAGCAGCAGCGAGAGGATGGGGAGGAGCACCACGAGCGAGGTGTTCACGGACCGCATCAGCACCTGGTTCAGGGAGAGGTCGACCACGCCCGTGTACCCCAGGCGCGAGACGAGCGCCGAGGACTCCGTGTTCTCCTTGATCTTGTCGTAGATGACGACGGTGTCGTACAGGGAGAACCCCAGGATCGTGAGGACCGCGATCACCGTCTCGGGCGTCACCTCGCGACCCACGAGCGCGTAGACCCCCACGGTGATGACGACGTCGTGCACCAGGGCGATCATGGCGCCGACCGCCATCTTCCACTCGAACCGCAACGCGATATACAGGGCGATCGCGGCGAGCACGATGAAGAGTCCCCGGAGCGCCTTCTTGGAGATCTCGGATCCCCACGTGGGCCCGACGTCCTTCACGTTCACGTCGCTGCTCGTGATCCCCGCCTGGTCGGCGAGCTCCTTGATCAGGGCCTGCGACGTGCCGTCCGCGGTGAGCGAGGTCGTGCGGATCTGCACCTCCTGGCCGCCGTTCACCAGCTGCACCTGGGCGTCGGCCCGGCCCGCGTCGGCCATGACCCCCTGCACCTGATCGGCGGTCACGGGCTTCACGACCGTGTACGCGATCAGGGCGCCGCCCTTGAAGTCGATCGAGTAGTTCAGGCCGCGCACGACGAACCCGATCAGCGAGAGCACGATCAGCGCCCCGGAGAACGCGTACCAGATCTTCCTGCGCTCGATGATGGGGAAGTGCGGGATCGTGTGGCCCCGGTACGTGGCGACGGCGTGGCGCAGGTTCATGCCCCGCTCCCCACGGCAACGACGTCCTCGGGCTCCGCCTCGCCGGCGATGCCGCTCGTGAGGCCGAACCCGTGCATGTTCACGAGACGGTCGTTCCGCGCGATCAGGAACACCGCGGGCCGCTTGAAGAAGTACACGACGAACAGGTCGAGCAGCGTCGCCACGCCCAAGGTGAGGGCGAAGCCCCGGACGGAGCTGACCGCGGTGAGGTACAGCACCACCGCGGCGATCCCCGTCACCGTGTCCGCCGCGACGATCGTGCGGTACGCGCGCTTGAACGCGGGCTGCACCGCCGAGCGCGGCGACTTCCCGGAGCGCACCTCGTCCTTCAATCGCTCGAAGAACACGATGTAGGAGTCCGCGGTGACGCCGAGCGAGATCACCAGACCCGCGACGCCGGCGAGGGTCATCGCGTAGCCGAAGGTGCTGCCGGCGAGCGCCACCAGCGCCAGCGCCAGGATCGCCCAGATCGACATCCCGAGGATCGCCACGATGCCGAGCAGCCGGTAGTAGAAGAGCATGTAGATGAACAGGAGGATCAGGCCGATCAGCCCGGCGATGATGCCCTGCTTCAAGGACTCGCTGCCGAGCGTCGGGCTGATCGTCGTCACCGACTGGACGTTCAGGTCGACCGGGAGCGCACCGGCGTTCAACACCGTGGCGAGGTCCTTCGCCTCCTGCTCCGAGAACCCTCCGCTGATCTGACCGCTGCCGCCCGTGATGGGGCCCTGCACCGCCGGCGCGGAGATGATCTGCCGGTCCACCACGATCGCGATGCGCTTCTGCGGGTCGGTCTGGGGGAGCTGCGCGAGCCGGGTCGTGAGGTCGGCGAACGCCTTCGACCCCGCGCCGTCGAGTTCGAAGTTCACGACCCACTCGGTGAGGACCTGCGTCTGGGTGCCGCCGCTCAGCACGGCCGTCGCCTTCGTGACCTGGTCGCCGCTGATCACGACGGGGCCCAGCCGGTACTTGGTGGTGCCGGCCTTGTCCAGATACACCACGTCCTTGCCCGCGAGGGCCTGGAAGCTGCACGCAGGGGTCGCCTGTTCCTGGGTGGTGCCGCAGGTCACCGGCGTGGTGTCGAAGGATGGATCGCCCTGCGGGATCGTCGACAACACCTGTCGCTGCTCGAGACGGGCGGTCTTGCCGATCACCGCAAGCAGCCGGTCCTGGCCGGTCTCGCGCTGCTTCGTCTCGGCGGCGGCCTTCGTGATGTAGCACCCGAGGTCCTGCCCCGCGGAGCTCACGACGCAGAACTCCGTGTCCTCCTTCGCGACGGTGATCGCCTTCAGGGCGGCCTCGGCGGTGGCCTTCGAGGAGAGGCCGCAGGGCAGTGTCGTGGCGCCGTCCTGGTTGAGCTCCGAGTACGCAGACGGTTGGGGGGACGGGGACGCGCTCGCCGAGGGGGTCGGCGACTTCTTGGCCTTGCCCGCGGACGGCGTGGCGCTCGCCGAAGGGGTCGGCGTCGTCGACGGCGTGCTGGTCGAAGCGGCGTCGCCGGTGATGCAGTACTTCGTGAGGGCCACCTTGGTCGTGAGGCCCTTCTGCGCCGTCTGCGCGGCGGCCTGGGAGGGGTAGCACGCCAGTTGGGCGCCGGTCGTGTCGACGAGGCAGTACTCACCGGACGCGGCGACGGGCGCCTGGGTCGGCGAGGCGGACGGGGACGCCGAGGCGCTGGGGCTCGCAGCGGCCTTCGGCTCGACGGTCAGGGACCCCTTGGCGATGTCGGCGTCGGCCTGGCTCGCGTAGCACGCGAGCTGCTTCCCGCCCGGGTCGTTCAGGCAGACCTGCGAGACGACGGGCACGATCGTGAGCTCGCCGAGCGCCTTCTGCACCGTGGCCTGGTCATCGGCGCACCCGTAGTTGGTCCCCTCGCTCCCCACGAGGCAGTACTGCAGCTTCTGCCGCTCCTCGACGGTCCCGTTGGCGCCACCCGGGATCTGCACGTCGATCGTGCTGCCCGAGACCGCGATCTGCGGCTCGCCCACGCCGAACGCGTCCACGCGGTTGCGGATGTTCTCGAGCGCCTGATCCATGACGTCCTTGGGCGTGCCCTGAGGCGCCTGGAGGATCACCGAGACCCCACCCTGGAGGTCGAGGCCGAGCTTGGGCTGGAGCGACCCCGTGACGAACCCGACGAGCGATGCGACCACGAGAACGCTGACGAGGATGATGCTGACCCACAGGCCGCGGGTGCGCTTCACGCCAACTCCGCCCCGTTGATGACCAGGCGGAAGCGCGCATCCAGGCACTCAGCGGCGTGCCGGCACATCTGCATACGACCGAGGAAGATCTCGAAGTACTCCATGACCTGGCTGATCTGCGTATCGATGGTCAGCTCGAGGCTGACGGTACGGGCACCGGAGTCTACCCGTAGGAACGACTGTTCGACGGCATGGTTCACCCGATCGTGGATGTCGAACGCGATCTGCCCCGACTTGCGGACCCGGCTGCGGTGAACGTCGGACTTGTCCGCCAGGATCACGGCCGCGGAGATCGCAGAGACGGCCGTCCCCTCGGTCTCCTCATGGTTGGCGATCGCCGCCATGATGGGCATCAGGTCGGGCGCGGGCACCGAGTCGCGGAGCGCTTGATACGTGAGGATCGCGCCCGTCTGGCCGTGCGCATCGCGCGCGAGGGCGTTGCCCACGTCGTGCAAGTAGCCCGCAACGCACGCGAGGGTGGCGTCGCGCTCGGAGAACTCGAGGCGGGCCAGCACCTGATAGGCGATCTTGGCCACGAGGTTGGCATGGCGGAACCCGTGCTCCGTGTAGCCCATGGCCTCCATCACGCGGTCCGCGGAGGCGATGTAGAGCGAGAGCTCCTCGTTGGCCTGGACGTCCGCGAGGGTGACGCCGGGCAGGGCGGCCGGTGGCGCCGGGTCCGCGGGGTCGGTCTCCCGGGGGTCGAGCGGCTCGGAGATGCTCACAGCTCCTTGATCTGTCCTGGCTGTTCCGGGCCGTCGGAGGTGTCCTCGTCCCCCACGTCTTGCTCGTCGCCCTGCTGCTCGTCCTGGTCCTCGTCGTCGTCCTCGTAGTCCGCGTAGTCCTCGTCGACCGTCACGCGCCGGCCGATCCCCGCGCGCAGCAGCTTGATCTCCGTGCCGGGGGCGATCGCGACGGTGACCGTGCCCTCCTCGTCGTCGATCGACATCACGACCCCGTAGATGCCCGCGGTCGTGATGATCTCGTCCCCCTCGGAGATGGTGTTGATCAGCTCCTGCTGCGCGCGCTGGCGGCGCTGCTGCGGACGCAGGATCATGAAGTAGAAGAGGCCTCCCAGCAGCAGGAAGGGGATGAGGAGCCCGGCCGCGCTGCCGCCGCTGGATTGAGCGATGAGCTGGAACATGGTCACGTCCTTCGGAAATCGATGCGAGCTGGGAGTCTACAAGCCGGGCCTCGCCCTGAAGCCCTCCTAGAGGGGCAGCGTCCCCGGCGCCGTGACCCCGAGATGGCGATAGGCGTGCTCCGTGGCGACGCGGCCTCGTGGGGTGCGCTTGAGGAACCCGAGCTGGAGCAGGAAGGGCTCCACCACGTCCTCGACCGTGTCGGTCTCCTCCCCCACCGCTGCCGCGAGCGTCGAGAGCCCCACCGGACCCCCGCCGAACTTCTCCACCAGGCTCCGCAGGATGGCGTGGTCCAGCCGGTCCAGCCCCTCCTCGTCGACCTCGAACACGGCGAGGCCGTCGCGCGCGATCGTGCCCGTGATGGCTCCCTCGTGCCGCACCTCGGCGAAATCGCGCACCCTGCGCAGCAGGCGGTTGGCGATCCGGGGGGTTCCGCGGGCGCGCCGCGCGATCTCGAGCGCTCCCTCCTCGTCGGTGCGCACCTCGAGGATGCCGGCTGACCGACCCACGATCTGCGTCAGCTCCTGCACCGAGTAGTAGTCGAGGCGCGGGGAGAAGCCGAAGCGCTCGCGCAGCGGCAGGGTGATGCGCCCCGGCCGCGTCGTGGCGCCCACGAGCGTGAAGCGCGGCAGCTCCAGGCGGATCGAGCGCGCCGTCGGACCCTTGCCCAGCACGACGTCGAGGTTGAAGTCCTCGAGCGCCGGATAGAGCACCTCCTCGACCTGGCGGGGCATGCGGTGGATCTCGTCCACGAAGAGCACGTCGCCGTCCTCGAGGTTGGTGAGGATCGCGGCGAGGTCGCTCGGGCGGTCGAGCGCGGGGCCGGAGGTGGGCTGGAACCCGGCCTCCATCGCGTTCGCGACGATCTGGGCCAGCGTGGTCTTTCCCAGGCCGGGAGGGCCGCTGAAGAGCAGGTGGTCCACCGACTCGCCCCGGCGCCGCGCGCCGTCGATCAGGAGCTGGAGCTGCTCCTTCACGCGTTCCTGCCCCACGAAGTCCGCGAGCGTCGTGGGTCGCAGGGCGACATCGAACTCGCGATCCTCGGGATCCACGGCCGCGGCCTCGATCAGGCGGTCGTCATCCATCCTCAGCGCCCGACCTTCTGCAGCGCCGCGCGCAGCAGGTCCTCGACAGGGCGGCCGTCCGACTCGACACCCGAGAGCGCGTCGCCGGCCTCGGCGGGCGTGAGCCCGAGCGCGATCAGGGCTTCGCGCGTCTCCGCGAGCGGTCCCTCCACCAGGACGATGCCCTCGCCGCCGAGCTTGTCCCGCAGGTCGAGCACCACCCGCTGGGCTACCTTCTTCCCGACGCCCGGCACGACCGTGAGGGCGGCGTCGTCGCCGGCCACCACCGCGCGGCGAAGGGCGTCGGGGGTCAGGGCCGAGAGGAACGAGAGGGCCACCTTCGGGCCCACACCGGAGACGCCCGTCAGCAGATCGAAGAGCGTCCGTTCGTCCGTGGTGGTGAAGCCGTACAGGGTCATGGCGTCGTCGCGCACGACCATGCGCGTGTGCACGCGGACGCGCTTCCCGGCCGCCGGGAGCTTGCCCACGACCGACGAGGGCACCAACACCTCGTACCCAACGCCCGCCACGTTGAGCACCGCCCGGTTCGCGCCCTTCTCCACGACCTCGCCCTCGAGGAAGGAGATCATCGCGTCCCCGAGCGCGCGGCGGCGCGCGTGTGAACTGGCGCGGCGGCGCGCGATCCTGCGCGCGCGGCGGCGCGCGCTCGCGCCCCGGTGAGGTGGGTGAGAGCGACGGCGACGGCGTCGGCGGCGTCCGGCTGCTCCGGCACGTCGCGGAGCCCGTGCACGCGCACGAGCGCTCGGTGGACCTGGGCCTTGTCGGCGTTGCCCATCCCGGTCACGGCGTCCTTGACCTGGGTCGGGCTGTACTCCTCGACCGCGAGTCCGGCCTCCGCCGCCACCACCATGACCGCGCCCGTCGCCCGCGCGACGGTGAGGGCACTCACCTGGTTCCGGTTGAACGCCACCCGCTCCACCGCCACGGAGGTGGGGACATGCACGGCGATGGCGGCCCGCACCGCCGCGGCCAGTATCCCGAGCCGTTCGGCCTCGTCGAGATCCGCGGACGTCCGGACGGTGTCGCTCCACACGAGCGACGCCGTGCGGCCGCGCCGGCCCACCACGGCGAGGCCGAGACGCGCCACGCCTGGATCCACACCGAGCACGAGGTCATCGAACATCCGTTCGCCGAGTGTATGGGGCCCGGCGGCCGGGGGCAACGACCGCGGGGGGGCCGTGGGCGGGTCCGATATGGACGTACCGAGGCCCTCCGCCCCGGGGGGGAACGGCGATCCTGTTCCCCGGGCGAAGGGCCTCGGCGCTTCCGGCGGTCGGGGCTAAGGGGCTCCGATCTGCCACATCCCGCGACCGTGCGTGGCGGTCACGATGTCGCCGTCCGGCGTGGTGAACAGATCGTTCGGAACGGCATGCGGCAGCGCACGCCCGTACCGCGACCACTTGCCGGGCGCGTTCTCAGAGGTCACGAACACGCCGACGTCCATGGAGACGACGAGCTTGCCGCCCGACATCACCAGGTCGTCGCCCGGCGCGTCCGGCAGGTTGCCGCTGATGTCCTTCCACGTCGCCCCGCCGTCCTTGGACTCGAAGACGTGGCCCACGCCACCGCCCGGGATCCACCGGCGGGAGTACCCGCTGTAGATCGCGTAGACGTGCCCGGCGTCGGCGGGATCGACCACCATGTTGGCGATCACGCGCTGCGGCAGCTGGTCGCCGCCGTTGTGCATCCCGGGTCCGGCCACCGTGTGCCACGTCCCGCCGTAGTTCGTGTCGATCCCGGCGTAGAAGACGTCCGCCGGGTTGCAGCCGTTGCCGCAGTAGCCCGCGTACGTGGTGGATCCGTTCACCGCGAGAGCCGTGATCGAGCTCGCCTCGCCGGTGTCGTGCACGATCTTCCAATCGCATGCCGAGGCGGAGCAGTGCGTTCCCCACCCCTTCGTGGAGTCCCACACGTAGCGGCCGCCCGCCACCCAGTGACCGTTCACGTCCTTCACGTCGGCCGTGAACGGCGCGATGAAGCGCGGGCTCGGGTCGCACGGGTTCGGGGTGTAGGTGAACGCGCCGCACGCCGGGCTGATCTCCCGCCAGGCGGACGTCGAGCCGTCCGAGCGACCGCCGTTCGTGGTCAGGAACATGTCCAGGCCCACGTACTCCTGGACCGTCCGGTTGGCGTTATTCGGATCGACGATCACGTCGCCGCCGTCTCCGCCGAACGGGGACACCATCGTCGACGTGTTCGTGCGCAGGAACGATCCGCCGTTGTCCTGGAGGCCGCCCCAGTAGCCGAGCGCGCCGCCGCTGAGTGCCCCAGCGCCGCCGTAGTAGTACTGCAGCGTGCGCAGGTCGGCGTTGTGACTCGACCACGAGTCGCCGCGCAGGCCCCGGCTGTAGATCCCTCCGTCGTTGCCGAGCCAGACGCGCCCGCCGCCGAAGGCGATCGCGTGCTGGTCGGGGTGCGTGGTCGGCGGACAGTTCGTGGGCCCGCCGGCCACGTAGCAGTCCAGGCCGAAGTTCCAGTAGGGCCCGACCGTCACCCAGCGCTGCCCGCCGTTCGTGGACTCGAAGACCTCCTCGAGGCCCACGTACACATGGTTGGGCCTGTCGGGGTCGACGCCGACCAGCTGGTCGTACCAGGTCTGGATACCGGGCGAGTACCCGAACCCGAACCCCAGGGCGTTGTTCGGAGAGTTCCCGAGCTCCTTGGAGCCGGCGCCCAGGCGCCATGGGCCGGCGACGTTGCCGGACGGCGAGAAGTAGATGCCCATCAGTGCCGTCTCGGGGTTGAACAGGTATTTGTGGATCGACTCGACCACCGCGTACAGGCGGCCGTTGGACGCGTACGCGAAGCTCGACCGGCCGATCTGCGCTGCGTTGATGCCCTTGGTCTGCACCATGTGCCACGTGTTACCGCCGTCGGTGGACTCGTAGAACCCGTTGTAGTCCGTGTACCCACCGCGCCACGCGACGTTCGCGATGACGGTCTTGCCGTTGGTGTGCGGCTTCACCTGCACGTCGTTGGCGAAGGTGAATCCGTATGGCCCCGGCGTTCCGGGGCGCAGGACGAGGCTCCACTTCTTCGTCAGGGAGCCTCCCGCGCTGCGACGCCAGACGCCGTTGCTGGCGGCCGCGTAGAGCTTGCCCTCGCCGTCGAAGGTGAGGTGCCCGATCATCTGGTGATCGATCTCCTTGCCGCCGACGTGCTTCCAGGTGTTGCCGTCGTCGGTTGAGCGGTACACACCCATGCCCATGAAGCTGTCGGACGAGGTGTTGGACTCGCCGGTGCCCACCCAGACCGAGTGATCGACCGGGTTCACGGCGAGCGACCCGATCGACGTCGTGGGCAGGAAGTCGGTGAGCGGGGTCCAGTGGTCGCCGCCGTCCGTCGAGCGCCATACGCCCCCGTCGGCGCCTCCGGCGAAGACCGTGTGTCCGTCGAGCGCCAACGCCGTCATGCGTCCGGTCACCCAACCGGGGCCGGGGCCGCCGCCGCCCGCGTTGGAGATGACCGGGTCGGCGAAGTTCAGGTCGTCTGCGTTGTAGGGCTTCGTGGTCACCTCCGACCACGGGCCGCCCACGACCGGGAGGCGCCGAGCGTCCGCCACGGCGTGGCTGAGCGCTCCCGCAGGACCGAAACGTGGCTCCGCCCATTGGTTGGCGCCCTCCTGGATCTCCGCGGCGCCCTCGGCGTCACCGCCATCGCCCTCCTTCGCCGTGGTGTTGGACGCGATCTCCCGCTGTGAACTGCGCTCGAGTGACGAGGAACGCTTGAGCGTCCCGGAACGCGAACCGGCCGCCAGTCCGGGGACTGCGGCCGCTGTCACCATGCCTACCACCGCGAGCGTCGCCACGAATAGGCGCGCGCGTCTCACACTGCGCTGGGCCATGCGGAATACCCCTCCCGTGAGTGCGTACGGCGGAAACCCTAGGTCGTTCGCCGGTCGGAGCGCAATCGGCCGATGGGCTAAATCTTCGGGGCCCCGCGCCGCTCAGAGGGAGGCCATGACCTCTTCGGGGATGTCGAAGTTGGCGTAGACCGCCTGGATGTCGTCGAGGTCGTCGAGCGCCTCGATGAGGTTCAGGACCTGCTTGGCCTCTCCTCCATCGACGGGCACCGAGGTCTGCGGGAGCATCGTCAGCTCCGCGGTGTCGACCGGCACGGCGGACTCCTCGAGGCTCCGGCGCACCTCCTTCATCGCTTGCGGCTCCGTCACGATGTCCCAGGAGCTCTCGGCATCGCGGAGGTCCTCCGCGCCCGCTTCGAGCGCGAGCTCGAGCAGCCGCTCCTCGTCGGGGGCCACCGCCTTCTCCACCACGATCAGCCCTTTCCGTTGGAACTGCCACGCAACGCTACCGGTCTCCCCGAGGTTCCCGCCGTTGCGTGTGAACGCGTGGCGCACCTCCTGCGCCGTACGGTTCCGGTTGTCCGTGAGCGCTTCGATCAACAGCGCGATGCCTCCGGGCGCGTAGCCCTCGTACACGACTTCCTCGTACCTCGCCCCCGCGTTGTCCTGTCCCGTTCCTCGCTTGATGGCGCGCTCGATGTTGTCGTTGGGCACCGAGAAGCTCTTGGCCTTCTCGACCGCCGACGCGAGCGTCATGTTGCCCTCGACGTTCCCTCCGCCTTCGCGCGCGGCGACCTCCACGGCGCGCAGGAGCTTCGCGTACATGTTCGAACGCTTGGCGTCGGTCGCTTCCTTCTTCCGTTTGATCGTCGCCCATTTGGAATGGCCGGACATGACGCACTCCTCAGATCTTGGTCAACAGGTACCGGTGGAGGCCGGTCTCATCGATCAGCTCCGGATGGAATGATGCCACCAACAGGTTCTCCTGCTCCAGCACGACCGGAGCCCCCTCGTGCGACGAGAGCACCCGGACCGCGGCGCCGACATCCGTGATGCGCGGGGCGCGGATGAAGACCCCCCGAACCGGGTGGTCGATCCCGATGACATCGAGGTCGGCCTCGAACGACTCGACCTGCCGGCCGTACGCGTTGCGCTCCACGCCGATGTCCATGAGCCCGAACAAGGGCTCCCCCCCCGCGACCCGGGCGGCCAGCACGATCATGCCGGCACAGGTGCCGAAGATCGGCATGCCTTCCGCGGAGCGCGCACGTACCGGTTCGACCAGGTCATAGGCGCGGGCGAGCTTCCCGATCGTCGTGGATTCGCCGCCGGGGATCACGAGGCAGTCGACGTCCGCGAGCTGGCTCGGGGTACGCACCTCGATCGGCGTCGCTCCCGATTCGGCGAGCATCCGTGCGTGCTCGCGGAAGTCGCCCTGGAGCGCGAGGACGCCGGCCTTCACGCGCGTCACCTCCCGGGGGACACGGCTACCAGCCGCGGTCCTGCAGGCGCGTCTCCAGGGTGCCGATCTCGAGACCGGCCATCGGGTCGCCGAGGCCGTGGGACACCTTCGCGAGCACGTCGGGATCCTGGTAGTGGGTGGTGGCCTCGACGATCGCCCGCGCCATCGTGGACGGGTCCTCGGACTTGAAGATGCCGGACCCGACGAACACGCCGTCGACCCCCAGCTGCATCATCAGCGCGGCGTCCGCGGGGGTGGCGATGCCACCGGCCGAGAAGTTCACCACGGGCAGCCGCCCCTGCTCCGCGACCATGCGCACCAGCTCGACGGGGGCCCCGAGCTCCTTGGCCTTCGTGACGTACTGCTCCGGTCGCAAGGTGGTGACCTCCGCGACGTCCTTCAAGATGGCGCGCTCGTGGCGCACCGCCTCGACGACGTTGCCGGTCCCCGCCTCGCCCTTGGTTCGGATCATGGCCGCGCCTTCGGCGATGCGCCGGAGCGCCTCGCCCAGGTTCCGCGCGCCGCAGACGAAGGGCACGGTGAACGCCCACTTGTCGATGTGGAACTCTTCGTCCGCGGGCGTGAGGACCTCGGACTCGTCGATGTAGTCGACGTTCAGCGACTGGAGGATCTGCGCCTCGACGAAGTGGCCGATCCGCGCCTTGGCCATCACGGGGATCGTCACCGCCTGCTGGATCTCCTCGATCTTCGTGGCGTCGGCCATGCGCGCGACGCCGCCGTCCCTGCGGATGTCGGCGGGGACGCGCTCGAGCGCCATGACGGCGCACGCGCCCGCGTCCTCGGCGATCTTCGCTTGCTCGGCGGTGGTGACGTCCATGATGACGCCACCCTTGAGCATCTCCGCCAGGCCGGACTTCACGGTGAAGGTGCCGGTCTCGCGCTCCACGGGTATCCCTCCTCAGGACGTGCTGTACGGACGTACGGCACGAGTGTACCGGAGGTGAACGCGCTGGTGAGAGGCCGAACCGCGGTGGGACCGAGGGCTCGACCGCCTACCTCGGGATCATCTCCCGAACGTGATCTGCGCGTCGAACATGCCGGTCGGGGCGAGCTCGACGTAGGTGGTGCCCGGGTTCAGCGCGATCGTGTCGCCCGACTTCGTCGTGAACACGGTGACGTCGCCTTCGCTCGGGCGCTCCCACGTTCCCTGGATCAGCCGTCCGTTCCGCAGGATCCACGCCTTCCCCTTGCCGGTGACGGTCACCTCGGGCGAGGGGTAGCCCGCGACGTCGACGAATTGGCTCTGATCGGTCTTCACCTGCTGGATCACCACGTTGTCGGCGGCCATCGGCTGGCCGCTCTCGAGCTGCATGGGCGCGCCGTCGAGGAAGCGCACGTAGCGGCCCCCCTGCCAACGCCACTCGGCGGTCGCGAGTCCGGAGAACTGGACCGTGACGCGAGCTCCGGGCCTGCTGGGCGAGGGCACGTCCGCGTCGTAGGTGAACACGGGCGTTGGGGACGGCTCGCCCTTGGCCCGCTTGGCACCGGCCGTCCAGAGGTTGAAGGTGTTCACGAAGAGGTTGTGCGGGACCGATCGCTGCTCGTCGCGCGAGAACGCGCCCGCCGGATCCCCCTCCTGCATAAGCGTCAGCCCGGACTTGCGCGCGATGTTGACCACCGCCGGCGCCCCTCCGGAGAAGCCCAGCAACGGGTGCGTGCTGAACTGCAGGAGGATCTTCGGATCGGTGGTGCGCACGCTGCGGACCGGACCGACGCGGTCGGAGCCGGCGCAATTGAAGACGGCGATGAACCGCGTGATGCCGCCCTCGACGACTTCCTCGTAGACGATGTCCGCCTTGTCGAGGCCGGCGAGGGGGTAGGCGTCGGGCGTGTTCTCCACCTTGATGGCGAGGGCGGGGCGGTCGGGCGGCTCCTTGTCCCCGGGCAACGTGGCTCCGGTCAGCGGGCAGGTCGGCGGCGGCGAGCTCACCCCCACCTTGTCGGCGAGGGCGCGCAGGGGGGCGGGTGCGTTGCCGGTGAGGGCCATCGCGCCGACGCCCACGACCAGCAGCGCCGCGAGGACGCCGCCGGCCACGAACACTTTGCCGCGGCGGGTGAGGGTCAAGGTGGAGAACCTCCTAGGGAGATCGGTGGGTTCTGAAGGAGCCGGTCATGAGGAAGGGTCCCCAAGGGGACCCGCGGCAGGAATGCTAACCGCGCCCGGGGGCCGTCTCAAACACCTGGACCCATCTCGACCGGAACGTCACATCTCCTCGAGGCGGCGGATCCGCTCCTCGATGGGGGGGTGGGTGGAGAAGAGGCGCTCCATCGTCGAGGTGCGCTCGCCTTCCACGCGGGAGGGCTGGCTCAACCACAGGTGGGCCGTCGCGTTGTTCGCGGTGCGCATGGCGGTGGGGGCGGCCTGGATCTTCCGCAGGGCCGCGATCAGTCCGGGCGGGTAGCGGGTGAGCAGGGCGCCCTGCGCGTCCGCGAGGTACTCGCGGTTGCGTGAGACCGAGAGCTTGATGAGCTGTCCCGCGAGCGGGGCGAGGATCATGAGGCCGAATCCGACGGCGAAGATCACGAGCTGCGCGATGCCTCCTCCACCGTCGCCGCCGCTCCCGCCGCCGCGTCTGCCGCCGCCGCCCGTCCAGAACCAGGTGCGCAGGAAGAACTCCGACAGCAGGATGGCCGCGCCGACGAGCGTCGCCACGATCGTGCCGAACAGGATGTCGCGGTCGAGGACGTGGGACATCTCGTGGCCGATCACGCCCTCGAGCTCCACGCGGTTCATCGTCTGGAGCAGGCCCTGGGTGACGGCGATCGACGAGTGCTCGGGGTCGCGGCCGGTCGCGAACGCGTTCGGCGCCAGCTCGGGCACCACATGGACGCGCGGCTTCGGCACCCCCGCCGCGATCGCGAGGCCCTCCACGATGTTGTGCAAGCGGGGCTCTTCCTCGGGGGTGACCTCCCGGGCGCCCGTGGCCGCCAGCACCATCCGGTCGCCGTACAGGTACGAGCTCACGGACATCGCGGCTGCGATCCCGAGCGCGATGAACAGCCCGAGGACGCCGCCGTTGAAGAAGAGGTAGCCGACGAAGAACCCGATCAGGCCCAAGAAGGCGATCGCGCCGATGACGAGCAGGACGCTCTTGCGCTTGTTGGACGCGATCTCCTCGTACACGGCGGCCTAGAGGTCCACCTGGACCGGCCCGCGGACCGGATCCTCGATGTCGAAGAACTCTCGGTGCGCGAAGTGGAACCGCCTGGCCAGGAGGTTCGAGGGGAACGTCTGGATCGCGGTGTTCAGCTTCATCACCTGGTCGTTGTAGAACTGCCGCGCGTACGCGATCTTCGACTCGGTGCCGGTGAGCTCCTCCTGCAGGGCCAGGAAGTTCTGATTGGCCTTCAGCTCCGGATAGCTCTCCGCCACCGCGATCAGCTTGCCCAGCCCGGCCGTGATCTGGTTCTCCGCCTGCGCCTGCTCCCCCACCTGCTGCGCGCCCATCGCCCGCGTGCGCGCCGCCGTGACCTCCTCGAAGACCGTCTTCTCGTGTGCGGCGTAACCCTGGACCGTCTCGACGAGGTTGGGGATCAGGTCGTAGCGCCGGCGCAGTTGGACGTCGATCTGCGACCACCCGTTATCGACCCGCACCCGCAGGCGCACCAGCCGGTTGTATGCGACGACGGCCCCCAGCACGAGGAGCACGACGATCCCGAGGACGATCCAGAGGGCCGGCACGGCCCCTATCGTAACGACGCGGCGCCGGTGGCGGCCGCGCCGCGATAGAGCTCCAGCAGCCGGGCGCCCACGACCGACCAGTCGAAGGTGCGCGCCCGCCGCCGCCCCGCCTCCGTCAATCGCTCGGCGAGCACACGGTCGTCGAGGACGCGCGTGATCGCTGCGGCGAGGGCCTCCGCATCGCGCGGGGGCACGAGGAGGCCGTCCACGCCGTCACGGACCACCTCCGTGTACCCCGGGATCCGGCTGGCCACCACGGGCAGCCCGGCCGCCATCGCCTCGACGAGCACGATCCCGAAGCTCTCGCCCCCGACCGCCGGGCCGACGTAGAGGTCACAGGCGGCGCTGTACGGCGGCAGATCGACGTTCGCCAAGGCGCCCACGAGGACGACCCGATCCCGCACGCCGGCCGGGAGCGCCTCCACGGCCGATCGTTCGGGTCCTTCGCCCACGACCACCAGTCGGAGGTCCGGCCGCGCAGGAGCGAGGGTTCCGAACGCGGCCGTCGCCACGCGGAAGCCCTTGCGCTCGTCGAGCCGACCGACGAAGAGCAGCTTCCGGCCCGCGCCGAGGTCGGCCGGTGTCGCGCGTGCGAACCGCTCGACGTTCGCGCCGTTGGGCACGATCTCGAACGCCCCGCCGATGCGCGCGCGCGCGAAGGCCGCCGCCGCCTCGGAGACCGCGATCCGCACGGCGATCCGTCGTGCGACCCGCCGCAGCATCGGCGCGGCGAGATCGTAGAGGCGCGAGCGGTCCGCGCCCGAGTGGAAGGTGGCGACGACCGGGGCGCGCGCTCCGAGGGTGGCCCACATCGCGGTGCTCGGCGCGAGCGGCTCGTGTACGTGGACCACGTCCGGCGCGAACGCGGTCAGGGCCGCGGACACCGGACGGCGGGACCACGGCCGGGGGTCGATCGGCGCGTTCGATGCGTTGTAAGGGATGTCGACGGGCCGGCCCACGGGGCGGACGTAGGTGGGGCGTTCGCGCCCGCGCAGCGGCGCGAGCACCTCCACCGCGTGACCCTCCACGAGCAGGTGTTCCGCCAGCTCGCGGACGTGCGTCTGGACGCCGCCGGGGTCATCGAACGCGTACGGGCAGACGAGCGCGATCCTCACGGTTCCCAGCCGGGCTGGAACATGTGCCAGTCTGTCGGGGAGGCGGCGATCGCCTCTTCGAAGCCCTTCGCCATGGCGCGCGCCAGGGCGCGCACGTCCTCGCGACGGCTTCCCGTGCGCTCGACCTGGAGCGGGCGACCGAAGACGCAGCGCCAGTCTCCCGCGTCTTCGTAGATGCTCACGACGATGAGCGGCGCGCCCGCCGAGAGGGCCAGGAGCGCGGGACCGGCGGGCACGCGCCGCGTCCGTCCGAACATCTGCACCTCGGAACCCTTGCCGGAGAGGTCCCGGTCGGCCACCAGGCAGACCATCCGGTTGCTCGCGAGCGCGGTGGCGAGCTGCTGGCCGACGCCCCGGTCGTCCGACCCGATGATGTCCATCCCGAGCTCCGCCCGGTGCCGGAGGAAGAGATCGAAGAGGCGTTGAGGCTCCAGGCGCTCGGCCACCGAGACCAGACGGCCTCCGGCCCGCGTCGAGATCCAGCGTCCGCCCACGTCCCAGTTCCCCATGTGCGGCATCACCAGCACGGCCCCGGTGCCGGCGGCCAGGGCTTCGTCCACGTGCTCGACGCCGGTGGCGCGGAACCGACGCTCGAGCTCCTCGTCGGACAGGCGCGGCGCGTGGAAGGTGTCGAACCAGTAGCGGGCGTACCGCTCGAACGCCTGGCGCGTGGCGGAGACCACGAGCGGGTCGTCGACGGGTCGGCCGAGGACCTGGGCCTGATTCGCCGCCACGGTGGCGCGGACGCCGGCGAGCACGTGGAACGCGAGACGACCCGCCACCGTGAAGAGTCGGCGCCCTTCGCGTTCGGGCAGCGAGCGCGCGAGCCAGTTGACCGACCGGTAGGACTCGAAGGCGAGGGTCTGTCGCCAGGTCTCGCCCCGCGTCACGCACGCTCCTCTCGCGCGACCTGGCTCGTGCGCACGACCGCGGCGAGGAGAGAGAGCGCCGCCGCCGCCCACACGGTCCACGTGAGCCACCCGAACAGCAGGCCGACCGTCACCAGCGCGTAGCGCACCCCGCGCGTCACATGGCTCTCCTCCACCGAGTAGGAGAGCGACGCACCCCGGGCGCGGACGTACGCGGACAAGAAGCTGGCGCACATCGCCACCAGCGCGCCGACCGCGACCGTAGGGGCGGGATCGTGGGCCACCCAGGCCACCGACCCGAACACGAGCCCGTCCCAGGCGCGGTCGAGGAGCTCGTCGAGCATCCGATCCGTCGGCCCGCCGGCGCCGTGGTTCGCACGGTGTCCCCCGACCAGGAGCAACACCCCGGAGCTTCCCGCCGCCAGCCCTCCCCACTCCGGCTCCCGCGCCACGATCAGCCACGCGGCGGCCCCTGCCGCCACCCCGCCGAGGATGAGCAGGGAGCGGGTGATGGCCGTGCCGGGAGGCTGTCGCTGGAAGCGGATCTGGAGTCGTTGGAAGCGCGCCATGGGAACCGCGCGAGCCTAGCAACTTGAGTAGGATGCCCACCTACCTCACCGCCCGAAGGAGCACGCGTTGAAGACCTACGACGCGAAGGACATCCGAAACGTGCTACTCGTCGGCCACGGGGGAGCCGGGAAGACCACCCTCCTCGAGGCCATGCTCTTCACCTCCGGCGCCATCACGCGCATGGGGACCGTGGAGGAAGGCAACACGGTCTCCGACCATGACCCCGACGAGCAGCGCAAGGGGATCTCGGTCTCCCTCTCGATGGCCCCCGTGGAGTGGAACGGCGTGAAGATCAACGTCCTCGACGCTCCGGGCTACGCCGACTTCATCGGCGACCTCCGTTCGGCCGTGCGCGCGGCCGACGCCGTGATCGTGGTCGTCTCCGCGGTGGACGGCGTCGAGGTGCAGACCGAGATCGCGTGGGAGCTGGCCGTCGAGGCGGGGCTGCCTCGCGCGATCTTCGTGAACAAGCTCGACCGCGAACGCTCGGACTTCCAGGGCACGCTGGATCAACTCGTCTCCTCCTTCGGGAACCAGGTGGCCCCGTTCGAGCTCCCCATCGGCGCCGAGCACGAGTTCAACGGCGTCGCCGACCTATTGCACGAGAAGGCCGACCTCTACCCCGACGGCCCGAAGGCGGAGGAGTCCGAGTGGCCGGATGAGATCCACGCGATGGCGGATCCCGCGCGCGAGAAGCTGATCGAAGCGGTGGCCGAATCCGACGACGACCTGATCGAGGAGTACCTGGAGCAGGGCACGCTGCCCGAGGAGCACATCGTCGCGGGCGCGAAGGACGGGTTCGCCCGCGCGCGTCTCGCGCCGGTGATCCTGGGCTCGGCCGCCAAGGCGATCGGCATCGACCGCCTGCTCGACTTCATCGTCGAGGAGTTCCCCTCTCCCCTCGACCGCGGTTCGGTGGCCGTGGTGGGGAAGGGTGGCGAGGAGGAGGAGCGCGCCTGCGACCCGGCGGCGCCCACGACGGCCTTCGTGTTCAAGACCGTCTCGGACCCCTTCGTGGGCCACATCACGATGTTCCGCGCGTTCAGCGGGAAGGTGCGTCCGGATTCCAGCATCCACAACGCCACGCAGGGCACGGACGAGCGCGTCGGCCAACTCTTCACGCTGAAGGGGAAGGACCACGACTCCGTGCCCGAGGTCGCGGCCGGCGACATCGGCGCCGTCGCGAAGCTCGCGCACGCCCACACGGGCGACACGTTCAGCACGAAGGACGCGCCGGTGCAACTGCCCGAGATCGAGCTGCCGGAACCGCTGCTCGCATACGCGATCGCGCCCAAGACCAAGGGCGACGAAGACAAGCTCGCGACGGGGCTCGCACGGCTGCGCGAGGAGGATCCCACCCTGCGCGTCACGCGCAACGAGGAGACGCACGAGACCGTGATGCACGGGATGGGCGAGGCGCACCTCGAGGTGATGATCGAGCGTCTCAAGCGGAAGTTCGGCGTGGAGGTGACCACGACCCCCGCCAAGATCGCCTACCGCGAGACGATCCGCGGCAAGGCGAAGGCGGTCGGCCGCCACGTGAAACAGACCGGCGGCCACGGTCAGTTCGCGGTCTGCGAGATCGAGATCGAGCCGGTGCCCCGCGGGGAGGGGTTCGTCTACGAAGACAAGATCTTCGGGGGCGCGATCCCCCATTCGTTCATCCCGTCGGTGGAGAAGGGCATCGTCAAGACGATGTCGGAGGGCGTCCTCAGCGGCAACCCCATGGTGGACGTGAAGGTGACGCTCGTCGACGGGAAGTTCCACACGGTCGACTCCTCAGACATGGCGTTCCAGATCGCGGGCTCGCTCGCGCTCAAGGAGGCGGTGGAGAAGGCGGGCGTGGTGCTCCTCGAGCCGGTGGTCGCCCTCGAGGTCGTGGTCCCCGACGCCTACACGGGCGACGTGATGGGCGACCTCAACGCCAAGCGCGGGAAGATCGCCGGGATGGACCAACTGGGTGGCGGGAAGCAGCGGATCCGCGCGTTGGTCCCGCAGGCCGAGGTCGCGCGTTACGTGATCGACCTCCGCTCGATGACGGGAGGCCGCGGCGCGTTCTCGATGACGTTCGACCACTACGAGGAGATGCCGTCCAACCTCGCGCAGCGCGTGATCGACGACTACCAGACCGCCCGCGAGGAGGCGCACAAGAAGTAGCGACCCGAGGGCCTCATCGGACGGCGTCGAAGACGAACGAGGTGACGAGGACGCCGTAGGCGAGCGCCGCCCAGCCCACCAACAGGATCACCCCGCCGAGCGGCGTGACCGCTCCCCACCTCGGCGAGTCGGTGAGCACCAGCAGGAAGAGGCTGCCGCTGAACAGCAGCACGCCCACGACGAACGCGATCCCCGCCACCGCGGAAGCGGTCGAGTCCGGTCCCCAGGTGCGCACGGCCACCACGGCGAAGAGCGCGAACGCGTGGTAGAGCATGTACCGCACTCCCGTCTCGAACGTCACGAGGCGCTCTGGGGTCACCCTGGCACGCAGGGCATGTGCCCCGAACGCCCCGAGCGCCACCCCGAGGAGCCCGAAGAGGCTCGCGGCCAGCAGGAACGCCCGGTCCATCGCTCAGCCCACGACCCGCGAGATCGGCGACACGGCGGCGCCGCTCACGAGGAGAACCTGGGCGCGAGGCGCCGCGCGGTGTCCGCCAGGAGCTCGGGCAGGACGCGCGTCTCCCCCACCACGGGCATGAAGTTGGTGTCGCCGCTCCAGCGGGGCACCACATGCCAGTGGATGTGGCCTGGGATACCGGCGCCGGCCACCGAGCCCAGGTTGAGCCCGATGTTGAAGCCATGCGGGCTCGCCTCCTCGCGGAGCGCCCGGACCGAGCGTTGCAGGAGGGACTGTAGATCGAGGTTCTCCGCGTCCGTCAGCCCTTCGATCTCGGCCACGTGGCGGAGCGGCACCGCGAGCAGGTGTCCGGGGTTGTAGGGGAACTTGTTGAGGACCACGTACGCGAGGTCCGTGCGCGCGAGGACGCGCTCCGGCTCCTCGTCCGGCAGCCTGCAGAAGATGCAGCCTTCGTCCTCGGCGGTCTCCTCGACGGCCGAGCGGATGTACTCCATCCGCCAGGGACTCCAGAGGTGATCCACTCAGGCATCCTCGAAGACCGACTGGGTGAGGCGCCGCGTCACGTCCTCCTCGACGAGACGCTCGACGAGTCGGTCGAACGGCACGCCCTCGTGCTCGGTGCCGCCGCGGTCCCGGACGTTGTAGCGCTCGGACTCCACCTCGCGGTCGCCGATCACGAGGGTGTAGGGCGCCTTCTGCAGCTGTGCCGCGCGGATCTTCTTGCCCACCGACTCCTTGCTGTCGTCCACGAACGGGCGCAGCCCGGCCGCGTGCGCGCGGTCGGCGAGCGCCTCCGCATGCGCGACGTGCCGATCGGCCACCGGAGCCAGGCGCAGCTGCTCGGGCGCGAGCCAGAGCGGGAACGCACCCGCGTAGTGCTCGGTGAGCACCGCGAAGAACCGTTCGATGGAGCCGAAGAGCGCGCGGTGGATCATGATCGGACGGTGGCGCTCCCCGTCGTCGCCCGCGTAGTGCAGGTCGAAACGCTGCGGGAGCTGGGTGTCCACCTGGATCGTGGACATCTGCCAGGTCCGCCCGATCGCGTCCTTGGCCTGCACCGAGATCTTGGGGCCGTAGAACGCGCCTCCCCCCTCATCGAGCACGAGGGCCAGATCCATCGCCATCGCCGCCTGGCGCAACGCTTCCGTGGCCGCGTCCCATTCCTCCTCGGTGCCGACGGCCTTCTCCTCGGGCTTGGTCGACAGCTCCAGGTAGAAGTCCTCGAGCCCGTAGTCCCGGAGCAGGTCGAGGGTGAAGGTGAGGAGCGACCTGATCTCGTCGACCATCTGCTCCTCGGTGGTGAAGATGTGCGCGTCGTCCTGGGTCATGCCCCGCACGCGCGTGAGCCCGTGCACGACGCCGGAGAGCTCGTAGCGGTAGACGGTCCCGAACTCGAAGAGCCGCAGCGGCAGCTCGCGGTAGCTCCGCGTGCGGCTCCGGTAGATCAGGATGTGGAACGGGCAGTTCATCGGCTTCAGGTAGTAGTCCGTGCCGCCGTCAAGCTCCATCGGCGGGAACATCCCGTCCGCGTACCAGTCCAGATGCCCCGAGGTCTCGAACAGCGTCGACTTCGTGATGTGGGGCGAGTAGACGAACTCGTAACCGCCCTCTTCGTGCCGGCGACGCGAGTAGTCCTCCATGATCCGCCGCACGATCCCGCCCTTGGGATGGAAGACGGCGAGCCCCGAGCCGATCTCGTCGGGGAACGAGAACAGGTCGAGCTCGGCGCCGAGCCGCCGGTGGTCGCGCCGCTCCGCCTCTTCGAGCCGGTGCAGGTGGGCGTCGAGGTCCTCCTGGGACGCCCACGCGGTGCCGTAGATCCGGGTGAGCATCGGACGCTTCTCATCGCCGCGCCAGTACGCGCCCGCCACGCTCATCAGCTTGAAGGCCGGCCCGAGCTTCCCGGTCGAGGGGAGGTGGGGACCCATGCACAGGTCCAGCCACTCAGCGTTGCGGTAGAGGCTCACCGTGTCTCCGCCGCCCGCCTCGCCGGCCGCCTCCTCGATCCCCTCGATGATCTCCACCTTGAACGGCTGGTCGGCGAGCCGCTCGAGCGCCTCCGCGCGGCTCACCTCCTCCCGCACGAACGGCTGGTTGGCCTTCACGATCTGGCGCATCCGCCGGTCGATCTTGGCGAGCTCGGCCTTGCCGATCGCCTCGGGAAGGTCGAAGTCGTAGTAGAACCCGTCGGCCACCGCCGGGCCGATCGCGTACTTCGCCCCCGGGTACAGGTCGCAGACCGCCTGGGCGAGGATGTGGGCGGCGGAGTGACGCAGGACGTGCAGGCCGTCGTCGGAGGCGGCGTCGACCGGCTCCACGACGGCGTCGACCGCCGGGACGTACGAGAGGTCGCGGAGGTCGCCGTCGACGCGCGCGGCCACCGCGCCCTTGGGCAGCCCCGCGCCCACGGGCTCTCCCTCCGGGAGCTCGACGTGAACGTCGTCGGGCAGACTCAGTCGTGGCATGGCCGCCATGATATCGGCCCCGTCTTGTCCCTCGGCCGAGCGGCGCGTCAGGCGCCTACTCGTAGGCGATGGACTCGAGCACGTTCAGCTTGGCAGCACGCCGGGCCGGCCAGATGGCCGCGAGCACGCCCGCGAGCCCCGCGAACACGACGTAGAAGATCAGCTGACCTCCCGGGATGGCCAGCTCCGTCACGCCCTGCGGTGCCAGGGCGCGCTGGAGGGCGAAGCCGAAGAACACGCCCACGATCACACCGAGGATCGCGCCCATCATCGCGATGATCACCGACTCCCAGCGGATCATCCGCTTCACCTGGGAACGGGCCATGCCGACCGCGCGGAGGAGACCGAGCTCGCGCTGACGCTCGAAGATCGAGAGGCCGAGCGTGTTCACGATCCCGAACAGCGCGATCAGGATCGCCATGGCCAGGAGCGCCGTCACGAGACCGAGCAGCTGGTTCACGAACCCTTCCTGCGTCTTGCGGAAGGCGGTCTGATCCTGGACCTCGATGTTGCCGAAGCTCTTCGTCGCGGTCTCCATCTCGGTCTGCACCTGCGTGGGATCCGCCCCGGGCGCGGTCTTCACCATCACGAACGTGTCGAGCTGGGGTTGGAAGAACCGGTCGTACGTATCGAGCGAGACGACGAAGTTCGAGCCGACGATGCTGTTCTCACCGAACGTCCCTCCGATCGTGAGGGGCACGCTCCCGTCAGCGGCGAACGACGAGTCGATCTGATCGCCCACCTTCCATCCGTGGTCTTCCATCGTCTTGTCGTAGACGATCACGTCCCCCTGTCCGAGCGACGCGAGCGCTCCGGAGGATGGCTCCAGGTTCGCGACCGCCTCGATCGTCGTGGGATCCACCCCCGTCATGAAGTCGCTGGCGTCGGCCACCCGGAAGCCGCCCTGGCGGAACTGCGCCACGGCGTCCACCCCTTGCACGCCCTCGACCTTCGTGGCGACGTCCGGGCTGAAGGCGCTGAAGGAGGACGTCGTCAGGATGAAGTCCGCCCGCAGGTTCGCGGTGAGTGCCGCGTCGAACGAGGCCTTCAGCGACGCGGACAGGATCGAGACCATCGCCACGAGGCCAAGGCCGATCATCAACGCGGAGGCCGTCGAGGCGGTCCGCCGCGGATTCCGCATCGCGTTCTGGCGTCCCAGCTTCCCCTGCAATCCCAAGCGCCGGATAGGTGCGCCGATCACCGCGGCCATCGGCTTCGCCACGAGCGGGAAGAGGATCGCGACGCCGAGGAACGTGACGGCCGCGCCGAGCCCGATCAGGGCGGCGGCGTTCGAGGGCACGGCGAACAGCCCGTAGAGCAAGGCGGCCACCCCGAGGGCCGTCACGATGAGCCCGAGCACCAGCCTGCGGTGCATCCGGCCATCGCCCGTGTCCTGGGATTCCCGGAGCGCCTCGATGGGTGCGATACGGGAGGCCCGGCGCGCCGGCACCACCGAGGACGCGATCGTGACCAGGGTCCCCACGATCAGGGAGACCCAGATCGTGCGCGGCTCCAGCTTGAGCCCGGTGCTGGGCAGATCGATCCCGAACGCCTTGAGGAGCGCCTTCAACCCGACCGCGATCGCGATGCCCACGAGGATCCCGACGGCGGACGCGAACAGGCCCACGACGAACGCTTCCACGATCACCGAATCGAGCACCTGCCGCCTGCTCGCACCGATCGCGCGCAGCAGCGCCATCTCCTTGGAGCGCTGCGCCACGATGATCGAGAACGTGTTGAAGATGATGAACGCCCCGACGAAGAGCGCGATGAAGGCGAACACGAGGAGGGCGATCCGGAAGAACCCGAGTCCCTCCTTCAGCGCCTTCGACTGCTCGTCGGCCACCGACGAGCTGGTGACCGCCTGGACGCCCTTGGGGAGCACCTGCTCGATGCTCGTGCGCAGCGTGGCCGGCTCGACGCCCTCCGCCGCCTTGACGGAGATCGAGTCGAAGACCCCGACCTTGTCGAGCACCTTCTGCGCCGTGGGGGTCTCGAACAGCGCGAGGGTGGCGCCCGCCAGGTTGTCCGCATCCCCGAACCCGGCGATGCCCGAGATGGTGAACGCCTCCTGCCCTCCGACGAAGTTGATCGTGATCTTCTCCCCCACCGTGAGGCTGTACCTGCTCGCCGTCCCCGCGTCGACCACGACCTGATCGGAGCCGACCGGTGGGCCGCCGTCGCGGAAGGTGACGGCGGGGTTGCTCCCGCTCCAGTTGGCTCCGATGGTGGGTGGGCCGACGCTGCCGATCGCCTTGCCGGTGGCCGGGTCCACCATCTGCGCGAACCCCGAGACATCCCCGTTCGCCGACGCGACCCCGGGAACGGCCTCGACGGTCTTCAGCAGCGAGTCGGGGACCGGCTTGCGCTCGTCGGTCTGTCCGCCGCCCGGACCGGCCTGCTCGGGCGTGAACGAGGAGACCGACCGCACCACGACGTCGCTCCCTCTGGCGATCTCCCCGAAGAGCTGGTCGAACGCCGCGTTCATCGTGTCCGTGAGCACGAACGTCCCGGCCACGAACCCGATCCCCAGCACGATGGAGAGCGCCGTCAGCGCGAGCCGCAGCTTCCGCGCGAACAGGCTCTTGATGGTGGCCTTCCACATGCGCGATCAGGCCTCGAGCGACTTCAGCCGATCCAGGATGCGCTCAGCGGTAGGCTCGCGCATCTCGTCGACGATGTGCCCGTCCGCCAGGAAGACGATCCGATCCGCGTAGCTGGCGGCGTTCGCATCGTGGGTGACCATGACGATGGTCTGGCCGTGGGACGTGACGGCGTCGCGGAGGAACCCGAGGAGCTCCGCGCCGGAGCGCGAATCGAGGTTCCCCGTGGGCTCGTCCGCGAAGACGATGGCGGGCCGTGAGACGAGGGCCCTTGCCCCAGCCACGCGCTGCTGCTGCCCGCCCGAGAGTTCGCTGGGCCGATGGCCCAGGCGATCGCGCAGGCGCACGGTGTCCACGACCTGGTCGAACCATGCACGGTCGACGTCGCGTCCCGCGATGTCGAGCGGGAGCGTGATGTTCTCCTCGGCGGAGAGGGTCGGCACGAGGTTGAACGCCTGGAAGACGAAGCCGACCCGGTCGCGGCGCAGCCTGGTGAGGTCCTTCTCGGACAGGGTGGTGAGGTCGACGTCGCCGATCCTCACCGAGCCCGACGTGGGGGTGTCGAGCCCGGCCATGCAGTGCAGCAACGTGGATTTCCCCGACCCGGAAGGCCCCATGATGGCCGTGAACTCACCCTCGGTGAACCCCACCGAGACGCCGCGGAGCGCCTGCACCGCAGCGTCGCCCTCGCCGTAGGTCTTGGTGAGCCCCTCGGCGCGCGCCGCCAGCACCCCCGCCGGCGGGGCCGGCATCCCTAGCGTGGTGTCCAATCCTCACTCCCGTTCTCCGCGGACCCGACCACCCTACGAAAGCCGGTCGCTCGCGACCACGGGCGTGCCCCGCTCGTCACGCGATGGTCACATCCGCCTGCGATGGAGTCATCCCCAGGCATCGATGCGATCGAGGATGGCCGACTCGACGGCCTCCCACCCGGGCTCGATCGCGATCAGGTGGGCGTGGCCGGCGACGGGGAGGTGCTCCGCCCCGTAGCGACGCACGAGCTGCGGTTGGATCCGGGGCGGCGAGATGAAGTCATGTTCGGCGGAGACCACGAGGACCGGGGCGGGCAACGGCAGTCGGGCGGTCCCGACCCCGGTCGCCATCTGCAGGGCCGCGCGTGCCGCATCCGGCATGAACCGCGGGAACCATCGCTCCCGTTCGGCCTCAGGCAGGTCGTTCATCATCATCGCGTCGGCCTCGTCGCGGGTCGGACGGAAGGCGCGCCCCCGCACCATCGCCGGCACGTAGCGCATGGATGCACGTAGCACGGGTCCTGACAGCGCCACGATCCCCCGCGGCGGCACCGAGCACATCAGCACGAGCCCACGCACGAGATCCTGGGTCTGCAGGTCCGTGGCCACCATCTGGGCCACCAGCCCGCCCATCGAGTAGCCGATCACGATCGACGGCCCGAGGCGCTCGAGGACCTCCCGGAGATCCGCTGCGAAGTCCTCCATCCCGACCCGTCCGAGATCCGCGACGGGTCGGCTCCCCTCCCGCCCGCGGAGGTTGGGCGCCCACGCGTCCCAGCCCCGTTCGGCCGCCGGCTCGAGCCATCCTTCGAGGATCCAGGCGGCAGCCCAGAGGCCGTGGACGAGGACCAACGGCAACTCGCGCTGATGGCCACGTGGACGGACGTGGAGGGCGGTCAGATCGCCGATGCGTTCCTCGATCGAAGGGCTCCCCGTCCGGGATCGGTGGGCGCGGCAGGTTTTGAACCTGCGACCTCTCGCGTGTGAGGCGAGCGCTCTCCCGCTGAGCTACGCGCCCGGGACCCGACCACGATAGCAAGTCCGGGCCGGATGGTTCGAGGGGCAACCCGCTCCGGATAAGGAGACGGCGGCACGTGCCCGCGTCGTGCCGCCGTCATCGCCTGGGCACGAGGCCCGGACGTCAAAGGGGTTGCGTCCGGAGTCTCGCACGACCGGCCGTCGACCGCAAGACCGACACGGGCGGCCCAAGGACGTCTCGGATGCGGGGGCGAGCGCGGCTCAGGCAGGGCGGTACGAGGGGCTCCTCAGGACGCGGCCGGCGACGGCGCCGGAAGGCTCACCCTCCTCCACCGCCACCGTCCCGTTCACCAGGACCCAGTCGATCCCCTCGGGGAAGTCGTGCGGGTAGTGCTCCGTGATCGGATCGTGCGGGAAGAGGTTGGTGGCGCGGTCCCGCACCCGGTCGGGCTCGAAGACGACGACGTCGGCCGCCATGCCCGGCGCCACCACGCCGCGATCGGCGAGACCCAAGCGGGACGCCGGCATGGACGTCATCTTCCGCACCGCCTCCTCGAGGCTCAGGACGGGCTCGCGCACCACGAACCGCTCGATCACCCCTGGGAACTCGCCGTAGGCACAGGGGATGTACGGGGGCTGCGAGGCGCGGTTGCCTCCTCGCGGCAGCACCCATCCGTCCGAGCAGAGCATCACCATCGGATGGCGGGCCACCGCCTTGACCACCTCGATGTCGATGTAGTCGAAGAGCCCCTCGGCGGCTCCGCGGCTCGTCACGATGCGATCGAGGTACGCGGTCCATCCGTCCGTGCCGTTGCGCGCGGCGACCTCGGCGATCGTGCGTCCGGCGTCGCCCCCCGAGGCGGGGCCGGGGAGCAGCCACACGCGATCCCACACCCCGTGCTTGAGCAGACCGACCGGGCCGTAGGCCGGGCGGGCGTCCTCGACGGTCTCCGCGATCAACTCGCGCCGGCGCTCGGATGAGGCGAGGAGCGCGAGCAGGTCCTCGGCGGTGAGCTCGTGCGTCCATTGCGGGAGACCGGCGCGCAAGGGCCACCCCAGATCCGTATGGATGTCGTTGTCCACGGCGAGGTCGAGGCCCCGCTCCCGCGCGTCCTCCCACAGCGTCATCACCTGGGGCAGGAGGTGGGACCCGCCGTACTTCGGGGCGTTGTGACTGATCTGCGTGCGGCAGCCGGAGCGCTCGCCGATCTCGATGCACTCCCGCACCGCGTCCACGACGCTCTCCCGCTCACCCCGGATGTGGCTCGCGTACATCCCCCCGTGACGTGCGGCGACCTCCGCCAGCGCGACGATCTCATCGGTCTCGGCGAAGCAGCCGGTCGGATACACGAGCCCCGTGGATAGGCCGAAGGCGCCCGCGCGCATGGCCTCCTCGACGTGTGCCCGCATCCGGTCCAGCTCCTCGGCCGTCGGAAGACGCTGCGCGTACCCGAGCTCGGCCATCCGCACGTTCCCGTGCCCGACGAGGGGGGCGACGTTCACGCCCACACCCGACCGCTCCACCGCGTCCAGGTACTCGCGGAACGTCGACCACGAGTACGGGACGGGGTGATCGTGCTGAGGGAACTCCTGCTCGGCGAGATGGCGTGTCGCGTCGGCCACCGGCGCGGGCGAGACGCCGCAGTTGCCCGTCACGTGCAACGTCATCCCCTGGCGGACGGCGTTCTCGGCGGTGGCGTCCTGCAGGATCCCGATGTCGCTGTGCGAATGGATGTCGATGAATCCCGGTGTCACGCACCGGCCGTTCGCTTCGACCACCCGGAGCGCCGGTGCGCCCGCGAGATCGCCTACGGCCTTGATGCGATCGCCCACGATGCCGACGTCGGCCGGGCGCGCGGGATCCCCGGTCCCGTCGACGAGCGCTCCGCCACGGATGAGGAGGTCGAAGGCCAGCATCCGCTGCAGCCTACGGTACGTCGGCAACTGGGGAGGTCGGTGCCCACCCACGCGCGCCGGATCGACCACAAGGCTCCGGTGCTGCGACGCTCGCGATGACCAGAGCCAACGCGCATATCGGGATAGCATCTCCCCGTGACCGCCCAGGACCCCCCGACGCTGAGCCGCGCCGACCTGGAGGCAGGATGGATCGCGTGCGATGGTGGGAGTCGAAGCCGTGGCCGAAGTCGCATGATTGAGCCATGACCCCGGTGCCGGTGTCCCTCACCACGGCGCTGGTGTGCGAATGGATCGGCGGGGTGATGGTGGCCATCAGCTTGGTCGGCTTCGTCGTGCTGCTCTCCTCTGCCTTCCGCGACGGGCCCAACTCGACGGACGAGACCGGGGTGCCAGAGCTACCTCGTGCGCTCGAGATGGCGGGTCCTCACGACGGATACGTGGAACCGACACGTACCGTCGTGATCCAGGTGAAGCGGGAGAACGTCACGCTGCCCGAAGATTGGGAAGCCGTCGTGCTTCGACGCTATCAGGAACGCTCCCACGACCAGCCAGACCGAAGCAGCCCGCGCTAGGCTCCGCCGGGTGACGCGGCGGACGGTGATCTCTGTGGGTCTGGCGATGACGGGCGTCGCCGTCATCTGGTTCGGCACGCAGACGGTCGACCAGTCCCACGGCCCCGACCCGAGCGGCAAGGAGTTCGTCGCGGGCTGGCTCTCGACCGAACTCTGGATGGATCTCTGGCTCGTCGGGCTCGGGGTGCTCCTGCTCGTTGCCGCGCTCATCGTCTTCATCGTCTATCCACGACTGAGGCGCGCGGACCGGGCCGGCGTCGAGTAGCTGGATCGCCGACACATGGTGGTGGGATCGAGGCCGTGCCGGAAGCCGGGTGCCTGAACCGCTCACCCAAGGTTCTCAAGCGGCGGTTTCTCCACTCCGATATCGATGGGATGCACGAGCGGGCCATCGAAGACGCAAGGAACGCCCCAGCAGCAGCCGACACCGTACAGCTCGCGATCGGCATCGCGCCCGCCCCCGGGTCGCCGCCCCTCCCAACCGTCCTAGGCGCCAACAACGTGGTCCTGGTCGGGTCGCCGAAGTCATTCGCTCAGGCGGTCGCCCGGACCCTGGGAAAGGAGCCCGCCACGCTGATAGGGGTACCCAACGGTTCGGTGGCCGAGGGACTGCTGGTCGCAGCCGGCGATCGGATCGATGTGCTGGTGGTGTCCCCGGAGGTTGTGCCGACCGACGCCCTCGACCTCGCCGAGTTCATACGGGAACGGTCGCTCGGCACCGCGATCGTCCTGGCCCGGTACGCCCCCGTTTGGGCTCGCCTCGTTGAGCTGGCCTCGCAGTCGGGCATCCGTGAAGTGGTGGGGCTGGAGGACGTCACGGAAGCGTCCCCCGAACTTCGCGAGGCCATCCTGAGGGCAGCGATGTCGGTGCGGGCATCGCGCGTGCACGCTCGGGTGGATCAAGCCCAGCACTGACGAGATGGCTCCATGCGGTGCGCGGCCGACAACGGCTGGGGGCCCCGAGTAGCGGGCCCGCCAGAGCCCTTCACGCGACCTCCTCGGGGACGATCCCGATGGACGCTTGCGCCTCGCCCGATCACGCGACTATCGTCCGTAAGTCTTCTTGACGATCACGATTGGAGGTCGCGTCATGCGTCGATTGGTCGTGGTGTGCGGGATCGTCCTCCTCGTCGCCTTGGCGGTGTTCCTCCCCGTTCAGCACCTGATGTCGCATGACACGTCGACGCGCTCCGAGTCTCAACCTTCGACGTCAGCCCCCGAGGAGGATGCTGACGGCGAGGGACGCGGTGGGGATCCCGACGCGGAGGCCGTTCGTGTCGGTGAGGCGAAACTGACCACGGTCGTCGCGGCCGCTGCACCAGGATGGGCTGGAGAGAACGTCGTCGGGATGGGCAACACTTGGGAACCGTCGGTCGCCGCGGATCCGAGCGCCCCGTATGTCTACGTCATGTACAACGACTTCACGGCCACCAAGGCCTGCAACACCTGCCCGAAGCCGCCGATGATCGTGCGCGCGTCATCCGACGGTGGAGCGACGTTCGGACCCGAGGTGCAGGTGTGCGGCGCAGGGTGCCCGCACGTCGCATGGCAGTACGACCCGGTCTTGGCGGTCACGTCCACGGGCGTGGTCTACGCGGTATGGATGAACGAGTACAAGATCGTGTTCTCGAAGTCGGTCGATCACGCGGCGCACTGGTCAGCGCCGACCCTGGTCTCCGGAAAGATCAGCTCCGATAAGCCCTGGCTCGGCATCTCGAAGAACGGCACCGACGTCTACATCACGTTCACGAAGGGAACGGGCGGCGACCTGTACGAGACACATTCGCACAACGGAGGTTCCACGTTCTCAGCCGCCCAGTTGATCGGGACCGTCGCGGGCAACCACTACTTCTACTCGAACGGGCTCGCGGTGCTGCCCAGCGGGACGGCCGTCATGTCGGCCTCCCAGTACCCGAACACCAACCGACAGACGACCACGTCGCCGATCTCCATCTCGACGTTCCGCACGACGAACGGCGGGACGACGTGGACGAGGGTCAATGTGGACAGCGTGTTCGGCGGACCCTCCTACGTGACCTCTTCGACCACGACCCTGGCGGCCGACGCCGGCCGGCGATCTGGTCGTGGAGTACGGCGGTTCCACGACCGCCGGGGCGAACGGCAACATCTGGGTGCAGCGTTCGACGAACGGCGGCCTCAGCTGGACCGGGAAGACGTTGCTCACCCCTACGAGCGGTGGCGGTGATGCCAGCTTCCCGGCGATCGCCGCCGGTGCGGCTGGCGACTTCCGACTCACCTACATGGACAGCCGAACCGGCGCGTGGAACGTGTGGTACCGGGCCTCGACCGACGGAGGCGTGACGTGGAGCGCGGACGTCAAGCTCTCGGACGCGACGAGCGGGGCATCGTACGTGTCCGCAACCGGCTTCGCGGCCCCCTACGGCGACTACGACGCCATCGCCATGACGAGCGTCGGGAAGAGCGTCGCGGTCATGGGCGAGGGTGCGGACTTCACGGCGGGACCCGGCAACATCTGGTTCAACCGTCAGACGTGATCGCACCGCGCGCAGCTCACGGTCGCCCCTCAGTTGGAGGTTAAGACTCAGAGTGATTTGCACGATCCTCCGGTCCCCACTACCGTGCGATTCCCCCGACGCGACGTGCTCGAAGGAAGGGATGAGCCGTGATGGCGGAGGGGACGCTCGTGGTGTGGGACCGCTACGGGGAACGCTGGCAAGCGGACGCGGAAACCGGCGGCAACACGATCACGTTCACGAGACTCCAGCCTGAGCCCGGCAAACAGATGACCCTTGAGCGTCTGGAACTCGCCTTCTGGTTCGAGCCAGACGACGTTCATGACCTCGTAGCCCTCATCAACGGCCCCCTGCGCGAAGCGGACGGACTTCGTTAGGTCGAAGGGGTGCGACGATCGAGGGGTCCCCCGGGAGTCCTGGGATGCCCGTTCCTCCGAGGGAGTCAGCGATGGCTTCACCGTCCTCGATTGGGTCGTCATCGGGGTGAGCGTGTTCTTCGCCCTGGAGTCGGCGTGGTCTCTCGTCAGGGACTCAACTCGATCCTGATCCCCGTCGTCGAGCGGCTCGCCCTTCACGATCATGCCGCCTCCCGAACCGAGGAGCAGAAGGCAACGCGACGAACCGTCGATGTAAGGAGCGGAGGACACCCCCAAACGGGTGACCCCCCAAACGGGGGAACCCCCCGAACGTCTGAGGCGGTTCCTTTCCGCCGAATGACGCATGTGGGCGACACCCCTGAGGTGCATCCTTCCGGACAGTCGGGCAGGACGTGCAGCTGGTCCCCGCATCGACACGGCCTCTCGGGGAGGCCAACGAGCACCCCTCCCGGGAGACACAAGCTCGTGTCCTGCACGGCGAGCGGGACATACGACGATGGAGGGTGAGCCGAGGTGGACGAGATCCCGGCCGGATCGGTTGGCATCAGGGCCGTACCCGATCCACGCAGCAAGCAGAGTGGCACGAACTACTGGATGAGAGACAACGCGGGCCGCAAGCAGCTTCGGGATGCATGGAACGATGAGCGATTCGACTGGACAGCACCGTTCCACACGGTCGTGACGATCCCTCGCGGGATGGGTCGTCAGTCGGTGATCGACGTGCACGAGAAACGGGGTTGGATCTTGCGGACCTTCATGATGGTGGAGATGGGCAATCACCTGATGACGTTCGTCCCCGGTGGCAGTGCCATGACCGATCCTCTCCCGTCTGCCCTTCCCTTCGAGACGAGCGCACCTCTGCCGCCTGCACCTCCACGTGAAACTCCCGCCCGGGGCGCGATGCCACCCCGTCCCGACCCCGAGTAACGGGGTTGGAGGAGAAGGCGTGAGTCGTTGGCATCGCCATCGCCACGACCCTGCTCTTCGGACACGAACTCGTCCAGGCTTACGGCGTGTGCACGGGATAGCGCAGATGCGTGACACCCACACCGGTGACGACCGTCGGATCCCCGAGGACGACCGGTGTGTTCGCGAGGTGGTCGAACAGCGGCACTCCTGCGCCTAGCAACACGGCAGCCAGATCGATGTGGATCTCGTCGAGCAGCCCGGCGTCCAGGCACTGCTGGATCGTTCGGGCGCCGTGCACCCCCACGGACCTCGGGCTGGCAGCCGATCTCGCTCGAGCAACGGCGCTTTCGATCCCGTCGGTGACGAAGTGGACCGTCGAACCGGGCCGTGGCCAGCCATCGGGCACGTGGTGGGTGACGACGAAGGCGGGCACATCCCACGGGTGCTGGCCGCCCCAGCCGTCGGCGACCTCGAACGTGCGCCGACCGGTGAGCATGGCGCCAACCTCGGCCTGCAAGGCCTTCAGGTGGTCGGCACTCGGCGCCGAGACGTGGAATGTCATGCCCATCGTCGCGCTCGCTGTGGAGACTTCAACGTCGCCCGAGAAGTACCAGTCGAACACTTCGGCGACCCCGTCGTTCGGGTCGGCGACGTACCCGTCGAGAGACATCGACATGAGTGCGATCACCTTGGTCATGGTGCAGCTCCTTTCGCGACATGGGCGCAGCCGATCGTAGAAGCGGGACGCTCGTTCCGACGCGGCTGACGTAGGTTCCGTAGACATGGATGGCGATCCCCGCGCACCCTAGTCTTAGGCCCCGACCGCGACCGCCGGGCCGGGTGGGACGCGCTACTGCTGGACGTCTGAGAGCGCATCCGCGATCTGTGATGTCCATCGCTGGATCTCGTCCCAGTCGCGGAAGTCTCCATCCGCCGCACCGAAGGCTCTCGCGATAGCTCGGTCGCCGGGGTTCAGCTTGTCTTTGGACAACCTCCCCGCGAATACATGGTGGTCCCGAGCATGGGTAACCTCCGCGATATCGGAGACGTCGATCGGGTCTTCCTGCGGCTTCGGTGGATCGCCGATGGGACCGCTGGAGAATAGCCATACCGGTCGCTCCGAGAGCGTCGTCCGGAAACGACCCACCAGTTCTTTCGCCGGCTGCATCCAATGGCCCGAGTAGACCGCGCTGCCCAGCACGACGGCATCGTAGACGTCGATGGAGTCGACTTCGCTGGGCTTCTTCACGGTGGTCATGAGGCCCCGATCCGTCAGTACGCGCCCGATCACATCTGCGATCTCGTCGGTCGCCCCGTACTTGCTTGCCGCAACCACGAGCACCCTCATGGTGAACGTCTCCCCCGATCGGGATCGATACTACCCAACCGTCGATCCGCGAGGACGATTCAGCAGAGTGGGCCGACCCGCCCCCCGTCCGCGAACCCTCCCAAGCTGGGTCGGGAGCAGGGGTCGGCGCTAGCCTCTGCCGCGTGGACGGTGGGGGTGTCGTGTATCCCCCATTGCAGGCGGATCCAGTAGTCCACCACGACCATCACGTCATCGAACCTCACCCGCGACGGGCGGAGGCATCCCGGGAGTTCTGACCTGCGGGGTTCTTCTGGTGGGCGCTAGAGGATTTGAACCTCTGACCTCTTCCGTGTCAAGGAAGCGCTCTCCCCCTGAGCTAAGCGCCCGCTCTGACCTGCGGTTTTACCCCAAACCCGGTTGGCACACCGTTAGCACAGCGCATAATATGAGAGGTGATAACGGCGATCGGGAGGGGTGTCATGGCGCAAGTCACGACGGGAAGTGTATCGGACCTCGACGCGCTGGTGCCCTCCTGGAGGCTCTCTCTGCAGGCCGAGAACAAGTCCCCCGCCACCGTCGCGTCCTACACCTACGCGACCACGCAGTTCAGCGCGTTCCTGCGGCGCACGGGGATGCCCACCGACGTCACCCACATCACCAGGGAGCACATCGAGAGCTTCCTGCGCGAGCTGATCGAGACGCGCAGCCCCAGCACGGCCGAGACCCGCTACCGCGGTCTCCGCGGGTTCTTCTCCTGGTGCGAGTCCGAGGGTGAGATCACCACCTCCCCCATGGCTCGCATGAAGCCGCCCGCCGTGGCCGAGCAGCCCGTGGACGTGCCGAGCGTCGAGGATCTGCAGGCGCTCCTGGCGGCGTGCGCCAGCAACGACTTCGAGGGCAGGAGGGATACGGCGATCATCCGGCTGTTCTTGGACTCCGGGCTGCGGCTCGCCGAGCTCGTCGGGCTGCGGCTCGAGGACGTCGACCTCGGTGCCGGGCTCTGCGGCGTGACAGGCAAGGGCGACCGCTACCGCACCGCGTCCTTCGGCACGAAGACCGCGAAGGCCCTCGACCGCTACCTCCGGGTCCGCCGCGGCCGACCGGATGCCGACTCCCCCGCGCTCTGGCTCGGCCTCAAGGGCCCGCTGACGTCCTCGGGCGTCCGTCAGATCCTCTGGCGGCGATCCGGCGAGGCCGGGATCGAGCGGCTGCACCCGCACCAGCTGAGACACTTCTTCGCACACAGCTGGTTGGCGAACGGCGGCGCTGAGGGCGACCTGATGATGCTCGCGGGGTGGCGCACTCGGACGATGATCACCCGCTACGCGGCGTCCACGCGCGCCGAGCGGGCCCGTGACGCCCACAAGCGCCTGTCTCCTGGTGACCAGCTGTGACCGATGAGACCGTCCCGCAGCTCACGATCGCGTGTGGCATCAGCCAAGGGGCCGGCAAGACCCACGGCGAGGCGCTCGCCGTTGTCCAGCTGCAGAAGGGCGCGCCCGTGTTGGTAGGTGGCGGGCCCGCGCTCGGTCCCGTGAAGGACCCCGAGGCGGCGTGGCTGATCGTGTTCTGCTCCAAGCATGGCGGGCTGATGGCATCCGAGGCCGAGATGCTGGCTGCCTTGCAGCGAGGGCAGACCGCCATCCACGTGACCCGCCGCTCCCGACCGGAGATGCGCCTGAAGAAGTAAGCATGCCGTTCGTGTTGACTATCTCCTTCGCGGAGGCATAGCGTTGCCAGAAATCACACGGTCGTAGTTCTGACCGTGTCCACCGGTCCCTCGGGCGATAGTCCGGTATCCAGACCGATCGCGATCTAGGGCATCGCGGTTCACCTAGGAGGTGGACCGTGGCCCTGACCCCCGAGCAACGAACGCTCCGTGCACGCGCTGGCGCCTACGCCATGCACGCGAACAACGACTCGGACGCGATCGCCGCGAACGCCCGCAAGGGGTACTGGCGCAAGTTCGAGGACGAGGTCGATCCCGAGCGCGTCCTGCCCGCAGCCGAACGTCAGCGCCGCGCCGAGCAGGCCATGAAGGCGCACATGACGAAGCTGGCGCTCGCCAGCAGCATCGCCCGGTCCAAGAAGGCCGCGGCCAAGCGGGGTGCGGCATGACACGGGCCCCGGACGAAACAAGGGCCGACCTCTCGGTCAGCCCCTGCGACGAACCCCGCGACGAGCCGTCTAACGAGCAGGGTAGCGCAGACCGGCGACCACCGCGCCCGTTGCGGGCGAGTCTCCGGCGAGACGACTCCTATCTGTACGGCGGGCACGGCCGGACATTCACGGCCGCACCGGAGACCACCCGGCAGTGGTCTCGTCGTGTCTCCCTGCCGTTGACCGCGATCGAGTGGCTCGAGGCAGCCCGGCGCGGCTACTGCTACCTGGACGACATTCCCGCCGAGGGGTGGGCCGCGTGACCCGGCGCATCGACATCTGCGACCACGGGGAGCGCGGTGGTGAGTGCCGTCGGTGTCTGGCACCCGTGCTCGACCTGCTGGAGTCGACCTACCGCCGCTTCGTCGTGTTCGACAGCGAGCACCAGGTGGTGGCGATCACCCTGTGGACGGCGCACACCCACACGATCGAGGTCGTGGACACGACGCCCTACATCCACGTGTCCTCGCCCGAGAAACGCTCCGGCAAGACGCGGCTCCTCGAGGTCGCGGGAGAGCTCGTGCTCGAGCCCGTGCGTGGTGCGTCCATGAGCGCCGCGGTCCTGTTCCGTCTGCTGGACGCGGCGCAGCGCACCCTGCTGCTGGACGAGGTCGACGCCATCTTCTCGCCGGGCTCGGATCGCGAGGAGCTCCGGGGCATGATCGACGCCGGGCACTCCCGGGGGACGCCGGCGTGGCGCATCGAGACCGTCGGCAGGAAGATGATCCCGACGCCCTACGACCCTTTCGCGGCGAAGATGCTCGCCGGCATCGGCAACCTGCCCGACACGATCGAGGACCGTTCCATCCCGATCCACCTGAAGCGCAGGCGCCGTGGCGACACGATCGAGCGCTTCCGGCGTCGGGTCGTCGCCCCGCAGCTGGCCGAGGTCCGCGAGCGTGTGGCCGAGTGGGCGGCGAACGAGGGGGCGAGTCTCGCCGAGTCATGGCCGGATCTGCCGGACGCGCTGAACGACCGCGCTCAGGACGTCTGGGAGCCGCTGCTGGCACTCGCCGACCTGGCCGGTGGTGACTGGCCCGACCGGGCACGCGCCGCGGCCGTGGCCCTGCACGCCGACAGCGAAGGCCACGCCGACTCCAACGCCGTGCTGCTCCTGGATCATGTGCGGCGGATCTTCGCCGAGTCGCACATGGACGTGATGACCACGAAGATGCTCCTGGCGGTGCTCTTCACCTACGAGGAGGGCCCGTGGGCGTCGTGGTGGCTCGATCCACGCGACGATGACCACCGCAAGGCTGCGACGAAGCTCTCCCGGATCCTGAACAAGTACCGCGAGGGCCCGAAGCAGAACGTGATCAAGATGCCCGACGGCTCGGCTCAACGCGGCTACCGGCTGGAGTGGTTCGAGGACGCATTCGGGCGATACCTGCCTCCGATGGACGAGCCCGAAGTACCCCCCCTCCAGAGTGGTGTAACTCGCGTACCACCCGTAACTCCGCAGGTAGGCCCTACCAGCACGGTTACGACCGATACGCGAGTTACACCTGTTTCGGGGGGGTACCCAGACAAGGACCCGCCCGAGGGCTCGCACGACTGGTACGAGCAGTTGCGGGCTAACCCGATGGTGGATCCCGATGACCTGCCGAAGCTCGATGTGGGCGGTGATCCGGCGTGAGGGAGAACGCGGCCCTGAAGGCGCGGCGACTGCTGGTCGAGGGTCGCCTGGTGGTGCGGCGCATCGACGATGGCGCCATCGAGGCTACCGTCCGCGGCGACTCCGCTCGGATCTACCGCGTCGGATTCGACGCGATCCACAACAGATGGTGGTGCACCTGCCCCGCGGTGGGCAGATGTAGTCACTGCGCCGCGCTGATGCTGGTCACCCTCGAGCCCATCGGCAACGGGAGCACGGCGTGAGCATCCCCGACGGGTTCAGGAGCGTTGTGGCGTTCATCGTCGGCGGCCTCTTGTCCTTGGCCGCCCTGATCGCGAGGAGGTTCCGGTGACAGAGGACCGCAGCGTCGACAGGTGGTGCCCGGTGCACCAGCGCCTCGAGATCCGGATGATCCCGCCAGGCCGTACGTTCGGCGATCTCGAGCCGTGCGCGCCGGACGAGCCCGTACCATGGGAGCGGCGCACCGTGTTCTGCAGCCGATGCGGTGTCACCCACGCGGCCGAGGTCACGCTCGGCGAAGGCGACTTCCCCGAGGTCGTCTGGCTCGAGGCCCACCTGCGCACCCGTGCCGACCTCGTCGAGGACATCGGGCACGCTGCCGGCACGGCGCTCAGCATCGCGATCGACGCCGGGGACTGGGAGCTGGCGGACAAGGTCGCGGGCCAGGCGCTCGACCTCAACGACCCGGCCGGGGGTGCGCCGTGAGGTCTGTACCACGCGCTGTACCACGCCGGGCGGCCTCATGGGGTAGGGCCCTCGGAAGTCCGACGTCGGGATCACATCATGTCTCGGACTGCTCCGCACATAAATCCGCCGGGCGCGTTTCGCCGCAAGACCCGCGCGGATCGGGGGCCTGATGGGCCGGCCTAGCAAGTTCGACGAGCGCCGCCGCGCGCGGATCCTCGCGGCGCTGGAGCTGGGCACGAGCAGGCGCACGGCGGCCCGGCTGGCGGGGATCGACGAATCCGAGCTGCGCCGCTGGATCCGCCGCGGCGAGGAGGCTCCCGAGGGCACGCGCTACGCCGAGTTCGCGGCGGCCGTGAGGCTGGCCGAGGCCAAACCGCGGCTCAGAGCGTTGCAGATCGTGAGCGCCGCGATGGTCGACGATCGAACGTTGGCGTGGCGGTTCGTCGAGGCGGCGAGAGGCCGGCTACGGCCAGGTCCCCGCCGTCGAGGAGCCGCAGCTGGGTCCGCTGGTGATCGAGCTCTAAGCTCCCGAGGGCAAGCCGCGCGGCCTCCCGCCCACCGAAGGGGACAGCGCGTGAATGGCCCGAGGATTCCTCGCGCGCTCTACCGATCCGCGTGCGGGTCAGCCTCCGTAGCAGACGCGAGCAGTGACGATCTCTACGCTGGTCAGCTGGTCACCGAGATCCCGGTCGGCGGTGTCCGTGCCGAAGCCGCCATTCACCCGATCTCCCGGGTGGCCATCCATCGCGTGCAGGCACCCGTCGTTCCCGCCTCCGCCCAGGAGCCTGTCTCGGTTCTGGTCTCCGCGGAGATCATCCACGCCGGGACCTCCGTAGAGCACGTCGAGCCCACGCCCGCCGTACATGATGTCCGAACCTGGTCCTCCGCGAAGCGTGTCGGCACCTCCTGCGCCCTGAACGATGTCGCTCAGACCAGGCCCGGCGAAGATGATGTCGTTCCCCCCCATGCCGTTGATCTGGTCGTTCCCGCCCTTACCGCAGATGACGTCGGAGCCACGTGTGCCCTTCAAGACGTCGTCGTCGCTTGTGCCGGTGATGGTGCACGCCAGCCTCCCCCGGACACCTTCCGCCTGCGCGAGGGGCGAGGCCACCGAGACGGCGTATACGAGCGCCCCCGCCAAGATCAGGGTCATCGCGTTCCTGAGTCGCATAGCAGCCCTCCCTTTCTCCCTCTCATCGTGGAAGGGCGCGATCGGCCCGAGCATCGGCATAGGTCCCGGAAACGGCGGGTCCCGATTCTTCGGCGGATGCATGAGGGCTGAGGAGCTACGGGCCGCGCTCGATGGAATCGTCCCCGGCCTTCCGTACACGCCGCCCGTGGCGCGGGTCCTGACGGTGCTCTTAGCCAAGGGCGCTAGCGCCCCGGCGTACTGGCGGGATCGAGGCCGCGGTCGGTTCGAGCGGGAGCTCGCCGAGGACGGGGTCCCCGCCGCGCTCGTCGGCCAGGTTCTCGACGTGGTCGACGTCGAGCTCGATCCGGACGCCGTCGACCTCGACGCGATCTTGCGCGAACTTCAGCGCCGTAACGTCGGTGGCCGGGGTTAGGATGGGGTGCCGCGGTGAACATCCCCGCGGTGGGGCAAGCTAGGCCGAGGAGCCGCGAGGCCAAGGTCGGCGAGGACCTCTGAGCACGAAGGAGGTTCCGCCGTGGATGCCGCAGAGGCCCGCGAGCTTCTCGCTGAGATCAAAGAGATCGAGTCACACGACTCACACGACATCGCCGACCTACGCAAGGCCACCGAGGTCAACCGCCGCGTGAAGTCCGAGGCCGACCGCCAGGAGCTGCAGCGTCGGCTGGAGTCCCTCGGCGTGCCGACCCGGGTGGCGGGCGCACAGCACCCCAGCACAGTCTTCGACACGCTCCGCACGCAGAACTGGGAGATCGGTGCCAAGGCCGTGATCGCACCCGAGGTGGCGATCGGCGTGAAGACGCTGATGAGCGATCCTGACGGCGCGTCGATCCTGACGATGCCCGGGATCGAGCCCGAGCCGGCCGACAGCCGCTTCGTCTATCCGCGGTTGCCGATCTCGAACCCTGGTGACGCGACGTCGGTCCAGGCGCTCGTCTCGCAGGGCCGCAGCCTCGACGCCGATGTGGCCGACGTGGCGTCGACCGCCGAGAAGTCCGTCACCGACTCCACGGTCGTGCTGACCGACTTCAGGATGCAGCGCGCCGCGACGGTGAGCGGCTATCACCCGAACGCGCTCGTGGGCATGGCCGCGTTCCGTCAACTCGTGAACGATGATCTGACGACGGCCTACCGCCAGGCGCTCGACGCCTACATCGTCGGAGAGATCACCGACAACGCCGGCACGACGGACAACGACGACGCATCCGATGGCTCACTGATCGGCGAGATTCGTGTCGGGCAGAAGGTCGTGCAGGACGCCGGGCTGAACCCGAACCTCGTGATCGTCGGCTCCCAGGACGCGCTCGAGCTCGACCTGCTGCGCTCGGTGCCCACGGGGGACTACCTGCTCGACCCGTCCCCGCGTGCCAACGGCGCGACGCCGTTGTTCGGCATGTCGGTGGTGGTCGGTGTCGGCGTCTCCGCGCCGATCGTGCTGGACACGTCGGCGGTGCAATGCTGGATTGGACCGGCCACGTTCGCCGCAGACACGACCACCGAGTTCTCGACGAACGAGTCGCGGTTCCGTCTGGAGTCCTCCTGCCTCGCGGTGGTGCGCCAGCCCGACGGGATCTACGTGGTCGCAGCCGGAAGCTCGTAGAAGTCCCCATCTCCCTGCGCACGGTGGCGGCGTTGGGGACCGGCCAGTCATGCCTGCGGCCGCATGCGGGCGCTGCCACACGGTTCGGGGCGGCGGGTCTCGGCCCGTCGCCCCTGAACCCCGCCGGGCCGTTCCACGACCTGGCCCAGTCGGCTGCGGTTTATCGCCTAGCCAGCTGGACGAACGTCGCTTCTACCCGCAACTCGGCTGCCACGGGGGGATCTCGCCCGGAAGATATGTGCCTTCGGCGCGCTGATAGGAGCGGGCCATCCGACCTCCAGGAACGACTCGTGCATCCACGGTATTCGGACCTGTCACCCACAGCCAGGCGACGACCGCCCCGTCCGGCGGAGTGGTCACGACCCGGCCAGCGTTGCCGGACTCCAACGTCCAGGTGACCGAATAGCCTCTTGCCGCGAGCACCTCTCCAACGGCCATCGGACTATTCGCGTCAACCCCTGAACAGAAGAGCGAACCCACCGGGGACAGTTCATTGGTCGAATCGAAACTGGCGACGGTTGGCTGTGACTGAGGGAACGGCCCTCCCGACGAGATAGCGTGATGTGTCCGCTCAGGTCCTTCGGCAGTTCGAGCACCTTCACCTGGTCGGCTCCGATGGTGCCATCGGACGTTTGGATCTGTTCGGTGCCGTTGCCACGCCCGACCTGGAAGTAGAGGTGGTCGAACTCCTCCTGAGAGATGTCGGGGGCCTGGTCGAAGTACAAGGAGTACCAGCGGCCATTCCAGTAGTCCCCGTCCCTCGCAGGGAGTGGCACGACCACGATTGTGGCGTTGATGCCCTCATCAGCCAGCTCGCGCTCCACAGCACTCGGATCGCGGAGCGCCTTCATCCCGTCCACAGGGACCGTTTCGCCCCGGCCCGCCGCGATCCCGACGAACACGACGCCAGTGATCAATGCCGCCGCAACCAAGCTCCCCATCAAGGGGCCTCGACGCCGCCAAGGCGACTTCGTCGATCCGGCCGCCAGGAGCAGCATCGGCAAGAGTCGTTCCTCGAATCCCTCTCGTTCCAGCGTGTCGTTCATGGTGTGAGTACCTCCATCCCATCTGGCCCCTGGGCGGCTTCACCGAGAAGTTGGCGAAGTCTCCTTCGTGCTCTGGTCAAGCGCATCCGGAACGCAGCCGGTTCCAGGCTCAGTGCGGCGGCCGCCTCGTCGTTACTGAGGCCACCGAAGGCCACCAGTTCGAGAGCTTCGCGATCCCGCATCGGGAGGGCATCGAGACCGCGTCGCGTCGCCGAGGACAATCGGGCGGCGTCAATCGCTTTCGATTAGTCGTTGGACGTCATCGGCGTCCAGAACTCTTCTTCCGTGGAGGCGGCGAAGCGCGGCCTGCTCTCGGGACGCTCGGCGGCGGGTATCGTTCGCCAGGTTGGCCTCAATCCCCAGGATCCAGGGCAATGCTTTGCCTCTGGCAGGATCGAACCGGCTCGACGCCTCGATGACGTCCAGCCACGTCGCAGCGACCAGATCGTGGACCTCTTCGGGAGTGCAGCAACGGCGGATTGCGAATCCCACGGTCGCACCGACGTGACGCCTATACAGGGCTGAGAGCGCGTCCGGACGGGACCGCACCCAGGCCATCAGGGTCTCGCTCGATTGCTCGCTGAATGGCTCTCGTTTGTTGTTCACAGTTGGTATCCGCCGCTCCGGCCCGGGTGCAACACGGTACCGGCAAATACCGGTTGCCTGAGCGACATTCACAGTACGAGACGGGCCCGGTTTCCGGCCGTCTTGCATCTCAGTCACCGCGTCGGGCTACGGTGGCTCCGGTGGCGATGTTCGCGACGATGCTCAGGCGCGACCGGGAGCGCAACGGCCTGCGGATCGCGCGCGCGTCGTGGCTCGTCGGCGTGAGCGTTCAGGAGTACCGGGACCTCGAGGCCGGCACGAAGCGTCCGGACGGAGACACCTACGAGCGCGTCGCCGAGCTCTTCGGCTGGCCGCAGACGTTCGTGACACAGGCCAAGGTCACAACCGCTAGCGTGTAAGCGTGAGCGACGACTCGACGCCCAAGCCAGACGGCCGGTGGCTCCGTCCCGGCCGGATGGAGGCGTTCAGCGACGGTGTCTTCGCGATCGCGATCACCCTGCTCGTGCTCGATCTCGCGGTGCCCTCGATCGAGACCACAGACTGGCGGCATCGGCTGGTCGAGCAATGGCCGTTGTACATGGCCTATCTCGTCAGCTTCGCTTCGATCGGTGCGGCGTGGTTGGCGCACGCGACGATCACGGACTACGTCAAGCGCGTGGACTCCGTCCTGCTGCGACTGAACCTCTTGCTGCTGTTCTTCGTATCCGTGCTCCCGTTCCCGACGAAGATGATCGGGGAGTTCGCGCACCACGTCGACGCCGAACGGTGGGCCGTGACGGTCTACGGCATCAACCTGTTTGCGATCTCGGCGATGACGAGCATCGTGTGGGGGCACGCGGTCGCCGAAGGGTTACTCTCTGGCGAGCATCCCGAGGACCATGTGCGGGAGGTCACGAAGAAGCTGAGCCCGAGCCTCGCGTTCTACACAGCGGCGATCGTGATCGGCCTGCTCGCTCCCCGTGTCGGGATCTTCCTCTACTTCGTGATCGCGCTCTATCTACTGATCCCGTTCCGTGCTATCGCGCAGCATCTCCGTAGGCGGTTCCACCGGGAGAGGTAGGAGCGAGAAGCTCACCCGTCGCCCGGCGGCTTCCGCCACGGGTAGCGATCCCACCACTTCACGTCGTCCATCCACCACTGCACCTCCTCGCGGCTCCACACGCGGCGCGGCTCCGTGATGACCGGCGCGGGGAAGTCGGCTCCGTTGATGATCTGGCGCGCTCGCTCACGGCTCACGTTCAGCAGCCGGGCGATGTCTGCGCGGCGCAGCGTCCGCGGGTCCTTGGCGGTCATGCGGGAATGCTGTCGAGCGGCTCCAGTGACATTGAGCGAGGCTCGTACACCCCAGTGTGCGAGGATGTGACCGTTCTCCCGACGGGACCAGCACGAGCCCTGAGGCCGATCCGCCGGTCGTCGACGTCAGCGATCATGGAGTCACGATCATCCGGCCGCACCGAAGGAGTAAGAGATGAATCTCCGGACAAAAGCGACAAAGCTGCGGAGTCCCAGCAGCATGTGCCTGCGAGCGCGGCAGTGGGAACGAGGGGACCGATCCCGACCCCTGCGTTCGGGGAGCGGGTCGTGGGCGCGGCGGCGATCGCGTTGGGAGCGTCGTTGGTCATCCAGAATGCGGGTGGTGGTCGGAGCGCCCGGCTACGGCGACCCGATCCAGAAGGTGCTCGCCTTCCACGCGGCGCACCGGGGCGCGGTCGCGATCGCGGTCGGCTTAGAGGCGCTGAACCTGCCGCTGCTGCTCGTGTTCGTGACCGGTCTCCACGGGCTGGTCGGGCGTCGCGGGGGTGCGGGCGCCGACTGGTCGCGCCTCGCGGTGGCCGCGGGCGCGACTCTCGCGGCGGTCTTCGCGCTCTACGCCGTTCTGTGGGACGGAGTCGTATTGTCCGCCGGCGGTCTCGCCGAGCCGAGCCCGCTGTTCGAGCTCGTCTGGCAGCTGCATGCAGGAGCATTCGCTCTGGCGCTGTCGGCGCTCGGCACCACCTTCATCGGCGCTGCGCTGGCGGCGCATGCGAGTCGGCTGGCGGCGCCGTGGCAGCGTGTGCTCGGCGTGGCCGGGGGAGGCCTGCTGATCGCCGCCGGGGTGGCCAACCTCGCGATCGCTGACGGCTCGCCGATCCTGTTCGTGGGGCGTGCTCGGCTACGCCGCCTGGCTCGTGTGGCTGCTGGTGACCGGGGTACGGCTGGCTCTGATGCCCAGGAAGGTCGGCGCTGCCTTCCTCTGACCTGCGGCGACACTCCGGGTACATCAAGCGACGCTGGGGCACAACGGCGTCTTGTTCCGGGATGGGTCCACGGAGCTTGCCCGCGATGCGATCGATGAGAGCGCATAACACCGGTCGTTCCGCTCACCCCTGACCTGCGTATCCGCTGGTGGGCATACCGCTTGGGGCGGAATACGTGTCAAGGAAGCGCTCTCCCCCTGAGCTAAGCGCCCGGAGCACGCATGATACCCGGCGATATCCGGCCCGCATGCGGGATAGGCTAGCCGCGCTCCACCCCATGGCCAACAGATGTCGAGTCCCCCTCCCATCCCCGAGGGCGGGGCTCCCGCGGCGCGCACGCCGCCGGATGCCGACGCCCTGCGCGCGAAGCGTCGCATGTACCTCCGACGCCGGATCGTCGCCGGGGCAGTGGCCTGCGCGGTCCTGGCCGGCGCGGTCTGGGGAACGGTCTCCTTGATCAGCCTCGTGACGCGGCCCGAGACCGTGGTCTCGAACGCCGCGATCTCCCCCGCCGGCACGACCCCCGACATCCTCGTCCGCGACCGGCGCCAGTTCCCGATGCGGGGCGCCCTCGGCAACATCGCCACGTCGCGCGCCTGTACGCTCCTCACCCGCCCACAGATCGCGAACGCGTTCGACCGACCGCAGGTCTCGCATCCGTTCGCCACCTACCCCTTCTGTCAGTGGTTCATCGGGCGCGACACGTACCTCGCGCTCGGGATCCGCCCGGCGACCCCGATCGCCGACGTCCGCCGGGCCACATCGGTCGTGGAGGAGGCGCCCGGCCTCGCGGCCGATGCGTTCTTCGGCAGCGACCGCTATCTCTACTTCGGCGACGCCCGCACCACGTACTGGCTCCAGTACGAGCGCGTCGGCGAGTTCACCGGGATCCAGGATCGCCAGCTGGAGCAGCTCGCCCGCGTCGTACTTGCGGCAGCCCCCACACCCCCGTCTCGACAGAAGCCCCCCGGGCTCGCCACGGACCCGCAGCCGTCCCCGGCCCCTCCCGTGCCCGCCGCCTCGGCGGCCGCTCCCCTGCGGATCTGGTTCGGCGGCGACTCCCTGGCGGCCGGCCCGTCCTGGGCGTTCTTCGAGCTCACGCGGGACGATCCTCGACTCGCCGTCGTCCCCGAGTACCAGGTGGGGACAGGGCTGGTGCGCGACGACTACTTCGATTGGACGCGCCACGCGGCCGGGGTGATGGCGAGCCTGAACCCCGACGTCGCGGTCTACATGGCCGGCGCCAACGACGACCAGGAACTCGACGTCGGCGGCCGCTACCGTGCGGTGGGCGATCCCGCGTGGACGAAGGAATACCGTCGTCGCGTCGGGGCGATGATGGACGTGATGACCGAGGGCGGCCGCCGGGTGATCTGGGTCGGCATGCCCCCGATGCAGAACCCGACGCTCGACCACGGGATGCGCGCCGTGAACGCCGCCTACGCGGCGGAAGCGAACGAACGCCGCCCGTTGGTCACGTACGTCGACCTCTACGCCCTCCTCGGAGGTGAGGGAGGCGCGGGATACACCGACTCGATGGTGTTCCACGGCGCACGGCAGATCGTCCGGCTGACGGACGGGATCCACCTTAACGGCGTCGGGAGCACGGTGGCCGCCGACGCGATCCTGCGGGAGCTCCGCGCGCTCCAGGAACGGTGAGAGGCGGGGACCGGAATCGAACCGGTGTGCGAGGCTTTGCAGGCCTCTGCCTAACCACTCGGCCACCCCGCCGCGGCGTCGCCTGCCGGAGCGGGCGAGCCCACAGTCTACGCGACGTCGCCTGAACGACCGTCCGACACCGTCGCCCACGCCATCAAGACGCCCTCGATGCGGTCGACGGTGCGGAGGTCCTCGTCGAGACGTTCCGCCAGCACCTCGCGATGGAGCTCCAGGTGCCGGCGCACGACCGCGAGATCATCCTCCTCGAGGATGCCGACGACGTCCTCCGGCGCCATGCCGAGCCGCCGGAGGGCGCGGCCGGCCTCGGTGCGCAGATCGCGCTCGATCGCTCGCATGTGCTGGCTGACCTCGTTCGGGATGAAGGGTGCCGTAGGTGGAGGCCCTGCCCGCGCAGGGCCTCCACATCGATCGGCTCAACCCTGGTTGAGTCCGTCCCGCGCGTCCATCGACGTGCCGGTCTCGAGAAGGGTCTTGAGGTCGCTGAGCACCCAGTTCCAACCGCCACCGGCACCCGTGTCCTCCAACCCGCCGGATAGGAGCACCGCCAGCCGGGGCGCACCCTCGAGGTCGTGGGTGAGGGTGAGCTTCGTCACGCCGCCCTTGCCTTCCTCGATCTCGTACGTGAGGCGGGTGAACCCCTCGGCGATCATCTCGTCGTCCATGAGCATGCGCCAGCTCATGACCAGCTTGTGGGGCGGATCCGCCTCGATCACCTCGCCGTCGACGGCGACCTCGGGCGCGCCCATCGAGCGCATCGCCTCGCTGGACATCCCACGGTAGGCGCCTCCGGGACGCAGATCGAACTCCGCGCGACCCCCGTAGCCGTACCTCTCGGTCCAGTCCGGGTCCGTGATCGCATCCCAGATCGCTTCCGGCGTCGCCTTGATGTAGACGCGATAGACCTGGGTGGTCAGGCTCGTGTCCGCTGCCGTCGTCATGCCGTCACCTCTCCTTCCAGCTCGTGCTTGAGCTCCGCGAGCGCCGACACCTGGCGCTCGGTGTACTTGTCGATCCACCGGTCGTGGATCAGCCGGATCGGCACCGGGTTCAGGAAGTGCAGCTTCTCCCGCCCGGATCGCCGCGTGACCACGAGGTTCGCGCCCTCCAACACGCGCAGGTGCTTCATGACCCCGAAGCGCGTCATCTCGAGCTCGGACTCGAGCTCCGTCAGCGTGCGGCCGTCACGCGTGAAGAGTCGGTCGAGCAGGAAGCGACGGGTGGGGTCCGCCAGCGCCTTGAACACACGATCGTCGTCGTCGGTCACGATGTGAGGATAGGTGACTATTCGGTCACATGTCAATCCTGCGCCTCACCGCAGAGACTCTCGGGCGAGCGCCACGGCCTCGTCGGCCGTGAGGTTCCGGCCCTCCTCCCAGGCCTCGGCGAAGACCGCGTCGTCGAGCACAGCGTGACACCGGGTCATGGCATCGTCTTCCGCTTTGGCGAACCAGACGGGATAGGTGAATGGATGTTCCTCGTGGATCGTCTCCGCGAAGGACAGCAACCGGACCGCGACCGTGGCCCGCTCGGCGCGCGCCAAGACTTCGGCGATCCGGATAAGGGTCATGTCGACCATCCCCGGGTCGCCGAGATCGGAGGCGACACGGTGCCCCTCCTCCAGCGATGCGAGCGCTTCCCTGTACCGCCCTTCCCGCGTAACGAGGCCGGCCAGATAGAACAGCGACCACCATCGGTTCAGCTTGTCGTCGAGCGCGCGGGCTTGAAGGAGGTTTGCCTCGTTCAATGCACGGGCGCGCTCGTAGTCACCGAGCTGTTGCCAGATCCAGGCAAGGGTCCGGCTCGCCGTCAGCGTGTAGTGCTCGTCGTCGACCTCGCGGAACGTTCGGACGCTGTCTTCCATGTATCGCCGCGCTCCTTCGAGATCGCCTGCCTCGGCCTCCGCGCGGCCGAGGGTCCAGCCAGACCACGCAGCGCCCCACGCATCTCCGAGCGTGCGATGGAGACCGAGGGCCTCCTCGGCCCAGCTCTTCGCTTCCTGCTGATCCCCGGTCCAGACCGCCAGCTCGGCCGCCGCGTTGAGCGCTTTGGCCCGTGCTGCCGTCGGGCGCGTATCGGCATGGAGCGCATCCGCCAGTCGACGCCAGCCCTCGACGACGTAGCCCCTCAGGTTCCAGAGCCCCCACAGTGCTCCTGCAAGCCGCAAGGTTGACTGCGTGTCGCCTGACGCCTCTAGCCGGTCGAGGGCGGCACGGAGGTTGGCGAGATCCTGCTCGAGTCGATCGAGCCATCTCTCGGGACTCGGCCCGATCAAGCTCGGCTCAGCTTCCTCGGCGAGGACCAGGAAGTATCGAGCATGGCGCCACCGAAGCTCGTCCGCTTCGCCCGATTCCTCCAGCCGCTCCGCCGCGAACTCGCGGATCGTCTCGAGCATCCAGAACCGTTCGTCGGTGTGGCGGACGAGGCTCTTGTCGACCAGTGACTGGAGGGTGTCGAGATCTGCTGCAGCTACCTGCTCCGCCGCCTCGACCGCGCAGCCGCCGACGAAGACCGCGAGTCGCGCGAAGACGACTTGCTCCTCCCTCGAAAGGAGGTCGTACGACCATTCGATCGTCGCACGCAGGGTCTGCTGTCGAGCCTCCGCACCCCGTCCGCCCTTGAGCACGTCGAGGCGCTCGGAGAGGCGCTCGATGAGTTGTTCGACGGAGAGAACGCGGACGCGCGCCGCCGCCAGCTCGAGCGGAAGCGGGAGGTACTCGAGTCGGGTGCAGAGCTCCGACACCGCGTCGCTCGCGGCGAAGCTTGGGAGGGCCGCCCGCGCCCGAGCCAGGAAGAGCTCGATCCCGTCCTGCGGCTCGAGTGGAGGGACCGGATAGGCCTGCTCACCCGGAACGCGCAGCAGCTCCCTGCTCGTGGTGATGAGCTTGAGGTTGGGACAGGTATCGATGAGCGATCCCAGCTCGGGGGCCGAATCGATCACGTGCTCGATGTTGTCGACCAACAGGAGCATCTCCTGCCCTCCGATGTGGTCGGCGAGGCTGTCCGTCGCTCCCAGCGTCTGCGCGATCGTGCCGATGACCAAGCCGGCGTCTCGGATCGCCGCCAACCCCACCCACACAACACCGTTTCGGAACTCCGGCACCAGCTCGGTCGCGGCCTCGATGGCGAGACGCGTCTTGCCGGAACCACCGGGGCCGGTCAGGGTAACGATGCGGGTCCCTCGCACGAGCGACACGACCTCTTCCACTTCCTGTTCCCGGCCGATGAACGAACTCGCGGGACGCGGGAGGTTCGTGTTCGAGATCGTCTTCAGGGGCGGGTACCGCCCCTTTCCGAGTTGGAAGATCCGTATCGGCTGCGCGAAGTCCTTCAATCGGTGCTCGCCCAGATCCACGACCTCGACTTCGACGAGTTCGCGCGTGGGCCTCGACAGGAGCACCTGACCACCGTGGCCGGCCGCCGCGATGCGCGCGCCCTTGTGCACGTCGGGCCCCACATATCCCTCTTCGGTCAGGTGGGGTGTTCCGGTGTGGATGCCCATGCGGACCCGGATCGTCCCCCGGGCGAGCGCTTCTTGCGCCTCCCGCGCGGCATCGAGCGCACCGAGCGCGGTCGGAAACGCGATGAAGAAGGCGTCGCCCTGGGTGTCCACTTCCACGCCGCCGTGACGTGCGGAAGCCTCCCTTACGACGCGGCGGTGCACGGCGAGGGCGTCCCCGTATGCCTCGGACCCCAACTCGTGGAGGAGCTTCGTCGAGGCCTCGACATCGGTGAAGAGGAACGTCACCGTCCCCGTCGGGAGATGGTCTCGAGTCACGTCACGCGAAGATAGCTGCGAGACCGCTCCGAAGCTAGTGGCTGTCTCGGGCTGCCCGGATGCGGCCCGAACGTTGGGGATCACATCCGGATGCGCCTGGAACGAGCCCTGGCACGTGGGGTTTGGAGCGGACGACGGGATTCGAACCCGCGACCCCCACCTTGGCAAGGTGGTGCTCTACCAACTGAGCCACGTCCGCGCGGTGTGCCCCCATGCTAACCGCGGCCGGGGGGTCCTTCAACCGACCTGGCCGAAGGCCACATGCGGGCGCCGCCTCGCGCGCGGAGCACCGCTACGCCCGGCCTGTGGAGCCGAACCCACCCTCGCCCCGGGAGCTGTCGGGAAGGTCGTCGACCCACGCCGGATGGACGCCCGGCAGCGCCACGATCACGAGCTGCGCGATCCGCTCCCCCTTGGCGATCTTCACGGCCCCGTTCCGGTCGAGGTTCACCACCGCGCAGATCACCTCACCCCGGTAGCCGGCGTCGATCAGGCCGGGCGCGTTCGCGAGCGTGAGCCCCTCGCGCGACGCCAGGCCCGAGCGGGGGAGGACGAGCCCCGCGTGGCCGTCCGGGATGGCCACGGCGAGCCCCGTGGGCACCATCGCGCGCGCTCCCGGCTCCACCACCAGGTCCGCGACCGCGCAGAGGTCGAGTCCGGCATCGCCCGCGTGCTGCGCGGTCGGCAGCTGCGCGCGACGGATCGATCCGTTTGAAGGGCAGCTCCATCTAGCCTGGCCCTTCCTCGATCAGCTCCAGCCGGTTGCCGAAGGGATCGCGGACGTACCAGCGCTGGTGCCCGTCGAGCTCGGTATCGTCCTCCACGCGCCACCCGCCCGCCTCGAGCGCCGCCCGGAGCGCGGCGATGCCGCGCACCCGCAGGGCGGGGTGTGCCTTGGCCGAGGGTCGGAACGCGTCCTCGACACCGAGGTGCAGCTCCGTGGCGCCGGATCGGAACCAGCAGCCACCGCGGGCCTCCAGATGCGAGGGCTTCGGGATCCTCGCGAATCCGAGCCGGCCCACGTAGAACGCCTCGGCCTCCTCCTCGGCCCCCGGCGGCATCGCGAGCTGCACGTGATGGAATCCCTCGACCCGCCACCCCTCGCTCACGCCGGCTCGATCAGCTCCACGCGGTTGCCGAAGGGGTCGCGCACGTAGATCCGGTGGAACCCCTCCAACTGGACGGTGTCGGTGACGCGGTATCCGGCCTCCTCGATGCGCGCCCGGACCTTCTCGATGCCGTGCACCAAGAAGGCGGGGTGCGCCTTCACCGCGGGAGAGAACCGTTCCTCCACCCCCAGGTGCACCTCGAGGTCGCCGCTCACGAACCAGACCCCGCCCGCCGGGGATAGCGCCACCGGCCTGGGGACCTCGCTGAGCCCGAGCACCGTCCCGTAGAACCGCCGGGCCGCCTCCTCCTCGCCCTCCGGCATCGCCAGCTGAACGTGGTGCAGGCCCACCAACCTGCCGTCTTCGTCTACCACCGCGTGCTCCTCGTGGAAGCGGGACGCGAACGGGCCGGGGATCCCGGCCCGTTCGTGACTACCGGTGCCCTATCCTACGAACAGCCGCTGGTACTCCCGCAACTCGAGCACACGTAGCAGGAGCCGGCCGGCTGCATCTTCGACCCGCACGAGTAGCAGAGCGGCGCGTCCGACGCCTTGGCGCCGGGGCGCTCGGTCACGTCGATCAGCGTCGGCGTGCCCGCCGTCTCGGCCCTGGTCGCCTCGGGCTCGTCCTCGACCGGGATCGCCTTGAGGCCCGCCTCGAGCTCCGCCGTCTCCTTGCGCTCCGAGATCGAGCGGATCCCGAGACCCTCGCGGGTCTCCGGCGGCAGGTTGTCGAGCGCCAGCCGACGGAACACGTAGTCGAGGAGCGACGACGCGAACCGGATGTCGGGGTCGTTCGTCATGCCGCTCGGCTCGAACTTCATGTTGATGAACTTGGAGACGTAGGTCTCGAGCGGCACGCCGTACTGCAGGCCGATCGAGATCGCGATCGAGAACGCATCCATGACCCCGCTGAGCGTCGACCCCTGCTTCGAGGTCTTCAGGAAGATCTCGCCGAGGCCGTCGTCGGGGTAGTTCCCGGCGATGATGTATCCCTCGGCGTCGCCCACCTGGAACGACGTGGTCTTGGACGGCCTGGACATCGGGAGACGCTTGCGCACGGGATGGGCGAGCCCGGGGGGCTCGACCGTGGCGGTCTGCTTCTTGTCGGCCGACAGCGGCTGGGCCACCTTGCAGTTGTCGCGGTAGATCGCGACGGCTTTCAGGCCCAGGGTCCACGACTCGACGAAGAGCTGCTCGACCTCCTCGACCGTCGCCTCCTCGGGCATGTTCACCGTCTTGGAGATGGCGCCGGAGATGAACGGCTGTGCGGCCGCCATCATCCGGACGTGCCCCATGTAGTGGATCGGCTGCGCGCCCATCGCCGTGTCGAAGACCGTGTAGTGCTCCTCGCGCAGGTGGGGGGCGTCCATCACCGAGTTGTGCTCGGCGATGTAGGCCACGATGTCGTCGATCTGCGCCTCGGCGTACCCGAGCTTCTCGAGGGCGCGGGGCACCGTCTGGTTCACGAACTGCATCGTCCCGCCGCCCACGAGCTTCTTGGTCTTCACGAGCGCGAGCTCCGGCTCGATGCCGGTCGTGTCGCAGTCCATCATCAGCCCGATCGTGCCCGTGGGGGCCAGCACCGAGGCCTGGGCGTTGCGGTACCCGTGCTGCTCGCCCGCCGCCACGGCCTCGTCCCACGCCTGCTTCGCGGCGCTCAGCATGCCCTCGGGCACGAGCTCGGGGTCGATCTCGTCGGCGGCCGCGCGGTGCTTGCGCATCACACGGAGCATCGCGTCGGCGTTGGGGGCGTACCCGTCGAACGGACCCATGACCTCGGCGATGCGCGCGGAGGTTCGGTACGCCTGACCCGTCATCAGGGCGGTGATGGCGCCCGCCCACGCGCGGCCTGCGTCGGAGTCGTAGGCGACGCCGCGCGCCATCAGCAGGGCGCCGAGGTTGGCGTAGCCGAGCCCGAGCTGCCGGTAGGCGCGCGCGTTCTCTCCGATCTTCTCGGTGGGATAGCTGGACTCGCTCACCAGCATCTCCTGGGCCGAGAACACGATCTCGACCGCGTGCCGGAAGCTCGCCACATCGAAGGAGCCGTCGTCGTTCAGGAACTTCATGAGGTTCAGCGACGCGAGGTTGCACGCGCTGTTGTCGAGGTGCATGTACTCGCTGCACGGGTTCGATCCGTTGATGCGACCCGAAGCCGGACACGTGTGCCACTCGTTGATCGTGGTGTCGTACTGCATGCCGGGATCGGCACACTGCCAGGCGGCCTCGGCGATCTGCCGCATCAGCTCGCGCGCACGCTTGGTGTCCACCGTCTCCCCGGTGGTGATGGCCTTGAGCTTCCAGTCCTGATCCTGCTCGTAGGCCTGCATGAACGCGTCCGTGACGCGCACCGAGTTGTTCGCGTTCTGATACTGGATCGAGGCGCTGTCCTTGCCGTCGAGGTCCATGTCGAACCCGGCGTCCCGCAGGGCACGCGCCTTCCGCTCCTCGTTGGCCTTGCACCAGATGAAGTCCTCGACGTCGGGGTGGTCGACGTTCAGGATCACCATCTTGGCCGCGCGTCGCGTCTTGCCGCCGGACTTGATGGTCCCGGCCGACGCGTCCGCCCCACGCATGAAGCTCACGGGCCCCGATGCGGTCCCCCCGCCGGCGAGGGATTCCTTGGACGAGCGGATCCGCGAGAGGTTGATGCCGGAGCCGGAGCCGCCCTTGAAGATGGTGCCTTCCTCGACGTACCAGTTGAGGATGGAGCTCATGTGGTCGTCGACCGCGAGGATGAAGCAGGCGGAGCACTGCTGAGGGGTGTCGGGGACGCCGACGTTGAACCAGACCGGCGAGTTGAAGGCGGCCTTCTGCGTCACGATGAGGTGCGTGAGCTCCTCGGCGAAGACCTGAGCGTCCTCTCGCGAGGCGAAGTAACCGTTCTTCTCACCCCATCCACGGATGGTGTCGACGACCCGCCCGGCGAGCTGGCGAACGGAGGACTCGCGCTGCGGGGTGCCGAGGGTCCCGCGGAAGTACTTCTGCGCCACGATGTTCGTGGCGTTCTGCGACCAGCTGGAGGGGAACTCGACGTCCCGCTGCTCGAAGGCGTTGCCGCCCTCCTTGTAGTTGGGGATCAGCGCGTCGCGGATCTCCCAGTCCACGTCCTCGAACGGGTGCCGTCCCTCGGTGGTGAAGTACCGATCGAACGTCAGGCCCTCTCGGATGACCTCGACGTCGCCCTCTTTCGTCGCCATTGCCCCTCCTTGCCCGTCCGCGTACCGGGGAAGCACCGTCGGAATCACAGGGGTGTGATTCTGCATCCGGCCTACGCGGCCGTCAAGCTCATCAACACCATTCGTTGGGTCTTTGTTCCCTCCGACCTACTATATCTTGTGGTTCTTGCCGCATCCCTCTCGACGTGGTCCCTCGCAATCGGGGACGCTACCCGCTGACGCGGTGGACGCGCAGCGGATACGCGGTGGGAAACGCGTTCCTGTCGAACTTTCCTGCATGCGTCGCGGAACGAGGGCTACTCAACCCCGCCGGCGCGCGCCGCCCGGATCCTTCTTCTGGAGGGACGTGAGCTCCTCCTGGAAGTCCGAGATCTCCTGGAAGTCCTTGTAGACGCTCGCGAACCGGATGTAGGCGACCTGGTCCAGCTTGCGCAGATCCGCCAGCACCGCCACGCCGACCTGCTCCGACGTCACCTCGGGACCCTTGCGACGCATCTTCTCCTCCACCCGATCCACAAGCGTCGTCACCTGGTCGGGGGTGACGGGGCGGTTCTTCAGGGCCTTGCGCACGCTCCCCGCCACCTTCGTCCCGGTCGAAGGGCGCCTTGGAGCCGTCCCGTTTGATCACCACGAGACCCACAACCTCCACGCGCTCGAACGTCGTGTACCGCCTGCGGCAGGCCAGGCACTCCCGCCGTCGGCGGATGGCGTCGCCGCCTTCCGCGGGCCGGGAATCGACGACGCGATCGTCGTCCGCGCTGCACCAAGGGCATCTCATAGGCGCCACAACATGTTGTGGCCTGGGGCACGCTACGGGCGGGACGTGAGAGCGTCAAGGTGTGCCGCCCAGCGGGCTCAGCCAGCCGCGGGCACGAGGAGGGTCTGACCGGCCGCGAGCGACCCGGCATCCACGTGGTTCTGCGCCTGCATCGCGGCGACGGTCCGCCGCGGATCCGTGCCGGGCGCGACCCGCCCCGCGATGGACCACAAGGTGTCCCCCGGGCGCACGACGTAGGTGCGCCGCGCCGCCGGCTCGAGCGAAGGTCCGGCTACGGCGCGCGCGATCGGGCCGGTGAGACCCAGCGCCACCGCCACCGCGGCCACGGTGAGCGTCACTCGGCGCCGGCGAACATGTGTTCGATGCATGTGCTCATCCTGTCCGAACGTCCGTTCGGTGTCAAGGGTGGAGTCGAACATATGTTTGCATCCCTCCCGGTGGGCTGCTAGCGTCGCGTCCATCGAAGAGGAGGCTAGTGAGCATGTCTGACACGACATCCGTGACCCCCCGCCAGCAGCGCATCCTGGACTTCATCGCCCAGACCGTGCGCGACCGCGGGTACCCCCCCACCGTGCGGGAGATCGGCGAGGCCGTGGGGCTCACGTCGTCGTCGAGCGTCCACGCGCAACTCGCCAACCTGGAGCGGATGGGCCTCCTCCACAAGGACCCGACGAAGCCGCGCGCCGTGACCCTCGATCGACCGAAGGCCGATGCCGTGGCCGTTCCGCTCGTCGGCAGGATCGCGGCGGGTGCGCCGACGCTGGCGGCAGAGGATGTGGAGGGCTACGTGGCAGTTCCGCAGGAGTTCGCCAGCGACGCCGAGCACTTCGCGCTCACCGTGCAGGGCGATTCCATGATCGGGGCCGGGATCTTCACGGGCGATCTCGTCATCGTGCGCGCCCAGGACACGGCCGCAGACGGCGACATCGTCGCGGCGCTCCTGCCCGGCCCGGCCGAGGAAGAGGCGACGGTGAAGCGCCTCGGCCACGACGGGGAGCGCGTGATGCTGATCCCCGAGAACCCCACGCTGGAACCGTTCGAGATGGCCGACGGTCGCATCCTCGGCAAGGTCGTCGCGGTGATGCGGAAGCTCTGAACGCGCGCTGCGGCTGAACGCACGAGGCCCGCCCGATGGGATCGGGCGGGCCTCGGTGCTTCAGTGCTCGTTCGTCGTTGCTTACAGCTCGCAGGTCACCACCTGGTCACCCGAATCGGCCGGGCACGTGTCCGTCCCCGCCTGCCCGCGCACGAGGTCGCCGGGCGCGCCGTCGACGCCGTTCACCGTGTCGTCGCCGGCGCGACCGTTCAGGATGTCGGGCTGCGTACCACCGTTGACGTTGTCGTTGCCGTCGCCGCCACCGATCGTGTCCTTGCCGGGCCCGCCGAGCATCACGTCGTCGCCCTTGCCGCCGCGCATCTTGTCGCCCTGGTCGCCGCCGCGCAGGACGTCGTTATCGTAGCCGCCGGCCAGGGTGTCGAAGCCCTTGTCGCCGCCGAGCTTGTCCGAACCGCGGTTGCCGAACAGCCGGTCCTTCAGGTCCCCGCCGCGCAACGTGTCGTTGCCGTCGTCGCCATACAGCGTGTCGCGACCCGGACCGCCCTTCAAGACATCGTTGCCCTTCGTGCCGGACAGGACGTCGCGCCCCGGTCCGCCGAGGATGACATCGCCGCCGCCGCGCCCCTCGATCACGTCGTTGCCGCCGAGGCCGCAGATCACGTCGGCCCTGTTGGTGCCGTTGATGTGATCGTTGCCGTTCGTCCCCACGATCGTGCACTTGGCTCGGCCGGCCGTGCCCTGCGCCGACGCGGTGCCCGTCACCGTCATCGCGAACACCATCGCCAGCCCCGTGAGCACCACCGCGTACCGCGCGCCCCTGTTACGGATCATTGCCATCCCACGATCACCCTTTCGGTTCCGTCATCGGCGGATAGCGTAGGTTGCTCGGGGGACAACGGCAAACCCGCATCCGGCGGTATCCGGTTGAGACCTTCGGTCCCTTCCCCCAACCACCCCGTTCACCTCTAGGCTTGCGTCGTCCCATCACCGCAGGAGGCCCGGATGTCCACCGTTGAGACCGCCCTCGAGCGACAGATCCGTTCCCAGCCCGACGAGATCCGGAGGCTCCTCACGAGCAGCCAGGTCCACGAGCAGGTGCACGCCACGGCACAGGGGCTCCATCGCGCGCATCGGATCTGGCTCGTGGGGACAGGCACGAGCCAGCATGCCGCCGAACTCGGGGCCGCCATGTTGCAGGAGGCCGGCCGCGCCGCCCAGGCCGTGCCGGCGATGCACTTCGTGGATTGGGCGCCCATCGTGGGGCCGCAGGACGGCGTCATCGTGATCTCCCATACCGCGGAGACCGCCTACGCGCTCGCCGCGCGCGCGACCGCGTTCAACGCAGGCCTCGGGGTCACGATGATCAGCCGACGCGGCGCGGGCTTCCCCGATTCGATCGAGACGGTCGATCGGGAAACATCCGAGACCTACACCGTGAGCTACACCGCAACCCTCGTCGTGCTCGCCATGGTCGCGCAGCAACTCGGAGCGCAAGGGTTCTCGCCGGACACGCTCACCGACCTCCCCGACGCGGTGGAGGGTGCGATCCACGGCCCTGGCACGGACGACATCCCGCACGACGCGCGGGTGATCGTCTTCACGGGTGCCGGGCCCGCCTCCGTCACCGCACGTGAGGGCGCCCTGAAGGCACGCGAGGCCGCCCGCGCGCTGGCCGAGGGCTACGACGCGGAGTACCTGCTGCACGGTTCGGCCGTCCCGATCGGCGCCGGCGACCATGTGGTCACGCTCACGCCCCCGGACGCGGGTGGGTTCCTCACCACGATCGGCGAGGCCGCGCGCGCCGCCGGGGCAGGCGTCACCGACCTCCACGAACCCTGGCCCCTGCCGCTCCTCCTCGCGCAGATCCCTCTCACCGTGCGGCTGCAGATGCTCGCCCTGCGGCTCGCGACCGTCCGCTCCCAGGACCCGGACACGGTGATCACCGGCGCGTGGCAGGACGCGGCCCTCTGGAGCCACGGCAAGCCGGTGTGAGCCGTCAGGCCCCGCGCCGCTCGGTGCGCACGAACTCGCGGACGGCCGCCAGGTCGCGCAACCCGACGCGCGCGTGCACGGCCGTCCCCTCGCCGTCGTGCCGGGTGGAGAGCACCTCCGCGTTGCGGTAGAGACGCGCGATCAGGTCCTCGCGCCCGTAGGGCACCATGAGTGTCACCTCGACGGGTGGGTGCGGCAGGGCGTCCTCGAGCGTTTCCAGCAACCCCGGCACGCCCTCGCCGGTGAGCGCGGAGACGGGCACCGATCCCGGGTAGCGGCGCGCCTTGCGCACCCGCTCCGATCCGCTCAGTCGGTCGATCTTGTTGAGGACCAGTACCTCGGGGATGTCGCCGGCCCCGATCTCCCCGAGGACCCGCCGCACGGCGTCGATCTGCTCCCCCAGGTCCGGCGAGGAGGCGTCGGCGACGTGCACGATCAACTCCGCCATCGTGACCTCCTCCAACGTGGAGCGGAACGCCTCCACGAGATCGTGAGGGAGCTTGCTCACGAATCCGACGGTGTCGCTGACGGTGCACCGCCGTCCACCCGGGAGCTTCAGCCGGCGCACGGTGGGGTCGAGCGTCGCGAAGAGCTGGTCGGCGACCAACACGTCGGCCCCGGTCATCCGGTTCATCAGCGTGGACTTCCCGGCATTCGTGTAACCCGCGATCGAGGCCTGGGGCACCCCGCTGCCCTGGCGCTGTGCGCGCTTCGTGTCGCGCGTGCGCGCCATGGCCTTGATGTCGCGGCGCAGCTTGGCGATGCGCCTGCGGATGTGCTGGCGATCGACCTCCATCTTCGTCTCGCCGGGACCGCGCGTGCCGATGCCACCACCCAGGCGGGACATGGCCTCCCCCCAGCCGCGCAGGCGGGGCATGAGGTAGTTCAGTTGCGCGAGCTCCACTTGCGCCTTGCCCTCGCGACTCCGCGCGTGCAGCGCGAAGATGTCCAGGATCAGCGCCGTGCGATCGATCACCTTCACCCCGAGGCGCTCCTCCAGCGAGCGGAGCTGTCCGGGCGAGAGCTCATGATCGAGGATCACCGCGTCCGCGCCCGCCGTGTGGATCGCGTCATGGAGGTCGTCGAGCTTGCCCTTGCCGATGAACGTCGCGGGGTCCGGCTCCTGGCGGCTCTGGACGACGCGCCCCACGGGCTCGGCGCCCGCCGAATCCGCGAGCGCCGCGAGCTCGTCGAGGTCCTCGTCGGCGATCCCGGGCCCGACCCCCACGAGGACGGCCTTCTCTCGGACCGCCGGGCGCCAGGTGGCGGACAGCGGCGACTCGAGCACCTGCCGCTCCGCTGCCGATCGGCGGCCCTCGGATCGATGCTCCCCCGCCATCAGCTCATCGACACGCCGTGGTCGCGCAGGAGTTCGTTCAGGCGCACCTTGTCCTCCGTGCCTTCGTCGCGGTACCCGATGATGAGCCCGCAGGGGAGCCCGAACGAGCCCGCGGGGAACCCTTTGGAGCGGCTCCCGGGTATCACCACCGATCGCGGCGGGACCTCCCCCCGGTACTCGACCGGCCGCGAGCCGGTCACGTCGATCACGGGCGTGCTGGCGGTGAGCACGACGCCGGTCCCGATCACCGCTTCGCGGCCCACCCGCACGCCCTCCACGATGACGCAGCGCGAACCGATGAAGGCGCCGTCCTCGACGATCACCGGAGCGGCCTGCAGCGGCTCCAACACACCCCCGATGCCGACCCCTCCCGACAGGTGCACGTCGGCGCCGATCTGCGCGCACGACCCCACGGTGGCCCAGGTGTCGACCATGGTGCGCGCGCCGACCCACGCCCCGATGTTGACGTAGCTCGGCATCATCACGACCCCCGGTGAGAGGTACGCGCCGTAGCGGGCGACCGCGGGGGGCACCACCCGCACCCCCGCCTGCTCGTACCCCGCCTTCAATGGGAGCTTGTCGTGGTACTCGAAGGGACCCACGTCGGTGGTGGCCAGTCCGCGCACGCGGAAGAAGAGCAGCACGGCCATCTTGGCCCACTCGTTCACCCGCCACCCTCCGTCGATCGGCTCCGCCACCCGGAGCTCGCCGGCGTCCATCCGACGGATCGCCTCCTCGACGGCGTCCGCGTCGAGGGCGCCGTCCGGATCCGCGAAGGACGCCTCGATCCGTGCTTCCAAGGTGGGTGCGCTCACGCGGAGACCTCCTCCCGCAGGAGTTCCTCGAGGATCTCCGCCGCGCGCTCGCACTCCTCGAGCGTGGGCACCAGCGCCATGCGCACGTACCCCTCCCCCTCCGGTCCGAAGAACGAACCCGGCGCCACGATCACCCCGCCGCGGTCGAGCAACTCGATCGCCCAGTCGAGGGAGGGCCGGCCCCCCGGCACCTTGATCCAGAGATAGAAGGTGGCCTCCGACCCTGCCAGCGCGACACCCGCGCGCGCGAAGACGTCGAGGAGGAGGCGCCGCTTCGCCGCGTACCGGCGCCGGTTCTCCTCGACGTGGGCCTCGTCGCCCCAGGCCGCCACCGACGCCCGCTGTACGAACTCCTGCGGGGTGACGCCGACGCTCGGACGCAGGCGCTTGAGCGCTGCGATCAGATCACGGTCGCCCGCCGCGAACCCGCTGCGATAGCCCGTCATCGACGAGCGCTTCGATAGGGTGTTGATCGCGAGGACGCCCTCGAACGCCCCGACCTGCAGGGCACTCGCCGGCGGCTCCCCCTCGAACCACAGCTCGCTGTACGCCTCGTCCGAGGCGAGCAGCACGCCGTGGGCCCGGCATCGTTCGACCGTCTCGCGCAGGAACGACAGGGGCGCGACGGCCCCGGTCGGGTTGTTGGGGTAGTTGAGCCACAGGAGGGCGGTCCGCTCCCAGGTGGCGTCGTCCACCCCGTCCAGATCGGGCAGGAACCCGGCGTCCTCGCGCAGCGCGAGCCGCGCGACGTCGCCGCCGGCATAGCGCGCGCCGCGCTCCGGGATGGTGTAGCCGGGCGCGGTCACCATCACGAGGTCGCGTCCCGCCGCGGGATCCAGCACCACCTGCGCCAAGCTGAAGACGATCTCCTTGGACCCGAGCAGCGGCAAGACGTCGAGATCGGGGTCGAGGCTCACGTCGTAACGCCGCCCCAACCAGGCGCAGACGGCATCCCGCAGCTCGGGCAGTCCCGCGGCGCGCGGGTAGGAGGAGACCGGCTCGAGCGCCGCGCGCAACGCTTCGCGGATGAAGGGCGCCGTCACCTCGCGCGGGTCACCCACGCCGAAGTCGATCAACGTGCGCCCCGCCGCCATCGCGGCCGCCTTCCGCCGATCCAGCTCCTCGAAGGGGTACGGCTCGACCGCTCGCATCCCCGGGGACAGGTGCACCATCTACGCCTCCATGGCCGCCGCGTTCGCGAGGAACGCCGACAGCAGCTCGAACGACCGCACGAGCGACGCCACCTCGACGCGCTCGTCGTCCCGATGAGCGTACTCCGGGTCGCCGGGACCGAAGTTGACGGCGTCCACGCCCGCGGTCGCGAACTCCGCCACCGGCGTCCACGCCTGCTTGGGCTCCACGGCGAGGTCGCCGCTCCTCCTGAGCCGCTCGACGAGGGGGTGATGGGCGCTCACGGGCCCCGGAGGTGCGTTGCCGACGATCGCGAGGTCGACGCCGCGATGGCCGAGGAGCTCCCGGAGCCGCGCCTCCGCCTCGGCCGGCGTGTGGGTGGGCGCGTAACGGAAGTTCACGCGGGCCTCGGCCCAGTCGGGGACGACGTTGGCGGCCACGCCGCCCCGGATCGTGGTGACGCTCAACACCTCCCGATAGACGAGTCCGTCCACCTCCACGTCGCGGACCGGGAGATCGGCGATCGCGGCCAGCGCACGGATCGCGCCGTGGATCGCGTTCACCCCGAGCCACGGCCGCGCGCTGTGCGCCGCCACCCCGTGCACCGTCACCCGCGCGTCGAGGTTCCCGAGGCACCCGACCTGGATCGCGTTGTCGGTGGGCTCCATCACCAACGCCAGATCGATCGCGCGTGACACGGGGCACCGGTCGAAGACGGGCAACAACGCGCTCTCTTCGATAGGCCGCTCCTCCCGACCGAAGAACAGGAGTCCCACGTCGAGGTCGCTCTCCAGGTGACGTCCGGCGAGCGCGTGCGCCACCTCGAGCATCACCGCCAGCGCGCCCTTCATGTCCGCGGCGCCCCGCCCCACGATGGCGGGTCCCTCGCGGGCGCCGGGCACGTTCCCGGCGATCGGCACCGTGTCCACGTGGCCCGCGAGGACCACGAACGACGCGCCGGGGCGACGCACCTCGGGCACGTAGAACAGGACCGCGTCCCCGTCGTCCACGAGCTCATACCCGTTCGCGGGCATCGACGTCGCGATGTCGGACAGGACGGCGTCCTCGTCCCCGCTGACCGAGGCGCGGTTCACGAGGGCGAGCGTGCGCTCGGCGAGGCGCGTCCCGAGATCCCCGTGGGTCACAGCGACGAGGGGTCGACGGTGCCGTCGAAGACGTGGGAGACAGGTCCGCTGAGCAGCACCTCGCCGTCGGGGGCGCGCGTGACCCGCAGCGCTCCCCCGCGGAAGCGAACGTCGACCTCGTCCGGAGCCAGACCCGCGTGCTGTGCCGCGACGGCTACCGCGCACGCGCCCGTGCCGCAGGCGAGGGTCTCCCCCACCCCGCGCTCCCAGACGCGCACGTCGATCCCGTCGGTCCCGACGCGCGCGAACTCCACGTTGGTGCGCTCGGGGAACCACTCGTGACGCTCGAGCGCGGGCCCGATGTGCTCCACGTGGAAGCGCTCCGGATCCTCGTCCAGGAACAGGACGAGGTGGGGGTTCCCCATCGACACCGCGCTCGCGGGCACCGTGAGGCCGTTGCCGATATCGAACGGCTGCGCGAGGAAGGTCTCCCAGGCGGCGCCGAACATCGGGATCTGGGCCTTGGTGAAGCCCGGTGTGCCCATGCCCACGGTGGCCTCGCGCGCGGGCCCGTCCGCAGGCGAGATCGCCACGTGCCGGAGGCCGGCCGTCGTGGCGACGTCGAACGCGGCCTCGTCGGTCAGCTTCCGATCATGGATGTACGCGCCGAGGCACCGCACCCCGTTGCCCGACATCGCGGCGGGCGTGCCGTCCGCGTTCGTGAGGTGGAACCCGAACCGCCCCTGCGCGGTGCGGGTGAGGCGGATCACGCCATCGGCCCCCACACCCGTCCACCGGTCGCAGAGCGCGCGGACGTCGTCCGCGGACAGGGCTCCCGCATCCTCGAGGTCCTCGATGACGATGAAGTCGTTGCCGGCGGCCTCGTACTTCGCGAAGGCGATCTCGCTCACACGGCTCCCTCGAGGTACGTCTGGACGGCGTCGACGGCCTCGACGGCACCCTCCTCCCCCACGGCGAACCATCGGATGCGCGGATCGCGACGGAACCAGGCCATCTGCCGGCGCGCGAGGTTCCGCGTGCGCTTCACGGTCCGATCGACGGCATCCTCCAGCGTCATGGCTCCCTGCAGGTGAGCGGCGAGCTCAGCGTAACCGATGGCCTGGGTGGCGGTGAGCCAGCCGCCGAACCCTCCGTCCACCAGGCCACGGACCTCGTCGAGCCACCCGCGATCGATCATCGCGCGCACGCGTGCGGCGATGCGCGCCGCCAACACCGCGCGGGGCATCTCGATCCCCGCTGCGCGCACGCGCCCGGACGGGTACGCGTCCCACGCCGCCGCGAACTCGCTGAAGGGGCGGCCCGTGACCGCGGCCACCTCCAGGGCGCGCACCGTGCGACGCACGTTGGCCGCCTCGATCTTCGACGCGGCGACCGGATCCATCGCCTCGAGGCGGTCGTGCAACCGACGGCCCCCCACGGCCCCGGCCTCACGCTCGAGAGCGGCGCGCGTGGGTGCGTCGGTGCCGGGGAACGTCAGGTCGTCGACGAGCGCCCGCACGTAGAGCCCTGATCCGCCGACGATCAGGGCCCGGCGGCCACGCGACGCGATGTCCTCGAGCGCCGCCCGTCCCAGCTCCTGGTATCGCGCCACGCTGAACGGCTCTGACGGCCGGGCGACATCGATCAGATGGTGCCGCACCACGGCGCGCTCCGCGCGGTCGGGCTTCGCCGTCCCGACGTCCATCCCCCGATAGACCACCATCGAGTCCGCGCTGACGATCTCCGCCTCCCGCGCCCGCGCGAGCGCGATCGCGACGCGCGTCTTGCCGCTGGCGGTGGGGCCGACGAGGGCCAGCAGCGGCTCCTCCGTCATCGCACGGTCAGACCGCGACGGGCGTCCGGCTCGCTCACCCGGACGCCCGTGAGGTGATGCGGCGCGGCGTCCGTCACCCGCGCGAAGGCGAAGGTTCCCGCCGCGAGCGGTCCGTCCAGATGGACGATGCGGTTCGTGCGCGTGCGCGCCTGGGTCGCGCGTCCCTTCTTGTCTCCGTCCTCGACGAGCACTTCGAAGGTGCGCCCGACCTGCGCGCGTGAGGACGCGAGACTCGCGCGCTCCTGCAGCGCCTGGAGCCGCTCGAAGCGCTCCTGCACGACCCCCTTGGGGATCTGGTCTTCGAACGAGGCGGCGCGCGTACCCGGTCGTGGGGAGTACTGGAACATGAACGCACTGTCGAAGCGGGCCGCCTCGACCACCTCGAGGGTCTGGGCGAAGTCATCCTCGGTCTCCCCGGGGAACCCGACGATCACGTCGGTGGACACGGCGACCTCGGGGACCGCGGCACGGATCGCCTCGAGCCAGCCCAGGTACCGGTCGCGGCGGTAGGACCGGCGCATCGCCTTCAGGATCCGATCGGACCCGGATTGCAGCGGGAAGTGGATGTGCTCGCAGACCGCTTCGGTCTCGGCCATCGCCTCGATCACGTCGGGCGTGAAGTCGTGCGGATGCGGCGAGGTGAACCGCACGCGACGGATCCCGCTCACCGCGCCGACCTCTCGCAGCAGGCGCGCGAAGAGCGGTCGGCGGGGACCACCGGGTACGGTCACGTCACGGCCGTAGGTGTTGACGTTCTGGCCGAGGAGGGTGACCTCGACCACGCCCCGTTCGGCGAGCGCTTGGACCTCCGCGAGGATGTCCCCGATCGCCCTCGAGCGCTGCGGGCCGCGCACGAACGGCACGATGCAGAAGGTGCAGGCGTTGTCGCATCCGGGCGCGATCGAGACCCAGGCGCGGAAGTCGTGCTCGCGCGCTGCCGGCAGGGCGCCCGGGAACACCTCGGTGTACTCCCGCACGTCCATCCGCGGGCCGTCCTGGTCCGACGCGCGCAGCAGCTCCATCAGGTGTGGGAGCGCATGGGTCCCGACGACCACGTCGACCCAGGGTGCCCGTCGCTGGATCAACCCTTGATCCTTCTGTGCGAGACACCCGCTCACGACGATCTTGAGGCCCGGGTTGCGGTCCTTCACCGGCTTGAGGTGACCCAGGTTCCCGTAGAGCTTGTTGTCCGCGTTCTCGCGGATCGCACACGTGTTCAGGACGACGACGCGTGCCTCTTCCACCTGGTCGGTGGGGACCATGCCGTCGGCCAGGAGCAGGCCGGCGATCCGCTCCGAGTCGTGCTCGTTCATCTGGCACCCGAAGGTGCGGATCAGGTACTTCCGCTCCATGGGGTCGAGGGTATCGGAAGCCACGGTTCGGCGGCGTTCCTGGATCGTCTGCCGGTTCCCCCTTCGCGGACGTAAAGGCCGCGACGAGCGCGCCGATGGTGCAGGTGAGACATCCCCGAACGGAGCGCCCGATCGCGATGCCCAAGCCTTCCAACCGCCGGCAGTTGGAGACCGACCTGCAGGATGCGCAGGCCGAGCTCGCCATGGCCCACGCGCGCCTGAACGACGCCCTCGCCTCCTCCGAGTCCCTCGCGGCGCGCGTGCGCGAGCTCGAGGCCGAGCCCGAGGCACGTCCCCCGGACGACGAAGCCGACGTCGGACCCTCGGAGCCCGCCGGTGGCGAGGGATCCCGCGCGTCGCAGCTCGCGCGCCGGGTCGCCGAGCTGGAGGCGGCCCGCGTCGCCGGAGGCGATCTCGACCGTGATGCCGAGGCCGCGGCCACGCGCGCTCGGGAGCTCGCCGAGCGCGTCCAGAGCCTCGAACTCCAACTCGACGCGGCTCGGACACGTGAGGATGAGCTCACGGCGCGTGCGGTGCACGCCGACGGCCTCCTCTCCGACCTCGGGCTGCGCCTGGCCGACCTCGGTGCGGCGGCGGATCGCGCCGAGCAGCTCGCCGTCGACCTCGACCAGGCCCGCGAGGATGCCGCCCTCGCGATCGGCGTCGCACGAGACGAAGCGGCCGCCGCCCGCGAAGAACTCGGCGAGGTGCGCCGCGACCTGGGAGCCGCCCTCGAGGAGACGCAGGCACGACTCACCGCGTCCGACGCAGCGCGCGACGCGGCCCTCCAACGTTCCGAGGCCGCCGAGGCGCGGGCGGAGGAGGGCGAGACGCGGGCGTCGTCGCTCGAGCGCGAGCTGGCCTCGGCGACGCAGATCCTCGAGAACCTCGACCAGGTGTACGCGGCGGTCCGCGACCGCGTCGACGGGACGTCCGAGGGCCTCCCCGCAGGAGACCGGGACCACCTGGGGCTGGAGCCGGCCGCCGTGACGGCCGCGCACGCGGAGCTGCAGGGGCAGCTCGAGACGGCGATCGCACGGGTGCAGGGCCTGGAGCAAGAGCTCCAGGAGAGCGTCGAGGTCCTGCGCGAGCAGGTCCGCGATCTCACGGAACGCGTGGGGAGTGGAGGTGCGGTCGTCGGTTCCGCCACCGCGGCAGCGGCGACGGGCCCTGAGGTGATCGACCCCACCGCCGAACTCCCGCCGGACACCGGCTTCGTGCCCGGCGCGTACGTCGTGGAGGATCCGCCGTTCGAACCCACCTCCCCGCCGGCGGCCGCATCGGTGCAGTACCTCTCGGTCACGGACCTCCTCGCGATCGGCGAGCGCGAGCTCGGTCTCGGGACACCCGTCGACCTCGCCGCCCTGGAGGCCGTCGCCGCGCTGCCGTGCGCGCTGGACGACGAGCACGAGCGATTCCCCGGCGTGCACGTCAAGGCGGCCGCGATGCTCGCGGAGACCCTCCGCCGTCAGCCCTTCGCGCACGGCAACGACCGGGTGGCCCTCACGACGGTGGTGGTCTTCCTGAGCCTGAACGGCTACGACATCGACGCCCCCGAGGAGGATCTCGCCGAGCTCACGCGGATCGTGGCCGAAGGGGAGTTGCCGCTGCTCCACATCGCGGCTGCACTCGAGGCCGCCTCCACCCCTTCTCACCCCGGGAACGACGAGCTTCAGGCGGAGGGGTAAAGGCTGACTGGGGGAGGCCGATGGACTGGGGTGTGAGCCGGGCATCAGGCCCGGCACGGATCGAACGGGAGATGGGCAACCGTGGGTTCTGACCGCCGACGCGAACTGGAGACCGCCGTCCGAGAGGCGCAATCAGACCTCGTGAGCGCGCGTGCCGAACTGACCGAGATGACCACGGTGACGCAGTCGTTGCGCGCCCGGATCGAGGAGCTCGAGACCGAACTCGCCCAGCAGCGGGTCGGGCTCGCCGCGATGGATCTCACGCAGGTCGAGGAACCGCTCCTCGCTCTCGACGCCCAGCTGCGAGAGGCCGTCGAGGCCCAACAGCGCATCGCGCATCGCGTCGCGGAGCTCGAGGCGCGCAGGGCACCCCGGGCGAGCGGGGACGACGACGCGGACCCGCTCGACCAGGTGCGCGAGCTCACCGAGCGCATCCAGGTCCTGCAGATCCAGCTGGAGGCCGCGAGGACCCACGAGGACGAGCTCACCACCGAGGCCGTATACGCCCACGGGCTCGTCACAGACCTCGGCGAGCGCCTGGCGGAGCTCGGGGATGCCGCCGACCGCGCCGAGGCGCTCCAGGCCACCCTCGCCGAGACCCAGGCGGCCCTGGAAGGTGCCGCCACCGCCCGTGACGAGGCCGAGGCCCGCGTCGAGACGCTGGAACAACGGGTGGCGGCGCTGACCGTGGAGTCCGAGACCGCGCGGATGGCGCTCGATGATGCCACGGCCGGTCTGAGCGAGGCGCGCGAGAAGATCCGCGACCTCGACGAGCTCTTGGCGGTCACCACGTTGGAGCGCGATGGCGCTCGCTCGGAATTGATGCGCCTGATGGAAGACCAACAGGCGCAGACGTCGAAGATCGCGACCCTCGAGCTCGAGATCGAGCGTGTGAGCGCCGAGACCGCGGTCGCGATCGACCAAGCCAGGGCCGAGACGACGCGCGCCGAGGTGGAGCTCGAGGAGACGGGAGAGCTGCTCCAGGCCGAGCTCGCAGGCGTTCGGGCGCACGTCGACGAGATGACGAACGAGCGTGACGGGCTGATCGCGAGGGCCGCCGAGCTCGAGGCCGTGGTCGAGACCGACAGGAGCGAGCTCGCCCAGATGCTCGAGGACCTCGACGCCGCAACCGCACACGCGGCCGAGATCGACCGGGCGCGCGAGGATGCCGAAGCGGCCGCCGTGGCCGCCGCCGAACGCCTCACCGAGGCGGAGACGCGCGCGGCCGAGGCCGTCGAGGGCATCGCCGCCGCGGAGGCGGGAGCCGCCGAGGCCGCGCAGCGACTCGCGGAGGCCGAGCAGGCCGCGGCCGAGTCCGCAGGCGCGGCCGCTGAAGCGGCCGAGACGATCGCGACGCTCGAGGCCCGCGCCGCCGAGGCCGAGGCGCGCACGTCCGGGGTCACCGACGATCTGCAAGTCGCCCACGCGCAGATCGCGGAGTTGCAGACGCAGGTCGAGGGGCTCACGCTCGCCCACGCCGAGGCGGAGACGCGCGCGGCCGAGGCCGTCGAGGGCATCGCCGCCGCGGAGGCGGGAGCCGCCGAGGCCGCGCAGCGACTCGCGGAGGCCGAGCAGGCCGCGGCCGAGTCCGCAGGCGCAGCCGCTGAAGCGGCCGAGACGATCGCGACGCTCGAGGCCCGCGCCGCCGAGGCCGAGGCCGCTCGCGGCCGCGCGGACGAGCTCGCCACGGCGCACGACGACGCCGCGCGGCGGATCGCTGAGCTCGAGCACCAGCTCGCCGAGGCAGCCGCGCAGGGCGAGGCCCTCGCCCCCGCCCACGCGGAAGCCGAAGAGCGTGTCCTGCTGGCCGAGGAGGCGCTGCGCGCCGCCGAGGCACGCTTCGCCGAAGCCGAACAACGCGCCCACGACATGGAGCGCCGTCTGGATGAGACCGAGCGGCACGCCCACGAGGCCGAGGCACGCCTCGGCGAGACCCAGAACCTGATCGAAGCCGCCGAGGCGCGAGCGACCACCGCCGGCGCCGAGCTCGACGAGGCCCGCCGGATCGCCGAGCAGACCCAAGAGGCTCTCCTCACGGCCCAGACCGAGACGGAGGAGGCGCGGCGCCGGGTCGCCGAGCTCGAGGCGCTGCCGACACCCGACCCGATGGAGTCCCCCACGGCCACGGATGCCGACGCCTCGGCCGAGCTTGACGAGGCGCGGGCCCGGATCGAGGAGCTCGAGCAGTCCCTCGCCGCCGCCTCATCGCTCGCACCGGCCACGTCGAATGGATCGGCGCCCGCCGGCGAAGGCCGGGACGCCGAGCTCGAGGCGATGGTCGCAGAACTGGAGGAGAGCCTCGAGCAAACCGAGGTCAGGGCGCGGCGGGCCTACGCTGCCGCCGAGTCCGCCGAGGCCGCCCTGCGCTTCGCGAAGGAGCGCGGCGAGGTGATCGTGACGGACCCGGCCATGGAGCAGGAGGTCACCCGTCTCCGCGCGCAGGTGGCCGAGCTGATGAAGAAGCTCGGCGACGCGGAGCAGGGGCAGCGCCGTGCCCAGGCCGACGCGACCGCGTTGCGCGCCGGCGTGGACCCGGACGCGCTCACGGATCCGTTGGGCAACGAGCCGCCCTTCCCGGTGTCGGAAGGAGCTGGAGCCGCGGACGGGAGAGGTCGCGCCCTATGAGGCGGAGGTTGACCCGATCCCCGACTCCGCCGCGGACGAGATCGCGCCCACATCCGAGGACGCCCCGGCGTCCGATGCCGAACCCACGGTCGAGGATCCGGGTGGGTTGCGCAGGCGGCTCGCCCTCGCGGCCCTCAGCAAGAAGGGCCGCGCCCCGAAGGACGTCGAAGACTGGCGCTGAGCGCCGCGCGCCTCAGCGGGCATATTCCGTCGCCCGCGTCTCGCGGACGACGGTGATCTTGATCTGACCGGGGTACTGGAGCTCCTCCTCCACCTGCTTCGCGATGTCCCTGGCGATGACCTGCGCCTGCATGTCGTCCACGTCCTCGGGCTCGACCATCACGCGGACCTCACGGCCGGCCTGCATCGCGAACGTCTTGGCCACGCCCGGATGCGCGGTGCAGATCTCCTCCAGCCGCTCCAGACGCTTCACGTAGGTCTCGAGCGACTCCCGACGCGCGCCCGGACGCCCACCGCTCATGCCGTCGGCGATCTGGGCGAGGACCGCGTGGATGGAGTGCTGTTCGACCTCGCCGTGATGAGACTCGATGCAGTGGACCACCTCGGGGTCCTCCTTCATCCTGCGAGCGATCTCCGCCCCGATGATGGCGTGGGAGCCCTCGACCTCGTGCGTCACCGCCTTACCGATGTCGTGGAGGAAGGCGCCGCGCTTCGCGATGGCCGGCTCGACACCGATCTCCGCCGCCAGCGCGGCCGCGATGAAGGCGGACTCCACCAGGTGCTTCAGGACGTTCTGCCCGTACGAGGTGCGGAACTGGAGCCGCCCCAGCAACTTGATCATCTCGGGATGGATGTCCGTGATCCCCACCTCGGCGACGGCGTCCTCGCCGGCCCGCCGGATCTGCTCCTCCAGCTCCCGCTGCGAGCGCTCATGGATCTCCTCGATCCTGGCCGGATGGATCCGGCCGTCGGCCACCAGCTTCTCGAGCGTCATCCGCGCGGCCTCCCGCCGCACCGGGTCGAAGCACGAGAGCACCACCGCCTCCGGCGTGTCGTCGATGATCAGGTTGACGCCGGTCGCCGCCTCGAACGCGCGGATGTTGCGACCTTCGCGTCCGATGATCCGCCCCTTCATATCTTCGGAGGGCAACGCGAAGACGCTCACGGTCGACTCCGCGGTCTGCTCCGACGCGACGCGTTGGATCGCGATCGTCACGATCTTCCGGGCCCGCTCCTCGCCCTCTTCCCGCGCCCGTTGCTCGATCTCGCGGACCTGGCTCATGGCCGCCCGCTTGGCGTCGTCGACCACCTGGGCCACCAGCTGCTCGCGGGCCTCGCCGGACGTGAGCCCCGCGATCTTCTCCAGCTGCGCTCGATGCAGTTCCGTCGCCTTCTCCAGTTGCGAACGGACGTACGTCAGCTTCTCCTCGCGCTCGTCCAAGTTCCGTGGACCGGGCGTCGACCTGAGCCGACTTCTGCTTCTGTTCGGCCTCCGCCTCGGTGATCCTCCTCTCGAGCCGCATCACCTCATCGCGCCGGGACCTGACATCCTCATCGAGATCGCGGCGCATCCCCGCGATCTCCTCCTTGGCCTCCTGCAGGGCCCGCTTCGATGCCGCGTCAGCCTCACGCTCCGCCTCGAACATCCGCTTCTCGGCCTGGGCCTCGATGCTCTGCGCGTTCGACGCGGCGACCGTCTTGCGATAGAGGAACCCTCCGACGGCGCCGACCACCAGGCAACCGATCCCGACCAACACGTAGACCATGGCGCCTCCCAGGACGTGTGTGCGTTCCAGGAGAGGACCCTTCCGGTCCGTTCGTTCAGCGGCGGGGGGACGACGGCATCACGGGGCGCACCGACATCGTCGGGCTGGTTCCCGGATGATCCTTGTGATCTCGCGTGCTCGGGGTTCGGTCACGTGGCTGGTCGTCTCGTCGATGATCGTGCGTTCGGAATCGTTCCTCTCGTGTCCACGATGCTACGTGGGGCCCCGTCCGGAGACAAGACCACATGGGTCTACTCTTCGGCTGCCTCGACGCGCAACGCCCGCCGCGCCGCACTCCGGGCGATCTCGGGGCTGTACCCGCGGCGCATCAGGAGCGAAGAAAGTCGGTGGAAGGCCTTCACCGGGTCCACCGCCGTGAGTCGCGATGCCCGCGATGCCGCCAGGGCGGCGGCTCGCTCTTCCTCCGACTCGCGCGCTTCCGCCACCACAGACGTGACCACCGCGGGGGAGATCCCCTTCCCGAGCAGTTCGCTCGTCACGGATCTGCCCCCGGAGCGCTTCACTCCGAAGCGATGGTCGGCCAGCTGGCGTGCGAAGGCCTCGTCGTCGATCAGACCGACCCGCTCCAGGCGGAGGAGCACGTCACCCACCTCGGACGACTCGAAACCGGCCGCCCGCAGACGCGTCTCGAGCTCCCGGCGACTACGCGCCCGTACCGCCAGGAGCCCGAGCGCGCGTTCGTGACACGTCTTCGGGTTCTTCACCCGACGGGTGCGCCCCGCGGAGGCTCCTCCCTCCACGCCGTCCCCTATGCGTCCGCCTTGGCGGTCTTCGCCTTGGTCTCGACGGCAGGCTTCTCCTCATCGGCGAGGATGAGGTCCGGGACGATCTCGACGGGGGTCTCCTCACCTTCCTCACCGAAGCTGGTGAGGCCGACCGCTTCGCGGATCTTCCGCTCGATCTCGTCGCGGACATCGATGTGCTCCGCCAGGAAGGCGCGCGCGTTCTCCCGACCCTGCCCCAGCTGCTCTCCTTCGTACGTGAACCAGGCGCCGGATTTCTTGATGATCTCGAGGTCCACACCCACGTCGATCAGGGAGCCTTCCTTGGAGATGCCCTTGCCGTACATGATGTCGAACTCACACTGCCGGAACGGAGGGGCGACCTTGTTCTTCACCACCTTCACCCGGGTCCGGGAGCCCACGACCTCGGTGCCGTCCTTGAGGTTCTCGATCTTGCGCACGTCCAGACGCACGGAGGAGTAGAACTTCAGGGCACGCCCGCCCGGTGTGGTCTCCGGAGAGCCGAACATCACCCCGATCTTCTCCCGGAGCTGGTTGATGAACAGGGCCGTGGTGTCGAACTTGGAGAGGGAGCCCGAGAGCTTCCGCATCGCCTGCGACATCAGGCGGGCCTGCAGACCCACGTGCGTGTCGCCCATCTCGCCCTCGATCTCCGCCCGCGGGACCAGGGCCGCGACCGAGTCGATCACCACGATGTCGAGGGCCGCCGAACGCACCAGCATGTCCGCGATCTCGAGCGCCTGCTCCCCGGAGTCGGGTTGTGAGACGAGCAGCTCGTCGATGTTCACGCCGAGCTCACGCGCGTACGTCGGGTCGAGCGCGTGCTCTGCGTCGATGAAGGCGGCGATGCCACCCTTGCGTTGCGCCTCCGCGATGATGTGCAGGCTCACCGTGGTCTTGCCGGAGCCCTCTGGACCGAACACTTCGACGATGCGCCCGCGCGGGATCCCCCCCACGCCGAGCGCCAGGTCCAAGGCCAGCGAACCGGTGGGGATCACGGTGAAGCCCTGACCCGCCGGGTGGTCGCCCAGCTTCATGACGGCGCCCTTGCCGAACTGCTTCTCGATCTGCTGGAGCGTGACGTCGAGCATCTTGTCGCGGTCCACCGTTCCCTCCTCCTGACCCACGGTTCCCCCGGCGGGGAGGTGCCGACGAACCTGCATCCCTGACGGTCCGCGGAGATTAGCGAGCGGGTCTGACATAAGTTACACCCCTGTGATCTGTCGAGAGATCGAGGCTTGAGGCTACTCGAACAGATGTTCGGACGCAAGCACGTGCCCGCTCCTCTCACCGCGCGAGCGGCAGGATGGCCACCGGCTCGTACCACGGTGCGGGACGCCGCAGGTGGCTGCGGAACACGACCAGCCGTCCGACCTCGAACCACGCGGTCTCGAGCGGCGTCGCGGCGATGTCCTCGGGGAGTTCCAGGGGCGGGTCGCTGCGAGCCACCGTCAGGTGCGCGGTGAACGCCCGTCGCTCCGGCGCGAACTCCGGAGCGAGGGCGACGTCGAGGCGTCCGGCGAGAGGGGTCAGCGCATCCTGCGGATCGTCGATGCCCGCCCACAGGACGCGCGCTCGCTTCGCGGAGGGGAAGGACCCGATCCCCCGGACGCGCGCCGGGAACGGCGCCGTCGTCGCGGCCACCGAGGCCACCTGCTCCGGCACCCACGCGAGCAGGCGCGGATAGGTCGCGCCGAGGAACTTCACGGTCAGGTGCCAGTTCTCGCGGGGCGCCCAGCGCGCCTGCGGGAATCGCTCGCGCCAGGGTGCGATCGCGTCCGCGACGACGTCCTTGGCCCACTCGGGGATCTCCGCACCCACGAAGAGACGATGCGACCGAGCGTTCGGACGCTTGGTGCGATCGCGGGCCACCGGTCCTCAGATGACGCGGTCGCCGGTGGGGAGCGCCACGCCCTCGAGGTACCTGCGCGCCAGATCCAGAGCGCCCTGCTCGGCCCACCGACGCACGCGCTCGCGCTCCCCCGGGGAGACGTACCCCCGTACGTGGCGCGCGTCCTCGGCATCCAACGCGAGCCAGACCGTGCCCGGCTCCGCCCCACCGTGCGGCTCGGGCCCGGCCGCACCCGTCGTGGCGATCGCGATGTCCGCTCGGTAGAGGCGGCGCGCGCCCGCAGCCATCTCCCCGGCGCACTCGGGACTCACGACCCCCGGACCCTCGATCGTCGCTTGCGACACCCCGAGCAGGACCTGCTTCGCCTCGGCCGTGTACACGACCGCGGAGCCGCGGAAGTATGAGGACGCCCCCGGAACCCGCGTCAAGCGCTCCCCCACGCCGCCGCCGGTGAGCGACTCCGCGCAAGCGAGGGTGCGACCCTGCCCGCGCAAGAGCCGGCCCACCGCTTCTTCGAGACTCTCGTCCGCCTCGGTGAACACCACGTCGCCGAGGCGCGCGCGCACCTCCCGCGCCAGCGGATCGATGAGCGCGTCGGCCTCCTCGGGGCCGGGGGCCTTCGCCGTGAGCCTGACCTTCACCTCGCCGGCGGACGCGAGGTACGCCACGGAGGGGTTCGTCGTGGCCTCGAAGAGATCGGCCACGATCTCCGCCACCCGCGACTCACCGATGCCGGCGCAGCGCAACACGCGCGACCGCACCACGCCGTGCCCGGAGAGCGCTACGAGCTCGGGCACGATCGTGCTCTGCGTCATCTCGATCATCTCCTCGGGCACTCCGGGGACCATGTAGATCCTCCGGCCATTCGGGAGCTCGGCGATCAGCCCGGGGGCGGACCCGCTGATCGGCATGATGTAGCGCGCGCCCTCGGGCACGTCGGCCTGACGGAGGTTGTTGGACGGCATCGCGCCGCGTCCGAATCCGGCGAAGCGCTCGCGGAGGTACGCCTCGATCTCGGGCATCCGGACCATCCTGACCCCCAGCAGCCGGGCGAGCGCGTCGCGCGTGATGTCGTCCTGCGTCGGCCCGAGGCCCCCGGTGACGAGCACCACGTCGACGCGCGAGGCGGCCAGGGCGAGGACCTCGTCGATCCGCTCCAAGTTGTCGCCCACCACCTGGTGGTACAGCACATCGACGCCGATCTCCGCCATGCGATCGGAGAGCCACCGCGCGTTGGTGTTCGCGATCTGACCCAGCAGCAGCTCCGTGCCCACCCCGACGATCTCCGCGCGCATGGGGCCCTCCGCTCAGCCTGATCCGGACGCCGACGGCAACGCAGAGATCGGCGCCGACGGCGTCCCCGAGGACGATACGGTCCCGGACGGCGTCCCGCTCGTCGAGGGCGACGGGCTGGGCCAGCCACTGACCTCCCGATAGGTGAACGTGCGGGTCCAGGCGACCCCGGGCGCTCCCGGGGTCCCCAGATCCCGGCCGGCCACCACGACCTGCACGGTGTTCCCGTCCGCGAGCGCGATCGTGAGCTCGTCGGTGGCCATGAAGCTCCGCACCTCCCCCTTGGTCATCTGATACGTCGCGACTTCGCCGTCCACCGTGACCGTGATCTGCGTCGGCGCCTCGGCCGTCAATGTGGCGTCGAACGCTTGGTCGGTCGGGGCGAGGCTCGGGGTATCCGCGGCGATCGTGGCGGCCGTGGGTGCGGCGTGGTCACGCGAGAGGAGACCGAACACGATCAGCACGAAGATGACGACCGCGGCGGCGATCAACAGGAACCGCTGGTTGTCGCGCACGCGGGTCGCCGCGATCGCGCGCTCGACACGCCCCGTCTTGCCCGGTGGCTGGGGAGGCTCGGGGTCGTCGGCGTGACGCGCGTAGACGCCCATCACCTTCGCGGGGTCCAGCCCCAGGTACGCGGCATAGGTGCGCAAGGCCGCCCGCGCGTAGACCTCGCCACCCAGCGCATCGAAGTCCTCGTCCTCGAGCGCCCGGAGCTGGTCGATGCGGAGCTTCGTGTCGCGGGCGGCCTCGTCCAGCGTCAGGCCCCGGTGGTCACGGGCCTTCCGCAGGGCGGTGCCGACCCCGATCAGCGCGTCATGGGAAGGTCGGCCGGCCATGGGATCGGAAGCGATGATAGCCGCACCGTCGCTAGACTCCCCGCATGGACCGGGGGGACGAGGTGCTCACGGTGGTCGTCGAGATCCCCAAGGGCTCGCGGAACAAGTACGAGGTCGACCACGACTCCGGCGAGATCTACCTCGATCGCATGCTCTTCACGTCGATGCAGTATCCCGCCGACTACGGGTTCATCGAGGGCACGCTCGGCAGCGACGGCGACCCGCTCGATGCCTTGGTCTTCGTGGGGGAGCCGACGTTTCCCGGATGCCGCATCCGGGTGCGTCCCGTGGGCCTGTTCCGGATGCAGGACGAGAAGGGCGAGGACGAGAAGATCCTCTGCGTGCCGCTCCGCGACCCACAGTGGTCCCACGTCGGCGACCTGGGCGGCCTCCCCCTCCCGCTCCTGAACGAGATCGAGCACTTCTTCCAGGTGTACAAGGATCTCGAAGGGCACAAGGTCGCCACCGACGGGTACGAGGACCGCGCGAGCGCCGTCGCCGTGATCGACGCCGCCTTCATCCGGGCGCGCGAGGCCTCGGACGCGTGAGCCAGACGGACATCGCGACGCACGGACGGATCCGGCTGCGTCTGCCGCACGAGGACGACAGGGACGAGTTCCGCACGCGCATGCGCGATTCCGCGGAACTGCACGACCCGTGGCTGGAGCCGGGCGATCCCGATACCTGGTTCACGCGGTTGCTGAGCCGCAACGAGGGCACCGCCGACCGCTCGCTGTTCGTGCGGCGCGCAGACGACGACGCGGTCGTGGGCGTGTTCAACCTCTCCCAGATCTTCTACGGTCCCCTCCGCAGCGCCTACCTGAGCTACTACGCGTTCGTGCCCTTCGCGCGGAAGGGCTACATGCGCGAGGGACTGGACGCCGTGTTGACGCACGTCTTCGTGGACCTGCGCCTGCACCGGCTCGAGGCCAACATCCAGCCGGACAACGTCGCCTCGGCGGCCCTGGTGCGGGGCGCGGGGTTCCGCCTCGAGGGGTTCTCCCCCCGCTACCTGAGGATCCGGGGGGTCTGGCGCGACCACGACCGCTGGGCGATCACCGCGGAAGATCGCCCCGCGGGGCCCGATGAGGACCCGCGAGCGTCTTAGGACCTATCGCCCCAGGAATGGCCGAACGGCCCCTGTGAGCGCCTCGGGCGGGTGACTAATCTGCCCCAAACAGGGGGACACCCGGATGGAGCCAGAGGTGGACGACGTGAACGACGCGAACGCAGTGACATGGCAGGTATCCCCGCTGGCCGCGATCCACGAGCCGCTGACCCAACCTGGAGCGCTCTCCGAAGGTCCGGTGAAGTTCCTCCTCGTGTCGGGTCAACTCGACAACGGTCGTTGGGGTCTCGTCGGCGCCTACTGGCTCTCGATCGATTGTGAGCGCGGCGGGTTCCTCGTCTCTCCGGAGGCCATCTGGACCGGGAGCGAGTTGGTGCGCAGCCTGCGCAGCGCGCGCGAGCGTGAGTGGAACGCCGAGCAGATCTACGCGTTCTGGCGGGCGCAGGTCGGGATGGCGGGCAAGGTCATGATCGACCCCCAGCAGCACGCCGACACGCTCTTCCACGTCGCGCGCCGCGTGGGCGCCCTGTAGCGCGGCTCAGGCGCTGCGGCGCTCGTCCCACTCCTCGGGCGTGAGGAGCACGTCGCGCGCTTTGGAGCCCTGGCCCGGTCCGACGATCCCCTTCTCCTCGAGGAGATCCATCAATCGCCCCGCACGTGCGAATCCCACCTTCAGCTTGCGCTGCAGCATGGACGTGGAGCCCAGTTGCGAGCGGATCACCAGGTCCGCAGCCTGGTCGAGGAGGTCGTCCTCCCCGCCCAGGATCCCCCCGCCGGCCCCTCCGGCGCGCTCTCCCTCCGTCGGGGGGAGGCCGAGGCCCTCGATGTGCTGCTCGTAGACGACCTCGCGCTGGCCGCGGATGAACGCCGTGACGCCGTGGATCTCGGCCTCGGTGACCCACGCGCCCTGGAGCCGCGCAGGCTTCGAGGCGTTGGCAGGTGCGAAGAGCATGTCGCCGTGGCCGACCAGCTTCTCCGCGCCGTTCTGGTCGAGCACCACGCGGGAGTCGGCCTGCGAGGAGGTCATCAGCGCGATGCGGCTGGGGATGTTCGCTTTGATCAGGCCGGTGACCACGTCCACGCTCGGGCGCTGGGTGGCCACAACGAGATGGATCCCGACCGCCCGGGCCATCTGCGCGATGCGGCAGATCGCGTCCTCGACGTCGCGCGGGGCGACCATCATCAGGTCGGCGAGCTCGTCGATCACGACCACGATGAAGGGCAGATGTTCGTACTTGTCCTCCATCCCCACCGGCAGGCGGAGCGTTCCGTCTCGCAGCCCCTCCTCGTACCCGTCGATGTCGCGCACGCCCACGGTGGCGAGCATCTCGTAGCGCAGCTCCATCTCGCGGCAGATCCATTGCAGGGCCTCCGCGGCGCGCTTGGGGTGCACGATCACCGGGCTGAGGAGGTGCGGCACCTCCGCGAAGTGCGACATCTCGACGCGCTTGGGGTCGATCAGGACGAGGCGGACGTCATCGGGGGTGGTGCGCATCAGGAGCGAGGTGATGAAGCAGTTCACGAGGCTCGACTTCCCCGCACCGGTGGCGCCCGCGATCAAGACGTGCGGCATCGTGGCGAGGTTCACCATCTGGGCCACGCCGTGGATGTCCTTGCCGAGCGCCACCTCGAGGGGATGGGTGGCCGCCCTCGCGCTCTTGGAACGCAGGATGTCTCCGAGCATCACGAAGTCGCGGTGCTTGTTGGGGACCTCGATGCCGATGGCCGAGCGGCCGGGGATCGGCGCGATGATCCGCACGTCGGGGGTGGCGAGCGCGTAGGCGATGTCGCTCGAGAGGTTCAGCACCTTGTTGACCTTGGTGCCGGCCGCCACCTCCACCTCGTACATCGTGACGGTGGGACCGCGGTGGGCGGCCACCACCCGCGCGTCGACGCCGAACGTCGTCAGCGTGTGGCCCAGCGCCTCCATCACCAGCGCCTCGTGCTGGCCGTCGTTGGTCGAGGGAGGGGCGGTGCGCAGCAGGTCGATCGAGGGGAGCTGATAGGGCCCTGCCGACGTCGTGACGGTGCGAGCCTTCGCGGGCTTCGCGGGAGGCTCCGGCGCCGGGAGCGCGTCGTCGAACCCGGAGGCGGGCTCGGGCTCGGGAAGCACGACGACCTCGTCGTCCTCCAGACCGAGCGCCTCCAGCACCGCCTTCCGGCGGCGAGACGGCTCCTTGCGTCGCTTCGACTCGGCGGGCTCCCCCACGGTGACCATGGGGACGTCGGGCCCGGCGTGATCCGGCGCACGGGTGACGAGGGTTCCGATGAAGGCCGATCCCCGCTCCTTCACGCGCGAGAACGGGGTGCCCGTGAAGATCAGGAGCCCGAGGAGAGCGAGACCCGCATCGATCACGAACGCACCGTAGACCGAGAGCACCTGCGAGAGCGGGTAGGCGGCCAGGGCGCCGACCAGTCCGCCCGCGTCCGCGAGCCCCGCGACGCCCTTGGCGTCGGCATAGGGCGCGAACGGGCTCGGGTTCCCGCGGAGCAGCGAGACGATCCCGAGAGCCCCGAGGGTGAGGATGCAGGAGCCGATGAACATACGGACCCTGTCCTCGCGAGCCACGTCGCGCAGCAGGACGAGGCCCCAGTACACGCCGACGAAGGGGAAGGCGTACGCCCCGATCCCGAACGCCTCGTGGAGGCCGCGCGATATGACGTGACCGACCGGGCCGGCCGCGTCGAACCAGACGCTCAGGACCGATAGCAGCGCGAAGACCACGAGCCCGATGCCTGCGGCGTCCCGCGCGTGCGGCGACAGGATCTGGCGGGTGGGGGTCCGCTGCGGCTTCCTGGGCGGCGCCTTCTTCCGCGACCGTCGTCGGTTGCGGTTCGTCGAGGTCGCGCGGCTGGTCTTGGAGCGCGACGACGAACGCCGCGACGGGGAAGTCTTCGTGGCCATAGGCCCCTTAGCATGACGGGTTCCGACGACGAGGCAAGCAACCTCGATGGAGCGACCCTCAGACCTCCATGATGATGGGGAGGATGACGGGCTTGCGCTGGGTGACCTCGTTGAAGTAGCGGCCGAGGACCCGACGGATGTTCTGCTGCACCGCTGAGGGGTCGACCACCTCGGCGGCCGCGCTGTCCTCGATGGAGGCCACGACGCGGACCCGGGCCTCCTCGAGGATGTCGCCCGAGGTCTCCTCGTAGACGAACCCGCGGTTCACGATGTCCGGCCCGCCCACCAGCTCGCCCGTCTGGGAGTCCACCGTGACCACCACGACCACCACCCCATCGCCCGCGAGCTTCCGACGGTCCCGCAGGACCTCCCCGCCGACGTCGCCGATCCCGAGGCCGTCGACGAACGTCATGCCGGCCTCGACGCGGTCGACCTTCTCCACCCGCTCCCCCACCTCGACGACGTCGCCGTCCTCGCAGATGATCACGTGGTCGTGCGGGATGCCGACCTCCTCGGCCAGGCGCGCGTGGTGCTGGAGGTGCCGGCGTTCGCCATGGACCGGGATGAACCAACGCGGGCGCACGAGCGACAGCATCAACCGCAGCTCCTCGGCGGCGGCGTGGCCGCTCGCATGGACCGCGTCGGCGGGCATGTGGTACACGTCCGCGCCGGTGCGGTACAGGGCGTCCACCACGCGGTGGATCGCCGGCTCGTTGCCCGGGATCAAGCTGGAGGAGAGCACGACGGTGTCGCCCTCCTGGAGCTTCACCCACTTGTGCTGGCGGCTCGCCATCAGGCTGAGCGCGGAGTACGGCTCGCCCTGGGACCCCGTGCAGATCACCACCACCCGACCCGGGTCGAGGTCCTTCACCTCCTCGATGTCGACGACGTCGCGGTCGTCCACCTGGAGCAGGCCCAGCTGGCGCGCGGCCGCCACGCTCGTGTGCATCGACCGGCCGAGGAACGCCACCACCCTTCCGTCGGACACGGCCGCGTTCACGATCTGCTGGACGCGATGGATGTGGCTCGAGAAGCAGGCCGCCACCACGATGTTGGGCGCGCCCGCGATGATCCGCTGCACGACCGGTCCCACGCTGCGCTCGCTGGAGGTGTAGCCGGCTTCCTCGGCGTTGGTCGAGTCGGACAGCAACAGGTGGACCCCGCCGCCGCTCGCCTCCTCGGCCAAGCCGTGCAGGTCCGTCGCGCGCCCGTCCAGCGGGGTCTGATCGATCTTGAAGTCCCCCGTGTGCAGGATGGTGCCGAAGGGCGTGTCGACCGCCACGGCCATCCCGTCGGGGATCGAGTGGGTCACGCGCAGGAAGCGCATCGTGAACGGGCCGATCGAGGCGCCCTCGCCGGGCACGGCCGTGCGCAGATCCGCCATGTGCGCCACCCCGTGCTCGTCGAGCTTGCCGCGCAGCAACGCGAGCGTGAACGGCGTGCCGTAGACGGGGACCGGCTCCTCGAGCTCGCGCAGGAGGTACGGCAGCGCGCCGATGTGGTCCTCGTGGCCGTGCGTGAGCACCACCGCCTCGACGTCGCCGGACCGGTTCCGGACGTAGTCGAAGTCGGGGAGGACGAGGTCGATGCCCGGGAGATCGGCGGAGGGGAACGAGAGACCGACGTCGACGATCAGCAAGCGGCCGTCGAGGTCGATGCAGGCCATGTTCCGGCCGACCTCGCCGACGCCCCCGAGGAAGACGACCCGCGCGGGAGCGACGTCAGAGGAGACCGGCATCCTCCAGCGCCTTGCGGACCCGGTCCTTCTCCTGCTCGGTGGCCGGCACCAGCGGCAGGCGCGGGGCGCCCACCTTGCGGCCCTGCATCTCGAGCGCGGCCTTCACGCGGGATGGGGTTCGAGGTGACGAACAGCGCGTTGAACAGCGGCGAGAGCGACTCGTGGATCTTGCGCGCCGCCGCGATGTCGCCGGTCTGGATCAGGTCGATCATCTGGCGGATCTGCGGGCCCACGAGGTGGCTCGCCACGCTGACGACCCCGACCGCCCCCAGGCACACGTAGCCGAACGTCGCCCAGTCGTCCCCGGAGTAGACCTCGAAGTCCGGCACCTCGGCGATCAGCCGCGAGATGGCCTGGAAGTCCCCGGTGGAGTCCTTCACCGCGACGATGTTGGGCTGCTCGGCCAGCTGGATCAACGTCTCGTGCTCGATGCGCGTCGCGGTGCGGCCGGGGATGTTGTACGCGATGATCGGCAGCTCGGTGGCGTCGGCCACGCGCTCGAAGTGGGCGATGAGCCCTCGCTGGGGCGGCTTGTTGTAGTACGGCGTGACCACGAGGAGCCCGTCGGCGCCGGCATCCTCGGCCGCCTGGGTGAGCTCGAGGGTCTCCGCGGTCGAGTACGTGCCTGTTCCGCAGATCAGCTTCGCCCGGCCGCGGATCGCATCGCCCACCGCGCGGAAGAGATCCGCCTTCTCCTTGTGGGTCAGCGTCGGAGACTCACCGGTTGACCCGGCCGCCACGATGGCGTCCGACCCGCTGTCGACGAGGTAGGACGCGAGTTCCTGGGCGCCGTCGAGATCGACGGCATGGTCGTCGCGGAACGGGGTGACCATCGCCGTCACGACGGATCCGAACCTTCCGACAGGCCCTGCCATGGGAGCTCCCTCCTCCGCCGCCTGGGGCGGCGGCTGCATCGGGCCCTATGCTAGCTCCCGATGCCACGCATCTACACCAAGACCGGCGACGACGGCACCACCGGCCTCCTCTACGGAGGACGGATATCCAAGTCGGATCCGGCCACGGAGGCCTACGGCACGACCGACGAGGCGGTGGCCACGCTCGGGCTCGCGCGGTCGCTCTGCGACGACGAGACGATGCGCGCGGACATCCTCACCCTGCAACGTGAGCTGTTCGTGGTGGGCGCCGACCTCGCCGCGAACCCGAAGGAACGGAAGAAGCTCACCGCGGAGGTGTCCCTCGTCACCGAAGGGATGGTGCAGCGCCTGGAGCGACGCATCGACGACCTGGTGGCGGTGCGACCCCTCCCGGAGGTGTTCATCGTGCCCGGTGCCAACCCGGGCGAGCGCGGCGCTCGATATCGCCCGCGGCGTGGTGCGCCGAGCGGAGCGCAGGGTGGTGGATCTGGAGGAGACGGGACGCGAGGTCAACCCCGAGATCCGCCGGTACCTCAACCGGCTGAGCGATCTGATCTTCGTGCTCGCACGCTGGCAGGCGGGCGAGAGCGAGCCGGCGAGCCGCACCGACGTCTGAGCGTTCCTGCGACCGACCGGGCCGGTCCGATCTCAGCCCGAGGGGCTCGCGGAACCGACCGGCACGGGCGCCATCGCCCCCAGGTTCTCGTCGCCCAGGAGGAACACGATCAAGCCCACGCTCTGTTCGTTCACCTTGTCCGGGAAGGTCACCTTGAACGACGCCGTCTGCCCGTTCGCGACCGGCGCCGCCTGGTCCACCGAGGCGTCGAAGCGCTCGTCTCCGCCCGTGATCGCGTAGAGGGAGGGTGCGCCCATATCCGCTCCCGAGTCGTTGGTCACCTCGAGCGTGCCGCTGCTACCCGTGAGCTTCAACGCGGCGGTGATCCCGGCGAAGGAGTATCCATATTCGCCCGGCTTGAAGTGCACCTCCTCGTTGGAGGTGACCGGGCCCTCGCCGGAGACACCTGACCCCGGAGTCGACGACGTGACCTGTGGGTTGTCGTGGGTGCACGCGGGGAGCGCGATGGCGAGCGCCGCCAGGGCGAGCACGAGGAGGGTTCGACGTAGGGGACGCACGGCTGCGGCATGATACGCGAACCGATCGAGGAAGGATCCTGGTGCGACAGTTGGAGCTTCGACGCCACGCCCGGCGTGATCCGCATGCCGACCGGCTCTCTCCCGAGGGTCGCGCGCAGGCGGAGGACGTGGGACGCACGGCGCGCGCGACCTATGCCATGGTCTTCGTCTCGCCGGCCGCGCGCGCGGCGGAGACCGCCGCGTGGCTCCTGCGCGGCGCCGGGCAGCAGCTCCCCGAGCACGAGGTGATCCCGGGCCTCGCGGGAGCCGACGCGAGCGGCGGCAGCCCCGACGGGATGGCCGCCGGGGTGCGGGCCCTCCTCGCGGAGGGTGCCCGAGGGCGGACGGGGCCTGGCCGTCAGCCACACGCCGTTCGTCGAACGTGCGGCGGCAGGCCTGACGGGCCACGAGGTGGAACCGATGGCGGAGTGCGAGGGCCTCCTCGTCACGGCCGACGGGGAGCGCCTCACGGTGGAGGAACTCCGCCTCGCCGGGCCCGCGGACCATGCATGAGCGGCTGGTCCGACCACATCGTCCCCGCGTTCCTGCTCGGCGCCGCGCTCGGCGCCGCGCCCGGGCCCGTGCAGCTGCTCATCCTGTCCGAGACCGCCCGGGGCGGGCTCGGGCGTGGCCTGCGCGTGATGCTGGGAGCCAACGGGGCGCTGCTCGCGGTCATGGTCGCGCTCGCCTTCGGGTTCTCGGCCCTCGCCCCGAGCGAAGCCGTCCTGCGCGGGCTGCGGATCGTCGGCGGCGGGTTCCTGGTCTTCATCGCCGTGGAGGAGTTGCGGACGCTGCGGGCCGAGGCCGGCGGTGACGAGGAGCGACGCAGGACCTTGCCGGGCGCCTCCCTCGGACCCACCGCGCGCGGCGTGGTCTCGGTGATCGTGAATCCCGGAGCCTGGATCTTCTTCGCCACGACGGCATCGTCGGTGGTGGCCGAGGCCACGGCCTCGAGCGGGCGTCAGGCCGCGGTCCTCGCGAGCCTCGCGATGACCCTCGGGGTGTCCGCCACCGACCTCACCACGACGTTGATCGGGACGGGTGGGCGCGCCGTGGCGGGCGAGCGGGGTCTGCGATGGATCCGGACGGGGCTCGCCGTGGCCCTCTTGGCGATCGGCCTGGCGTTCGTCGTCCAGGGCCTCCGCGGCTGAGGGGCTACCGGAGGTCCTCGAACACGTCGGACAGCACACGCTCCCCGAGAGCGCGTGCCGGCCAGGCCACCACGTGCGTCTCCCGGCTCAACACCCGGCGTTCCACCTCCTCGGGCAGGTCGGCCATGTCGTTGGCCTGCGTGCGGTGCTCCCGGAGGGCGGCCGCCTTGCGATCCGCCACCTCGCCGCAGTCCACGTCCACGCCGATGGTCTCGTCCGCGACGCCGCGTGGTTGGTAGAGCTTCGGATGTTCGAGGTCGATCGGCTCCTGTCCCGTCGCGACGAGGAGTTCGTTGAACTCGACCATCGCGGAGGCCGGCAGCGAGTCGTGCAGGAGCCTGCGCAGACCCGCGCCCGGCTCCTCGCGCACCCGGTGGAACGCCGCGGAGGCCGCCCTGCCGGTCGTGATGTGATCGGGATGGCCGGTGATGCCCTCGGGCCCGAACGTGATCACGACGTCGGGGCGCTCGTCCAGCAGGACCTCGGCGATCCTGCCCACCAGCTCTTCGAACGGGATCTCCGCGACGCCGCCGTCGCGGTAGCGGAAGAACTCGTGGCGGTCGGGCTCGCGCCCGAGCGCGATCCACGACCGACGGTCCTCCTCCTCGCGCACCGCGCCGAGGGTCTCGCGGGTGGCGAGCGCGGGATCGGCGATCTCGCCCGCCTCTCCGCTCGTGACGTGGATCAGCGTGAAGCGGAACCGTGGGTCCTCGGCGTGCAGCGCCACGGTTCCCGAGCACCCGAAGGTGTCGTCGTCGGGGTGCGCGACGACCACGGCGAGATGCCCGCTCACGTCTTCTCCGATCTTGGCCCGATCATCGCCCGATCATGGCCCGATCCTGGCCGCATCACGGCCGTTCAGGCTCCATCAGGGCGTCCAGCCCGACGACGAGCCCCGGGGGCCGTGCCACGACCGCCTTGACGGCCAGGAGGACGCCCGGCATGAACGCGGTCCGGTCGGTGGTGTCGTGGCGGATCGTGAGCGTCTGCCCCGCCCCACCGAAGATGACCTCCTGGTTGGCGACGATGCCCGGCAGGCGCACCGAATGGATCGGGATCTCGACGGCTCCGTCGTCGCGGGCGTCCACGATCCGGCGCGCGGTCGCGCGCGCCGTGCCGCTCGGCGCGTCCCGCTTGGCCGGGTGGTGATACTCGACGATCTCCACGTCGGGGAGATATCGCGCCGCCTCCGCCGCGAACCGCATCATCAGGACGGCCCCGATCGCGAGGTTGGGGGCGACGAAGACGCACACGCGATCCTGGGTACCCCACGCGGGGTCGATCTCGAAGCCCGTGCTGCCCTCCACCACGTGCATCCCGTGATCGATGCCCCACGCGACGTGCTCCGGCGCCCACGTGGGACCGGTGAAGTCCACCAGCACCTCGGCCCCGGCCTCGGCCAGCGCGGCGAGCTCCCCCGCCGCGACGACGGTGGAGCCCTCGAGCCCGAGGAGCCCACTGAGCGGGGCCCCGGCCGCGGAGCGGCTCACGGCCGCCACGAGCTCCAGCTCAGGGTCGTCGTACACCGCCCGGCAGACCTCGCGGCCCATCTTGCCGGTGGCCCCGACCACCCCGACGCGGATCACGCGGAGGCCTCCTTGAACGCCGTCGCGCCGAACGGACCGAGGACGGTGAGGGTCATCGGCTGCGACAGTACCCGCTCCGCCACGCGGCGCGCATCGTCGATCGTGACGCGATCGATCCGCTTCAGCGACTGGTCGACGCTCAGGATCTCCCCGTGGGCGATCTCCGACTTCCCCAGCCTGCTCATGCGCCCGCCCGGGTCTTCCAGCGCGAGCACCATGGAGCCCTTCACATGGCCTTTGGCTCGATCGAACTCGACCTCGGTGAGTCCCCCGCCGGCCACGTCGGCCAGCTCGCGGCGGAGCAGCGCGATCACCTCCCCGGCGCGAGCGGGTGTGCACCCCGCGTACGCGGTGAAGAGCCCCGCCTCGGTGTACTGCGCGTGGTAGCTGTAGACGGAGTAGGCGAGCCCCCGCTTCTCGCGAACCTCCTGGAAGAGCCGCGAGGACATCCCCCCACCCAGCGCCGTGTTCACGATCTGGAACGCGAACCGATCCGGATCCGATCGCACGAGCCCGTTGGTTCCCAGGCAGATGTTGGCTTGCTCGGTCTTGCGCCGCTTCGTGAGGCTCCGGCCCGACGGCGTCGGCATGTGGATCGCCGCGCGGCGATTCCACACCGAGGGGTCGGTCGGGCGCACCTCGCGTCCGGTCTCCATCCGTTCGTGCAGCAACGCCACGAGATCCTCGTGCCTGAGGTTGCCCGCCGCCGCCACGACGAAGTTCCCCGGCACGTAGTGCCGGCGATAGAAGCGGCCCACCGATCCGGTCGTGGCGGCCTCGACCGTGCCGACCGTCCCGAGGATCGGTCGGCCGAGCGGATGCTCCGGCCAGAGCGTCCGCGTGAAGAGATCGTGCGCGACGTCCTCGGGGGAATCCTCGTGCATGTTGATCTCTTCCAGGATCACCTGACGCTCGGCGTCGAGGTCCGCCTTGCGGATCACGGTGTGCTGCACCATGTCCGCGAGGTGATCCACGGCCATCTCGAGGTCCCGATCCAGCACGCGCGCGTAGTAGCACGTGTACTCCTTGGCGGTGAACGCGTTCACGTCGCCGCCGACGGCGTCGAACTCCTCCGCGATCTGACGCGCCGTGCGCGTCTTGGTGCCCTTGAAGAGCAGGTGCTCCAGGAAGTGACTGGACCCGCTGATATCGGGGCGCTCGTCGCGCGAGCCCGCGAGCACCCAGAAGCCCAGCGAGACGGAGCGGACGCCTGGCATCCGCTCCGTCACGACCCGGAGGCCCGAGCTGAACTCGGTCCTACGGATGGGCATCGGTCACTCGGGGGTCGGCGCGTCGGTCGTGGGCGTCGAGGCCGAGACCTCGCCACCCTCGCTCGGCCGCTCGTCGCGGAACCGGCGACCGCGCTCGCGGTCGCCGCCGCCCCCGCCGCCGCTCCGTCCGCCGCGGTCGCGCCCGCCGCGGTCCCGATCGCGGCCACCGCCGCCACGGCCGCCGCGGTCACGCCGCTCGCCGCCGCCCGATTCGTCGGCCTGTCCCTCGGGGATGGCCCACTCCTCGCCGATCGGCTTCAGGCTGATCTTGCCCTGGGCGTCGATGTCCTCGACGAGCACCCGGATCGTGTCGCCCTCCTTGACGGCCTCCTCGACGCTCTGCAGGCGCTTGCCCCGCCCGAGCTTCGAGATGTGCACCAGTCCGTCGCGGCCGGGAACCAGGTTCACGAAGGCGCCGAAGGTCGTGGTCTTCACGACGGTGCCCTCGTACTCCTCGCCGACCAGCACCGGGCGGGGGTTGGCGATGTCGTTGATCATCTGCGCGGCCTGGTCGGCGCCCTCGCCGCCCGTGATCGAACCGATGTGCACCGTGCCGTCGTCCTGGATGTCGATATCGGCACCCGTGAGCGCGATGATCTCGTTGATCCGCTTGCCCTTGGGGCCGATCACCTCGCCGATCTTGTCGACCGGGATCTGGATGCTGATGATCCGCGGAGCCTTGACGTTCACCTCGTCGCGGGGAGCCTCGATCGCCGTCTCCATCACGTCGAGGATCTGGAACCGGGCGTCGCGCGCCTGCTTCAGCGCGTCGGCCAGCACCTCGCCGGGGAGGCCGGTGACCTTCATGTCGAGCTGGATCGCGGTGACGAACTCGCGCGTGCCGGCCACCTTGAAGTCCATGTCGCCGAGCGCGTCCTCGGCGCCGAGGATGTCCGTGAGGGTCACGAACTTGCCGTCGTCGGCGATCATGCCCATCGCGATGCCCGCCACCGGTGCCTTGATCGGCACGCCGGCGTCCATCAGCGAGAGCGTGGAGCCGCACACGGAGGCCATCGAGGTCGAGCCGTTGGAGCTCAACACGTCGGAGACCAGACGGAGCGCGTACGGGAACTCATCCTCGCTGGGAACCACCGGGACGAGGGCCCGCTCGGCGAGCGCCCCGTGCCCGATCTCGCGCCTGCGCGGCGAACCAACGCGGCCGGTCTCGCCCGTGGAGAACGGCGGGAAGTTGTAGTGGTGCATGTACCGCTTGGAGTCCTCCAGGTCGAGGGTGTCGATCTGTTGGGTCATCCGCAGCATGCCGAGGGTCGTGATGTTGAGGACCTGGGTGTCTCCGCGACTGAACAGCGCCGAGCCATGCGCGCGCTTCAAGACGCCGACCTCGGCCGAGAGCGGACGGATCTCCGTCGGCGTGCGCCCGTCGAGGCGGATCCCTTCGTCGATCACGCGCTTGCGCATGACCTTCTTCTGGACCTGCTTCCACGCCGGGCCGAACTCGGCCATGCGGGAGGGCGCGTCCTCACCCAGCTGGTTCGCGACGTGCTCCTTGGTCTCGGCCTTGAGGGCGTCGAGCTTGGCCTCGCGCTCCGCCTTGTCGGGCACGATGGCCTCGCCCAGGCGGTCCTTCGCGAACGCGGCGACGAGCTCGTAGACGTCCTCGCCGAAGAGCGGACGGGGCTCCCAGGTCTGCTCGGTGACACCGACGGCGTCTACGAGCTCCCGCTGGAAGTCGATCAGCTGCCCGATGGCGACCTTGGCGGCCTCGAGGCCTTCGGCCACCGTCTCCTCGGTGGGAGCGGCGGCACCGGACGCGAGGAGGTCCCACGTGTTGTCGGGCGCCTCACCCTCGATCATGAGGACGTCGATCACGCCGGCCTCGTTGCGACGCCCGGCGACGACCACGTCGAACGTGGCCTCCTCGACCTCCTGGAAGGTCGGGTTGACGGACCATTGGCCGTCGATCAGGGCCATCCGTACGGAGGCGACCGGACCGTCGAACGGGAGACCCGCCAGACAGGTCGCGACCGACGCCGCGTTCATGGCGGGGATGTCGTAGGGGTTCTCCCCGTCGACACCCAGGACGGTGATGATGACCTGGACCTCGTCGCGGAAGCCCTCCTGGAAGGTGGGACGCAGGGGGCGGTCGATCAGGCGGCACGTCAGGATGGCCGTCTCGGACGGACGGCCCTCACGCCGGAAGAAGGAGCCGGGGATCCTCCCGGCCGCGTACATCCGCTCTTCGACATCGATCGTGAGCGGGAAGAAGTCGATCCCCTCGCGGGGGGCGCTGCGGACACAGGTCGCGAGGACCTGCGTCTCGCCGTAGGTGACCATGACGGCGCCGTCGGCGAGCCGCGCCATCTTGCCGGCCTCGAACGTCAGGGTCTGGTTCCCGATCTGTCGGGAAAGGGTGGTGGCCATGGGCCGTTCCTCCTTGATGAGCTGTCGCGGGGGCGGGTGCCCTCGCGTCGGTGCGGGAGGAGGTGGACTGGCCGATTCTCAGTGGTGGGCCTCCGGACCTTGGAGCCGATCCGGAAGCTCGCTACTGATAACCGACCGCGGGTGGTTCCCACCTCCGGTGGACGGAGCCGGTGGGTCGAACGGCATCACTCCTCGCGGAGGCGCGCCCTCGGGCGACCTCCGATGGTGCATCTAGCGACGCAGACCGAGCCGCGCGATCAGCGCGCGGTACCGCTCGATGTCCTCGTTCTTGAGGTACTCGAGCAGGCGACGGCGCCGGCCCACCATCTTCAGGAGGCCGCGGCGCGACGCGTGGTCGTGCTTGTGCGTCTTGAGGTGCTCCGTGAGGTCGGCGATGCGCTTGGTCAGCACCGCGATCTGGACCTCCGCGGACCCGGTGTCGCCCGCGCTGCGGGCATACTCCGAGATGATCTGCGTCTTCTCGTCTTTGGTCAGTGTCGTCATGGTCAGTTGCTAAGGCTACCAGCGGTCACGCTCAGGTGACCCGAGCCCGCGCCCACCCGCGACCGGTCGGACCCGCCCCACGGCGTTCGTGACCGCCTCCACCACGTGTGCCCGGCGGTCCCGAAGATCGGTCAGGGACGACCTGGGCCCCGTGAGGCGGGCGAGGTCCAGCCGCGCCCGCCGTCCCCTGAGGATCCGGTCGAGGACCCACAGCGCGACGAGCCCGCAGAACGGACCGAGGAACGCCGTCATGATCCAGGGGTGGCCGACCCGTCCGGAGAGGAGCCAGGCGCAGATCATCCACGTGATCGGGAAGCCGACGAGGGCGAGGAGGAACTTCACCGTGGCCCTGGTCACCGGCGCCATCGTGGGCCGCCCCGACAGATGCACGAGCAGTCCAGGCACCCCGTCGACCACGAGGCCCGCGAGGGCGAAGGGCAGGGCGATCACCGTCAGGAGCGAGGCGAGCAGGTGGACCCGATGGAACCGGCCCTCCGCGGCGGCCGCCACGGACGCGTCGCCCACGGCGTTGGCCTCGAGGGCCGCTCGATACGTCTCGGCGGCAGACCGCACCTCCGTGCGCCCCGACGAGTCGGCCAGCCTCGCGGCGAGCTCGTCCACGGTCGACAGCGGCGGGGTCCACCCTTCGCCGGCCTCGGCGGGTCGCAACGCGACCTGCGCCGCCGTGGCGAGGGCATCGAGCTCGGCGGCATCGCGGAACGACAGGGCCGCGTGACCGAGCCGCGTCTCGAACCTCGTCCGTGAGCGCGTGCACCGCCTCACGGTCGTCCTCGCCGCCCGCCGAGCCCGGCTGGAGGAACGCGCCGATCTCTTCGTCGAGCATGAGCGGGCGGCCCACGCGCACGTACGCCCGCGAGCGTGCCGAGGCCTTGTCCTCGTACATCAGCCCGACCGGGACGATGGCGACGCCGCTCACCCCCGCCGCCCGCGCGCCGAGCGCGATCCGGGCCGCCCCCGTCTTCACCGGCAAGCAGGTGCGTGGCGTCGCTCGCCCGGCCTTCGGGGAAGAGCGCCACGACACCCCCCTCGCGCAGCACCTCGTGGCACCGGTCGAAGGTTCCCCGGTTGTGGTCGGTGGGGCCATCCACGGCGCGATAGACGGGGATCGCCCCCGCGAACGCCAGGAGCGGCCGGGTGATCACGTACTTCCAGAGCGATGCCGTCGCGAGGAACCGTGGCAACCGCGGAAGCACGCTCGCGAGCAGCGCCGGATCGACGAAGCCGCCGCCGTGGTTGGCCACCACCACCACCGGGCCCTCGCGCGGGAACCGATCGCGACCGGCCACCTCGACGCTGCGGAACCATCCGAACGCGGCGATGTCTGCGATCCACCCGAGCAGGCGGTCCAACAGCGTGTCGCATCGCCGCATCCTGCCAGAGGCGAGGGCTAGGATGCCGCGCGTGGGGACGAGGGCGTCACGTCTGCGGGCCGCGTGCGGTCTGGCGGGACCGGCGGCGTTCACGGCGGCCTGGGCCGTGGGCACCTTGCGCCAGCCCGCCTACTCGGCGGCGAACGAGCACATCAGCGGGCTCGCCGCCCACGACGCCAGGGCGCCGCACATCATGGTCTCGGGGTTCCTCGTGCTCGGCGCGTGCACGGTGCTGTTCGCCAGGGAACTCTCCGATCGACTGGGCGGCGTCGAGCGGGCCGGGCCGGGCCCGTCCCTGATGGGGATCTCCGGTCTGGCCGTGATGGCCGCCGGTGCCCTGCGCCGCGACCGCATGTCCAACTTCCCCCTCCCCGGGGAGGCGCTCGTCCGTCAGTCCTGGCGCAACGACGGGCACGACATCGCGTCCGTCGATCTCGCACGTGAGCGGCGCCGTCGGCATGCTGGCCCTCGCCCGCCGCTTCCGGAAGGACCCGCGCTGGCGGCGATGGACGATCCCTACCGTGGCGGCGGCCATCGTGGGCAGCGGGCTGAGCGGATCCTTCGCGCGCGAGGTCACGCGCCCGGGGAACGGGATCCTGCAGCGCACCGCGGTCTCGATCCCACTCGGGTACGAGAGCGCCCTGGCCGTGCGGCTGATGCGCGACTAGCGTGAGCTCCGCGTCGGGAACGAGGGCCCGCGTGCGCTCCACGTCGACGGCGATCGCCTCGACCAGCTCCTCGACGCTGTCGTAGCGGATCTCATCGCGCAGTCGGTGCCAGAACTCGACCGCGAGCGGCTCCCCCGCGAGATCGTCGCCCTCGAAGTCCAGGAGGAACGCCTCGACGTGCAGGGGCTCCACGCCGAAGGTCGGGTTCGTGCCCACGTCGATCGCGGCCCGGTACCGACGGCCTCGCAGCTCGGCGACGCCCGCGTAGATGCCTTGTCCCGGAAGCAACAGGCGCGGCCAGGTGCGCAGGTTCGCCGTGGGGTACCCGAGTCCCCGGCCGCGTCCGTGGCCCGAGACCACCTCGCCGTCGAGGACGAACCGACGACCGAGGGCGATGGTGGGCCACGCGAGGTCTCCCGCGGCGAGGGCGTCGCGCACCGACGTCGATGACACGCGGTTCCCGTCCACCTCCACGAGCGCCACGCCCTCGGCCGACATCCCGAACGGGGCGCCCAGCCCGGGCAGGGTCTCGATCGTCCCCGCGGCCTTGTGACCGAAGGTGAAGTTCGCGCCCATCGCCGCGTGACGCGCGTGGAGGCCCCCCACCAGGACGTCGCGCACGAACCCCTCGGCGGGGATCCGCGAGAACGCCGACGTCGAACACGAGGACCACCAGGACGTCGATCCCGGTTCCCTCGATCAGGGCCGCCTTGCGCTCGACCGTCGTGAGGAGCCGGGGTTCGCGCCCGGGCGTGAGCACCTCGCGCGGGTGCCGGTCGAACGTGACCGCCACCGATCGCATCGCGCGTTCGCGGGCCCGCTCCACGGTCGTCGTCAGCACGGCCCGATGGCCCAGGTGCACGCCGTCGAAGAAGCCCACGGTCACCACCGAGGGCTCGTCCGGCAGCGGGAGGGCCTCGAGCCCGTGGACGACATGCATGGCCCTGGAAGCCTAGCGGACCCTCGCGGGTGCCCCTCGGGAACGCGTGCGGGGTATCGTTACCCGCGTTGCCCGCGCCCCATCGAGGAGCACAGGTGGACGAGACCCTGTCGACGAGCACCACACGAAACGCTCGGGGCACCGTCATGCGCGCCTTCGGCGGCCCTCGGGCGAGGCGCCGCCGCTGCCGCGCGAGGCCGGGTGGACGCGCTGGATCTGGGTCGGTGCGCGGGGTCGTGATCGTGGGCGCCGCCTTGTATGGCGTCGATGTACGGCGAGACCCGGCACCCCCCTCGCGATCGACGTCAGCATCCTGCGGTGGGCCGGAGGGCCTGCGCACCACCGTCACCGTCGACATCGCGAAGGTGATCAACTCGCTCGCCTCGGTCGCCGCGATCCTGGTGCTGCGCTGGATAGCGATCCTGGTCCTCGCGTTCTACAAGCGATGGCGGCACCTCGCGGTGGCGCTCTTCACATGGGCCGTGATGGACCTGATCGCCACCCAGCTCCGCGTGACGCTCCTCCCGCCGCCGAGCGCTCATAGCCCCCGATACCCGTGATCGATGGGCCCACCGTGAACGGCATAGTGAACTATTTCTGGCCCGGCGCGGCATTCGTCGCCCTCAGCATCACCTTGTTCAGCATGGTGTTCGCCATGGTGCCGGCAGGGCCCGCGCTCGAAGGTTCGCGGCGGCGTCGTGGCGCTGCTCGCGGCGGTGGGCTGCGCTCGCATCCTGCTGGCGGCGGTCTATCCGACGGCGGCGCTCTACGCCGTCATCCTCGGCGCCTGCGTCTCCTACCTGGTCTTCGAGTGGCTCTGCCCCGACGAGGCGTTCCCCGTCTCCTACGCGCGCGGTGGGAACGCGGCGCACCTGGATCTCGCCGGGAGTCGAGGCGCCGCCGTCCAACGCGCGATGCGGGACCAGCTCGGCATCGAGGTGACCGATGTGGAGGCGTTCGGCGACGAGGGCTCGGGCGGCTCCACGCCCCTGCTGATGACCACCGATGACGGGTCGCGACTCTTCGGCAAGATCCTCGCGACGAGCCACGTGCGCGCCGACCGCTGGTACCGGATGGGACGCACGATCCTCTACGGGCAGCTCGAGGACGAGACCCCGTTCAGCTCGGTGCGGCGGCTGATCGAGTACGAGGACTACGCCCTACGCGTGCTGGACGACGACGGCTTCCGCGTCGCCAAGACCTACGGGATCGTGGAGCTCACCCCGAACCGCGAGTACCTGCTGCCCACGGAGTTCTTCGAGGACTCCGAGACGCTCGGGCATGCCGAGGTGAACGACGAGATCATCGACCAGGGCATGGCGCTCGTCCGCAGGCTCTGGGACGAGGGGCTCGCGCACCGCGACATCAAGCCGGCCAACCTCCTCGTCGTCGACGGACACCTGCAGCTGATCGACGTCTCCGGCCTCGAGAACCGGCCTTCGCCCTGGCGTCAGGCGCGTGGACCTCGCGAACATGATGCTGGTGATGGCGCTGCGCTCCGACGCGCGAGACGGTCTACGACATCTCGCAGCGCTACTTCACGCCCGACGAGGTGGGCGAGGCGTTCGCCTGCGCCGTGGGACTCGCGATCCCCACCGAGCTCCAGCGTCACCTGAAGGAGGACGGGCGCGGCCTGGTGGACGAGTTCAAGCGCCTGGCTCCACCACACGCCCCGGTATCGATCCAGCGATGGAGCGCCGGCGGATCGCCTTCACCGTGGCCGGGATCGTCGGCGTCGTGTTCGTCGCCGAGATCGCCTACGCCATGATCCAGCGCGGGGATCCCATGAGCGGCGAGCGGCGCCGAGCGCCCGCACCGCGCCATGCTCCACAGGCCGTACCTCGGTCTTGGCGCCGGCCTCTGCCTCCTCGGGGCCTTCACGGTGCTCACCCTCGCCGTCGGTTCGCAGGCCGACCGGGTCGCGCCCGCCACCGCGTTCGCGCCGATCGGGCGCTTCGATCAGTCGGTCTTCAGCGCGGTGCAGCACATCAACGATTCGTTCCTCACGCCGCTCGCGAAGACGCTGAACTTCCTGGGGGGAGGAACGTTCAGCATCCCCTTCCGCGCCGCGCTGCGTCGATCCTGCTGTTGATCCTCCGCCGGTTCCGTCACGCGATCGCGTTCGCGTTGACGTGGGTCCTGTCGGAGGCTGCGCTTACCTGGGTGAAGACGGGGATCGATCGCGGACGCCCGCCCGTCTCCGTTCGCCGCCACGAACGGTCCCTCGTATCCGTCGGGCCACTCCGTCGCCGGCGCGGCGATCGGCATCGCCTTGGTGATCGCCTTCATCCCCGCCGGGCACAAACGCCGCGTGTGGGAGTGGGCGGCGGCGGGCTTCGCCCTGCTGATGGGCTGCTCGCGCGTCTACCTGAACGCGCACTGGTTCTCCGACGCGCTCGGCGGCGTGTTCCTGGGCGCCGGCATCGCGCTCACGGTCGCGGCGCTCGTGGCGCTCACCGACCGCCGCGTGATAGGCCACACACCGTCGGACGAGGTGTGGCGGGAGGGCGGCACGATGCGAGGGGCTCCGACGGGCGACGCCGCCGATCCCGCCTGAGGGTCGGTCAGGCCCCTCCGGCCTCCGCCGCCAGCTCGGTCTCCACCACCGGTCTGTCGGGAGGCGCTTTGCGCCAGCTCTTGTTCTTCAGCCAGATGAAGTAGGTGAGGGCGCCCAGCGGGATCTGGATCCCGTAGGTCAGGACGCGGAAGATCAGCACCGCGGCCACGACGGCCGCGTGTTGGGACTCGGGGACGCCCGCGGTCAAACCACCCACGTACCCAAGGTCGATCACGCCGACCCCGCCCGGGGTGATCGGCACGGCGGACAGCAACCGGCTGAACGAATACACGGCGAACACCTTCGCCGTGCTGACCTCGGACTCGCTGATCCCCATGTGCCGCAACGCGAGCAACAGGACGAAGAAGAGCGCGAGCTGGCTGAGCACGGTGAAGAACGTGAGGCGCACCCACCGCGCCTCTACCAGTTCGATCGTATCGGCGCGGAACTTCGCGGCCTTGTCGTCCATCCCGGTGATCGGCCCCTTGCCCCGGCGGAAGGGCTTGGCGAAGAACGAGATCACCCGGCCCAGCCCCCGGCCCACCGAACGGGCCAGCGGCTCGGAATGGAAGACGGCGGCGAGCAGCCCGACGGCCACGGCGAGCACGATCACCCCGACGATCGCCGCCGTCACGTACGCCGTGCTGCTCTGCCCGGTGAGCACGAGGATGGCGATCGACAGCACGGGCAGCGCGAGCTTCACGAAGATGTTCCAGATGCCGGTCACCCCCACGTACAGGGCGGTGTCGGTGCCCGTGAACCCCCACGAGCGCTGCATCGTGTACGTCAGGCCGACGGCGATCGCGCCACCGCCCGGCAGCGTGTTGGCCACGGCGGTGGTGGTCGTGGTGAGCACGGACGCGGGCCACAGCCGAAGTCCCGGCAGGGCCGCCATGTTCGCCCACCAGTAGGTGAAGAGGTTGAACACCGTCGCCGCGAGCAGTGACCCGATCTCCAGCGGCGTCATCGTCTTCGCGGCCTTCCACACCGCCGAGTAGTCCGCGAACTTCGGGATCGCGAACACGAAGATCCCGATCACGATGATCAACGAGGCGATCGCGCCGAGGATCTTCTTCGTCGATCGCCGCTTGGCCGTCGCCTCGGCGCCCGCACCGGCCCCGCCGGCGGGCGCCTGCACCGCAACCGGTTCGACCTCGTGCTCCTCGTCCATCCCGTTCCCTCGATCCCCCATCGGAGTGCTCAGCAGGCTACACCGAACCGCGGGCAGGAGGAACCGGAGCCTACGCGCCCGGCGCGGGCGCGAGGATCACCAGGGGTCGCGCCTTCGCGCCATCGTCCCGGTAGACCCCGATGAGGCGGCCGTCGGGGGCGTAGACGCCGTAGGGGCCGGCGAGGCCTGCGGGCCCGAGGACGCGGCCGTGGCCGGCGGCGACGGCCTCTTCGGGCTCGAGGCTCACCCGCGGCAGGTGTGCCACCGTGCGCTCCGGCGGCAGGAGGACGGGGGCGTCGGGAGGGGCGGCCTGCGCCGCCGTCGAACGGGCCGATCGCGGTGCGCCGCAGGGCCGTGAGGTGCGCCCCGCACCCGAGCGCTGCGCCGACGTCGGCCGCCAGCACCCGCACGTAGGTACCCCCGCCGCAGACGACGCGGAACGAGGCGTCGGTCCCCTCCAGTCCCGTGAGCTCGAACGCATCCACGTGGACCGGTCGCGGCGGAGCCTCGACCGGCCGCCCGGCGCGGGCCTCCTCGTAGAGCTTCCGCCCGCCCACCTTCACGGCCGAATACGCCGGGGGGATCTGCCACGAGTCGCCCACCAGATCCCTCATCGCGCGACGGAGTCGCTCGGCCGTGACATCGACCGGCGCCTCGCGCGTGACGGCCCCGTCGGCGTCGAGCGTGTCGGTCTCGATCCCGAGCCGCATCGACCCCTCGTAGGTCTTGGGGAGATCGCCGAGGAACCGCAGGAGCCGCGTGGCGCGCCCGATGCCCATCAGCAACAGCCCGGTGGCCATCGGATCCAGGGTCCCGGCGTGACCGACCTTCCTCGTGCCGAGCGCCCGCCGAACCGAGGCGACCGCATCGTGGGACGTGATGCCTCCCGGCTTGTCGATCAGGACCAGGCCGTCGGGGCCCGAGGTGCTCACGGCGCGACGGTCTCGCCGTTCAGCGCGCGGACGAGTCGGTCGACGGTGCCCGCCGGGCCGTGCTTCGAGGTGTAGCCGGCCGCCAGCCGATGGCCTCCGCCGCCGAAGGATGCCGCCACGACCGAGAGGTCGTGGCCGCCGCGCGACCGGACGCTCACCTTGAACCGACCGTCCTTCTGTTGCTTGATCACCGCGGCCACGTCGACGTCGCGCGCGGTGCGGATCGCGTCGATCAGGTCGTCCGTCTCCGCCGCGCGGACCCCCGCCCCTTGGAGGTCGGCCTGCGTCAGGTAGGTCCATACGAGGTCGGCCTCGGGCACATGCGCGAGCCGATCGAGGGCGGTGCCCACCAGTCGGATGTACTCGAGGCGGTTGTCCTCGTAGAGCGCCTGGACGAGCCGGGCGTGATCGAAGGCGTGCGTCCGGAGCGCGGCGGCCACCCGGAGGGTCTCCGGCGTGGTGGCCTCGTACTGGAACCGCCCCGTATCGGTCACGAGCCCGGCGTAGAGGCAGGTGGCGGTGCCATCCGACATCCCGCCGCCCATCGCCTCGATGAGACGGAAGACCATCTCGCACGTGGATGAGGCCTGCGGATCCACGAGGGGGATCGTGCCCAGGCCGTCGTTGGACCGGTGGTGGTCGATCCAGATCAGCTCGCCGGCTCGCTCGGCCACGGGCAGGAGCGAGACGAGGCGATCGGCGGACGCGCAATCGCACGTGACCATGACGCGGGGCTCCCGCGGGAACGATCTGGCCGGCACCAGCCGCTCGGAACCCGGCAGCATCGCGGCCCAGCGCGGCGGCTCGAGCGGCTCGTTGGGGAAGCTCGCCGTGGTCCGCACGCCCCGCTCCTCCAGGAAGTTCGCGAGCCCCAGCATCGAGCCGAGGGCATCGGCGTCGGGGTTCACGTGGCAGGCGAGCGCCACCTCCTCGGCGTCGCCCAGGACGGCAGCTGCGCGCGCGAAATCGGGTGTCACGCTCACGCTTCGCGCTCCTTGCGGTGCAACTCGGCGATCAGCTCATCGATCCTGCGGCCCTCCTGGTACGACGTGTCCTCCTCGAAGTCGAGCTCCGGCAAGAACTTCAACCGCACCTCACGCCCGAGCACGTTGCGGAGATGGGGGGCGGCCGAGCGCAGGGCCGCGCGCGTGCCGGCCCGTTCCTTCTCGTCGCCGTAGACCGTGTAATAGACCCACGCGTGCTTGAGGTCCGGGGCGACCTTCACGCCGGTCACCGTGACGAACCCCACACGAGGGTCCTTCAGCTTCTGGATCTGCTCGGCGAGCACCTCGCGGAACTCCTCGCCGACGCGATCTGTGCGCGCGCCCTGGGTCATGCGCCCAGCCTAACGGACCGCCGTGCTCAGTCCTCCGCGCGATGCACGGAGCGTTCGCGGTCGATCACCTCCACCTCCACCCAGCGATCGACCAGTCGCTCCACCTCCTGGGCGACCTTGCGCAGGTGGTACTCCTCGGCGCCCACCGCCGCGACCCCGATCGCCGTGCGCTGCCAGAGGTCGTGGTGGTCCACCTCGGCCACGCTCACGTTGAACGTGGCGCGGATCGCGGCGATGAGCGACTTCACGACGTGCCGCTTCTCCTTGAGCGAGCGGCAACCGGGGATGCGGAGATCGAACCGGACGAGGACGACCAGCACGTCAGATGGTGCGGGCGATCTCTTCGACCTCGTAGGCCTCGATGAGGTCGCCCTCCTTGATGTCCTGGAAGTTCTCGATGCCGATGCCGCACTCGAAACCGTCCCGCACCTCGGAGACGTCGTCCTTGAACCTCCGCAGCGAGGCGATCTTGCCGTCGTACACGACCACGCCGTCGCGGATGAGGCGAGCCTTGGCGTTGCGGCGGATCACGCCGCTCTTCACGTAGGATCCGGCGATCACCCCCAGACGGGGAACCCGGAAGGTCTGGCGGACCTCAGCCTCGCCCGTGACCTTCTCGCGCTCCTCCGGGCTGAGCATCCCCGACAGCGCCGCCTTCACGTCGTCGATCGCGTCGTAGATCACCTGGTACAGGCGGATATCGACCTTCTCCTGCTCGGCGAGGTCGCGAGCCGGCTTGTCGGGCCGCACGTTGAACCCGATCACGATCGCGTGCGAGGCGAGGGCGAGGGAGATGTCGCGCTCGGTGATGGCGCCCGCCGCGCTGTGCACGATGTTCACGCGCACCTCCTCCTGCGGCAGCTTGAGGAACGCGTCGGTCAGCGCGCCGAGGGACCCCTGAACGTCCGCCTTCACGATGAGGTTGAGCTCGGGGATCTCGGAACGCTCCTGCTGACGCAGGAGATCCGAGAGCGTCGGCGGACGGGTCGTCACGAGCTCGGCCGCGCGCGCGCGCGACTCCCGCTCGGACGCGATGTGGCGCGCCTCGCGCTCGTCCTCCACCTCGCGGAAGTCCTCGCCGGACTCCGGAACCGCCTCCCACCCCAGGATCTGCACGGGCTTCGCCGGTCCCGCCGCGTTCACGGGCTTGCCGTTCTCGTCCAGCATCGCCCGGACCCTGCCGTAGGTGACCCCGCAGACCAGGGCGTCGCCGACCTCGAGGGTTCCCTTCTGCACCAGCACGGTCGCGACGGGACCGCGGCCCTTGTCCAGGTGGGCTTCGATGACGGTCCCGCGCGCACGTCCCGACGGATCGCCCTTGAGCTCTTCCAGATCGGCCACGACCAGGAGGGTGTCGAGGAGGGTGTCGAGGTTGGTGCGCGCCTTGGCGGAGACGTCGACGAACTCGTACTCCCCGCCCCACTCGGAGGGGACGATGCCGTGCTCGACCATCTGGGTGCGGACACGGTTGGGATCGGCGTCCTCCTTGTCGACCTTGTTGACCGCCACGACGATGGGCACCTGCGCCGCCTTGGCGTGGTCGAGCGCCTCCAGCGTCTGCGGCATCACGCCGTCGTCGGCCGCCACCACCAGGACCGCGATGTCGGTGACCTTGGCGCCACGGGCGCGCATCGCCGTGAACGCCTCGTGGCCCGGGGTGTCGATGAACGTGATCTCTCGGTCGCCCACGTGCGCCTGATAGGCGCCGATGTGCTGTGTGATCCCGCCGAACTCGCCGGCGACCACGTCGGTCTCACGGATCGCGTCCAGGAGCTTCGTCTTGCCGTGATCGACGTGGCCCATGATCGTGACCACCGGCGCACGCGGCACCAACGCGGCCTCGTCGACCTGTTCCTCGAGCGTCTCGGTCTCGAGCTCGTCCTGGATGTCGATGATCTCGAGCTGGAACCCGAGTTCGTCGGCCACCAACGCCATCGCTTCATCCGACAGGGATGTGGTGGCGGTGGCCATCTCGCCGGCCACGAAGAGGATCTTCACGATCTCACCGGGTGACTTCCCGAGCTTGTCGGCGATCGTCTGCGGGGTGGCGCCACGCACGAGCTGCAGCACGTTGGACGGCGCCAACGGCTCGACCGGACGGCGCGGCCCGCGGGGACCTCGTCCGCCCGTGGGCGGCGCCTCCTTGGCGACGGGAGCAGGGACGCTCGGGGCGGGAACGGGAGGCGCCGGCCGCCGCGGGCGCGGCGGGCTCCGCCACGGCGACCGCGGGTGCCTCCACCGTCGCCTCGGGCTCCGTCGGCGTCGGCTCGGCCTTGGGCTTCGGCTTGGGCTTGGCCTTGCGCGGAGACGGCGCGGGCTCCAGCACCTCACGCCGCTTGGGGGCCTCGGTCGCCTTGCCGCCAGACGCGCGCAGGCGTGGGACGAGGTCCTCGGGCACGCTGGATGAGGCGGACTTCCCCGTCACCCCCATCTGCTCCAACGTCACCAGCAGCTCCTTGCTGGTGACCCCGAGCTCCTTCGCCAGTTCGTGAACCCTCAAGACGCTTCCATCTCCCGTTCGATCTCGCTCGTTAGCCTACCCAGTTCCTCCGGGCCGAGGCCCGTCCGCAACGCCCGCGCGAGACCCCCGCGGCCCAGGGCCGCAAGGCAGTCCACGCGGCGGTGCACGTAGGCGCCGCGCCCGGGCGCGGACCCGTTCCCATCGACCCGGACGACACCGTCCGGCGCGCGCACGAGACGGATCATGCGCGCCTTCGCGTCACGCTCGCGACAGCCCGCGCACGTTCGCACCCGCGCGGGTGCATCGCGCGTGCTCACTCCCCCGCGGGAGCTTCAGCCTCCTCGGCGACGGCCTCGTCGATCGCCACGACCGCCTCCTCCTCCGCGGCGATCTCCTCGACGGCAGCATCCGCGACCTGCTCTTCGGCGGCCGCCACCTCCGCCACGGCCTCCGGAGCCGGCTCGACCTCGACCTCCACGGCGGCCGCCGTGGCGCCGCGCGCGTCGTCGGCGACCTGCGTCTCCGATTTGATGTCGATCCGCCATCCGGTCAGGCGGGCCGCGAGCCGAGCGTTCTGACCCTCCTTGCCGATGGCCAGGCTCAGCTGGTAGTCGGGGACGATCACCATCGCCGTTCCGGTGACCTCGTCGATGCGCACCTCCTTGACCTTGGCGGGCTGCAGCGCGTTCGCGACCAGCTCGGCCGGGTTCTCGGAGAACGGGACGACGTCGATCTTCTCGCCACGCAGCTCGTTCACGACCATCCGCACGCGTGAGCCCTTGGGCCCCACGCACGCGCCCACTGGGTCGACGCCGGGTTCGTTGGAGGTCACGGCGATCTTCGAACGGTGTCCGGGCTCGCGCGCCACCCCCTTGATCTCCACGATGCCCTCCTCGATCTCGGGCACCTCCATCGCGAAGAGCGCCTTCAGGAGCCCGGGATGGCTCCGGGAAACCACGATCTGCGGGCCCTTCGTGCCCCGCCGCACCTCCGTGATGTACGCCTTCAGGCGCTCACCGTGTCGGTAGGGCTCGGAGGGAACCTGCTCGGCCTGCGGCAACAGCGCCTCCACCTTGCCCAGGTCGAGCAGGGTGTAGCGGCGCTCCTGCTGCTGCACGATGCCGGTCACGACGTCGCCCTCGCGGCCGGCGAACTCCTCGTAGGTCATCTCGCGCTCGGCGTCGCGGAGCTTCTGGAAGATGACCTGCTTCGCGGTCTGCGCGCCGATGCGACCCTTGAACTCGTCGGTGACCTCGACCGGCTCCTCGGAGATCACCTTCATCTCCACGGTCGGCTCACCGCCTTCTTCGGCGGGAGCGACGTCGATCTCCTCGAGGATCTGCTTCATCATGGTGAGGTCGCCCGTCTCGGGGTCGATCGTGGCGCGGAACCCCACGAAGTCGTCGTCCGCGGTCGGGTTCTCCTGCTTCCACCACGTCTTGTAGGCAGAGGCCATCGCCTCCTCCAGCCCTTGGAGGATCGTCTCGAAGGCGATGCCCTTCTCGCGTTCCAGTTCCCGCAGCGCGGCGATCATCTCGGCGTTCATGCGTTGCTCCTCTTCAGTTCGGCGTCCCAGTCCACGACGGTGCGCGCCGACGCGATGTCGGCGTACCCGATGCGGACCGTGCCTGAGTCCGCGCCTGCGTCCGTGCCGGCGTCGACCTCGAGCGTGATGCCGTCGTCGTCGGCGGCCCGGAGCGCACCGGTGTGGGACCTGGACCCGGCCACGGGCTCCGTGGTCTTGACCTTCACCCGCTCACCCAGGACCCGCCGGAACTGCTGCGGGTCCCTCAGGGGCCGTTCGATGCCGGGTGATGACACCTCCAGCGCGTACGGGCCCGTCGCGAAGCCCTCCGCGTCGAGGTGACGCGAGACGGCACGCGAGAGGTCCGTCAGGGAGTCGAGGTCGACGCCGCCGGGCCGATCCACGATCACGCGGAGCACCCTGCGGCCGCCTTCGCTGGCGGAGACGATCTCCACCAGCTCGAGCCCTTCGGCCTCGATGAGGGGTCTGACCAGCGCTTCCGCGTCCACGGCCCGACCCTCCCTTCCGAACAGAAAGGTGGGCGCGAGCCCACCTTCGGACACACCTTCGGTTCGCTGTACGTCGGTCAGTATAGCCGAGGTGTCACGTCGGGGTGCTTCGAGGCGCTACGGGGCGGTGGCGAGGAGGTCGACCACGGCCGGCACCGCCCCGTCGAGCGTCGCGGTGCTGCGCTCGCCCGTGGCGCGCAGCTTCAGGTCGACGGTCCCCGCCGCGAGCCCCCGCTTGCCCACCGTCACCTGGACGGGGTATCCGATCAGGTCGGCATCGGCGAACTTGACGCCGGCGCGGTCGTCGCGGTCGTCGAGGACCGCCTCCACCCCGCCGGTGCGCAGCGCCTCGTAGATACGCTCCGCGGCGGCGGTGACCTGCGCATCGTCCTGATTCGCCATGATCACCGCCACCTCGAAGGGCGCCAGGACCCTCGGCCAGCGCAGCCCCGCATCGTCGTGATACTGCTCGGCTGCGGCGGCCATGATCCGGGTGATCCCGATGCCGTAGCAGCCCATCTGGTAGGCCCGCTGCGTGCCGTCCTCGTCCAGGTAGGTCGCCTCGAGGGGTCCCGAGTACCTGGTCCCCAACTGGAACACATGGCCCACGACGATCGAACGACCGACGCGCAGTGCGCCCCCGTCGTTCGGGCAGACGTCCCCGTCGCGGATCTGCACGAGATCCTCGTACCGGTCCACCCGGAAGTCGCGGCCGACGTTCGCGCCGCGCACGTGGACGTCGACCTCGTTCGCACCCGTCACCCAGTTGGCGCCCCCGCGCACGGCGTGATCGGCGAGCACGGTGACGTCCTCGCCGAGGTCCTGCGGGCCGACGAAGCCCTTGGCGTAGCCGTGGGCCGCGAAGTCGGCGTCCTCGTAGCGGCGCACGACCGTCGGGAAGAAGAGGCTGGCGAGCTTCTTCTCGTTCACCTCGCGGTCACCCGGCAGGAGCACGACGACCGTGCGTCCGTCGGCCTCGAACAGCATGCATTTCAGGGTGCGCGAGGGGTCGATCCCGAGCTGAGCACAGACGGCCTCGATCGTGACGGCCCCGGGGGTGAGGACGCGCTCCAGTTCTTCGGGCTCGACACCTTCCAGCGGAGCCGGAGGCGCGGGGGTGGCGGCCTCCAGATCCGCGAGGTAGTCGCCGTGTTCGCATCGCACGAACAGGTCCTCCCCCACGTCGGCGAGCGCCATGAACTCGTGGTTCACGTCGCCCCCGATCGTGCCGGCGTCGGCCTCGACGACCACGTGCTCGAGCCGGCATCGGTCGAAGATGCGCTCGTACGCCTCGTACATCACACGATAGGACGCCCGCATCCCGTCCTCGTCGCGATCGAACGAGTACGCGTCCTTCATCAGGAACTCCCGCCCACGCAGGAGTCCGTACCGCGGGCGGAGCTCGTCCCGGTACTTCCATTCCACCTGATAGAGGTTGACGGGAAGGTCCCTGTACGAGGGGAACTCGTCGGCCACGAGCGGCGTGAACACCTCCTCCTCGGTCGGTCCGAGCACGAGCTCGCGGCCGTGGCGGTCGCTGAGGCGGAACATCTCGTCGCCGTAGGCCTCCCACCGCCCGGTCAGCTTCCAGGGCTCGGCGGGCAGCACGATCGGCACCCGCATCTCCTGGGAGCCCGCGGCGTCCATCTCCTCGCGGACGATCGCCTCGATCTTCTTCGTCACGCGCATGCCCAGGGGCATCGTCGTGTACACACCCGCCATCAGCTTGCGCACGAAGGCCCCGCGCAGCAGCAGGCGGTGGCTGGGCGCCTCGGCCTCGGCCGGGTCCTCCCTGAGCGTGCGCGCGAAGAGCTTCGACAACCGCATGAGGGGGAAGGATACCGACCCGCGGCGGCGGTGCGCGGGGGTCGGCCACCGATTGACGCGACCGGGGACAGCCGCCAGAATCCCGCGCATGCGACCGCGCGGATCGAACTGGGTTTGGCCCCGGGCGTTCAGGAGCCCGGTGCCCCCGCGCGTCTGATCCGTCTCCACGATCACCGCTCACACGCCCCGGCCGAGACCCGGGGCGTCGTCGTCCCATCCCCGAGGAGGACCCACGTGCAGGCACCGCTCACGATCCGGCCGGACCGCGCGACGTTCGCGTCGCTCGCCGAGGCGTGGCCGCTGGTCCCGGTCTGGGCGGAGCTCCTCGCCGACGTCTCGACGCCCGTGGGGCTCTTCCCGGCACTGGCGGGCGACGGTCCGGGCCTGCTGCTGGAGTCGGTGGAGCGCAGCGAGCGGTGGGGCCGTTACTCCTTCGTCGCCGGGGATCCGGCCGCCGTGATCGTGGCCGATCGTTCGGGGGTCCGTATCACGGACCTCGCGCGGCCGAGGCTCCCGCTGGTCGCCGTCGAGGGGCCGGCGCGCGGGGCCCTCATCGAGATCGCGCACGCGCTCCGGGCGCCGCGCATGCCGGGCTTGCCGCCCATCACCGGGGGGCTCATGGGCTACGTGGCGTTCGAGGCGGCCGAGCTCCTCGACGGGCACCCCGTTCCCGATCCCGCCTCGGCGCCGGCGCCGCCGATCGGGCTCCTCGTCGTGGACCGGGCGGCGGTCTTCGACCATTGGACGCAACGGCTCATCCTCGTGGCTCACGTCCCTGCCGGCGGGTACGACGACGGGGTGGCCGCCCTGGAACACCTCGCGACGACGATCGCGGGGGCCTCGCCTCCGGACCTCGCCCCGGTGACCGCGGGCGCGGCAGACATCGCCGGCGTGCCCAACATGCCCGATGGGCGCTACCGCGAGATCGTGTCCACGTTCAAGGACCACATCCTCGCCGGGGACATCTTCCAAGGCGTGCCCTCCCGCAGGCTCACCTTCCCCGCGCCTGAGGGCGGGTTCCCCATCTACCGGCGCCTGCGCGTCGCGAACCCCGCCCCCTACATGTTCTTCCTTCGGATGCTGGGCCTCGAGCTCGCCGGCTCCTCGCCCGAGCCGCTCGTGCGGGTCGAAGGGCGCCGGGTGTCCACGCGGCCGCTCGCGGGGACGCGCCCCCGGGGCGAGACGGAGGTCCGCGACCGACTCCTCGAACACGAGCTCCTCGCCGACCCCAAGGAGCGGGCCGAGCACGCCATGCTCGTGGACCTCGCCCGCAACGACCTCGGCCGGGTGTGCGTGCCCGGGAGCGTGACACCGACGGAGCTGATGCAGGTCGAGCGGTTCACCAAGGTCATGCACATCGTCTCGACCGTGGAGGGCGACCTCCGAGAGGATCAGCATCCGCTCGATGCGCTCGCGGTGACCTTCCCGGCGGGGACGCTCTCGGGAGCGCCGAAGCGTCGGGCGATGGAGCTGATCGCGGAGCACGAGCCCGACGCGCGGGGACCGTACGGCGGGGCGGTGGGCTACCTCACCTTCGAGGGCGACCTCGACTTCTGCATCACGATCCGGACCGCCGTGGTGAAGGATGGTCAGGCACACGTCCAGTCGGGCGCCGGCGTGGTGGCGGACTCGGACCCGCAGTCCGAGCTCGAGGAGACCAAGGCGAAGGCGGAGGCGCTCCTGCCCGCGGTGGTTCCCGACGCCGGCGGTACGCTGAGCGAGCACCGGGAGGAGTCGCCGCCATGATCCTCATCGTCGATCACTACGACTCGTTCACCTACAACCTCGTCCAGCTGATCGAGAGCCTCGGGCACGAGACGGAGGTCGTGAAGAGCGACGCGGAGCCGCCGGCCGCCTTGGTGGCGCGGGAACCAGCGGCCGTGGTCCTGTCCCCGGGCCCGGGACGCCCGGAGGACGCGGGATGCTTCACCGACCTGCTCGACCTCCTTCCCTCCGCCACGCCCGTCCTCGGCGTCTGCCTGGGGCACCAAGCGATCGGGATCGAGTACGGCGGGACCGTCGCCCGCACGGCGCCCGTGCACGGGAAGGCATCGCTCGTGCGGCACCGCGGCGGCGGGATCTACGAGGGCGTGACCGACCCGTTCGAGGCGGGGCGCTATCACTCGCTCGTGGTGACGCGGGCGGACCTGCCCGAGGAGCTGGAGCTCACCGCGTGGACCGACGACGGCCTCGTGATGGGCACGACCCACCGGACGCTCCCCCGGTACGGGGTGCAGTTCCACCCCGAGAGCATCCTCACCCCGGAGGGTCCCCGGATCGTCGAGAACTTCCTGGCGCTCGTGACCGACTAGATCATGGGGCGGGGCATCCCGGACCGTAGGCGAACGCGCCCGTGTTCGGCCCGACCTTGCACGCCGACTCGTCCACCGCCACGAACGCCGCCGCGGGCACCCGCTTGAGGGCGTCCATCAGCGCGTAGGTCCAGTTGGGGTTGACCTCGCCCTGGAAGTACCAGTCGCTGCCGTTGTCGGCCAGGATCAACCCGTAGTGCTTCATGGCCGTGAGGATCACGCGCGCGGGATGCGAGAACCCCGCGAGCTTGAACCCTGCCTTCAGCCGGAATCGCGCGCCCATCGGGGGACAGCGGGGGTTCGCGACGCCGGCCTGGTGCCGGGCGGGCCAGAGGTAGTGGCGTGAGGTGCAGTCGGCGGTGAATCGGATCGCGTGATCGATGGCGCCCGCCTGGACCTCGTCCCATCGCACCAGGCCCGGGAAGATGGGCAGACCCGCGGCGTCGGCGCTCGTCCAGCCCGCCCTGCGCAAGGCGTTCGACCCCAGATGGAAGACCGCTCCGCTGCCGGCGTGCGGGTCGCCGCCGTTCCAGTCCGCCGCGAAGAGCTCGTACAGGGTGCAGGTATCCCCGTTCACCATCAAGGCGTGCGCGTCGGAGCCGCCCTCGATCGTCGTGTCGGCGCCGAACGGGTACGCGACGTGGTCGCTCTCGCTCCCGTACGTGAACCGCACCTGGGTCGTGGGATGCGCATCCGTGACGACGTCGAACGGGATGCCGTACTTCGGGGGCCCGAAGTCGGGGTGGAGGTTCGTGGATCGCGCGTGCATCGCCCGCTTCCAGATCTTGCTCTTGCGATGCACGGGCAGCTTCGACACGTCCATGTTCCACACGTTGTCGGCCGGGAAGACGCTGCAGCTCGTTCCGGGGACCGGGGCGCGCGACGCGGTGGGCGTCCCCGCGGAGGCCGGGGCCACGAGCGCCGCGACGAGCACGACGCCCAGGAGTATCCGCCGTCCCCTCATGCGCTGGGTTATCGGCATGGGTGCCCGCGGGGCTTGAACGGCCTCAGGCGGTGACGGCCTCCGCCGCGGCCTTCTCGGCGGCGACCTTGCGGGCCTCCACCATGAGGGCGTCGACCAGCTCCTCCTCGGGCACCTTCGCCACGACCTCACCCTTCACGATGATGAAGCCCAGCCCGTTGCCCGACGCGATGCCGACGTCCGCCTCGCGCGCCTCTCCCGGGCCGTTCACCACGCACCCCATCACGGCCACACGCATCGGGACCGTGAACTCCTCGGTCTCGATCGCCTCGTTCACCCGCTTCGTGAGCTCGAGGACGTTGACCTCCGCCCGACCACAGGACGGACAGGCCACCAGGTCGAGCCCCCGCTCGCGCAGGCCGAGCGCCTGCAGGATGGTGGTCCCGACCTTCACCTCTTCGACGGGATCGTCCGTGAGGGACACGCGGATCGTGTCGCCGATGCCCTCCGCGAGCAGGGTGCCGATCCCCACCGCGCTCTTCACCCCGCCCATCGGCATCGGGCCGGCCTCGGTCACGCCCAGATGCAGCGGGTAGTCGCACGCCTCGGCGAGCTGGCGGTAGGCCTCGATCATCACCGCGGGGTTGGAATGCTTCACGCTGATCTTGATGTCGAAGAACTCCTCGTCCTCGAGGATGCGCGCCTCGCTCAAGGCCGACTCCACGAGGGCTTCGGGGGTCGGAGCGCCGTACTTGGCCAGCAGGTCCTTCTCGAGCGAGCCCGCGTTCACGCCGATGCGGATGGGCACCTCGCGCGCCTTGGCCTCACGCGCGATCAGCCGCACCTTGTCCTGGTACTTGATGTTCCCGGGGTTGATGCGCAGTCCCTGGATCCCCGCCTCCAACGCGGCGATCGCGTACTTCCACTGGAAATGGATGTCGGCGACGACCGGGACGGTCGACTTCGCCGCGATCGCCACGAGCGCCTCGGCATCCTCCCAATGCGGGACGGCGACGCGCACGATGTCGACGCCCGCCGCCACCAGCGAGGCGATCTGTTGGAGCGTCGCGTTGATGTCGGCCGTCTTCGTGGTGGTCATCGACTGGAGCGACACCGGGGCGTCACCTCCGACCGGCACGTCGCCGATCCGGATCTGCCGGGTCTTCTTCCGCTCGATGGGCATCTCGCTGACCAGTGTAGGAGGTGGGTGGGTGGACGCTGAGGCCGACCTACGCCCCGAACACGTGGAACGTGATCGTGCGGTCCTTCGGTTCGTCCATCTCGAAGAGGATGAGGCGCTGCCAGGTCCCGAACGAGGGCTCGCCGGCCGAGACGGGGATCGCGTGCGAGGTGGCGGAGAGCAGCATCGCCTTCACGTGCGCGTGTCCGTTCTCTCGCTCATCGGGGTTCAGGTTCTGCGTGCGGATCTCGAAGTCGTCGTGCTGGTAGTACACGCCGTCGTGCGGCACGAGGTCGGTGAGGTGCCGACGGAAATCCGCCATCGCGCCGTCCTCCCATTCGTTGATCAGCAAGGCGCAGGTCGTGTGGGCGCAGAAGGCGATCGCGGCACCGTCGGTGACCCCGGCGTCCTTGACGGCGCGACGGAGGTCGTCGGTGAGGTCGAGGAAGGCGTAGCGTTCGGCGGCCTGCACCGTCACGCTGGTGGTGGTCGACTTCAAGGATCCCTCCTGTCGTTGGTGGCCGCGGCCGCGACCGGTAGGTCGAACGTGAAGCTGCTGCCCTTGCCCATCTCGCTCTCGGCCTTCAGATGACCTCCGTGGGCCTCGACGACCGAGCGCGCGATGGCCAGCCCGATGCCGGTGCCGCCGTCCTCGCGCGCACGCGCGCTATCCACGCGATAGAACCGCTCGAAGAGGCGGGGAAGGTGCTCCGGTGGGATGCCGACGCCCGTGTCGCTCACGCAGATCTCGACCGAGCCGTTGTGGCGGTGGGCGGAGACCGTGACGGCGCCGCCCGACGGGGTGAAGCGCACCGCGTTGTCGACGAGGTTGAAGAGCACCTGATGCACGCGCTCGCGGTCCGCGTCGATCGCAGGCAGATCCTCCGGCACCTCGCGATCGAGCGTCACGCCGCGGCCCGGGCGCGCCACCTCGATCTCCGAGACCACCTGCGCGACGACGGGACCCAACTGCATGTCCTCACGGTGCAGCGGCACCTCGCCGGACTCGAGCCTCGACAGATCCAGCAACTGCTCCACCAGCCGCCCCAGTCGCTCCGACTGGGCCAGCATCACTTCCAGGGTCCGCGGGTCGGGCTGCTCCACCCCGTCCAACAGGTTCTCGAGGTGGGCGCGGATCGCCGTGATGGGGGTCTTGAGCTCGTGCGAGACGTTCGCCACCAGATCCCGTCGCGAGGCCTCCAGGTTCTCCAGCTCGGCGCTCATCCGGTTGAACGCGGCGGCGAGCTGGCCCACCTCGTCACGGCTGGTCGTGTGGACGCGCTGGCTGTAGTCGCCGGTCTCCATGTGCTTGGCGGCCTCCGCCATGTCGCGCAAGCGGCTGCGTCATGCCGCGCGCGAGCCATCGGGCGAGCACGAGCGCGATCACCGCCGCGATGGCTCCCGCGAGGAGGAACTGCCACCAGACGCTCTGCAGGAACCCGAGCGTGGCCGAGATCCGGCCCAGCGACCCCCGCGTGGGCGACGTGTGCATCACGGTGATCGCAGCACCTCGCCCGCCCAGCGGGAGGAACGCGTACACGTTCTTGCCCACGACCCCCCAGTGCGGAACGACGTCGTCGAACATCGGCGGCGTGACCCCGAGGTCCGCCCCCTCGATCGTGATGATCCCGAAGCGATCCCGCCGGGCCACCATCGTGTTGGCCGGGAGCGGGTCGACGTTGCCCAGCTGGACCCTGCGCGCGAGGCTGAGAGCGTCCACCGCTTCCGAGTCCTTGGGCGAGTTGCGCAGGGCGAATCCGATCAACCCGTAGGAGATGACGATCGTGATGGCCACCGCCACGACGATGGTCGATCCCAGCTTGCCCCGGATCGTGGGGAGCCGCTCCAGGGGCCGGGTGCTCACGACGGTTCCTGGAAGGCGTACCCCACGCCGTGCACGGTCCGGATGAACCGCGGCTCGTTCCCGTCCTCGTGAAGCTTGCGCCGGATCCGCGCCACGTGGGAGTCCACGACGCGCCCACCCGCGTAGTCCTGGTAGCCCCACACCCGGTCCATCAGCTGTTCGCGGCTGAGCACCACGCCCGGGTCCCGGGCGAGGGTGAACAGGATCTCGAACTCGAGGGGCGTGAGGCCGATCTCCTCGCCGTCCACGCTGACGCGCCGGCGGGACGGATCGATCTCCAGCCCGTTGCGGTCGAGGGGGCCGTCGGACTGAGGGGCGCGCATCCGTTCCATCCGACGCAGGATCGCCTTCACCCGGGCGGCGAGCTCTCGCAGGCTGAACGGCTTGGTCAGGTAGTCGTCGGCGCCCACCGCGAACCCCGCGACCTTGTCGGCCTCCTCCGTCTTGGCGGTGAGCATCAGGACCGGCGTCCAGCCGTCACGCTGGATCGCCTTGCAGACCTCGAGCCCGTCCATGCCGGGCAGCATCAGGTCGAGCACGACGAGATCGGGCGCGTGCTGGCGGTGCATCTCGATCGCCTGGGGACCGTCGAAGGCCACCACGACCCGGTACCCCTCGCTCTCGAGCCGGGCACGGACCGCCTCGGCGATGGCCTCCTCGTCGTCGACGACCAAGACGGTCTGTTCGCTCATGCGAGCATCGTATCCGCAGCGTGTTGCGCCCCGAGGGGGGCGGTGTTGAGAAAGTGTGGCGACGCGGAACCCCTCGTGGGCAGCACCGACGTCTCTACGGGCTGGGGATCGGCTTCGTGAAGTCCAAGATGACGGTCGCGATCACGAAGACCACGAAGAACGCCATCACCGCCGCCGAGACCGGGATCAGCTTCCGCATATCGATCGCCTTGCCGCGGATCTTCTCCAGGGCGAGCACCGCCAGATGCCCACCGTCGAACGGCGGGAGAGGCAGCAGGTTGAGCAGACCGATGAACACCGTCACGAACGCGAGGAAGTAGAGCACCGTGCCCCAGTCCCCCGCGGCACCCGTCGCGCCGACCTGCTGGCCGATGCCCACGACGCTCGTCGGGTCCTGGGTGGTCCGAGGCTCGTTGGAGAACAACAGCGTGAAGACCCGGCCGATGCCCTGCGGCCCGAAGACGTGGCCGATCTGCTTGAAGGACTCGGCGATGGATTGGCCCACCAGCCTGACCCCTCCGACGATCGACGGGATCACGCCCTCGCCCGCGGGGTCGGGCGGCGCCAGCACCACCCCGACCCTCCCGATCGTCACCCCCTCGACGTCCGACAGCTCGGGGACGAGGGAGAGGGTGATCGTGCGGCCGTCACGGGCGACGACGACGGGGATCGATCGGCCCGGATGGTCGGCCGCCGTCGAGGTGAGGGTGGTCGAGACCTGCTCCGGGGATGGGTCCGCGATGCCATCGATCGCGACGACGACGTCGCCCGGACGCATGCCGCCGGCGTAGGCCGGACCCACGTGCCCGTTCAGCTGGCGCGGCACCTGCTCGACGACGATCGGGGCCGTGCGCGGGTCGCCGAAGACGAAGAGCCAGATCGCGAAGAGGATCGCGGCCACGACGAAGTGCGAGCCGGGGCCCGCGAAGATCGTGAGCGCACGCTGCCAGATGGGCTTCGCCCCATAGCTGCGCGGCAGGTCCTCGGGGGGCACGGGCTCATACGGGTTCATCCCCGCGATCTTCACGTAGCCACCGAGGGGCAGGGCCTTCACCCCGTACTCGATCTCCCCTCGACGGAAGGACCAGAGCTTGGGCCCGAACCCGACGAAGTACTCCTCCACCTTGAACCCGAACCTGCGGGCCACCGCGTAGTGCCCCGCCTCGTGGATCAGGATGATGAACAGGCAGGCCGGTGAAGAACACCACGATCGCGAGGGTTCCGGTCATCGTCGGACCCTAACGCTCTTCGATGATCTCGGCCGTCCGGGCGCGGGCCCACGTGTCGGCCCGCTCGATGTTCACGACCGAGACGACGGAGCCCGGCTCATGCTCGTCCACGACGGTTTGGACCGATTCCACGATCCGGGTGAGGGGGATCTTGCCCTCCAGGAACGCCATCACGGCCACCTCGTTGGCGGCGTTCATGACCGCCGGGAAGGTGAGGCCGAGGCCACCCACCCGATACGCGAGGTCGACCGCGGGGAACGCCTCGCGGTCGACCGGCTCGAAGGTGAGCGGGCGCTCGGTGAGCGGCACCGGCTCGACGCCGGTCGGCAGGCGCTCGGGCCAGCCGAGGGCGAGCTGGATCGGCAGGCGCATGTCGGCCTTGGCCATCTCCGCGCGCAGGCTGCCGTCTCGGAACTCCGCCATCGCGTGCACCAGCCCCTCGGGATGGACCAGCACGTGGATCTGGGAGTACTCCAGGTCGAACAGGTAGTGCGCCTCGATGACCTCGAGTCCCTTGTTCATCAGCGTCGCCGAATCGATCGTGATCTTCGGCCCCATGCTCCACACCGGGTGCTGGAGGGCCTCCTTCACGGACGCCTTCGCGAGCTCCCCACGGGTCCAGCCGCGGAAGGGACCGCCCGAGCCCGTGAGCACGACGCGCTTGAGATCCTCCCTGCGCTCGCCGCGCAGCGCCATGGCGAGCGCAGCATGCTCCGAATCGACCGGCAGGAGCCGCTCCGGCTCACCCTTGATCAGGTCGGTCACGAGCTCGCCGCCGACGACGAGGGATTCCTTGTTGGCCAGGGCGAGGGTCTTCCCGCTCTGCAGGGTCGCGAGCGTGGGGCCGAGCCCGGCCGACCCCACCAACGCGTTGAGTACGAAATCGGCCTCGGTCTCCCGCGCGAGGGTCTCCGTCGCATCCGGCCCCACGATCAGCTCCACCCCGCGGATCTGCCCGAGCTTCTCCTTGATGTCCGCCGCCGCATCCTCGTCGGCGATGGCGACCACCGGCGGCAGGAACTCGCGGATCTGTCCCACGAGCAGGTCTTGATTGCCACCCCCCGCGGACAGCCCGACGACCTTGAAGCGGTCCGGGTTACGCCGCACGACATCCAGCGCCTGGGTCCCGATCGACCCCGTGGATCCGAGGATGGTGACGGACCTCATGCCCTCAAGGGTACCCCGCGGCAAGGCTTAGGCGGGTAGCCGATGCCGGCCCTGAAGCTCAGGCGAAGACGACGCGGAAGAATAGGAACGCCGCGGGGGCCACGAAGAGCAGGGAGTCGATGCGGTCGAGCACCCCGCCATGGCCCGGGAGGACGCTGCCCATGTCCTTCAGGCCGAGGTCGCGCTTGATCAGGGACTCGGCCAGATCGCCGAACGTGGCGGCGGCCGCCACCACGAGACCCAGGACCAACGTCTCGATCCGCATGTCCTCGAACGGGGTCACGAACGAAGTGACCAGCGCCACGGACACGATGACCGTGACGAGCGTGGCGATGATCACGCCTTCGATCGACTTCTTCGGGCTCACGCTGGGAGCGAGGGGCCGCTGGAAGAACTGCCCGCCCATGATCGATCCACCCAGGAACGCGAACGTGTCGAAGACGAACGTCAGCCCGATCACGGAGATCACCAGCGACTTCCCGTCGGGTTGATCGAGCATGATCAGCAGGTACGACGCCAGCAGCGGGATCCATGCGACGTTCACGAGCGTGAGCCCGATGTTCGCCACCGTGTCCTTGCGGTGCGTCGCGGGGACGGCCATGAACCAGAGCAGCGTCGCGGCGACACCCAGCACGAACATCGACAGGACGCCGGCCTCGCCGTGGTAGTAGGCCCCTCCCATGATGAGGGCGCCGGTGATCAGCCCCACCGCGGTGGCCGGCTGCTTGTGCGTCTTGGCCATCACGCTGAAGAACTCCCCTTGCGCGTAGAGGACGACCAACGTCGCGAGGAGGGCGAACAATCCCTTGTTGATCAAGATCGTGCCGAGCGCCAGGCCGGCGAGCAGGACCCCCGTCAGGAACGCGGCGGGCACGTCGCGCTCACCCACGTCCGGGCCGCGCCGCGATTCGAGGTCCGCGCCGACCTCCACGGATGCCGGCTCCTGCCAGCTCGGGCCGCCGAGCCCCTCGGACCCGACCATCACGGTGTGGGTCGCGTCGTCCGACGCCTGGAGGTCGGAGAGGAGGTCCTCCTCGACCCCACGCGGTCCCTCGTCGTCGATCAGGTCGGCGCCCACCACGACCGGCTGCGCGAATTCGTCCTCGTCCAACGGGGCGACGTCGTGATCCTCATGCGCCGCGCCCGCGAAGTGCTGGGCCGCGGCCTCCAACGCCTCCTCCGACGGGGCGTTCACCTCCGGAGCCTCGTCCTCGGCGAGCCCGGGCGCCTCCGTCTCCTCGAGGTGATCCTCGCCCACGATGGGCCATGCGGCCGTGTCGGTGTCGACGGCATCGGGCGCTTCTCCCTCGGCGAAGAGATCGGCCTGACCGGGATGCGGCTCCGGGAGCGGTGTCTCTTCGGGCTCCACCACGTCGACGATCTCTTCGATCGGCTCCTCATCGATGCTGTCGATCGCCTCGATCACGCTGGTGTCGTACCAGCTCTCGTCCTCGTCGGGTTCCTGCGGTTCCGCCGTCCCCTGATCGGCGGGCGCGGCCTCGGGTGCGGGCGTGGCGGGCTCCTGTGCCTCGGAACGCACGGCCACGTGCTCCTCGGACGGTACCTCGCGCGCTCCGGCCGACGCCGGTTCGTCCCAGTCGACGTCCTTGATGGGGGCGAAGAACTTGTCGAGGTCCTCGAACAGGTCGTCGCCGTCGCGCTTGTCGTCAGCCACTAGACCTCCATGAGCTCCTGCTCCTTGTGGCGCTGGATCTCGTCGACCTCGCCCACGTGCCGATCGGTCAGCTTCTGGAGCTCCTTCTCTGCCCGAACCAGGTCATCTTCCGAGATGTCGCCGCCCCGCTCAAGCTTCTCCAGCTCTTCCTTGGCATGGCGACGGACGTTCCGCACGGCCACGCGCGCATCCTCCGCCCGGGCGTGCACCTGCTTCACCAACTCCTTGCGTCGCTCCTCGGTGAGCGGGGGGAAGGCGAGGCGGATCACCTGTCCGTCGTTCGACGGCGTGATCCCCAGGTCGCTCGACTGGATCGCCTTCTCGATCAGGCCGATCGCGTTCTTGTCGAAGGGGGTGACGGCGAGGAGCCGCGGCTCCGGGACGTTGATGGACGCGAGCTGATTGAGCGGGACGGGGGAGCCGTAGTACTCCACGGTGACACGATGGAGCACGGCGGGCGCCGCGCGCCCGGTCCGGATGCTGGAGAGGTCTTCCTTCAGATGGGTGACGGCCTGCTCCATCTTGTGCGAGCCGTCCTTGAGGGCAGAGTCGGTGGTCATCGGTCTCCTTGGTGCCTGCGAGCCTAGTGGACCAGCGTCCCGATGGGCTCGCCGGTCACGACGCGTCGGATGTTCCCTTCCTCCCGGAGGTCGAAGACGATGATGGGAAGCTTGTTCTCCATGCAGAGCGAGATGGCCGTGGCGTCCATCACCTGATAGCCCTCCTTCAGCACGTCGACGTACTGGATCTCGTCGAAGCGCGTCGCAGAGGGGTCGAGGTGCGGGTCGGCCGTGTAGACGCCGTCGACCTTCGTGCCCTTGAGCAACGCGTCCGAGCCCATCTCGAGCGCGCGCTGGGCGGCACAGGTGTCCGTGGAGAAGAACGGGACGCCGAGCCCGGCGGCGAAGATCACGACGCGACCCTTCTCCAGGTGGCGGCGCGCGCGTAGCGGCATGAACGGCTCCGCGAGCTGGGTCATGGCGATGGCCGTCTGCACGCGGGTGGTGACGTGGATCTTCTCGAGCGCGTCCTGCAACGCGAGAGCGTTCATGACCGTGGCCAGCATGCCCATGTAGTCCGCGCGGTTGCGCTCGATCCCGGGCGCCTGGCGGCCGCGCCAGATGTTGCCGCCGCCCACGACCACCGATGTCTCGACGCCCAGATCGACGATCTCCGCGAGCTGGCGAGCCACGAGTGATGTCGCCTCGGTGTTGATCCCGTACTCGGCTTCGGCGGGGGCGAAGGCCTCCCCGGAGAGCTTCAACAGGACCCGTTTGTACCTGGGCCGTTCAGCTCCGCCATCGGTCATGCGTTCGACTTCCCCTCCCCGGTTACCGGTGCACCTTACGACGCCGCGACCCCTCCCGCGTCCTCGGTCGCCTCCTCGGCCGTCTCCTCCCCCAGCTTGTACCGGGCGAAGCGGCGCACCGCGATCTTCTCCCCGACCTTGGCGGAGGTCTCGTCGAGGAGCTGCTGGATCGTCTTCGCGTCGTCCTTCACGAAGGGCTGGTCGAGCAGCACGAGGTCCTTCAGGTGCGCGTTCAGCTTCCCCTCGACGATCTTCTCGACCACGTTGTCCGGCTTGCCCGATCCCTTCGCCTGCGCCTGGAAGATCGCGCTCACGCGATCGATCTCGGCCTGGGGCACCTCGTCGCGGGTCACGTAGCGAGGGGCGGCCGGGCTCGCGACGTGCAGGGCGATGTCCTTCACGAGAGCCTTGAACTCCTCCGTGTTGGCCACGAAATCGGTCTCGCAGTTCACCTCGACCAGGACGCCGACCGTGTTGTTGAAGTGGATGTAGCTGTCGATCCGACCCTGGTTGGCCGAACGGCCGGCGCGCTTCTCGACGCCGGCGAGGCCCTTCTGACGCAGCAGCTCGACGGCCTCGTCGAAGTCGCCTGCCGCCTCGGTGAGGGCCTTCTTGCAGTCCATCATGCCTGCCCCGGTGGCTTCGCGGAGCTCCTTGACCTGTTGGGCGGTGATGTCGGTCATGGAAGTGGTCACTCCTCGGTGGGGGCCGTGTCGGAGACCGCCGGTGCCTCGACCTCGACGGGCTCGCCGACGACGGCGTCCTCCTCGGCCGGCGTGAGCTCGTTCGGGGCCGGTGCCTCGGGGGCATCGGGCTCGAAGACCGTGGTGGCGGCGATCTCCGCGGCCACCTCCGGGGTCGGGGTCTCATCGACCGCGGCCGGCGCGGGCGTGGATTTCACGGCCGGCGCCTTCGGCGCCTGGCGGGTGGCCTTCTCGACGAGTTCGTCCTTCGCCATGCCGTAGCCCTCGGCGAGGGCGTCGGCGATCACGCGCGTCACCAGGTTGACGGCGCGGATGGCGTCGTCGTTCCCGGGGATCACGAAGTCGACCTCGTCGGGGTCCGCGTTCGTATCGACGATGGCGATGACGGGGATGCCCAGCTTCCGCGCCTCGTTCACCGCGATGTGCTCCTTCTTCGTGTCGATCACGAAGACGGCGTCGGGCAGGCGCTCCAGATCCTGGATGCCACCGAGGTTGCGCTCGAGCTTGTCCCGCTCGTGACGGAGGCGGATGGCCTCCTTCTTGGGGAGGTAGTCCATCGCCCCCGAGCGCTCCATCTCGCGGAGCTCACGCAGGCGCAGCAGCCGCTTGGAGATGGTGGTGAAGTTCGTGAGCATGCCACCCAGCCAGCGGTGGTTCACGTAGGGCATCCCCACGCGCGCCGCCTGCTCCGAGACGACTTCCTGCGCCTGCTTCTTGGTTCCGATGAACAGGATGATGCCGCGACGGCGGCCGAGACCCTGTGCGAACGCGTAGGACTCCTCGAGACCCTCCAGGGATCTTCTCGAGGTCGATGATGTAGATCCCGGATCGCTCCCCGTAGAGGAAGCGCTGCATCTTCGGGTTCCACCGGCGCGTCTGGTGGCCGAAGTGCACGCCCGCCTCGAGGAGCTCCCGCCTGGTCACGACCGGCATGGAGCGGTTCCTTTCCTCGGTTGTCGTCCTCCGCCCGGATCATCCCGTCGCCGGCCCGGCCTCTCGGCGCGGGACCCCGGTGATGCGGTCCTCGGACGTGTGAGCTCGGCGCTGATGCGCCGGCGACCGCGAGTCTAGCAGCGGCGTCGGGCCCGCGCCCGCTCAGCGCCGCCGTTCGCGGCGCTGCCGAGGCTCCGGCGGCTCGGGCACCTCGTCGGTCACCGAGAGGTACCGGAAGGCGAAGGTGGCGAGGAAGATCAGCTGGATCAGGTTGACCACGATCACGTACAGCCACGCGCCCACGGTGGGGTTCACCCCGATCAGCTTGCCGGGGAGGCCCGGAACGACCGTGATCGCGATGGCGGGGATCACGTAGATCGCGGCGAGCGCCAGGTTCCCCGAGCCGGGCATCCGCGCGGCGCGGATCCCGCGAGCCAACGATTCCGGCATGCTTCGCCCCTCGGCGACGGCCATGATCGGGGCGAAGACGAACAGGTAGAGCCCCGCCACGAGCGCCCCGATCTGGAGCAACAGCCCGATCCCTCCACCCAGGATCTGCACCAGGATGCTCGAGAGGGTGAGGAGGAACATGTCGATGATCCCGACCGCGAGGCTCGTCGGGATGATCCGCAGGCCTCTTCGGATCACGTCCGGCGTCACCCGATCCTCGTCGAGCACCTGGACGATCACCGCGGTCAGGAGGCTCATGATGACCGCGCGGAGGGCGACGAACCCGAGCAACAGGAAGAGCCCCGTCTGCGCGCCGTAGAGGCTCGTGGCCAGACCACCGTCGAACCCCGTGCCGATCGGAGGCAGGGCGAGCGCGCTCGCGAAGACCGAGAACGGACCCTGGAAGCCGAGAGCCACCGCCGCCGCCCACTCCATGAGGACGATGAGCGGAACCGCCACGACGATCGCGGGCGTCGACAGCACCGCCACGGTGCCGCGCCTGAGCGAGGCCGGGATCTTGGGCATGGACGACACGCCGACGGCCCGCGGTGCGAACAACCCGTCAAGGAGGCCGCGCCGCCGGGGCGCGCCCTCGGCGGCAGCGGCGCCGTTGCCCGATGGAGCCCGGTAGCCGCCCGGAGCCTTCTTCGGGTTCTTGTTCGTCAAGATCCCTCCCCGCCTTGGGCGGGCCCGTCGCCCTCGTCGTCCTCCATGATGAACGCCGGCCCCATCCGACGGGACAGCGCCCGACCCGCGAAGAGCAAGATCACAGTGATCGGGACCGCGGCGAGCGCGAAGTTCCGCAGCAGCACGGCCGGATCGGCTACCGTCGGCGAGACCTCGTCCACGAGAGAGCCGGCGTCGTCATGCGCGAACGACGAGAGCCCCGCATCCGGGCCGCCGCGCACCGCCAGGATCTGGTCCCCGAGCGGCGCGAGACCGCGGAGCGGACCCGTCCTCTCCCCGCTCTGCCAGACGAGGTGCCCGCTCGAGGTGTCGACGGCGGCGAGGTTGCCCCCTTGCGTGGCCACGAGGACCGAGGTACCCGCCACCACCGGCCATCCGCGTTGGACGAACTCGTTCAGGGCGAAATCCCACACCCGCGCGCCGGTCGATGTCGCCAAGCGGTAGAGCTGGGCGTTCAGGTCGACCGCGTACACGGCGTCGCCCGCGATCGCCACCCCGCCGTAGGGCGACACGGGCGCGTTGAGCCGCGTTCGCCAGCGCTCGGTGCCCGCGGAGAGGTCGACCGCCCGCACGGTCCCGTCGGTGAGGCCGACGTAAACGAGGCTGCCTGCGACGGCCGGGGCGGAGATGAGGCCGGGCGCCTCGCTCGCGTACCGCCACGCCTGCGTGCCGTCGGACGCCTTCAGCGCCACGACCGCGGGCGGGGTGCGCGCCTCGCCCTGGACCGTAGCCACGACCAGGTCGGGGGTGGCGGCGAGCGGCGTGTTGAGGGTCCCGCCGACGATGCCTCGCCAGGTCACCGTCCCGGAGCGCAGGTCGATCGCGTACACGGTCCCGTCCGTGTCCCCCACGTAGGCCGTCTCACCCACCACGGTCACGCCGGTCTTGCTGGCCGCGTCGAGCTGGATCGGCTCCCACAGGGGTTCCTGGGTGCGCAGGTCGAACGCTTGCACGTGGGAATCGACCGGGCCCGTCGCCGGCGCCGGGGCTCCGCTCGGGGTCGCCGTCGGGGCCGTGGTCGTGGGCGTCGGGCTGGAGCCGGGGGCCTCATCGGCGAACCCCTCCGTATACACGATGACCGTCCGGCCCTTCACCGACGCCGCGGCGGCCGCAGCCGGCGGTCCGAAGTCCCGATCCACCGCGAAGGTCTGTCGGCCGGTATCCACGTCGAAGCCGAGCACCTTGAGCGGGCCCACGGCGACGACCGTCGCGCCGGTGACGATGGGCGCGGATAGGCCGTATCGCTCGCCCGGTCCGGACAGCGGGACCGGGGCCTTCCACCGTTCGGCGAACGGTGGCGCCGCCGAGCGTCCGACGGACCCAGGGTGCGTGGCACCGCCTTGCAGCTGGGACCACCCGTCGGTCGCCGGGGCGACCAGCTGCGCCGAGGCCGCGGCGGCGGTCGCGACGAACGACGACCCCACCAGCAACGCGAACGCGATCGCGCGCACCGCGAGGCGGCGGGCGAGAGACGCGGGGAGGAAGCGAGGGCTGTCCAAGGCCGGCACATCCTAGCCGCCGGAGCCTCGGGCGCCCCTCAGACGGGGGCGAGGCGGATCATCGTGCCCACGTCGAAGGCCGCCAGGTACAGGAGCGGATCCACGTACGCCCCATCGAGCTTCACGCCGAGATGGAGGCTCGGGACGAGATCCCCGGGATGCCCCGAGCCGCTTCGGGCGATCGGCTCGCCCGCGGTCACGACGTCACCCTTGTGCACGAGGAGCGCCGAGATCCACGAATACGTCGACGACAAACCCCCGTCATGCACGATGGTGATGAAGAGGTCGCCGCCCACCTTCCCGGCGAACGAAACCGTCCCCGCCGCCGGGGCTCGGATCTCCGTCCCCGTGGGCACGGCCACGTCGATGCCGCGATGGCCGGCGCCGTACACCGACAGCGGCGGATCGTACCCGCGCGTGATGGGACCCACCACGGGCCAGAGCCATCCGCCCGTCGCGGCGGCCGGATGTGATCCGGCGGCCTCCAGACCGCTGAGCGCGAGCGCGGTGAGCAGGAACACGACGGCGACACGTCTCATGACGGGGACGGTACGCGTGCGAGGGCTCGGGGGCCGTGACCCCGATCACACGGGAACGGCGATTCAGTCGAACTCGGAGAGCTGGCCGCGGAGGCTCCCCACGGCCTTCGTATGGATCTGGCACACGCGCGACTCCGTGACGCCGAGGATCTCGCCGATCTCCGCGAGGGTCAGACCCTCGAAGTAGTACAGCGTGACGACGATCTTCTCCCGCTCCGACAGCGAGTTCACCGCGGCCGCGAGGAGGCCGCGTGTCTCCTGGGACTCCACGCCCGACGTCGGGTCGACGCTCTTGTCGGCGAGCGTGTCGATCAGCGACACCTGCTCGCCGCGGTCGGCGCCGACGGAGACCAGCTCGTCGAGGGCGAGGACGGATACGAACGAGATCTGAGAGACGACGTCGTGCAACTCGCGCAGGGAGATGCCCAGCCGCTCCGCCAGCTCCTTCTCGGTGGGTTGACGCTTGAGCATGGCCTCGAGATCCGCGTGGGCCTTCTCGATCTCCCGCGCCTTGAAGCGGACCGAGCGCGGCACCCAGTCCATCGCGCGCAGCTCGTCGATGATGGCGCCCTTGATCCGGGGGATCGCGTAGGTCTCGAACTTGTTGCCGCGTCCCGGCTCGAACTTCGTGAGCGCGTCGATCAGACCGAACATGCCGTAGCTCACGAGGTCCGCCTGCTCGACACTGGCCGGCAGGCCGGTGGCCACACGACTGGCCACGTACTTCACGAGCGGGGCGTAGTGCAGGATCAGCTTCTCGCGTGCCTCGACGGCACCCGTGCTCTTGAATTGATGCCAATGGGCGCCGAGCTCGTCGTCGACGTGGGGCGGCACGGTGATCGTGCGATCGAAGTCGGGCTTGACCGCCGTCTTCGTCCCGCCCTTCGACCCCGCACGGGCGGCGGTCTTGGCGGAGGTCTTCGTGGCGGCGGGCGTCTTCTTCGCGGTCGCCACGTCAGGCCCTCGGATGCGATCGCTCGTACGCCTCGAAGAGCCGCGAGCGGGAGACGTGGGTGTACCGCTGCGTGGTGGCCACGCTGGCGTGCCCCAGAAGCTCCTGTACCGCTCGGATGTCGGCTCCCCCTTCCAACAGGTGCGTCGCGAACGAATGCCGCAGGGTGTGCGGGGTGACCCGACGACCCGGCAGCAGCGTACCGCCATATCGTCCCACCATCGTACGGATGTCGCGGCTGCTGAAGGGATTCTTCTTGCGGTTGAAGAAGAGGTGGGAGGCGCCCTCGGGCATCATCAACGGCCTGCCGACACGCAGGTATTCCCCCAGCGCGGCCGTCGCGTAGTCGGACATCGGGACCTCGCGTTCCTTCGATCCCTTCCCGAAGACGAGCACGCGGCCCCGATCGAGGTCGACGCGCTCGACGGTGAGCGTCGCCACCTCCCCGACGCGGAGCCCGGAGCCGTAGAGCAGTTCGAGGACCGCGCGATCGCGCAGGGCCACCGCACGCTCCGCGGGCGAGAGCCCCACCCCTTCGTCCGGTGGCGTCTCCGCCAACGCCGCGGCCTCCCTCGGCCGCAGGACGGTCGGCAGCCGGTTCACCACCTTCGGGCGCCCGAGCAGTAGGGAGGGATCATCGCGCAGGCGTCCGTCCTCGACGGCCCAGCGGTAGAAGGTGTGGATCGCCCCGACGCGTCGGGCGATCGAGGCCCGTGCGTAGCCGCGCGTGTGCTGTTGGGCGAGGAACCGCCGGAGCAGCGGGTAGGTCGCCTCGCACAGGGAGGAACGGTCGCGTTCGAGGAAGACCCCGAGCTGCGTCAGGTCGCGCCGGTACGCGGCCACGGTGTGGGTCGAGAGGTGCCGCTCCAGACGCAGGTGATCGGCGAACGCCTCGATCAACGCGCGCTCGGAGGGGATCAACTGCTCGCTCACACGATCCTTTCGGCTCACCCGGTGGTCCCGCATCGCCGGCGGGCTCGGTTCGGCGGGCGGGACCTGTGTGTATCAGCGGGCGAGCGACGGTGCAAGGACGCGGGCCCCGCGATCCTCGAGCTCAGCCGGCGAGCGTGCGCTCGTAGCGCCCGGCGACGGCCCGGACGAGCCCGCGGAGCTCCAGCCCCAGCAGCGCCTCGATCGCCGCGGGCACCGACATCGAGGCCGAGCGGGCCACGGCGTCGGGGAGGGACGCCCCGCCGAGGGCCGCGTACACACGCCGCTCGGCCTCGGGCAGATCCGGAGGCGGCTCCGCGGCGAGTCGCTCGGCGACCCCGAGATCGGCGAGGAGGTCGTCGGCTCCCCGGATCAGGGTGGCCCCTTCGCGCAAGAGTTCGAGCGGGGTTTCCGAGAGCGGGCTCGTGACGGGGCCCGGGACCGCGAAGACCTCGCGGCCGAGGTCGAGCGCGTGATCCACGGAGATGCGCGACCCACTGCGGCCCGCGCCCTCGACCACCACGAGCGCCCGTGCGAGCGCGGCCACCAGCCGGTTGCGCGCGGGGAAGTGCCAGGGGTTCGCCGAGGTCCCCGGCGCGTACTCGCTCACCACCGTCCCCGCGGCCACGATCCTTCCCAACAGCTCCCGATTGGAGGGCGGGTGGAACACGTCGATCCCCGAGCCCAGGACGGCCACCGTGGGGCCGGGCGCCGCGAGGGCTCCCTGATGCGAGGCGCCGTCGATCCCGTGGGCCGCGCCGCTCACCACCGCGACGCCGGCGCCGGCGAGGCGCCTCCCGATGTCGTGCGCGACCTCGCGTCCGAGCGCCGAGCAGCGCCGGGCCCCGACGACGGCCACACGGAGGTCACCGGTGCGTAGGGGTCGGCCACGCACGAAGAGCCACCCGGGTGGATCGTGGAGGAGGTCGTTCAGCTCCCCCGGGAATCCCTCGTCGCCGTTGGCGAGGAACGTCGCGCCGCATGCGCGCGTGGCCCGCTGGACCTCGTCCGGGTCGATCCGGCCGGCCCACGCTCGATCGAGCTCGCTGCCGCCCCCGCCCAGACGGATCGCCTCGAGGCAGGCGACGGCGGACCCCGTCGCCCATGCGAGCGGGTACAGACGGCGGGGGGTGATCCCGCGCAGGCACGCGAGCGTGAGCAGGGCCATCCGATCTTGCTGTGACCGCACGAACCGGGGGGGCCAACCGGGCGCCACCTCAGCCGGCGGCATGTGCCGGCTCCTCTCGGTCTTCGAATCCCGTGCGATAGGAGAGCGCCTCGGCGAGATGATCGGAGCCGATGCGGTCGACGTTCGCCAGGTCGGAGATGGTCCGCGCCACCTTCAGCGCTCGGTCGAACCCGCGTCCCGTAAGGGCCATCGCGTCGACCGCTCGAGCGAGCAGGGCTTCGGCCTCCGCGCTCAGCCGGGCCTCACGCCTGATCACGGGCCCGGGCAGCTGCGCGTTGCATCGGGCTCCCACAGCGGCGCAGCGGCGATGCTGCCGCTCCCTCGCGTCGTCCACACGCGACCTGACCGCGGTGGAGGGCTCTCCGTCGTCGGAGCCCATCAGCTCGTGCTTGGTGAGTCGGGGCACGCGCATGCGCAGGTCGATGCGGTCGAGGAGCGGGCCGGAGAGCTTCTGCCGGTACTGCTGCAGCCGGTTGGGCTGGCACCGACACAGGCGCACGGGATCGCCGTCGTACCCGCAGGGGCACGGGTTGGCGGCCGCCACCAGCGTGAATCGAGCCGGGAACTCGGTCGAGCCCATCGCGCGCGTGACCACGATGCGACCGTCCTCGAGGGGTTGCCGCAGCGCCTCGACGGCATCGCGCCGGAACTCGGTGAACTCGTCCAGGAACAGGACGCCGTTGTGCGCCAGGCTCGCCTCCCCGGGGCGCAGCATCGAGGACCCCCCTCCGAGCAGGCCGGTCGTGGACACCGTGTGATGTGGAGCGCGGAACGGTCGGGAGCGCAGCAGTCCCTCCTGCGACAGGAGCCCGGCCACCGAGTGGAGCTGGCTGGTCTCGAGCGCCTCCTCTCGGGTGAGGGCGGGCAGGATGGTGGGCAGTCGTCGCGCGAGCATCGTCTTGCCCGCCCCGGGCGAGCCCACCATCAGGAGGTTGTGCCCTCCCGCCGCGGCTACCTCCAGCGCGCGCCGTGCCTGCGCTTGGCCGCGGATCTCGGAGAGGTCGACACCCGCCGCGCGCGGCAAGAGCGCGTGGGGGGCCGGCGCGTCGGACGGGCGCCAAGTGCCACGGAGGAATCCAGCCGCTTCGGCGAGCGTATCGACCCCCGCGACCTCGAGCCCCTCGACCTGCGACGCTTCGAGGTGGTTCGACGCCGGCACCACCACCCCGGTGAACCCGGATCGCGCGGCCGCGATGGCCACAGACAGGATGCCCGGGGTCGGGAGCACCTCACCCTTGAGCGAGAGCTCGCCCGAGAAGACCCATCCATCGAGCGCGCGTTCAGGCACCTGGGCGGTCGCAGCCAATATCGCCACCGCGATGGGGAGATCGAGGCCGGGGCCCTCCTTCCGGAGGTTGCCGGGCGCGAGGTTCACGACGACGCGTCGCAACGGCCATTCGAGGCCCGCGTGCTCCACGGCCGGGCGGATCCGGTCCCGCGCGTCCTGGATCGGGGCCCCCGGCAGCCCGGTGAGCGTGAACGACGGCAGGCCCCTGCCCACGAAGGCCTCTACCGTGACGGGGTGGCCCCCCACGCCCAAGATCGTCACCCCCGCGACCCGCCCGTACATGAGCGCGCACGCTAGGTCCTCGGCCTGCAGCCGTCCGTGATGGCGGTCACACGTCCTCGCTGCCACCGATGCATCTCGACGCGACGCCGCTATGCTCGGTCGTCGATGTCTTCCCCTCCCGAGCCCGTGGATCCTTCGCCGCCCGAAGCCGGCTCGCCCCCGGCCCCACCGGAAGATGGTTCGATCCCCGCCCCACGGGAGTCCCCGGGCGCCTGGCGCGCCGCGTTCGAGCTGCCGGTCCTGTTGCTCGGTGCGGTGATCGTTGCCCTGTTGATCAAGGCGTTCCTGTTCCAGGCGTTCTTCATCCCATCCGCGTCGATGGAGCCCACGCTGATGGGCCCGGGCGACCGCATCATCGTGAACAAGGTGCCGTACTACCTGCACGATCCGCGCCCGGGCGACGTCATCGTGTTCTCCAATCCCAACGGCGTGCCGGTGAGCCGCGGCCTCATCGGCGGCTTCGTTCACTGGCTCGGGGCAGGGCTCGGCTTCACGAGCGCGACGGAGGCGAGCTGCGGCGACACGAACCCGGACGAGAACTTCGTGAAGCGCGTCGTCGGTGTGGGAGGCGATACCGTCGAAGGCAAGCGCGGAGCGGTCTACGTGAACGGGGCGCGGCTCGCCGAGCCGTACCTGCCCACGGGCCTGCGCACCCAGCCGTTCCCGCTGCTCACGGTCCCCCCCGGCGATCTGTTCGTGATGGGCGACAACCGCGCGGATTCCTGCGACTCGCGATTCGCCTTGGGGCTGGTGCCCGTAGACCACGTCGTCGGGCGGGCCTCGGCCATCATCTGGCCCCCGTCGCGGCTGGGCGGCATCCCGTAGCTCTCGGTCGCGCAGGCGCACCTCCGGGTCCGGCCCCGGATATCATCCGCGCGTCGAGCGATCCGGGCGCGGAAGGGGGATCGCCACGGGACTCATCCTCGCGATCGCCATGGCCTTCCTGTTCGCGCTCACGAACGGGTTCCACGACGCCGCAAACGCCATCGCCACCCTCGTGTCGACGCGGGTGGCGCGTCCGCTGCCCGCGGTCGCCTTCGCGGCGTTCTTCAACCTGCTGGGCCCGCTCCTGATCGGTGCCGCCGTCGCCAGCACGATCGCCGGCATCGTGCAGGTCCCGTCGAACGAGGAGGTGGCCGTCACCGGCGCGGCGCTCACCGGCGCCGTGGTCTGGAACACCCTCACGTGGATCCGCGGGCTCCCGTCGAGCTCGAGCCATGCCCTCGTCGGTGGGCTCGTGGGCGCCGCGATCGTGGAGGGAGGCGCCTCCGCCGTGAACTGGGGCGGGTTCGACGGCTGGCGCCCGGTGGGGGTCATCGGCGTCCTGACCGTCCTCGCGATCTCCCCCATCGTCGGTTTCGCCGCGGCGGCCGCAGCGACACGACTGGTCCGACGGCTCCTCCACCGCTCGTCCGCGCGCATGGGCGGGGTGGCCCGGCAAGGGCAGTGGGTCACCTCCGGATGGCTCGCGTTCAGTCACGGCTCCAACGACGCCCAGAAGGCGATCGGGATCGTCGCCGCGCTCCTCGTCGCGACCCACCACATCCCGACGCTCGCCGCGCCCGTATGGGTGAAGCTCGGCTGTGGCGTCATGCTCACGCTGGGGACCGCGATGGGCGGATGGTCCATCGTCCGCACGATCGGTCGGCGGATCGTCCGCCTTCGGCCCCTCGACGGCCTGGTGAGCCAGGGCAGCTCGGCGGCCGTCATCGTGGCTTCCTCGTTGATCGGCGCGCCCGTGAGCACCACCCAGGTGGTCTCCTCGTCCGTCGTCGGGATCGGCGTGGGACGACGGCGCGCGCGCCACGTCCACTGGCATATCGTGGGCGCCATCGGGCTGGCATGGATCACCACGATGCCGGCGGCCGCCGCGATCGCGGTGGTCTCGCTCCCCCTCTGGAGGTGGATCTCGTGAAGCTCCCCTGGTTCCTCCCCGAGACGCCCGACGTGCTCGGGATGCTCCGCGCGCAAGCCGACGCCACGGTCGAGGGCCTCCAGGCGCTGGTGGCCTGGGCCGCTTCCGGCGGCGACGACGCGGCCGCCGATGACGTGCGAGAAGCGGAGCACACCGCCGACGACCGCAAGCGCGAGCTGCGCAAGGCCCTCACCGAGGCCTTCACGACCCCGCTCGACGCCGAGGACCTGTACACGATGTCCGAGCGCCTCGACGCGGTCATGAACGGCGCCAAGGATGCGGTCCGCGAGGCGGAGGTCATGGGCATCCCGCCGGACGACCACGTGAGCGCGATGGCCGACCTCCTGCTCGAGGGTGTCCGGCACCTGCGCGACGCCTTCGCCGCGCTGGCGAAAGACGGGACCGGCGCAGAGGGACCCGCCACCGAGGCCGCGGACGCCGCGGTCAAGGCGCAGCGTCATCTGGAGCGGGCGTACCGCAACGCCGCGTCGGCCCTGATCGACGTGGACGACCTCCGCGAGGTGATGGCGCGCCGGGAGCTCTACCGTCGGATCTCGCGTGTGTCCGACGGCGTCGTCGAGGTGGCCGAGCGGGTCTGGTACGCCACCGTGAAGGAGGGCTGAGCGGGCGCTGCTAGCCTTCCCCGCGTGAGCGACCGTTTCGACTGGAGCCCCGAGCCGGAACTGATCGGCTTCACCGACCCGGCTCGCTCTCGGGCGGCGCTCGCGGCGCTCGGCGAGGCCACCTGGCGCGAGGCCCTGGACTGGCTCTACGGACATGCGCTCGAGCGGCCGTTGCATCCCCGGACGTATCCGGAGTCCCGCGCGACGTTCTTCGGCCCGTCGGGCCGTCCGGCGCCAGCGCCGACCTCCCCATCGACCTCCGCGGAGGTGCTCGCCGAGTTCCGGACGCGCATCGCACCGGAGACGTTCAACGCCCAGCATCCCGGCGCCTTCAGCTACTTCACGCCTCCCCCGCTCCCGATGTCCATCGCCGGCGAGGTCCTTTCCCAGTGGATCAACCAGGGGGTGGACGTATGGCACGCGGGCCCGGTGGGGGCGTTCGTGGAGGAGGAGGTCGTCGCGTGGCTGCGGGACCTCGTGGGGTTCCCCGACGACGGCTGGGGGGTGCTCACCTCGGGGGGCGTGATGGCGAACGTGATGGCCATGACCGTCGCCCGCGACATCTGGCTCCCCCGCCTGCGCGGCCTGAGCGGGCCGCCGCGCGGCGGCGAGCTCGAGGGCGTGCGCGTCTATGCGAGCGACCAGGCGCACTTCTCGATCGCGCGCGCGCTCGACGTCCTGGGGTTCCCCGATGACACGCTGCGCGTGATCGTGTCCGACGACCGGTTTCGCCTGCAAGGCGGACCCGTGGAGGCCGCGGTCCGCGAGGATCGGGGCGCCGGCCTGACACCGCTCGCGATCGCCGCCGTCGCGGGATCCACCAACACGGGCTCGGTGGACGACGTGGCCGGGCTCGCCGACGCCGCCGAGCGTGAGAGCCTCTGGCTCCACGTGGATGCGGCCTACGGGGGCGCCGCCCGCCTCTCGCGCCGCGACGCGGATCGGGTGCCCGCGCTCGAACGCGCCGACAGCGTCACCGTCGACCCGCACAAGTGGTTCTTCCAGGCCTACGACATCGGGGCGTTGGTCGTGCGCCGGCGGGAGGACCTCCTGCGCACGTTCCACCGTGACCCGGAGTACTACCGGTCGAACCGACCGGAGGACGAGCCCCTGCACTGGTACCAGTTCTCGCTGGAGGGCACGCGCCGGTTCCGCGGTCTGAAGCTCTGGATGAGCTGGAAGCACCTGGGCACGGAGGGTCTGGGCGCCCTCGTGGAGCAGAACGACGATCTGGCCGCCTACCTCGCCGCACGCATCGCCGAGGCGCCCGACTTCGAGGCCGAGCCACCCATCCCGGAGCTGAGCGTCGTGTGCTTCCGCCATCTGCCGGCGGCGCTCGCGCCACTCCCGCGGGAGACCGCCGACGCGTATCAGACGGCGTTGCAGCGCGCCCTCGAGGTGTCCGGCCAGGCGTGGGTGAGCACGACCACGCTCCGCGGCCGCACCTACCTGCGCGCCGGCATCGTGAATTACCTCAGCACCCGGGCCGATGTCGACCGGATGCTGGCGGCGCTGCGCGCGTGCTCAGAACGCGTCCTGGAAGAGCTCGACCTCGGCTGAGGAGGGAGCGCGGGCGTCGCGGACCGAGACGCTCGCCACATCGAAGCGCACGGATGCGGTCCGGACCGGGTGGGCCAGGAGGAATGCCTGGGCGACCGCCCGCAGCTTGGCTCGCTTGCGGGCGTCGACGGCCTCCCATCCAGGGCCGAACCTGGAGCCGCGCCGGGTCTTCACCTCGCAGATCACGAGCTGCGAGCCGCGAACGAGCACCAGGTCGAGCTCGCCCAGCCGGCAGCGCCAGTTGCGCGCCACCAACCCGTATCCCTGCTCCAGGTAGCGCTGCAAGGCCGCCTCCTCGCCGGCGGCACCGAGACGCTGGCGTGCGTCCGACATGAGGATGTGACCCTACGTCGCGCCGGCGACACGACCTGAGTTCGAGGCCGTCAGTTCGAGGACGGGGTGTCCGGGATCGTCGTGGGCTCGTCGCGCCGCGCGAGCTCCTCGACGTTCACATCACGCCGCGTCATCACGCGGACGTTCGCCACGAACCGGGCGGGGCGGAACATGTCCCAGACCCAGGCGTCGTTCAGCTCCACCCGGACCCAGCCTCCCTCGAGATGCTCCACGTCGACGTGGTTGGCCAGGTAGAACCGGCGCTCCGTCTCGATCACGTAGGAGAACATCGGGAGCACGTCGCGGTACTCGCGATAGAGCTCGAGCTCCCGCTCCTCTTCGAACCGCTCGATGTCGTCGTCGCTCATCATGCCCCCCAGCTTCTCACGCGCGTGCGCCAACCCCTCGTTCGAAGCCGGGCAGGGATGCCTGGCCGACGTTCGCGAACGAGAGGCGGTGGATCTCGGTGGGTCCGAGCCGCTCGAGGGCCTCGAGGTGGTCGGGCGTGCCGTAGCCGCGGTTCCGGTCGAACCCGAACGCAGGGTAGCGACGGTGCAGGTTGTCCATGATGCGATCCCGCGTGACCTTCGCGACGATGCTGGCGGCCGCCACGCTGGCGCTCACCACATCGCCCTTCTTCACGGCCAGGGTGGGGAACGGCATGCGTGGCGGGGCGAACCCGTCCGTGAGCACGTAGTCGGGCTCCGGCTCGAGCTCGCACGCGGCCTTGCGCAGGAGCGCGACGTTGCAACGGTGCAGTCCCCGGCCGTCGATCGCTGCCGGCGTCACGCGCACCACGGCGACCACGGCGCCGTCGTTGATCCGATGGAACGCCTCGCTCCGCTGTTGCGCGGACAGCTGCTTCGAGTCGCGGATCCCTTCGAGGTCGAAGTCCTCGGGCAAGATCACGGCCGCCGCCACCATCGGTCCCGCGAGGGCCCCTCGCCCGGCTTCGTCCACGCCCGCGACGCGCGCGAAGCCCTGCCCGCGCAGGGTCCGCTCGTATCGATCCATCCCACCGCGCGCGCTCACGAGATCCACCCCACCCGCGAGGGGGGCCAGACGATAACGAACGCCTTCCCGATCACCTTGTCGATCGGCACGTAGCCGAGCCCTCCCTCCGCGGGCGACAGCCTCGAGTCACCGGACTGCAGCGGATTGTCGCCCAACATGAGCAGCATGCCATCCGGAACGGTAGCGGGCGCGAAGGATCGCGTGTCGACGTCGGGATCCAGGAACGGTCGGTCGATCTTCCGCCCGTCCACGTAGAGGACACCACGCCGGATCTCCCAGGTCTCGCCCGGCAACGCCCCCACACGCTTGATGAAGTCGGGGCTCTCGGGCTGCGCGACGCCCACCCCTTCCCCGATCCAATGCAGGAGCCCACCGATGAGCCCGCGACCCGGCCCCGGGACCGGACGGGGGGCCGAGAACACCAGGACGTCGCCGCGGTGGATGTCCTGCAGGTGCAGGCACACGCGGCAGACGAGGATCCGGTCCCCCGGCACGAGGGTCGGCTCCATCGAGGGCGAGGGGATGAAGAAGGCCTGGACGAGGAAGGTCTTGATCAGCACCGCCAGGACGAGGGCCGACAGGACGAGGAGGGGGAGCTCACGCCAGGACTTCCCGTTCGCGCCGTCCGGAGGGGACCGGTCGGTCGTCCTCGACCCGGCTTCGGAGGGATCCTCGTCGGGCGGCGCCGGCTCGGGCGGCCGCTGGGCCACGTACCTAGGCCTCGGCCGGCTCCTCCGCCGCTTCGGCGGAAGCCTCGTCCGGGACGGCGTCGTCGGGGATCTCGGCATCGGCCGCAGCCGCGGTCTCGGCTACGGCGGCCCCGTCGCCGTCCTCCGCCGCGACATCCGCGTCTTCGAGGAGCTCCTCGTCCTCCGGTGCAACGTCGGCCTCGGCCAGCGCCGCGGCATCGGCGGCCGCGGCCTCGAGCGCCGCGAGCTTGGTCTCGTCGAGACGCCGCTCGCGGATCCGGGCCTTCTTCCCGCGGAGCTCGCGCAGGTAGTACAGCTTGGCCCGGCGCACGGCGCCACGGGAGACGACCTCCAGCTTGGCGATGGACGGCGAGTGCACCGGGAACGTGCGCTCAACGCCGACGCCGAAGGAGATCTTGCGGACGGTGAAGGTCTCTCGCAGTCCGCCGTTCTGGCGGCGGATCACGACGCCTTGGAACACCTGCACGCGCTCGCGGTTCCCCTCCACCACACGCACGTGCACCTTGACGGTGTCACCGGGGCGGAACTCGGGGATGTCGGAGCGGAGGTAGGACTTCTCGATGAGGTCGGTCGTATTCATGGCAACGGTGAACGAGTGTACCAGCGGCACCGGAGCCGCCCGAGGGCTATCCGCCCTGGTCGGGATCGAGATCGGGCCGGTTGCGGCGGGTCTTGGCGCGGGCCGCCTCGAGCCGCCAGCGCGCGATCTCCGCGTGGTTCCCCGACCGCAGCACGTCGGGTACGACCATCCCCCGGAACTCGCTCGGCCTCGTGTAGTGAGGATGGTCGAGGAGACCGGGCTCGCTGAACGAATCGCGCTCGTGTGACTCCTCCTTGCCGATGACGCCGGGAAGCAGCCGCGTCACAGCCTCGATCACCACGAGTGCCGGTAACTCACCCCCGGAGAGCACGTAGTCGCCGATCGAGATCTCTTCGGCCGGCAGACCCTCCGCGACCCGCTCGTCGACGCCCTCGTACCTCCCGCAGATCAGCGTGAGGTGCGACTCCGTCGCGAGCTCACGGACGATCGCCTGGTCCAGGCGGCGCCCCGCCGGCGAGAGCAGCAACACCCGGCCACGGTCCGGGTCGAGGGATCCGACCGCCGCGAACACGGGCTCCGGCTTGATGACCATCCCGGGGCCGCCGCCGAAGGACTCGTCGTCCACCGTGCGGTGCTTGTCGGAGGTCCAATCGCGCAGGTCGTGCAGTCGTATCTCGACGATCCCGGCTGCCACCGCCCTGCCCAGCAAGCTCTCCCCCAGGGGGCCCTCCAGGATGGCGGGGAAGAGCGTGAACACGTCGATCCGCACCTGGCGAGGCTAGCAGTCGCGGTCACCGCCTTGACGACGGGCCATGGACGCGGTTGATTGCGCTCGGGCCTAAGGCCGATCCGTGATGAGGGAGGGGGATCGTGACCGACCACGATGCGGCGCTGACGGCCCCCGGGGGCGGGCCCGACGTGTGGGTGGCCGTGCAGGGGGCCTGCACGCGCACGGCCGGACCGCCGCACTTCGACCTCTGGTCCCGCCTCGGCGAGCTGCTCGACCCGGCCGCGTTCCGCCCGAAGATCGCCGCCGGCACCGAATGGAAGCGGTTCCCGCTGCGATGGGGGAACGACCACGCGATGGTGGCGAACCCCGATCGGGACATGCACTACGACCTCGAGCTGTGGGCGGTCGACATCCTCCCGCTCATGGACGGTACCCGGACCGTGTCCGACATCGTGATCGAGCGCCTGGACGACGCCGGCGGACTCGATCCTGATGCCGTCGTGGAGCTGATCGGCTCGCTGCGCGAGGGCCGGTTCCTCGACCCGCGCCCGGCGAACGTCGAGGCGGCCCTACAGCACGGTCTCGACCCCTCGCGGACCTCGATCGGCCGTCTCAGGACGTTCGTGAAGACCTTGCGGATCGAGTGGTCGGGGATCGACGCGTTCGTCACCCGGCTCTACCGCGGCGGGTTCAAGGTCTTCTTCAAGCCGCCCGTCGCGATCGCGGCCGGTCTCGTCACCGTCGCCGGCTTGCTCGCGCTCGCGGCCACGGTCGGCTCCCATCGGTTCACGCTTGAGACGCGCTCCGCGCCGATCGAGTCGCTCGTCCTCATCTTCCTCAGCCTCACGCTCACCGCCGCGCACGAGCTCGGGCACGCGCTGGTGGAGATCCACGACGGTCGGAAGATCGGCAGCGCGGGCTTCATGATCTACTTCGGCTCGCCCACGTTCTACGTCGACGCGTCCGACGCGATGATGATGGACCGGCCGATGCGGATCCTCCAGTCCGCGGCAGGGTCGGCGGCGGAGCTCTTCCTCTCCGGCATCGCTTCCCTGCTGGTGTTCTTCTTCCCCGCGTGGGGAGTAGCCGAGTTCCTCTACCGGTTCGCCCTGCTGAACCTCTTCATCATCTTCCTCAACCTCATCCCCCTGCTCGAACTCGACGGGTACTGGATCTTCTCGGACCTCGTGCAGGTGAAGGACCTGCGCCCGCGCTCGATGGAGTTCGTGCAGCACGACCTGTGGCACAAGGTGCGCGCGCACGAGCACGTGAGCCTCCAGGAGTGGGGGCTCACGTTCTACTGCCTGACGGGCATCGTCTTCACGATCGCGTCGTTGTTCGTCTCCTACTTCTTCTGGAAGCAGCTCTTCGGGGGACTCGTCGAGGGCCTCTGGTCCGGTGGCGTCGTGTCCCGAGTCCTGCTGATCCTGCTGGTGCTGTTCCTCGCAGGACCGCTCATCCGCGGAGCGTTCGTCCTCGCTCACAACGTCCGGCGGCATGTGCGCCGCATCGTGCGGCGGGCGCGCTTCAAGCGCGAGACCGGCTGGCGCGTCGAGGCCGCCGAGCTGATCGACGCGCTCCCCGCGTTCGAGGATCTCCCGGAGGAGATCCTCAGCGACCTGGCCGGGCGGGTGACCCTGCGAAGCTTCCTGAGCGGGCAGCCGATCTTCCGCCAGGGGGCTCGCGCCGGTGCCTTCTACGTGGTGCGCACGGGGACCGTCTCCATCGAGGCGGAACACCCCGACACGGGCGATACGCAGGTCCTCAACGAACTCATGCGGGGGGACTCGTTCGGCGAGTTGGGGCTGCTCCAGGCCACGCCCCGCACCGCCACGGCGCGCGCAGCCACCGACGTCGAGGTGTTCGAGGTGGACAAGGGGACGTTCGACCGCCTGCTCGCGGATGCCATCGACGCCCCCGACTTCGGTCTCACCCTCCAGGCGATGGCGGAGCTCCGGGAGCTGCCGGCGTTCGGCCACCTCAGCTCCGAGGGTCTCGCGGACGTCCTCGAGCGTGGGAGCTGGGTGACGGCGGCCCCCGGGGAGGCGGTCGTTCGGCAAGGAGACGAGGGAGACGCTTTCTACGCGATCCGGTCGGGTCGCGCCGACGTGCTCCGCGACGGCGAGCCGATCGCCACGCTCGGTCCCGGCGACCATTTCGGGGAGACGGCGCTGCTCGACGACGCACCCCGCAACGCGACGGTGACGGCGCATACCCCGCTACGCGCGTTCCGCCTCTCGCGCGAGGGGTTCGAGTCGCTCATCGCGGGGGCGTTCCGACGCAAACTGCTCCTGCCCCCGAGCGACCGCGATATGGAACACTGACGCCCGGACGAACTGGGGAGCGCCGACGTGGATTGCTGGGTCTGCCGCCGTACCGCCGTGGGGAGCTGCCGCTTCTGCGGTCGAGGCACGTGCGAGGACCATGCGAAGGAGAAGCCCTACATCCTCGAGTTGTTCCGCGGCGCCCAGGAAACGAAGGCGCTCGTCGTCGAGGACGCGATCTACTGCGGCCGATGCAGGGTGCGCCCGGACCCGATCCCTCTCCCCGAGCTCGATGCGTGAGCGGCGGCGTGTCACATCGCAACTGTGACACGCGTCACATCCGACGGTTGACGAACGACACGCAGGGTCCGGTGACGGGAGGCACACGCCACCCCCCCTGCCCATGGCACCATGCGGACATGGTCATCGAGGGATCCAGAGGGGATCTCCGACCGGGACACAGGAGGTAGGGAGATGGAGAAGCGGATCTCACCGAAGCCGCCGACAGAGGACACCGCCGCGAAGAAGGCCGCCGGCGTGCAGAAGACCACGGCGAAGAAGGCCAAGAAGGCGAAGAAGGCCAAGCGCACCAAGAAGTACTGAGCGAACCCCAGTCTCTCCCGAAGGGCCCGGCCGCCGGCCGGGCCCTTCCGTGTGCCCGGGGTGGCGCGGAGACGCCGGTGCGTGCGAGGCTAGCCGCGCCATGGCGAAGCCGAAGACGCTGACCCCGCTCCAGGGAGCGATGGCGGAGACGGCCTTCCTGCGCGAGGTCAGCCCCGCCGCGATCGTGCGGCTCTCCGCCCTCGGCACGATCCGCCACTACCGGCGCCGCACCTACCTCTGTCATCAGGGCGAGCCCGCGGACGAGGTCTTCTTCGTGGTGGACGGGCGCATCGAGGCGAGCTCCGTCACGACGAACGGCTCCAGGGTCTTCCACGCCACGATCGACACCCCGCAGTTCGTGGGCGAGCTGGGGCCCCTCGGGGACCTCCCACGCACGGCCAGCCTCCTCGCGCTCGAAGACTCCGACATCTGGGTCACGGCCTGCGACGCCTTCATCGACTTCCTGATGTCGGAGCCCTCGGCCTCGCGCGCGGTGATCATGGCGCTCGCCCGCCAGGTCCAGGAGCACCAGGGGTTCGTCGACGACCTGCTCTTCCTCGATCTGAAGGGCCGCGTCGCCAAGCGCCTGCTCCAGCTGGTCACGACCGACCTCGACGCCCTGCCCACCGACGGCGTGCTCGCGCCCGCGGTGACCCAGTCCGACCTCGCGAGCCTGTGCGGCGGGAGCCGAGAGAACGTGACGAGGATCCTGAAGGAGTTCGAGCGCCGGGGGCTCCTGCAGCGCGAAGGGCACCGGTACCGCCTCGAGAAGGTCTCCGGCTTGGCGAAGATCGCGGACCTCTAGCTCGCCCCGTCCTCCGGCGCGGTGAGCCCGGGAACGTCGCGCACCACGATGCGCCTGCCGGCCACGTCGACCTCCACGATCACGTCCCGCAGCGCCGGCACCATCGTCTCGACGCCGGCATCGTCGCGCGCCACCCAGAGGTCGTTGGCGGGATTGGGGACGACCTCCGTGACGGTGCCGAGCGCACGGCCCGACTCGGTCACGATGGCGCAGCCCTCCAGCTGGAACGGCCAGTACTCGCCCTCGGGCAGGGTCGGGAGCGACGATTCGGGGACGGTCAGCAGCTGGTCCCGCAGGCGCTCGGCCGACGCCCGGTCCGGCGCCTCGGCGAAGGTGAGGAGCAGGCGCGCCCCGTGCTGATGGGCTCGGGCGATCGTCAGCGTGCGCCCGTCGTGCAGGTGGAAGGTCTCGCCGACGGCGAACCGGTCGGGGTTGTCGGACCGGACCTCGACGGCGACCTCGCCCTTGAGGCCATGGGCCTTGGTGATCCTGCCGACGACGATGGTCGGCTCGTCCACGTCAGTCGACGAAGTCGACGATGGCCCCGGCGTCCTGTCTGGATGCCGCCGCCCGCACGACGGTCCTGATGGCCTTGGCGGTGCGCCCGCCCTTGCCGATGACCTTGCCCATGTCACCGGGGCCGACCTCGACCGCGTAGCGGAAGCCCCTGGCGTCCTCGGTCTCGTTCACGCGGACCGCGTCGGGATCGTCCACCAGCTCGCAGACGAGGAACTCGACGAGTTCCCGCACCTCAGGCCTCCGTGGCCTCGGCGGGCGCTGCGTCCTCGACGACCGCCACGTCGACCGCCTCCTCGACGGGCGTGGGCTCGGAGGGCGTGGGTTCGACGGGCGTCGGCTCTGCGGCCTCGACCTCGGCGACCTCCACGTCGACGACCTCGACCTCGGCCACCTCGGGGGGCGCCTCCGGAGGCGCCTCGGCGGCGGTCGCTGCCTCGGCGGCCTTCGCGGCGGCCTTCTTCGAGAGCTTCGGCTTCGCGGGCTTCTCGCCCTTCTGAGGGACGAGCTTGGCGGCGGAGGGCCGCTCCGCCACGAACTTGTCCCAGATCCCGGTCTTCACCATGAGGTTGCGCACCTGGCTCGAAGGCTGCGCCCCGACGCGGAGCCAATGCAGCGCGCGCTCCTCGTCGATCTCGATGAGGCTGGGGTCCTCGAGCGGGTGATACTTGCCGATGTTCTCGATGAAGCGGCCGTCGCGGGGACTCCGCTGATCGGCCACCACGACGCGATAGAAGGGCCGCTTGTTCGCGCCCATCCGCCGCAGCCGGATCCTCGTCGCCATGCCTTCAGTCCTTCTCGTCTCGTCGTCTATCGCTTGGGGAGCTTGCCCGGCGGCATCGTCATCATGCCGGGCATCCGCTTGCCGCCCATCATCCCCCGCATCATCTTCCGGGCGCCCTCGAAATCCTTGAGCAACCCGTTGACGTCGCTGGTGGTGACGCCGGACCCGTTGGCGATCCGCAGGCGGCGCGACCCGGAGATGATACCGGGATTCCGGCGCTCCTCGGCGGTCATGGACTGGATCATCGCCTCCGCCCGCGTGAGCTCCCCCTCGTCGATAGCGCCCGCCATCTCCTTCATCGCGTTCTTGCCGCCGGGCATGCCCGGCAACATCTTGAGGAGATCCTGGATCGGACCCAGCTTCCGCATCTCCTGGAGTTGGGTGAGGAAGTCGTCGAAGGTGAACTCGTTCTTCAGCATGCGCTCGGCGGCATCCCGGGCCTTGTCCTGGTCGAGCTGCTCCGTGGCCTTGTCGATCAAGGTGAGGACGTCGCCCATCCCCAAGATGCGGCCGGCCATGCGGTCGGGGTAGAAGGCCTCGAGGTCGGCGGGCTTCTCCCCCGTGCCCACGAAGTAGACGGGTCGGCCCGTCGCCGCCGTGATCGAGAGCGCCGCGCCGCCTCGGGCGTCCCCGTCGAGCTTCGTCAGGATGAACCCGGTGGTGTCCACCTCGCGCATGAACTCACGGGCCTGGTTCACAGCGTCCTGCCCGGTCATGGCGTCGCACGCCATCAACACGTGATGCGGCTTCGTCGCGTCCTTGATACGCCGCGCCTGCTTCATCATCTCGGGGTCCACGTGGAGGCGCCCCGCCGTGTCGACGATGACGACGTCGGCCCCTTGCCGCTCGGCCTCCTTCAACGAGTTCTTGGCGAGCTTCACCGGGTCCTTGCCCTCCGACCAGACGGGGACCCCGACCTCGCGCCCCAGCATCCGCAGCTGTTCGACCGCCGCCGGGCGCTCCAGGTCGGCGGCCACCAGGAGCGGTCGCTTCCCCTTGCCTTTGAGGTAGTAGGCGAGCTTGGCGCATGCGGTCGTCTTGCCCGAACCCTGCACGCCGGCCAGCAGGATCACGACCGGCCTTCCGCTCCCGAGTTCGAAGGGCGTATGCTCCCCACCCATCGTGGTGGTGAGCTCGTCGTTCACCACCTTCACGACCTGTTGACCGGGGGTGAGGCTCTTCATGACTTCCTCTGAGAGGGCGCGCGCCTTGACGCGCCCGAGGAAGTCGTCGGCGACGTCGACGCTCACGTCGGCCTCCAGGAGTGCCATCCGCATGTCCGTCAGCGCGTTGTCCACCTGCTTGGGGTGCAGCTTCCCGCGCGAACGCAGCTTCTTGAAGGTGCCGTCGAGGCGCTCCGTGAGGGTGTCGAACATCGTGGTTTCGTCCTCGCAGGGGTTCCGGGGTCGGACGTAGGATTCTATCGGGGAAGATCGGGGGAGCCTGTGCCATGTCCGACCAGCTGAGCGAGATCGATCTGGTGGCGGTCACCAGTCACGAGATGCGAACGCCGCTCGCGGCCATCCGGGGGTTCACCGATACCCTCCGCAAGCGCCGGCCGGACCTCACGCCCGCCGAGGTCGACGAGTTCCTCGGCATCATCGCTCAGCAGACCGATCGCCTCGTGCACATGGTGGACGACCTCCTGGCGATGTCGCGGCTCGAAGCGGGGACGCTGCCGATCGAGCCCCAGTCGATGCTCGTCGTGCCGTTCCTCCAGGACGTGGTGGCAGGTCTCGGCGAGGAACGGCTGCGCGTCGAGATCCGCGTCACCACGGACGTGCCCCCCGCGATCCACGCGGATGGGGCGCGCCTGCGGCAGGTGCTCACGAACCTGGTCGAGAACGCGCTGAAGTACTCGCCCGAAGACAAGCGCGTCACCCTGGCCGTGGGCGGGGACGGCTCCTCGATCGTCTTCGATGTGATCGACCAGGGCCCGGGCATCGACCCGCGCGAGGTCGAACGCATCTTCGATCCGTTCTACCGTGGATCCGCTCGTCACGACGACGACGGCGCGGGGCTGGGGCTCGCGATCACCCGCAGGCTCGCCCAGGCGATGGGGGGCCGGATCGACGTCGCGTCGACGCCGGGCGCCGGGTCCCTGTTCCGCGTCACGCTCCCTCGCCGGGGGCACTGAGCACCCGCTCGACGGTCTGCAGCAGCGTGATGGGACTGAACGGCTTGGTGAAGTACTCGTCGGCGCCCATCGCGATCGCGCGCGCACGTCCTTCCTCGCCGTCGGCGGTGACGATGATGACGCGCACGTCCGCGGTCGCGGGGTCGCCCTTGATCGCCTGGAGCACCTCGCCGCCGCTCGAGCCGGGGATGTTCATGTCCAGGAACACGAGATCCGGCGGGTCTTCGTTCACGATCTCCAGCGCGCTCGGCCCGTCGGCCGCCTCGACGATCTGGAACCCCTCGCCCTCGAGCACCAGCCGCATCGCCTCCCGCATCGTCGGGTGATCCTCCACGACCAGGATGCGCGCCCCGTCCATGGGATCAGCCCGAGAGCAAGCGCTCCGCGAACGCTTCGGCCTCGAACGGTCGGAGGTCGTCCGGGCCCTCGCCCACCCCGACGAAGCGGATGGGCACCCCGAGCTCTTCGCGCACCGCGAGGACGACGCCGCCCTTGGCGGAGCCGTCGGTCTTGGTGAGGACGACACCGGTGACCTCGACGGCATCGGTGAACGCGCGCGCCTGTGCGATCCCGTTCTGCCCGGTCTGCGCGTCGAGCACGAGGAGGGTCTCCCCCACCTCGGCGCCAGCCTTCTCGATCACGCGCTTGACCTTCCCGAGCTCGTCCATCAACGGCTGCTTCGTGTGCAGGCGTCCCGCCGTGTCCACGATGAGCACGTCCGCGTGACGCGCCTCCGCGGCCTTCACCGCGTCGAAGGCGACCGCCCCGGGGTCGGCGCCACGCTCCTGCGACACGAGGTGGGCGCCCGCGCGCTGCGCCCACACCTCCAGCTGCTCGCCGGCCGCCGCACGGAAGGTGTCGCTCGCCGCGAGACTGACCGTCTTGCCCTCGTGCGTGAGGCGCTTGGCGAGCTTGCCGATCGTCGTGGTCTTGCCCGCGCCGTTCACCCCCACGACGAGAACGACGTTCAACCCGCCGTCCAGGTGCAGGGATTCGTCGGGACCGAGCACGGTCAGGATCTCCTGGTGGACGAGGGTCTCGGGGTTCGCGCCGTGCGTGTAGTCGGCCTTCACCCGCGCCACGAGATCCGATGAGGCCTTCGGGCCCAGGTCCGCCTTGAGGAGCAGGTCCTCCAGCGTGGCCCACGTCTCGTCGCTGACCCCGCCGTGGAAGAGGTGCTTGATCCTCGGGCCGAGCCCCTCCTTCCTGAAGACGCCCCCCGACGCGCCGGGTTCCCTCACGGCCGGTTCGTGCTTCTGGGCGGCGGGATGAGGGGGGACCGGCGCACGGGTGTGCCCCGCGCCCGTACCGGCCCCGCGCTCCATGCCGCGCATCTCGTCCTTGCGACGGCCGTACGCCACGAACCCCGCGATCACGAGCAGCACGGCCAGCAGCGCGAAGATGATGATGTACCACATGGTTGGAGAGGCTAGCCGACCGGCTCGCTTTGCGGCACGTCGAGCTCGACCGGCTCGTCGTCGGCCGAGGATTGCACGGCGTGGTCGGCCTCGAGGCGCTCGTGGACGGCTTCCTCCCGCGCCGCCGCCTCGACGGCCCGCTGGGTCTGCTCCATGCGCTGGCAGACCACCTTGGTGGTGCCGTCCTTGTTGAGCGAGACGCCGTACATCATCCCGGCGATCTCCATCGTGCGCTTCTGGTGCGTCACGATCAGGACCTGCGCGTCAGCCGCGAACCCCTCCACCAGCCGCAGGAACCGATGCAGGTTGACGTCGTCGAGGGCGGGCTCCACCTCGTCCATCAGGTAGAAGGGCGAGGGACGGGCGGTGAAGATGGCGAACAGGAACGCCATGGCGGTGAGCGAGCGTTCGCCGCCGGAGAGGAGGCTGATCCGCTTCACGCGCTTGCGCCCCGGCGAGGCCTCGATCTCGATGCCGCTCGTGAGCGGGTCCGCGGGGTCGGTCAGCACCAGCCGGCCCTCGCCGCCGGGGAACAGTTCCGCGATGAGCCGCTCGAACTGCATCGCGACGTCCCGGTAGGCGGTGGTGAAGGTCTCGGTGATCTCCTGGTCCACCTTCGCTACGACCTCGAGCAGATCACGGCGGGCCTTCCGCACGTCGTCGAGCTCGCGCGCCATGAAGTCGTGGCGCTCCTGCAGCGCCTCGAACTCTCCGGTGGCGAGGAGGTTCACGCGACCCAAGAGCGCCAGCCGGCGCTGGACCAGCTCGGAGCGCTTCTCGAGCGTCTCCACCGAATCGTCCTCGCTCAGCGCACCGAGGAGCTCATCGGGATCGGACCCGTGCCCCTCCCTGATCAGACGCTCGGCCTCGCGGATCCTCCGCTCGATGTCGCCGCGCGCCCGGTCTTCCTCCTCGTAGCGCTCCCGGAGCCGGTCGAGCTCGGTGGAGGCGTCCCGCCACGCCTTGTTGACCGCCGCCTCGCCCTGGGCTGCCTCGCGCTCGACCTCGGCGGCGGCCTCGCGGGCCGCCTCGGCCGCCGTGGCTGCCTCTTCGAGGCGCCCGACCGACTCCTCGGCCTCGGCGCGCGCGCGTTCGGCGGCGTCGAGATCGGCGCGCAGGCGAACGGGGTCGTGGGCCGCGAGCCCGTCGCGCTCGGCGCGCAGCTCGTGCAGGCGTGCGTCGTGCACCCCCCGGTCGCGCCGCAAGGTCTCCACCGCGACGCGATGCTGCACGGGCGGTTGCGGTGTCGACGGAAGCTCGGGCATCTCCTGGTCGCTCACGGGGCCGAGGGCGATCAGCCGTTCCCTCGCCGCCGCGACGCTCTCGTCCAGGGCCGTGAGCCGTTGCCGGTGCAGCTCCTCTTCCTTGCGCAGGCCGCTCAGGTCGCGCTCCAGCAGCCCGAGCCGCTCGGCCGTGGCGGTGATCTCCGCGTCGGCCGCTTCGATCTGCTCGCTCAGGAACGCGATCTCCCCCGCGATCTCGGTGAGCCGTTCGCGCCGCGGCCGCAAGGCGTTCATCGTGGCCGAGAGGTCGTGCGCCAGCACCTGCAGCTCGGCGCGGATCTCGCGCCCACGGGCGTCCGCCTCCTTCGCGGTGTGGATCACGGCCGGACCGACGAGGACGCCCTCGGCCGTCACGAACGACGCGGCGGGATGACGGCCCTGCTTCTCCGAGGCCTCGGCCACGTCCGCAGCGAGGTAGACGTCACGCAGGACGGTGCTGACGATGCCGCGGGAGGCAGGCTCGGCATCGACGACCGTGAGGAGCCGTCGTTCCCCCGGCAGTCCCATCGGCACCGGGCCTCCCGCTGCGATCGCGAGGATCGCCCCGTCCCCGTCGGGTGCGTCGGCGAGCGCCCGCTCGCCGTCGTCGTAGACCACGGCGTCGGCGAGGGGGCCGAGCGCCGCCACCAGGGCCCGCTCCAGGCCCGCCTCCACCTTCACGAGATCCTTCAGCAGGCCGATCGCGCGACCCCTGTGGGCGGTGAGGAAGCGCGACCCGGCGGTCTCCTCGATGTCTTGCCGGCGGGCCTCGAGGAGGTCCCGACGGTTCTCGTGGCGTCGACGTACGTCCTCCAGCTCCTCGATCTTGTCGACGAGCCCGCGGCGCTCGACCTCGAGCTGGGTGCGCTTCTCGCTCATCGGCGCGGACTGATCGTCGAACGTCTCGATCTCGGACTCCAGTCCTGCGCGCTCGGATCTCGACCTCGCCGATCCGCGCGCGGACCTCCTCCACCGTCACGGTGAGGCGGTCGCGCTCCCGCTCGCTGCTCGCCACCGAACGCTCGAGGGCCTCGACCTCCGCGCGACGACCCGCCGCGTCCTCGCCGATGCGCCGGCGCTCTTCCTCGATCCGTCGCCGATCCTCCTCGGCGCGCCGGAACGCCTCCTCGGCCTCGACGAGCTCGCGCTCACGCGTCTCGAGGTCGGTCACGACCCGCGCGAGCATCGCCTCGATGCGATCGATCTCCTCGTGCACGGCATCGATGCGGACGGCCCGCCCCGCCTGCGCCGCGAGCTCCTGGCGCGCCTCGCCCTCGCGCTGCACGGCCAGGCGGAACCGCTCCTGGGCCCGCCCACGGTCGTGTTGCGTCTGGCGGAACGCCAGCTCCGTGTCGGCGAGCGCCGTGGAGGCCGACGCACGGGCGTCCGCCGCCGCGAGCACGTCGCCGTCGAGCGCGTCCAGCCGCTCGCGCGCCGCCTTCCGGGCCTCGAGCCCCTCGTCCCACCCCGACTGACGCCGCTCCTTCTCCCGGCGGAGCGCGCGCAGCCGTGCGGCCGCCAGCTTGCGGGAGAGCTCCTCGGCCTCCGACGTGAGGGTCTCGTGCTTCTTGGCCATCTCCGCCTGTTGCTGCAGGGGCTTCAGCTGGCGGCGGAGCTCCGAGAGCACGTCGGCCAGCCGGAGCAGATCCTGGTCCAGTCCGGCCAGCTTGCGCTCCGCCCGTTCCTTCCGTCGGCGATGCTTGGCGATGCCGGCGGCCTCCTCGATGTACTTCCGCCGGTCCTCGGGCTTGGCGAGGAGCACCTCCTCGAGCTGCCCTTGTCCCACCACGGTGTGCAAGGCCCGGCCGATCCCGGTCTCGGACAGCAGCTCCTGCACGTCGAGGAGCCGCACCACCTGGCCGTTGATGCGGTACTCGGACTCGCCACTGCGGAAGATCGTGCGGGAGACCTCGATCTCGCTCATGGGCACCGGGATCTTCGCGGCGCTGTTGTCGATCACGAGCTTGACCTCGGCCATGCCGAGGGCGGGCCGCGAGGGCGTGCCGGCGAAGATCACGTCGGCCATGTGTCCGCCGCGCAGCGCCCGGGCGCCCTGCTCGCCGAGCACCCAGCTGATGGCGTCCACGAGGTTGGATTTCCCCGACCCGTTCGGGCCGACGATGACGGAGACGCCGGGCTGGAACTCGAGGACGGCCTTGTCCGCGAAGGACTTGAACCCGCGGATCGTGATCGAGCGGAGGAACATCGGGGCGGATGCTAACAGGCTTGTGATTCTGGATGCGGCATCCGGCCTGCGGTTCTGCGGAACCCCAGGTCAGGAGGCCCGTTCAGCGGGTCACACGGAAGGTTCGGTCGCCCACCACGGGCCGTTCGTCCGCCTCGATCGCTCCTACCTGCGCGCCCGCGGGTCCCTCGCGCGCCCAGGCCACCATCGCTTCGACCGCCGCATCCTCGCCCTCGAACTCGGCCTCGACCCGCCCGTCGAGCGTGTTGCGTATCCACCCGGTCACCCCGAGCGCGCGCGCCCGCTCAACGCAGGTGGCCCGGTAGAAGACCCCTTGCACGCGCCCCGAGACGATCACGTGGACCCGTCGCACGACCCCAGTCTCCCGCACGAGTCGCTAGGCTGGCTCCGATCGCGGAAGGAGCCCCGTGCCGACCTACGACGCGCACACCGCCCTCGTCGTGGTGGACGTGCAGAACGACTTCGCCGACCCCACCGGATCCCTGTACGTGCGCCAGGGCGAGCTGATCGTACCGATCGTGAACGCGGAGATCGGGCGCGCGCGGCGCGGAGGGGCGTTCGTCGCGTACACGCAGGATTGGCATCCACCCGACACGCCGCACTTCGAGAAGGACGGAGGCATCTGGCCCGTGCACTGCGTCCGGGAGACGTGGGGCGCCGCCTTCCACCCCGGACTCGAGGTGATCGACGACTGCGTGGTGCGCAAGGGCAGCGACGGCAGGGACGGGTACTCGGGGTTCAGCGTGCGCGACCCGCTGAGCGGCGAGCGTGAGGACACCGTGCTGCACGAGATGCTGCAGGCCCACGGAGCGGAGCGGTTGGTCGTGTGCGGACTCGCGACCGACTACTGCGTGGTCGAGACCGTGGTGGATGCACGGATGCAGGCCTACCCCGTCCAGGTGCTCGCCTCGGCGATCCGCGCCGTGGACCTCAACCCGGGCGACGGCGAACGCGCGATCGCGCGCATGCGCGACGCGGGCGCAGAACTCGTCTGACGGGAGGAGGCCGCGCCGGTGGATCGAAGATCAGTCGTGCGGCTCGACCTTCCTGAGGCGGTACGAAGCTGGATCGTCGTCCGTCTCGGCCACGTGCGCGTCGAGCGCTTCCTGGGCCAGGAACTTCGAGGGGAACACCCCCAGCTCGATCCAGTACGCGCCGTTCTCATGACGGCGGTCGACGGCGAAGTGGTTGACCCTGCGGGCCTGGTCCTCGCTGCCGCTGATCACGCCCTTGAACGCCGGCCACGGGACGTTGCCGCCGCCGGTTCCGGACATCTGGCTCAGCCCTTGATCTTCCGGACGCCGAGCTCCTCGCGCGGGAAGCCTTTCGCCACCATCTCCTCGAGCGCCGCCCTCGCCACCACCTTGCTGTCGTAGCGGCCGAGCTCGGAGAGGTGGTCGCCCTGGCGCTGCACGACCGCGTAGCGCGACCCGTGCTCCTTGCCCTGCCGTTCAGTGGCGCTCAGCACGCCCTTGGCGGTCCATGGATCTGGGCCGTAGCTCATCGCCGCGCCCTCCGTCGTCGCGTTGCACGCAAGCTACACCCCATGTCGTCTGTGCGCCAGCGATGAAGCGCGCGAGGGCTCGTCAAGCTACGACTGGCACTGCGGGCAGAAGTACGAGTTCCGTTGGGCGATCTTGATCGTCTGGATCGGCGTGCGGCAACGTCGGCACGGCAACCCCTCGCGGCCGTAGACCTTGAGCTCGGTCTGGTATTCGCCGGGCTTGCCGAACAGGTCGACGTACGCCTCGTCCTCGAGCGTGGTGCCGCGCAGCTTGATGGCGTCCTGGAGGATCTCCTGGATGGCCCGGTAGAGCCGCCGCACCTCCTGCGAGGAGAGCGTGTCGCTCACCCGGTCGTACCGGAGTCCGGCGTGGAAGAGCACCTCGTCCGAGTAGATGTTGCCGAGGCCGCTGATGAACTTCTGATCCATCATCAGCGGCTTCATCTTGGCCGCACGCTGCGCCAGGAGGTACTGGAAGGTCGGCCAGGTGAAGACCTGGTCGAGCGGGTCGATCGCGAGGTGCTGGAGTTCCTTGATCTTGCCGATCTCGTCGGGGCTCGTGACGAAGAGCTCACCGAACGTCCGTGGATCGACGAAGCGGAGGTCGCCGCCCTGCTGGAACGTGAACACCACATGCGTGTGCGCCGGCAGCGCCACGCGGCCCGTCCCCCGTTGGAACTGGCCGCTCATGCCGAAGTGCACCACCAGGATGTCGCCGGAGTCGAGCGTGAGGAGGAGGTACTTGCCCCGGCGCTCCACCTTCACGATCTTGCGGCCGACCAGCTGCGACGTGAACTCCTTCCGGGTCTTGTGACGCCGGATCGAGCGCATCGCGTTCTTGGAGCCCTTGACCTCGACCTCCTTGATGCGCCGGCCCACGACGTCCTTCTCCAGGTCGCGGCGCATCACTTCGACTTCAGGAAGCTCCACCTCTCGTACCCTCCCTCACGAACGCGCGTCGTCGAGACGCTCGGCCAGACGCCGATGCGCTTCGCGGGCCGCCTGCTGCTCGGCTTCCTTCTTCGACCGGCCGCTCCCGGTCCCCATGGGCTCGCCGGCCAGGAACACGGTGGCGGTGAACTCCTTCTCGTGATCGGGGCCGCGCTCCTCGATCCGGTAGTCGGGCATGGCGCGGAGCTCCTGCGAGGCGAGCTCCTGCAGGATCGTCTTGTAGTCGCGGTCGCCCTCCCCGCGGACGTAGGCCTCCATGCGGGGGCGGAAGAGCCGTTCGATCAGCTCCGTCGCCGTCCCCAGGCCCAGATCCAGGTAGACGGCGCCGAAGACCGCCTCGAGCGCGTCCGCGAGGATCGAGGACTTGTCGCGACCGCCGCTCTGCTCCTCGCCCTTGCCCAACAGCACCAGCTGACCGAGACCGAGCGAGCGCGCGACGTCGGCGAGCGCCACCATGTTCACGATGGCCGCACGCAGCTTCGCGAGCGAGCCCTCCGGCATGTCGGGGTAGGACCGATACGCCATGTCGGTGACGACCAGTCCGAGCACGGAGTCCCCCAGGAACTCCAGGCGCTCGTTCGTGGCGCTCAGCCCGCGTTCGAACGCGTAGGAACGATGGGTGAGGGCGGCCTCGCGGAGCGCGGTGTCGCTGAACGACACCCCGAGCGCCCGATCCAGCTCCTCGACGGGCACCTCCACGTGGGCTGCCGACACGCGGCTACTCGACCTCGATCGCCTGACGGCCTGCGTAGTAGCCGCAGTTGCCGCAGACGACGTGCGGGAGCTTGGGCTGGCGGCACTGCGGGCACGCGCTGTACGCGGGCGCCTTCGCCTTCCAGTTGGCGGCGCGCTTGTCGCCGCGCGACTTGCTCTGCTTCTTCTTCGGGACGGCCATCGACGAGGTTCCTTTCCTTCCTAGTTCTCCAGCTGTTCGAGCAGGGCATCGAGCTCGGCCCACCGCGGGTCCGTGGTGGCGTGGTCGCCCGGACATTCACCGAGGTTGCGGTTCCCGCCGCAGACGGGACACAGACCCAGGCACTCGGGCATGCACAGGGGGGAGAAGGGCAACTCCACCCCGACGGTGTCGCGGATCATCTGCTCGGGCTCGAGGTAGCCCTCGGGATCCAGCGGGTAGTCATCGGACTCCTCGTCGGGAGCCGGGACGAACATCTCCGTGACATCGACGCCGAACGGCTCATCGAACTCCTTCAGGCAGCGCGCGCAGCGTAGATGGAACGTGCCGCCCACGCGTCCGGATACCAGCACGCCCTCGACCACCGATTCCAGAAGGAGGTCGGCGTGCAGGGGCGCGTCCTCGGGCACCGAGGCGACCTCCGTGCCGAGCCCGTCGAGGGTCCCGTCGACGGCCACCCGCTTGGAGGCTCCGGGTTGCCCCATCAGGTCCCGAGCGTCGATCGTGGCGAGGGTCACTCGGCCTCCTCATCGAAGAACGCGGTCTCGCGTCGGGGCTCATGGGGCTGCGGAGCGAACTCCTGGTCGGCCGCGGTGCCGGGCGCCCGCAGCTTCTCGCGGCCCATCTCGACCTGGTCGAGCGTGCGGGCGAGCGCCTTGGTCGCGGCCTGCGAATCCTCGAGGATCTTGCGGAGCGCGATCTCGAACTGCGCGAGCTTGGCGTCCACGTAATCCTCGGCCTCCTCCACCATCGACCGCGTCTTGTCGTCGGTCTCCGCGAGGATGCGCTCGGCCTCTTCGTTGGCCCGCGCGACGATCTCCTCCTTGCGCGCCATGCGCAACTGCTCCTCGCGCGCCTGTTCGATCAGCCGGTCTCCCTCGCCGCGGGCCTTCGCGAGGAGCTCCTCACGGTCCTTGACGATCCATCGGGCCTGCTTGATCTCGTCGGGGAGGTCCTCCTGCATCTGCTGGAGCATCTCCAGCACCTCGTCCTTGTTGATCAGGACGGATGAGGACAGCGGCATGGACTTGGCTTCCTGCACGATCTCTTCGAGCTGCTGAAGGCGGCCGGCGATGTCCATCAGCCACGCTCCTCCAATCGGTCGGCCAGACGTGCGCGGACGTGCTCCGGAACGAGCCCTTCCACATCGCCGTCGAAGCGCGCGACCTCCTTCACCAGCGAGGATGAGAGGAAGGACCATCTCGGGTTGGTCGGCATGAACAGCGTCTCGACGCCGCCCAGCCGGTGGTTCATCTGCGCCATCTGGATCTCGAATTCATAGTCACTCACGGCACGCAGGCCCTTCACGATCACGGAGGGCCCCTGCTCTTGCGCGAACGCCACGAGCAGACCCCTGAACGCCTCGACCTTCACGTTCCCGAGGTGACCGGTCGCCTCCTCGAGCATCGCCACCCGCTCATCGACCGCGAAGAGCGGCTGCTTGGCCGGGTTCTCCAACACGGCCACGACCACCTGATCGAAGGTGGTGCTGGTCCTGCCGATGATGTCGAGGTGACCGTTCGTCACCGGGTCGAACGTCCCCGGACACAGGGCGGTCAGGCCCATCACACCCCCAGGTTCCTAGGCCGGTCGTTCGGCCGGTACAGGGTCAGGAGACTGTCGCCGTAGCGGAGTTCCCTGGCAGCGAGCCAGTGTAGCGGAATGACAGGGGTGGAACTCTTCCTTCCCCTGGTCAGCACCACCGTCCAGTCCTCCTCGGGCAGCCATCGGGCGGCCAATTCGGCCATCACGTCGGCGAGGTCCGGCCCGCCGACCTCGTACGGCGGGTCGACGAAGACCAGGTCGAACGGTAGGTCGGGGGCGTCTGCTCGGGCGAGGAACGACAGGGCCTGTGCGGGGACGACGGTTGCGCGGTCCGCAACCTTGGTCCGTTCGAGGTTCTCGTGCAGCCCCGCCAGCGCCGCATGGGACCGGTCGACGAAGACCGCGAGGAGGGCACCTCGGGAGAGCGCCTCGATGCCGGTGGCGCCGGTTCCCGCGTAGAGGTCCAGCACCCGCGCCCCCGGTACCTCCGCACCGAGGCTGCTGAACAAGCCCTCGCGGGCGCGGTCGGAGAGCGGCCGCACGCCGGCGGGGACCGTCGCCAGACGCACGCCCTTGGCGGAGCCGGCCACGATGCGCACGGGCCAGAGCCTAACGCCGATGCCGAACCTCCCGGCACCGCAGCGCGCAGGAGAGCCGGGTCCCGATCGGGTGCTCAGCTGCGGAAGAGCCAATCGATGGATCGCTCGAAGCGGGCCTTCAGCTCCTCCAGGAGCCGGGGGTGCGACTCGAGGCGCGGATCGCTGCGGATGATCGCGAACGCCCGGTCCCGGGCGCGTCGCACGAGCGCCATGTCGTCGGCCAGCCTGGCGAGCTTGAGATCGGGCATGCCCGACTGCTTCGTGTCGAACAGCGTGCCTTCGCCGCGGAGCTTGAGATCCTCGTCGGCGAGCGCGAACCCGTCGGTCGTGCGGACCATCGCGTCGATGCGAGCCCGGGCGTCCTCATGATCCTCCTCGGACCCGTCGAACAGGATGCAGAACGAGGCGTGCGCCCCACGCCCGATGCGTCCGCGCAACTGGTGCAGCTGGGCGAGGCCGAATCGCTCGGCGTCCTCCACGAGCATCACGGTGGCGTTGGGGACATCGACCCCCACCTCGATCACCGTGGTCGCGATCAGCAGGTCCGCGTCGCCGGCACGGAAGCGCTCCATGATCGCCTCCTTGTCCCTGGGCCGCATGCGCCCGTGCAGGAGGTCGACGCGCAACGCCGGGAAGACCTCGGTCGCCAATCGTTCCGCCTCGGCCTCGGCCGCCTTCACCTGGGTGCGATTCGCTTCGTCGATGGCGGCGCACACGACGAAGGCCTGCCGGCCGGCGGCGACCTCGCGCCGCACGAGCTCGTAGGCTTCGGCCCTCTGAGCCTCGGTGCGCACCGCCCTGGTCTCGATCGGCTGCCTCCCCTTGGGGAGCTCGTCCAGCACCACCACGTCGAGGTCGCCGTAGTAGGTCAGCGCGAGGGTGCGCGGGATCGGGGTGGCGGTCATGATCAGCACGTCCGGCTCGCCGCCCTTGCCTTTGAGCGCCATCCGTTGGTGGAGGCCGAAGCGGTGTTGCTCATCGATCACCGCGAGCGACAGATCGGCGAACGCCACGCCCTCCTGCACGAGGGCGTGGGTGCCCACCACCACATCCACGTCCCCCGAGGCGAGGCCCTCCAGGATCCGCGCGCGGTCCTTCCCCGTCACGGAGGCGGTGAGCAGGGCATACGTCACCGAGGCTTCGCTCGCGTCGCCCGACCCAGGCTCCGGGTCGAGCAACGACACCTGTGGGTCGTCGGCCTTCTCGACGGCCTTCGCGAGGTCGAGGTAGCGAACGGCGCCCACCCCCTCGAGCAGGCCGTCGATCGAACGGTAGTGCTGGGCCGCGAGCACCTCGGTGGGCGCCATGATCGCGGCCTGGTGACCGGACTGGACCGCGACGAGGCATGCGTGCAGCGCCACGAGGGTCTTGCCGGCGCCCACATCGCCTTGGAGCAGGACGTTCATGGGCTTCGGCGCGGCCATCGCGCTCGTCACCTCCGCGATCGCCCGGTGCTGGGCGTCGGTCGGCTCGAACGGCACCGTGGCCGCGAGGCGATCGGTGAGCTCGGCCTGCGGCCGGTGCGGGACACCCCGTTGGTCGGCCTCCACCCGATGCTTGCGGAAGGCCACGCCGAGCTCCAACGTGAACAGCTCGTCGAACTTCAGGCGTTCGACGGCATCAGGCCAGCGCCGCCTCGTCGGCCGGGAAGTGGATGTCGCGCAGCGCACGGTCGTACGAACCCAGGTGCTCCTCGGCCACCAGGTCGTCGGGGAGCGGATCGGGCACGGTGGGGAGGCGATCCAGGGCGGCGTACACGAGCTCGCGGATCGTGCGGGTGGTGATCCCTTCCGAGGCCCTGTGCACGGGCGTGATGCGCCCCGTGTGCACGAGGTCCTGGTCGGCCCCCGGATCGAGGATCTCGACCTCCTGGTTGGCCAGCTGCAGCCGTCCCTTGTACAGGGTGGCGACCCCCGAGACGGCCACCTCGGTCCCCTCGCGGTACATCGAGGCGATCCAGGGCTGGTTGAAGAAGGTGAGATCGAGGTAGCCGGTGCCGTCGTACAAGGTGACGGTCACCATGGTTTGGCGCCGGCGCGTTTGCCGCCGAGCCACCTTCTTGACGCGGGCGATCACGGTCACGTAGGCGCCGATCTTCAACCCGCGGATGGATGCCACGCGGGATCGATCGATGTAGCGACGCGGGTAGTGATGCAGCAGCTGATCCACCGTGTCGATCGCGAAGGCCTCGGCGAGCACCTCGGCCGCGGTGGGTACCTCGGCGCCCTTGCGTCGTGCCCGGCCTCGGCGGGATGCGAGCTTGGCGTCGATGGCCTCGACGGGGCTGTCGAGGCTCAGCTGCATCGAGGGTCCCTCATCTGACGTGCGTTCTACCATGCGGGGGATGCCACGCCGCCTTCCTCTCACGCTCATGACCGTCGTGACGGTCTTCATCATGACGGCCTGTGCCGACAGGGAGGCGTCGCCCTCCGACGTGGCACTCACCCCGGCCGCCAACGCGACGACCGCCCCCCTGCTCCCGACCGACGTGAACGCCCTTCCCTCCATCGACCTCCAGGGGTTCCAGGAACTGTTGGGGCAGCTGAAGGGCATCCCGGTCGTGGTGAACCTCTGGGCGAGCTGGTGCGATCCCTGCTCCCGCGAGGCGCCGAAGCTCGTCGCGGCCGCAGCGGCGCATGCCGACGTGCAGTTCCTCGGCGTGGACGTGCAGGATTCGCGGAGCGGAGCCGAGTCCTTCATCGCGGAGCGGGGCATCACGTACCCGAGCGTGTTCGACCCCGCCGGTGCGATCCTCACCGATCAGGGGGCGCTCGGACTTCCGGTCACGGTCTTCGTGCGCGCGGACGGATCCGTGGCCTCGACCGTCAAGGGCGAGCTCTCCCAGGCATCCCTCGACGCGGGTCTGGCGCAGATCGGGGCTTGACCTGCGGGAGCGTCTGGTAGCCTCGTTCCGCTATGGCAGCGACCTGTGAGATCTGTGGCAAACAGCCGTGGTTCGGCAAATCGGTGACGTTCTCGCACAAGCGGATCAACCGCCGGTGGGACCCGAACATCCAGCGCGTGCGCGCGCTGGTCGACGGCACCCCCAGGCGTTTGAACGTCTGCACATCCTGCATCAAGGCGGACAAGGTCACGCGCATCCCTCACGCGTGAGGCGCGGCGCTTCTCGGTCCGACCCCCACGTCCGGCTCAGCGTTCCGGTACCTCGATCCCCCACAGCTGATCGACGGGACCCACACCGGCACCGAACGACAGCGCGTGCCGGATGGCCTGCGTGACGAACGCCTTCCCTCCCCGCACCGCCTCCTCGAGGCTCCGTCCCATCGCGAGGTACGCCGCGATCGCCGCGCTGAGGGTGCAGCCGGTGCCGTGGGTGTTCACCTCGTCGATGCGAGGCGCCGAGAACCAGGACTCGCCATCCGCCGAAGCGAAGAGATCCGCCGATTCGACACCCTCCAGGTGTCCGCCTTTGACCAGCACGGCCGCGGGGCCGAGGTCCAGCAAGGCCTCGGCCGCGCGATGCATGTCGGCGCGCGCACGGACCGTCAGCCCCGTCAGGCCCTCGGCCTCCGCCAGGTTGGGCGTGACCAACGTCGCGAGCGGGAGGATGCGGCTGCGCAGCGCGTCCACCCCGCCGGCGTCGAGCAGATGGTGCCCGTGCTTGGAGACGAAGACGGGATCCACCACGAGGTTCGGCACCCCGAGCGCGACGACGGCCTCGGCGACCGCCTCGACGATGCCGGCGTTCGCGAGCATCCCCGTCTTCGCGGCGTCGATCCCGATGTCCTCGACCACGGCATGGATCTGCGCCCCCACGACGGCCGGTGCGAGGGCCTCGTAGGCGCTCACGCCCAGCGTGTTCTGCACGGTCACCGCGGTCACGGCCGTCATGCCGTACGCGCCGAGCGCGGTGAAGGTCTTGAGGTCGGCCTGGATGCCCGCGCCGCCGCCCGAGTCGCTGCCGGCGATCGTGAGGACCCGGGGCCTCGCCCCGCTCCGATCGCTCATCCGGGGAAGTGGTCCCATCCGCGCGCCTCGAGCGGAGCAGCGGAGCCATCGCGTTCGACGAGCACGATCCCGTCCTCCACGACCTCACCGATGTCGGAGAGCGCCGTCCCGAAGGTCTCTTGCAGCTCCTCCCGCGCCCTGGCGACCGCCTCGACGCCCGGCAGGGTCGCGATGAGCTCGTAGTCCTCGCCTCCCCCGAGCGCCGCGTCGCGGTCCGCTCCCGGGGCGACGGGGATCGCATCGGCGACGATCCGCGCGCCGACCCCGCTCGCCGCACACAACCGTGCGAGGTCCAACGAGAGCCCGTCGCTGATATCGATCAATGCCGTCGCCCCGTGGCGCGCGAGGACGGCCCCCTCGCCGACGCGCGCGATGGGGCGCAGGTAGCGATCCAGCGCGGTGCGCTCGTCGTCGCTCAGGGCGCGCGAGGCACGAGCGAGACGGAGCCCGACGGCCGCCCCGCCGAGGGCGCCGGTGACGACGATCCGCTCGCCGGGGGCCGCCCCGGCGCGCGAACGCGCCCGCCCCGGTGCGACCTCGCCCACGACCGTCACGGTCACGCTCACGTCGGAACCGCGCGCCAGGTTGCCTCCCACGAGCCAGAGCGCGTATTCGTCGCACGCGTCGCGCATCCCGCCGAGCAGCTCCACGACCCAGCCCGCGTCGACGGAGGGTGAGAGCGTCAACGCGCACAGGGCGTACCGCGGCGATGCCGCCATCGCCGCGACGTCGCTCACGTTGACGGCGATCGCCTTCGCGCCGAGATCGCGCGCAGAGGTCGTGTCGAGCGTGAAGTGCGTGCCCTCCACCAGGGCGTCCGTCGTGAGCACCAGCTCCCCCGTCCCGGGGGCGACGACGGCCGCGTCGTCGCCCACGCCGATCCGCACCTCGGGACCCGCGCCGGAGAGCACTCGGTGGATCGCATCGAGCAGCGCTTCTTCCGTGAGGTCCATGGGTATCGTCCGTTCGGTCCAGACAGAGGTGCGTCGGCGTACGGGATCGCGGCGATGGGGCCTGAACGCCGTTCGGTAGACTCTAGCCGCACGCCGGAGCGACCGAACGAACGGCCCACGGCGCTCGATCACACCACCTTCGCGAGGAGGCCCACGTGGCAGAGGTCTACGTCAATCCGACGCCTGAAGAGCTGCGGAAGTTCACCGAGGAGATGCCCGAGACGCGACTGTCCGGATACGACAACACCAACACGCAGACGCAGGTGCTCTCACGCAGCGCCGCCAGCACATTCGTGGTCGACCGCGCGTCGAGCGGCAAGACGATGTCGCGCGAGGAATACGACCGTATCGCCGCGCTGCAGGACGCCTACGTCGCCGAACACGACATGATCCAGATCGACGGCTACATCGGGAACGATCCGCAGATGCGGAGCGCCGCCCGCCTCCTGATGGAGAAGCGCTACGCGAACATCGCGGCCATGCAGCAGAAGCTGTACTTCGAGCGGAGCGACGGCGTCGGAGAGCCCGAGGTCCAGGTCATCTACACACCCGGGCTCGTGGCCGAGGGGTATCCCGACGATCGCTGCATCGCGGTGGATCTCGACAACAACGTCACCCGCGTCTTGAACTCCGACTACTTCGGCGAGTCCAAGAAGGGCGGCCTGCGGATGTGGAACAACATCGTGTACGAGAAGGGCGGCCTGGCCCTGCACTCGGGCCTGAAGGTCATCCCGACCGTGCACGGTGACAAGGTGTTCATGATCCTCGGCCTCTCAGGTACTGGGAAGACGACGACCACGTTCACGACGCAGAACGGGTCCAAGCCGATCCAGGACGACTTCGTGGGGCTGATGCCGGGCGGGCACGCCTACGGCACCGAGAACGGCTGCTTCGCGAAGACGTTCGGACTCGACCCCGACTTCGAACCATCGATCCACGGCGCCGTCGTGAAGCCCACCGCGTACCTCGAGAACGTCTACATGACCGACGACGGCGAGGTGGACTTCTTCAACGAGCACTACACGAAGAACGGCCGCGCCGTCTTCGAGATGGCCGACCTCCTGTCCTTCGAAGATGCGCGGAACGTCGGCACCGTCGACTACCTCCTGATCCTCAACCGGAACGAGAACATCATCCCGAGCGTGGCGCGTCTGAACAGCGAGCAGGCCGCCGCCTACTTCATGCTCGGCGAGACCACCGGCACCGCCGCGGGCGGCGCGGCCGAGGAGGGGAGGTTCCTGCGCGTTCCCGGGACGAATCCGTTCTTCCCGCTCCCCCACGGCCTCCAGGGCAACCGGATGCTCGAGCTGCTCGCCTCCCACCCCATCGAGACCTACCTGTTGAACACGGGTCGCGTCGGGGGCAAGGACGGGGACGATCGGTCGAAGAAGGTCAAGATCCCGCACACCTCCGCCTGCGTGAAGGGCATCGCGGAGCAGACCATCGTGTGGGACGACGATGCCGACTTCGGCTACCAGGTGGCGAGCGCCGTTCCGGACTTCGACGACGATGAGCTGCTGCAGCCCCGCAGGCTCTACGAGCGCCAGGGTCGCATGGACGAGTACGACGGCATCGTCGAGCGGCTGAAGGGCGAGCGCGTCGCGCACCTGCAGGAGTTCCCGGAGCTCTCCGAGGAGATCATCAAGGCCGTCGGGTAGCCGGCCACCCTCCATGCGCGTCCGGCCTGAGCGCGGCGCCGTTCGACGTCGACGCTCCGGGATGAAGGTCTGGGGCGTCTAGGCCCCGGGCGCCCGATAGTCGGGGTGGAGGGTGATCGCCTCGTCGACCTCCTCGGGAGTGATGAGCGGCGTCATCGACGTGCGCGCCCCGCCGGCACCCGACGCGTTCTACTTCGCGTTCGGGGCCGACGACGTGATCCTGATCGCGGACATGCCGAGCCAGGTGTTTCCCTCGAGTCTCGATCCGGCGGCCATCGTGGCGCCGGGTCCGCGCTCCGTCAACTCCGATCGACCGGCCGGATCGCCCCACCCCGACTACGACGTGACGTCGCGTCGGCGGAAGCCGGTCACGGCGAGCGTGAGGAAGATCAGGGTGTACGCCGCGCTCACCGTCAGGCCGTGGCGCATCCCGCCCCAGTCCACAGGGAAGCGGAAGAGACCGGTGAAGGCGAGCCAGCCGTTCGAGGGCAGGTACGGGTGGATCGCGTGCAGGCTCGGGATCTGACCCAGGATCTGGCTCGCGATCGCGATCACGATCGTCGCCACCGCCGCGCCGGGTCCTGAATCGGTCCGCGTGGAGATGCACAGCCCGATGCACGCGATCCCCGAGAGCGCCGCCACCATGTAGAGGCCGGACGCGAGGATCCTGAGCAACCCCGCCCCGACCGACAGCGTCGTGCCCGAGAGCGTCGGGAGCGGTTCCAGACCGAACGCGACGGCGCCGGCCACCACGCCGCTCACGATCGTGACGGCGACGAGCACGCCCAGCAGGGTCATCGCCGAGGTGTATTTCGCCAGGACGAGACGCACCCTGCGCACGGGCCGCAGGAGGAGGTAGCGCAGCGTCCCTGCCTGCGCTTCCCCCGCTACGGCGTCGCCCGCGAACAGGCCCGTGGCGAGCGGGAGGAAGAACGGCTGGACCACGGCGAGGCCCGTGAGCGCCGCGTACAGACCGCTGGAGGCGATCTGGAACAGGAAGGGCGGCGCGTCCTCCGCAGCCTGCGGCTCGGGAGGTGAGAGCTTGATGGCCAGCACGATGACCGCCGGGATCCCCGCGATCGCCGCCGCCAGGAGCCAGGTGCGCCATCGATGGAACGCCTTCGCCAGCTCAACGCGGTACATCGGCGCCCTCCACGAGGTGGAGGAAGACGTCTTCGAGCGTGTCGCGGAGCGGGACCAGCGCGCGCACCCGCACACCCGCCCGCACGAGCGCCGCCGTGAGATCGGCCGGGTCGACCCCGTGGTCGAACACCACCTCGAGCCCGTCGGCGCCCGCGTCCTCCACGAGGCGAACCCCACGCGTGGCCGCCACGACCGCGCGAGCCCGGGCGACGTCGTCCACGTCGACACGCATCCGATCCGCGACCCCACGCAGGCTCGACGGCGGGCCCTCGGCCACGAGACGCCCCTGCGCCATCACGCCTACCCGATCGCACATCGCCTCGACCTCGGACAGGAGGTGACTCGAGACGAAGATCGTGGTGCCGTCGTCGGCGAGGCGCCGCAGGAGCACGCGCATCTCCCGCATCCCGGTGGGATCCAGGCCGTTGGTCGGCTCGTCGAGGACGAGCAGATCCGGTTCGCCGAGCAGCGCCAGCGCGAGGCCGAGTCGCTGGCGCATCCCTTGGCTGTACGCCTTCACCCGCTTGCCCGCCGCGGCGGTGAGGCCCACCGTCTCGAGGACCGCGTCGACCCGCTCGAGTCGGGTGCGGGTCCCCGCGCGATCGCCGCCCGATCCGGCGCGCGCGAAGTACTCGAGGTTCTTCCGCCCGCTGAGGTACTTCCAGAACGCGGGTTCCTCCACCAGGGCACCCACACGCTCGAGTGGAGCCCGATCGATGCGCACCGGTTCGCCCAGCAACGCGACCTCGCCGTCGCCGGGCAGGATCAGTCCGAGCGCCATCCGGATCGTGGTGGTCTTCCCGGCGCCGTTGGGGCCGAGGAACCCGTAGAGCTCGCCGCGCTCAACCGTGAGATCGAGCGCGTCGACCGCGGGGACGTCCCCGTAGCGCTTCGTGAGCCCGCGCGCCGAGATCGCGGACGTCACGCGAGCGTCGCTGCGTCCGCCTGCAGGGTGTCGAGCCCGACGAACCCGACGAGCAGCCACGTGTGGCCACCCGCGTCGACCGCGAGCACGGAGAAGAGGGGGCCACCGTAGGGCAGCAGGGCCGACGTCTCGCGCGGCAGCCGACCGTCGATCTGGATCGCCACGCGAGCGTCGAAGCCGGACCCGAAGGTGCGCATCGTCGGGACGGCGTGGTGCTCCGAAGGCATGTCCCCGGCGCGCGAAGGCAGGTCGGGGGTCGTCACCGTCGCACCCGGCGGCGGCGTGAACGTGAACGTCGACGGGTCGATCGGGTCGAACGAGACGGAGGTGAACCCTGCTTCCACGGACGCCTCAGCCGCGCCCTTGGCGAAGACCTGGACGCGCAACGGCAGCCGTGTCTCCGCGTCGATCGCGAGCGTGACGCGGCCGATGAGGGTGAGCGGCGACCGCGGGGTGAGCACGAGCTCGTACGCCGGCCTGCCGGCGACGCGCGCGGTGCCATCCACCGCGACCCCGGCGTAGGGGGCGAGGCCGTCCAACACCTTGCGCGCCAGCGCGGTCGGATCCGCGAGGATCTTCATCGCGTCTGCGGCGTGTGCGTCGGTCGTCCCCGGCGCCATCCGCGCGAACCAGGGGGCCGCTCCTCCGCCGCTGCGCGCCGCAGCCGCCACGTCGGCGTACACGACGTGCTCGGCGGTCATGCCGTTCGAATCCCAGAGCCACGCCTCGGTCCGGTTGGCAACGAGGGTCTGCTCGCTCAGATCCATCAGGTGGGCCACGCGCAGGCCGTCCGGGGCGTGCCAGATCTTGAACCGCTGCGCTCCTAGGATCGAGGTGACCGAGCCGGTCGCTCCGCCGCCGAGCCCCGACGGCAGCGCCGGAAGGCCGAGGTCCAGCCGTGTGCGCACCTCGCCGGAGATCGAGGAGGGGCTGGCGAGCGCCACGATCGAGGAACCGAGGAGCTCGTCGGCCGCGATGGTGGGCAGCGAGGGGTTGGGGTCGGCTCGGACCATCGAGACGCCCGCGAGCGCGAGCACCACGAGTGCCACGAGCGCGACCGCCGTCAGTCGGGTGCGGTTCCGCAGGGCCATAGGCCACTTGTACCACCGCGCGGCGCGGAAGGTGCAGAGGCCGAGCGACGATGCCGCAGCTTCGTCACACGCGCTACTCCGCAGGGCCGCGGTGACCCAGGAAGTACGAGGCCAGGAATTGGAGGACGAGGGCGCCCAGGAAGACCATCGGGTACCACCAGAATCGGTCGCGGAAGTAGTCGGTGAACGCGCGTCCCTGCAGGTACGCGCCGCTGCCGTTGGGGTCCCTGAGGGTGGCGGACAGGAGGAAGAACCCGGCGAACGACCACCACATCCCCACCCGGCCCACCACGAACGCCGCGAAGAGCGCGTGGTCGACGGGATCGGCGCTGTCGAACGGGCGACGGATCCAGTGCACGAGCGACCGGATCCCTCCCGCGGCGAAGAGCGCAGCCGCCGCGAACTCCGCGATCCTCACGCGTCCTGCCCGCCCAGCACGGCCATCACCTCGTCGTCGGAGACCTGGTCGAACGAGGCGTACCACTCGCCCACCGCGCGCAGGTTCGCCGGGGTGTGCAGGACGACGCAGTCGTCGCATTCCTTGGCGAGCCGCGCCTCGACGCCGGCCGGTCCGACGGGCGCGGCGAGGATGACGCGTGTCGCGCCCTCGGCCCTTGCCCAACGCAGGGCCGCCACCGCCGTCGCACCGGTCGCCACGCCGTCGTCCACGACGACGACCGTGCGGCCCTCGAGGGGGACCCCGGGACGGCCCTTGCGGTAGGCGGCGACCCGGCGGGCGATCTCCCGCTCCTGACGCGTGACCTCCTGGTCGAGGTAGTCGGGGGCGACGTGCAGGTAGCGCACCGAGCCCTCGTCGACGACGCGGACGCCGGGGGCCACGGCGCCGATCGCCAGCTCCGCGTTGCCGGGGGCGCCGAGCTTGTGGGTGACGACGACGTCGAGCGGCGCTCCGAGCGCCTCGGCGACGCGCGCGGCCACGATCGCGCCCCCGCGCGGGATGCCGAGCACCACGACGGGACCGTGGACGCGCTCTCGCAGGGTGGCCCCCAACCGATCCCCCGCCTCCCGTCGATCGCGGAACATGCCGCCATCGTCCCACCGCGCGGGCGCGTTGCGGCGCCTGCATGCCCCCGGCTAGCATGGGCGCCCTCACGCAACCAGGGAGGTCAGTGGTGGTCCACGCGTACATCCTCATCCAGACCGAGGTGGGCAAGGCGGCTGCGGTCGCGAACGAGGTCCGGGCCATCGGCGGGGTGGCCGAGGCGGAGGACGTGACCGGCCCCTACGACGTGATCGTGCGCGCCGAGGCCAAGACCGTGGATGAGCTCGGGAAGCTCGTGGTCGCGCGCATCCAGGCGGTCGAGGGCATCACGCGCACCCTCACCTGCCCGGTCGTCCACCTGTAGGGTCCCGACTCAGGCGTCCAGCTCCCGCGCACGCGTCTGCTTGCCGCCCTCCGCGGCGCGTCGCTCCACCGCGAGATCCAAGAGTCGTTCGATCAACGCGGCGTAGCCGAGCCCGCTCGCCTCCCACAGCTTCGGGTACATCGAGATCGACGTGAACCCGGGGATCGTGTTGATCTCGTTGACCCACAAGGCGCCGTCGGGGTCCAGGAAGAAGTCGACGCGCGCCATGCCCCAGCACTCCACCGCCTGGAACGCGGCGATCGCCATCCGCTGGACACGTACGGCCACCTCGGCGTCCAACCGCGCCGGGATCCGCAACTCCGCACCGTCGGCGTCCAGGTACTTCGCCGTGTAGTCGTAGAACTCGTGGCCGCGGGGGACGATCTCTCCGCAGACGGAGGCGACCGGATCGTCGTTGCCCAGGACCGCGCACTCGATCTCCCGTGCGCCGGTGAGACCGCGCTCCAGGACGGCCTTGCGGGCGTAACGGAAGGCCTCGGCGAGCGCTTCCTCCAGCCCAGGGTGGTCGGCCGCCTTCGAGATGCCCACGGAGGACCCGAGCGTGGCCGGCTTCACGAAGACGGGATAGCCGAGGGCTTCCGCGCGCGCGGCCACACCCTCGGGATCCTCCTCCCAGTCCGGTTCACGAACGACCTCCCAGGGCAACACGGGCAGGCCCGCCGCGGCGAAGAGCACCTTCTGCACGGCCTTGTCCATCCCGATCGCGGAGCCCAGCACACCCGCGCCCACGTAGGGGACCCCGGCGAGCTCGAACATCCCCTGGACCGCGCCGTCCTCGCCCATGGGCCCGTGCAGCACGGGGAAGACGACATCGATCGGCTCGCGGACCCCGTCCACGGTCACGAGCTCGCTCGCGGCGCCCTCGGTCACGAGCTCCACGGTGCGGCCGACGTCTTCGGTCACCTCCGGCATCCGTCCCGCCTCGGCAGGCAGGGCGGGCGGGCCTGGAAGCAGGTGCCAACGGCCCTCCTTGGTGATCCCGATCGCGACCACCTCGTTACGCCCGGGATCCAGGGCGTCGATCACCGAGCGGGCGGAGATGCAGGAGATCTCGTGCTCGGCCGAGCGCCCTCCGAAGAGCACGGCCACGCGTCGCTTGGGCGAGGCTGTGCTCACACCTTCTCCAGCGCCCGCTCGACGTCGTCCAGCAGATCCTCGGCGTCCTCGATGCCGGCGGATACGCGGACCAGTCCGTCGGCGATGCCCGCCGCCCGGCGGGCTTCCGGGTCCATCTGCCGGTGCGTCGTGGAGGCGGCGTGTCCGACGAGCGTGTGCGTCCCCCCCAGGCTGGTCGCCACCCACGCGAGCTCCAACGCGTCGCAGAAGCGCTGGCCGCCACCGACCCCACCCACCACCTCGAGGGCGAGCATCCCCCCGGATCCCCGATCGCCGAACTCCCTGGCGGCGATGCCGTGGTGCGGGTGGGAGGCGAGCCCCGGGTACCAGACGCGCTCGACCTTCGCGTGGTCCTCCAGGAACGAGGCGAGGGCCATCGCGTTCGCGGAGTGCCGATCCATCCGCAGCGCGAGCGTCATGGCCCCGCGCATGCAGAGCCACGCCTCGAAGGGAGACATCGTGCCACCGGTGTCGAGCACGGTGTCCCGCAGGCGCCCGCGACCCTCCTCCGACGTGCAGACCACGCCCCCGATCAGATCGTGGTGACCCCCGATGTACTTCGTCGCCGAGTGCAGGATGTAGGAGAAGCCGTACCGGGCCGGGTTGCAGAGGTACGGGGACGCGAAGGTGTTGTCCACCGCAGCGGGCACGCCCGCGTCCCGGCACAGGGCGCCGAGCGCCTCGAGGTCCGCCACCGTCACGTTCGGGTTCGCGATGGTCTCCACGTAGAAGAAGGCGGCGCCCGGGCAGCGCGTCTCGCACGGCGTCGAGGTCGTGGGGGTCGACCAGGTCGACCTGCACGCCGAACCGGGGCATCACCGTCGTGGCGATCGAGTAGGCGCCGCCGTAGAGCTCCGCGGAGGAGACCACGCGGTCCCCCGCCGACGCGAGGCTCGTGAACAGGGTGTGCACGCCGGCCATGCCCGAGGCGAAGCCGAACGCGGTCTCGGTGCCCTCGAGGTTCGCCATCTGCGCCTCGAACGCCTGGACCGTGGGGTTCCCATACCCGCGCGTGTAGGTGTAGCCCGGCTTGCGGAAGGCGATCGTCTCGGCATAGTCCTCCGAGGTCTCGAACCGGTAGGTGGAGGTCTGGAAGATCGGGACGCTGGGCACGTCCTGGTCGATCGGTGGCGCGACGGCGCCGTGCACGGCCCGCGTCGAGAACCCCTGCCCCTCGGCCATGCGGCCCAGCCTACCCTTCGCCGGCCCAGCGCTCCGGGTAGCGGCTCCGCAGGTCCTCCGCGAGCGCGGTGAGCGCGTCCATCAGCTCGGCGGTCATCGCGCCCACGGCGTCGCGGTCCTCGGCCACATCGGCGCGGGCGCTGAAGTCGATCGCCGGACCTGCCTTCAGCCAGACCGGCCGGCCGGGCTTGATGCTCCCCCGCCCCGACTTCTGCCAGACCGCGTGGGATCCCCAGCTCGCGAGCGGCGTGATGGGCACGCCGGAGGCCAGCGAGAGCCTCACGGCCCCGGTCTTGCCCTCCATCGGCAGGTGGTCGGGGCGCTTCGTCACGGTGCCCTCCGGGTAGATCACGACGCATTCGTCGTCGGTGAGCGCGCGCAGCGCCATGCGGAGCGAGGATCCGTCGCGGGTCCCACGGTGCACCGGGATCTGATGCGCACCGCGGAACACGGTCCCCACGAGGGGGATCCGCGAAGAGGTCGTCCTTGGCCAGGAATCGAGGCCGGCGGCCCGCCTCCACGACCGCGTTCGCGTGTGGCGAGCGGGTCCAGGTAGGAGATGTGGTTGCACGCGACGATCGCGGGTCCCTCGCGCGGGATCAGGTCCAGATCCTCGAAGTGCCACCGGAACCAGAGCCGCAGGGGCGGGAGGACGACGATCTTCGCGGCTTGATACCAGGGCTCGGCCACGTCTGCTCCTCGTGCGTGGGCATGCGGCAGGCGTGAGGGTACCGCGTCGAGTGGGCTACCCTTGCGAGCCACGTGCGCGTGATCGTTCTCCCCGTGAAGCGACTCGCCGAGGCCAAGACCCGCCTCGAGCCCGTCCTGGACCCCCTCGAGCGGGGCTCCCTCACGCTGGCCATGCTCGAGGACGTGATGGACGCGACGCTCGCGGTGTCCGGATGGGAGACCTGGGTGATCTCCCCCGACGAGGTCGTGATCGAGATCGCGTTGCAGCGCGGCGTGCATGCGATCGTGGAGGACAAGCCGCCGCTCGCGAGCGCGGTGCGCCAGGTCGAGGAGGAGGCGGCCGCGCGAGGCGTGGAGCAGCTGGCGGTGCTCCTCGCGGATACCCCTCTGGTCACGGCTCCCGCCCTCATCCGGGCGCTCCACACGCTCGGTCCGGTGGTGCTCGCACCATCGGTGGATGAGAGCGGCACCAACCTGCTGGTGCGGAGGCCTCCCACCGCCATCGATGCCCGGTTCGGGGTGGACTCCTACCGACGCCACCTCGAGGCTGCCGCGGAGGCGCAGATCCCCACCGCCGTCGTGGAGATCCCCGAGATCGCGTTCGACCTCGACCTCCCGAGCGATATCCTCACCGTGCTGGAGGCCGGCAAGCGCGGACGCACGCTGGACGTCATGGTGGAGATGGATCTCGCGTCGCGCATGCCGACCCGTACGTGAGGAGCGACCGTGGCCCAGGGGACGATCAAGGACTACGACGAGCAGACGAAGAGCGGGAGCCTCCTGATGGAGGATCGGCGAGAGGTCGCGATCGACGGCGCGCTCGATCGGCGACGTCGCCATCCGCACGCTCCGGTTGGGCCAGCGGGTGAAGTTCGATCTGTCGGAGGAGGAAGGGCGCTCGGTCGCGCGCGACCTACGCCTCGTGACGTTCGAGTAGCCGAGGTGGCCCTATCCGCGCAACCCCAGGACCTCTTCGCGGAACTCCTTGCCCGGGGTGAACGCCGGCAGGTCGCGCGCCGGAACCACGATGGGCACATCGGGCTTGCGAGGGTTCCTCGCGATGCGGGCGTTGCGGTGCTTGCGCTCGAACGTGCCGAAGTCGGCGAGCGTGACCCGCTCGCCGCCCACCACCGACCCGCGGATCTCGTCGATCGCCGCGTCCACGACCCGGGCGACGTCGGCCTTGCTCAGTCCGGTCCGCTTCGCCACTTCGGCTACCAGGCCGCCCTTGTTCATGGCGTCTCCCCCCAGCTCGGTGTCGGACGTGCTTTCCAGCCCACCGTATCCAGAGGGTTCGCGAAGGTCAACCGGGGCCCGATATGAAGACCCGACTCGCCGGGAACGAACCCGGAGGACATGGGACGCCTGTTACCATCGACCACGCCTATTGGCCCGTGGTGTAACGGTAGCACGACTGACTCTGGATCAGTTAGTCTTGGTTCGAATCCAGGCGGGCCAGCCAGCAGTTCCCACCGATCTCGCACGTCTGGCATCCTCGTCGGATGACGTCGCGCCGTCCCCTCTCGCCCGGACCGCTGGCCTTGGTGGGCGGCGACGAGCTCGCTCCCGGTAACGAACCGCAGGATCGGATCCTCATGGACGCTGCGGGCGAAGGCGCGGGGTACATCCTGGCCACCGCGGCCGCGCGGCACGCGCCCGAGCGCGCGGTCGCCAACGCTCGACGGTGGTTCGCGGGACTCGGGCAGACGGTCGCCGGGTTGCCGGCCACGACCCGGCGCGAGGTCGCGTCGCGCGAAGGCGCGGAGGCCGCGCGCGCCGGGCGGTTCTTCTACCTGGTGGGAGGCGATCCCGGCATCGTGCCGGACATCCTCGGCGGCAGCCCCCTTTGGAACGCGGTCGTCGCCGCCTGGGAGGAGGGGGCCGCGCTCGCCGGATCCTCGGCCGGCGCGATGGCCCTGGGCGCGTGGACCCTGATCCGCGATCGGCATCCCGGGGACGCCCGGCGGCGCTTCAAGCCGGCGCTCGGTCTGGTGCCGAGCGTCGCCGTGATCCCGCATTTCGACACCTTCGGGCATCGGTGGGTGGAAGGCGCGCTCGCGTCGGCCCCGGAGCCCGACGCCGTCCTCATCGGGATCGACGAACGGACGGCCGCGTTGGCGCGTGAGGGGCGCTGGGAGGTGCTCGGCCCCGGCAGCGTCACGGTGTTCCAGCAAGGTCAGCTGCGTCGGTTCCCCAGCGGATCGATGATCGAGGGGCTGCCCGCGCCGGTCGTTCCGGCCTGGGGCGCGTAGTCAGGACTTCGAGGGCCAGGGGTTCAGCACCAACGGCGGGATCGGATCCTGTGAGAAGTCGAAGTCCTTCGCGAGGTCGCCGAGGATCGGCACGTCCTCCCGCACCGTCGGTCGCGAGTCTGGCCAGCCGTCGGTCTTCGGGTCGATGCGGTCGCTCTCCAGGAAGCGGTCCTCCACGAGCTTCAGGTACGCGTCGAACGTCAGCAGCTGATGCGAGACGCCCCGCCTCACGAACGGGCCGATCATGATGTCGGGCACGCGGAGGCCCCAGCCGTTCTCGTCCACCACCGGGGGCTTCACGTGGTCGTAGAAGCCCCCCCAGTCGTCCCACGTGATGAAGATCGCCGTGTGCAGCCATTGATCGGGCGGGCCGGTCATCACGGCGTTCACGACCTTGGTGACCCAGGCCTGACCCGCGGCGATGCTGTCGGGCGGGTGCTCACCCACGCCGATCGTCGGCATGACCCAGCTCACGGCTGGCAGGTTCCCGTCCTGCGCCGCCTCGAAGAACTCCGTGTTGGGACGGATGTTGTCCAGCTGGCCGGTGGTGGCCACGCTCGTGAACCCCGGGAGCGGGTTCTGCACGTCGGCGGTCACGGTCTTGCCTCCCGCATCCCCGCAGGGCGCCGCCTCGCAGGTCCCGGGCCCCACGAAGTAGGCCCACTGGATGCCGTGCTTGTAGAGGAGCCAGGTGACGTCACCCCATACGTACGGACGCGGCGTCCCGTCCGAGGGGCTCCACTGCGTCCCGGGCGGGCTCCCGTACTGGTTCCCGGGGACCTTCAGGTCGGAGGAGCAGCTCATCGCGTCGTTGGGGTCGGAGCAGCTCGCCGACCACGCGGACACCAGGAACAGGTGCGAGGGGAGCGTCCAGGAGTCGGTGGGGGCGAACATATGGTCGTGCAGCCCGTACGTCTTGGCGTAGGCCCAGTAGTTCGGGATCTCCGCCCCGGTGTGGTACCCCATGACGTCCGGCTGGCCCTGCGGTCCGTTCGACGCCTGCGGGCACGGAGCCTCGGTCGGGTGTTTGGTGCACCAGTCGCCGGCGCGGCGGAAGGCCTCCACGAACCCGTCCATCTTGCCGCCGTCGACGTCGGTCATCGACGCTCCCTCCGTGTGGGGACCGCCACCGTCCGTGAAGTTGGTGTCGTGGTACGGACGATGGCAGCCGCCGAGCGGATCCGGGGCGCAGGTGGTGGGGACCCCGTTCTTCATGGGGATGCCGTCCGCACCCGGGAACGTCCCGAAGTAGTGGTCGAACGACCGGTTCTCCTGGACGATGAAGACGAAGTGATCGATGTTGTCGATGCCGTCCGCGGGGACGATCGGCCGCGACGGATCCGGAAGAGGCGCCGCGGCCGGCGGGTCCTTCAAGGGCTGGAGATCGACCCCTTTCGGGGCCATGGCCACGTCGATCGGATACAGATCGGGGACCGTGAACGGGCGGGCGGTGAGGGGCTCCGGGCTCGCGCCGGTCGCGGCCGGCTCCGACGTCGGCGCTGGGGTCGTCGTCGACCCGGCGTCGCCGGAGCCCGTGCAGGCCGCGGCGATCAGGGCCGCGGCAGCCAGGAGCGAGGGCAGGACGAACCGGGGTCGGGCACGCATGGGTGCCAATGCTACCGTCCGCCACCCGGGATCACGGGGTCGGGTCCAGCACGAGCGCCGGGATCGGCGTGCGGGACCAGTCGAACTCCTTGCCCAGGTTCCCGAGCCCCTTCGCTTCCTCGCGCACGGTGGGTCGCGCGTCGGGCCACCCGTCGGTCCTGGGGTCGAGGCGCTCGCCACCCAGGAACCGATCCTCGATCAGCTTGAGGTAGGCATCGAAGGAGAGCGTCTGGTGATCGACGCCGCCGCGCGCGAAGGGGCTGATGAGGATGCCCGGCACGCGGATCCCGTAGCCGTTGCCGTCGATCCGGATGGGCTTCACGTGGTCGTAGAAGCCCCCCCAGTCGTCCCAGGTCAGGAAGATCGCCGTGTGGAGCCACTGGTCGGTGGGCCCCCGCATCACCGCGTTCACCACGTGCGTGACCCAGGCCTGTCCGTTGCCGATCGAGTCGGGCGGATGCTCCCCCTTGTCGGTGGTGGGCACGACCCACGACACAGCGGGCAGCGTGCCGCCGGCGGCGGCGCGGAAGAACGCGCTGTTGGGGGTGACGTTGTGCAGCTGGTGGTCGACGGCCACGGTTCGGAACCCGGGCAGCGGGTTCTGCACGTCGGCCGTGACCGCTCCACCCGTGCGCCCGCAAGGCGGCACGACGCAGGTCCCGGCCCCCACGTAGTACGCCCAGCTCACGCCGTGCGCGTTGAGCAACCAGGTGATGTCCGCCCACGCGTAGGGCCGCGGCAGCCCGTCGGCCGGAGACCAGACCTTGCCGTGCTCCGCGACGTTGTGCCCGGGAGCCACGAGGTCGGAGCGGCAGCTCCGCCCGTCCCGTGGGTCCTTGCAGGTCGCCGACCATGCCGACACCAGGTAGAGGTGCGAGGGCAACGTCCAGGAGTCGGCCGGAGCGAACATCCTGTCCTGCAAGAGATAGCGATGCGCGTACGCCCAATAGTTGGGGATCTCGGCAGCGGTGTGGAACCCCATCACGTCCGGCGTGCCGTTCGGGCCGGGCCTGGCCTCCCGGCAGGGGCCGTATCCGGGATGCTTCGTGCAGCTGTTGCCCATCGCGCGCAACGAGCGGACGTAGCCATCCATGCGCCCGTGGTCCACCGACACGATCGAGCCGGTGAGCCCGTGCGGGCCTCCCGCGTCGAACAGGTTGCGGTCGTGGTAGGGGCGCCGGCATGCGGCGGAGGCGGGGTCCGGCAGGCAGGGCTTGAACCCGCCACCCGGCGATCGCGGGATCCCGTTGGCGCCCGGGAACGTCCCGAAGTAGTGATCGAACGATCGGTTCTCCTGCACGATGAAGATCACGTGATCGATGTTCCCGATCCCCGCGGCCGGATCGATCCCCGGCGTGCCGGCGTGTGCGGCGGTCTGGATCGGTGACGCGAGCGCCCCCGCCAACAGACCGGACGCCACCGCGGCGACGAGGACGAAGGAGACGGAGCGAGAGCGGGAGGAGGAGGTCACGGCCGGGGATGGTAGCGGGCGGGCGGCTAGGTCTCCAGCACCCCTCGATCCCGGTCGGGTGCTAGTTGCCGCCGGGGTCGGCAGGGAGCGGGCCCAGCGGGGTCGTGTCCAGGATCAGCGGGGGGATCGGCGTGCGGGACCAGTCGAACTCCTTGCCGAGGTCGCCGAGCCGCACCGCGGCCTCCCGCACCTTCGGGCGCGCGTCGAAGATCCCGTAGTTGTCCATCAGCGTCTTGGGGTCGAGGCGCTCGCCGCCCAGGAACCGATCCTCGATCAGCTTGAGGTAGGCATCGAAGGAGAGCGTCTGGTGATCCACGCCGCCGCGCGCGAAGGGGCTGATGAGGATGCCCGGCACGCGGATCCCGTAGCCGTTGCCGTCGATCCGGATGGGCTTCACGTGGTCGTAGAAGCCCCCCCAGTCGTCCCAGGTCAGGAAGATCGCCGTGTGGTTGCGGAAGTCGGCCGGGGCACGCATGACGGCGTTCACCACCCTCGTCACCCATGCCGCACCGGTCGCGATGTTGTCAGGAGGGTGCTCGCTATGGCCCCGCACCGGCATCACCCACGAGACCGAGGGGAGGGAGTCCGTCTTGATGCCGGTGAAGAACTGCTCGTGCGGCTGGATGTTCCCAACCTGGTGCGTGGCGTAGAGATCCTGGAACCCGGGGAGCGGGTTCTGGAACCAGACGGTCGTCTCGTCGTCCCAGGCGGGGCAGGGCGGCACGATGCACGTGTGGGCGCCGACGTAGTACGCCCACGAGACGCCGTGCTCGTAGAGGAGCCGCGTGATGTCGGTCCACTGGTAGGGATACGGCGGTCCGTGGGCCGGGCGCCATCCCTTCCCGGGGTTCGAGAGGTCGGACGTGCACGACCGCGGCGTGTGCGTGGGACACGTCGCGGACCAGGCGGAGACGAGGTAGAGGTGGGACGGGAGCGTGTACGAGTCGGCGGGCGCGAACATCCGGTCCTGGAGCAGGTACCGCCGCGCGTACGCCCAGTAGTTGGGGAGCTCCCGAGCGGTGTGGAACCCCATCACGTCGGGCGTCCCGTTCGGCCCGGGCTTGACGAATCGGCACACGGATCCGCCGTGGTGGTCGTGGGTGCAAGGCGCCCCGAACCGACGGAACGTCGAGACGAACCCGTTCATCTTCCCGCCGTTCACATCGAGGCGGGAGGCGCTCTGGTCGTGCTTCCCGCCCTGGTCGTACTGGTTGAGATCGTGGTAGGGGCGCCGGCAGGTGTGGAAGGCGGGATCGGGGATGCAGGTCTTGAAGTGACCGGCCGGCCCCCGCGGCAAGCCGTTGGCACCCGGGAAGGTCCCGAAGTAGTGGTCGAAGGATCGGTTCTCCTGCACCACGATGATGATGTGGTCGATGTTGCCGATCCCCGCGGCAGGATCGATCCCGGGGGTGGCGTTCGGCGCACCGCTCGCAGCCGGAGGCGGAGGGGCGCCGAGCAGCGCGATCGCCACCACCGTCGAGCATGCGAGCACGGCCGCGGTGCGCAGGATCCTCTTCACCGCGCGGATGCTAATCGGCAATGACTCCGAACGCATCTCTTTCGTGCCGCTTTCTCCTACGATGACGCCCGACGGCCGCCGTCGCGGCCCCGAAGGAGGCGAAGCCCGCGTGAGCGCCAACGGATCTCCGACCCCGATCCCGGTGACCCTGATCCCCGGTGACGGCATCGGGCCCGAATGCGTGGACGCCGCCCGCGCGATCGTGGAGGCGACCGACGCGCCGATCGCCTGGGAGGAGGCCGAAGCCGGCGCGGAGGTCTTCAAGAAGGGCGTCGCCTCGGGCGTGCCGAGCGAGACGATGGACTCGATCGCGCGAACCCGCGTCGCGCTGAAGGGACCGCTCGAGACCCCGGTCGGCTTCGGGGAGAAGAGCGCGAACGTCACGCTCCGCAAGCTCTACGAGACCTACGCGAACATCCGACCGGTGCGCGAGATGCCGGGCGTGAAGACCCCGTACTCGGGCCGTGGGGTGGATCTCGTGATGGTCCGCGAGAACGTGGAGGATCTGTACGCCGGCATCGAGTACATGCAGACACCCGGCGTGGCCCAGGCCCTCAAGCTGATCAGCGTGAAGGGCTGCGAGAAGATCGCCCGCTTCGCGTTCGCGTACGCGCGCAGCGAGGGGCGTACGAGCGTCGCCTGCGCGACCAAGGCGAACATCATGAAGTTCAGCGAGGGAACGTTGAAGCGCGTCTTCGAGCAGGTCGCCCCCGACTACCCCGAGATCGAGTCCTGGCACGTGATCGTCGACAACTGCGCGCACCAGCTCGTGAAGCGCCCCGAGCAGTTCGAGGTGATCGTCACCACCAACATGAACGGCGACATCCTGAGCGACCTCTCCAGCGCGCTGATCGGCGGGCTCGGCTACGCGCCGAGCGCCAACATCGGGAACGAGGTGGCGATCTTCGAGGCCGTGCACGGCTCGGCGCCCAAGTACGCGGGTAAGAACGTGATCAACCCGACCGCGGTGATCCTCTCGTCGGTGATGATGCTGCGGTACCTCGGACTGTTCGAGGAGGCCGCCTCGATCGAGCATGCGATCTTCGTCACGCTCGAGTCCGGTGTCCTCACGGGCGACGTCCTCGGCTACGACCGGGGCACGCCCACCACCGAGTACACCGAAGCGATCATCGGCAACCTGGGGAGGCGCACCGAGAACTGGACGATCCGCGAACCGCAACCGCTGCAGCTGCCGGAGCTCTCCTCCGACCCCGACTACGTGAAGGTCTCCTCGCGCGCGGTGGTGGGCCTCGACGTCTTCGTGGAGTCGCCGATGGACGCGGCGGCGCTGGGCGCCTCGCTGATGGAGCTCACGCAGGACACGCGCCTGTCGCTCAGGATGATCTCCTCGCGGGGGACGAAGGTATACCCGCCCACTGGCGCCATCACCGACACCGTCGATCATTGGCGGTGCCGGTTCATCGTGAAGGAGAACCCAGGCGATCTGCCCGATGAGGACGTGAACCAGCTCCTGGCGCGCATCAGTCGCCGGCATCGATGGATGCACATCGAGAAGCTCCTCGAGTTCGACGGGGAACTCGGCTTCACGAGGGACCAGGGCGAGAACTGACATGCCCGAGGTGACCCTGCGGCCGATGACCGCCGGGGAGTACCGGGAGTACCTGGTGCGGGCGATCCCCGCGTACGCCGACGAGGTGCAGCGCAACGCCGGCATCGGTCGCCCGGAGGCCCTGCGGCACGCGGAACGGGTCTTCGAAGACCTGCTCCCCGACGGCGTCACCACGCGTGGGCACAGACTCATGCTGGCCTTCGACGCGACGACCGCCGCGAAGGTCGGCCTCCTCTGGGTGGCGGAGCAGCGGCGTGAGGGCGCGCCCGTGGGCTGGATCTACGACATCGAGGTCGAGGAGACGCTGCGTGGCCGTGGATACGGGCGTGCCCTCATGGCGCATGCCGAGGAGCAGGCCCGGGCGATGGGCGTCACGCGTCTGGAGTTGAACGTCTTCGGGGACAACCCCGTGGCGCGCTCCCTGTACGAGTCGCTCGGCTACGTCGAGATGAGCCGCCAGCTTTATCAAGGACCTCTGACGGGATTGCTACACTGCTTGCCCGGCCGCCGAAGCATGCGGTCCCATCGTCTAGGGGCCTAGGACACCACCCTCTCAAGGTGGAGACACGGGTTCGAATCCCGTTGGGACTACTCCGATCGGGCGTTGGCCGCGGATACCGCCTGCTCGGACTCCGGGAGGAGCATCACGGCGTCGCCGTCGGGGAGCCCCATCTCGACGGAGTCGCGCGCCGCAGGCTCCGGCATCGCCCGGACGTCGGCGGGGAGCAACCGGTACCACGCCAACCCGATGACCCCGGCCACCACGCAGCCGAGTCCGCCCGCGATCAGGGCGATGCGTCCGCTCGTGAGCACCACCAGGCCGCCGGCGAGGCCGGTGGCGAGCAGCTGCATGCCGTTGGCCAAGCCGCCGTAAGCGGCGAAGACGCGTCCGCGGTACCGATCCTCCACCCGGTGCACGATCAGGCTCCGCATGGAGACGCTCTGCACGCCGTTCGCCGCGCCGCCCACCACGAAGAGCACGATGGCAGGGATCAGGACGGCGATCGCGGCCGAGAGCCCGACCGCCAGCCCGAGCACGACCGAGGCCACCAGGAGCGCCGGCACGAGCCGGGCGTTCGACAGCTTCCGGGCGATCATCGAGGCCCCGAGGACGAGACCGACGATCCATGCCGAAGCGAGCAGGCCGTAGCCCCATCCTCCGGCGTTCAACGTGTCGGTGGCGAAGAACACCTCCGCCACGTTGTCCATCGCCGCGAAGAGGATCACCGCGCCGAACACCGTGAACGTCACGACGAGCAGGGCGTCGCGCCCGATCACGCCGAAGCCCGCCTTCGCCTCGCCCTTGGATCCCTCCTCGACCGCCCCCATCGGCCGACGCCGGACCGTGAGTGCCAGCGCCGAGGCCGCGATCACCACGAACGTGACGCCGTCGACGAGCAGGGCCACCTCCGAGCCGACCCGCGGGATCGCGGAGAACAGGCCCGCCAGCAGGGGACCGGCGATCATGCCTCCGTATCGCGCCGTCTCGAGGTAGGCGTTCGCCTCGGTGGCATGCTCGTCCCCAACGACCGCCGGGACGAGCGTGTAGAGCGCCGGCGTGGCCACGGCGGTCGCCGAGCCGAGCAGGAACGCGAGGAGGAGGATGCCGGGCAGCCCGGAGACGAACGCCAGCCCGAGCGCCGCGAGCGCCTGGAACCCGGAGGCCACCGACAGCGTCCGGGTCGTCTCGTAGTTGTCGACGATGACGCCCGCCGCGGGAGCGAAGATCACCAACGGCAGGAGCCCCGCCAGCAACAGCGCCGCCACCGCCCACCCGGAATCGGTGAGGTTGGCCACCTTGATCGTGAGCGCGATCAGCGCGAGCTCATCGCCGAGCGACGACAGCGCGGACGCCGCCACCAGCAGCCGGAAATCGCGCCCCCTCAGCGGATCCTCCACGGTTCCGGATGCTACGGGTGACACGGCTGGGCTAGGTATCACCCTAACGGCCTAGCTTTCCCGCCGTCCGTTGGGACTACGGGTGCCAGGCGAGCGGTTGACACACCTTCAGCGCTCAGCAGCCGGAGTCGACCCACGCGGGCTTGGGCCCGACCGGTACCCCCGCGGCCCGCGCCCGGGCCCGCAACCGGGTCCGGTACGTCTGCATGTCGCGGTGGAGCCAGTCCGCGTGCGTGAGGCATCGCCACGAAGCATAGGCCTCGTGGTGGTACGGACTCATGAGGCTCTCCGCATGCCCGATCACGTTGCGCGTCTGGATGTGGAACTTCGCCATCAGCCACAGGGTCAGGCGCAGCGAGGAGCGCATCATCGCGGGGTTGCGCAGGACCTGAGCGTCGCTCGTCCCGACGTGCTCGATCCCGATCGCCGTGTAGTTGATCCCGATCACGTGCCGGCACCGCACCGCCAACGAGGCCTCCTGGTAGATCGTCCCGTCCGTGTCGATCACGAAGTGGGCGCAGACGCCCGGCAGCTCCCCCAGGTGCGGGCTGTTGGCCTCGTAGTAGTTGAAGACGCTCGTGACCGAGGTCCCCGCCGTGTAGTGCTCCACGATCACCTTGGGGTTGACGAGGTGCCAGGAGGCGGTGCCGTAGTGCCGACGCGAGTAGGCGGCCATCTCCGCGCGACGATGGGGGCCGTAGGTGAAGGGATGCCACACGATGTGCGGGCGCAGCGAGGCGGGATCCACCCGGCGCTCGCCGGTCGCCCGGGCGGCGACGGTGCCCGCCGGGGTGCTCAGCAAGGCGCACAGCGCCAGCGTGGCGATGACGACCGTGGACCGCACGACGCGCATCCTCACGTGGCCACACCTCGGATCCGCGCGAGGGTCGCGTCCTTGCCGAGGAGCGCGAGGGACTCCGGCAGCGGAGGCGAGACGTTCGATCCGGTGACGGCGGCGCGCACGGGCTGCCACCCCTTGGTCCGGTTCACCCCGGCCATCTCCGCCGCCGCGTCCAGCGCCGCCGCGATCCGTTCCGCGTCCCACACCTCCACCGCATCGAGCGCGTCGGCCGCCGCCTTGAGGTAGCCCTCGGGCGCCTTCGCCAGCAGCCCCCGCGCCTTCTCGTTGAGCGTGACGTCGTCGGTGAACAGGAACCGCAGGAGCTCAACGCTCTCCGCGAGGGTCTTCATGCGCTCCTTCACGAGCGGCATCGCCGCCCGCAGGGTGGATGGGTCGGGCAACAGCCCCGCCTCGGTGAGGAAGTGCAGGCACCGCGCGGCAAGGTCGTCGTCGTCGAGGTGCTGGATGTAGTGGTTGTTCATCCACGTGAGCTTCTCCGTGTCGAACGCGGCCGGGTTGGAGGAGACGCGCGTGAGATCGAAGGCCGCGATCAGCTCGTCGCGGGTGAGGAGCTCGCGGTCGTCGCCGGGCGACCAACCCAGCAGCGCGAGGTAGTTCACGAGTGCCTCGGGCAGGAACCCCTGCTCGCGGAAAGCCCGCACGCTGGTGGAGCCGTGGCGCTTGGAGAGCGGCTGGCGATCGGGGCCGAGCACCTGCGGGACGTGCGCGTACCGGGGAGGGGTGCCCCCGAGCGCCTCGATGACGGCCACGTTCCGCGGTGCGCTCGCCAGCAGGTCGTCGCCGCGCACCACGTGGGTGACCCCCATCAACAGGTCGTCCACCGCGACCGCGAGCAGGAACACCGGCGACCCGTCCGAGCGCATCAAGACGAAGTCCCTCAGCTGGCCGGGCGCGAACCGCACCTCGCCCTTCACGAGATCGTCCACCACCCACTCGCGCTCGGGCATCCGGAAGCGGAGCACCGACGTCCGGCCCTGAGCCTCGTACGCGGCGATCTCGTCGGGGCCGAGGGAGCGACACCGGCCGTCGTACCCGGGTGCCTCGCCGCGCGCGAGCGAGGCGTTCCGCCGTTCCTCCAGCTCCTCGGGCGTGCAGTAACAGCGGTAGGCGTCGCCCTGTGCGAGGAGCCGCTCCGCCATCTCACGGTAGATGTCCATCCGCTGCGACTGGCGATACGGGCCGTGCGGGCCCCCGACCTCCGGTCCCTCGTCCGCGTCGAGGCCCAACCACCGGAGATCCTCGAGCACGCCGTGCACGGCCTCCTCGGTCACGCGGCTCGCATCCGTGTCCTCCACCCGCAGGATGAAGACCCCCTCGTTGCGGCGGGCCCAGAGCCAGGAGAAGAGCGCGCTGCGCACGTTGCCCACGTGCAGCGAGCCGCTGGGCGCGGGCGCGAACCGGCACCGCACCAGCTCGCTCACGCGACCACCGGGTTGCTGAGCGTGCCCACCCCGTCGACCTCGACCTCGACCACGTCGCCGGCGCTCAGGCGGCCGACCCCCTCGGGCGTGCCGGTGAGGATCACGTCGCCCGGCAGGAGGGTCATGAACGCGGTGATGTACTCCACGAGCGTCGCCACCCCGTAGACCATGTCTTGCGTCTCGCCGGATTGGACGGTGTCGCCGTTCAACCGTGTCCACACGCGGGTCCCGTTCGGGTCGAGGTCGGTCTCGATCCAGGGACCGATCGGACACGAGCCGTCGAACCCCTTCGCGCGTGCCCATTGGTCGTCGGTCTTCTGCAGGTCACGCAGCGTCACGTCGTTCGCGCAGGTGTAGCCGAGGATCACGCGGTAGGCGTCTTCGGTGCGCACGTTCCTCGCCAGCGCCCCGATCACCACGGCGAGCTCGCCCTCGTAGTCGACGCGTCGGCTGATGGGCAGGAGCTGGATCGGATCGTGTGGGCCGATCACCGCGGTCGACGGCTTCAGGAAGAGCAGCGGCTCCTCGGGCACCGTCATGCCGAACTCGGCCGCGTGCGCAGCGTAGTTCTTGCCCACGCAGACGAGCTTGGACGGCAGTACGGGGGCGAGGAGCCTGACGTCGTCGAGCGGTACCTCCTCACCCGTCGGGAGTGGGTTCTCGAAGAACGTGCCGGCCAGGATCCGCACGACGTCCTCTCCGGAGGAGACGGCACCCGTGGCGATGCGGTCCCCGTGGCGGAATCGAACGAGTCGCATGGGCCAGAGGCTACCGCAGGCTCGGCCGCCCTCAGTCGAGCCGCGCGCCGCCGGTGAACGTCGCGCCCACCTGCCGCCAGTAGCCGGCGATCGGCTCCACAGGGTCGAGCCTCGCCATCTCTTCCGCCGGTGCGTCGTAGAGCCGAACGGAGGCCGTTCCCGTCCACGCGGGACCGAGCTCCACATCCTGCGACCGCATCGTCACCAGCTCGTCGAGCGAGGCCGCGCGCGAGGGATCGATGTGGGGCATCCAGCGGGAGTGCAGCATCGGGAGGGCGTTCACGAAGCCTCCCGTCTCGCTCTCGCCCGTGAGCGTGAGCGACACGTCCGCGAGGCGTCGATCGTTGGCCGCCAGGGTGGCGCCGAGGACCCCGCCCGGCGCCAGGCGCGGCCCCGCCCTGCCCACCGTGACGGGCCGCGTCATCCAGATCGCGCCGAGCTTCTTCGGGTAGCCCTGGTACCACCCGCGCGCCAACGCGAAGTCCTTGTCCACCCAGATGTACACGCAGCGTGAGTAGGTCTCGCCTGCGTACGTGCAGCGCACGACCACGAAGCACTCCTTGTACTGGGAGCGCACGGGGTCGAGCAGCTCGGCACCGGAGTCGCTGCAGGACTGCCAATCCGCCCAGATGAGGGCGATGGCGCCCGGGTCTTCCTCCGCGAGGCTCACGTCCTCGGGCAGGAGCGCGGCCACGTTCGCGGGATCGGTCCGGTACTCCACCGTGAGCACGTCTCCCGAGTAGTGCCAGGGAGGTGCCGGGACGATCGAGGCACGTCCGTCGGGTGACTTCGGCAGCATGAAGCCCTGCGGTCCCGACATGCGGCCTATCCTACGCTTCGGTACCGAACGGTTCGGAAGGGACGGGGATGGAGACGCGACGGATCCTGTTGGACGGGCTACCCACGACGGTGAACCGCGAGGGCGACGAGCTCGTGTCCGCCGACGGCCGCCGCATGCCCCTGGACGAGCCGGTGCACCTCCCCCCCACCGATCCCTCCAAGATCCTCTGCGTGCACCTGAACTACGAGAGCCGACGCGGCGAGTTCGGCGCCGCGCTCGGCGCCGCACCCACGTACTTCCAGAAGCCCACCAGCGCGCTCAACGGCCACGGAGGGCAGGTGGTGCGCCCACCCCGATGCCGCTACCTGAACTACGAGGGCGAGATCGCGATCGTGATCGACGCCGTCTGCCGCCACGTCGCGCCGGAGGAGGTGGCAGCGTTCATCCGCGGGTACACCGTGGCCAACGACTTCGGGCTGCACGACTTCCGCGACACCGACGCGGGCTCGATGCTCCGCGTGAAGGGCAGCGACACGCTCGCCCCGCTCGGACCCGGCCTGGTCACCGACTGGGACTTCCACAGCCGGCGCATCCAGACCCGCGTGAACGACGCCGTGGTCCAGGACGGGACCACCGACGAGATGATCTGGGACATGCACTACTTGGTGGCGGACCTCGCGCGCACGATCACCCTCCTGCCGGGCGACGTGGTCCTGTCGGGCACCCCAGCCAACTCGCGCCCGGTCGAACCCGGCGACGTGGTGGAGGTCGAGGTCGACGGCCTCGGGACGCTCCGCAACACGATCGTCGAAGGGAGCGTGCCCGTCCGGGACGACGTCGGCGCACAACCCTCGGGGTCCGAGGAGGTCATCTCCACGGCGTTCGGGGGCGATTGGGAGTTCCGCGGCATCCGTCCGCCGCGACGGGATTGATGGACGTCCGCGTCGTCGACCGGAGCGCGCTCGGCGCGGACGAGATGGCGGCCCTGCTCGCGTTCTGTTCCGCGCAGTTCGACGGGCTGGCCCCCTCGTACTGGGACGACATCGGCGACGGCGTCCACGTGATCGGCGAGGAAGCGGGCGTCACGCTCGCCCACGCGTGCATCGTGCCGCTGGAGTTGCGCGCCGCCGGACGAGGGCTGCACGTGGGCTACGTCGAGGCGGTCTGCACCCTCGCGGAGCGACGCGGCGAGGGGCTCGGCACCGCGGTGATGGGGCGTGTGCGGGACGAGCTCGTCGCGCGTGGATTGGAGCTCGGCGCCCTGGACACGGGGGTGCCCGCGTTCTTCGTCCGTCTGGGGTGGGAGCCGTGGCGCGGTTCGCTCTGGGTACGCACGGGCGACGGCGCCGAGCGGATGCGCGAGGAGGAGGGCTGCGTCCACGTCCTCCGCACACCCGCGACCCCGCAACGCCTGCGCTTCGACGCCCCGTTGAGCGCGCCGTGGCGCCCCGAGCCTTGGTGACCGCCTCGTCCCCCTCGATGGACTGGGCGACGCGGGCGATCGAGGCGTGGCGCGCGCTTCGGACCGCCTGCATCCGGGAGTCCGAGATCCTGGAGGTTCTGGACGGCCCGGGCGCTCGACGGGCCCCCGTGTGGCCGATGAGCCAGGTCATCGCGGCCGCCACGGGTGTCGGATTCGTGACGGGCGATCTCAGGGACGCGCGGGCGCTCGTGCGTGCGCTCGCGCCCTACCGTCGCGGGGAGGGGTACGCGCCCCTCCCCGGCCACCGGCGCCGCTACTTCGACGACAACGCGTGGCTCGGCCTCGACCTCGTGCAGCTCCACCTGCTCACGGCCGAGCCCGATCGGCTCCGCGAAGCCCGCGCGCTCTGGGTGTTCGTCGGCTCGGGCCAAGACGACGACGGCGGGGTGCGGTGGGCCGAGGGACGACGCTCGCGCAACGCCTGTGCCACCGGGCCGTCGGCGTCGCTCGCCCTCCGCCTCCACCTCCTGTCCGCCGACGCGGACCTGCTCGCGCGGGCCCGTCGGGCCCTTCGCTGGCTCGAGGCCACCCTTCGCTTGCCTTCCGGCCTGATCGCGGACCACGAGGATCGCGGCCGGCTCGACGAGACCGTCTGGTCGTACAACCAGGGCGCCGCCGCGGGCGCCTGGGCGCTGCTCCATCGCGCCACCGGGGAGCCGGCCGCCCTGGAGACCGCGCACACCCTGGCGACCGCGTCCCTCGCCCACTTCACCGACGAGCGCCTGTGGGTCCACCCCCCGGTGTTCAACGCGATCTGGTTCCGCAACCTACTGGCGCTCGACGCGCTCGCCCCACTGCCGGGACTGGCGGCGCGACTCGACGGGTACCTCACGCGCGCCTGGATCCACGGGCGGGACCCCGACACGGGCCTGTTCACGGCCGGTGAGATCGGGAGCTACGACGGCACCCCTACGATCGACCACGCGGGTCTCACGCAGCTCCTCGCGCTGCGCGCCTGGCCGACCGACCGCGCCCTCGACATCGCGTGAGCCGCGAGTCAGTCCCAGAGCCGGTCGGCCACCCGGCCCACCAGCTCGAGTTTGCGCCACTGGATCTCCTCGTCGTTCTCGTTGCCCACCACCACGCTGGCGAACCCGCACTGCGGGCTGATCGCCAGGCGGTCGAGGCCGCCGACGAGGCCGGCCGCCTCGTCCATCCGCCGCAACAGCTCATCTTCGCCCTCGAGCGCGCGGGTCTTGGAGCTCACGATACCCATGACCATCACGGCGCCGAGGCGCAGATGGCGCACGGGCTCGAAGCCGCCGTCGCGCGCCAGGTCGTCCCACTCCACCAGGAAGGTGTCGTACGGCAGGCCGCCGAACACCTCCTCCGCCACCGGCGCCAGCGAGCCCTCGCACATCCACGAGGAGCGGAAGTTCCCGCGGCAGATGTGCAGACCCGCGGTGACGTCCTCGGGGATGCCGTCGAGCACCGCCGCGATCGGCGGCGAGCGCCGCTCGTCAGGAGCGCGTCAGGTCGGTGGCCGGCGGCTTCGAAGCGCGCGATCCACCGCGGGTCGACCAGGTAGGGATACAGCGGGAATCCGAATCGCTACGACAGTGGGCCTCAGGTCCTGGCTTTCCGGTGCGTCGGCAGTCGCTTCCGTCGGGAACCGACACTCCTCAACTATCGAAGCGACACATCTCGCGAGTGGCTCGCCCGCTTCGACATGCCCCTCCACCTCTCGACCAGCCCGCCGCGCGCCTCGATCTCGACGCGACGTGTCGGATCATCAGTCAGCAAGGGCTTGCGTGCATCAAGTCGAAGGGCCACGTGGGGCCGCACGACTACAGGGCTACCCCACCTTCCCCGAAGCTGGTCGATCGGGAGGTTTCAGCGCAGCCGAGAGCCGGGTCGTGCAGGCTTGCGGACGTAGGCGGCTACGCTCACTGTCATGGGCGATCACTCGCGTCAAGAAGTGGCCCGCAGGGCCGGACTGGATCCCGGCTACGTCGATCGGTTGTTGGAGCTCGGCGTCCTGCGGGCCGGTGAAGGCGACACCTTCTCTCAGGGTGACGTGCGCAGGGCACGATGGGTGCACAGCTTGGAGGCTGCCGGTGTGCCGCTCGAGGGGATCGCCACCGCCATTCGAGATGGCACGCTTTCGTTCGACTACCTGGATGCGAGCGCGTTCGATCGGTTCGCCGAGGTCAGCCGCACGACCTTCCGTGAGGTCAGCGAGCGCACGGGGATCAGCATGGACCTGCTGAACGTGGTTCGCGAAGCCGTCGGATTCGCGGAGCCGCGACCGGACGACCGCGTCCGCTCGGACGAACTGTCGGTCGTACCGGCGATCGAGCTACTGCTATCGAACGGGATCCGGCCCGTCGTGATCGAGCGATGGCTCCGGGTCTGCGCGGACAGCCTGCGCCGGATCGCCGAGACCGAGACGGACTGGTGGCGTTCCGAGGTGGAGCGGCCTCTGCTCGAAGGAGGGATGTCGACGGTCCAGATGCTCGACGCCCAAGCCGACTTCGGATCCAGGATCAACCCCTGGATGGAGCAGGTGCTCATCGCGATCTACCGCGGTCAGCAGGAACACGCCTGGAGCAAGAGCGCGGTCGAGGACGTGGAGGATGAGCTGGAACGGGCGGGTCTGCTCAGTCGGCTGCATCATCCCCCGGCGGTCTGCTTCCTCGACCTGACGGGCTACACGCGACTGACCGAAGAGCGGGGGGACGAGGCGGCGGCGGACCTGGCGGAGACGCTCGCCGGCGTGGTCCGGCGACGCTCGCAGCAACATGGGGGGCAGCCGGTGAAGTGGCTCGGCGACGGCGTGATGTTCTACTTCGAGGATCCCGGCAATGGCGTCCTCGCTGCCCTCGACATGGTGGAGGGAGCCGCGACCCAGGCACTTCCGCCGGCCCGGGTCGGGATCGACGCCGGTCCGGTCATCTTCCAGGAGGGTGACTACTACGGCCGGACCGTGAACATCGCAGCCAGGATCGCCGAGTACGCCAGACCAGGCGAGGTGCTGGTGAGCCAGGAAGTCGTGGACGCGGCCGACGCAACAGCGGTGACATTCACGGGCATCGGAGCCGTCGAGTTGAAGGGCGTGTCCGGTACCCTGAACCTCCATGCGGCTCGTCGAGCAACGTGACCTCCGCGTCGACACGCATCCCTCGGGGTGAAGAGCGACGACGGCGCGAGCGGCCTGCCTCTCCAACCTCGGTTCTGGATCTCGGATCGGGCAAGGGCTGCAACTCCGCCTGACGCTCGATCGGGGCCAAACGCTTGAAGTAGTGCCGACCTCCTGGTCGCTGCCGTCGGTGCGAGAAGCTGTCTTCGTCCAGCGCCCACGCATCCCCAGGCGGCAGGTCGCACGGGAGCGTGCCGCCGCTGTCATCGAGAGATCGAAGTTCGTGGCTCGGCCCTGCGCGGCGGTGACGGTGGCGGGACCGGTCACGGTGGCGCTCGCCGTCGCATCTGGTGGATCCGCCGCCAACGCCGGGGCGACCACCAGGGCTCCCTTACGAGGTTCCCCAGACCCTGTCCGCGACGCGCCCGATCAGCTCGAGCTTGCGCCACTGCGCATCCTCGTTCGTCTCGGTTCCCCACCATGACCGAGGCGAAGCCGCACTGCGGGCTGAGCGCGAGCCGCTCGATCCCACCCACGATCGCCGGCCGCTTCCTCCACGCTGCGCACGAGCTCGTCCTCGTCCTCGAGCTCGGGGGTCTTCGAGCGAGACGAGCCCCATGACCATGACCGCCCCCTCGCGGAGGAACCGGATCGGCTCGAAGCCTCCGTCGCGCCCGAGGTCGTCCCACTCCACCAGGAAGGTGTCGTACGGCAGGCCGCCGAACACCTCCTCCGCCACCGGCGCCAGCGAGCCCTCGCACATCCACGAGGAGAGGTAGTTGCCTCGGCAGATGTGGAGCGCCGTCGTCACGTGATCGGGGATCCCCGCGAGCACCGCCGCGATCGGCCTCGAGCGCACGCTCCAGTAGGTCGTCCGATGCGGTGGCCGGCCGCCTGGAAGCGGGCGATCCAGCGCGGATCGATTAGGTAAACGATAGAGCGGGAAGTCGAACTGGACGTATCGCGCTCCCGCGGCCACCGCCTGCGCGACCAGGTCCCGCTCGATCCCGATCGCGTCGGCCACGAAGTCCTCCAGCGCGTCGTAGCCCGCGCCGCCGGGGCCCGCCACGCTCGTGAGCGGGTGCGTGAAGATCGAGGCCGCCGGGAACGTGATCTTGAACGGGAAGCCACCGGCGACCTCCCCGAGGAACGCGGCCTCCCGCGAGGCGGGATCGTCGACCTGCTGGAGCCGGTCCACGATCTCGTGGACGTTCAGCACGACGTCCTCGCCGCGATCGTTGCGGAAGGTCACGGCCTTGCCGGTCCGCACGCCGCTCACCGCGTCGTAGAAGGAGTTCATGAACATCCACCGGCGGAACTCGCCGTCGGTGACGACGTCGAGACCGCAGTCTCGCTGTCGGCGGACCGCCTGCCGGATGGCTTCGTCCTCGCGGGCACGCAGCTCCGAGCGATCCCGCGCACGCTCCTCCTCGAGCACGGCGGAGTGGCCGGGGTCGTAGAACCCCTCCATCGCCGCCCTGAGGTCGGCTGGGCGCAGCAACGAGCCGACGGTCTCGGCCCGGGCCGGGCGCCGCGGGGCACGCTCAGGCATCCGTCGGTGGATCCACCGGCTCGGCATCGAGCGCCTCGATCACGTCCTTGGCGTGCGCCGGCCCGAACCGGTAGCCCTCCCACCCGTAGCTTCGCCCGGTGTCGGGGTCCTCGATCGTCAGGACGCGCACGTTGACCCCCGCGTGCACGGTGGCGCGGATCCGCGCCCGGTCGAAGGTCGCGAACACCTCCTCGGGCACCCAGCGGGTTCCCTGCTGGGCGCACGCGAGCGCGTGCAGGGTGGTGGGCGTGAGCGCGAGCAGCGTCCATCGAGGCACCCCGTCCACGCGGCTCATCGCCTGGCCGCTCGCGAGCCCCGCGACGGCGCCGGCCACCTCGCCGGCCAGGCTGTCGGTCATGAACCCGGCACCCGTGACGCTCATCCGTCCCCCGGTGGTGCCGCGCAGGCTGGAACATCCCCGCGGCCAGCACCTGTTCGTCGTCGCCGAGGAACCTCGTGGCTTCCTCGATCAGCTTCTGGTCGCTCACGCTCGACCTCCCGCTCGCTCCGCGTCCCACCCGACCCACAGCGAATCGGGCGCCCGGAACTCCCATCCTCGCAGCGTGACCGGGCGCGCGTCGATGAGCCTCAGGCCCGGCAGCCGGTCGAGCAGGATGTCGAGCGAGACCCGCGCGAGGTGCCGCCCGAACCAGGCACCCAGGCAGAAGTGCGCCCCGGCCGCGAACGCGAGGTGCGCCCCCTCCCTGCGGCGAACGTCGAACCGATCGGGATCGGTCCATCGGCGCGGATCGCGGTTCGCCGAGGACAGCACCGCGCCGATCAACGCGCCCCGTTCCAGTGCGACGCCCGACAATGCGGTGTGCGCGGTGGCTTGCCGCGTGGACGTCCCCACGGGTCCCGCCCATCGCAACGTCTCCTCCACCGCGGCCTTCACCAGCGAGCGTTCGGCGCGCACCTCCTCGAACTGCTCCGGATGCCGGAGCAACGCCCACAGCGTGAGCGCGATCAGGTCCCGCGGCTCCTGCAGGCCTCCCGACAGCATCAGCTTCGTGTTCGCCACGATCTGCGCGCGCGACATCCGCCGGCCGTCCTCCTCATGGTGCAGCATCCATGACAGGACGGACCCGTCGGGCTCGCGTCTCGAGCCGATCCAGCACGCGCCCGATCGCCTCGCCGAGCTCCGCGCTGGCGGCATCGGCCGGCGCCTGCTTCGCGGGATCCCCTTCGAAGTTCGCGAGCCCCGGCATCAGGCCCTCGTTCCATCGGAGGAGGTCCTCCCAGGGCACCTCCTCCAGCCCGAGCATGAACCGCAGGGCGCGCACGCTCATCGGGTCCGCGTAGGCGCGGAACAGGTCCGCCTCACCGTCGGCCACGAACCCGTCGACCAGCTCGTGGGCGAGCCGGGGGATCATCCCCGCCGTCCGCTCCTCTACGTCGCGGGGACGGAACGGCGTCTCCGTGATGGCGCGGATCCACCGCTGCTCGGGACCCTCCATCCCCAGCATGTTCACACCCATCGTCCGGTTCAGGGTCGAAGGGTCCGTGGCTGCCGTGAACGACTCGGGCGCCAGGTCGACGGCGCGCACGTCCTCGTATCGGGTCACGAGCCACAGACCCACCGCCGGCACCCAGCTCACGGGCTCCTCGTCGCGCAGCCGCGCGTAGATCGGGTAGGGGTCGCGCTCGAGCTCCTCCAGCGTGACGGTGTCGCCGACCGACAAGTGCGGGCCCTCCCCACGGGTGCGCGCGAGACGGGTATTTTGTGCCCGAACGATGTGGGCGCGCAAGCCGGACCCGGTCCCGGGTATGGTCCACGCGTCGGTGCGCGCTGGGGAGGCTCGATGGACACGAACGGCAAGCGACTGCGTCTGCTCTACCCGGACATCCACGGGCTGGAGCGGGGAAAGTACCTGTTCGGCGACGTCGCCGAGTCCGGCCACGCCGCGTTCTGCATCGGCGTCTACCCGCTCACGCACGACCGGGAGATCCTGAGGTGTGCCGAACACGCAGTTCGACGTGGGCCTCCCCGACATCGATGTCCAGCTCGACCGGGACACGCTGCGGACCGGTTGGGAGGAGGACACCGTGATCGGCATCGGGGACGCCACCTTCGGCGGAGCACCGGTGCCGATCGACCCGCGTCACGTCCTGCGCGAGGCCGTGGAGGCCTGGCGCGCGAAGGGCCTCGAGCCGCAGATCGCGTTCGAGCTGGAGTTCTACCTGATGGAACCCGACGGCGGCGGTGGGTGGCGACCGGTCAGCCTCCCCGGCCACCGCGTGTACGGGACGGGCACGTCCGTCGACCCCTCGGGATGCATCGACCAGATGGTGCACGCGGCGCTGGCGTCGGGGTTCCCCGTCGAGAGCTGGAGCAGCGAGTACGACGAGGCCGCGTTCGAGGTCAACGTCAAGTACAACGACGCGATCGAGGCGGCGGACGACGCGTTCGTGTTCCGTCTCCTGATCAAGGAGATCGCCACCCGCAACGGCAAGCTCGCGACCTTCATGGGGCGTCCGCTCGGCGACCGGGGCGGGAGCGGGATGCACGTGAACTTCAGCTTCCGGCGCGAGGATGGATCCAACGCGTTCCACGACCCCAACGATCCCGAGGGCCTCTCCGACCTGACGCGCCGATGCATCGCCGGCCTGCTGGCCCACCACGAGGGCATGGCCGCGATCATGGCCCCCCACGTGAACGCCTACAAGCGGCTGCAGCCCGACATGCTGAACGGCTACTGGGCCACCTGGGGCCACGACGACCGCAGCGTGACCGTGCGCGTCCCGCCGGCGCGCGGGGGAGGCACGCGCCTCGAGCAGCGCACCGCCGACGCCGCCGCCAACCCGTACCTCGTGGGCGCCGCGGTGCTCAACGCAGCCCGATTCGGCCTCGAGGACGAGCTGGAGCTCCCCCCGGTCCAACCCAAGGGGGAGGACCCCAACTCCGCCGTGCGCATCCCGCCCACCCTCGACGCGGCGCTCGCCGCCCTGAACGCCGACGCCCGTCTGGTCGAGGCGCTCGGCCCGGAGGTCGTGGAGGCCTTCACGATCTTGAAGCGCGGCGAGTGGGAGCGCTACGTCGCCGCCACGGAGGACACCGAGACGACCGACGTCACGGACTGGGAGCTGCGCTACTACCTGCCCTACCACTGAAGGCACCGCGTTGCGCCACCGGTGGATCGCGGGCAAGATACTTCGGTACCGAACGACGAGGGGGCTGCATGAGCGGGGTACTCGACGGCATCGACCTGGCCGATCCCGACAACTACGTCGGGGCCGTTCCCTTCGGCTGGTTCGACCGGCTGCGGGAGGAGGCGCCCGTCGTCTGGCATCCCGAGGCGGCGCCCAACGCAGGGTTCTGGGCGGTGACCCGCTACGACGACCTCACCGCCGTGCACATGGACTGGCAGACCTACTCGTCGGAGGTCGGCGCGGTCTCGTTGGAGGAACTCGACCCCGAACAGCTCGCGATCCGCAAGTCGATGCTGGAGACGGACCCCCCTCGGCACACCGACCTCCGCAAGGTCTGCTCGAAGAAGTTCAGCGCGCGCGGCGTGGGTCGCTACGAGGACTGGATCCGCGAGGTCGCGAGCGGCGTGCTGGACCGCGCTCTCCCCCTGGGAGAGTTCGACTTCGTGAGCGAGATCAGCCGCGAACTCCCGATCCGCTTCCTCTGCTCGATCTTCACGGTGCCGCAGTCCGACGCGCCCGAGCTGATCAAGTGGGGCGACGAGATGATCGGGAACCAGGATCCCGACACGGCCGCGGTCGTCATCGACAAGGAGGACACCGAGCCCTACCGTCTGCTGCCGTTCCGCTCCCCCACGGCGATCGACGTCTTCGCCTACGCCGACCGCAAACGCGACGAGCGCCTGGCCGAGCCCTCGGACGACGTGATCAACGCGCTCACGGTCGCGCAGGCCGAGGGCATCCTCGACGAGGGCGAATACCACAACTACTTCGCGCTCCTGATGATCGCCGGGAACGAGACAACCCGGCACACGATCAGCCACGGGATGCTCGCGCTGATGGAGAACCCGGATCAACTGCAGCTGCTGAAGGACGACCCCACGCTGATCCCGAACGCGACGGAGGAGATCCTGCGGTGGGCGACTCCCGTCTTCCATTTCCGCCGCACGGCCACCCGCGATGTGGAGCTGCACGGCCAGCGGATCCGCGAAGGCGACAAGGTCGTCACGTGGTACATCAGCGCGAACCGCGACCCGGAGACCTTCCCCGACCCCTACCGATTCGACGTCACGCGGGCCCCGAACGACCACGTGACGTTCGGGCCGGGCGGCCCGCACTTCTGCCTCGGTGCCCACCTCGCCCGGCTCGAGACGAAGATCCTCTTCCAGGAACTCCTGCCGCGGCTCGACACGATCGAGTTGACCGGGCAGGTGGAGCGCCTGCGATCCAACTTCGTGAACGGCATCAAGCGCATGCCGGTGCGGGTGCAGACGACGTAGCCGCGCTCAGGGGGCGGATGTGCTCGCGAGCAGGGCCGCGTAGCGGCGCTTCGCCTCCTCGGCGCGGCGGGTGAGCTCGGGCAGCAGACGCTCCCAGGTCCCCCGATACGCCTCCGCCGTGTCCCAGGGCTCGAGCTCCTCGGTCCAGACGTCTGGATCGCCGGTGATCATCGCGTCGAGGGCGTCGACGAGGCGCGCGACGATCCCCGGCGCGACGTCCGCCCGCCACGTGTGGCCACCGACGGGAACGTACACCGGTGCCGAGTGCGCGAAGCCCCGGTCGACGCCGAACGCTCGCACCGCGAGCCAGATACCGGTGGAGGCATCCAACCGATGCTCGAGTTCCACGACCTCGGCACCCGCGGCATCGGCGGTCGCCACCACATCACCCTGGACGACGAGCTCGATCCGGTCGAGCGGCCCGATGTCGGGCAGCAGCCGTGCCGAGGCACGAACGGTGATGGACCCTCCCGGCGCGGCCGCGACCTCCTCCCCCATCCCCGCGTCGCCGACCCGGAGCTGCAGCAGGGGCCCGTCCGTGACGAACGTGCGGCCCGCGCGGAGCCCCGCGAACCACGCGTCCGCGTCGGGATCCGCGTCCGTTCGCACGTACGACCGCACGGTGCCGATCGCGTTGATGTACGGCCAATCCGACCCCGCCACCGGCGTGAGGCGGTACCCGAGGTTGAGGAAGTCGTACCAGAGGTCGGTGCGCAGGCCCGCCTGCGCGACCTCGATCATGTCCACCAACCCGAACGGGACGTCGAGCGCGAGTCCGGCTACCTCGTCGAACCAGCCGGTGTCGGCGTGCGCGTAGCCGGTCACCGCACCACCCGCGCGCAGCAGCTCGAACGTCTCGTGGTAGAGGAAGTAGCGGTCGGGGTCGCGCACCGGCGCGGCCACGTTCAGGTGCAGCGTATGGCCCCGCCGGCCGGTGCGCGGGTCCTCCTGACCGGAGACGAGATGCCGACCTCGCGAGGCGCCGCGACCCGACGCTCCGAAGCCGGGTTGCTCGTACGCGGTCGTCGCGAGGTTCCCCATCCGCAGCAGGTTCGCGACGTGGACATCCTCCGCGTCGGCCACGGCGAGCACGTCGGGCTCCTCGGCCACGTCGCGCGGCAGGTGGATGTGGGCGTCGCCGGAGCGCCATCCTTCCGAGGGGAGGTCCGCCCATCGCTCCATGGCGAGATCGACCCGAGCCGTCGTGCCCGCGATCGCCTCGATACGGGTCCGCACCCACCGGTACTCGGGTCCCTTCGTCGCGACGACCTCGTACGGGCCCGCCGCCACGCTCGCCCCCCAGGAGCCATCGGCGTACAACGCCCACCGGTTCGGGTGCGGCCAAGCCTCGCGCTCGCCCGGACTCGACTCCATCGCCGAGATCGTGCGCAGCGCGATCTGCCGGTCGGTCTGGCCGTAGCGTCGGATCGGCACGCCATCGTCACCGGGCAGGACCTCGCGGCCGTCCGCCGCGTACACCCCGATGCGGGCCGCGGTCGGTCGTCCGCGCTCGTCACGCAGCGTGAGCTCGATGCGGGCATCGGCGGGAGGCGGCGAGACGCCCCCGACGGCGCGCACGCGAAGATCGGCGATCGCGATGCGATCGGCGTCGCCCGGGCGTCGCGTGAAGTCGGTGGCGGGCGCCCCGATGAGCAGGTCGGCTCCGCGCGGTCCGCGGCCCGCGAACCGCGCTCGCGACAGCGTGACGGTCATCTCCGCCCACCGTCCCTCGCCCTCGGGGATCTCGACGCGACGCATGTTCTCGGACGCCGAGACCGCGTCGTACCCGATCAACACGGCGCGCGATGTCTCCCGGTCGAGCACGAGGGTGAGCTCGACGTCGCCATCGATGTCGTGCAGCCCTCCGATGTCGATCGCGAGGAACCCGCCCACCGCGCACGCCCGGCCGTCGATGGTCTCCGCTCGGCCCGGCTCGCGCATGAGGGCGAACGTGCCGAAGGCGTCCGCGAAGCGGAGGCCGACGACCCGCTCGACCCCGGGAACGGACCAGGCCACGTCGTGCGCCTGCTCGGGATCGTACGCGAGGGGGTGGTCGTGAGGACGGACGCGCGTCATCCGGCGCCGCCGTCGACGGCAGGGTCGACCCGACGCAGGAGCGCGCGCAACATGGACGCGAGCGCCTCCTGGTCCGCCGCTGGCAGGATCGAGGCCACCGCGGTCTCCTCCTCGTTGAAGCGGGGGAAGAGGCGCTCGATCAGGCGCCGGCCCGACGGCGTGAGCGAGACGAGCACCATGCGGCCGTCCTTCGCGTCTTTGCGCCGCGCCACGGACCCGCGTGCCTCGAGGGTCGCCATCACCCCGCTCGCCGTGGGGCGGCTGATGCCCACCGCCGCGGCGAAGTCGCGCGCCTCCATCTCGCCCCACACCCAGAGCACCCACAGCGCCACGAACGACGTCCACGACAGCCGGTCGGGCGCGAGCACGTTCGCCTCCATGTGCCTGCGGATCGCCGTGGAGCTCCGGAAGAGGTTGGAGAGCGCAGCCATGGCACGGAAGTCGAGCGGGAGGTCCGCGAGCTGCTCCTCGATCCGCCGTTCCGCGGGCAGGCGGTCGTCGCGACGTGTGCTCACGCGGCGGCCCCGCCGCTCGCGAGCCGCTCGCCCAGGTCCCGCGCGACCTCGATCAGCGCGAGGACGTCGTCCTCCGTCGTGCGGAAGTTCACGAAGCACGGGCGCAGCCAGACGTCACCGTCGATGAGCGCGGACGCCAGGTACACGCGGCCGTCGGACTGGATCGCCTTGGCCAGGGCCGCGTTGTGGGCGTTCACGTCCGTCACGGCGGCAGGCACGTGGCGGAAGGGCACGATCGACAGCTGCGGTGGCCCCTCGAGGACCTCGAAGTCCTCGGTCGCCTGGAGCCGGCGGAAGAGGAGGTCGGCCTCCTCGAGGTTCCGTTCGATCGCCTCGCGGAACTGCGCCGCGCCGTGCGCGCGGAAGGCCAGCCACAGCTTCAGCGCGCGGAACGGCCGCGAGTACTCCAGCGTGATGTCCACGGCGTGCAGCTCGTGTCGCTGGTGCGGCAGGTAGCCCTGCTCGTGCGCGAAGGCCGAGGCGAGGGCCTCATCGTCCTTCACCAACACGACCCCGCACGCCTTGGGCAGGTACAGCCATTTGTGGGCGTCCACGGAGCAGGAGTCCGCACGCTCGAATCCCGCGAACTCGCGCGAGGCCCGTTGCGTGGAGGCGGCGGGCAGGCCGTAGGCGCCGTCCACATGCAGCCAGATGCCGCGCGCCTCACAGACGTCGGCGATCGCGTCGAGCGGATCGACGGCGCCCGTGAGCGTGGTTCCGGCCGTGGCGATCACGGCGATCGGCGTGGTGCCGTCCGCGACGTCGCGATCGATCCGTTCCGCGAGGGCGTCGGGGCGCATCCGTCGCAGCCCGTCGAGGGCGACGGCGTGGAGATGGTCCGAGCCGATGCCGAGCAGCTCGACCGCCCGCGTGACCGAGTAGTGGACCTCCTCGGAGCAATAGACGGCCACGCGCTTCCCGCCGAGTCCCTCGTGGCGCGACCCCGGCAGGGCGCGCTCACGCGCCGCGGCGATCGCCGAGACGTTGCTGATCGTCCCGCCGCTGGTGAAGGCCCCTCCGGTCGCGGGGAAGCCGATGAACTCCGCGACCCAGCGCACCGCCTGGTCCTCCACCTCCGTGGCGGCACGCGCATCGACCGCAAGGTTGATGTCGTAGGTGTGCGCGAGCAGGTCCCCGAGGGTCCCGATCTCCAGCCCGCTCGAACCGATGAACGCGAAGTAGCGGGGGCGCGCCTGGGCGATCGACTCGTCGAGGATCCGTGCGGCGTCGTCGAGGGCCTCGTGGACCGGCGAGGGGGCCGCTGGCAGACCCGCCTCGAGGAGCCGCCGCACGCGTTCGTCCAGCGGCGGCTCCTCGGGTCGGAACCGGTCGAAGCTGCGCCAGGCATCCGCGACCAGACGCGCCGCGTGCTCGAGCGCCTCCTCACGGGAGGCGTCGAGCCGGAGCGGTCGATCGGGGCCGGTCATGTCCCCGAATGGTACGGGGTCATGATGGTCTCGCGACCGTCACCCTCCGGACGGGGACGAGAGGTCCGAGAGGGCCTGACTCGCAGGTTCGCGCCCCTTCATGAGGAGCGTCGCGATGATCCCGATCACGAACCATCCGAGTGCGAACCACGGAGCCAACACGGTAGGGCTGGGCACCTTGTAGAACGACCCGAAGATCGCACCGGCCGTGAGCGCGATCCCCACCAGGGCCGCGATCCACACGCCCACGCGGTTGGCGGTGTCAGCGAGCCCTCGGAAGGCGCCGAGCGACATCAACAGGTAGACCACCACCAACGCGAAGCCACCGAACGTCGACGCCCACACGAAGATCGAGAAATAGTGGGGTGTCTCAGGGAGGGCGAAGAGGTCGGTCCAGAACTCATCCATCGCGATGAAGCCGGCGATCACGACGATCATGAGGGCGATCGCGCCCGAGGGCGTTCCGTACCTGGGCGAGACGCGCGCGAGCGCTCCCGGCAACCTTCGGTCGCGCGCCATCGCGAAGACCCCTCGCGTGGAGGCGGTGGCCGCACCCACGCCGACCGCCAGGATGTCCAGAAGGACCACCACGATCAGCACCTTGAGGATGGCGTCCGACCCGTACCCACCGAGTGCCTCCGGCGAGCCGAGCGCGAACAGCGGCGCGGCCGCCGCGGCGAAGATGTTATCGAGGTTGAATCCGAACCCGGCCACCTGCGTGTACGCAGCGATCAGGTAGAAGACGGTGACCACCACGACCGACAGGAGCACGGCTCTCGGGATCGCGCGCTTCGGCTCGGCTGCCTCCTCTGCCAGGTTCGCCGCGGTTTCGAACCCTACGAAGATCAACACCCCATAGAGCACACCGAAGAAGATGCCCGACCACCCGAAGTCCGACGACGATGGGTTGAACGTCTTCGCCACGTCGTTGGCGCTCCCCAGGTCGATGATGACTTTGACGAAGAACGCCAGCACGACCGCTGCGGATATCAGCGCAAGGGTGAGTTGGACCCGCGTGGAGATCTGCACGCCGAAGTAGAGCACCACCAGCACCAGCACCCCGAACAGGGCGCTCCACGCCCAGACCGGGAGCGGTGACGACGTGTTGATCACGCCGGGGGCGGTAGCGTCGGCCGTGAAGATCGAATCGTGGATGTATCCGCCGATCAGCACGGACAAGCCGGCCGTGAGCACCATCGTTCCGCTGTAGTACAGCCATCCGGCAGCAGCCCCGACGTTGCTCCCCAGGCCGGCCGAGACGTAGTCGTAGAGCGAGCCGGCCGCGTGGATCTTCTTGGCGTACTGCGCCACGATCCAGCCCAACGCGAACACACCGATCGCGGCGATCAGCACGCTCAAGGGTGCCGCGATGCCGGCGCCCTTGGCCGCCGCGTTCGCTCCGACGATCAGCGGGATCAGGAATGCGGCCGAGAAGACCGGCCCCATGAACCCGACGGACTGCGCCACGACGTCGACGAGCGACAGCTTCGGCGCTCCCAGACGTTCGTAGCCGAGTTCCTTGTCTTCTGCCACGTGGTCCCCCTCTTCCTCGTGACGCGGGCCGCCGGCTACGCGGCGCCCTCTCCCGTCCACCCGTCGGCCGGTCGTTCGAACCAGATGTGGACCTGACCGGTGCCGACGGAGGCTTCGTACTCGCTGAACAGCTCGCCGGGCGCCTGGCAGCGCGACCCCCCCATGGCCGCCGCCATCATCAGGTAGTGCCCGAACTTCCCCTCGGGCGCCGCCTTCCTGTACTCGGGCATCCAGTCGATCACCCCGGCGTGATCGCCCTCCTGGAGCATCTTCAGGACGCGCTGGTCGGCCTCGTACGACTCCATCCCGAGGATGTTCTCCGGCGCGGCCGAGCTCTCGTGCCGGCGGAGCTCTCGGAACGGGAAGAACCGGTGGGTCATGCCGCCCGAGGCCAGCAGGACGGCGCGCCGGTCCGACTGGCGGATCGCGTCGCCGATCAGCTCGCCCAGCAGCAGGAAGTCCTCGGTCGTGCACGTCTGGTTGATCGCCACGCTGATCCACCGCGTCTGGGCGTCACCCAGGAACGTCCAGACGTTCACCGTGCCGTAGAAGATCGGCAGGTACGGGTCGTCGCAGGCGAGGATCCACGTGTCGTCCCGCCCTTCCGCCTGCTGCGCGATCAGCTTCGCCAGATCGGGATCACCGGGGATGTCGTAGGGGATCCCCGACATGCCGCGCGGGAGCTCGTGGCTCGTGAAGCGGCCCTGCCGACGGTCCTGCGCGGTGACGATGTGCTCGAACGTGGACTCCCAGTGCGTGTCGAACACGATGACGGTGTCCGGTTCGAGCCGCTCGAAGCACTCGGTCCGCATCCGGCGCAGTCCCGGGACGAGCGTGATCTCGTTCCCGTCGTTGATCTCGAGGCGCGTCTCTTCCGGCAACATGATGGTGGGCACGTGCGCGACGAGCGCGGCCCCGACGATCTCACCCATGGCTCAACCCCTTTCCCACGGTGCGGTACAGACGTTCTTCACGTCCGCGTAGAAGTCGAAGCTCCACGTGCCGCCTTCGCGGCCCATCCCGGAGTTCCGCGACCCGCCGAACGGCGCCGCGAGGTCGCGCACGAAGAAGCAGTTCACCCAGACCGTCCCCGCCACGAGGCGTGCGCTCACGCGCTCGGCGCGCGCCCGATCACCGGTGTAGAGGATCGCGGCGAGCCCGTAGTCCGTGCCGTTGGCGAGCGCGACCGCCTCGTCCTCGTCCTCGAACGGCTGCGCGGTCAGGACGGGCCCGAACACCTCCTGGGTGAGGATCTCCGAGCCGGCGGGCGCGTCCACGAACAGCGTGGGGCGGTAGTAGAGGCCTCCGAGCTCCTCGTTGGGTCCGCCGCCGAAGAGCGGGCGCGCGCCGGAGGCCTTCGCGCGCCGCACGAACCCGTCCACCCGCTCGAAGTGCGCGCGCGTGATCTGGGGGCCGATGTCGGTGGCGTCGTCTCGGGGATCGCCCTGGACGATGCCGGCGGCGGCGTCGGCGAACCGCTCGAGGAACGCGTCGTACATCTTCGCCTCGATGAGCAGCCGAGTCCCCGCGAGGCAGACCTGTCCGGCGTTGTCGAACTGGTTCACGGCCTGGGCCACCACGGCATCGAGGTCGGCGTCGGCGAAGGCCACGAAGGGCGACTTCCCGCCCAGTTCGAGCGAGGTCGGCGTGAGGTTCGCGCCGGCGGCCGCGGCGACGAACTTGCCCGTCGGCACGGAGCCGGTGAACGCGATCCGATCGACGCCGGGGTGTGCGACCAGGGCGGCGCCCGCCTCCTCCCCGATGCCCTGAACCACGTTGAACGCCCCGTCGGGCAAGCCTGCCTCGCGCGTGATGTCGGCGAGCATCGAGGCGGTGAGCGGCGCCCACTCCGGCGGCTTCAGGACCACGGCGTTGCCGGCCGCGAGCGCGGGCGCCACCCGCCACGTCGCCAGCATGAGCGGAGCGTTCCACGGCGTGATCACCACGGTGACGCCGGCCGGATCCCAGGCGAAGCGCTCGTCGAACCCCTCGTAGTCCTTCCGCTCGTCGATCAGCGTCAGCAGGTGGTCGGCGAAGAACCGGAAGTTGCGCGCGACGCGCGGCATCACGGAGTTCCGCATCGATCGCAGGAGGGAGCCGTTGTCGCGTGGTCTCGACCGCGGCGAGCTCGGCGACGCGGGCCTCCACCCCGTCGGCCACGCCGTGGAGCACCTCGGCGCGCTCCTTCGGCCCCATCGCGCTCCAGGCGGAGGCTCCCGCGCGCGCCGCCTCGACGGCCGCGTCAGCCTCCGAGGCGCCGGCGCGCGCGACCTCGCCGATCGGACGTTCGTCGAGGGGCGAGACGTCGGTGAACGTGGCGTCCGAGGCGACGCGCGCTCCACCGATCCAGTGGTCGGTCGCCACCCGGATCCCTTCCACGTCGACGTGCGCGCCCGTGCGGCCCCCTCCTCGGTCCGACGGCGCGCCGAACCGCACGCGCCGAGGTCGTTCGCGACCGAACGGTATGAGCGGCCCCGGATCCTGTCAAGCGCGTGTGTCGGTCACATGGCGATCTCGTGTCGGACCTACGGCGGGTGCCAGATTCACCCATCGGTCCGATGGGACGAGACGGATGCGCGGGTAGGGTCGTTGAGATGACCGATACACGGCGTCCGACCATCATCGACATCTCCGACGGGGCCACCGGAGACATCCGCGAGCCCGAGGAGATCGTGCTTCCCGGGCTCGAACGCGTGCCCGATCCCGACGACGCCGGGGCCCTGGAATCGCGCGCGTACGCGGATTGGACCCCGTTCGAGGACGCGTTCTTGGCCCAGGAACGCCGTCGGGGCCGCTCCGTGCGGTCGATGGCGTCCGCGCTCCAACGCACGCCGGGTGCGGTCCGTCAACGGCTCCGCAAGCTCGACCCGACCTGAGCCGCGAAACGAAATGCGGCCTCTCGCTCCTGGGCTCCAGACAGACTAGCGGGCGAAGCGCTCCTCGAGGTCCGCGCCGGCACGAGCCCTCAGCGCGGCCGCTATCCGCTGCCGTTCGAGCGTCTGGTCGAGTCCCTTGGCGGACTGCGGGATGGGATGGCTCGCGAAGAACGTCGCCGCGTCCTCAACTTGCTCCGACAGCGTCAGGAACCGCACCCCGTCCACCATCCGGATGATCAGCGGGGCCGGGAACCGCGCGTACAACTCGTCCCAGTGCTCCTTGATGAACGACCACGCCTCGCCGCCGTGTTCGCGATTGACCGTCGCGAAGGCGAGCACGAAGGGGGCGTTCTGGGTGCGGATCTCGCCGTCGAGGGACGCCGTGAGCGTCCGCTCCATCGCGTCCCTCTCGGGGAAGAGCGGGAGCGCGTAGAGGTAGCGGAGCTGTTCCTGCGGGGTGTCCGCCGTCGCCATCCGCTCCGCGAAGCGTTCGTAGTCCTGCATCCCACCGTTGCGCGCGACGATGGCGATCGACGCGGCCGCCAGGGCAGGGTCCACGACCTCGCCCGCCCGCGACTGCGCCTCCAGCTCCCGCGCGGCGGCCTGCGCGTTGGGATCCGCGCCCAGGACCCCGAGGGCCTGCAGGAGGGCGCCACGCAGCGTTCGGGCGAGGTCCGGCTCGACCTCGCGCGCCTCCCAACCGAGGCGATCGAGCGCCGGAGCCACCAGGCGCCGCACGAACGCACGGAACGATTCCCGAGGCTCCGCGTCGAGGAACCGGTCGCACCAACCGAGGCCCTGCAGGAGGGCCTGCCATACGGAGAGGTCATCCTCCGCCCCGAACCGCTCGGCGAACCGGACGAACGCCGAGGCGGAGACGGAGCCGGCCACCACGGCCGCCCACAGATCGTCGACCAACCCGTACCGCTCGAGGGGCGTGAGCTCGTGGAGGCGGTCCGTGAGCCGATCCTGGAGCGTCTCCGTGTAGCGGACGCGCACGAAGCTGGACGACCCCGCGTTGGCGACGATGCCCGCGGTCGGGGTCGCCGGCATCTCGGCGCCGTCGGGGCCCACCAGCAGGGAGCGTTCCTCCCCCCCGAGCTCACGCACGCGCAGCGGCACATCCCAGACCGTGCCGTCGGCCGCTCCATCCGCCAGGAACCGCCGCTGGTCGATCCGTACGCCGTCCCCGCGCGCGCTGACGTCGAGGATCGGATAGCCGCCCTGCCAGATCCACTGGTCCATGATGCGGCGCACCGGCTCGCCGGTGGCCGCCTCGATCGCATCCCACAGGTCGTGGGTCTCCGTGTTCCCGTACGCGTGCGCCTTCAGGTAATGACGGATGCCGTCCCGGAACGCCTCGGGCCCCAGGTAGCGCTCGAGCATCCGGAGGATCGCCGCGCCCTTCTGGTAGGTGAGGACGTCGAACATCCCCGCGGTGTCGTTCGGCGAGTGCACCTCGTACTCGATCGCGCGCGTGCTGTGCAGCGCGTCCACCTCCTTGGCCGCCGCGCAGGACCGGGCGAACGCTGGACCAGCGCTCCCAGTCGGGGCGCATCGCGTCGGTCGTGAGCAGCGCCATGAAGGTCGCGAACGCCTCGTTCAGCCAGATCCCGTTCCACCAGCGCATCGTCACGAGGTTCCCGAACCACTGGTGGGCGAGTTCGTGCGCGACCACGTCGGCGATGTTCTCGAGCTCCTGCTGCGTGGCGTGGGCGGGATCCACCAGGAGCACCGACTCGCGGTAGGTGATGCATCCCGTGTTCTCCATGGCGCCCTGCGCGAAGTCCGGGAGGGCGATCATGTCGACCTTCGCATCGGGGTAGGCGATGTCGTAGTAGTCGTGGAAGAACCGCATCGAGAAGGCCGCCGCCTCGAGCGCGAACCCCGTGAGGTGACCCTTCCCGGGAACGTGGGCCACGCGCACCGGCACGCCGCCGGCGTCGACGGGCTCGGTGAGATCGAGGCGGCCCACCACGAACGCCACCAGGTACGTCGACATCACCATGGTGTCGGCGAAGCGGACACGCACGAGGCCCGTGTCGAGGGGCTGACGCTCGATCTCCGGACCGTTCGAGATGGCGGCGAGGCCCTCGGGCACGACCAACGTGATCCCGAAGACGGCCTTCAGATCCGGCTCGTCCCAGCAGGGGAAGGCGCGACGCGCCTCCGCCGACTCGAACTGCGTCGTCGCGATGGTATGGGTCACGCCCTCGTCGTCGGTGTAGGTGGACCGGTAGAAGCCTCGGAGCTTGTCGTTCAGCACCCCCCGGAACTCGAGATGGAGCGTCCAGGCCCCCGCGACGACCGGCGCCTCGAACGCGAGGGCCGCGCGCTGGAGGTCGGCGTCGAGTTCGACGTGCTCCAGGCGCAGGACGCTGCCGTCGTCGTAGGCGAGCCAGCCCTCGTCGATCTCCAGGTCGACGGCGTTCAGCACGACCCGTTCGACCGGTCGCTCGACGATCAGGGCGACGTCCACCGACCCGGAGAACGTGGCGTGGCCGAGATCCGGCCGGATGGTGAGGTCGTAGCGGGACGGGATGACCGTCCGAGGGAGCCGATACGGGTCCTCGGGCTCGGTCATCTCGCCTCCCTCAGTCGCTCACATAGGTGAGCCAGTCCGGATACTTGGGGTTCTCGCCCTTGGTGGCGGCGAAGAACGCGGACTGCAGCTCCTTCGTGACCGGCCCGCGATGGCCTTCGCCCACGACGCGATCGTCCACCTCGCGGATCGGGGTGAGTTCGGCGGCGGTGCCCGTGAAGAAGCACTCCTCCGCGTTGTACAGGTCGGTGCGGGTGAGGTTCTCCTCGCGGACCCGGTAGCCAGCGTCGCGCGCGAGCGTGATGACGGTGCCGCGCGTGATCCCATCGAGGCACCCGGCCTGGATCGGCGGCGTCGTGATGAGGCCGTCGCGCACGATGAAGACGTTCTCGCCGGAGCCGTCGGTGATGAAGCCGGCCTCGTTCAGCATGATCGCCTCGTCGTACCCGGCCTTCAGGCTCTCGACCTTGGCGAGGACGCTGTTGATGTACTGCCCCGTCGCCTTGGCGGCGGCCGGGAGGCTGTTCTGGCCGTTCCGTCGCCAGCTGCTGACCTTGATCCGCACGCCCTGCTCGAGCGCGTCCTCTCCCAGGTAGGCGCCCCAGGGCCAGACCGCGATCGTGACGTTCACCTCTGCCTGGAGCGGGTTCACGCCCATCTCTCCGTAGCCACGGAACGCGAGCGGTCGGATGTAGCAGGCGTTCAAGCCGTTCGCGAGGATCACGTCCTTCGTGGCGGCCACCAGGGCCTCGTGCGAGAACGGGATCTCCATGTGGTAGAGCTTCGCGCTACGGAAGAGACGCTTCAGATGCTCGTCGAGATGCCACACCGCCGCACCGCGCGGGGTCTCGTAGGCCCGGATGCCCTCGAATACGCCGCTGCCGTAATGCAGCGCGTGGCTGAGCACGTGCACCTTGGCCTCGTGCCAAGGGACGAGCTCGCCGTCCATCCAGATCTTCTCGACCTCGGTGATCGGCACCTCGGGGACCTCCTGGTATCGGGGCGCACGGCAACGCGCCCGGTGATGACCACCCAGGATACCGGCGTCCGCGGAACCCGGCAGCGCTCAGGCGAGGTCGTAGGCGCGCCAGACGATCTCGTGCTCGTGGCGGGGGATCTGGTCGAGGGGACCGAAGCGCGCCTCGGCCCAGGCACGCACCTCGGTCGCGGCGCGGAGCCGGACCTCCTCGGGCATCGACCAGGTCCACGAGAAGAACCCGTCGCGGAGGGCATCCATGAAGTCATCGACGCCGTCGCGCTCGAGATCCGCATAGACGGGGAGGTCGCGGATGCGCGTGCCCAGACGCGCCATCACGCGGTCGAGCTGCGACCAGCCGTCCCAGGGCAACCCGGCCGGATCCGTCGAGAGGCCCGAGACCTCCGCGAAGCGATCCTGGATCTCGGAGCGTGGGCCCTCGTAACGCCCCCCGAGGTTGCCTACGATGCACCCCCCCGACCGCACCACCCGGACGAGCTCCCCCATCACGGTCTCCCAATCCGGGATCAGGTGCAGCACCCAGCGGAAGTACGCGGCCCCGAAGACCCCGTCTCCGAAGGGGAGGCGCGTCGCGTCGCCCTGGACCAGCGGGACCGGGGCGTGGCCGCCCGCCTTCTCGATCAGCCGGTCCATCATGGGCCGCGCGAGGTCGACTCCCACGATGTCGATGCCCGCCGCGTGCAACGGCAGCGCGACCTGGCCGGTGCCCACCCCGATCTCCACGACACGCCCGCGCCCCGCCAACTCGGCCGCGAGCAGCTCGATCGTCTTGCGTTCGCCCTTGGGCGCGAAGCCGCGTGTTCGGTCGTAGTACGCGGCTGCCCGGTCGAACGCGACGGACTCGGCCATCGCTCAGACGCTGCCCCGGGCGAGCGTCTCGTAACGCGGGATCAGCGCGACGTCGGGGATGTCGTCATAGCCGCGAGGACGGCCCTCCCGATAGGAGCGAGCCACCATCAGGTCGAAGAGGTAGACGCCCGCCTCCCATCCCTGCGAGAGGGGGCCGGGTCGATGCCCGCGCGAGGCCGCCGTCCGCTGCAAGGACTCGCACGCCGCCCAGTCCTCCCGGTTGGTGACGTCCCAGAACTCCACCGCCCAGGCCGGATCGAAATCGGGGCGCGCGACGAGCTCGCGTGGGAACAGCCACTCGCACTCCACGAAGCTCCGTCCGGGCGCCAGCGCCTCCACGCGATGCGTGAGCACGTAGTCCGGGTGCGGGCTCACCAACAGGTTCGGCCAGATCCCGAAGTAGCCGACCTCGCGCAGCTGCTTCGGGGAGAGCCCGGGCAGCGGCATGCCGTGGGAACGACCGTCGAGGGACATCGTCTCCGCGTCCTCGCGCAGGTCCATCGGACCGGCCACGAACATGCCGTGCATCTCGAGCGAATACCCACTGTCCGGAGGCGTCACGCGACAGAGCTCGGGATGGATCTCGGAGCAGTGGTAGCACTCCTGGTAGTTCTCGTGGATCAGCTTCCAGTTGGCGGCGATCTCGTAGGTGTGGCGCGCACCCACGACGAGCTCCTCGGCCCCCCAGGGTGCCAACAGCTCCCAGACGTTCCCGAACTGCTCTGCGTCGTCAAGCCCGTCCTCGGCACGCCGGGCGAACACCCAGCCGGCCCGCTCGATCTGGCCGCGCGCCGGCCGGTGAACCCCCGAACGACCCAGGCAGACCCAGGATCGGTCGAAGAGATGCTCGGCCTCCCACGCCAGGACCTCGGATGAGGTGTACGCGGGTCCCGGGAGCCCCACGGTCGTCCCGAACGGGCCGAGGCATCGGTCGAGGAGGTCGCGATCCAGGGGCGCGGGTGTCGTCATTGGGAGGAAGCATCCCGCGCTCTCCCGCCCTCGGCAAGCGCCCGGAACTCAGTTCATGGACGGGTCGACCGGCATCAGGCGCATCAGGTCGAACGAGCGGCCCTTCCGGCGCAGCACGTCGTCCCAGATCCGGTCGGGCTCGGGATGGAAGACATCGCCGGCGAGGGCCGGCTCCACCACCCAGGAATCCTCCTCGAGCTCGGCCTCGAGCTGGCCGGCACCCCAGCCCGCGTAGCCCGCGAACACCCGAGCACGTCGGATGACATCCTCCAGCCCGGCGTCGGGCTCCGGCGGCAGGAACCCGACGGTCCCGAACGCGATGACCTCCGCGACGGTCGGATCGACGAAGTCGGCCACGACCACGACGCCCTCCGGCTCGACAGGACCGCCGGCGAACAGCGATGCATCCTCGCCGACGAGTCCACCCAACGCCGGCACGACCTCGCGGACGGGCACGTCGAGGGATCGATTCAGGACCACGCCGAGGGCGCCCTCCTCGTCGTGGTGGCCGACGAGGACGACGGCGCGGCGGAAGTTCGGGTCCCACAACGAGGGCCCGGCGATCAGCAGCTGTCCGGTGAGCGCTTGCACGCCCCCATCATGCCGCCCCGGGGAGGGAGCCGTCCTCAGCCGGCTGCCGGGATCTCCTTCTTCGGATCCAGGAACGGCAACGCCGTCACCGTGGCCGTCATCGACCCCCCGGGGGAGGCGATCTCGATCCGTGAGCCCTCGGCGGCCGCGGCGATCGGCACCCAGGCGAAGCCCATGTTGAACTCGAGGCGCGGCGAGTAGGAGGCGCTGACGAGTCGGCCCACCTCCACCCCGTCGTCCACGACGGGCCAGAAGTCCTCGAGCCACATGCCGAGGGGTTCGCCGTCGATCTCGACACCCACCAGCTTCCGGGAGACGCCATCCTCCCGGATCCGTTCGAGGGCTTCGCGCGAGACGACCTGGTTGTCGTTGTCGAGCTCGACGAGACGCTCGAGGCCGGTCACCTCGTACGGGTTGTTCGTGATGTCCATGTCGTTGCCGTAGTTGAAGATCCCCGCCTCCATGCGGCGCTGATCGCTCGGCGCGATGGCCCGGAGCTCGAACTCCTCCCCCGCGGCCATGATCGCGTCCCAGAGGTCGTGCGCACGGGTCGCGTCACGCAGGTACACCTCGTAACCGAGCTCGGCGCTCCAACCCGTGCGCGAGACCACCACCGGGATGCCGTCGAGTTCCGTCTGCTTGTGCCAGTAGTACTTCTGGTCGGCGACGTCGTCGCCGAAGAGCTTGCGGATCAACGGCTTCGAGCGGGGGCCCTGGATCTGGAGCGGGCTCACGTCGGGTTCCCCGATCTCCACGTCCATGCCCGCGAACGCCTGGACGCCCAGCGCGTACAGCAGCGCGTCCGAGTCGGCCAGCGAGAGCCAGAAATGGTCCTCGGCGAGCTTCAGCAGGATGGGATCGTTGATGATGCCGCCGTCGGGAGCGCAGATCAGCACGTACTTGCACTGCTCAGGCCGGGTCTGCGAGAGGTCGCGCGGCGTGAGGAGCTGCGTGAAGCGCGCGGCATCGGGACCGGTGATCTCCAGCTGGCGCTCCACCGCGACGTCCCAGAGCGTCACCTTCTCCACCAGGTGCCAGTACTCCTTGACGTCGTCGTCGTAGAGCGTCGGGATCAGCATGTGGTTGTAGAGGTCCCAGCTGGTGGCGCCGGCTTCGACGGTCTTGGCGAAATACGGAGACTTCTTGTACCAGCTCGCGAAGTAGAACGGGAACGACCTGTTCTGCTCGGTCATGCCGTGCTCATCCCTTCTTGGCTCGGAGGCCGCGCTTGCGGTCGGCCCGGATCTGTCGGAACGCGTTGTAGCCGGGGATGCCACAGACGCCGCCTCCGCCGTGGGTGGCGCTCGAGGCCTGGTAGAGCCCGCGGATCGGGGTGCGGTAGTCGGCATAGCCGGGCGCGGGACGCATGTGGAACAACTGCTCGGCCGAGAGCTCCCCGTGGAAGATGTTGCCTCCGATCAGCCCCCACTCGTGCTCCATCTCGTACGGACCGATCACCTGGCGGTGGATCACCGAATCGGCGAAGCCCGGCGCGAGCGCGTCGTAGCCGCCGATCACGCGGTCGGCGTACGCCTCCAGCTCTTCGGTGTGCGGCTCTTCGCTCCAGCCGTGGGGCACCCACTGCGTGAACAGCGACACGATGTGGCAGCCCTCGGGGGCGAGCGTCGTGTCGTACACCGTGGGCATCACGCCATCGGAGAACGGCGCCGTGGCGGGCACCCCGGCCCTGGCTTCCTCGAAGGCTCGCTCCAGGTACGCGATGGAGTGCGCCAGCTCGAAGCCTCCGGTGAGGTCCTTGAGCTCGGGCTCGGCGGTGAACACGGGCGCCTTCGACAGCGCTGCGTTGATCTTGACCACGCCGCTGCGCGACTTCCAGTGCTCGATGTCCTCCACGAACTCCGCCGGGAGCTCGCTGCGATCCAGCTGCTGGAGGAACGTGATCTTGGGATGGATCGCGGAGACCACGATCGGGGCGTAGACCTCCTCCCCCCCGTCGAGCACCACCCCGCGGACGGCACCGTCCTGCGTGAGCACCTTCGCGACGCGGGCGTCGGTCCGGATCTCGGCCCCGAAGTCCCGGGCGCTGGCCGCGATCGCGTCCGCCACCGCACCCATCCCGCCCACGGGCACTGCCCAGGCGCCGAGGTGTCCATCGCCGACATCGCCGATCGAGTGGTGGGCCATCACGTATCCGGTGCCGGGCTCGTGCGGGCCGGCCCAGGTGCCGATCAGGCCGTTCAGCGCCATCACGGTCTTCACCTGGTCCGACTCGAAGAAGCGATCCAGGATGTCGACGATGCTCATCGTCATCAGCCGGGTCACGTCGCCGATCGTCTTCACGTCGAGCCCGCGGAACCGCCACGCGAGGCGGAGCTGCTCCCGCAGGTCCGACGGCCGCTTGGACCCCACTGCGGGCGGGATCGACATCAGCATCGGCCCGAGCACGTTCGCGAGGCCCCCGATCCAGGCATCCCATCGCTCGATCGCGTCGGCGTCCTTCTTCGAGAACTTGGCGAACTCTTCGTAGTTCCGCGCGGCGTCGTCGTCGTACTGGACGATGCAGCGCCCATCCGGGAACGGCAGGAAATAGGGGCCGACGGGGTGATCGCGATACCCGTGGTGCGCGAGCCTGAGGTCGCGCTGGATCGTGTCGGGCATGAGGCTCATCACGTAGCTGAGCGTCGTCACCTTGAACTCGGGGGCCTCGGGCCATGGCGCCATGGTGTCCGCCGCGCCCCCGACCTTGTGGCGACCCTCCAGGACGACGGTGCGGGCCCCCGCGCGAGCGAGGTAGGCGCCGGCCACGAGACCGTTGTGCCCGCCCCCGATGACGATGGCGTGGTACGCGTTGCCCATGGCTCCTCCGCTCGGCCCTCGTCGGGCCGCCGAGAACCGTACTCCTGAACGGCGATTCAGCGCAAGCACGCCCGTACTCGCGGAACTCACGCCGTCGTTGCCTGTCCGGCGGCGCTCGCCTCTTGAATGCCGGTTCAGGTTGAACCGACGAGGCGCCGCGGTTCCTGCTGCCGCGGTGGCACCCCGCCGGCGCCGTGATCAGGTCGCCGGCGGGGTCACCGCGCTCGCGGCCACGGCGGACGACCCGACGTCGTCCTCCGCCTCCCGGCCCAGCCGCCGCAGCGGGATGAGCACGAGCGTGGCGGCGATGGCCGCGATCCCCCCCAGCAGGTACACCCGCTGGGGTCCCACCGCCTTGAGCACCGGCGCGGCGAACACGTACGCGATCGCGAGACCGAGCGAGAGCACGGCATCGAACGCGGCCATCACGCGGCTGCGCACCGCATCGGGGGTGCGGCGCTGCATGATCCCGGTCTCGGCCACCATCGTCAGGCCGTCGCTGGTGCCCATCACGAGGCCGGAGACGAGGACGACGCTGAAGACCGGCGCCACGCCGACGCCCAGGTGCCCCAGGGCGATGCCCGCCGCGCCGAGCACGAGCCAGAGCGGCTCGGTCCTCGCGGTGAGCCTGCGTCCCATGAGGGAGCCGAGGACCGACCCCCCACCCCAGCAGGCGATGAGCGCGCCGAACCCGAACGCACCCACGCCGAAGGACGCGGCCAAGGGAGCGTCGGCCACCATGCCCATCCCGGCGCCGAGCAGGAACACCAACCAGGCCAAGGTCATGCGACGGAGCGCGTGCTCGTGCCAGAGGAACCGCACGCCGGCGCCGATCCCCTGATGCGCGGCCTCCTCATCGGCGTTGCGCTCTTCCCGGTAGCTCCCACGCACGGTGATCGTGAGCAGGGCGGAGATCAGGAAGGTCGCCGCGTTGAGGCCGAACACCCATGAGGGGCCGTAGGTGTCCCCGATGATCGCCACGAGCACACCACCGATCACCGGGCCCACCATGATGCCGGCGTTGCGCCCGATCCCGAGCAAGCTGTTCGCCCAGGCGATGTCCTCCTCACGCTTCGCCAGGGCCGGGATCGCCGCGGCCGAAGCCGACCAGAACGGAGACTCCGCGATGGCCGAGGCGAACGCGAGCGGTACGAGCAGCGCCGGCCGGTTCACGAACGCCATGGCGGCGAAGAACACCGCGGCGACGACCTCTGCCCAGATCATGACCTGCCGCCGATCGAACCGATCGCCCAGGTTCCCGGTGACCGGGCCGAGGATGCCCACCACGCCGAACGTCAGCAGCAGCGTGCCCGATTGCCAGAGCGCCGAGTGCGTGGAATGCCAGACGGAGAACATCAGCGCGGTGTATGCGGCGGCGCCACCGGTCACGGAGATGAGGCGGCCGATGGCGAGACGACGGACGTTGCTGCGCGGTGTGGGACTCATGAAGCGGCTCCTGGTGCGGTGAGGGCGGTGCGGACCCGATGCCGGAGGGCACGGACGCGGAGATGCGCGTCAGAAGGTGCCGGAGCTCCGTGGCATCGAGATCGGTCGCTTCATGATCTCGGGAGCCTAACACGCCGCTCGCTCCCAGGCGAGCTACGGCATCATCCGTTCGGTCCACGACGTGATCGCCGCGTCGTGCGCCTGGAGCGCGATCCGCTCGGCGGCCGGCACGGTGGCCTCCGTCGTCGTGACGACCGCGAAGTTGTCGCCCTCCTGCCAGATGCACTGGGTGAGGTAGGGTGCCGCGACGCCGCCATCGACGCAGCGCACCCTCGCGCCCCCCTTGCGGACCTCGCGGTAGCTCTTCGACTCCTGGAAGGCGGGCGCGTTCCCGCCCGTCGCCCGGGTGGCGAACGCATCCAGGTTGGGCGAATCGTCGCCGGCGAACAAGGTGAAGATGACCTTGTCCTGCTTGCTCCCGTAGATGGCGACCTTCACGTTCCCCTTCGTGAGGGCCTGGTTCGCGGTCGTGAGCTTGTCTTCGAGTGCGCCCTGGTCCCTGAGCCGGGCGTACCGGCCGATCCGCTCCGGCAGCGATACCGTGGGGCGCGAGAGGGCCCAGTACGCGATGCCGAGGAGCGCGATGACGGCGGCCAGCGTCGAGACGATGCTCGCGGCTCGCGCCGCCGGACCGCGCTTCTTCTTGTCGGCGCGCTGGTAGCCCATCCCCGGCTTGCGCGGCGAATTCAACTGACGGTAGACGTCAGACGGCGTATCGCGCGTGTCCTGTGACGAAGGCGGCAACTGCTGGGGTCCCTCCTAGAGGGGGAATCGGCGGAGGCGCCCCGAGTCTTGAGCCGAGGACTACGCCCCCAGCGTGATCGGCCGCAATTGATGGGCGTCGATCGCCTCGGCGACGTGCGCCAGCACCTCGGGCGGGACGGGCGAATCGACCCGCAGGCACATCAGCGCCTCCTCCCCCTCCGCCTTGCGACCCACGTCCATCGTGGCGATGTTGATCTCCGCCTCGCCCAGGATGGTGCCCACCATCCCGATGATCCCGGGGCGGTCCTCGTAGGTGAAGAACACCATGTGACCCGAGGGCTCCGCCTCGATGTCGAAGTCGTTCACCTGCATCACGCGCTCGTGGGACGTGCCCAGGATGGAGCCGGCGACGCTCACCGGACCCTCGTCCGTCTCGGCGCGGAGCGAGATGAGGCTCACGTAGTCCTGCGAGACCGTCGAACGCATCTCGCTCACCGTCAGCCCGCGCTCCTTGGCGAGCATGGGCGCGTTCACGAACGAAACGGGTTCATGGACCGACCGACCGAGGATGCCCTTCAAGATCGCGAGCGTGAGCACTCGGGTGTCGGACTCCGCGATCCGCCCGAGGTAGGTCGCGACGATCGACCGCACGCCGCGATCGGCGAGGCCCGCCACCAGCGCACCCAGCTTCTCGGCCAACGGGACGAAGGGCCGGACGACCTCGGTCACCTCGGCGCCGGCGCTGACGTTCACGGCGTACGGGACGAACTCCCCCTTGAGCGCGAGGCGCACCATCTCCGCCACGGTGGTCCCCGCCTTGTCCTGGGCCTCCTTCGTCGACGCGCCCAGGTGCGGGGTCACCACCACCTGATCGAGGGCGAACAGCGGACTCTCGGTGGTGGGCTCGATCGCGAACACGTCGAGGGCGGCGCCGCCCAGATGCCCCTCCTCGAGCGCCTTCGCCAGGGCGTCTTCGTTCACGATGCCGCCGCGCGCGGTGTTGATCAGCCGGGCGCCCGGCTTCATCAAGCGCAATTCGTGTTCTCCGATCAGGTCCTCGGTCTCCGCCGATCGGGGCAGGTGGATCGAGACGAAGTCGGCCTGGACGAGGAGCGCCTCGAGGGAGGGCATCGCGTCGACGCCCATCTCCTTGGCGCGCTCGGCGCTGACGTAGGGGTCGTAGGCGATCACCCGCATCCCGAAGCCGGACGCGCGCTGGGCGACGAGCCCGCCCACGCGCCCGAGACCGACGAGCCCCACCGTCTTGCCCGCCAGCTCCACGCCCTCCCACCGCGCTCGTTCCCACAGCCCGGCCTTCAACGCCGCGTGAGCCTGCGGGATGTTGCGGGCCTGAGACAGCATGAGCGCCATGGCCTGCTCGGCGGCGCTGATGATGTTGGACTGCGGGGCGTTCACGACCATGACGCCGCGCCGGGTCGCGGCCTCCACGTCGACGTTGTCGAGGCCGATACCGGCTCGGGCCACGACCTTCAACGTCACCGCCGCCTCGAGCACCTGCGGGCTCACCTCGGTAGCGCTGCGGATGATCAGCGCGTCGTACGGACCGATCTCCGCCGCGAGATCGCCCTTGGCGAGATCCGTGCGCACGTCCACCTGGAAGTCCTGGCGCAGCAGGTCGAGTCCCTGCTCGCGACAGCGGCTCGGTGACCAGCACCCGCACGGCTAGACGGCTCCGGCGGCGTCCAGGAACACGCCCTCGGCGGCCGCGACGCCCGCCCCCCTCTTCACCGGGTGCCCGAGCTTCTCCAGCGTCATCTCGAGCGCGGCCAGTCCGCGGATGATGTCGAGTTCCGAGAAGTAGCCGAAGTGCCCGATCCGGAACACCTTGCCCTTCAAGGGACCTTGACCGGGTGCGATCACGCACCCGAAGTCGCTGCGCATCGTGTCGCTGATCAGATCGGCATCGGCCGCCTCCGGGGCCCGGATCGCGGTGACGGTCCAGTTCTGCGTCCAGGCCCTCCCCGAAGAGGTCCAGGCCGAGCGCCTGCACGCCCTCCTTCACCGCGGCGGATAGCGTGCGATGGCGCGCGAGCGCCACGTCGACCCCGTCGGAGAAGTACAGGCGGAGCGCGGCCTGCAGCCCCTGCATGACGCTGATCGCCGGCGTCCATGGGTTCTCGGGATCGGGCAGCTCCGCGAACCGCCGGTAGGTCGCCCAGTCGAAGTAGAACCGCGGGTTCGTGGCGGTCGAGGCCGCCTCCCAGGCGCGGGCGCTGACGGCCGCGAAGGCGATGCCGGGGCTGGCGCTGAGCGCCTTCTGCGAACCTCCGATCGCCACGTCGACGCCCCAGTCGTCGAAGGCGAACGGGACCGCGCCCAGCGAGCTCACCACGTCCACGAGGACCAAGGCGCCCGCGTCGTTGGCCACACGAGCCAGCTCCTCGATCGGCTGGATCACGCCGGTGGAGGTCTCCGACTGCGTGAGCAGGACCCCCTTCACGGGGTGCTCGGCGAGCGCCCGCGCAACGTCGTCGGGCCGGATCTTCGTCCCCCACGCGTAGTCGACGGTGCGCACGGTGAGACCGAACGTTTCGGCGAGCTTCTTGAAGCGCTCGGCGAAGAAGCCGGCGGTCGGCACCAACACCTCGTCGCCGGGCGAGAAGCAGTTGGCCACGGCGGACTCGAGCCCTCCGGTTCCGCTGGAGGTCATCAGCAGGACGTCGGCGGCATCCGTGCGGTAGAGCTCCTTCAGGTGACCCGTGACCTCGCGCATGATGTCGCCGAAGCCAGGCCCTCGGTGGTACACGAGCGGGCTCCCCTGGGCGAGCAAGACCTCGGGCGGGATGGGTGTGGGACCGGGGGCCAGGATGATCTCGGGCCTGTCCACTGCTGATCACTCCTCGACTGGGCTCGGAGCGTTCAGCCTAGCAGCGGCTCATCCGGTGTCCGGGCCGGGGACGAGGGTGCGGAGATCGACATCCGGATCCGCAAGGGCGGCGGGGTCCGGGGCGTCGGCGGCCGCGATCAACGCGGAGGAGCGCCGGACGTCGCGCGGCCAGTCGAGGCTCACGGCGGCGCGCAGGATCCCCGCCGCGTCGAGGAGGAAGGCGCAGAAGGCACCGTCCTCCAACGAGCCGCGGACCACCATCGCGTCCCAGGTCGGCGCGACGCCCGCCATCTGGATATGGCTGTCGTACTGATCCGACCAGAACCAGTGCGGATCGTCGAAGACCGTGTGCGCGCCGAGCATGTTGCGCGCCGCCGCCTGACCCATCTTCCACGCGTTATCGAAGTGCTCGACGCGGATCGGTCCGAACACGGGGTGGTCATGGCGCGCGACGTCGCCCGCCGCGAAGACGCCCGGGATCTCGGTCTCGAGCGTGCGGTCGACCGGGATGCCCCCGCCCTGGTCGAGCCCCGTGCCCGCCATCAGCTCGACCGCCGGCTCCGTCCCGACGCCGATCACCGCCACGTCGGCCTCGATCGTGGCCCCGCCGTCGGTGATCACCCGCTCGAGCCGACCTCTGCCCTCGAACCGCGCGACGGTGTCGTGGAACCGCATCCGCACGCCGTGCGCGCGATGCAGGGCCTCGACCGCTCGGCCGATCTCGGGACCCAGGACCCGGTAGAGCGCCGTCTCGAAGATCTCGACGACCGTCACCTCGCAGCCGAGCTGCGTGAGCGACGCCGCGACCTCGGCGCCGATGAACCCCATGCCGAGGCAGACCACGCGGACGCCCCCTTCGACGGCCGCGCGGATCCGCTCGGCATCCGGCGCGTAGCGGAGGTCGAAGACGCCGGGGAGATCGGCTCCGGGGGCTTCCGATCTGCGGTTGCGACAGCCCGTGGCCACGAGGAGCCGCTCGAAGGCGACGCGCTCGCCCCCGGCAAGGACCACCTCGCGAGCCTGGGCATCGATCTGCACCGCGCGCACGCCGAAGCGCGCCTCCACCGCGTGCTCCGCGTACCACTCGGGCGGCCGGACGAGGGTGGACTCCCAGGAACGCTCCCCGCGCAGGATCTCCTTCGACAGCGCCGGTCGTTCGTACGGGGGCAGGGCCTCGGCACCGATCAGCACCACCCGACCGTCGAAGCCCTCGTCACGCAGGGTCGCGGCGGCGGTGGCACCCGCCAGGCTCGCGCCGACGACGACGAACGGGGCCGCCGCCGTCACGGCGGGCTCAGACCCCGATCTGGAGGTCGCCGCCCTCGTCGCGCACCTCGAAGGTTGCGACGGGCTCGGTCGCGGGCCCGTCGATCACCGCGCCGGTCTTCATGTCGAACACGCTGCCGTGACACTCGCACTCGATGGTCGTGCCGTCGATCTCGCCTCCCAGCGAGAGGTTGCACTGGCGGTGCGTGCAGATGTCGCTGAACGCCACCAGCGCGCCGTCGACGCGGGAGACCGCGATCTCCTGACCGTTGACCGGGAACGCCTTGGCCTCGCCCTCGGCGATCTCATCGGCCTTCCCCACGGTGACGAACTCCGCCATCCCCGAACCTCCTTGCGCGTCCGGCCCACGACCCCCGCGGGCTCCCCGGCAGAGCTTAGTCGGCGGGGCCCTCCTCCCGGCGCGTGCGCTGCCTGAGGCGGTACACGGAGACGACGCCGAGGGCCCCGTAGAACGCGGCCAGGATGAGGATGCCCAGCCGGAAGTCGATGGGCAGGAGCGCGGGGATGAACGCTCCGGCCACCCATGCCAGCTGGAAGAGCACCTCGTAGCGGACGAAGACCCGACCCTGTGCCCCCGCCGGCGCGCGACGCTGCATCAAGCTCTGGAACGCGAGCCGCCCGAACTCCCCCGCGGCACCCGCCACCACGCAGTACACGGTGAGCAGGAGGAGCCCGAAGAGCTCGAAGGCGAGTACGGCGCCGATGCATGCGGCGGAGACGCAGGCGATCACCACGGCCTCCTCTCGGGTCTCGGTGGGCAGGCGCGGCGCGAGCAGGTCGGCGAGGAAGCCTCCGGCAACGCCGGCGAAGGCCAAGACCGCGAACCAGTACGTGGGCTTGCCACTCTCCACGAGCGAGAACGCCAGCAGGAACAGCAGGAAGCCGCTCGCCGCGCGCATCCCCACCGCGCCGATCGCAGGCACCGTGAGGGCCTTGATCCGCCCGCGCGGCCCCACCTCGCGTGGTACCAGCCCCTTGGTCCCTGGATGCGGCAGTCGAAGGGTCAACAGCGCGGAGCCCACGTACGCGATCGCCGCGAGGTAGAGCGGGCCGGCCGACCCCCAGATCTTCAGGAAGAGGTACCCGAGGGGCGCCGCCACCACCGCGCCCGCCACGGCGATGCGACCGAGGCGCGCGTTGGCGCGCATCAACCCCTCCTGTTGGGGGGCGTAGGCCGTCGTGAGCCCGTTCTTCGTGATCGCGTGCACCTTCGAGAGCACCAGGATGATGAGGGCGGACGGGAAGAGCAGCAGCGTGCCGAAGCGCGGCGCGGCGTAGAGGGCGACGGCCGCACGCCCCGCAGCGGCCCCGAAGATGATCGCTCGGCGCGGACCCGCGCGATCGAGCAGCGGCACCAACAACGGCCCGGCGAGCGCGAGGGGGAGCATCGTGAGGAACAGGTACGCCGCGACCCTCAACTTCGCCTCGTTCACCGGGAGCGAGAAGAAGATCGAGTCCGCCAGCGCGATCGCGAGGAGTGCATCACCGGCCACCGAGGTCATATGGCAGAGGCCGTAGGTGTCGATCGGGTCGCGCGAGCGCCACATGCGCCGCAGGGGGAAGACGAGCCCCTGGACGCCGCGCACGGCCCCCAGCGCCGCCAGCTGCCACAGGGGAACGTGCCTCGGCTTCTCCGGCGGCACCCGCACGGGGCGCTCCGGGCTAGTCCGCGAGACGCTCGCGCAGCAGCTCCTGCGCGAGCTTCGGGTTGGCGGCGCCGCTCGACTTCTTCATGACCTGCCCCACGAGGAACCCGATCACGCCCTCCTTGCCGCCGCGGAACTGCGCGACGGCGTCGGGGTTCTCGGCGAGGACCTCGTCGGCGATCGCACCCAGGGCGCCGGTGTCACTCACCTGGGTGAGGCCCTCCCGCTCCACGATGGCCCCGACATCGTCCCCGGTCTCGAACGCCACCTCGAGCGCCTGTTTGGCGCCCTGTCCGCTCACGGCGTCCTCACCGAGGAGCGCGATCAGATCCGCGAGGTGCCGGGGCGTCACCTTGGCGTCCCGGGCCTCGACGCCGTGCTTGTTCAGCAGCCCCGCGAAGTCCTGGGTCACCCAGTTGGCGGCCTTGTCCGCGGGCGCGCCGAGCGCCACGGTCCCCTCGAACAGCGCCGAGGAGGCCCGGTCAGCGACCAGCACGCGGGCGACCTCCGGTTTGAGCCCGAACGTGTCCTCGAAGCGCGCCCGACGGGCGCGGGGCAGCTCCGGCAGGTTCGCCCGGATCTCCTCCACCCACGTCGGCGCCGGCTCGAGGGGCGGGATGTCGGGCTCCGGGAAATACCGGTAGTCGAAGGCCTCCTCCTTGGAACGCATCGATCTGGTGGCGCCCGCGTCCTCGTCCCAGTGACGGGTCTCCTGGAGGATGGGCTCTCCGTTGTCCAGAGCCTTCGTCTGCCGCTCGATCTCGAAGACGAGCGCGCGTTCGAGCGAGCGGACCGAGTTCATGTTCTTGATCTCCACCTTCGTACCGAAGGATCCCTGGCCGATAGGGCGGAGCGAGACGTTGGCGTCGCATCGGAGCGACCCCTCCTCCATCCGCACGTCGGAGACGTCGAGCGCCTCGAGCGTGGCGCGGAGCTCGCGGAGGTACGCGCCGGCCTCCTCGGGGCTGCGCATGTCCGGCTCGCTCACGCACTCCACGAGCGGCGTGCCCGCCCGGTTGAAGTCCACGAGCGCGTACTCGGCCTCGTGGATCCGGCCGCTCGCGCTCCCGTGCGTGGTCTTGCCCGTGTCCTCCTCCATGTGGACCCGGGTGATGCCGACCCGCTTCGTGGTCCCGTCGGGAAGGTCCACGTCGAGGTGGCCGCCCACGCAGATAGGCAGGTCGTACTGGCTGATCTGGTAGTCCTTGGGCATGTCCGGGTAGAAGTAGTTCTTCCGGTGGAAGAGCGAGTGCGGCGCGATCGCGCAGTCCAGCGCCAGCCCGATCTTGATGATCCGCTCGATCGCCTCGCGGTTTGGGACCGGAAGCGACCCCGGGTGCCCCAGGCACACGGGACACACGTTGGTGTTGGGCTCGGCGCCGAACTCCACGCGGCACCCGCAGAACATCTTCGTGTGCGTGTCCAGCTCGACGTGGCATTCGAGCCCGATCACGGCTTCGTATCCGTTCACGCGCTCAGCCTACCGGAGCCGGTTTCACGCGCGGCGCCTCCGTCCCGTTGTTCCGGCATGCGCAACACGGAGGCATTGCATCGCACCACGGCACCTATCCTGGCCCGATGAGCGGGGAGAGGGCGGCGCCCAGCACGGCGAGGATCTGGCTCGCCTTGATCACCGTCTATTTCTTCTGGGGCACGACCTACCTGGGGATCGAGCGCGTGAACCGCACGATGCCGACCGCGCTGGGTGCGGCGATCCGCTTCTTGGTGGCCGGCAGCCTGATGTACCTGCTCTCGCGGCGGCTGACGCGGGAGCGTCCGCTGCGGGTGCACTGGCGATCGGCCACGATCATCGGGACCCTCCTGCTGCTGGGCGGCAACACCGTGGTCGCCTGGTCCGAGCGCTCGGTGCCGACGGGCACGGTCTCCTTGATCATCGCCCTCGTCCCGATCTGGCTCGCCCTCTTCGACCGGGTGCTCCTGCGGAGCGCACCGCTCGGATGGCGCGTGGTGGTCGGCCTCGTGATGGGCTTCGTCGGCGCCGCGCTGCTGGTCGGCGGATCGGCTACGGTCGACGCGGTCTCCCTCGCGGGCCTGCTCCTCGCGGTCGGCGCCTCGCTCTCGTGGGCCTGCGGCTCCCTCTTCGCCAGGAGGGCGCCCCTGCCTGAGCATCCCCTGATGGCCAGCTCGATGCAGCAGCTCGCCGGCGGCGTCGTGATCTTCCTCGTGGCCGTCGGCTCGGGAGAGCTCCGCGGGTTCCATCTCTCACAGGTCTCGCGCGAGTCGTGGGTGGGCCTGCTGTACCTGATCGTCTTCGGATCGGGGATCGCGTTCAGCGCCTACCTTTGGCTGCTGCGCAACGCCCGCACCTCGCTCGTGTCCACCTACGCGTACGTGAACCCCGTCGTGGCCGTCTCCCTCGGATGGCTGCTGCTCAACGAGACGGTCACCCCGCGCGTCCTCGTCGCGGGGGCGGTGATCCTCGTGTCGGTCGCCCTGATCGTCTCCGCAGGCGGTCCCCAGCGTGAGGATCCGGGCAGCGTGACCACCGGCGAGCTGGTGGCCGATGGATCAGACCCCCGCGAGCAGGGGCGGTCGGAGCTCGAGCCCCAGGTCGGCCTCGAGGGCGGCGGCGGCGCGCAGGAGGGTGCGCTCACCCAGGACCGGCGCGGTGAGCTGCAGCCCGATCGGGAGCCCGGCTGAGTCGAGTCCGCACGGCACGCTGACCGCGGGCACCCCGGCGAGGTTGGCGGGGATCGTGAAGATGTCGTTCAGGTACATCGCCATCGGATCGTCCGCCTTCTCGCCGATCCGGAACGCGGTCGTGGGCGAGGTGGGCGAGACGAGGACGTCGAAGTCGACGAAGGCGGCCTCGTAGTCGCGGATGATCAGGGTGCGCACCTTCTGGGCCTGGCCGTAGTAGGCGTCGTAGTAGCCGGCGGACAGCGCGTACGTGCCGAGCATGATGCGCCGCTTCACCTCCGGCCCGAACCCGGCGCCGCGCGTGCGGATCATCATCTCGATCGAGTCCGATCCGTCTTCGCGCAGGCCGTAGCGCACCCCGTCGTATCTCGCCAGGTTGGAGGAGGCCTCCGACGGCGCGATCAGGTAGTAGGCGGACAGCGCGTACTCGGCGTGCGGGAGCCGCACCTCTCCCACCGACGCCCCCAAGCCCGAAAGCCGCTCGATCGCCGCGCGCACGGACGCCGCGACGTCCACCTCGACGCCCTCGCCGAAGGCCTCCGCCACGACGCCCACGCGCAGACCGTCCACGCCGTCGTCGAGTCCCGCGGCGAAGTCCGTGGGCTCGATCTCCAGGCTGGTGGCGTCCCGGTGGTCCTTGCCGGCGAGCGTGTTCAGCAGCGACGCCGCGTCCCCGACGCTGCGGGTGAACGTCCCCACGGTGTCGAGGCTGGAGGCGAACGCGATGAGACCGTATCGGCTGATCAGGCCGTAGGTCGGCTTCAGACCCACCACGCCGGTGAGGGACGCGGGCTGACGGACGGAGCCGCCGGTATCGGTGCCGAGCGCCCACACGACCTCACCCGCCGCGACCGCGGCGGCGGATCCGCCCGATGACCCACCCGGGACCCGATCGAGGTCCCACGGGTTGTGCACGGGTCCGAAGGCCGAGTTCTCGTTGGAGGAGCCCATCGCGAACTCGTCGCAGTTGGTCTTGCCGATCAGCGTGGCGCCGGCTCCGGAAAGGCGGGTCCACGCGGTGCAGTCGTAGGGGGGGGTGTAGGTCTCCAGGATCCTCGACCCGCACGTCGTGCGGATGCCGTTCGTCGCGAGCACGTCCTTGAGCGCGATCGGGATGCCGGCGACGTCGGAGAGGGGCGCGCCGGTGGAGCGATAGACGTCGAGTTCCGCGGCGCGCTCGAGGGCCACCTCGGGCGTCGGCGTGAGGAACGCCTTCACCCGGTCGTCGACCGCCGCGACCCGCGCGAGCGCCGACTCCGCGAGCTCGACCGCCGTGATCGTGCCGGCGGCCAGCCGAGCGGATAGCTCCGAGCCGCTCAGATCACACGGTTCGGTCATCAGCTCCCCGTCTCCGCGATCCTGGGCACCATGAACCGGCCGTCGGCCTGGGCCGGGGCGTTCGCCATCGCGGCCTCGTGGGTGATCGAGGGCTGGGGCTCATCGTCGCGGAGCTCGTTCACCCGTGGGATCGCGTACGCCGTGGGTGGCACGTCCGCGGCCGCCACCTCCCCGACCTTCGCGGCGTGCTCGAGGATGAGTCCGAGCTGTTCGCGGAGCCGCGCCTTCTCCTCGTCGGTGAGGCCCAGGCGCGCGAGCTTCGCGACGTGATCGATGTCGATCTCCACCGGCATGGCGGCCAGTCTAGCGGGGGGCGTTCCTCACAGGTCGGGCCGCGGCGGGACGCGTGGCGCGTCCGCCCGACCATCGGACCACGGAGCGACGGCCTCCGGTCTCACGATCGCATCCTCCCGCGCGCTGATCGTCCACACGACCCACGCGGCGAGCGCGGCGGCGCCGACCTTCACCAGGTCCGCCACGACGGCCCAGATCCTCGCCGCGTGGATCGTGGCGGCCGAGATCGTCACCACGACGTGATCGGGGTTCGTCTCGACCTGATCGCCGATGGACGTCAGCACGGCGCTCAAGAGCGGCACGAACGCGACGACGAGCAGGAGGCTCGAGCCGAGGTATGCGATCCACCATGCGGGCACGCGCCAGTCGGATCGGCTCCGAGGAGGCATCCCGACCGCCGCCGGCACCCCGGCGTTGCCGAAGAGCTCGCGCATGCAGAGGTAGGGCAACACGAAGCTCGCGAGCGGCACGAACCACCAGCCGACCGCCCAACCGGGGGTGTAGCGCAAGCCGGGGACGCCGCGTGCGTAAAGGTCGCGCTGGGCTTTGTGCTGCCAGATCAGCCACAGGATGCCCGTGCCGAGCGTGAGCAGCGAGACCACGGGGCCGAGCGGGGCCGGCGCGATCTGATCCTGGATCTGCCCGCCGCTCCGATCGAGGACGACCGTGACGCTGGTCCCGTGCGCCAGAGCCGCCACGACCTGCGCGGCCTGGATCACGGCCACGATGCCGCACGTGACGAGGAGGCCGACCACGAACTTGCCGACGGGCATCAGCGGCTCCCACCGTCGGTACCGCTCGTAAGGGTTCTGCTTCACGGTGCCCCCAGTCGCCGGATGAACTCGGGCTCATCGATGACCTCGACGCCGAGCGATTCCGCCTTCGTCAGCTTCGTGCCGGGGTTCTCGCCGGCCACCACGAACGACGTCTTCTTCGAGACCCCCGAGGAGACGCGCGCCCCGACCGCCTCCGCTCGCTCGGTGGCCTCCTCCCGCGACATCGTCTCGAGTCCGCCGGTCAGCACGATGGAGAGTCCCTGGAGCGGTTGGGGCCTCTCCTCGGCGAGGACGCGCTCGTCGGCCATCCGCACTCCGGCCGCGCGCAGCTTCTCGATCAGCGCCCGGTTCTCATCCTCGCCGAACCACTCGGCGACGGTCGCCGCGATCTCGGGCCCGATCTCCGGCACCGCGTCGATCTCGTCCTCGGAGGCCGCGGCGAGCGCGTCGATGGAGCCGAACGCGCGTGCGAGCACCTGGGCGACGTGTGATCCGACGTGGCGGATGTTCAGGCCCACGAGGAGGCGCCAGGTGGGCCGATCCTTCGACGCTTCCACCTGGGTGAGGACGTTGGCGATGGCCTTGTCCTTGAAGCCCGGGAGTTGCCCGAGCTTCTCCGCGTCGAGGGCGTAGATATCGGCGGGGTCCTCGATCAGCCCCGCCTCGAGGAGGCGCATCACGGTCATGTAGCCGAGATGCTCGATGTCCATGGCGCCCCGCCCCGCGAAGTGGAAGAGCCACTCGATGCCCTGGCTGGGGCAGCCCCGCTTGTTCGGGCACCGCCGATCCGCCTCGCCCTCCCGGCGCACGAGCGCCGTGCCGCACGAGGGGCACGCGGCGGGCATCTTCCACCTGCGCGCCCCCTTCTTCCGCTTGGAGAGCACCGGTCCGACGATCTCCGGGATCACATCGCCCGCCCGACGCACGATCACGGTGTCCTTGGGTCGGACGTCCTTGCGATGCACCTCGTCCTCGTTGTGGAGGGTCGCGTACGTGACGGTGACGCCGCCCACGAACACCGGCTCGAGCACCGCGAACGGGGTGACCTTGCCGGTGCGCCCGGTGTGGACGTCGATGCGTTCCAGGATCGTGGTGCGCTCCTCCGGCGGGAACTTGTACGCGATCGCCCAGCGGGGGGCGTGGCTCGTCGTCCCCAGCTCCCGCTGGAGGTCGGTCTGGTCGACCTTGATGACCGTTCCGTCGATCTCCCAGTCCACGCTGTGACGGTGGGCCTCCCAGTACGCGAGGAACCCCTTCACCTCCTCGAGCGATCCCCGCCCCTCGGTGGTCTCCGGCACCGGCAAGCCCGCGTCGGCGGCCCAGGCGAGGAACCCGAGGTGAGACGCGAACGACACGCCCTCCGCGGCACCGAACGAGTGCACCCACAGCCGGAGCGGCCGGGAGGCCGTGACCTTCGGGATCCTTCTGACGGAGGGACCCTGCAGCCGCGTTGCGCGGGTTCGAGAAGGGCCGTTGGCCACCCGCCGTGAGCTGCTCGTTCAACCGTTCGAACGCGGTGACCGGGAAGTAGATCTCGCCGCGGACCTCGATCATCGATGGTGGATCCGCGACCCGGAGCGTGCGCGGGATGCCCTGCACGGTCCGGACGTTCGCCGTGATGTCCTCTCCCACCCGACCGTCTCCCCGGGTGGCCGCCTGCACGAGCCGCCCGCGCTCGTAGGTGAGCGCGCAGGCGACGCCGTCGATCTTCAGCTCGCACGCGAACCGCGCCCCCTCCCCGCCGGCACGCAGGAGGCGCTCGTGCCAAGCGTCGAGCTCCTCGACGGAGAACGCGTTGTCGAGCGACAGCATCGGCGCGCGGTGGGTGACGGGCGCGAACAGGGTCGCCGGCGCGCCCCCCACCGTCTGCGTCGGCGAGTCCGGGGTCTGCAGCTCCGGGAAGGCGTCCTCCAGCTCGCGGAGCTCGCGCATCAGGGCGTCGTACTCCGCGTCGGCCACCTCGGGGTCGTCGAGCATGTGGTAGCGGTAGCGGTGATGCTCGATCTCCGCCCGCAGCTCCTCGACGCGGAGCTTCGCCTCCGCCCGCTTGCGCTCCTGCGTCGCGGCGCTCAACCCGCGATCTCCACGCCGCCGGCGACCCCGATCGTCTCTCCCACCACCACGACCCCGCCGATCACCCTGGGCACCTGCTCGAGGTAGCGCAGGGCCATCCCCATGCCGTCGGGCTTACCCAGGACCGCCTGGACCCCGGCCGCCGCGGCGTCGGCCATCATGCAGGACTCCGCGATCACGGCGAGCCCGTCGGGGCCCGAATGGCCCCGGCCGCGGCCGAGCGTCGTGGAGACGCCCACCCCGCGGCTGTCCGGGCGTCAGGGCCACCGTGAGCGGCTCACCGCCGTGGCGCCGCACCGCCAGCTTCATGCGCTTCTTGGCCTTGATGAAGTAGTCGCCGTCGCAGGAGACGGTGAGCTCGGAGAGCTGCTCGGACAGGAACCGCCCCACCTGGTCGACCACCGCTCCGCGGAAGGTGAACATGGGCCCCACGCCCGCACTGGTGGCGGCGACCACCATCTCGCGCACGATGTCGGGCGCGTCGGTGCCGATCTCGTCGAGCGGCCGTTTGGACTGTCGGAACGCCGGATAGCGCAGCGCGTAGGACTGCAGCTGCTCCCAGAAGCCGAGTCCCGCCGCGCGCGACTCCTCCGCGTAGTCCTCCGGCGCCGTGATGTGCAGCGTCAGCTCCTGGACCTGGATATCGAAGCTCTTGGCGCGACGGCGGAGCAGCTTCACCCGGTGGCTCCTCGCAGCTGGGGATGCCGATGATAGTGGAGCGATGTGACGCCGAGGCCGAGCGCCACGTCGCGTTCGGGCCGGGCTAGCGGAGGGCCTCCACGATGCGCGCGCCGCCCAGCAGCTCGTCGCCGCGGTAGACGACCACACTCTGGCCGGGCGCCACCGCACGTTGGGGGGTGCGGAACGCCACCCGCAGCCGGTCGGGGCCCAGCGCCTCCACGACGGCGGGCGTGTCCTCGCCCCGGTACCGGATCCGCACGTCGGCCTCGAACGGCCCGTCGGCGGGCGCCGAGCCGGCCACCCAGGACACGCGATCGGCCACCAGCCCGGAGCGCGTGAGCAGCTCCTGGGGGCCCACGATGACCCGGTTCGCGGGGGCGTCGACCTCGACGACGTAGGCGGGGGTGCCCGTGGCCACGCCGAGCCCGCGCCGCTGACCCACCGTGAACGCGAAGACGCCGTCGTGACCCGCGAGCACGGCCCCGTCGCGGTCCACGACCTCGCCGCCGGGGCGCACCAGCTCGGGCGCCTCCGAGCGCACGAACCGACCCGCGTCCCCGCTCGGCGCGAAACAGAGCTCCTGGCTGTCGGGCTTGGAGGCGACGGGCAGCCCGTACCGCTCCGCCAGCGTCCGCGTCTCGAGCTTGGCCAGGCCGCCCACCGGGAACCGCGCGCGCGCGAGCTGGCGCTGACCGAGCATGTGGAGCATGTAGGTCTGGTCCTTGGCCGGGTCCGCGCCCCGCATCAGGTGCCACCGCCCGTCCGCACCCGCGACGTTGCGGACGTAGTGACCGCTCGCGACGAGGTCCACACCGAGCTCGTCGGCGCGGCGCAGGAACGCACCGAACTTGATCTCGCCGTTGCATCGTGCGCACGGGTTCGGCGTGCGTCCCTGTGCGTGCTCGGCCACGAAGTCGTCCAGGACGCGCTCGCGGAACTCCGCGCTCAGATCGCAGATCTCGAACGGGAACCCCCCGATGCGCGCCACGGCCTCGGCATCGCGACGGGCGCTGGGACCGCAGCAGCCGTGCTCCACACCCTCGAGGTGCACGAGGTTCATGTGCGAGCCGACGACCTCGTACCCCTGCTCCAGCAGCAGGCACGCCGCGACGGACGAGTCGACCCCGCCCGACATCGCCACCAGCACCGACGGCCGCGTCATCACCCGAGGCTAGCAGCCGGACGATCCCGTCCTCGCAGCTCAGGGCGCCTCCGTCCGCTCGGCGCATCCAGCCGCGCGTATCGTTCCGGGCATGCTCGATGCCCGCTTCGACGACCTCACCGGGGCCTCCGCCTCGTTCCGGCTCGTCGGGCCGGTGGGCGTGCTGGAGGCGACGCGGCCCGACGAGGTGCCCGGGACGATCGCGGCGGCCGAGGCGGCGGCCGTGCGCGGACTCTGGGTGGCGGGCTTCCTCGCGTACGAGGCGGCGCCCGGGCTCGATCCCTCGCTCGTCGTGCGCAGCCGGGCGCCCGGCGACCCGTTCGCGCGGCTCCCCCTGGCGTGGTTCGCGATGTTCGAGCGGCGGGAGGAGACCGTCCTGCCGGAGCCTCAGCACGATCCGGAGCCCTCGGTCGAAGGGGCGTGGCGTCCCTCCGTCGACCGGACGACCTACGATCGCGCGATCGGCCGCATCCGCGAGCACATCGCCGCCGGCGAGACCTACCAGGTGAACCACACCCTGCGCCTGCGCTCGCGCGTGCAAGGCGATCCCCGCGGCCTCTATCGCGATCTCTGCTTCGCGCAACGCGGTGCCTACGCGGCCTACCTGGACCTGGGTCGCTACCGCGTCTGTTCGGCCTCGCCCGAGCTCTTCTTCCGCCTCGACGACGGCGTGCTCACCACGCGGCCCATGAAGGGGACGGCCCCGCGGGGACGGTGGCCCGCCGAGGACGCGGACGTCGCGGCGCACCTGCGCGGCTCCGTGAAGGACCGGGCCGAGAACGCGATGATCGTCGACCTGCTCCGCAACGACATGGGTCGGATCGCGGAGCCGGGATCCGTGACGTGGAGCGACGTCTTCGACCTCGAGCGGTACGAGACCGTGTGGCAGCTCACCTCGACGGTCTCGGCCCGCAAGCGACCCTCCGCCGGGCTCGTGGACGTGTTCCGAGCCCTGTTCCCGTGCGGCTCGGTGACGGGGGCGCCGAAGGTGCGGACGATGGAGCTGATCGCACGAGCTCGAAGAGGCGCCCCGCGGCGTCTACTGCGGCGCCGTCGGCTACCTGGCCCCGCCCGGCTCGGGCCTGCCGCGCGCGCGGTTCAACGTGCCGATCCGCACGGTCGTGATCGACACGGAGTCGGGCACCGCCGAGTACGGCGTGGGAGGAGGGATCACGTGGGATTCGCGCGCCGCGAACGAGTACGACGAGGTCGTGGCGAAGGCCCGCGTCCTCACGGCACGCCGCCCGCGCTTCGAGCTCTTCGAGACGATCCACCACGACCCGGCCGAGGGGTTCCGTCACCTCGAACGCCATCTCGCCCGGCTGCGGGGCTCCGCCGGGTACTTCGGGTTCGCCTACGACGAGGCCGTCGTGGTGGACGCGTTGGAACGCGCGGCCGCTCGCGTGCCCGACCGAGCGGCGCGCGTGCGCCTGGTGCTCGATCGACGGGGGCGCGTCGAGACTGGTGCCGTGGCCGCCCCCCGCTATCCGGACGTCGTCCGCGTGGCCGTGGATACGGCACGAGCCGGTCGACCGCGCGGATCCCATGCTCTTCCACAAGACGACGCGCCGGCGTGTCTACGAGGACGCGAAGGCTCGCCACCCCGACGCCGACGACGTGATCCTCACCAACACGCGTGGCGAGATCACCGAGACCACGATCGCGAACGTCGTCGTGCGCCTCGACGGGCGGTGGTGGACGCCGCCCCTCGACGCGGGGCTCCTCGCGGGCATCGGGCGGGAGGTGGCGTTGGAGGAGGGCTGGGTGGCCGAGCGTCCGATCCGGATCGGGGAGCTCATCGAGGCCGAGGACGTCGGGCTCATCAGCGACAACAGGGGCCACAAGGGCGTCGAGCTGCTGGGCGCGTGATCAGTCGGCCTCCGGCGCCCCCGCGCGATCGTCCGGGAAGGCAAAGGGACGCAACGACCGCTCATCCAGCGGACAGGCACAGAGCGGGCACCGAGGGGGCTCCTCGTACACGAGCACGCTTCGCTCGCAGTAGGGGCAGCCACCCTCGCGCATCGCGGGAGGCTCGGCGGTCTCGTTCGGCATATGGGGTCGCGCTCGGGGGGAGCGGTCCCCTTTCCATCGGTCCGCCTCCGGATCACCTTGACCGCAGATGCTGCGAGGCCCCCGGAAGGGGGGCCTCGGTACGGGGCACGCGGTTCGGGCGAGGAGCGGCGCTTACGCCGCCTCCTTCTTGCTCCGACGCTTCCCGCGCGGGACGTAGGCGTGGACGGGTTCGTGCTGCCAGCAGTAGTTCCACTTGTTGTATCGGGAGAGCTTGGTCTCGCAACCTGGCTCCGCGCAGACGCGTCCGGCGCTGTACTGCTTGTTCGGCCGCGGGAGCGGACGGACGCTCTTGCCCCTGTACCGGTCCTCTGCCACGTTACTCACATCCTTCCGCGGACCCCGATTCGGACGACGAAGGCGGGCGGGATCCTCGCACGTACTTCGAACGACCCCCGGGGCCGGTTCATTCCCCGTCGGGGTGCATGGCTTTTCCGTCTGCGGGAACGGAGGGCGCGTTACGCCCGGGGGGGCTCACCGAAGCGTGGAGACCGCTTCTCGAGGAACGCTCGCATCCCCTCGCGCTGATCCGCGCTGCCGAACAGGGCCAGGAAGAGCTCCCGCTCGCGCCGGATGCCCTCCGGACCGGGCGCGATCACCGCCGCGGCGATGGACGCCTTGACGGCCGCGAGCGCCGCGCGGGGCCCCCGCGCGAACGCGCGCGCCGCGCTGACGGCCGCGTCGAGGACGTCGTCGGGAGGGACCACGTCGGCGCTGAGGCCGAGCTCCGCGGCCTCGGTCGATCCGATCTGGCGTCCGGTGAGGATCAGCTCGCGGGCGCGGCCCGGACCGACGAGCCGGGCGAGCCGCTGGGTACCGCCGGCGCCGGGGATCACGCCGAGCCCGATCTCCGGCTGCCCGAGCGTGGCATCCTCGGCGAGGTATCGCAGGTCGGCGGCCAGCGCGAGCTCCATGCCGCCGCCCAAGGCGTAGCCGTTCACGGCGGCGATCGAGACCTTCGGGAGCGCCTCCAGGAGATCGCAGGCCGCGCCCAGCGCGTCGACGCTCGGGCGGACCTCGTCCGGGCCCCACTCCGCCATCGCCTTGACGTCCGCGCCGGCCGCGAAGATCCTCCTGCCGCCCCACAGGACGAGCGCTCCGACGTCCTCGCGCCCACCGGCCTCGCCGATCGCCTCCTGCAGTTCGAGCCCCATCTGCAGGTCGATCGCGTTGGCGGGGGGCCGGTCCAGACGCACGACACCGACGCCGTCGGAGACCTCCAGCCGCGCGAACCCGCTCACGCGGCGATGCTACCGGGCGGGAGGAGGGACCGTCGGCACCCTGGCGAGGATCCGACGGAGCCCTTCGGCGAGCGGGGTGCGCTCGACGCCGAACGCCGCGGCGGCGTCGGCGGCGTCTGCGCGCTCGGGCCGGAGCAGGTGCGCGACGGCCGCCGGCGCGAGCGTGACCCCCAGGAGCGTCTCGAGCTCGGCGCCCGCGTCGGGACCCAGCGTGCGCGCGGGGGCCGGCGTGCCATCCGCCAGGAGCCCGGCGAGTGCCTGCGGGGTGAGCGCCTCGGGCCCCTCGAGCGCCCAGGTTCCCTCGAGCTCTCCCTCGCGGGAGTCGGCTGCGCTCAAGACGGTCGCCAGATCCTCCGCGAGGAGCGGGGCGACCGGGTCCGCGCCCCCGACCGCGATCGGGGGCATCGACAGCGCACCCTGCACCACGGCCGCGAACCAGAGGCCCCCCAGCCCGTACACGTGCGTGGCGCGCACGACGGCGTACTCGAGGCCGCTGGTGGCGACGACCTCCTCGGCGAGGCCCTTCGCCCGGAGGAACCGATCGGAGGCATCCGGGGAGGCCCCCGGCACCGAGACGAGGATGATCCGCCGCACCCCGGCCTCCCTCGCCGCCGCCACGGCACGCAGCGCGGAACCGTGGTTGGCGTCCATCAGGGCGTCGAGGTCCGGCTGGTGGGGGCCGCCGACGAGATGGAAGAGGGTGAACACCCCACCCAGCACCTCGGCGAGCGCGTCGGCATCGTCGAGCCGCCCGAGAGCGACCTTCGCGCCCAGGGCGCGCAGCGGCTCGGCGGCCTCGACGCGCCGCACGCACACGCGCACCTCGTCCTCACGCACGAGCCGTCGCACGAGGGCGTGGCCGACCACGCCCGAGCCCCCCGTCACCATCACCGTCATGCAGGGAGGCTACCGAGCGCTGCGCCTGCTCGATCGCGCGGTCCCCGGTTGGCGCGACTTGGGGCAGGTGCAAGGGCAATTGCACCTGCAAGTCCCTGCTATGATGCGGCGATGGAGCGGTCCGGCCACGATTTCAGCGGCGTGATGGAGCTCTTGCGCTCCCGCGGGCTGCGGATGACGCCGCAGCGGCGCGCGATCGTCTCGGAGGTGATGCGCACCCAGGGCCACATCTCCCCGACCCAGATCGCGCGCAAGGTCCAGGGGGAGATGCCCGGGCGTGAACGCCTCGACCGTCTATCGGACGCTGGCCACGCTCGAGGACATCGGCGTGCTCTCGCACTCGCACCTCGAGACCGGCGCCGAGTATCACCGTACCGAGGAGGCCGAGCACGTCCACCTCACCTGCGGGAACTGCGGGCGCGACGACGCGTTGTCCCTGAAGGAGGCCCACGCGCTGCAGGAGCTGATCCACCGCCATCACGGGTTCGTGGCCGACCTCACGCACTTCGCGATCACCGGCCGGTGCGAGGACTGCGCAGCCTCGGCCGGTTAGTCGATCTCGATGAGTGCGCCCGCCTCGGCGTGCGAGTCCACCGACGCCGAGCGCCTGGAGCCGGCGGCGGCCGAGGAGCGCCGTTCCCGCGTACACGAGTACGAAGACGCCCGCGAGGATCAGCACGATGTCCGCCCCGGGCGGGGTATCCACGTAGAACGATACGTACATGCCCAGCGCCCCAGAGACCGCGCCGATCAGCGTGGAGATCACGAGCATCCGGGCGAAGGAATCCGTGAGGAGCCGGGCGATCACCGCGGGCACCACGATCGTGGCGGCGATCAAGGTGACCCCCAGGATCTGCATCGTGGCGACCACCGTCGCCGCGATGATGATCGCGAACAGGGCGTCCGCGGCCCGAGAGCTCACGCCGTAGGCGTCGGCGGCCTCGGGGTCGAAGGTCGCGAACAGCAGCTGACGGTACCGCAGCAGGATCAACGCGAGGGTGACGAGCCCCACCCCCGCGAGCACCCATAGCTGTTGCGCGGTGACCCCGAGGATGTTGCCGAACAACGCGGCCTCGAGGTTCACCGTGAACGAGTGCACCGAGGTGATGAGCACGACGCCCACCGCGAACGAAGCCGTGGTGACCACGCCGATGGCGGCATCGGCGCCGACCTTGCGGCGGCGCGCAACCCCGTTGATCAGCAGCGCGGAGAGCACACCCCACGCCCCCGCGCCCAGGTAGAAGTTCCAGCTGAGCACGTACGCCACGGCCGCCCCGCCGAAGATCGCGTGCGAGAGACCGTGGCCGATGTACGACATCTTCCGCAGCACGACGTACACGCCCACGAGCCCGCAGAGCGCGCCCCCGAGCACCCCCGCGAGCAGACCCGCGCGGAAGAAGCCGTAGTGCATGATCGGGTCGGTGAGCCAGCTCATCGGCGCGCCTCGGCTTGGGACTCCGGCGTGACCGGCTGTTCGTGGCGATGATCGTCATCGGGGCCGTGGCCGTGCGGCGCCGGCTCTTCGCCGAAGTGCGCCCGAGGCATGTCGGCCGGGTGGGTGGCCGGGTCGTGCGCCTCCACGGTGGCGCTGAAGGCATCGCCCACGAGCAGCATGCCGTCGCGACGGATCACGACCATCTCGGCCCCGTAGAGGGCGCGGAGGACGCCGGGGGTGAGGACCTGGTCGGGGGTCCCCTGGGCGACCACCCTGCCGTTCACGCAGACGAGGCTCGGGAGGTGGGCCGCGACCGCGTTCAGGTCGTGCGTGGTCATCACGATGGCGATGCCCTCGTGGTTCAACTCGTGCAGCAGATGCAGGATGTCGTGCCGGGTCCGGACGTCGACGCCGCTGGTGGGCTCGTCGAGGATCAGGAGGTCGGGCTTGCGCACCAGCGCACGGGCGATGAACGCCCGCTGCTGCTGCCCCCCCGACAGGTTCCTGATATGCCGGCCCGCGAGAGCGCCGATGCCCAGCTGATCGAGCGTCTCGTGCGCCCGCCCGCGCATCGCCCTCGATGCCCAGGGGAGGCGACGCCCGTTGCCCGTGGTCCCCAGCAGCACGACCTCCTCCACGGTGATGGGGAAGTTCCAGTCGATCGCTTCGAGTTGCGGCACCACCCCGAGCCGCAGGCTCCCCCGTCCCTCGTGTCCGCGCAAGACCGACCCCGCGCTCGGCCGCAGTGCTCCCTGCATCAACCGCAGGAGCGTGCTCTTGCCGGCTCCCGATGGACCGACGATCCCGAGGAACGCCCCCTCGCGCACCGTGAGGTCGACGTCCCGGAGCACGACGCCGTCTCCGTAGGTGAACGACACGCCGCTGAGCTCGAGGAGGGGATGATGCATGGGCTCAATCGTAGGTGTTCGTGAACCGAACGGAGTCGAGAGCCGTGGGGTCACCTCCGAGATCGGTGACCATCGTGCGCACGTCGTAGAGCATCAGGCCGACGTAGGAATGTTCGGGTTGCCCGGGGTCCCCCGGGAGGTCGTCGTCGCGGAGCGAGTCCTCGTAGCGCGCACCGGTCTCCGAAGCGATCTGGGCGAGGACGGGGCTCGGGAACACCTCCGACCCGAAGATGGCCGGCACGTGGTTCTGCTCGATCTGTCGGATCAGGCTCGCGACCTCCTGCGCGCTCGGCTCCGAGAAGTCCGCGGGCTGGATCGCCCCGATCACCCGCATCCCGTAGTGGTTCGCGAAGTAGGCGAACGAGTCGTGGTAGGTGAGCAGCAAGCGGTTCGCCGGCGGGATCGTGTCGATGGCGTCCTGGACCGCTCCGTCGAGCTCGTGCAGCGTGGCGAGGTATGACTCGGCGTTGGCCCGGTAGGTGGCCGCGTTCGCCGGATCGACCTTCGCGAGCTCGTCACGCACGAGTGTCGTGTAGGTGATCGCGTTGGCAACGTCCATCCAGAGGTGAGGGTTGGGATGGCCGCCCGACTTCGGGAACGAGAAGTCGAAGAGGTAGGCGTCCGGCTGGATCGTGTGCGGCCCCAGCTCGTAGATCTCCGCGCCGTCCTTGAGGTTCGCTTCGGCGAGCTTGAGGGTGGGATCTTCGAGATCGAGCCCGTTGAGGAAGATCACGTCCGCCTCGGCAAGGGTCCGCGCCGTGTCCGAGGTGGGCTCGAACGTGTGCGAGTCGACTCCCTCCGGGATCAAACCCTGCACGTCGGCGGCGCCGCCGACCACGTTCTTCACGATGTCCACGATGGGGGCGACGGAGGCGGCCACCAGGATCTTGCCGCCCTCTCCGCCCGGTCCAGAGGGCGACGAGGAGCACGCCGCCAGAACGGCGAGGCTGAGGAGCGTGACGATCGCGAGCGGCCTGCGGCCCGACATGACGGCGACTCCTGGAACGTGCGGACGACCACCCCACCCTACCGCCACTTGCAATCTCTTGCAACTGACAGCCCATGCATCTGCGGTCAGAAGCGCGGGATCTCCCGGTAGTCCCCGAACACGTCCGTGAGCGCCCGCACGATCTCGCCCTCCGTGCAGAGGCTTCGCGCGCACGCCACCAGCGGATCGATCAGGTTCGCGTCGCCGCGCGCGGCGTCCGTGAGCCGAGCGAGCGCCACCTCCACGCCCCCGGCATCCCGCTCCGCGCGGAGCCGCCCGAGGGCCTCCCGTTGCGACGCCTCCCCCTCCGGTCCGATCACGAGGATGTCGACGGGACGTTCGTCGGTCTCCTCGAAGGCGTTCACCCCCACCTGCACCAGGTCGCCGGCTTCGTAGCGGCGCTGCTCGCGGAAGGCGGACTCGGCGATCTCCTGCTGGAACCAGCCACGCTCGATGCCGGCCAGGACCCCTTCGAGCATGCCGCCGGGCCCCATCGCCTCGACCTCGGCGAAGATCGCCTCGGCGCGCTCCTCCATCAGGTCGGTCATGGACTCCACGGCGTAGGAGCCGCCGAGCGGATCGGCCACGTCGACGACGCCCGTCTCCTCCGCGATGACCTGCTGCGTGCGCAGGGCGAGCTTCGCGGCGTCCTCGGTGGGGAGCGCGAGGACCTCGTCCAGCGCGTTGGTGTGCAGCGACTGGGTGCCGCCGAGCACCGCCGCCAGCGCCTCCACGGCCGTGCGCACCACGTTGTTCATGGGCTGCTGCGCGGTGAGCGAGACCCCCGCCGTCTGCGTGTGGAAGCGCAGCCGCATCGCGTCGGGATCCGTGGCGCCGTAGCGCTCCTTCAGCCAGCGCGCCCAGATCCGCCGGGCGGCCCGCAGCTTCCCGATCTCCTCGAAGAAGTCGATGTGCGCGTTGAAGAAGAACGACAGGCCGGGGGCGAAGGCGTTCACGTCGAGGCCGCGCTGCAGGCCGAGCTCCACGTAGGCGAAGCCGTCCGCGAGGGTGAACGCGAGCTCCTGCGCCGCGGTCGCACCGGCCTCGCGGATGTGGTAGCCCGAGACGCTCAGCGGATGGAACCGCGGGCAGCGTTCGGCGCAGAACGCCATCAGGTCGCCGATCAGGCGCAGGTGCGGGCGCGGCGGGAAGATCCACTCCTTCTGCGCGATGTACTCCTTCAGGATGTCCGTCTGCAGGGTGCCGTCGAGGCGCTCCCAGGCGACACCTTGGCGCTCCGCCGCCGCCAGGAAGAACGCGAACGCCACGGTGGCCGGGCCGCTGATCGTCATCGAGGTCGTGATGTCCCCGAGCGGGATCCCGTCGAAGAGGGCGTCGAAGTCCCGGAGCGAGTCCGTGGCCACGCCGCAGCGCCCGACCTCACCCTCGCTGCGCGGATCGTCCGAATCCAGGCCCATCAGCGTCGGCATGTCGAACGCCACCGAGAGACCCCCCTGACCCTGCTCGAGGAGGAACCGGTACCGCGCGTTCGTCTCGGCGGCGGTCCCGAACCCGGCGAACTGCCGCATCGTCCAGCGACGCCCCCGGTACATCGTGGGGTAGACGCCACGGGTGAACGGATAGCCCCCGGGCACCCCGAGACGCATGCGTGGATCCCAGTCCACCAGATCCCCGGGCCCGTAGACGGCTTCGAGCGGCTCGCCGGAGCGCGTCGTGTGGGAACGCTCGCGGGGTGCCTTGCCGCCGGGGTGCGCGTCGACCATGAGCTGCCTCCGGCCGCCGGCGATCTACGCGTCGCGCCCGTCCGCCTCGGCGGCCAACCGGACCAGCATAGCGGCCGCTGCGTACGGGTCGATCCGCCGGGCGGTGAGGTCGCCCGCGAGGGCGGCGTCGCCCTGGAGCGCGCCCGCCGCCACCGCCCGGAAGCGCTCGGCGGCCAGGCTTTCCACCTCGCGCAGGAGGCGGCCGCGACGCTTCGCCGCGAGGGCGCCGGACGCCTCGACATGCGCGCGGTGGTCCTCGATCGTGGCCCAGAGCTCGTCGATGCCCTCGCCCGCGAGGGCCGCGGTCTCCAGGACCGGCGGCTCCCAGGCGCGTGCGGCGCCCAGGTGGAGCATCTGCCGCAGCTCGCGGACGACGTCGCCGGCCCCATCGCGATCGGCCTTGTTCACCACGAAGACGTCGGCCACCTCGAGGATGCCCGCCTTGGCCATCTGGACGGCGTCGCCGAGCCCCGGCGCGAGCACCACGACGGCCGTGTCGGTGGCGGCCGCCACGTCGACCTCCGCCTGACCGACGCCCACGGTCTCCACGATGATCCGCGCGTAGCCCGCCGCGTCGAGGATGCGCACCGCCTCGGGCGCCGCCAGGGCCATGCCGCCGAGGTGGCCCCGCGTGGCCATCGATCGGATGAAGACGCCGGGGTCGGTCGCGTGCTCCTGCATGCGCACCCGGTCGCCGAGGAGCGCTCCGCCCGTGTACGGCGACGTGGGATCGACCGCGAGCACCGCCACGGGGTGCCCGTCGGCGCGGGCACGGCGGACGAGCTCTGTGCCCAGCGTGGACTTCCCGACCCCCGGCGCCCCGGTGAGCCCGATCGTGGCGGCCGCGCCGGTACGACCGTAGAGGCCGGCGGAGATCGCGGGCAGCTCCTCCGCGCCGTCCTCCACCGCGCTGATGGCGCGCGCGACCGCCCGCCGGTCGCCCGCGAGCACCCCCGCCACGAGCTCGTCGACGTCCATGGCTGCGAAGCCTACCCGGACGGACGGCCGGCACCGGCGTCGGCCGGAGCCGCGCCGGGCATCGCCTGCAACGCGTCCCGCAGGGATCGGCAGTACGCGCGCTGCCGCAGCAGGGCGGGGTCGTCGTCGGTCGCCACCCGCGAGCGGATCATGGCGAGGTTCACCTGCTCCCGCTGGAGTCGGTGCAGGAGCGACGCCGCGCGGCCGCCCGCACGCCGGCGCATCTCATGTCGCGCGGCGCGCCGGCGCTTGGGGCTCTCCAGCAACCGGAGCTCCTCGGTCGAGATCCCGTCGCCGCCCACCTCCTGCGCCAGGGCGCCCTGGAGCCAGCGGCGCTCGCGCCCACGCGCGAGGACCACCGCCACGGACACGAACACGAGGAGCGGCAACCCCTTGACCGCCGTGGCGAGGAACACCAGAGGCCAGTCTCCCGCGCTCCACGGCCCCGCCGGGAAGAGATCCAGCAACGGCGAGTTCCACAGGAAGTGACCGAAGACGGCGAGCGCCGAGAATCCGGCACAGATCCACAGACGCCTCGCCAGCGGGACCGCGGAGCGACGCGAGACGACGTATCCGATCCCCATCCCCACCAACCCCGTGTACAGGACGTGGGAGTACAGGCCGCTCGCGAGCACCCGGAGCACGAATCCGCGCAGGACCCCGGTGGGCTGCCCGCCGAACACGCTCATGAAGTAGAAGACGTCCTCCACGACCGCGAATCCCAGGCCCACGAGCGCCCCGTAGACGAAGCCGTCCATCATGTCGTCGACCTCGTCGCGCGCGATCAGGTAGATCAGGACGACGCCCACGCCCTTGAGGGTCTCCTCCACGAGCGGCGCGGTGAGCGCGGCCGTCCACCGCGCCGAGAACTCGGGGCCGCCCACCCGGGCCACGACCAGGCCCCAGCCCCCGTTCGCGATCGCGGCGAGCGTGGTGGCGGCCACCGCCCCCCACACGAGCGCGGCGAACAGCAGCGGCAGTGGCTCACGCTCGTAGAGGTCGAGGTAGTACAGCACGACGAACACGGGCAGGGCATACGCCAACATCAGGAGCCACGAGAGCGCCCACCCGGCCGGCGAGATGTTGCGGAAGAGGCTCTGCTCGCCGACGGCCACGAGCCCCGTGAGGAACACCAGCACGCAGTAGAGCCAGAACGCCGGGCGTCGTGGCTGCAGGAAGCGGCCCTGGTGCAGGTCGTCGCGCCGGCGGCGCATCCCGGCAGCGGCGGCGCTCACGCGAACACCGCCCGATCGGTCATCGTGTGGACGTCCCCGTCCACGAAGGCCAGGAGCCCCTCGGGTGCCCAGCCGTCGAAGACCACACCGTCACCCGCCGGTGTGACCACGGCCGTCACCTCGCCCTCGATCGAGGAGCCCGTGTCCGTGACGCCCACGTAGCTGAACCGCTCGCCCACGAGACCGCTGCCGAGCGCCACGGTCTCCGGGTCGTCGCTCACCTGGAGCCGGGTGAGCTGCTCCTGCAGGACCCGGATCACGTACTCGTCCGCCAAGGCGGAGGCGCTCCCACGGTAGCCGGGCACGGCCACGACGTCGAGGTTGCCGTTGCCGCGGGTGAGCCGGGCGAACGGCAACCCGCCCACCGACGCCTGGGTCGCGACCTCCCAGCCCGACAGCGGCTGGACGGTCACGATCCCCCCACGGAGACCGGCGGCCCCGCCGGTTCCGAGAGGGCGGCCGCGGTGACGTAGCCCCCCAGGACCACCACGAGGATCACGCCGAGCACGGCGAGGGTCGGCAGCCACGTGCGTTCCCGACGCTGCATGGACGGAACCTCATCGGGCCGCAACGGCGGCTCGTTCGTCGCGGTCTGGTCCAACCTCTGTCCCGCTCTCAGCGCACGGAGAGCAGCATCGTAAGCCGGGCCAGCCGCCGCGGGTGGGAGATCATCCCCCGGATCCGCACCCGGCGCGCCAGGACGTCGCCCAACACCTCGCGCCCGGCGGGCGTGAAGACGTCCGGCAGGCCCATGCGCAGGGGGGACGCGGTCAGTCGCAGGAGTCGCCCGGAGTCCGCGACCACACGCAGCTGGACGCCGGGGTCGATCCCGGCATCGATCAGGACGCGTCCGGGGTCGACCCGCAAGGTGACCGCCACGGCGGCATCCGGCGCCTCGATCCCCACCAGCGCGGGGCGCAGGAGTCGCTCACGCGCGGGATCGCGCTCCAGGTTCTGCGCGATCAGGCCGCCGAGCATCTCCGCCAGGCCGCTGGGCTCAGGATCCGCCTGAACCACCTGCGCGGTCACGGGCGCAGCAGGACCTTCGTGGCGCGCCGCGCGTCGAACAACGCGTAGCCCTCCGGCGCGTCCTCCAGCGAGAACCGATGGCTCACCAACGGCGTCGGATCGATCGAGCCGTCCACCACCGCCTCCATCGCGCGTTCCCACCAGGCGTGCACGGGCGTCACGCCCGCGAACCGCAGGTCGATGGCGCGCGCCCAGTAGACGCCGAGCTGGAGCTCGATGGCCTCGCCCGCGTAGATCCCCACCACGACCACCCGGCCCCCGCGCCGCACGACGTCCACCGCGGTCTCGAACGCGGACGGGCTGCCCACCGCATCGATCACGGCGTCGGCGCCGCGCCCCTCCGTGGCCTCCGCGAGCGCGGTGGCGGGATGCCGCTCGCTCACGTGGACCGGTTCGGCCCCCACCCGCGCGGCGAGCGCGAGTCGCTCGGGCTCCCGGTCGAGCGCGAACACGCGCGCCGCGCCACGAGCCCTCGCGGCCTGCACGAGGAAGAACCCCACGGGGCCCGCACCCACCACGGCGACCGTGTCGCCCGGCTCGATGCGCGCCAGCGCCGCTCCGTAGATGCCGGTCGTGGCGATGTCGCCGACGAAGAGGGCCCGCTCGTCATCGACCCCGTCCGGGATCGCCAGGAGGTTCACGTCGGCGACCGGCACCCGCAGCCGCTCGGCCTGCGCCCCGGGGAGCCCGCCCCCGAACGCCCCCGCCCCCAGGTTGCGGAAGCCGTCGCAGAGCTGCGTCTGGCCGTGCGCGCAGAACCAGCAGGATCCACACGCGATGTTGAACGCCACCACGACCCGGTCGCCCGGCCGGAACCTCGTCACCGCGGGTCCGACGGCCTCCACCACGCCCACGGCCTCGTGGCCGATCCCCTCGCCCGGCTCGAGCGGCGTCTTCCCGTGGAAGAAGTGGAGGTCGGAGCCGCAGATCGCCGAGAGCCCCACGCGGACGATCGCGTCGTCCGGCTCCTCGAGCACCGGATCCGGGACGTCGGTCACCTCGACCCGCCCGATCTCGGCGAAGACGACCGCCCGCACGGGTCAGGCCTCGTCGGGGAACTCTGTCTCGACGAGGCCCGTGAGGTGCACGAGCTCGTTCGCGGCGCGCACGTACCGCACGATGGTGGCGAGGTCCCCGCGGACCTTCAGCTTGCCCTGCATCATGGCGCGGGTCGGATCGAGCTCCCCCAGGACGACCTCTTTCCAGCGCGAGTAGGGCGCCCGGATCACGTACGCGGCCTGGTTGCCGCGCTCCGCGTCCACCACGCCGCCGCCGCGGCAGCTGCCGTGCCAGAGATCGAGGAGCCCCCATACGTCCTCTGGCACGCCCTTGTCCGGCTCGGCCTCCACCAGGAACGCCACGTCACCCTCCCAACTCGCCGCCGCGTCCTCGTACTCCTCTGAGGCGTTGATCTCGACGATCAGATCCTGGAACCACGGGTCGGTGGGGAACGCCGGCATGGGCTTCAGGCTACCGCCAGAACGGGAGCGCGGCCGACCCTGAAAGGCGCCAAAGGACGTGCCAAGGGACGTTGATGTACCCCGCGCCTGCCGCGATCGCCACCACCGCGACCAGGTTGAAGGCCGCGTGGCCCGCGATGTCCGACACCAGGTTCTTCCGTCGCTCGTAGATCAGCGCCAGCCCGATGCCGGTGACCACCATCGTGATCTGCAGGGCGACCACGTCCAACCAGGGGACTCCGGGGACCGCATGCACCAGTCCGAACAGGACCGCCGAGACCACGGCACCCAGCGCGACACCCCGTCGGTCGCGGATCGAGCGGTAGAGCAGACCACGGAAGACGAATTCCTCCGTGATCGGCGCGACGATCACCGCGTACACGACGAACATCGCGAAGGCGACCGGGGCGAGGTTCGTGTCCACCTGTTCGGGGATCTTCACCTGCGAGTTCGAGACGGAGGTGAGCACCGCGACGACCGCGGCGGAGGCGATGCCGGCCGCGATCCGCACGAGGATCCCCAGCAGCGCCCCGATCCCCGCCTCCTTGGGGACCCGGCGGCGGGAAGGGAACCCGATGATCGCCCTCCAGTCGGGGTGGCGCCGCCGGAGCCAGATCAGGAGCGTGGCCATCAGCACGACGTCGCTCACGATGCCCGCGAGGAGGTCGCTCGGTCCGCTCGCGCCCGTGTCCGTGACGGTGGTGCCGGTCGCCAGGACGACGATGGCCGCCGCGACCAGCCCCAGGAGGGTTCCGACGAGCGTCATCCCGACGACCTCCCACCACCGCCAGGTGGCCAGGAGCCTGCCCTCAGCGTCGACGGGAGTCAGGGAGCCGGGCACCGCCGTCATGCCAGGGCCGTCGAGCCGGAGGTCGGGGCGGGGAGGCGGGGGGTCCCCGATCATGGCAGCGTGACCAACTCCCGTTCGCGATGCACCTCGGCGCCCAGGGCCGTGAGCTTCTCCTCGAAGTCCTCGTATCCGCGATCGACGTGGTGCATGTCCTCCACCTCGGTGACCCCGTCGGCGCAGAGGCCGGCGATCACCATGGCGGCACCGGCCCGGATGTCGAGCGCCTGGACGGGCGCGGCCGAGAGGCGCGCCATACCCCGGATCACGGCATGGTGGCCCTCGACGTCGATGCTGGCGCCCATGCGCCGCAGCTCCGGCACGTAGAGGAACCGGCTCTCGAAGACGTTCTCCGTGGCGATGGAGGTCCCGTCGGCCACCGCGAGCATCGCCATCAGGATCGGTTGGAAGTCGGTGGCGAGGCCCGGGTACGGGAGGGTCACGAAGTCGACGGCCGCGGGCCGGGACTCCTGGCGCACGCGGAGCCCGTCTCCCGTGAGATCGATCCGCGCGCCGGCGTCGGAGAGCTTGTCGAGGAAGAGACCGAGGTGTTCGGGACGCGCGCCGGTGAGTGTCACATCGCCCCGCGTCGCGACGGCCGCGGCCGCGAACGTCCCCGCCTCGATCCGATCCGGGATCACGCCGTGGGGCGCGGGCGTGAACGCCTCCACGCCCTCGATCTCGAGCGTGCTGGTGCCGGCACCCTCGATCCGGGCGCCCATCGCCGCCAGGTGATCAGCGATGTCGGCGATCTCCGGCTCGCGGGCGGCGTTGTCGATCACGGTGGTCCCGCGCGCGGCCACCGCGGCCATCATCAGGTTCTCCGTGGCACCCACGCTGGGGTAGTCGAGCGTGACGGGCGCCCCGCGGAGCCCATGCGGCGCCCGCGCCTCCAGGAAGCCGTGCTCCGAGGATATGTCCGCGCCCATCTTCCGCAGGCCGCTCACGTGGAGGTCGATCGGGCGCGAGCCGATGTTGTCGCCGCCCGGCATCGCCACGCGGGCCTGCCCGGCGCGCGCCAGCAATGGGCCCAACACCACGATCGACGCACGCATCCGTCGGACCAACTCGTAGGGCGCTTCCACCGAGGTGAGGCCGGCGGCGTCGATCGTGACCTCACCCCCGTCCCACGCCACCTCGGCACCGAGGTGCTCCAGCACCTGACCCATCGTGATGCAGTCCTGGATCCTCGGCACGTTGTGGAGCACGGTTCGACCGGGCGCCAGCAGCGCCGCCGCCATCAGCTTCAAGGCGGAGTTCTTGGCGCCCGAGATGCGGACGGAGCCTTCGAGGCGTGCGCCTCCGGTGACGAGCAGTCGATCCATGGGGGGAACAGTTTAGGGCCGGGAAGGACCGGTTGCGCGGTAGGTCAGCCCGCGAGATCGATGCGGGTGAGGGCCTTCTGCAGCTCGGCCTTCGCGGCCACCAGGTCCGCCTCGGCGACCCGCGTGTCGTGGTTCTGCGTCAACAGCTCATGCATCCGCTCCGCGCGGGCGCGAGCCGCGGGGAGGTCGATCTCGCTCACGAACTCGGCGTAGGAGGCCATCACGTCCACCCGGGTGACGCCCTCGGTCGACGAGGTCACGTGCATGAACCCACCGTCCACGACCGCGACCAACTCGTCCTGGTCCTCACGCTGGATCCGCAGCGCGCCGATGGCGAGCTGGACCAGCAGGGGGATATGTCCCGCCTGGATCCCAACCTCGCCGTCGACCCCGCGCGCGATCAACAGCGTCGAGGTGCCGGACCAGAGCTCGCGCTCCGGCGTGACGACGTGGACCTCGACCGGCACCTAGGCCGCCTCCATCTGCTTCGCCGCCTCGACGGCCTCCTCGATCCCGCCCACGAGCAGGAACGCCTGCTCGGGCAGGTCGTCGTACTCCCCGTCGCACAGCCCCCGGAACGACGCGATGGTCTCGTCCACCGGCACGTACTTGCCCGGGATGCCCGTGAACTGCTCGGCCACGAAGAACGGCTGGCTCAGGAACTTCTGGATCTTGCGCGCGCGCGCCACGATGACCTTGTCTTCCTCGGACAGCTCGTCGATGCCCAGGATCGCGATGATGTCCTGCAGGTCCTTGTACCGCTGCAGGATCTCCTGCACGCGTCGCGCGACGTCGTAGTGCTCCTGCCCGACGTAGCGCGCGTCGAGGATCCGGCTGGTCGAGTCGAGCGGGTCGACCGCGGGGTAGATGCCCAGCGAGGCGATGTCCCGTGAGAGGACCGTCGTGGCGTCGAGGTGTGCGAAGGCCGTGTGCGGCGCCGGGTCCGTGATGTCGTCGGCGGGCACGTAGATGGCCTGGAGCGAGGTGATCGAGCGGCCCTTCGTGGAGGTGATGCGCTCCTGCAGCTCGCCCATCTCGTCGGCCAGGGTGGGCTGATACCCGACCGCCGACGGCATCCGCCCGAGGAGCGTGGAGACCTCCGAGCCGGCCTGCGTGAAGCGGAAGATGTTGTCCACGAACAGGAGCACGTCCTTGCGCTCCACGTCGCGGAAGTACTCGGCCATCGTCAGCGCGGCCAGGGCCACGCGCAGGCGAACGCCCGGGGGTTCGTCCATCTGACCGAAGACCAGCGCGGTGTTCTGGATCACGCCGGACTCGGTCATCTCGATGAACAGGTCGTTGCCCTCGCGGGTGCGCTCGCCGACGCCGGCGAAGACGGACACGCCGCCGTGTTGCTGCGCCTGACGGCGGATCATCTCCTGGATGATCACGGTCTTGCCCACGCCGGCGCCGCCGAACATCCCGATCTTGCCTCCCTGCACGTACGGCTCGAGGAGGTCGATCACCTTGATGCCCGTCTCGAGCATCACCGACTTGGGCTCCAGCTCGTCGAAGGGTGGGCTGTCGCGGTGGATGGGCCAGCGGTCCGCGGCGTGGATCTGATCGGCCGTCGTGTCGAGGGGCTCCCCCAGCACGTTGTACACGTGGCCGAGCACCCCCTCGCCCACGGGCACGCTGATCGGCGCGCCCGTGTTGCGGACCGGGGTGCCGCGCACCAATCCGTCGGTGGGCTTCAGGGCCACGGTGCGGACCTGACTCTCGCCGATGTGCTGGGCGACCTCGCAGGTGATGGTCGTGGTCTGGCCTTCCAGCTCGACGTCGACCTCCAGCGCCGTGTTGATCTCGGGCAGCTCGGCCGGAGGGAACTCCACGTCCACCACGGGTCCGATGACCCGGACGACCCGCCCGTTCACGTTCGCGTGCTCAGCTGGCATCTCTCACTCCCCTGACGCGCCCGACAGGGCCTCTGCCCCGCCGACGATCTCCATGATCTCGGTGGTGATCTCGTCCTGGCGGGCGCGGTTGGCCTGCCGGGTGAGGACCTTGATGATCTCCTCAGCGTTCTCGGTGGCGGCCTTCATGGCGCGCCGGCGTGCGGCGTTCTCGGACGCGGCCGATTCGAGCAGCGCCGCATAGACCTTGGTGATGACGTACTGCGGCAACAGATGTTCGAGGATCTGCGTGGGGCCGGGCTCGAACAGGTACTCCGCGTGCACGCGCCGACCCGATCCCGTCACCTCGTGGGCGGCGATGGGCAGGAATCGCTTGGCGGTCGCCCGCAGCGTGAACGCCGAGCGGAAGTCGGTGTATGCACAGTGGAGCTCGTCGATCTCGGCGTCGGCGAAGTCACCGATCAGGGTGCGGCCGATCTCCTCGGCGATCGCGTACGGCGGAACCTCGCTGAAGCCCTGCCACTGGGCGCGCATCGGCACCCCCCGGAACCGGAAGTAGCCCACGCCCTTCTTCCCGCTGACGTAGACGACGGGATCGAGTCCCCTCGCCTTCACGTCGTCGATGACGAGCTCGGCCTCCTTGAGGACGTTCGAGTTGTAGGAGCCGGCGAGGCCACGGTCGGAGGTGACCACGAACACGCCAACCCTGGCCGGGTGCTCTCGGGCCTCCAGGAGCGGATGCGCGAACGCTCCCGGTCTGGCTCGCCACGTCCTCCATGGCCGCCGTGAGCTGCCGGGCGTAGGGACGCGACTGCTCGACCCGCTTCTGGGCCTTCACGATGCGCGAGGACGCGATGAGCTCCATCGCGCGGGTGATCTTCATCGTCGATTGGACCGAGCGGATCCTTCGACGGACGACACGGATCTTGGCGCCCATGGCCTACGCGGGGAAGTCGGTCTGTCCGAGGGGGCCCGCCTTCGACTCGAACTCCTCGCGGGCCTCTTCCTTGGTGGGAGCGTGCGGAGGCTCCCCCTCGGCCGAGGACATCCGATCCCAACCGATGTCCGGCTTGACCTCGTCCTTCGGGGTGGTCTTGCCGACGACGGCTTCGGAGCCGGGCCCCGTGTCCGTCGGCACGAACGTCGCGGCGAAGGCCTCGATGGCGGCGTCGAGCGCGGCCGTGGTCTCCTCGGACAGGTCGCCGCTCGAGCGGATCGTGGAGAGGATCTCGGGGTTGCGGGTCTCGAGGTACTCGGCGAGCTCCACCACGAAGCGCTTCGCATCGTCCACGGGGTACTCGTCGAGCGTGCCGCTGGTGGCGGCGTAGACGAAGACGACCTGCTTCTCGACGGGCAGTGGTTGGTACTGCGGCTGCTTGAGCACCTCCACCACGCGCGCACCGCGCGCGAGCTGCTGCTGCGAGGCCTTGTCGAGCTCGGAGCCGAACTGCGCGAACGCCTCGAGGGCGCGGAACTGAGCGAGGTCGATGCGCAGGCGTCCCGCGACCTTCTTCATCGCCTTGATCTGTGCGGCGCCACCCACGCGCGAGACCGAGATGCCGACGTTGATGGCCGGGCGCACGCCGGAGAAGAAGAGCTCCGGCTCCAGGTAGATCTGCCCGTCGGTGATCGAGATGACGTTGGTCGGGATGTACGCGGAGACGTCGCCGCCCTTGGTCTCGATGATGGGCAGGGCGGTCAGCGATCCGCCGCCGAGCTCATCGGAGAGCTTGGCCGCCCGCTCCAAGAGGCGCGAGTGCAGGTAGAAGACGTCGCCCGGATACGCCTCGCGCCCCGGCGGACGGCGCAGCAGGAGCGAGAGCGTGCGGTAGGCCGTGGCCTGCTTGGAGAGGTCGTCGTAGACCACGAGGGAGGCCTCGCCGTTGTACATCCAGTGCGCGCCAAGGGCCGCGCCGGCGTAGGGGGCGAGGTACTGGAAGGGCGCGGGGTCGGAGGCCGCCGCGTTCACGACGGTCGTGTACTCGAGCGCGCCGTTCTCCCGGAGCGTCTCCACGACCTCGGCCACCGTCGAGGCCTTCTGCCCCACCGCCACGTAGATGCACTTGACCTGCTGGTCGGTGCCCCACAGCTCGCGCTGCGCGATGATGGCGTCCACGGCCACGGCCGTCTTGCCGGTCTGGCGGTCGCCGATGATCAGCTGGCGCTGGCCCCGCCCGATGGCGGTCATCGCGTCGATGGCGGTGATGCCGGTGTACAGCGGCTCCTTCACCATCTGCCGGCTCACCACGTTGGGAGCCTGGACCTCCAGGTTCCGCCGCTCGGTGGCGGCGATGGCGCCCTTGCCGTCGATGGGGCGGCCGAGGCCGTCCACGACCCGGCCCAGGAACCCGTCGCCGACGGGGATCGAGAGGATGCGGCCCGTCTGCTTGACCGGGTCGCCCTCCTCGATGTGCGAGGACTCGCCCAGGATGATGCAGCCGATCTCGGCCTCGTCCAGGTTGAACGCCAGGCCGAGGACGCCGCCGGAGAACTCGAGGAGCTCGTTCGCCATGGTGCGCGGGAGCCCCGACACGCGCGCGATCCCGTCACCGGTCTCGATCACGCGGCCGACCTCTTCACGGTCCACCGTGGGCGTGTAGCTCTCGACGTTCCTCCGGAGCGCCTCCGCGATGCTCGCGGGGTCGATGTTCAATGCCATCTCGTCACACGCTCCCTAGGTGCTGCTTCGCGTCGTTCAGGCGGGTGGCCACGGAGCCGTCGAAGACCTCGTCTCCGATGCGTGCCACGAGGCCGCCCACGACCGTCGGGTCCACCACGACCTTGATCTCGATCCTCCGGCCCGTCGCCTTGGACAGGGCGTCCGCCACGCGTGCGCGCTGCTGCTCGTCCAGCGGCACGGCGCTGCGGACCTCGGCGAGGTGGGCGTCGCGGCGCTCGGCCGCGAGGGCGCCCATCGCCTCGACGATCGCCCGCAGATCCTTGGCGTGACCCGACTCCACCGCGAGCCCGATCAGGTTGGCGGTCGTGGGGTGGGCGCGGTCGCCCAGGATGTCGTGGACCACGGCCTTGCGGTTCTCCGGCGGCAAGCCCATGTCGGTGAGCGCCTCGCGCAGGGGAGCGTTCTGCTCGACGGCCGCGTCGAAGGCGAAGAGCTCGTCCACGACCTTGTCGAGGGCGCCGTCGGCCTCGGCCACGGCGAGGAACGCCTCGGCGTACCCGCGCACGGCCGCCTCCTTGTCCGTCATCTCAGTTCTGTCCGTTCTCGCCCGAGGCCACCTGGTCGATGTAGTCGTCGATCAGGCGCTCGTGAGCGGACTTGTCGAGCGATTGGCCCACGACCCGGCCCGCGAGCTCGACGGCGATCTCCCCGACCTGGCCGCGCAGCTCCTGGAAGACCCGGTCGCGCTCGGTGCGGATCTCCTCCTGGGCGCGCACGACCGTGGCCTGCGCCTCCTGCTCGGCCTTGGCCTGGACGTCGCGACGGAGCTGGTCCGCGGTCTTGCGCGCCTCCTCGATGATCCGGTTCGACTCGTCGCGCGCCCCCGCCAGCTGGGTGCGGTAGTCGGCCAGCAGCTGGTCGGCCTCGCCCCGCGTCGCCTCGGCCTTCTCCATCTCGCCCTGGATCTTCGAGGACCGCTCCGCGAGCATCTTGTTGAGGGCCGGGAAGGCGAACTTCCACAGCAACCCGAACACGATCACGAACGCGATCGTGCCGTAGATCATCTCCGCCTTGTCGGGCAGGATCGGGTTCGGGGCCTCCGCGGCCGCCACCACCACCAGGTGCAGCATCGATCCTCCCCTACTTGATGATGAACGAGAGCACGAAGCCGAACAGGGCCAGCGCCTCGACGAACGCGATGCCCAGGAACATCGTCGTGCGGACCATGCCGGCGGCCTCGGGCTGGCGCGCCATGGACTCGACGGACTTGCCGACGAGGAAGCCGATCCCGATGCCGGGGCCGATGGCCGCCAGACCGTAGACGAGGCCCTTGCCGATGGGGATGCCGACGTTCACGGCATCGGCGGCGGACTGGGCGAGCAGATGGGACATGTTCGTTCCTCCTCCTAGTGCTCGGGGTGGATGGCCCCGGAGATGTAGACGGCGGTCAGGATCGTGAAGATGTAGGCCTGCAACACGGCCACCAGCAGCTCGAAGCCCACGAGCGCCGTCCCCAGGGCGAACGACGCGGCCGCGAAGGGGATCGTGACGAGCTGGTACTGCAGGTACCAGGTGCCCAGGAAGAAGATCGTGAGGATCAGGTGTCCCGCGATCATGTTGGCGGCGAGTCGGACGGCCAGGGTGAGCGGCCGCACGAGGAAGACCGACACCAGCTCGATCGGGGTCACCAGGATGTAGATGGGCGCGGGCACGCCGGGCGGGAAGAGCGTGTTCTTCAGGTAGTGCCAGCCCCCCTGCTTCACGATCCCGACGATGTTGAAGACGAGCCAGACGAGGATCGCGAGGATCGCGGGCATCGCCATGCGCGAGGTGCTCGGGAACTGGATGAACGGGATCACCTCGAACGTGTTGTTCACCCAGATGAAGAGGAACAGGGCCGTGAGGAAGGGCAGGAACGGGAGGCCGTCGGGCCCCATCACCTCCATCACGATGCCGTTGCGGATGAACTCGATGATGCTCTCGAGCGCGTTCTGCAGGCCCTTCGGGATGATCTTCGGGTTCCGGAAGGCCGCGATCAGCAGGACGGCGATGATCACGGCCGACATCAGCATCCAGAACGACGGCTTGTCGATGCAGAACTTCCCGTCGCCGATGAAGCAGTTCTTCGTGTAGTCGAAGATCTCCGTCCCCGGAGGGGCGAAGCCGTCCGGCGGCTTGGAGATCTCGGCGAGCAGAGGAGCGAACATCTACTGAGCCTCCCGTGCGGCGAGCGCGGCGCCCGCCCGATCCGCCGCCGGGTCGGCGGGGATCTGGAGCTGCGCGCCGAGGCCGCGGATCGCGAGCCGCGCCTCGTAGGCGAGGAGCAGCATCGTGGCGGGTACGACCGCGAGTCCGAACGCCACCGGCGAGAACCACGCCAGGGTGTTCAGGGCGAACATGACGGCGACGATCACGGCGAGCCGGACGATGAACCCGACGAAGGCCACCACCTGGACGGCGGTGACCGAGACCGTCGAGGCCCACGCGAGCGAGAGCCCGTTGGCCGCGAAGTTGAGGTAGACGATGACGATCCCGATGCCGGCGGAGGCAGCCGCGCCGGGCCCTCCGAGGACCCACCCGACGCCGGTGGCGATGGCGAACGCCGCGACGCGCGGGCACGAGGGCCCGCCGCACCATCACGCGTTCCGGTCGCTCAGTCAGGGTTCCCTGCCGTATCGGTGGTACACCAGCCAGATCGCCACACCCACGCCGAGCACCATCCCGATGGGGAGGAAGAGGCCGTCGAACCCGAGCCACCGATCCAGGAGCCAGCCGATCCCTCCCCACACGACGATGCCGGAGAGCAGGGTTCCGGTGATGCTCCAGGCCTGGTTCGCTCCCCTCCAAGCTTCCCCGTGGTCGCGTCCCTGCATGGGCGGCCAGTATAGGCAACGGCCAGGAACCACGTCAAAGGATCACGACCCGTAAAACCGCAGGTCAGAGGCCATATCGGGTCAAGCTTGTGAAAGTTTTCACGAGGGATCGGCCCGCTCGAGGCTCCGCGAGCTTGATGACCGCCGACGGTCAGTGCCCGGCGCCTGCCGAGAGGAACTCGGCGCTGGCTTCGCGATCCTGGGCGAGCCGTTTGCTGTCGCGCCGCGCGGTGACCGAGGGCAGGATCGAGCCGAACAGGGCGATCAGGACCCCGAACGTGAACAGGAAGGTCCCGATCACGTTGAACGAGGGCGTGATCCCTGTCTTGGCCGCACCGAAGATCAGCAGCGGGAACGTGGTGGTGGATCCGGACACGAAGTAGGTGATCACGAAGTCATCGATCGAGAGGGCGAACGCGAGCAGCGCGCCGGCTACGATCCCCGGCATGATCAGCGGCAGCGTCACCTTCATGAACGTGACCACCGGATTGGCCCCGAGGTCCTGGGCGGCCTCCTCCATCGACGGGTTCAGGCCCTGCACGCGCGCACGCACCGTGACCGCGACGAACGACGTGCAGAACATCACATGGGCGATCACGATCGACGGGATGCCGAGCTTGATGAAGGTGAACTGGTTCGCGAACAAGGTGAGGAGCGACGTTCCCAGCACGATCTCGGGGGACGCGATGGCCAGGAACACCAGGTAGTTCACCCCGGCCGATCCGCGGAACCGGTAGCGACCGAGCGCGAGACCGAGGAGCGCCCCCAGGGCGGTAGCGATCAGCATCGCGATGATCGCGATCTCGAGCGAGAGCTTGATCGAGTCGATGATCGCCGTCTGGTCCATGATCTGGGTGTAGTTCTTGATCGTGAACCCCTCCCACTTGATGTTCTGGCGCCCGGAGGGGTTGTTGAAGCTGAAGACGATCATGACGAACACCGGGACGGACAGCCCGACGATGATGATCCAGGTGTAGAGGGGCAGGATGAAGCTGGTCCATCGTCGTCCCTTGCCCCGACGCGGCGGCGCCTGCGTCTCCTGCGTGGCGACCTGGCTGACGGCGGCGCTCATCGGCCCGCGGCATCCATGACGGCGTCGGTGCCCAGCACGCGCGAGTACAGCGTCGCGCCGACGAGGAGCACGGCCATCAGGATGAACGACAGCGCGGCTCCCTGCGGGTACTGGAAGTACGTCAGGAACTGGGCCTGGATGATCTGCCCGATCATCGTCGTGTGAGGCCCGCCCAGGATGGTGGCGTTCACGTAGTCGCCCACCGCCGGGACGAACGTCAGCAGGAACGCCGCGAACACGCCAGGGATCGACAGCGGCCAGACCACCTTCCAGAAGGTGCTCCATCGGTTCGCGTAGAGGTCACGTCCGGCTTCCAACAGACGGGGCTCGATCCGTTCGAGCGCCACGTACAGCGGCAGCGCGGTGAACGGGAGGAAGTTGTAGGCGATCCCGGCGATCACGGCGTACGGCGTGGACAGGATGTGCGCCGAAGGGCCGAGGATGTGCAGCTTCTTCAGCGTCCCGAGCACCGGGCCGTTGTCCGAGAAGATGAACTGGAACTGGACCGTGCGCAGCACGAACGACACGAAGAAGGGCAGGAGCAGCAGGAGGAGGTAGACGTTCTTCCGCTTGCCGCCGTAGAACGAGATCCAGTACGCCACCGGATAGGCGACCGTCAGCGTGACGAGCGTGACGACCAGCGCGTAGACCACGGAGCGGATGTACTGGGTGTCGTACGTCGTGAGCATCGTGGAGTAGTTGGACCACTTCCACGCGAACTGGAGGGTGCCCAGGGTGCCCGTGCTCAGCGACACGGAGAGCATGAAGACGGAGGGGAGGACGAAGAAGAGCAGGAGCCAGAGCACCGCACCCGCGGAGAGCCCGTACGGCACGGCCTTCTTGCGCGGGTTGCCCTTCCGTCTCGGCGGAGGCCCCGCGTCGACGACCGGGATGCCGGACTCGAGGAGTCCGTCCACTCCGCCCGCGCTCGTCGTGCCCATCGGCGACTCGTTCCCCCCGGCTCAGCTGAGGTAGATCGGCTGGAACAGGGCGTTCCACTGCATCTGCTCGTCCGCCGTGAGCACGCGGTAGCTGTGCAGGCGCGCCACCATGTCCGGCGTGGGGAAGACGAGCGGGCTGCTCGCGACGTCCGGGTCCTTCAGCTGGTTCTTGATGATGGCCTGCGCGGCGGGCACCGGACAGATGTAGTTGTTGTAGTCCTCGATCATCGCCTGGATCTCGGGCTTGTAGACGTAGTCCATCATCGTGATCGCGTCGACGGGGTTCTGGACCCCCACCGGGATGCACATGTTGTCGGTCCAGATGATGGCGCCCTCCTTCGGCACGCAGAACTGCAGGCCGTTCGGGTCGCCCGTCAGGTTGGTCTGGAAGATGTCCCCGGACCACGCGTACGTGACGGCGATGTCCCCGTTCTCCAGCGCCTGGATGTAGTTCTGCTCGTAGTACTGGCGCACGATGCCGTCGTCGCGCTGCTGCGTGAGCTTGTCCGCCGTCTTCTGCCAGTCGTCGGGCGTCGAGTCCTCGGGCGAGATGCCGAGGGCCAACATCGCCAGGTTGGGCAGGTCGGCGTTGTCGCCGAACATCCCGACCTTGCCCTTGAACGCCGGGTCGAAGAGATCGTTCATGCTCGTGATCGTGGGATTGTCCGGACGCAGCTCCTTCACCTGCACCGGGTCCCACCCGATCCCGGTGAGACCCGACTGCCACGCCATCGTGAACTTGTTGCCGTCGTCGTACGGAGGGCTCTTCACCGCGTCGCCCGCGTACTTGTCGAAGTTCGGGCCGCTTGTCGGCGGGAAGCGGCACCAGGTAGTTGAGGTCGAACAGCTTGTTGAGGGTCTCGCCGTTGGTGATCACGATGATGTCCCAGCCAGCGTATTCGCCCGCGGCCAGGTTCGGCTGGATCTTGCCGAAGAAGCCGGCGTTGGCCTGGATCACCTCGTCGTACTGGACCTGGATGCCCGTGTCCTTCGTGAACTGCTGCAGCGAGGGGTGCACCACCTCGCCGGTGGCCGGGTCCTTCGCCTTGTCGATGTAGAGCGGCCAGTTCGCGAAGTTCAGGGTCTTGGTGGGGGCGGCGTTCCAATCGATCGCGGCGGAGGAGGCGCTCGCGCCCGAGCCCGAGTTCCCACCGCTCGCCGCACGCCGCGAGGATCGACGCCATGCTCGAGCGCCCCGGCGCCGACGCCGGCGGCCTTGAAGAGGTCCCGGCGCGTCATCCGCCGTTGGGTCAGGCCGCGCAGGAGCGCTGGATCGATCTGCGGGCGGTCGTTGCGCTCGGTCATTCCTCTTCCTCCTCTATCGGACAGCGGAGCGGAGGGCTCCACCACGAAGGTGTGCTCGGGCAGCCACTCCAATCGGACCTGTTGTCCGGGCTGCGGGCGGGAGCCGGCGGCCCCCAGGTTCTGGACGTACACGGTCATCTCGATGCCACCGGGACCCTCCACCTTGTACTGGTAGTTCACGCCGATGTACGTGGACATCCGCAGGAGTCCCTTGACGACGTTGCGATCGGTGGGCGGCGGGACCCTCGTCGGGCACGATCGTGATCTTCTCCGGACGCACGCCCACCTTCACGGAAGGGCCGACGCCCGTCGGGACGCGATCGCTGTTGGCCTTCAGGGTGTCCCCGTTCGTGGTGAGGATCGACGTGGTCCCGTTCGCCCCGCCTTGCAGCTCGCCGTCGAGCATGTTCGAGGCCCCCAGGAAGCCCGCCACGAACTCGGTGGCCGGGCTCTCGTAGATCACCTCGGGCCGGTCGATCTGCTCGATCTTGCCGTGGCGCATCACCGCGAAGCGGTCCGACATCGTCATGGCCTCTTCCTGGTCGTGCGTCACGTAGATGAACGTGATGCCGACCTCCTGCTGGATGCGCTTGAGCTCGAGCTGCATCTGCTTGCGCAGCTTCAGGTCGAGGGCGCCGAGCGGCTCGTCGAGCAGGAGGACCTTGGGATGGTTCACGAGCGCGCGCGCGAGCGCGACCCGCTGCTGCTGGCCGCCGGACATCTGACCGCGGCTTCCGCCGCTCGAACCCCATGAGGTCGACAAGGCGCATCGAGGCGCGCACCCGCTCGTCGACCTCGGACTTGTTGACCTTCTTGCGCCGCAGCCCGAACGCCACGTTCTCGAACACGTCGAGGTGCGGGAAGAGGGCGTAGGACTGGAACACCGTGTTGACGTCGCGCTTGTACGGAGGGAGGTCGGTGACGTCCCGTCCGCCGAGGTACACCGTGCCGAAGCTCGGCTCCTCGAAGCCGCCGATCATCCGCAGGGTCGTGGTCTTCCCGCAGCCCGACGGGCCGAGCATGCTGAAGAACTCTCCCTCCTGGATGTCCAAGGAGAGGTCGTCGACCGCGGCCACGTCGCCGAACAGCTTGGTGACGCGATCGAGGCGAACGTCGACTTCCGCCACTCCAACCCCCTCCCGGACGACCCCTGCGACCGGCGCATGATGACACAGCGCGGCGGTCAGTATCACCCGTACCGTCTAGCCCGGGACCCCCCGGACGCGAGAAGCCATCATCGACCACTTGTACGCAACGGACAAGGGATGGGATGGGTGGCGTCAGCGCGACCGCTGGCGGTCGTCGGATGAATCCCCGTAGCCCTCCGTCACCTCGGTCTCGGCCGGTCCGTCGGCGGCCGCTCCGGCGGCGGGTGGCGCGTCGTCGCGCCTGCCCCGGGTGAGGCGCGGCAGGGCCGTCACGAGGAAGAGGATCACGACCACGACGAGGATCGCCCCGACCGCCAGGCGTCCGTCGATCAGGCCGACGGCGAGGGCGCTCGCCGAGATCAACGCGCTCCACAGGTACATCAGCAGCACGGCACGTGAGTGCGTGTGGCCGATGTCCATCAGCCGGTGATGGATGTGCTCCTTGTCGGCATGTCCGATGCCCTGGCCGCGCCAGGTGCGCCGCACGACCGCGAGCGTCACGTCGAGGAACGGGATGAAGAGCACGAGGAGCGGGACCAGGACCGCGCCGGCGGTGGCGGCGAGGTCACCTCCGCTGGGCTTGGTGGGGTTGCGACCCACGCCCGAGAGCGTGGCGATCGAGAGCAGGAGGCCGAGCAGCATCGAGCCCGAGTCGCCCATGAAGATCTTGGCCGGGTGGAAGTTCCAGGGCAGGAAGCCCACGCAGATCCCCACGGTGATCGCGGAGATCAGGGCGGCCGCCGACGCGTCACCGAACTGGCTCGGCGTGCGCACCATGTAGATGAAGAAGGCCGCCGCGGCGATCGCCACCATCCCGGCCGCCAATCCGTCGAGCCCGTCGACGAGGTTCACCGCGTTGATCACGATCACGACCCACACGACGGTCAGCAGCACCTGCTGGTCGGGGGCCAGGACCACGATCCCCAACCCGGGCAGCCAGAAGAACAGGAGCTGGACGCCCATCAGGATCAGGACGCCCACGACGAAGATCTGCCCCGTGAACTTGGTGAGGGCGCTGATGCCGCGCCGGTCGTCGACGACGCCGAGCGCCACGATCAACGTGGCGGTCACCAGCGTGGCGAGCGGCTCCGGGCTCGCGAGGTTCATCACCTTGAAGAACGGCAGGATGCGCGAGACGAGCAGGCCGACCAGCAAGCCCTCCGTACATGGCGAGGCCGCCCATCGTGGGCGTGGGGACGGGGTGGACCTTCCGGTCGTTCGGCACGTCGACGCCGCCCACGCGGACCACCGCACGGCGCACGAGCGGGGTCAGCAGGAACGTGGTGGCCGACGCGGCGAGGAAGACGATCAGGTAGGCGCTCACGCTGCGGAGAGTCTGCGGGCCCGGCCGCCCGTCGGCAACCGAGCCCGCGACGTCCTCGTCCCGATCCCCGCGGCTACGGGTAGACCGGGAAGCGTTGCATCAGATCGCGGACGCGCTGGTGCGCCTTCTCCTTCACGCCGGCGTCGTCCGGGCTCTTGAGCACCTCGCCCAGGATCTCGGCGACCTCGCGCATCTCCGGTTCGTCCATGCCGAGGGTCGACGCGCCGGGCGTGCCCACCCGGATGCCCGAGGGAGCCGACGGCGGGTTCGGGTCGTAGGGGATCTGGTTCTTGTTGAGAGCGATCCCCACCTCGTCGGCGACGGCCTCGGCCGTCTTCCCCTCGATCCCCAGGGGTCTCAGGTCGGCGAGGATCAGGTGCGAGTCCGTGCCGCCCGAGACGATCCGCAAGCCCTCGTCCGCCAGGCCCGCCGCGAGCGCCCGGGCGTCGCGCACGGTGCGCTCGGCATAGTCGCGGAACGCGGGGGTGGACGCCTCCTTGAGCGCCACGGCCTTGCCGGCGATGCAGTGCTCGAGCGGGCCACCCTGCATCATCGGGAACACCGCCTTGTCGATCGCCTTCGCGTGCTCCGCCTTGCAGACGATCATGGCGCCGCGCGGCCCACGCAGAGCCTTGTGGGTGGTGAAGGTCACGACGTCGGCGTAGGGCACCGGGCTGGGGTAGGCCCCTCCGGCCACCAGGCCGATGAAATGCGACGCATCGACCCACAGGATGGCGCCCACCTCGTCCGCGATCGATCGGAACGCCGCGAAGTCGATCTCGCGCGGGTACGCCGTGTAGCCCGCCAGGATGATCTTGGGACGCTCCTGCTTGGCGAGGTCGCGCACCCGATCCATGTCGAGCTGCTCGGTCTCGCGGTCCACCTCGTAGCCCACGAAGTTGAACCACATGCCGGAGACGTTCACCGGCGAGCCGTGCGTGAGGTGCCCGCCGTGGGCGAGCACCATGCCGAGCACCTTCTCGTTGGGGTCCCCCGGCGTGAGGAACGCTCCGAAGACCGCCATGTTCGCCTGCGCGCCGGCGTGGGGCTGCGCGTTGGCGTGGTCGGCCCCGAAGAGCTCCTTCGCCCGGTCGATCGCGAGCTGCTCGGTCACGTCGACGAACTCGCACCCGCCGTAGTAGCGACGGCCCGGGGTAGCCCTCGGCGTACTTGTTGTTCATGCGTCGACCCGATCGCGGCCAGCACCGCGGGGCTCGCGTAGTTCTCCGACGCGATCAGCCGCAGGCAGGTCCGCTCCCGGTCGAGCTCGTTGGCGATGGCCCCGGCGACCTCCGGGTCGGTCGCCTTCAGCGCCTCCCAATCGGCTGCGTATTCCCTCATCACTGCTCCCCTCGCTCGATCCTGCCGATCTGCTCCAACCTTGCCACGTGCCGCCCGCCCTCGAACGGCGTGGCCAACCAGACCCGAACGATCTCCCGGGCGTACGTGGCGGCGATCACGCGCGCGCCCATGCTCAGCACGTTCGCATCGTTGTGCGCGCCGCGACAGCTCGCGCGAGGAACAGGTCGTGGCACAGAGCCGCCCGGATGCCGTGCACCTTGTTGGCCACGATCTGCTCTCCCTGGCCCGAGCCACCCATCACGATCCCCCGGTCCGCCTCGCCCGCCGCGACCGCGCGGGCGGCCGCCGCGCAGAACGCCGGGTAGTCCACCGGCTCGGCGGAGTCCGTGCCGAAGTCCAAGACGTCGTGTCCCTCGTCCTTCAGGAACCCCTTCAGGTCCTCCTTCAAAGGGAACCCCGCATGGTCGCAGCCGAGCGCGATCCGCATCTAGGCCTCCGCCGCCCGGGGCAGCGCCCCGTAGAGCCCGTCCACCAGTCGCGCCACCCATTCGTCCAGCTCCCAAGCCACCGCGCGATAGCTCTCGAGGGGCATGCCCAGCGGATCCACGACGTCCTCGTCGTGCGGGTTGCCCGCGAACCCACCGGCGCGGGCGGCGTCGGCCTCACGCACGCGCGCCTCCAGTGCGTCGGGTCCCGCCCCCGATGGCGGGGGCGGCAGCGACCCCACGAGTCGGGCCAGCTCCTTCAGGGTGAAGGTCTTGTGCGCCGTGTCCGGGCTGAAGCGCCCGATCGCGTCGCGATGTTCGCGGGCCATCGTGATCACGAGCGTGGCCTCCTGCACCATCGAGCCGGTGATCTCCCGGGCGACGTGGCCCGAGATATCGACCCCCCGCTCGGCCGCGGCCTGCACGGACTCGGCGCGGGCCTCCGAGCCCTCCCACCCCTGGGTCCCCGCCGAGGCGACGTGAGGGGCCGCGGAACCGAACCGCGCGACGAGGGCGTCGCGCAGGAGCCCTTCCGCGATCGGGAGAGCGGCAGATGTTGCCCGTGCACACCACGAGGATCGAGGTCATGGGGGAGGCGGCGAGTCTAGCAGCGGGCCGTCGCCGCCCAGTAGTCGCATGAGGCGCTCGGTGTCGACCGCACCGGTTCGCAGGATCCGCGCGGGACCGTGCGCGAGGTCCACGACCGTCGAGGGGGCGCCCGACAGCGGGGCCTCCTGACAGAGGTAGACCGCGACGCGGTCTCCGAACGCGGCGGCGAGGGCATCGCAGTCGGCGGCGGGCGGCTCACCCGATCGGTTCGCGCTGCTCACGGCGAGCGGCCCCGTTCCCGCGAGCACCGCGAGGGCCAACGGGTGGTGGGGCATCGCGCACGCCCACGCTCAGCCGATCGCCGCCCAGGTCCCACTCCCGGCTCGTCTCGGAACGGGCGAGGACCAACGTCAGGCCGCCCGGCCAGCACCCGGCCGCCAGGCGCTCCGCCCGCTCGTCGAAGACACCGACCGCCTCGGCCTCGCGCACGGTCGCGACCAAGACCGGAAGCTCAAGATCGCGCCCGCGCCCCTTGGCCTCGAACACCCGCGCCGTGGCATCAGGGTCGTCGGGCCGCGTCCCGATGCCGTACACGGTGTCGGTCGGGAGCACGATCAGCGCGCCGCGCCGCGCGGCCGCGATCGCCTCGCCCACGGGGTCGGTGCTCACGGCCATCGCGCCGTCACCACCCGGTCGCGCGCGGCCAGGTCGGGACGCACGACGACATCTTCGAACCCCGCTGCGCGGAGCACCTCGCTCACCCCAGGACCCTGATCGGATCCCGATCTCCAAGGCGATCGCGCCCCCGCTGCCGAGCCACCCCCCCGCCTCCGCAGCGAGCCGGGCATAGATCTCCACCCCGCCTCGCAGCGCGAGCGCGGGATCCGCCCTCACGTGCGGCGGGAGCGTCTCGTAGACGTCGTCGGTCACATAGGGCGGGTTGCTGACGACGAGGTCCACGTGACCGCGCAGGCGCGCCGGCAGCGGTTGGAGCAGATCGCCCTCCACGACCGTGACCTCCAGATCGAGCCGGACGGCGTTCTCCCTGGCGAGCGTCACCGCCTCCGTCGCGAGGTCGGTGGCCCACGTGGATGCCCCGGGGTGTTCCTGCGCGAGCGACAGCGCGATCGCGCCCGTGCCGGTGCCCACGTCAACGACGACCGGCGCCTCGAGACCGTCGATCTCCGCGAGGGCGGCGTCGACGAGGATCTCGGTCTCGGGTCGCGGGATGAACACGCCCGGACGGACGTGCAGCACGAGGTGTCGGAAGCCCTCGTCCCCCGTGAGGTGTTGGACCGGGGTCCCGGCGCATCGGCGGCAGAGCGCACGGCCGAACGTCCGGGCCTCGGCGGAGCTCGAGGCCGTCCTCCCGGCCGTAGAGCCCGGCGCGATCGGTCCCGAGCACGTGGGCCAGCAACCGTTCGGCGGTGGGCAACGGGGCCTCGACGTCGTGGCGATCGAGGTACTCGGCCGCCCGGCGCACGACCTCGGCGGGACGCATCAGGTGGCCCCGTCGCCGCCTTCGGCGAGCTGCGCCGCCCGCTCGGCGGCGTTCAACCGGTCGACGAACCCGTCGAGCTCCTCGCCGCCGGAAAGCACGTCCTGCAGCTGGTGGGACGTGTACTTGATGCGGTGGTCGGTCACCCGCCCGTCGGGGAAGTTGTAGGTGCGGATCTTCTCCGAGCGGTCGCCCGTGCCGAGCTGGGAGCGTCGCTCCGCCGCCTCCGCCGCCGAGGCCTCGTCCTGGGCCTTCTGCAGGAGCCGGGCGCGCAGGTACCGCATCGCCTTCTCGCGGTTCTGGAGCTGGGATCGCTCTTCCTGGCACTCCACCTTGATGCCGGAGGGCCTGTGGATGATCCGCACCGCCGAGTCGGTGGTGTTCACGGACTGTCCTCCCGGGCCGGAGGACCGGTAGACCTGGAGCTCGATGTCTTCGGGGCGGATCTCGACCTCCACCTCCTCGGCCGTCGGCAGCACCGCCACCGTGGCCGTCGACGTGTGGATCCGGCCCTGCGACTCCGTCACCGGCACACGCTGGACGCGGTGGACGCCCGACTCGTGCTTCAGCGTCCGGTAGGCGTCCTTCCCGCGCACCTCGAGCACGACCTCCTTGAACCCACCGAGCTCGGAGGGCGAGGCCGAGAGCACCTCGGTCTTCCACCGATGACGCTCGGCGAGCCGTCGGTACATCTCGAGGATCTCGCCGGCCCACAGCGCCGCTTCCTGACCACCGGCGCCGGCGCGGATCTCCACGATGAGGTCGCGCCCGTCGTTCGGATCCTTGGGGGTGAGGAGCAGCTCCAGCTGCGCCCGCAGCCCGTCGGCGTGCTCCTGGGCGCGTTCGGCTTCCTCGCGGAAGTAGGTGGCCATCTCGGGATCTGCCTCGGCGGCGGCCAGATCGCGCGCGTCTTCGGCCGCCGACGCGGCCTCGCGATAGGCGCGGTACGGCGTGACGATCTCCTCGAGCTCCGCGAACGCCATGCCGAGCTGTTTCAGCCGCTCGGGATCGCCCGAGGTCCCGGGTGCGGCCATCTCAGCCTGCACGGCCTCGTAGCGGGTCTCGATCTCCTCGAGGCGCGTGTCGATCCCGGTGGCCATGCGTCGATCATCTCAGCCGAGGCTCCGGATCGCCTCCGGGAGCGGGCCCCGCGGGGGCTCAGTCCTCGGGCGTGTGATCGTCCGCGTCGAAGTCGAACTCGATGCCGTCGAAGTCCGGGAGGTCCACGCCCTCGCGCGACACCCACAGCTCCCCTGCGGGGGTGCCGGGCTCACCCTCAGCCGGTTCGTCTTCCGCGTCCGACGGCGCCGACCCGCTCGCGGCCGCCTCGGCCTCCGCGATCGGCGCCGGCAGCTCCTCGGGCTCGTCGAGGAGGACATCGAGATCCTGCGCGGCGGAGAGCAACCGAGCCTGCATCGCCTGCAGCTGGTCGAAGAGCTCCTGTCGGCGGCCCGCCAACCCCGTCAGCGCACGCTCGGCCTCCGCGCGCGCCTGCTCCAGGAGCCGCTCCGCCTCGGCTTTCGCCTCCGCGGCCCGCGACTCCGCCTCCGTGCGGATCCGCTCCGCGTCGGCGCGGGCCTCCTCCACGATCCGGCCCGACTCGTCCTTCGCCTCGGTGACGAGCCGATCCGCCTCCTTGTCCGCGGTGCCCAGCAGACCCGCGAACTTCTTGGCGAAGGCCTCGTAGGGGTCGCTCTCGGGGACGGCCACGGGCGCGGCCGGCGTCGACGGCGCGTTCTGGGCCGCCATCTTGGCGTCGTTCAGCTCGCGTTCGAGGCTCTCCAGCTGCTCCGCCACCGCGTAGAGGTAGTCACGGACCTGGTCGACGTCGTATCCACGGCGCACCGTGCCGAATTCCTTGCGACGGATCGCCTCGGCGCTCGGTGCCAGGGACAGGTCTAGATCGGGCATGGGGAAGCCTCCCGTTGCGTTCGATGGCCGCTATCTTCCGCGGGTCGGGCCCTCGAATCAACGACCACTGGGAGGCTCCCGTCGAGCCGGGGCTGCCGCAGGGTCCGCCTCGCGGCGCAGGACCTCATCGAAGGAGGCGATCGCGACCTCGATCTGCTGGGTGTCCGGCTCCCGCGTCGTGATCTTCTGGAGCCAGATTCCGGGGCGCATCAGGGCGCGCATCAGGGCCGCGTCGGGGAACCGCGCACCGAGGCGCAGCGCCTCGTACGCGAGCCCCGCGATGATCGGGATCGCGATCACGCGCGACAGGAGCCGCCAGAGGATGCCCGGCGTGCCGAAGAGCGTGAACACGAAGATCGTCACGATCATCACGATGATCAGGAAGTTCGTGCCGCAGCGCACGTGCTCCTTGGGGAACCGATCGACGTGGGTGGGGTCGAGCGGCTCGGCGTGCTCGTAGGCAGCGATCGTCTTGTGCTCGGCGCCGTGGTACTGGAAGACCCGCTGGACGTCCTTGAACCGACCGATCAGCCAGAGGTAGCCGACGAAGAGCGCCACCCGGAACACGCCTTCCGCGACGAGCACCGCCACGCCATCGCCGAGACGGCTCCCCGCCCACGCGAACAGGGTGGTGGGCCCGAGGATGAAGATCCCGACGAAGAGCACCATCGCCACCGCCAGGGAGATCCCCACCTGCCGCGACGTGAGGCGGTCCTCCTCCTCGAGCGACTGGTTGGCGGCGACGACCATCGCGCGCACGCCGATCGCCAGGGATTGACCGAGCACGATCACCCCGCGCAGGAAGGGCTTGCCGAGGATCGGGTGCCGGCCGAGCACGGAATCGATGTCGTGCGACTCGACGTGGATGTCGCCCTGCGGACGCCGCACGGCGACCGCCCAATGGGCGAGGCCGCGCATCATCACGCCTTCCATGACGGCCTGGCCGCCGTAGAGGTGGTTCGCCCGGGGCGGCGACGCCTCGTCGGACACGGGACTCAGGACTTGGCGGCCTGCTGCGCCTGCTTGGTCTTCTCGTAGCGACGCTGGAACCGCTCGACACGGCCGCCGGTGTCGACGAGCTTCTGCTTGCCCGTGTAGAAGGGGTGGCAGTTGGAGCAGATGTCCGCGCGGATCTCGCTCACCGTGGAGCGGGTCTGGAACGTGTTCCCGCAGGAACAGTGGACGGAGGCCATCTGGTAGTCGGGGTGGATGCCTGGCTTCATGGTGTGGGGTTCTCCTTCAGTGGGGCGCGTCAAGGGTACCTTCCGCTCGTATCAACGCCCCGGTATTCCCGGAGCGCAGGCGGCTAGCCGCCCGAGGGCGCCTTCGCGATCTCCTTCAGGAACTGCTCGTTGGACTTGGTGGCACGGATCTTGTCCGTGAGCAGCTCCAGCGCGGCGGCCGGCTCCAGCGCGTGCAACACGCGGCGCAGCTTGATCACGAGCGCCAGCTCTTCCGGTCCCATGAGCAGCTCTTCCTTGCGGGTGCCGGACGCGTCCACGTTGATGGCCGGGAAGAGGCGCTTCTCGGCGAGCGAGCGGTCGAGGCGGAGCTCCATGTTGCCCGTGCCCTTGAACTCCTCGAAGATCCCGTCGTCCATCCGCGAGCCCGTCTCGACCAGCGCGCTCGCGATGATGGTGAACGAGCCACCCTCCTCGATGTTGCGGGCGGCGCCGAAGAACCGGCGCGGCGGGTAGAGCGCGGCGGAGTCGATGCCGCCCGTCAGGATCTTGCCCGACGTGGGCATCGCCAGGTTGTAGGCGCGCGCGAGCCGCGTGAGGGAGTCGAGGATGATCACGACGTCCTGCTTCTGCTCCGCGAGGCGCTTCGCGCGCTCCAGCACGAGCTCGGTCACCTGCACGTGCTGGTCGGTGGGCTTGTCGAAGGTCGAGTACACGACCTCGGCCGCCGTGACGGTCCGCTGCCAGTCCGTGACCTCCTCCGGCCGCTCGTCCACGAGGAGCACGATCAGGTGCACCTCGGGATTGGAGTGCAAGATGCCGTTGGCGATCTGCTTGAGGATCGTCGTCTTGCCCGCCTTGGGCGGTGAGACCACCATGCCGCGCTGGCCCTTGCCGATGGGCGCGATCATGTCGATGATCCGCTCCGAGACGGCGACGGGCCCGTTCTCGAGCCGGAACCGGTCGTCGGGGAACAGCGGCGTGAGCTTCTCGAAGTTCGCGCGCTCCTTGGCGGCCTCGGGGTCCATGCCGTTCACGGAGTCGACCTCGAGCAGGGCCGCGTACTTCTCGTTGTCGCGCGGTCGGCGGACCTTGCCCTCGAGCACGTCGCCCTTGCGGAGCGACATCTTCCGCACCTGGGAGAGCGAGACGTAGACGTCCTCGGGACCGGGCGTGTAGCCGGAGGTCCGCAGGAAGCCGTAGCCGTCGGGGAGCAGGTCGAGGATGCCGGAGACGGTGGGTGCGTTCGCGATCTCCTCCGCCCGCTCCTGCTCTTCGCGGACGCGGCGCTCCTCGCGCTGCCGGCGCCGCTCCTCACGCGATGGGCGCTGGCGACGTCCGTCGCGATCCCGCCCGCCGTCGCGGTTCTGATCCTGGTCCCGGTTGCGGTCCTGGTCCCGGTTGCGGTCCTGGTCCCGGTTGCGGTCCTGACCGCGGTTCTGGTTCTGGTCGCGATTGCGATCTTGCCCGCGATCCTGACCGCGGTTCTGGTTCTGGTCTTGGTCGCGCTTGCGGTCGGGGGCGCGGTCGCGCCCCTGCTCGCGGCCGCCGTCGCTGTCGCGGCGGTCCTCACCGCGCTCGTCGCCGAGGTCTTCGCCGCGCTCCTCGTCCGAACCGGCCGAGCGCTCGCTCGGGGTGGCCTCGGTCTCGACGGTGGCCTCCGATGTGGCGGCCTCGGGCTCGGCTCCCGTGGTGGCGGCCGGGGCCTGCGCCTCGCCGTCGCCGCGACGTGTCCGCGGGCTGCGCGCGGTGGTCTCGCCGTTGCCGGCGCTCTCCTGCCCGCCGTTGCCGCCCTTGGCGACGATCGCGTCGATCAAGCCGGCCTTGCGCAGCTTCTGTGTGCCCTCGATGCCCATCTCCTGGGCGATCCGCTGCAGCTCGGGGATGAGCTTGCCCTCGAGGGCGCTGCGGTCCGTGGTGGTCTCCATGAGGCTATGCCTCTCCCTTCAGTTCGTTCTGGAGCGTGTTCCAGTCGGCCAGGAACTTCTCGAGGCCGAGGTCGGTCAGTGGATGCTTCACGAGCTTCGTGAAGACGTCGTACGGCATGGTGGCGATGTCCGCCCCCGCCAGCGCCGACTCCACCACGTGCATGGGGTGTCGGAGCGAGGCTGCGAGGACGTTGGTCTCGTACCCCTGGACCTCGTAGAGGTCGCAGATGGCCCGGAGCATCCCCATGCCGTCGGCGGCGACGTCGTCCAGCCTACCGAGGAACGGCGACACGATGTACGCGCCGATCTCGGCGGCGAGGATGGCCTGCGCCGGCGAGAACACGAGGGTGACGTTGATCCTGATGCCCTCGTCGGTGAGCCGCTTCCCGGCGGCGAGGCCGTTGGCGGTCATGGGGACCTTCACCACAGCGTTCGGCGCTTTGGCGGCGAGCTTGAGGCCCTCCTCGTACATCGGGTCGGCCTCGGTGTTGGTGGTCTCCAGCGAGATGTCGCCCGCGACGGTGTCGAGGATCTCCTGCCAGACGGCGTCGGGATCCTCGCCTTCCTTCGCGATCAACGACGGGTTCGTCGTCACGCCGGAGAGCACGCCCCAGCGGTTGATCTCGCGGATCTCCTCGATGTTCGCGGTGTCCAGGAACAATCTCATGCGGACTTCCCTTCGGTGCGCGTGGCCGCCGGCTCGGCGGCACGAAGTTCGTCGGCGCGCGTGGTGGCGCGCTCCATGACCAGGTCGATCACGGCGGCGAGCGACTGGTCGAAGCTGTAGTTCGGGATCAGGGGCACCCCGTGCGAGAGCGCCTGGCTCTTCACCCAACGCTGGAGCTTCCGGATCTTCTCGAACCCGTCCGCATACCGGCGGGCAGGCCGGGCGGCCACGGCGTCCTCGCGCGCGGCGAAGTGCGTGAGGTGACGCTCCTCGTCCTCGACGCCGATCAGGAAGGAGACCGCCACGATCCGGTCGCCGTAGGACGCGATGTCGAAGAACCCCGGCACGACGTGGGCCCCCTCGATGATGATCGAGGTCCCCTCCGTGGCGGCCCGCTCGATCAACGCGTTGATGCCTACCGAGACCGCCGCGGTCTGTTCGCGGAACCCCAGGATCAGGGCGTCTGCGGACTTGGTCGGCGGCTCGCGCAGCGCGGTGTCCGCCTGGAAGGACGAGGTGTGCAGCGTGGGCATCAGCTCGGGCGAGAGCATCGAGCGCATGACCTCGCGGATCGCATCGGTGGCCACCACCCGCACGATGCCGAGGCGCGCGGCGAGCTGGGTCGCGATGGTGGACTTGCCGACCCCGGTGGCACCGCCGATCAGGATCACCAGTGGCACGTCCAGGTTCTCGACCTCGCGCCAACGGAGGTAGTTCTTGGCGTAGCGGTCGCCGTGCAGCTCGGTGATGACCTCGAGGGCAACGTCGGAGAGCTCGGCGCTGGTGAGCGTGGCGCGACCGTTGGCGCGCAGCCGGTCCTCGACCGCCTCCGCCACCTGATAGGAGCGGTACGGCGAGAGGCCCGTGACCATGACCTGCGATGCCATCAGCCCCTTCGAGAAGGGCAGGCCCGGCTCGCGGTCGGTGATCACGATCGCCGGTTCTTTGGATTCCTTCTGACTCACCGTCTGCCTCGTTCCAACGAGCGATCGATGACGACCCCCAACGCGGTGTCGAGGTCGTCGGATCCCTCCACCACCACTGCGCGGTTGTCCACGAACACGACCTCCGCCCCTCGCGCCCTCGCCCGCTCGACGCCGATGTCGACGGCGGCGGCTTTCAACTCGGTGAGGAGGACGTCGTAGTCCTCGGCCGCGTCGAGATCCTCTGCGAGCCCCGCCCGATCGGCCAGCCGCGCGCTCCACCCCACGATCCGGCACCCGTGTTCCGCGCGGAGGTGCTCGGCTTGGGTCGCCGCCACCGCGCTCGGTGCCGTCGTGATGAAGAACGCTCGCACGTCCCGAACGTCCGCCAGCGGCACCGGGATGAAGTCGGTCACGACGTACCGGTCATCACCGAGGTAGCGCCGGAGGTGGGGACGGAGTGCGGAGAGGTTCCCTGGCCCTGTAGTTGAGCCGGTAGCCATGGTAACAACGGCGAGGTCAGAGAGCAACAGGCGATAGGGACCGAGGTATCCGCCGAGGTATTCGGCCGGTGCGCCGGCCGGCACCACGAGGATCCCCGCGTCCCAGGGGACCGGCGGCACCGCCGACCCGCTGCCCTCCAGGATCACGAGCCCGGGCTCCCGCGCCGCCGCCATCTCCGCGGCCTCCCGCACGTTCGTGGCGTAGGGGGCGCCCGCGAGGCCTCCGGCGGCACGGCGCGCACCGATCGTCGTCACGCCGGTGGTGAGCGCATCCTCGAGATAGTCGCTCGCGGCGTGCTGACCGGAGCGCACCAGCTCCACCAGCCGGTCGAGATCGACGCTGCCTGCCTCGGCCACCTGGGGCTCGGGCGGTCCGCCCCGGCCCATCGCGACGACGACCGGCTCGAGGCCCCGGCGCGCGGCGAGCCGGGCGAGCGCGCCGCTGATCGCCGTCTTCCCCGTGCGCTTGCCGGTGCCGATCACGGCGATCGTGGGCGCGCCGATGGGCGGGCCGCTCACCGGCGGGTCGAGGCGGAAGTCGGCGCCGAGGTACGGGAGACCGCGGACGAGCGCCACCGCGATCAGCTCCATCCGCTCCCGGTAGCCCATGACGGGCTCGTCGGAGAGGTCGAGCACGGCCTCCGGCGCGAACGCGTCGATGGCCTCGCGCAGGGAGGCCATCCGATCGGGGCCCGAGGCGCGCAACGGGATGCCGAGGTCGGGCAGCCGCCCCGGGTCGATCTTCTCGATCCCACCCACCAGCATGCCGCCCACGACGTCGTGCCCGCGGGCGCGGGCGGTCTCGATGCCCCATCGGGTCACCGGCGGGTAGTGCTCGCCGTCGACGAGCACGATCGTCCGCATCCGTCGAAGCACCCCTCTCGTGGATCGACTGGGTGGATATGGGCGCGGTCGCCGGGCGACGCTACTCGCCGACCGGCGCCGTGCGTTCCTGCACCGGCAGCTCCCCCGCGCGTTGGAACTGCTCCCCGGTGAGGGAGAAGTGGGCCATCAGCGTGTCGTCGCCGAACGGGAACTTCCGGCGGATCTTCACCTCGCCGCGGTCGAACTCCAGCACGTTGTAGCAGGGCTTGGTGTAGCCGCGCACGCGGAGCGAGGAGACGGTCCCGGCGTTGGCCACGTACATGTCCTCCAGGCGCCAGACGTAGGGGACGTGCTTGTGCCCGGATAGCACCACGTGCACCCCGGCGTGGATCAGCACCTCCAACAGGTCCCCCGCGTCCATCACCGTGCTGCGCTCGCGACCCGTGCCCGGGATCGGGAGCAGGTGATGGTGCAGCGCGAGGACCTTGAGCTCGGCGGGTTCCAGGAACTGCCGACGGATCCAGTCGTAGTGGACCCGCCCGACCTTGCCCTCGTTGAGATCGGGTTCGCTGGAATCGATCCCCACGATGCGCACGCCCTCGATGTCCACGCTCCACATCCGCGGCCCGATCAGGTCCTCGAAGTGCAGGTAGCCCACGTTGCGGGAGTCGTGGTTGCCGGGCACCGTGTGGATGGGGGCGGCGATCCGCTCCGCGTAGGCCACCCAGTTCTTGTACTCCTGACGATAGCCCTCGGTCGTGAGGTCGCCCGTGCACACCACGGCGTCGGGGGCCATCTCGTTGAGTTCCTTGATCACGCGGTTCATCAGGTTGGGCACGAAGAAGGGGGAGCCGACGTGCGGATCGGAGATGTGGGCGATCGTGACCACGTTCGTCCCAGTGTATCCGGGGCGGCGCCGGTAGGGCGCCTACGCCGGGGGCCCGAAGGTGGCCGTTCGGGAGCCGGCGCGCATCCCCCCGTCCACGAAGAGCGTGACCCCGTTCACGAACGCGGCGCGCTCCGAGGCGAGGTAGACCACGGCCTCGGCCACGTCGAGCGCCACGCCCACGCGCCCGACCGGCGGGATCGGCCACGTGTCCGGATCGTCCTCCGCGCGTTCGTGATCGCCCGGTGGCCCCATGTGGCGCATGCCCGGTTCGATGTCGCCGGGAGCCACGACGTTGGAGCGCACGCCCCGGCGCCCGCCCTCGATCGCCAAGACGTTCGAGAGCATGTGCACGGCCGCCTTGGAGACGGAGTAGACGCCGATCTCCACCTCGCCCAGGACGCCCGCGTCCGACCCCACGTGCACGATGTTGCCGCCCCGCTCCTCGAGATGCGGGAAGCACGCCTGCGCGTAGCGGAGGTACCCGCGGACGTTCACCGCCATCACGCGGTCGTAGTCCGCGAGCGGCGTCTCGAGGGCCCCCGCCACGACGCCGACGCCGGCGTTGTTCACGAGGACGTCGAGGCCCCCGAGCACCGCGACCGCCTGCCCCACGGAGGCGTCGATCTGAGCGGGATCGCCCGCGTCGGCGCGCAGGAATCGGGCCTCGCCGCCGACGCGCAGCGCGGCCTCCGCCTCGATGCCGATGGCCTCGTCGCGCCCCGTGATCACCACGCGCGCGCCTTCGCGCAGGAACGCCTCCGCCACGGCGCGCCCCAGCCCCGTCGTGCCACCGGTGATCAAGGCGGCCCGCCCGTCCAGTTCCCCCATGCCTCCCCCTCCCGGCCGTCGGTGCGTGGGACCATACCCTCGCAATGACCTGGCTGGACGTCGTGCTCGTCGTGTTGGTGGTGCTCTCGGTGATCGGGGGCTACCGCCGAGGCGCCGTGCTGCAGGTGATCGGGCTCGGAGGCTTGGCCGCGGGCGTCGTGCTCGGCGCGTTCGTGGCGCCGCGACTGGCGGCGCTCGGCCACGACCCGATGGCGCAGGTCGCGATCGTGCTCGCCGCCGTGATCGTGGGCGGCGCCGTGGGCAACCTCGTCGGCTGGTTGGTGGGGAGCCGGCTGCGCGAGCGGACCCACGGCTCCAGCCTCCGCCGGGCGGACGCCGTGGCCGGCTCGGTGGTCTCGGTCTGCGCCCTGCTGCTCGTCACGTGGTTCCTGGCGCTGAACCTCGCCAACGGCCCGTTCCCCGATGTTGCGCGTGGCATCAGCGGCTCGCGGATCGTACGTGGCCTCGACTCGGTCCTGCCTCAGCCTCCGTCCCTGCTCGGCGAGGCGCAGCGCGTGATGGCTCTCCTGGGCTTCCCCGATGTCTTCGTCGGGATCCCTCCCACGCCCGCGGATCCGGTCCCGCCGCCCGGGGATGCACAGGCCCGCGCCGCGTTCAGCGCCGCCGAACACAGCACGTTCGAGGTGCTCGGCGACGGCTGCGCGGCGGGCTACCTCAACCAGGGAAGCGGGTTCGTCGTGCGTCCCGGCTACATCCTCACCAACGCGCACGTCGTGGCGGGCAGCACGCGTCAGTGGGTCCACGAGCGCACCACGGACGACGAGGCCCAGGTGGTGGCGTTCGACCCGAAGGAGGACCTCGCCCTGCTGCGCGTCCCGGATCTCGATGCCCCCCCGCTCCGGCTCCTCGGCGGCGAGCTCGCGCGCGGTGACGGCGGCGCGGTGCTCGGGTATCCGGGCGCCGGCCCGCTCCAAGGAGGCGCGGCGGCGGTGCGCCAGGTCCTGTCTCCCGTCGGCCGGGACATCTACGGTCGAGGCGAGGTCACGCGGCGCCTCTACGAGATCCAGGCGGAGATCCGCCACGGCAACAGCGGTGGTCCGTTCGTCACCCCCGGCGGCCTCGTGGCGGGCGTCGTCTTCGCGAGCTCCGCGGTGGACGATCACGTGGGCTACGCGATCGCGTCCTCCGAGGTCCGGCCGTTCCTGCAGGGCGCCACCGGAGCGCAGATCCCGGTGAGCACCGGGTCGTGCACACCCTGACGCGCGCCGCCTAGCCCTGCGTCACCTCGGCGCCGGCGGCACGGACCTGGAGGCGCAGCACCCGCCAGCGCGCGCCGGGGTCGGGAACTCGGATCCGCTCGGACTCGAACGCGAGCAACGTCGGCCCCGCCCCGGAGACCCCGATGGGGACGCCGAGCGCCGAGATCGACTCGAAGACCTCGTGCACGCTCGGGACGAGGGCGAGGCGGGCATCCTGGTGGAGCCGGTCGCGCATGGCCAGGCCCAGGAGATCCGGGCGCTGCGTGAGGGCCACCACCATGAGGGCCGCGTGCGCGGCGTTGTAGACCGCGTCCTGCCGGGGCACCAGCGAGGCGAGCGCCTTGCGCGCCTCCGCGGTGGACAGGCGGACGTCCTCGGGGATCAGCACGACCGGGCAGAGCGACGGGTGCGGGTCGAGCCGAACGGGCGGCCCGTCTTGGGCCGAGAGGGTGAACCCGCCGAAGACCGCCGCGCCGGCGTTGTCGGGATGACCCTCCATCCGCCCCGCGACGTTGAAGATGCCCACCGGGTCCCCCGCAAGCTCCAGGTCGAGCAGGCGGGCCGCCAGGAGCACCCCCGCGACCGAGGCGGCCGAGGACGAGCCGAGGCCGCGCTCGAGCGGGATCCGGTTGACGCTGTGTAGCCCGAACGCGGGGAGGGTTCGGCCCGCCTCGTGGGCCACGAAGGCCATCGAGCGGCTCACCATGTCCGTTCCGTCCGTGGGTAGCTCGTCTGCGCCCTCGCCCTCCCAGGTGATGCCCGGCGCGGCCTCGGTGTCCAGGGTCACATCGTTCACGAGGTCCAACGCGATCCCGAAGCAATCGAACCCCGGTCCGAGGTTGGCCGAGGTCGCGGGCACGCGGGCGACGAGGCGCATCTAGAGCCCCAGCTCCTCGGCCACCGCGGCCGGATCGGCCGGCACGATCGTGGGATGCGCCGCGCCCGCGATGGCCCACTCGGGATCCTTCAGGCCGTGGCCCGTGAGCACGCAGACGGCGGTGGCGCCCGCCGGCAGCCTCCCGTCGGCGTGCAGGTGCAGGAGCCCGGCGACGCTCGCCGCGCTCGCCGGCTCCGCGAAGAGCCCCTCGTGCGCGAGGCGGCGGTAGGCGGCCAGGATCTCCCGATCCGTGACCGCGAAGATGCCCCCCTCGGACTCGGCGGCGGCGGCCACCGCCTTCTCCCACGAGGCGGGGTTGCCGATGCGGATCGCGGTCGCGATCGTCTGCGGATCCTTCACCGGCTCGCCGCGCACGATCGGCGCGGCGCCCTGAGCCTGGAACCCCATCATCTGCGGCGGCTCGTGGATCACGCCGTCGGCGAGGTACTCCGTGTAGCCCATCCAGTAGCTCGAGATGTTCCCCGCGTTGCCGACGGGCACGCAGTGGATGTCGGGCGCCCGGCCCAAGGCGTCGCAGATCTCGAACGCCCCTGTCTTCTGACCCTGGAGGCGGAACGGGTTCACCGAGTTCACCAGCGTGATCGGGTAGCGGGCGGCGAGGTCCTGGGCCAGCTCGAGCGAGGCGTCGAAGTTGCCCTCCACCTCCAGCATCCGGGCTCCGTGGACGAGGGTCTGCGCCATCTTGCCGAGCGCCACCTTGCCCTTGGGCACGAGGACGGCGCACGTGAGCCCGGCCTTGGCCGCGTAGGCGGCGGCGCTCGCGGACGTGTTGCCCGTCGACGCGCAGACGACCGCCTTCGCCCCTTCCTCGACGGCCTTGCTGATCGCCATCGTCATGCCGCGATCCTTGAACGATCCGGTGGGGTTGGCGCCGTCGTACTTCAGCCAGACGGTGCATCCGGTCTCCGCGCTCAGCACCTCGGAGAACACGAGCGGCGTCCCACCCTCCCGCAACGTCACCACCGGCGTCGCGTCGGTCACCGGCAGCCGGGCGCGGTACTCCTCGATCACGCCCCGCCACTGATGGGCCCCGGTAGTCTGTGTCAGACTACCGGCGGCGCGCACCCCGTCGGCGCCCGTCACGGCTCCTCGCCCTCCACGCGGAGCACGCTCGCGACGGCCCGCACCGCCGGCAGCTCGCGGAGCTCCTGCACGGTCTTCTGGAACGCGCCCTCCTGTGCCCGGTGGGTGATGAACACGAGCGTCGCCTCGTCGGCCGTTCCCTCCTGCCAGACACGCTCGATCGAGACCCCGTTGCGCCCGAACTGGTCGGCGATCTCCGCCAGCACACCGGGGCGGTCCTCCACGTGGAGGTTCAGGTAGTACTGCCCCCGGGTGTCGTCCATCGGCCGGATGCGGCGGTCGAGCGCGCAGGTGCAGCCGACGCCCCGGCTCCCCGCGATCGCGTGCCGCGCCACGGTGACGAGGTCCCCCACGACCGCCGTGGCCGTCGGGTCCCCGCCCGCGCCACGCCCGTAGAACATCAGCTGACCGATCCTCGGTCCCTCCAGGAAGACGGCGTTGAAGGCGTCGCGGACGCTCGCGAGCGGGTGCGCGGCCGGGATCATCGCCGGGTGCACGCGGGCCGAGACCTCGTCGTCCTCGAGCTCCGCGATCGCGAGCAGCTTCACGACGTAGCCCATGCGCTCGGCGTCGGCGATGTCGAGCGGGGTGACCCGCGTGATGCCCTCGCGGTAGACGTCGTCGGCCACCACGCGCGTGTTGAACGCGATCGAGGCGAGGATCGCGCACTTGGCGGCGGCGTCGAAGCCCTCGACGTCCGCGGTGGGATCCGCCTCCGCGTAGCCGAGGCGCTGGGCCTCTGCGAGCGCGTCGGCGAACGACGACCCGTGCTCGGACATCTGGGTGAGGATGTAGTTCGTGGTGCCGTTCACGATGCCGAGGATCCGGCCGACGCGCTCGCCGGCCAGCGACTCCTTCAGCGGGCGGATCAGCGGGATGCCTCCCGCGACCGCGGCTTCGAAGTAGAGGTCGCGCTCCGCGGCGTCGGCCGCCTCGAACAGCGCCTGCCCGTCGTTCGCGAGGAGCTCCTTGTTGGCGGTGACGACCGACTTGCCATGCGCGAAGGCGCCCAGGAGCAGCGAGCGCGCGGGTTCCTTCCCGCCGAGGAGCTCGCACACGATGTCGATCGCGGGATCGTCGACGATGGAGCCGGCGTCCGTCGTGAAGGCCGTGGCCGGGATCGGCACGTCGCGCTCGCGGTCGAGGTCGCGCACGGCGACCCGCGCCACCTCGAGGCGGCAGCCGGCGCGCATGGCGATGTCCTCCGCGTGCTCGTGGAGCAGGCGGATCACGGCGGCGCCCACGGTGCCGCAGCCCAGGAGGCCTACGCGGAGCGTTCGATCGGTCATGGCGACGGCGCCCTTCCCCCGTTCGGTGATCCCAGTATCCCGGACCCGCAGGCCCCGGTCACGCCTCTCGGAGAAGGCCCACCGAGCGCGGACCGTTCTGCCTATGAGGAACGCCCCGGCGGAGCTACGTTGGCTGTGGAGCCACTCGAAAGGAGGCGAGGACGATGCGTCGCTTCCTCGCTGTGTGTGCGTGCGTGGGTCTCGTCGGTCTCTTCCTGCTTCCCTCGGTAGCCGTGCGGGCCGCACCGGCTTGCCTGCGGGGCGTCGCGGTGGCCACGTCGTCCGAGGCGTCTCCGCGGTGCAACAGCCGCGCGCTGCCATCGGATCTCACGCTTCCACGGCACCCTGCGTGCACGATCCTCGGGACGCCGGGACCCGACCTGCTGCGGGGGACCAACGCCCACGACGTGATCTGCGGTCGTGGTGGGAACGACCGTCTGCACGGAACCCAAGGTTCCGATCTGCTCGTCGGTGGACGTGGCGATGACAGGCTCCTCGGGGGACCCGGTCGCGACACGCTCAACGGGTTCGCCGGCGCGGATGTCGCGCGCGGCGGGCGCGGGCGGGATCTGATCTTCGGCGGCACCGGGAACGATCGCCTCTTCGGTGGACCGGCGGCGGACGGCCTGTACGGCGGCGCGAACGACGACGTCGCGTTCGGCGGGCCGGATCGTGACTACATGGACGACAACGCCGGGAACAACCGGTACTTCGGCGGCGGCGATGGCGACACGATCTACGCGCTCGGCGCGATCGACGTCGTCTTCGCCGGCCCCGGCGACGACGGTTGCGTCCTCACGACCGACGGCCAGCCCGGCGACCGCCTGAACGGAGGCGCGGGCACCCAGGACACCTTCAACGCCGACCCCGGCGACAGGTGGGTGGCCTTCGAGATCGGCCCGACGGACGCGTGCGTGATCGGGTGCTGAGCAGGATCGCCACCGGGGCGGCCCTGGCGGCCGCGCTCGCGGCGGGGTCCTGCGTGGGGCGCGGCCCTGCTCCGGCGCCCACGTCCGGGGCGTCCGGGACGGCCTCCCCGGCGGCCCAGGTGCGCCTGCTGTTCGCCGGGGACGTGATGCTGGGTCGCGATGTGGCGCCGGTCGCGGCCGCCGACCCCACCTCGGTCTTCGCCGGCGTGCGCTCCGTGACGAGCGCCGCCGACCTCACCGCCGCGAACCTCGAGTCCCCCCTGACCACGCGGCCGCATCGTGTGGCGAACCCCGTCGCGCTGGAGGCGGACCCCCGCACGGCCGCCCTGCTCGCCGCCGCGGGGTTCGATGTCATGACCGTGGCGAACAACCATGCGGGGGACGCGGGGCCGCTCACGGTTGCCGATAGCACCGCCGCGCTGGCCGGTCGAGGGATCGACGCGGCGGGCGGGATGCCGGTCGAACCGGCGATCCTCACCCGCGACGGCGTCCGCGTGGCCTTCCTCGCGTTCGACCTCTCCGAGGGAGGATCGGCTCCCGGCGTCGCCCGATGGGACCGGCATACCGCACGTGCCGCGGTGCGGGAGGCGCGGAGCCGGGCCGACCTCGTGACCGTCGCGCTCCACGGCGGCGTGCCGCTGTCGAGCGTCCCCGATCCCTCGCTCGGGGCGCACGCCAGGCTCCTCGCCCGCTGGGGCGTGGACGTGGTGTGGTGCCACGGACCGCACACCGTGCAGCCGGTCGGGCTCGTGGATCCGGATCGCGACGGGCGCACGACCGTCGTCGCGACGAGCCTGGGGAACCTCCTGTTCGACGGCGTCGGACGGGGGGCGCTGCTGGAGGTCGCGGGCGGCCCGGGCGGGATGGACGCCTTCCGGATCGGGATCGTCGCCTACGCGGCCGGGCGCGTCACGTTCCGGCGATGGGTCCTCCCCGACGGTCCGTCCGTACGCGTGGACGGGGCACGCTGGAACCGCGTCTAGGCGTCCTCCGGGCCGATCCACGCGCCCATCAACAACTCGTCCTCGTACCCGTACGACTTGTGGGACTGCCGCGACAGGCGCCCTTCCTCCACGAACCCGAACTTGCGGTACAGGGCGATCGCGCCCGTGTTGTGGGGGTAGACGGACAGCACGAGCTTCTGCACGCCGGCCCCGCGTGCCCAGCGGACGGCCTCGGCCATCAGGGCGGTGCCGACGCCCTGACCCCGTCGGTCGGCCGCCACCGCGATGCCGAGCGTCGCGACGTGGCGGGTGACCGGATGGGACTCACGCTGGATGAAGAGATGACCGACGACGCGGTCATCCTCCACCGCCACGATCTGCGCCTCGCGGTCGCTCCAGGGCTTGCGGAACCGGCGACGGTAGACGCGCGCGGGATGCGCCACGCGCTCGCTCCGCACGTATCTCCCCTCCGCCACGACCGCCGTCCAGAAGTCCAGGAACGGCTGGGCATCCGACGCCCGCGCCGCCCGGACCGTGATGCCGGCCGGCAGCTCGACCTCCTCGGGGTCGTGACGAGGCGCGGCGAGCTCGAGGCGGTCCATGTCGGCGGCGTCCTCCCGGCGGAGCCACGGCGTGGCGTGGCCCGCGCGCACCGCCACCACCGCCGGGCGCCCGACCCGGTTGTACGCGTTCGCGAGCCCGTAGGTGTACGCGCCGGTGGCCGCCACCGCCAACAGGTCGCCGGGCGCCAGATCGGCCGGCAACGCCACGTCCTCGGCGAGGACGTCGCCCGACTCGCAGTGCTTCCCCACGACGGTGACGTGCGCCGAGGGACCCGCCGTGGACGGGCCCGCGGCGGCGACGCTGAAGCGCGCGTCGTAGAGCATGGGTCGTAGGTTGTCGGACATCCCGCCGTCGACGGCCACGAGCGCGCGCCCTCCCGCACGCTTCGTCCCGCCCACGCGGTAGAGGGTGAGGACGGGGTTGGCCACGAGCGATCGACCCGGCTCGAGGACCAGCGCCGGAACCGGGATCCCCCGCTGGGCGCACCGCTCGTGCAGGCGGGTCGCCACGAGGTGCGCGATCTCCGCCGGCACGAGCTCCGCCTCGTCCACGTAGGTGACCGCGTAGCCCCCGCCGACGTCGATCGTCCGGACCTCAGTACCGGCCTCCGCGCGCACCCGCGCCGCCAGATCGACGAGCGTGTCCACCGCCTGCACGTAGGACTCCGCCTGCTGGACCTGCGAGCCGATGTGCGCCTGCAGGCCTTCGAACCGGATCGCGGGGAGGTCGCCGCACGCCCGCACGGCGTCGACGGCCTCCCCGAGCGGCGTGCCGAACTTCGATGCCTCGTGACCGGTGGCGATCGCCTCGTGCGTACGCACCGCCACGTCGGGGATCACGCGCAGCAGCACGGCCTGGACGCGCCCCTGTGCGCGCGCGGCCGCGTCCAGGCGCACGAGCTCATCCGGGCCATCGGCCACGACGAGCCCCAGGCCCGCCTCCACCGCGAGCGCGAGCTCAGCGTCGGACTTGTTGTTGCCGTGCAGGACGATGCGTCCCGCGGGCGCGCCGGCGCGCAGACACGCCTCGACCTCCCCGCCCGACGCAGCCAACAGGTCCAGCCCCGACTCCAGCGCGATCCGGATCACCGGGTGCGCCGTGAACGCCTTGACCGCGAAGAGCACACGGTCGGCGATCCCCGCAGCGGCCGCGAACCGCGCGCGCAGGTCGTCCTCGTCGACCACCATGAGCGGCGTGCCGAACCGTTCGCTGAGGATCGCGGCCGAGATCCCCGCGATCGTCAGCCCGTCGGGTCCGAACACCGCGCCGGCGGGCCAGGGCGCCGCCGAGGTCCGAGCGATGGGCGGGCGCGGGGAGGCCGCCCCCTCAGTCATCCGTCCGTTCCATCGCCTCGGGCGCCGAGACGCCGAGGAGCGCGAGCAGGTTCGCGAGGACCTGCTTCGTACCGGCGCAGAGCCACAGGCGCGCCTGCGTGAGCGCCGGATCCTCGGAGAGCACGGGGCACTCGGTATAGAAGCGATGGAACCGGCCCGCCAGATCCTGCGTCGCGTGCGTGAGGTGGTGCGGCGCGCGTCGATCCGCGGCCTTCGCGATCACCGCGGGTGCGTCGGCGAGGGCGCGCAGGAGCGCGAGCTCGGCGTCGGTGACGAGCAGGGACAGGTCCGCATCATCGATCGGGCGGAGCTCGACGCCACGCTCGGCGGCCTTGCGCAGGATGCTCGCGATCCGGGCATGCCCGTACTGCACGTAGTAGACGGGGTTCTCCATCGTCTGCTGCTTCACGACCTCGATGTCGAAGTTCATGGCGGAGTCGTTGGAGGAGGACAGCAGCGTGAAGCGGGCGGCGTCGACGCCCACCTCGTCGATCAGCTGGTCGAGCGTGACGATCGTGCCCGCGCGCTTGCTCATCTTCATGGCCTCGCCGCCGCGCAGGAACGCCACGAACTGGTACAGCACGATCTCGACGGCCTCGGGGTCGATCCCGAGCGCCTCGGCCGCGCCCTTGACGCGTGCGACGTCGCCGTGATGGTCGGCGCCCCACACGTAGATCACGTGGTCGAAGCCGCGGGAGAACTTGTCGATCAGGTACGCGCAGTCCGCCCCGAAGTACGTGTGCACGCCGTTGGAGCGCACGATCACGCCGATCCTTGTCGTCGCCGAACGCCGTCGAGCGGAACCAGACGGCGCCCTCGGACCCGTACGCGTAGCCCGCTTCCCGCAGGCGATCGACGGCCGCCGCGATCTCGCCCTTGCGCGCCAGCTCGGCCTCCGAGAAGAAGACGTCGAAGCGCACCCCGAAGCGCTCGAGCGTCGCCGCGATCCCGTCGAGCACCCGACGCGAGCCCTCGCGGAGCAGCGCTGCGACGCGCTCTTCAGGCGGGAGGTCGGCGAAGGCGTCGCCGTGGGCGGCCACGATGTCCTCGGCGAGGTCGACCACGTACGCGCCTCCGTAGCCGTCGTCGGGCATCGGGACCTCGCGGCCGAGGGCCTGGAGGTAGCGCGCCTCCACGGAGGCGCCGAACCGATCCATCTGCGCACCGGCGTCGTTGAAGTAGTACTCGCGCTCGACGGTCTCGCCCATCGCCTCCAGCAGGCGCGCGATCGCGTCGCCGAGGACGGCGTTGCGCGCATGCCCGACGTGCAACGGGCCCGTGGGGTTGGCGCTCACGAACTCCACCTGCACGCGCCGGCCGGTGGGCTCGCGGCGCCCGTGCGCGGGGCCCTGCGTCGCGATGTCGCGCAGCACGTCGTGGAGCCAGTCGTCGGTGGTGAAGACGTTCAGGAATCCGGGGCCGGCCACCTCCACCTTCTGCACGAACGCCGCGTGCGGGAGCGCCTCAACGATCGCCAGCGCCACCTCGCGCGGTGGGCGGCCCGCAGGCTTCGCGAGGGCGAGGGCCACGTTCGTCGCGAAATCGCCGTGCTCCTTCTGCTTGGGCGCCAGGAGCTCGGGCGTCGGGAGGTCGGCAGGATCCAACCCGAGGCCCGGGGCGGCGGCCGCCAGGCCTTCGCCCAGCCAGCCCACGCAGGAGTTCCTCGATGCTCACGCCGGATCCGATCCCGCCGCGATCCGCCGGCGCACGGTGGCGATCAGCTCCGCGGGATCGAACGGCTTCGTCAGGTAGTCGGCGTTGCCGATCGCCTCGCCCTGCGCGCGATCCTCCTCCATCACGCGAGCCGTGAGGAACACGATCGGCACCCCGGCGAGCGTCGGCTCCTCGCGCAGGCGCGCGGCCACCTGGTAGCCGTCGAGTCCCGGCATCATCACGTCGAGCACCAACGCGTCGGGTGGAGAGGCGAGCGCGTGCTCCACCGCCTCGTCGCCGCGCGAGGCGGTCTCCACGGTGAACCCCTCGAGTCGGAAGTTCACCTGCAGGAGGCGGAGCATGGCCGGGTCGTCGTCGACCAGCAGCACGCGGATCTCCTCGGACATGGAACCGAGGATACCGGGGCCACCGCTCGCACCTGGGACCCGCGCGAGCGCGCCGGCGCAAGGAGGCGACGGAGCCGTTGTTAGACTCGGTGCGGCTACGCCCCCGTAGCTCAGCGGATAGAGCGTCGGCCTCCGGAGCCGGAAGCGCAGGTTCGAGTCCTGCCGGGGGCGCCACCCTCGCGACGCACGGAAGGAGGCCGCGTGCCGAAGGCCATGCAGCATCACCTCGCCCCGCCCGGGATGGCGCCCGGGAACGGCTACAGCCAGGTGGTGGCCGCGACGGGCCGGATCGTGGCGGTCGCGGGCCAGGTCGCGATGGATACCGAGGGCACCTCGTCGGGCAAGGCGATCCCGAGGCGCAGGCCGAGCAGGTGTTCGAGAACATCACGACGGCGCTCGCCGTGGCCGGCTCCTCCTTCGGCGACGTGATCAAGCTCACGGTGTTCGTGACGGACATGGCGATCCTCCCCGACGTGCGGCGCGTGCGCGACCGCTACGTCGATGCGGAACGCCCGCCCGCCAGCACCGCGGTCCAGGTCGTCGCGCTCGTCCGGCCGGAGCTCCTCCTCGAGGTCGAGGCGCTCGCGGTGGTGGTGGACGAGTAGCGCCCGGGGCGCGAGCCCCGTCGACCGCCTCTACCCGTACGATGAGGCCCTCATGACCGACCCTCGGAACATGCGGGCCCCGACGGGCTTCCACCAGGACCGAGCGCTGGATCGCGACGATCTCCTCGACGATCCGCTCGCGCAGTTCCTTCGCTGGCTCACCGATGCGGAGGCCGCCGGCGTGCCGCTGCCCAACGCCATGGGGGTCGCCACCGCGGACGCCGACGGGCGGCCGAGCGTGCGCCACGTCCTCCTCCGGGGCGTCGACGAACGAGGCTTCGAGTTCTTCACCAACTACGACAGCCGCAAGGGCCGGCAGCTGGCGGCCAACCCGCACGCCGGGTTGGTCTTCCTCTGGAAGGAGCTCGATCGCCAGGTGAACGTGACGGGCAGGGTGAGCCGGAGCTCGGAGGAGTCCTCGGACGCGTACTTCGCGGCGCGGCCGCACGACGCGCAGCTCGGCGCGTGGGCCTCGCGACAGAGCGCTGTCCTGGGGGGCCGCGAAGAGCTGGAGGCGCAGCATCGCCGAGGTCGCCGCGCGCTTCCCGGGCGAGGTTCCCCGTCCGCCGTTCTGGGGTGGCTTCCTCGTGCATCCGGAGACGATCGAGTTCTGGCAGGGACGACAGCATCGGCTGCACGACCGGTTCCGCTACGCGCGGGCGGCCTCCGGCGACGCCTGGCACATCGAGCGTCTCTCCCCCTGACCGCCGAACCCCGGCGCCGGGCGGCCTCGTGCTGCGAGGCCCTTCGGCCCTCGGTGAGGACCCGATGTCGTCGCAGCATGGCGAGGATGAGCGAGAAGCCAGATCTCGGACTCGAGGCCGACGATCTCAGCCCCGACCCGATGACGCAGTTCCGACGCTGGTTCGAGGACGCGGAAGCCGAGGGCATCCACCTCGCGAACGCCGTGGCGCTCGCGACGGCGGGCGCCGACGGCCACCCGAACGTTCGCCACGTCCTGCTGCGGCGCTTCGACGAGGACGGATTCGTGTTCTACACGAACTACGAGAGCCGCAAGGCGCGCGAGCTCTCGGAGAACCCGTGGGCGGCGTTCACGTTGCTCTGGCGCGAGCTCGACCGCCAGGTGGGCGTGCGGGGGTCGGTCGAGAGCACGAGCGGCGAGGAGTCCGACGCGTACTTCGCCACGCGACCGCGCGAGGCGCAGATCGGGACGTGGGCGTCGCCGCAGAGCGACGTGATCGACGACCGGGGGATGCTGATGGCCCGCTTCGAGGCCGCGGACGCGCGGTTCCCCGACGTCGTGCCCCGCCCGCACAACTGGGGCGGCTATCGGATCGTTCCCGCCACGATGGAGTTCTGGCAGGCGCGTGCGTTCCGCCTGCACGACCGGATCCGGTATGCCCGCGGCGACGCGGGATGGCGGATGGAGCGCCTCGCTCCCTGATCGCGCCGGCGCGCGCGGTTCGACCCCGTGCTCGGGGGACCTTCGGCCCTGCGGCCCGCCCCCTCGCGCCTCCAGGATTCCGGTATGAAGACCGAGTCCGCACCTCGGCGGGTCGAGGCCCGCTCGTTCATCACCGTGGACGGCAACGAAGCCGTCGCGGCGGTCGCGCATCGCCTGTCGGAGGTGATCGCGATCTACCCGATCACCCCTTCATCGCTCATGGCCGAGCTCGCCGACGCCTGGTCGGCGACGGGGCGCACCAACCTGTGGGGCGCGATCCCCGAGGTGATCGAGATGCAGAGCGAGGGCGGCGCCGCCGGCGCGCTGCACGGCGCCCTGCAGACGGGAGCGCTCGCGACCACGTTCACGTCGTCGCAGGGCCTGCTGCTGATGCTCCCCAACATGTTCAAGATCGCCGGAGAGCTCACGCCGTTCGTGATGCACGTGGCTGCGCGCACGCTCGCCACCCACGCGCTCTCCATCTTCGGCGACCACTCCGACGTGATGGCCGCGCGTACCACGGGCTTCGCGATGCTCGCGTCATCCTCCGTCCAGGAGGCGCAGGATCTCGCGCTGGTGGCCCACGCCGCCACGCTCGAGACGCGGCTGCCCTTCATGCACTTCTTCGACGGCTTCCGCACCTCGCACGAGGTGGACAAGATCGAGCCGCTCGACGACACGGACCTCCGCGCGATGATGTCGGACCCGCTCGTGCGGGCCCACCGCGCCCGCGCCCTCTCCCCCGAGCACCCGCAGCTCCGCGGCTCGGCGCAGAACCCCGACGTCTTCTTCCAGGCCCGCGAGGCCTGCAACCCGTTCTACGCGGCCGTCCCCGACGCGGTGCAGGGCGTGATGGACCGCCTCGCCGAGCGCACGGGCCGGCCCTACCGCCTCTTCGACTACGCGGGGCACCCCGAGGCCGAGCGCGTCCTGATCCTCATGGGCTCGGGGTGCGGCGCGGCCGAGGAGGCCGTGGACGCGATGGTGGCCGGCGGCGAGAAGGTCGGCGTCGTGAAGGTCCGGCTCTTCAGGCCCTTCTCCGCCGAAGCGCTCGTCGCGGCGCTCCCCACCTCCGTGCGCGCGGTGGCCGTCCTCGATCGCACGAAGGAGCCCGGCGCCCCGGGCGAGCCGCTCTACCAAGACGTCGTGACGGCGCTCGCGGAGGAGGTCGCGGCGGGGCGGGCCCGGTTCCCCGACCGGATGCCACGGGTGACCGGCGGACGCTACGGCCTCTCCTCCAAGGAGTTCACGCCGGCGATGGCCAAGGCCGCGCTGGACGCGCTGGACGACGAGGAGCCGCGCACGCACTTCACGGTCGGCATCGTCGACGACGTGAGCCACACGAGCCTGCCCGTGGATCCCGACTTCGACACCGAGCCCGACGACGTCGTGCGAGCGGTCTTCTTCGGCCTGGGCAGCGACGGCACCGTGAGCGCCAACAAGAACTCGATCAAGATCATCGGCGAGCACACCGACCTGCACGCGCAGGGCTACTTCGTCTACGACTCGAAGAAGGCCGGCGGGGTGACCGTCTCGCACCTGCGCTTCGGTCCGAACCCGATCCGCTCCACCTACCTGATCCGCAAGGCCGGGTTCGTCGCGTGCCACCAGTTCGAGCGGCTGGAGCGCACCGATGTGCTCGGGGTGGCCGCGCCCGGTGCCACCTTCCTCCTGAACAGCCCGTACGGACCCGATGAGGTATGGGCCCAGCTCCCGCAGGAGACGCGGGCGCAGATCGTGGACAAGGGGCTCCGCTTCTACGTCGTGGACGGCTACGCGGTCGCGAAGGAGGCGGGGCTCGGGACGCGGATCAACACCGTGATGCAGACCTGCTTCTTCGCCCTCGCGGAGATCCTGCCGCCGGACGACGCGATCGAAGCCATCAAGCAGGCCATCGTGAAGTCCTACGGCAAGCGTGGCGAGACCGTGCTCACGCGCAACTTCGCCGCGGTCGACGGCGCGATCGCCGCGCTGCACGAGGTGGAGGTGCCGTCGGCGATCGGCGAGGGTCCGACGATGCGGCCGCCGGTCCCGGCCCAGGCGCCCGACTTCGTCCAACGCGTGACCGCGGCCATGATCGCGGGCGAGGGCGACCTCCTGCCGGTGAGCGCCCTGCCCGTCGACGGGACGTTCCCGACCGACACCGCCCGCTGGGAGAAGCGGAGCATCGCGCGCGAGATCCCGGTGTGGGATCCGGCCATCTGCATCGACTGCGCGAAGTGCGCGCTGGTCTGCCCGCACGCGGCGATCCGGATGAAGGTCTTCGAGCCCGAGGCCGTCGCGGACGCGCCCGAGGGCTTCAAGCACAAGGAGTGGAAGGATCGCGAGCACCCCGGCCGCTGGATGACGATCCAGGTGGCCCCCGACGACTGCACCGGCTGCGGGATCTGCGTGGATGTGTGCCCGGCACGCAGCAAGGAGGAGGTCAAGCACAAGTCGATCGACATGTGCCCGAAGGAGGAGCATCTCGAGCAGGAGCGCGACTGGTTCGACTTCTTCATGGACATCGCGGACCCCGATCCCTCGACCGTGCGCGCCGACACGGTGAAGGGCTCGCAGCAGCTGCCGCCGCTCTTCGAGTACTCGGGCGCCTGCTCCGGCTGCGGCGAGACCCCGTACCTCAAGGTGCTCACGCAGCTCTTCGGGGACCGCATGGTCGTGGCGAACGCGACCGGCTGCTCGTCGATCTACGGGGGGAACCTTCCCACCACGCCCTGGTCCGTCGGGGCCCGACGGCCGCGGCCCGGCCTGGTCCAACTCGCTCTTCGAGGACAACGCGGAGTTCGGGCTCGGGATGCGCCTCGGCATGGACGCACAGGCGGCGCTCGCGATCGAGCTGATGGACGATCTCGCCGACGAGCTCGGCGAGACCCTCGTGCGCCAGCTCGCGGCCGGCGTGCACGCCCGCAGCCGCGAGGAGATCGATCAACAGCGCATGCGCGTGACGGAGCTCCGGGAGCGGCTGGCGCGCATGGACTCCGCGACCGCGCTGAACCTCGCCGCCGTCGTCGATGCGCTCGTGCCCACCAGCGTCTGGATCGTGGGCGGCGACGGCTGGGCCTACGACATCGGCTTCGGCGGCCTCGACCACGTGCATGGCCACGGGGCGCGACGTGAACATCCTGGTGCTCGACACCGAGGTCTACTCGAACACCGGCGGGCAGGCATCCAAGTCCACGCCACGCGGCGCGGTGGCCAAGTTCGCGGCCGCGGGCAAGTCCGGCGGGAAGAAGGACCTCGGCATGATCGCCACGGCCTACGGGAACGTATACGTCGGTCAGATCGCGATGGGTGCCGACATGCCGCAGACCGTGAAGGTGCTCGCCGAGGCGGAGGCCCATCAGGGTCCCTCGCTCGTGATCGCGTACAGCCACTGCATCGCCCACGGCATCGACATGTCGAAGGGCATGGAGCACCAGAAGGACGCCGTGAAGTCCGGGTACTGGCCGCTCTGGCGCTACGTGCCGGAGGCCGTCGAGGCGGGCGAGCACCCGTTCGTCTTGGACTCCAAGGCGCCCACCATCCCCCTGAAGGCGTTCGCGCAGACGGAGGCGAGGTTCGCGATGCTCACCCGGACCGACCCCGACCGCGCCGAGGCCCTGCTCCGAGAGGCCCAGCAGGGCGTGCACGACCGCCGGCACCTGTACGAGCAGATGGCCGGTATCGACAGGAACGCCGAGCACCCCGAGGAGGCGCCCGACCAGACCGAAGAAGGTGACCCGACATGACCGTCGATCTCCGCACGCGGTACCTGGGTATGGAGCTGGCCAACCCCGTCGTGCCCTCCGCGTCCCCGATGGGTCAGCGCATCGAGACCCTGAAGGCGCTGGAGGACGCCGGCGCGGCGGCGGTCGTGCTCCCGTCGCTGTTCGAGGAGCAGATCGAGCACGAGGAGCTGCAGATCGCGGGCGCGATGGACGTGGGCGCGGAGAGCTACGCGGAGGCGCTCACGTACCTCCCCGACTTCGCGGACTACAACACCGGGGCCGACGCGTACCTCCATCATCTGGAGGAGACCAAGACGGAGCTCACGATCCCGGTGATCGGGAGCCTCAACGGCATCACCGTTGGCGGCTGGCTCGCACACGCGAAGCGGATCCAGGAGGCGGGCGCCGACGCCCTCGAGCTGAACGTCTACTTCATCGCGGCGGATCCCGACGAGACGGCCGACGCCGTGGAGCAGCGCTACGTCGAGCTCGTGGAGGCCGTGCGCGCGGAGATCACGATCCCGCTCGCGGTGAAGATCGGTCCGTTCTTCTCCTCGGTGGGGCACATCGCGCACCGGCTCGTGGCCGCCGGCGCGGACGGTCTCGTGCTGTTCAACCGGTTCATGCAGCCCGACATCGACCTCGAGACCCTGACGGTCGACCCGTCGCTGCACCTGTCCACCTCCGACGAGCTCGCGTTGCCGCTGCGGTGGATCGGCGTGCTGCGCGACCGGGTGCACGCCTCGCTCGCGTGCACCACCGGCGTGCACACGGCCGAGGACGCGCTGAAGGTGCTGTTGGTGGGTGCGGACGTCACGATGATGGCGAGCGCCCTCCTGCACGAGGGCCCGACCCACGTCACCACCGTGCTGCGCGGCATCGAGACCTGGCTCGCCGAGCACGACTACGAGGGCGTGGAGCAGATGAAGGGCTCGATGAGCATGCGCAACGTGCCGAACCCGGTGGCCTTCGCGCGCGCGAACTACGCGCGGCTCATCACCTCGTTCACGAGCCCGTACGACTGGCGGATGGCGGAGCCCGAGGGCGAGCTGCGTTCGTAGCGGTCGCACCGTCGGGCGCGGCGGGCCCGTCGGCGGTTCCTCGCGGTAGGCTCGCTCGCCATGGACACCGACGAACTCCGGACGCGCGTGCGCGACGGCATGCCGCAGACGATCGACGACCTCTCCCGCCTGGTGGCGATCCCCTCGGTGGGCCACGCGGGATTCGACCCCGCGCACGTGCGGGCCTCGGCCGAGCTCACGCGCGACATCCTCGCGTCCGCCGGTGCGCGCGGCGCGCGGCTGATCGAGTTGGAGGGCGGGCATCCGGCGGTGTACGCGGAGATCCCCGGACCTCCCGACGCGCCCACCCTGCTGCTCTACGCGCACCACGACGTCCAACCCGAGGGCGACGCCACGGCATGGGCCTCGCCTCCGTACGCGCCCGAGATCCGCGACGGTCGGATGTACGGGCGGGGCTCGGCCGACGACAAGAGCGGCGTCGCCGTGCACGCGGCGGCCCTGAGGGCGCTCGGCGCGCACGAAGGCGCCGCGCTCCCCGTCACGGTGAAGCTCCTCGTCGAGGGCGAGGAGGAGTGCACCACCGAGCACCTGCCCGAACTCGTGCGCGGGCACGCCGACCTGCTGCGCGCCGACATCGCCGTGATCGCGGACGGCGGCAACGTACCGCACCGGCATCCCCACGGTCGACACGAGCGTGCGGGGCGTCACCGACTGCACGATCACCGTGAGCGTGATGCCGATCGCCCAGCACAGCGGGTCCTACGGGGGTCCGGTCCCCGACGCGATCACCGCGCTCTGCCGGATCATCGCCTCCCTGCACGACGACGCGGGCGACGTCATGATCGACGGGCTCCGCTCCTTCGCGTGGGAGGGCAGCGACGTGAGCGAGGGCGACCTGCGCAGGGATGCGGGCCTGTTCGACGAGGTCCGACTCATGGGGACCGGACCCCTCGCGGACCGCCTCCTGTCGAAGCCCGCCGTCGCCGTGCTCGGCTTCGACGCACCTCGCGTGGCCGAGTCCTCCAACCAGATCGTGCCCCAGGCGCGGGCGCGCGTCTCGCTCCGCCTGGCGCCCGGCGACGATCCGGTGGCGGCGCGTGAGGCCCTCGTGGCCCATCTGCGCACGGCGGCCCCGTGGGGGGTGCGCGTCGACATCGGGGGCGACGGCGAGGCCGGGATGGGCTACCTGGTGGACACCACGACGCGCCGCGTACGCCGCGGCCAAGGAGGCGCTCGCGGAGGCCTTCGGGGCCGCGGTCGAGGAGCACGGCAGCGGCGGCTCGATCCCGTTGGTGCCGATGCTCGCCGACACCTTCCCGGGCATCGCGGTCCTGATCTGGGGCGCGGGCGACGAGCGATCCAACTGGCACTCGCTGGACGAGAGCGTGGAGCTCGCCGACGTCGAGCACCTCGCGCTCGCCGAAGCGCTGTTCATCCGGAACCTCGGCGAGGACGGAACCCGGGCGTGAGCGCTCGGAGCCGGCGGCCTCGGACCGCCGCCGCGATGCGGTGCTAGGTTTGAGCCCATGAGCGAACCCGAGGCACCGGCCGAGGCGCTCGCGACCCGACGTCGTGCAGGCCGTGCCCGTGGACGCGGACGGTCGAGGCCACGCGCGCCGACGATCCGGGGGCGTCCGCCGGAGACGATCACCGAGCCGGCCAAGCTCCTGCGGATCGCGAGCATGGTGCGCGAACTGCTCGACGAGACCCGCCAGGCCTCGCTGGACGAGGCGGGCCGCAAGCGCCTCGCGGAGATCTACCAGCGCGCGGTCAACGAGCTCGTCGAGGTGCTCTCGCCCGATCTGAAGGAGGAGCTCGCGCGAGCTCGCCCCGCCGCTGGAGGGTGTGCCGACCGAGTCCGAGATCCGCGTGGCCCAGGCCCAGCTGGTCGGCTGGCTGGAGGGCCTCTTCCACGGCATCCAGGCCGCGATGTTCGCCCAGCAGGCGGCCGCGCGCGCCCAGTTCGAGGAGCTCCGGCGGCGCGGGCTGCTCGGCGCAGAACCCCTCGGAGGAGGGCCAGCCCTCGCCGGACGGTCCCACCCGCGGCGGCCAGTACCTCTAGACGGCCGCTGGCCGGCCTGCGACTGCGGCGGCGGTCACCGATCGCATCGGCCGGCGCCTTCGCCGGCGGGCCGCGCCGAGGCCTTCGCCGCCGCCCCCGGCCAGCCGCTGCGCGATGTACACGGGGATGAACATCAGCGAGCATCACGAGCACCGCCACGACGTTCACGATCGGGCGGTTCCTGGGCTGCCGCACGTTGTTGAAGATGAACTTCGGGAGCGTGAGCTCGGTGCCGGACGTGAAGTTCGTCACGACGATCTCGTCGAACGAGAGCGCGAACGCGAGCAGGCCGCCCGCCACGAGCGCGGTGCGGATCGCGGGGAACGTCACGAACCGGAAGGTCTGCCACCCGTCCCGCGCCGAGATCCATGCGAGGCCTCGATCAGCGACGTCGGCGTGCGTCGCAGGCGCGCGATCACGTTGTTGAAGACCACCACGATGCAGAACGTGATGTGGCCGATCATGATCGTGTAGAGGCTGAACGTGATCCCGAAGTTGTTGATCGACGCGTTGCAGCGCGATCGCCGGTCACGATGCCGGGCAGCGCGATGGGCAGCAGGAGGAGGAACGAGATCGAGTTCCGCCCGAAGAACCGGAACCGGTGGACGGCGAACGCGGCGAGCGCTCCCGAGCAGCCAGCGCGACCACCGTGGCGACCGACGCGATCACCAGGGAGTTCGCGAGCGCCGTCGTGGAGGTCGCTGTTGTGCCACGCCTGCGCCCAGTACTTGGTCGTGAACGAGTCGATCGGCCACTTCTGCCCGATGCCGGCTGTTGAACGCGTAGACGAACACGAGCGACGAGCGGGACGTAGAGGAACAGCAGCGTGAAGACCGACCCGAGCCGGATCAGCACGCGCGCGAACCTGGATTCCATCCGCCCCCTAGAGCGCCTCGAACGCGCCGGCGCGCTTGGCCAGCAGCAGGTAGACGGCCATGATCGGCCACCGGCACGAGCGCGTACGCGGCCGCGAACGGCACGTTGTTCGCGACGCCGACGCTGTCGTAGATCACGTTGCCGATGAACTTCGTGTTGCCCACCAGCGACGGCGCGATGTAGTCGCCGAGCGTGAGCGAGAACGAGAAGATCGACCCCGCCACGATGCCCGGCACGATCATGCGGGAAGACCACCCGGCGGAACGTGAGCCACCCTTGGCGCCGAGGTCGCTCGAGGCCTCGAGGAACGACTCCGGCACCCGCTCCAGCGCGCCGTAGATCGGGCAGCATCGTGAACGGCAGCCAGAGGTAGATGAACGTGAGCCAGATCGCCCACTGCGAGTTGCCGACCTCGACGTGGAGCCCGACCAGCCCGAACAGCCAGGCGAGGAACCCGCCTTGGGACAGGATCAGTCTTCCACGCGAAGACCCGCACCAGGTAGTTCGCCCACAGCGGCAGCACGACCGCCACCAGGATCGCGTTGCGCGTGCGCGCGCGAGGCCATCCGCGCGGCGTAGTACGCGAGCGGGAACGCGAGGATGATGTCGGTCACCGTGACGGCCGCGGCGATCCCGACCGTCCGGATCGTGATCGTGCGGTAGACCGGGTCCGTGAGCAGAGTCTGGAAGTTCTGGAGGCTGAACCGCTTCACGATCTTGCCGGTGAAGACGTCCAGCTGCCAGAACGCCGAGACGAACAGCACGAGCGAGCGCCCCGATGTAGAAGACCAGGAACCACGCGAGCGGCGGCGCGAGCGTAGCCGCCGAGCTTCAGCCGCGGTGGCGATAGAAGAACGCCGACAGCCGATTGGAGCCGGCCGCCGCCGCATCGACGCTCGCCGCCACCGTCTCACGCCTCCTCGATCGATCCCACGGACGCGCGCGGACCCCCGGGGACGCGCGGCCCCCGGGGATCGTGCGTGCGATCGTCTACGCGCCGCGGATCTCCGTCCACTTCTGCTGCCAGACCGAGTAGTCCATGCAGGTGTTGCCTCGATCGTCGCCGCAGTCGGCCTGCGGCGTCTTCCAGCAGCGTAGATCGAGCTCAGGAACTCCGCGTTGCCGCAGTAGCCGTAGCGGAGCGTGTCCACGAGGTCGGCGTCCTTGCCCAGCGACTTCTTCAGCGAGCGGGCACGCCTTGGTGTTGCTGGTCGCCGCGCCGTACCAGTACGCGACCTCGCGCCTGCACGTCGGGATCCAGCGTGTGCTTCATCCACTCGAGCATGCAGTTCGGGTGCGGTGCGTGCGTCGAGATCATCCACGTGTCGAGCCCAGCCGGTGACGCCCTCGGACGGGCACCACGGCGTCGACCGGCGCGTCCGCCTCGGCGTAGCTGAGGTTCACCGGCCAGGCCGTGCCGGCCACCATCGAGCCGTTCACGAACCCGTCGATCTCGTCGGTGTAGAGCGCCCAGTACTTCTTCACCATCGTCGCCTGCTGCTTCAGCAGGTCGACGGCGGCGTCGAGCTGGTCCTGGTGAGCTCGTACGGATCGGTGATGCCGAGGTCCGGCTGGTGCGCCTTCAGGTACATCGCCGCGTCGGCGATGTAGATCGGCGCGTCGTAGGCCGTGATCTTGCCCGCGTACGGGTTCGGCTGGCCGTTCAGCGTCGTCTCGAACACCACGTCCCAGCTCGTGGGCGCCGGCTTCACGACGTCGGTGTTGTACATCAGGAAGTTCGGGCCCGTACATGTACGGCACGCCGTACTGCACCCCGTTCACGACGTAGTGCTTGGTGCGGTCGCCGCCCGGCTGCAGCGGCGCGATCACGTTCGACATCTCGGGGAACAGGCTCGGGTCGACCGCGGCCACGTCGCCGCCGGCGATCAGCCGGTTCGAGGCGTCGCCCGAGGCCGACACGCCGTCGTACGTGGACCCGCCGCCCTGGCGCATCAGCGTGACCATCTCGTCGGAGGTGTCCGCGTACTTCACGGTGACCTTGCAGCCGGTCTGCTCCTCGAACGCGGTGACCCAGTCGAAGTTCGGATCGTTCGTGCCGTCCTCGACGTAGCCGTTCCAGGCGATCAGGTTGAGCTGGCCCTCGCCGGCCCCGATCGTGTCGTAGGTCTTCGCCGGCGAGGCGCTCGCTGCCGCCGCCCCCATTGTCGTTGCTGTTGCTACACGCAGCGGCCACGATCGCCAAGACGGCGATCGGCGCCAACCATCGGCTCACCCTCTTCATCCGTGCCCCTCCTCCTGGTCCAACGACCCCTCGTTCGCGCCGGCGGCCTCCTCGACCGGCCGGTTGTTCTTGCGCTCCCACAGGAGCCGGACCACGCGCCCCTGCACCTGCAGCGCCTCCATCGACGACGTCGACAGGTTCTGCTGCATCACGACCAGCTCGCCGCCGGCGTCGAGCGCCACGACGTAGCGGGTGATCGCGCCGAGGTAGACGACCTCGCGCACGTGCCCGGTGGCCGTGCACTCCCCCGTCCTGCGCCGGGCGTTCCGTGTCGACGATCGCGATCTTCTCCGGCCGGATCGTGAACGCCTGCGCGTCGCCCGTGATCGTGCGGGCCGCCTCGCCCTCCAGCACGTTCGACACCCCGACGAACCCGCCACGAACCCCGTCGACGGCCGCTCGTAGACCTCGGCCGGGCGTCCCGACCTGCTCGATCGCGCCCGTGGTTGAAGACCGCGAGGCGGTCGCTCATCGTGAGCGCCTCCTCCTGGTCGTGGGTGACGTAGATGAACGTCAGCCCGACCTCCTGCTGGATGTCCTTCAGCTCGATCTGCATCTGCTGGCGGAGCTTCAGGTCCAGCGCGCCGAGCGGCTCGTCGAGCAGGAGCACCTTCGGACGGTTCACGAGCGCCCGCGCGAGCGCCACGCGCTGGCGCTGACCGCCGGAGAGCTGCCCCGGCTTGCGGTCGCCGAACTGCTCCAGCGCGCACCATCGAGAGGGCCTCGGCCGCGCGGCTGCGGCGCTCGTCGCCGGGCACCTTCTTCACGCGCAGCCCGTACTCGACGTTCTCCGTGCACCGTCATGTGCGGGAAGAGCGCGTAGTCCTGGAACACCGTGTTCACGTCGCGCTGGTAGGGCGCCAGGCCCGAGACGTCGGCGCCTCCCAGCAGGATCCGGCCCTCGGTGGGCTGCTCGAACCCCGCGATCATGCGCAGGCAGGTCGTCTTCCCCGAGCCCGACGGGCCGAGCATCGAGAAGAACTCGCCCTCCCGGACGTCGAGGTCGACGCCGTCGACCGCGGTGAAGTCGCCGAACCGCTTCACGACGGCGTCGAGCCTGACGGCCGTCCCGGCCGCGGTGCGGGCATCGTCGATCAGCGTGCCGGAAGGTCCGGACAAACGGGCTCCCCCTCGTCCCACGTTCGGATGGCGCTCATCTTGACCGACGCGCAGGCGCGGGGCAACACAACGTGGTGGCGCGAAGGCTCAGGCCGGCTTCGCCGTTCCGGCGTTGCCCGCGAGGGTCCGGCCGCGCCGACGGAGCCGCGTGGCGAGCCCGCGGGTGAGCGCGCCCACGACGCCGGGACCCTCGTAGATCAGGGCCGTGTAGATCTGCACGGTGGTGGCGCCCGCGTCCAGGCAGTCCACGACGTCGTCGGCCGTGAACACTCCCCCGCAGGCGTTCACGGGCAACTCGGCGCCCGTGGCCTCGCGCACGGCGGCCACGATCTCGAGCGTCTGTGGCCAGAGGGCGCGGCCCGAGAGCCCGCCCTGGCCCACCGCGAGGCGCGCGTCGCCGACGAGGCGGGTGTTCGAACACGTGAGGCCCCGCGCCCCCGCCTCCTGGGCGATCCGCGCCTGCGCGAGCACCACCTCCCGCTCGACGTCCGTCACGAACGGAGGCAGCTTCACGAGCACCGGGCGGTCGGTGCGCGCCACGAAGGCTTCGATCAGCGCACGGAGGTGCGCCTCCTGGTCGCGGTCGCGACCCCACGAGACGTTGGGACAGCTCGCGTTCAGCTCCACGCCGTCGGCGAGCGGCGCCAGCAGTTCGAGCGAGGAGACGGCGTCGGGGATGTCCTCGTCGGCCAGGCTCACGAACCGCGGCGCGGGGCCGCCCACGGTTCGGGCGAGGTTCGCGGCGGCCGGCTCCGCGCCGGGGTTCGGCAGGCCCATCGCGTTGGTCATCGAGCGATGCCGAGGTGAGCGCGCGATGCGCGGATTCGCGTTGCCGGCGCGCGACGCGCGCGTGATCGTGCCGCCCACCACGTAGCCGAACCCGAGCTCCCCGAGCGCGTCGAGGTGCGCGGCAGGTCTTGTCGAACCCCGCCGCGAGGCCGATCGGGTTGCGCAGCGGGATCCCCGCGAGGGAGGTCTCGAGCGACGAGACCCTCGGCGGCGCGCGCCGAGCCGCTTCCAGGGGAGCGGGAGGCTCAGCAGCGCGCCCGCCGTGCGATGGGATGCCTCGGGCTTCATCGCGAAGAACGCCCGGCGGCCGACGGCCTGGTACCAACCCATCGCCCCGTATGCTACCGGCCCATGAACGACGACCTCGTGCGACGCCTCGTCGAGGCCTCCGAGCTCCACGGGGACTTCGTGCTCTCGAGCGGGAAGCGCTCGACCGTCTACTTCGACAAGTTCCGCTTCCTCACCCGCCCCGACCTCCTGCGCGACCTCGCCCACGAGGTGGCCGGCATGCTCCCGCCCGACACCCAGCTGCTCGGCGCGCCCGAGGGCGCGGCGATGCTCCTGGTGGCCGCGGTCGCCCTCGAGACCGGACCTGCCGGTCGACCGTCGTGCGCAAGGAGGCGAAGGCCTACGGCACGCGCGCGCAGGTGGAGGGCGAGGTCCCGGCCGGCGCCCGCACCGTCGCTGATCGAGGACGTGAGCACGACCGGGCCACCAGGTCCAGCGCGCCGCCGAGGTCCTCGCCGAGGCCGGCGCCGACGTGCGCGGCATCATCCTCGCGATCGATCGCGGCGGAGCGGATCACCTGCGCGAGGCGGGCTACCGGGTAGATGCGGTCGCGGTCTTGCGACCCACCACCTGAGGGAGCATCCTGAGGGGGTGCCCTCCGCCGAAACGAAGCCCCCCACGTCGTCTGCGCCCGAGACGGAGTCGCTCGATGAGCGCGTCCCGGTAGGGAGCTACATCAACCCCGTTCGCGGACTCGTGATCGGCCTCCTCGTGATGGCGGTGATCGGCCTCGGCCTGGGCCTGTTGCTGATCCTCCAGCCCGATGCCCCGACGCCTGCGACGGGCTACCTGCTCAAAGTCCTGCAGCCGAGCCCCGGAGCGGTGCTCCCGGGTTGGGAGCGCACCTTCACCGTGGAGTTCACCCTCGGCACCCGAGACGGCGCGCCCCTGTCGGCCACGGACATCGCCTGGCTCACCGTGCACGTCCGATCGAGCCGCACACCCGGCGGCGCGGACGCCTCGTCGAGGCCTTGCAGCTACCACCCGGCTACGAAGACCTACCGGTGCCGCGTCGCGACCCCCCCGACGAGCGCAGGCGGAGTCGAGACCTACATGACGGTCTTCGAAGGGCCCAACAGGTTCATGGAGGGACAGCACGTCGCCGCGCCGACGCTCGACCCCTCGGTGACGAACCCGTTCGTCGTCCGGTTCAAGTGACGAGCGCGTCCTCGCGGGCCTCGATGCGTCGCTGACGCGCCTCGTCGTCCCGCTTCCACGCCACCGCGACGATCAGCATCGCCGCCATCATGCCGAGGTTCCCCGCCAGCCACATCAGCACGGCCGCGTCCTGCTGGGAGGCGAGCGCGCCCGGGCCCCAGGGCGCGGGCAGGCTCGCGTAGGTGGCGTAGAGCGGCGCCTTCGCCAGGTAGATCGCCACGGCCAGGAAGGACATCGCGGGCATCGCGAGGAAGAGCGAGAGCAGGCGCGTGGGGTAGCCCATCGGGTGCGGCGTGGGGTCGCGCCCCACGATCGGCCACCAGTAGATCAGCGCCGCCGTGATCCAGAGCGTGTGCTCGAGGGCGTGGATCGGCCGCGACCGGAGCGCCGCGTCGAACAGCGGAGAGAAGTGGATCGCGTAGGGCACGCCGACGAAGAGCAGCCAGCCCACCACCGGCAGGGCGAGGAACGCGACCACGCGCCCGCGCATCACGCGCGTGAGGCGGCGCGCCGCCGGCGGCGACGTCGCGCGCAGCGCGAGCGTGACGGGCGCGCCGAGCGCCAGCAGCGGCGGAGCCAGCAGCGTCAGCAAGAGGTGTTGGGCCATGTGCACGGTGAACGAGACGTCGGCGTAGGCATCCACCGGCGAGCATCAGCGCGAGCGCCAGCACGCCCAGCCCGGCGTAGAACGCCACGGATGCGCCGCGATCCACCGCCGCGGCCGGCGCTGCGCACCCGGATCAGGCCTGCTGCGTAGAGGGAGCCCGCGAGCAGGATCCCGAACACGGTGAACGGGTCGAGGACCCATCGGGTGAGCACGGTCCCCGGTCCGCCCGACGGCGGGATCACGACGCCGACCATCCGCCCATCCTGGCACGCACGCCGGTTGGCCGACGCCGTCCGTGTTAGAACAGGGGGCGCATGGCGCAGGCGTCCGTGACCGCACCCGAGGACGAGCGACGGGCCCCGCCCGTCCTGTTCGGGACCATCCTGTTCCTCGCTTCTGAACTGCTCTTCTTCGGCGGGCTCTTCGCGGCCTACTTCGGCCTCCGCTCCGAGACCACGCCGTGGCCGCCGGCAGGTGTCGAGCTCTCCATCCCCCTCGGCGCCATCGGGACCGTCCTGCTGCTGGTCTCGAGCATGACGTTCCATCTCGGCGTGAAGGCCGGCGAGCGTCGGAACGGTCGCGCGTTGCGGGGCTTCGTGCTCCTCACGATGTTGCTGGGCGCCGCGTTCCTGGGGGTGGAGCTCTACGACTGGCTCACGCTCGACTTCAGCGTCTCGTCACACGCCTACGGGACGATGTACTACGCGATGACCGGCCTGCACGGGCTCCACGTGCTGGCGGGGCTCGTGCTGATGATCGTGGTGCTCGGGCGCCTCGCGCAGGGCGCGTACCGCGACGGTCGCGTGAACGGGATGCACGCCGTCGCCTACTACTGGCACTTCGTCGACGGCGTGTGGATCGCGCTGTTCCTGACCCTGTTCATCCTGCGGTGAGGCGATGAGGAGCAGCGAGGCCCGCGTGCTCTCCCGCATCCTGCGGGTGGGGCTCCTCCTGGCGGTCCTGGGCCAGATCGCGTGGTCGTTCCGGCCGGCCTCGACGCAGGCGCAGACCGATCAGCTCGCGCGAGGGCCAGCACCTCTACGAGGCCGAACTGCTCCACCTGCCACGGCCTGGACGCGCAGGGCACGCAGAACGGTCCCAGCCTGCAGGCCGTGGGCGCGGCCTCGCTCGACTTCATGCTCAGCACCGGCCGGATGCCGCTGAACAACCCCGGCACGCAGCCGGTGCGCCAGGAGGTCAAGTTCACGCGCGAGCAGATGGACGCGATCATCGCCTACGTGCAGTCGATCGCGCCGGGCGGCCCCGCCATCCCGGTCGTCGACACCGCGCTCGGCGACCTGCCGACCGGCGCGGGCCTGTTCCTCGCGAACTGCTCCGGCTGCCACGGCGCCGGCGGGACCGGCGACTCCGTGGGCGGCGGCGAGATCGCGCCCTCGCTGTACGAGGCCGATCCCACCCAGATCGCCGAGGCGATCCGGGTGGGGCCCGGCGTGATGCCCCGCTTCAGCGAGCGCACCCTCTCCGCGCACGACGTGAACTCGCTGGCCGCCTACCTGCTGTGGGTGCGCGACAACGGCGACGAGGGCGGGCTGCAGCTCGGCCGCGTGGGGGCGGTGGCCGAGGGCCTCGTGGCCGTCGTCGTCGGGCTGGGCTTCATGATCCTGGTGATCCGGCTGACGGGGTCGAAGCCGTGAGCGACCCCACCCCCACGCGTCGCGCGGAGCGGCTGATCGCGGTCTGCTTCGCGCTCTCGATCCTCGCGGCGCTCGGCCTGTTCGCCGTCTACGCGGCGGGCGGGCAGACGCAGGCCGAGGGCGCGCTGCTGGCGGTGGCGCTGGGCGGCATCGGGGCCGGGCTCGCCGCTCTGGGCGAAGAAGCTGATGGCCGGCGCTGAAGGACGAGACCCAGCCGCGCCACCACGTGCCCACGGAGGCGGAGCTCGACGAGCGCGTCCGACACGGTGGAGGCCGGCGTCGAGGAGATCCGCCGCCGCACGCTTCCTGTCGCGGCTGCTGCTCGGCCGCCGCGGCGGCGCTCGGCCTGGCCGCGCTCTTCCCGATCCGGTCGCTGGGGCGGGCACCCGGGGACTCGCTCACGACCACGAAGTGGACGCCCGGAGCGCGGCTCGTCACCGTCGACGGAGAGCCGGTGCGGCGCGACACGCTGGAGACCGACTCGTTCACCACGGTCTTCCCCGAGGGGTTCGAGGGCTCGGCGGACTCCCAGGCCGTGCTGATCAACGTGGGGCCGGGGCTGCTCCAGCTCTCCCCCGAGCAGATGGCGGGAGCCCCCGACGGGCTGGTGGCCTACTCGAAGGTCTGTACGCACGCGGGATGCCCGATCGGCCTCTACCTCGCCTCGGAGCACCAGCTGCGCTGCCCGTGCCACCAGTCCACCTTCGACGTGCTGGACGGCGCGACGCCCGTCTACGGCCCGGCGCCCAAGCCGCTCCCCCAGCTCCCGATCGAGGTCGGCGACGGACGGCGTCCTGCGGGCCAAGGGCGACTTCACGGCGCCGGTGGGACCGAGCTTCTGGAGCGAGCCGTGATCCTGCGCAGGCTGGTCGACGGCGTCGACGAGCGGCTCGACGGCACCTCCTTCCTGAAGCGGAACCTGCGGAAGGTGTTCCCCGGCCACTGGTCGTTCCTGCTCGGCGAGGTCACCCTCTACTGCTTCGTGCTCCTGCGTCCTGACCGGCATCTTCCTGACGTTCTTCTACGTCGCCTCCCCGGAGGCCACGACGTACGTCGGCCCCTACGCGCCGCTGAAGGGGCAGACCGTGTCCCAGGCGTACGCGTCGGTGCTCCGGATCTCGTTCGAGGTGCGCGCGGGGCTCGTCATGCGGCAGATCCACCACTGGGCGGCGCTCGTGTTCATGTGGTCGCTCGTCGCGCACCTCGTGCGCGTCTTCTTCACCGGGGCGTTCCGCAAGCCGCGGGAGCTGAGCTGGATCGCGGGGGTCACGTTGCTGCTGAGCGGGATCGGCGCGGGGTTCACGGGCTACTCGCTCCCCGACGATCTCCTGTCCGGCACGGGCTTGCGGATCACCTACTCGATCGTGCTCTCGATCCCGTTCGTGGGGACCTGGCTCGCGTTCCTCTTCTTCGGCGGCGAGTTCCCCTCGCCCGAGCTGCTGCCGCGCCTGTTCATCATGCACGTGCTGCTGATCCCGCTGCTGCTGATGGCGACGCTCGGCGCGCACCTCGCGATGGTCTGGCACCAGACCCACACCCAGTTCCGCGGGCCGGGCCGCACGGAGGACACCGTCACGGGCACGCCCGTGTGGCCGCGGTTCGCGCTGAAGAGCGCCGGGGTGGCGTTCCTGACCTGGGCGATCCTGGCGTTCCTCGGCGGCCTCTTCCAGATCAACCCCGTCTGGCTCTACGGCGGGTTCGTGCCGTACGAGGCCCCGTCGCCCGCGCAGCCCGACTTCTACGCCGGGTGGCTCGAGGGCATCCTGCGGCTCTGCCCCAACTGGGAGTTCCACGTCTTCGGCCACACGATCGCGAACCTCTTCCTGTTCGGAGTGGTGCTGCCGGGGATCATGTTCACCGTGCTCGCGATCTGGCCGCTCCTGGAGGCGCGCGTCACGAAGGGTCACGCGACCCATCATTTCGCCCAGCGTCCCCGAGAGGCGCCGGTGCGCAGCGCGATCGGCGCCGCGGGCATCACCTGGTTCGTCGTGCTGATGCTGGCGGGCAGCAACGACGTCCTCGCGAAGTACCTCCAGGTGGAGGTCGACACGCTGAACGCCTGGCTGCGCGTCCTCGTCTTCGTGTTGCCGGCGGTGGCGGGCGCCGTCACGTTCTGGATCTGCCGCGATCTCGGGCGCCGCGAGACCCGGCCGATCCGCGATCCCGCCCGCGTGACCTTCCGTCGCACCGAGGCCGGTGGCTTCGAGGAGGAGCACGAGGTCTCGCCGCGCGAACGTGCCGGCGAGGAGACCGCGCCGTGAGGGGGCGCACCCTGCTCCGCGTCGGCGGCGCCGCCCTCGTGGGGGCGCTCGCCGCGTCATGCTCGTCGTCGTTCGGCATGCCGCGCGGCGGGACCGAGCAGGGCCGGGACATCTTCAGCCTCTGGCAGACCTTCATGATCGCCGGCATCGCGGTGGGGGTGCTCGTCTACGGCCTGATCGCGTGGTCGCTGATCCGGTACCGGCACCGCAAGCGCGACGCCGCCGACGCGCGCGGCAAGTCCGTTCGACGCCAACGTCCCGCTCGAGGTCGTCTACACGCTCATCCCGGTCGTGATCGTGGTGGTGCTGTTCGTGCTGTCGTTCCGGACCGAGGACCGGGTGGACGCGGTCAGCGCGTCCCCGGGCGTCACGCTGCACGCCGAGGCGTTCGCGTGGGGATGGCACTTCACCTACGGCGACACCGGACCCACGGTCGTGAGCCCCCCGAGCGGCCTCGGGGTGGCGGGCCCGACGATCGAGCTCCCGCTGGGGCAGACAACGCGGGTGGTCCTCACCTCCAACGACGTGATCCATGCGTTCTGGGTCCCCGGCTTCCTCTTCAAGCGCGACGCGATCCCGGGACGAAGCACGGCGTTCGACCTCACGCCCACGGACCTCGGCACCTATCAGGGCGTCTGCGCCGAGTTCTGCGGGCTGAACCACGCGTTCATGACGTTCACGGTGCGGGTGGTCGAGCCACAGGAGTTCTCGGCCTGGCTCGCGTCGCAGCCGTCGGCTGAGGCGAGCCCATGAGCACCACGGTCGAACGCCCGCACGCCGCCGCGCAGCCGTCCGAGCCCCCGAAGCCGTCGGGGCCGGTCGCGTGGCTCACCACGACCGACCACAAGAAGATCGGGATCCTCTACTGCGTCACGGCGTTCGCGTTCTTCCTGATCGGCGGCGCGCTCGCGGACACGATGCGCACCGAGCTGGCCGAGCCCGGCCGGCAGCTCCTCAGCAACCAGGCCTACAACACGTTGTTCACGATCCACGGCACGCTGATGATCTTCCTGTTCGTCGCGCCCTTCGGATCGGGGCTCGCCAACTACCTGATCCCGCTGCAGATCGGGGCACCGGACATGGCGTTCCCCCGGCTGAACGCGCTCTCGTACTGGTTCTTCGTGGGAGGCGGGCTCCTCGTCCTGCTCTCGTCGTTCGCCTCGGCGGGGGGCGGCGCGGCGATGGGCTGGTACGCGTACCCGCCGCTCTCGGAGGCCCGGATGTCGCCCGGGGTGGGGCCCGACCTCTGGATCATGGGCCTCGCGTTGGTAGCCGTCGCCACCCTCCTCACCGGCGTGAACATCATCACCACCGTCTTCCTGCTGCGGGCGCCCGGCATGACGATGTGGCGCCTGCCCATCTTCACCTGGAACATGGTCGTGACGGCCCTGCTCGGCCTCGTGGCGTTCCCACCCGCGGTCGCCGCCTTCGTGCTGCTGCTGATCGACCGTCGGCTCGGGGGCCACGCCTTCGACCCCCTCGGGGGCGGCGATCCCGTGATCTACCAGCACCTCTTCTGGTTCCTGGGCCACCCGGAGGTCTACATCCTCATCTTGCCGATGTTCGGGGTGATCACGGAGATCATCCCCGTGTTCAGCCGGAAGCCGCTCTTCGGCTACGCGGGGTTCGTCCTGGCCACGCTCGCGATCGGGATGCTCTCCACCGGGGTGTGGGCCCACCACATGTTCACCACCGGCGCCGTCGACAACCCGTTCTTCAGCGCGATGACGCTGCTGATCGCCGTGCCCACGGGCGTGAAGTTCTTCAACTGGATCGGCTCGATGTGGGAGGGGAAGATCCGCCTCGGCGTGCCGATGCTGTTCGCGATCGGCTTCATGTTCAACTTCCTGATCGGAGGCGTCACCGGCGTCCTGCTCGCGGCGGCGCCGATCGACTTCCAGGTGGCCGACTCCTACTTCCTCGTCGCCCACTTCCACTACACGATGATGGGCGGCGCGGTCTTCGGGATCTTCGCCGCGATCTACTTCTGGCACCCCAAGATGACGGGCCGCATGCTCTCGCGAGCGGATCGGTCGGTTGGTGTTCCTCCTGATGCTGGTGGGCTTCAACCTGACCTTCTGGCCGCAGTTCGTCGTCGGCATGCGGGGGATGCAGCGACGGATCGTGGACTACCCGTCGAACCTGGGCTTCGACACGCCCAACCTCGTCTCCACGATCGGCGCCGGGGTCATGACCGTCGGCGTCCTGCTGTTCCTCTACGACGTCTGGCATGCCCGTCGCCATCCGCGTCCCGGCGGGCGACGACCCGTGGGACGGCTACTCACTGGAGTGGGCCACCACGTCGCCGCCACCCGAGCACAACTTCGCGAGCCTGCCCCGGATCCGCTCGGTGCGGCCGGCCTACGACCTGCACCATCCGGAGGACGCCGCGTGAGGGTCGCGTCGCGCTACCTCTGGATACTGTGCGTCTTCGCGATCGGGCTCGGCACGATCTACTGGTTCATCACATATGAGGCGACCGGCGCCGTCCTCCTGTGGGCCCTCGGCCTGATGCCGCTGATCGTGGCGGCCTGGATCTCCCGTCGGGGGCTCCTGCGCGCACCGCAGGCGGAGGACGAGCCCGACGCCGACCCCGCGTCCGCCGCCGGGGAGGCCGTGGGTTCCTTCCCGATGGCGAGCGCGTGGCCGGTCTTCCTGGTGCTCGGGGTGATCACGGTGGGCGCGAGCCTCGTGTACGGGCTGATCCTGCTCGTGCCGGGCGTGGCGTTGATGGGCTACGCGATCTACGGGCTGATGCGCGAGAGCCGGAACTGACGGCCGCGACGCCGATCCGGCTCAGGCGTCCTTCTCGAGGGCCTGCTGGACCGCCGCGACCTGCGCGTCCGTGAGCGGCTCGCGCAGCTCGAGGGTGGAAACCGCATCGCTGCTGTGGATCTCGCCCATGAGCTGCTCGACGGTGTCGGGCTCCCCCACCACCAGCACCGCGGAGGAGTCGGGCGGCAGCGCCTCCTTGAGCCGCTGCGTGAACGCGTCGCTCAGCTCGAGGTCGTGCGCCTTGGCACCGCCCATGCTCGCGCCCACCAGGCCGCCCCCGAAGAGACCTGCCAGGAGCCCGAACGGGCCGAGCAGCAACGCGCCCGCGAGCGCGCCCACCACCGCACCCGCCCCGGCGTGGTGTCCGCGGGTGTGCTCGGCCGTATAGCTGTGCACGCTGTAGCGCCCCGAAGCGTGGTGCTCGATGATGCCCACCTCGTTGGAGGTGCCCACGGCCCCGCGCTCGCGCAGCGACTCCACGAGCCGTTCCGCCGCGTTCGACCCGTTGAACGTCACCACGCCGATCTCGTACGCCGGACCCATGACGGACATGAACACGCTCCTCCCACACGTCTGCCGTGCTCCCAGGGAACCACCGGGCCCGGTCTAGACTCAACCGCCATGAGCGTCGAGCCGCCGGGACCGGACGCAACCGTACCGCGCCGCACGCACGAGCGCTTCCTGTCGCGCTTCTCCGCCCGGGACAGCTACGGACTCGTGGTGCTGCTGATCATGGTCACCTACGTGGTCTCGGTTTCCGTCCGTGCGGAGTGGGGTGCCTCGGCGGTCGTCGTCATGCAGGTGGCGACGGTCTGGTTCGCCCTGAGGACGTCGGGGGCGAGGCGGCCTGCGCGCATGGTCGCCAACGTCTTCCTGGTACTCGCCGTCGGGATCGCCTTCGTGGCCCCGACGCTCGACACCTCGCGGGGAACGTCCAGCTTCGTCCTGGCCGCGAGCGTCGTCCTGTACCTGATCGCGCCCCTGGCGGTCGTGCGGAACCTGATCCAACGCCGCAACGTCGACGGCGAGACGTTCCTCGGCGCGATCGCCGCGTACCTCCTGATCGGGATGCTCTTCGCGTTCAGCTACCGGCTGACGGGGCAGTTGCAGGACGCCCCCTTCTTCGGCTCCGGCGGCGACGGCACCACGGCCCAGACGCTGTTCTTCAGCTTCACGACGCTCACGACCACCGGGTACGGCAACCTCGTGCCGGCCGCCAACCCCGGTCAGACGATGGCGGTCGGCGAGATGCTCCTGGGGCAGCTCTTCCTCGCGACGGCCATCGCCAAGGTGATCACGGCGTGGACGCCCAAGCGACGGGCACAACGAGAGGGGTCCTCGGAGGGCTAGGTCCGGACGCAGCGCCAGATCCGCAGGCTCCAGAGCAGGCGGCTGCCGCGGCGGTGGAGCTCGAGGAGCCCCTCCTTCATCATCCGGGCCGTGGACTGCGCCTTGGCCACCAGGTCCGGAAGCGGGAACTCGCGCTCGAGCACGGGCTCCATGTTGTCGCCGAAGACCACACGCGCGGCGCGCAGGATGGACTGCTCGTCCTGCAGGGTGCCGGTGGGCAGGTACAGCCGGCCACCCGGCTCGAGGGTATCCCCGATCGTCTCGAGGAGCTGTCGGGGGAGCTCCGCCCCCGTCGGACCCCCGGCCGGAACGTCCTGGAACCAGCCGGTCACCTTGGCGAGCTCGTCGGGGATGCCGGAGACGTCGCCGATCAGGACCGTGGCATGCACATCGCGGACCGGCTCCAGGAGGTTGCCCGCACGGAACTCACAGACGTCCTGCAGGCCCAGGCGCGCGGCGTTCTCCCGCGCGGCCTCGACGGCGCGCTCGGACAGATCGCAGCCGTAGACCTTCTTCGCACCCAGCCGAGCCGCGACGAAGGCCAGAACGCCGCTGCCGCAACCCACGTCGATCACGGTGTCGTCGGGGCCGATCTCGAGGGCATCGGCGAGCGTGCGGCTCGTGCTCGTGGGGCTGAAGACCCCCGGGCGGACCAGCACGCTGAAGGGGCCGGTGCGGCCCTTCCACTGGACCTCGGTCTCGACGGTCTGGCTCATGCCGGCCAAGGCTACACGGACGAAGCGGGCTTCCGCTAGACGTCCGGGGGGTCGAAGGTCACGTCTTCTCCGGGTACCAGGGCCCCGCGTTCGACCCGCGAGGCGTCCGCTTCCAGCTTGTCGTGCAGCGCCTGCGTCCGGATCCCTCGGTGTCCGTCCGGGTACGCGACCACCCGCCGGGAGGCCCTGCGCAGCAGGGTGACGGCCCCGTGCGCGTTCCCCCGCTGGAGGTGGACGTAGCCGGCACCCATCTGCGAGAGACCCTTGAAGAACTCGGCGTCCTCGGTGTCCCGAGCCTGTTTCCATGCCGTCTCCCACGCTTCGTGCGCGGGGAAGTAGCGCCCTTCGCGTGCGTGTCGGCGTCCCAGCTCGTGGTTCTCCTCGATGCCGAGCGCGTCGAAGTCCTCCAGCACCAGCTCGTTGGTCGCGCCCCAGTCCAGCGGACGCCCGAGCCTGTCCCGCGGGCGCTCCGGCTTCTGTCGGGTGGGGCTGGGCACCCCGGCCTTGCCCTGGGCTTCCTCCGGCATCCCGCCATGCTACCCGCGGCTCGGGGACGGCCTGGGCTCGGTCCCGCCGCGGCGTTCCGTGCGAGACTCCGGTGATGGGGTCGACGATGATCACCCTGGTGCCGCACACGCACTGGGACCGCGAGTGGTACGAGCCCTTCAGCGTCTTCTCCGAGCGGCTCGTGGCGATGATGGACACCTTGATCGAGCTGGCGGACGCGGGGTTCCCGCACTTCCACCTGGATGGCCAGACCGCGATGATCGACGACTACCTCGAGCGCCGGCCGGAACGCCGAGCGGACATCGAGCGGCTGGCGGCGAGCGGGCAGCTCTCCGTGGGCCCATGGGTGACGCAGATGGACGAGTTCCTCACGTCCGGCGAGTCGCACATCCGCAACCTCGAGATGGGACTCGCTCGCGCGCGTGCGCTCGCCGGCGACCGGGCCCTCGACGTCGGCTACATGCCCGACCAGTTCGGACACATCGGCCAGATGCCGCAGATCCTGCGCGCGGGAGGGCTCGAGGCCGCGATGGTCTGGCGCGGCGTGCCCGCGGAGATCGAGCGCACCGCCTTCTGGTGGGAGGCGCCCGACGGCTCGCGCGTGCTCACGGAGTACATGGTCTTCGGGTACTTCAACGGCGAGAGCTTCGAACGCGCCGTGGAGCCGGCCGAGCTCGCGAGCGCCCTGGAGCGCAGCGTCGAGCGGCTCGCCCCCTTCCGCACGAGCGATCGCGTGGTGATCATGGTCGGGTACGACCACGCGGGACCCGATGCGACGCTGCCCGATCGGTTGGCGGCCGCGCGGGAGCTCGCTCCCGGCATCGACGCCACGATCGCGGGGATCGCGTCCCACGTGCACGCCCGGCGCTCGGTCGAACTGCCGGTCTGGCGGGGCGAGCTGCGGTCGTCCGCGCGCGCACACCTGCTCCCGAACGTCTACTCCGCGCGCGTGCGCCAGAAACGCGAGCGTGGCCGCGTGGAGGCGCTGATCGAACGCTACGCCGAGCCGCTCGCCACGCAGGTCCCGGCCTTCGGCTGGCCCCAGCAGGAGCTCGACCGCGCCTGGACGCTCCTGCTTTGGAACGGAGCCCACGACTCCGCGTGCGGCTGCTCCCACGACCAGGTGGCCCGCGATGTCGACGCCCGCTTCGCGGAGGCACGCACGATCGGCGAGGACATCGTGGAGCGGGCCCTCACCTCGTTCGGCTCGCGCGTGCGCGACGGGGGGCTGATCCGCTTCAACCCATCCCCGTTCGAGCGCGAGGGGGTGCCCGGCAACGGCTGGACCGTCGTTCCCTCGGGGCACGACCCCGTCACGGTGCCCGTCGCCATCGAGATCCTTCCGGACGGGGCCGGCGTCGCGGCCGAGGGCACGGCGCTGAGGTTCTTCGACGAGGCCGACGTGGGGGACCTCTACAACTTCTGCTACGCGCGCGAGGACCAGACGCCGGAGCGCCCGCACCGCGTCGAGGTGCACGGACACGAGGTGGAGGTGATGTGGGAAGGCTGCCGCGCCCTGATGCGGATCGTTCGGCGCGTAGGAGAGCGGTTCCTCCGGATCGACGGCGTGCTCCACAACGAACGCACCCGATCACCGGATCCGTTTGCACGTGGGGCTGGACGCCGCTGCGGACGGCTCGTTGGCGGGCGCGCCGTTCGAACTCGTCGAGCGGGCCCTCGTGGGCGAGGGGAGCTCGATCGAGGCGGCCTCCGCCACCTGGCCCGCGCGCGGGGTCGTGATGGCGGGCGCCACGGCCGTCCTGCACGAAGGTGTCTTCGAGTACGAGATCACGCAGGCCCCGGCGATCGCGGTGACGCTCCTGCGCTGCGTGGGACGGATCAGCGCCGAAACGCTGGCCACGAGACCCTTCGAGGCCGGCCCACGAACGCCGACCCCGGAGGCGCAGATGCCCGGCGAGACCGTCTTCTCGCTGGGGGTCTGGCCGGGCGCGCGTCGCGAGGACCTCCTCGCGACATGGGAACGCTTCGCCCTCCCGGTCGCCGAGGCTCCCGCCTCGGGAGGCGGAGAGTATCCGTCGACGGGCGCCTTCGCCCGCATCGAGGGCGACGCGCAGCTCTCGGGTATCCGCAGACACGACGGGCGTCGCGAGGTGCGCTTGTGGAACGCGAACCCCCGCCGCGAGATCGCGGTGCGTATCGCGGGTGTGGCTCACGGGCTCGGTCCCGCGCGGATCGAGACGTTCCCGATCGACTGAACCCCGTGGGCTCGACCCGCTAGGCTGCGCGCCATGAGCGAGCGCTTCGACGTGATCGTGGTGGGCGGCGGCGCCATAGGGACGGCGGCGGCCCGCCAACTGGCGCTGCGCGGGCGGCGCACCCTCCTGCTCGAGCGGCACACCTTCGGCCACGCGCTCGGCAGCTCGGGCGGTCCGACCCGGATCTTCCGCTACGTCTACGACGACCCCGGCTACGTGCGCATGGCGCGGGCGGCGCGCGAGCCGTGGGACGAGCTGCAGGACGCCTCGGGCGAGGAGCTGCGACGGGTCACCGGCGGCGTGGACGTCGACCGCGGCCGAGCGGCGATCGACGCCCTGGCGGCGGTCGGGGTTCCGCACGAGGTCCTCTCCGGGTCCGAGGCGCGCGAGCGCTGGCCCGCGCTGCTGCTCCCCGACGGTGCCGAGGTGCTCTACCAGGCGGAAGGGGGCGTCGTGCGTGCGGCGGAGACCGTCGTGGCGCAGGCACGGCTCGCGGCCGAGGCCGGCGCCACGGTGATGGAGGAGACGGTCGTCACCGCGGTGGAACCCGACGGTGAAGAGGTCTCGGTCACGACGGGCGCCGGCGATCGCTTCGGCGCTCAGGTAGCGGTGGTCAGCGCCGGCGCCTGGGCCGCCCCGCTCCTGCGCACCGCCGGCCTCGACCTCCCGCTCGTCCCCACGCAGGAACAGGTTTCGTACTTCACGCTGGCGGCACCTGAACCCCTGCCCACCTTGATCGATTGGGGCGTGGACCGCGCGACGCCGCCCTACATGGTGCCGGACCCGTGGGACATCGGTGCGTTCAAGGTCGGGCTGCATCACTCGGGGCGCACGGTCGATGCTGAGGCGCCCCATCACCCGCCGGATGCCGATCGGCTGGACCGCGCGGCCTCTTACGTGGATACGCGCCTGGCTCCCAGCAGACGCCGGGACCGGATCGACACGTGCCTCTACACGAACACCCCCGACGAGGACTTCGTGCTGGACCGGGTGGGCCCGCTCGTGGTGGCGTCGCCGTGTAGCGGTCACGGCTTCAAGTTCGTGCCGCTCATGGGTGCCGCGATCGCGGATCTCGCCACGGGCGCGCCCCCGCCCTTCCCCATCGAGCGGTTCCGGCTCGATCGCCCCGCGCTCCGCCCTTAGGACGCGGCCTCGTCCTCGCCGGCGGTGAGCTCCTCCAGGGCCTCGCGCAAGGTGTCGTAGCGGCGATCCCCCATCTGCCGGCGGGTCCTCGTCTCCAGGGACTGCACCGCCCTGCGCGCCTCGGCGGCCGCTCGGCGGCCGTGGGCGGTCAGGCGCACGATCTTGGCTCGGGCGTCCTCCGGGTCGGCCAGGCGGCGCACGTACCCCCGTGATTCGAGGTCGTCGACCACCAACATCATGCCCTGTTTGGTCATGCGGGCCCGTGTGGCGAGCTCGGTGAGCCGCGTCCCGCTCCGCCGGTCGATGTGTTGGAAGACCGCGAGATGCCCCGAGCGGACGTCGGGATAGCCGCGCTCCTGCAGGGCCGCGACCAGCTCGGCCGCCAGCACGCGGTGGCCTTCGAGCAGGAGGCGTCCGAGGTCGGGTCCGGTCACGGGAGGCCATCCTGGCAGCGGCCGGTGGGGTGGTCAATCAGCCTTACCATCTGCGCGGGGTAGGCTGGTGGACCCATGACGCAGATCCAGCTCCCGCCCGAGGACCGCGAGACGAAGCGACAGCTCCCCAAGCTGCTCGACGCCCGCCGACGATTGTTGCGAGGCAACGATCTCCTTTCGATGCACGGCCCCGAGATCGAGGAGCAATCCGCCGGTGCCGGCAAGAGCGGGGCCTTGCGTGCGGCGGTCTTCGGCATCAACGACGGGCTGCTCTCCAACGCCGCCTTGATCATGGGGTTCGCGGGCGCCTCGCAGAGCCGCAGCGTGATCGTGCTCGCTGGCATCTCCGGTCTGCTCGCCGGGGCCTTCTCGATGGGCGCCGGGGAATACGTCTCGATGCGCGTGCAGCGGGAGATGCTCGAGCGGCTCCTGCACCTCGAGGAGCGCGAGCTCGCCCTCGACCCGGACACCGAGGAACGCGAGCTCGCCGAGATCTACCGCCAGAAGGGCCTGTCCGACGAGCTCTCCCGGCGCGTCGCCGCCGAGGTGATGAAGGACCCGGCCGTGGCCCTGGACACGCACGCCCGCGAGGAGCTCGGGCTGGACCCGCAGGAAGGGCTCGGGTCGCCCTGGGGCGCCGCGATCTCCTCGTTCTTGATGTTCGCGCTCGGGGCGCTGCTCCCGCTGGTCCCGTTCTTCTTCGCGGGAGGAACCGGCGCTGTGGTCGTGTCCCTCGTCATCACGGCCCTCGCGCTGCTCATCGTGGGCGCCATCACGGCGCTGCTCACGGGCCGGAGCCCCGTCCGCTCAGCGCTGCGGATCCTCCTGATCGGGGCGGCCGCCATGACGGTCACGTACCTGATCGGCACCCTGCTCGGCGTCCGCATCGGCGGGTAGGCCCGACCCGTGACGATCGAGGTCCGTCTCTCGCTCCCCACGGAGCACGACGAGACGGGACGGGTCACGGCGGGTGCGTACCGCGAGTTCGTCGGCCGCGAGGACGATGACTGGCACGACTATCTCGACCACATCGCCAACGTCTCTGAGCGAGCGGAGTTCGCAGAGGTGTACGTCGCCGTCGAGGACGGGCGGGTCCTGGGCAGCGCGACGCTGGAGCTGGGCGACCGGATCGATCCCCACGAGGACCCGCCGTTGCGCCCGCACGAGTCCCACATCCGCATGCTGGGCGTCGCCCCCGAGGCGCGCGGCCGTGGCGTCGCTCGAGCCCTGATGACGACGTGCGAGGACCGAGCGCGCGCGAACGGACGCACCCTCATGACGCTGAACACGACCCAGCGCATGAAGAACGCCCAGCGGATGTACGAGACGCTCGGATACGTGCGCGGGGAGGATCGCGTCCTGCCCGACGGCTTCGTCCTGCTGAGCTACTCGAAGGACCTCGGCCCGGTTTAGGTGGAGGCGCCGGCCGGCGGTACCACCTCGCCGGTGCGAAGGAGCAGCCCGTCGCGCAGCTCGGCCTCCACGAGCCCGCCCTTGAACTGCTGCTGGTACAGCTGTGCGTAGAGGCCGCCGCTCGCGAGCAGCTCGTCGTGCGTGCCGCGCTCCGCCACACGTCCCCGGTCGACCACGAAGATCACGTCGGCCTTGAGGATGGTGGAAAGGCGGTGCGCGATGGCGATGGTGGTGCGCCCTTCCATCAACGGCTCCAGCGCGGATTGCACGAGCCGCTCCGACGTCGTGTCGAGAGACGAGGTCGCCTCGTCCAGGATCAGGATGCGCGGGTCCTTCAGAACCACACGTGCGATGGCCAGACGCTGCTTCTCGCCCCCTGACATCTTGTAGCCGCGCTCCCCCACGACGGTGTCGTAGCCCTCGGGCAGTTCCACGATGCGATCATGGATGTTGGCGGCGCGCGCGGCGGCCTCCATCTCCTCCTGGGACGCGCCCGGACGCCCGTACATCAGGTTCCTGCGGATCGTCGTGTGGAACAGGTAGGTCTCCTGCGTGACCACGCCGATCATCTCCCCGAGCGATTCCAGAGCGTAGTCACGCACGTCGAGGTCGTCGATCAGCACGCGTCCCTGCTGCACATCGTAGAGCCGTGGCACGAGGTACGTGATGGTGGTCTTCCCCGCACCGCTCGGACCGACCAGCGCCGCGAGCTGCCCCGGTGGGATCTCTAGGCTCACATCGTCGAGCGTCCAGGTGCGGGGCGCCTCGTTCGCGAGCGCGAGATCTGACGGTGAGGTGGCGGCGGCGCCTCCCTCCCGTGGGGTCTCGTACCGGAACCGGACGCGGTCGAGCACGACCTTCCCTCGGATGGTGCTCAGATCCGGCTTCACTGCGTCAGGCTTGTCCTCGAGCTCATGGTCCATGTCGAGGTATTCGAAGATCCGGTCGAAGAGGGCGAACGAGGACTGCACCTCGGTCGAGACCTGGAGCATCGAGCCGATGGGGAAGAACAGGCGCGATTGGAGCGTGGTGAAGCCCACGAGCATGCCCGCCTGGATCGCCGGACTGCCGGGCGGATGCCCGCTGTTCACCCAGCCCGCCACCAGGTACACGAGGGCCGGCGTGATCGAGAAGAACGTTCCCACCACGGCGAAGAACGATCGGCCGATCATCGTTTGTCGGATCTGCAGGCCGGTCAGGCGGACGTTCTCCTCGCGGAACCGGTCGATCTCGTGGCGCTGGCGCCCGAACGACTTCGACAGGAGGATGCCGCTCACGCTGAGGGTCTCCTCGGTGATCGAGGTCATGTCGGCCATGGTCTTCTGCGTGCTGCTGGCGACCTCGCGGCGAGCGCGCCCCACCTTGACGGTGAGCCACAGGAACAGCGGCAACAGGGCCAGCGAAAGCAGCGTCAGCGGGACCGAGAGGGCGAACATCACCACGATGGTGCTGACGATCGTGGTGATGTTGGCGAGCACGCTGGACGCCGTGTCCGTTACCACCGTCTGCACCCCGCCCACGTCGTTGGAGAGGCGCGACTGGATCTCGCCGGTGCGGGTCGTCGTGAAGAACCGCAGCGGCATGAACTGCAGGTGCGCGTATAGCGCGTTGCGGAGGTCCTGCATCACGCGGAGCCCGACGAGGTTCGCGTGATAGGTCTGCCATATCCCGAGCACGCTCGTGATGATCGGGACGATGATCATCAGCGCGACGTAGCGGTAGAGCAACGGCAGGTTGGGACAGGGAACTCCGGCGCAGCTCCCGCCATTGCTGCTCTTGCCGAAGAGCGCGTTGTCGAACACCTTCACGATCAGCCACGGGTTTACGACCCCGAGCGCCGACGTGATGATGATGAGGAGCGCGACGCCCGCGACCCGCGCTTTGTACGGGCGGAAGGTCGCCACCACCCGGCGGACGGTGGCGCGGTCGACCGGACGCGACCCCTCTTCCTCCGGGCGCACGGCGAAGAAGCTGCGGTGTCGGCCCATGCGCCCAGCATACGGGCGCCCGCCGATACGGTTGAGGAGCGCGGATCTTCCTCACCCGATCGGGGAACTCACCCTCCGAGGCAGGGCCTGCTGGCCTCGAATCCGATGCGGATGTCGCCGGGATCCGTGTAGCGGGTGTCGTGGCCCGGGCCGCCGATCGCCTTGTCGTTGCCGTCGACGTTGTCGACCGTGGCCACGCACCGGTCGTTGCCCGCGCCGCCGTTCACGACGTCCTTGCCGGCCCCGCCGAACAGCTGGATGTCGTTGCCGACGCCGGCGACGATGCGGTCGTTCCCCGCGCCGGCGTCGGCGATGTCCGCACCCGTGCTCCCGGTCATCTGGTCGTCCCCGCCCAGCCCCAGCAGCTGGTCGTCGCCGGGCCCTCCGAGGATCGTGTCATCGCCCGAGCCGCCGTTCAGGAAGTCATCGCCCCGCGCACCCTCCAGCACGTCGTCGCCCGCGCGACCGAAGATCGTGTCATCCCCGCCGAGCCCGCAGATCGTGTCGTCGCCCGCCGTGCCCACGATGCGATCGTCCCCCGCGGTGCCGACGATGGTGCAGGGCGGCGATCCTCGACGTAGGACCGACGCGCCGCCCGGAGCCGGTGCGACGGTGCCCGTGAGGAGTACGCCGACACCGATGGCGACGAGGACCGATCGAACCCGGCGGACCATGGGAACCTCCCTCGGACGGCAGACCTTCACCGTAGCGACGTCACCGAAGGAGGTCAAAGCCCGGCGAGCGCGCGCGCCCGCCTGAGCGCGGCATCCATCATCTCCGGCGTGAGCTTGCCCGTGAACGTGTTCTGCTGGCTGGGATGGAAACAGCCGAGGAGCACGTAGGGTCCGACCTCGACCTCGACCATATGTCCGAACCGAGGCCTCGGCCGCGTCGGATGACCCAGCGCGGACACGGCGCGCAGGATGCCGTCCCAGGCGTAGGCACCGAGCGCCACGAGGGCCCGGACCTCGGGGAGCGCGACGAGCTCCCGCTCGAGGAACGGGAGGCACCGATCGCGTTCCTCGGGCGTCGGCTTGTTCGCCGGGGGCGCACACCGATTCACGGCGGTGACGTAGGCGCCCTTCAGGCGCAGGCCGTCATCGCGCGCGACGCTCGTGGCCTGATTCGCCAACCCGGCGCGATGCATCGAGGCGTACAGGAAGTCGCCCGAGCGGTCGCCCGTGAAGATGCGACCCGTCCGGTTCCCGCCGTGCGCCGCAGGGGCCAGTCCGACGATCACGATCCGCGCCCGGGCGTCGCCGAACCCGGGCACCGGTCGCGCCCAGTAGGTCTGATCCGCGAAGCGCGCCACCTTCTCGCGAGCGGTCCGTTCGCGCCAGGCGACGAGTCGAGGACAGGCTCGGCATCCCTCCACCTCACCTTCGAGCGTGGCGAGGGTCCGCTCGCTCACGAGAGCAGCGGGAACCGATCCGCGGGCGCGCCCAGGCCGTCGCGGTCGCGCGGGCTCAGGGGGACGCGTCCCGTGCCTTTGTCGGCGAGCTCGACGTCGTCCCAATCCCGCGGCGGAGGCGCCTCCAGCAGCGATGTCAGCAACGCGCGGACGATCGCGCCACCATCGACGCTCAGCCACGGTTCGATGCCGAGGGCATCGGCCAGGTCCAAGCCGTGCACCGCGAGTTCCAGCACCCGTGTATCGAGGTAGTCGTCCAGCCGGAGCCGCGGACCCCACTGCACCTGGATGAGCCGGTCGGGGCCCTCCCGGCGCGCGAGGTCCACCCCCGAACGCCACGTGTGCGCGAACGCGTCCACGAGGTCGTCGGTGCTCGCGAAGGATGCCGCGCGCTCGATCGACCGCGCCGCCACGTCGGGCGCGTCGGCGGGGTCGTAGCTGGTGAAGTACGAGGCGGCGCCGGTGTCCGCCTCGGTCGGTGCGGGCGCGGCCAGGTACTCCGGGATGCGATCCACGTCGCGGAGCATGTGCCCGGCTAGCCCTCGGACGTCCCACGCGGGACAACGCGTCGGACGACCGAACCCTTCGGACGTAGTCGCCCGCAGGGCCGCCTCGGCCGCCACGCTCTCGGCCGCCAGCGCTTCCAACGATCGCTCGAACCGATCGCTCATGCACCCACCTCCGTCCGCGCCGCCGCCCAATCGTCGTAACCGCCGAGGGACGAGCGTACCTGCCCATCGCGGACCTCCAGGATGCGGTCCGGGATCCGGTCCAAGAGGTACCGGTCGTGCGAGATCACGATGGCCGTGCCGTCGAACGACTCCAAGGCGGACTCGAGCACCTCCATGCTCTCGATGTCGAGGTGGTTCGTCGGCTCGTCCAGCAGCAGGCAGTTGGCGCCGCCCAGCATCAGGAGGCAGAGCTGCAGACGGGTGCGCTCGCCCCCGCTCAGGGTGCCGACGGGCTGGCGCATCTGGTCGTAGCGGAAGAGGAACCGTCCGAGGATCGAGACGGCCTCGTCCTCGTACATCGGCTTGGCGTTGCGGACGAACTCGATCGGGGTGAGGTGCGGAGGCTCGGTCTCGTGCCCCTGGGCCAGGTAGCCGAAGACGACCGCCGGCCCCGCCCAGCGCACCCCCTGGGTCGGCTCGATCTCGCCGCTGAGCACCTTCCCGAGCACGGACTTCCCCGCTCCGTTCGCCCCGATCACCCCGATGCGCTCGCCCCGCGTCACCGTGAGGGAAACGTCGAGCAGCACGGGTTCGTCGTCGAAGGCCACCGTCACGTCGCGCAGGTCGACGATCTTGTTGCCGCCGCGCTGCGCGCTCCGGATCGCCAGGCCGATCTTCCGACGCTCGAAGACCGGCTTGTCGACCTTGTCCATCCGGTCGATCTGACGCTGCTTGTTCCGCGCTTGCTTGATGTGTCGCTCGTTCACCACGATGCTCGCCCAGAGTTCGAACCGCTTGATGGCGGCCTCGAGGCGCGCGATCTCCTTCTGCTGCGTGACGTAGACCTGCTCCTGTCGCTTCAGCGCCACCTCCTTCGCCACGGCGTACGCGCTGTAGTTCCCGGGCCACATCGTGACCACCCCCCGATCGAGCTCGGCGATCTGGGAGACGGTCTCGTCCAGGAGGTATCGGTCGTGCGAGACCGTGACCACGGCGCCCGGGAACTCCCCGACGAGTCCTTCGAGCTGCGCCCGCCGGTCGGCATCGAGGTGGGTCTCCGGCTCGTCGAGCAGGAGCAGGTGCGGCTGACGGATCAGGCAGGCGGCGAGCCCGACGAGCTTGCGCTGTCCACCGGAGAGCGCGGTGGTCGGCAGCCCGAGGTCGTGCGACTCGAACCCGAGCGAGCGCAGGAGCGCGTCCACCTCGCCCTCGAGCCCGGGCCCGCCCGCCGCGACCCAGCGATCCAACAGGTCCTGCTGGCGGGTGAGGACGCGATCCATCTTCGCGAGGTCGGCCATGACGTCGGGGCGGGCGAGCTCGGCCTCTACCGCGCGCAGCTCACCGTCGAGCGCCGCGACGTCGGGACGCGCCGCCAGCACGGTCTCCGCGGGCGTGCGGGCGTCGCCGTCGGGGTTCTGCTCGAGGTAGGCCGCGACCAAGCCCTTGCGCCGCACCACGTCGCCGGCGTTCGCCGTCTCGAGCCCGGCCAGGATCTTCAGCATCGTCGACTTCCCCGCGCCGTTGGGCCCGACGATCCCGATCCGAGCGCCCTCCCCCACCTCCAGGTCGGCGCCCTGGAGCACGGGCCAGGATCCGAAGGACTTCTCGACCCCGATCAGCCCGACGACCGTCATGACGCTGCGTGCAGCGCGCTCAACGAGACGGTCCCCGGCTCGGCCGCGAGCCACCGCTCGAGGTCCGCCCTCCGCGAGGGCCACTCTCCGTCGAGCATGGCGAACCACGCGGTGTCGCGGTTGCGACCCTTGACGATCATGTGCTGGCGGAAGACGCCCTCGAACGTGAAGCCCAGCCGCAGCGCGGCCGCGCGTGAGCGCGCGTTCAGCGCGTCGCACTTCCACTCCACCCTGCGGTTGCCGAGCTCGTCGAAGGCCCGCCGCAGGAGCAGGTACACGGTCTCCGTGTTGACCTTGGTGCGCTGGGCGGACGGGACGTACCAGATGTGACCCAGCTCCACGTGCCGCATCGCCGGATCGACGTTCAGGTAGCTCACCAGGCCCACCGGTGCGCCGGATGCGATCTCGATCACGGCGAAGACGCGTGGGTCGGTGGAGTCGACGAGACCGCCGAGCCATGCACGCATCGTGGCCTCGTCACCGAACGGGCCATAGCCCATGTACGTCCACACCGCCTCGGCCTCGGCGCTGCCGTGCGTGCCGGCGAACAGCGCCCGGGCCTGCGCGTCCGGGTCGACCGGCACGAGGGCGACCACCTCGCCGGTCATCGGTGCGGCGGAGGGCGCCGCGGCGGGGGTCGGATCGACCAGCTCGCCGACGGGCCCGGGGGGGATCGACTGGTCTGTACCCACACGCACGCTCCGCTCGGACGATGACGGAGCGCACAGGCTACCGCCCGGCCCTGCGTGGCGCAGCTACACCTTGAGGGCGTCGAACCGCTTCGCCGCATCCTCGAACGGCTGCAGCGGGTCGAACAGGCTCTCGACCGTGCCGAGCAGACCCTCGAACCCTCCGAGGTCGGGAGCCTCCTCGCGGAGCCGGCGCGCGAGCGCGAGGGCGTCGTCGAGGCCGGAGGCGCAGCCCTGCCACACCTGTTCCGTCGCCCCGCACCGCCATCCCGGCATCAGCGCGGCCGCCCGCTCGACGTGGGACTCGTACTCGATGAGCGCGTCGGGCAACGGGCGCCCGGGCAACCGGGTCGTCGGCATGCAGTCCGTGAGGGCTTCCTTCGCCGTCTCCACCTCCGCGAGCACGTCCAGGAAGGCGGCGTGCGGCGCCTCGAGCTCTGGGGGGACCCGGCGCCGGCGGAAGATCACGCCAGACCCGCTTCGGCGCGTGCGGCCACGACGGGGGCGGGATCGTTGGTGGCGACCGCGTCGAGTCCGGCCCGCATCAGTTCGAGCGCCACCGACGGGTCGTCCGTGATCCACGTGCCGATCCGCATGCCCGCCGCGTGCACCCGCTCGACGATCGCGGCATCCGCCGCGCGCACGCGGTCGACGAACGGCAGCACCCATGCGTGCCCCTGTCTCGCGCGCGAACCCGAACGCGATGTCCGCGTCCACCTCGTAGGGCGTGAGCAACCCGGTCGGCACACCCGGCGCGAGGCGCCTCGCATGCGCCGATCGAGAAGGGATTGAAGCTCGAGATGATGACGTCGCCGGAGAACGAGACGGCGTCGAGCGCGGCCAGCGTCGCCTCCACGGCCGCCTCGCGATCCCCGTCGAAGTCGGGCTCGCCCGGGATGTTCTTGATCTCGACGTCGACGGCGATCCGGCCCGAGCAGCACCCGAGCGCCTCCACGAGGGTGGGCACCTCGGCCAACCCGCCGTCGCGGAGCCGGATGCGCAGGTCCTTGATCTCCTCTACCCGCAGATCCCTCACGAGCCCCGAGCCGTCGGTGGTGCGTGCCACCTCGGGGTCGTGCATCACGATCGGGGCGCCGTCGGCCGTCATCCGGACGTCGAACTCCACCGCCTCCGCACCCGAGGCCATCGCCAGTTCGAACGCCTCGAGGGTGTTCTCCGCCTCGCGGGCGGACGCTCCCCGGTGCGCGACGATCGCGGTCCGTCCCGCTTGACTGAACGGCGATTCAGACACTAGGCTGCTCCGCACATCGCCCGATGGTATCCGCACCTGTCAGACGGTGACCCATGATTGAACCCAGGCTCAGGCATGACCCGCGCGAGACCCTCTGGATCGATCGCGCTGCGTGCATCGATGAGGATCCCGAGCTCTTCTTCCCCGTGGGCTCCACCGCCCCCGCCGTCGAGCAGGCGGAACGCGCCAAGGCGGTCTGCGCCACCTGCGACGTCCGCGGCGAATGCCTGCGGTGGGCGCTCGAGACCTGTCAGGACGCGGGGGTTTGGGGTGGGCTGGATGAAGAGGAACGCCGCGTCATCCGCCGTGAACGTCGCCGCCTCGCCGCTGCACATGCGTCCCGCGAGAGCGAGCTCGTGGGTGTCGCCGGCTGAGCCGGGCCTCACACCCGGCTCGAGGGGCAGAGATCGCTGAGCGTGCAGACGTCGCACTTGGGCTTCTTGGCCTGGCAGATCGCGCGGCCGTGGTCGATGATCCGGTAGGTCACATCGAACCACTCCTTCCGTGGGATCAGCCGCATCAGGTCCCGCTCGATCTTGTCGGGATCCGACTCCGCGCTGAAGCCGAGCCGGTTGGCCAAGCGTCGCACGTGGGTGTCCACGGCGATGCCCTCGACCTTGCCGAAGCCGTTGCCCATGACGATGTTGGCCGTCTTGCGCGCCACCCCGGGAAGGGTGATCAGGTCCTCCATCGTGTCCGGGACCTCACCGCCATACACCTCGACGATGCGTGCGCACGCCCCCCGGATCGACTTCGTCTTCTGGTTGAAGAAGCCCGTCGAGCGGATGTCCTCCTTCAGCTCGTCCTCGGGAACGCGCAGGTAGTCCTCGGGTGAGCGGTACTTCTCGAAGAGGACCTCGGTCACCATGTTCACGCGCTCGTCGGTGCACTGCGCGGACAGGATCGTCGCGATCAGGCACTCCAGCGGGTTCGTGAAGTTCAACGCGACGTGGGCATCGGGGTAGGCCTTGGCGAGTCGCTTCAGGATCTGCGGCGCGCGCGCCTCGATCGGCGAAGCGCGGGTGAGCGGCTCCTTGGCGGGCATGCGCGGCAGCCTACCCGCGGTCCTCGACTCCGGCCAACGGGCCCGCTCAGCCGCCGAGCAGGGGCAGCTCGAGGTCGGCGCCGGGTTCGAGATGCTCCCAATCGCCCGACGACATGATGTGGACCCCTCCGACGCCCGCCACGGACCACACCCGCCCGTCCCCCACGAGCGCCGTGTTCTCATCGATCCCGACGAGGGTCGTGCCGCTCGGCACCTCGGAGATGATGAAGTCGGTGAGGCCGGGCGCGAACCCGTCCAGGGCGTCCCAATGCGGTCCGAACCAGTATCCGGGGAAGAGCTTCAGCCCGGGCTGCCAGAGCTCCTCATCGAACTCCTCGCGGGCGCTGTCGGGCGCGATGTCCCCGAGGCACGCCACGCCGGCGCTGCACCCCGCGTACGCGAGCCCTCGCGTCATCGCCTCGCGGATCGATGCCCACAGCGGGGTGTCGCGGAGCACGGAGGAGAGGTAGGCGGGATTGCCGCCCGAGAAGTAGATGACCGCCGCGCCTTCGAGCGCGTCGGCGAGATCGCCGTGCAGCGCGTCCTCGCGGGTCTTCAGCGGCAGCACGTCGGCCGGGATCCCCAACGACGCGTAGTGGTCGAGCCCCTTGCGCGCCCACATGTCGAAGACGTCGTCGCCCTCCGCGGCCGCGGCCGCGGGAGCCACCAACACGCGGTCACCCGCAGCGTCCGGACGCCCGACGAGCCAGCGGTCCACGGCGGTCGTCCACGGATCGAACTCACCGGCGCCCAGCAACGCGAACGCGGGAGCGCTCACCGCAGGGCCTCCGGTCTGAGCTCCGCGTCGAGCTTCGCGCCCAGCTCCGCGGCCACCTCGAGCACGGCCTCCATCTCCTCGGCCTCCGTGCGGAAGTTCACGATGCAGGTGCGCAGGACGAACCGGCCGTCGAGGATCGCGTTGGAGCAGAAGATCCTGCCGTCGAGCTGGATCTCCGTCATCAGGCGCTGATTGAGTTCGGAGAGGTACGCCTCGGAGGCGTCCGTCCGCGGAAGATCCGAGGGGACGTAGCGGAAGCACGTGATCGAGAGGCCCACGGGCGCCATCAGCTCGAACTCGTCGCGCTCCTGCACGAGGGCCCCCAGGTATCGGGCCAGCTCCGCGTCGTGGGAGATCCGTGCGGCGTAGGCCCGACGTCCATGCGCGAGCAGCGAGACCCACACCTTCAGCGACCAGAAGCTCCTGCTGAAGTTGGGTCCGTGCCGGCCGAGGTCCACGCCGTGGCCGATCACGTCCTTGTCCTGCACGGTGTAGCTCGCGTACGCGTCGAAGCTCTCGGCCAGATGCGAGAAGTCCCGCACCAACACGCAGCCACCCGCGTGCGGCGTGTAGAGCCACTTGTGCGGGTCGAACGCGATCGAGTCCGCGCGCTCGATCCCCGCGAACAGCGGGCGGAGGTCGTCGGCCAGCACGGCGGGCCCTCCGTAGGCCCCGTCGACATGGAACCAGAGCCCTTCGGCGGCGCACACGTCGGCGATCTCTTCGAGCGGGTCGACGACTCCCGTCGAGACCGTTCCCGCGGTAGCCACCACCGCGAGCGGATGGATCCCCGCCGCGCGATCCTCCGCGATCTGCGCCCGCAGCAGGTCGATGCGCATCCGGTAGTCCGCATCGACCGCGATGTGGCGCACGTTGGCGGCCCCGATCCCCAGCATGTCCGCCGCGCGATCGGAGACCACGTGGGTCTCCGTGGACAGGTACAACCCGAGGGGAGGGCCCGCCGCCACGCCCTGCTGGCGCACGTCCCAGCCCGCGCGATGATCGCGTGCCGTCTTCAGCGCGATGAAGTTGGCCATGGCCCCGCCGGATGTGATCTCGCCCCCCGAGCCCTCCGGGAGACCGAAGACCTCCTGCGCGAACCATCGGCACAGGTGCAGCTCGATCTCCGTGGCCGAGGGCGAGAGCACCCATCCCCCGACGTTCATGTTGATCCCGGACGCGAGCAGGTCCGCGGCGGCGCCCGGCACGGTCCCGGCCCCGCTCACGTAGGCCATGAACCCGGGGTGTCCCAGGTACCCCGACCATTCGAAGGTCACGTCGCGCAGGTAGGCGAACAGCTCGTCGTCGGACATCGGCTCATCCGGGACCGGCAGCGTCACGGCCTCCCGAACCATGGGCGCGGTCCAGTGACGCGAGATCGGGAGGTCCCGTAGCCGCGTGAGGAGCTCCTCCCACAGGTCGACGGTCCGATCGGCGAAGGCGCGTGCGCGCTCGGGGTCCCAGTCGAGATCGCGGACCGCGCGCGGCCGATCGGTGGTCACGCCGGACCCTTGGTGGCCGCGAGCGCGTAGTACTCGTCCTTCATGGCCCGGCGGAAGATGTCCTCGCCGAACGCGTCGACCATCCCGCCGACCTGGCTCTCGTGGGCCTGGATCGCCCGCAGCTTCAGCTCCAGGATGTCGGGCGGCAACGGGAAGTCGATGCCGAGCTGGTCGCGCGGCGTGACCGGAGGCGTGCCGGGCCGGAAGATGTCGAAGCGGTTGTAGATGGGGACGAATTCGGCGGCCCACTCCTCGGTGTTGGTGGCGTAGTAGAGCCTCGCTCCGGCGGGAGCTGCCGCCTCGAAGGCCTGGGTGGCCCACGCGCACGCGCTCATGTGGGCGGCGTGCCCCGTCATGCCGTCGGGGCCGAACGTCAGGATGGTTTCCGGCTGCACATCCTCCATCAGCTCGAGCACCCTCGCGTAGCCGTCGCTCGGCAACGGGGTGTCCATGTCGATGTCGGGGAGATCGAGCCAGATGTGCTCGCGGACACCGAGGATCTCGAGGCAACGCATCAGCTCGACCTCGCGCACGGCGCCCATCGTCTCGGGCGGCCAACGCTCCTCGTCGAGGGAGCCGCCCTCGCCGCGCGTCGCGGTGACGCACACCACGCGATCGCCGTCGCGCACCGCCTGCGCCATCAGCCCGGCGGACAGATACGTCTCGTCGTCGGGATGCGCCCAGACCCCCAGCACGGTACCGAGTTCCATCGACCACCCCCGCCCGAATCCTAGCCCGGGCGCTCGGAACGGGCGAGCGGTCGCTCTCGGGTCGGGCGTCGCCTGCTCAGGCGCTGCCGGGTTGGAGACGCTTGCCGCGGTAGCTGGGGAAGCTCAGCTCCGTGTGCTGCCAGCAATGCCGGGCGGGGTTGTACATCGAGAGTTTCGTCCCGCAGCCGTCCGCCTCGCAGACGCGCCCGGTCCCGTGGACCCTGGACGGGGGCGGAAGGTGGCCGGGATGGCTTCCCTGCAAGTGCTCGTCGCGCACGTTCCCTCCTCTCGTTCGGGAAGGGATTCGTCGCGAGGAGGAACGGGGTTCTGCGGATCAGCCCGGACGTGCGTCGAGGTCGCGGATCAGATCCATGATCTTGGCCTGCAGATCCGTCGGCACGACCTCCGAGCCGCACTTCGCGGAGATCATGATCTTGAGGTGACGACGGAACTCGGTGCGCTGCATGCACGGGTTGCAGCCCGTCAGATGCTGTTCGATCTGGACCCGCACCGACTCGACGACCTCGCCGTCGAGGAATCGCTGGATCTCCTCCAGGGTCTCCTCGCAGTTGGGTCCGCAGTCACTCATCGACCAGTCCTCGTTCTCGCGCCGTCTCCCACAACGCCTTCTCCAGCGCTTTCCTTCCCCGATGCAGGCGCGACATCACCGTCCCGATGGGCGTGTCCATGATCTCGGCGATCTCCTTGTAGCTGAATCCCTCGACGTCCGCCAGCAGCACCGGGATCCGGAAGTTCTCCGGGAGCGACTCCAGGGCCGCCTTCACGTCGGCGTCCGGGATCTGGTCCAAGACCTCGTTCTCGGCCGAGACCTCGACGTTGCGACCGCCGAGTTTGTCGTAGAGGTACCACTCGCCGATGTCGTCGGGCCCCTCCACGATCTGCGGCTCGCGCTGCTTCTTCCGATAGGTGTTGATGAAGCTGTTCGTGAGGATCCGGTAGAGCCAGGCCTTGAGGTTGGTGCCTTCCTTGAAGCCGGCGAAGCCACGGAAGGCGCGCAGGTAGGTCTCCTGGATCAGGTCCTCCGCATCCGCGGGATTGCGCGTGAGCCGCATGGCTGCCCCGTACAGGCTGGGCAGCAGGGGAAGCACGTCGCGTTCGAAGCGCTCCCGCAGTGCGGCGTCGTCGGTTGCGGCCTGAGCCATGCGCTCCAGTATCGCGGAAACCTGTGACGCGCGGCCCGCCGAACCCCGCCCTCGCTACAGGAACACCAACAGGACGCCGACGTCGTACCTGTCATATCTCGAAGGGCAGTGGGAAGATGAGGGGACTATGCCCGACGACAACGATCGCAACCCGTTCAACCGCAAGTCCGGCGGGGACAACTCCGGCGGACCCGGCGTCCCCCGTCCACGCACGTCCTCATGGCTCGCCATCGTCCTGGTGGCCCTGATCGGCGTCTTCCTCCTCCAGAGCCTCTTCCAGCACGCCAACACCAGCAAGATCCTCTACAGCGACTTCCAGGCCGCCGTCACGGACGGCAAGATCGACCCGGACACGCCGGTGAAGATCTCCGACTCCTCGATCTCCGGTGTCATCAAGGAGTCCGACGGCACCACGAAGAACTTCACGACCGACCTTTCACAGAACATCTCGATCGATCAGGCGTACACGGACTGGCTTCAGCAACACGACGTCAACTACGAGTTCGTGCAGCCCAGCATCTTCGGGCAGCTCCTGATCAACATCCTGCCGTTCGTGCTGATCATGGGCCTCCTGTACTGGTTCGTGTTCCGGCGTATGAACGCGGCGGGCGCGGGCGCTCTGAACATGGGCAAGAACAAGGTCAAGATCTACGACCGCAAGGAGATGAAGACCACGTTCGCCGACGTGGCCGGCGTGGACGAGGCCAAGGACGAGCTGCGCGAGATCGTCGAGTTCCTCTCGAACCCCAAGAAGTACCAGCGCCTGGGCGGACGCATCCCCAAGGGCGTCCTGCTCCTGGGCCCTCCGGGGTGCGGCAAGACGCTGCTGGCCCGGGCGGTGGCCGGCGAGGCGAACGTCCCCTTCTTCTTCATGAGCGGTTCGGAGTTCGTGGAGATGTTCGTGGGCCTCGGCGCGGCGCGCGTGCGCGAGCTGTTCCAGCAGGCCAAGGAGAAGGCCCCCGCGCTCGTCTTCCTCGACGAGATCGACACCATCGGCAAGGGTCGGGCCGGCGTGAGCGGCGCCGGGTTCGGCGCGCACGACGAGCGCGAGCAGACCCTGAACCAGCTGCTGGTGGAGATGGACGGCTTCGACGCCAGCAAGGGCGTGATCATCATGGCCGCCACCAACCGTCCGGACGTCCTCGACCCCGCGCTCGTGCGGCCGGGCCGCTTCGACCGCCAGGTCGTGGTGGACCGCCCCGACCTCAAGGGGCGGGAGGAGATCCTGCGCGTGCACGCGCGCGGCGTGGCGCTCAGCCCCGACGTCGACCTGCACACGATCGCGGCGCGCACCCCCGGTTTCACGGGCGCCGACCTCGAGAACGTGGTGAACGAGGCCGCGCTCCTCGCGGCGCGTCGTGAGAAGAACTCGGTGGGCGAGAACGAGCTCGAGGAGGCGATCGACCGGGCGTCGATGGGCCTCGAACGCAAGTCGCGCGTCATGAGCGAGAAGGAGAAGACCCGGGTGGCGTTCCACGAGATGGGACACGCCCTCGTGGCGCACTACTGCGAGAACCTCGACCCCATCCACCGGATCACGATCATCCCGCGCGGCACCGCCGCCCTCGGCCTCACGATGACCCGGCCGCTGGAGGATCGCTACCTCGCCACCGAGCCGGAGCTGAAGGACATGCTCGCGTTCGCGATGGGCGGCCGCGTCGCCGAGGAGATCATCTTCGACGAGATCTCCACCGGCGCCCAGAACGACCTCGAGAAGGCGACGCAGATCGCCCGCGCCATGGTGGCCGAGTACGGGATGAGCGAGAAGGTCGGTCCCCTGTCGCTCGGCCACGAGGACCCGAACTCCATGTTCGGCGGTGGTCCACGCATCTCGAGCGGCACGTCGGAGAAGATCGACGAGGAGATCTCGCGCCTCCTCGCCGAGGCCCACGATCAGGCCGTGCGCATCCTGCACGAGCACCGGGATCTGCTCGACCGCCTCTCGGGACTGCTGCTCGTCACCGAGACGATCGACGGCGCGGACCTCCAGGCCTACGCGGCCGGCACGAAGGTCATCCCCGACCCGGTCGACGTCCGCCGCGAGGCGGACGAACGAGCGCAGGACGAGGCCGCCGCCTCGGCGCTCCCGGCCCCGACGAAGCACGTGCGCGAGCCGCGCATCACGCTGCCGCCGGCGCCACCGCTGCCCACGAACTGAACACGGGCGACCGCGCCGGCGGGGCCGCCTCAGGGTTCCCGAGGATCGGGGTCCGGGCCGTGCTCGGGCGGGTCCGGGGGGTGCGGATCCAGCACCAGGTCCCATCGATCGCGCCAGCGATCGAGGAACCGGTAGTAGTTGCGCTTGGACCATTTCGCCCGCGTGGCCGGGTCGGTCTCGAACCACATCCGATGCTCGTGCTTGATCACCGGTAGGTCGACCACGACGGTCGACAGGCCCAGGTCCTTCACCCGGAACGAGAACTCGATATCGGCCGTGCGGTACCACCGGAACTTCTCGTCGAAGAGCCCGGCCCGACCGAGGATCTCCCGGCGCATCGCCATGCAGTAACCCTCGACCGCGTCGCACGGACCCGGCCCCGGCGCCTCGTCGAACTGACGGAGATCGTGCGTCACGATCCCGAATGGTCCGGCGATGCCCACGGCGGGATCGGCGAGCGCGGCCTCGAGGGGCCCCAGGACGTCGCCGGCAGCCTCGATGGACCCGTCCATGACGACGACCAGCGCCCCGGTGGAACGCTTGAGACCGGCGTTGCGCGCCGCCCCCCATCCCGTTCCCGGTGCCAGCGAGATCACCTCGACGGCCTCGCCGAACGTCGAAGCGTCCGCTCCCGTCACGTCGGCCACGACGTACTGCATCGTGCGGCCGCCCGCGTGCGATCGGAACGAGGCGATCGCCCGGACGATGTCCTCGGGCCAGCCCTCGGCGACCCAGTGGATGCTCGCGTCCACGCGCGCGGGGGCATCGAGCACCGACGTGACGTCCTGCGCACGCAGCGGACCCGCGGCCTCGTCCGCGGCAGGGGCGAGCGGTTCGAGCGTCCAACCGTCGGGGGCATCGGCCACGGTCCATCCCGCCGCCTCGATCTCCTCACGCAGCGCGTCGGCGGCGGCGAACTCCTTCTCGGCACGGGCCGCCGCCCGTCGCGCGGCGAGCGCCTCGATCTCCGGCGGCGCCTCAGGCATCGGCGTGCCTGCGGACGAAGTCGAGCACCGCACCGTCGGCGGCCTCGGGCTGCTCGGACTGATAGCGGTGGCCGGCTCCGGGGAGCCACCGCAACTCGGCTGCCGGGGATCCGCGCCGCCGAGGATCTCGGCGTTGGCCGGCGCGACGGTGCGATCGTCGGTCCCGTGCAGGATCGAGGACGGGATCCGGAGCGAGGGGAGCCGATCGAAGGCGTCGAAGAGTCCGCATCGCCTCCCATTGTCTCCGCTTGCCCAGCGGATGGTGCGGCTGCGACGCGTCGATCCGGAGGTCTCGGGCTACGCGATCGGGGTGCGTCGTCCGCGAACGCCTCGCTGTACAGGGCGAGGTAGGGCCGGTCCTTGGGTACCCTGGCCGAGGCGCGGATCGCGTGCGGTCCCCCGCTGTGGGTGGCCGCGAGGATCAGCGTGCGCACCCGTCGCGGGTGGGTGAGTCCGAGTTCCTGCGCCACCATGCCGCCGAACGAATGTCCGTAGACGTGGGCACGCTCGATCCCGAGCTCGTCGAGGAGCGCGACGGTGTCCTCCACGAAGGTCGACATCGAGCAGGGGCCGGGGGGGTCGTCGGAACCGCCGTTGCCGCGGAAGTCGTACCCGATCACGAACAGCGCGCGGGACAGGTCCGAGACGGTGAGCCGCCACCCGGGGAGGTGGTCTCCGATGCCTTCGAGCAGGATCAACGGCGGGGATGTGCGAGCGCCGTGGAGCTCGAAATACAGGCGGCATCCGTCGGGGCGCAGGAGGGTGGCCACGACGCAACCAGCCGGCGGGCGAGGGTCAGCTCGTGGCAGCCTTCGTGGCGCCGCGCAGACGTCCCGCCATCGCCTGGAGGGTCTTCACCGCGATCGACGGATGCTCCTGCATCAGTCCGCGGAAGACCCACTCCGTCAGGCCGAGCAGGTGCACGTCCGACGTCGCCGTGACGGTGGCCGTGCGGGGACCGCCGTCCAGGAGCGCGATCTCCCCGAAGAAGTCGCCGGGGCCCAGGGTCGCCTTCTTCTTGCCGCCGATCGTGACATCAGCGGTGCCGTCGGCGATCACGAACAGGCCGACGCCGGGCTCGCCCTCGCGCGCGACGACCGTGCCCGCCGGATGGTCGATGTCCTTCACGACGCGGGCGATGGTCTGCAGGTCACGCTGGGAACAGTCGGAGAACAGCGGCACCTTGCCGAGCTGATCGACGACCTTGTTGGCTCCCACTGCATCTCCCCCTTCGCTTCCGAACGTGTGGCGATGAAGCTCGAACCCTCATCCTAGTCCCTGCCGCTCGGCGTTAGTCCACCCGCCACGCCGACCAGTAGCCGGCGGGCAGGCTCACCCCGTCGGCGAGCGCCGCCGCGTCGATGGCGTCCCGGAACTCGGACGAGCGCGTCACGCCGAACCAGTGGGCCTGCGCGTAGTCGCGGAGCACCCCGATGAACGTGGCAAGCCCGAACCGGTGCGCGAGGTCTGCGAGCAGGCAGCCTCCGATGTCATAGACGACGGCCCCGTACTGTGCTCGGTGCGCGTCCCAATAGCTCATGTCGTTGGTGAGCCTGGCCGCGGGGCTCGGCCAGGTGGGTGTCCCGCAGTTCCGCCAGGGCGTGGCCCCGCCCGGGGCGAGCCGCTCGGTCCAGGTGGCGAAGCCTTCGTCCAGCCACGGCTCGTGGAACTCGTCGTCGCCCACCACGCCGTACCACCATTGATGCGCGACCTCGTGGTTGATCGCGTACGGGTTCGTGAAGACGATCTGCGGGTACTCCATGCCTCCGAACGAGGCGGACGCGGGAAGCACGACATCCATCTCGCGGTACGGATAGGCGCCGAAGTCCCGGCCGTAGGTCCGCATCGCCCCCCGCGCGGTCGCGAGCGCATCGAGCGCCTCCCCGCGGGTCACGCCGGGCCGCTGGTAGGAAACCACCACGCGCGTCGCACCCACCTGGCCGGTAACGGTCGCGAGGCGTCCTGCGGCCCAGGCGAAATCACGCACGCTCGAAGCCGCGTAGGTCGTGACGCTCCTGCCCGACCGCGTGTCGTGATGGGCGACCGCGAACCCGGTGGCGGGCGTGGCGAGCCCTCGAGGCGCGCTGAGCGTGACCCGGTAGGTCCCGGCGATCGAGTAGAAGCTCTCCCCCAGGTCGACGAACGGTTCGGTCGCATGCCAGCCCTGGTCGTCGCGGACGGCGAGCGTGGGCAGCGCGGTCCCGAGCAGCGTGAGCCCGGGCCGGTACCCGAAGCGATCGTCACGCCTAGGGACGTCGATCGCGAGGCGCATCCCCACGGTGGTCCGACCGCCCGGCGGGAGGGGGGCGTCGAGCTGGATCCTGAGGGCGGTGCAGTTCTCGGTAGGAGCGTCCGCGGTGCCCCCCGTCACGTGCAAGACGCGGATCGCGTCGTGTCCGCCGACACCTCCGCACCCCATCACGCCGTTCGACCAGAGCCGGAGCCAGATCTCGCCGAGACCGGTCGCGCCGAGGTTGGTGAAGGTCACGGACTCCGAGCCGGTCCACGCGTGACCGACGCCCCCTGTCCTCAGGTGCACGACGTAGGAGGGGTCTCCGGGATCGCGGAGCACGGCCGGCGCTCCCGACGCCGTCGCCGTCGGTACCGATCCGGCGAACGCCATGCACGCGGTCAGGGCGGCGAGGGAGGCGAGGAGCCGTCGCGTCGAAGACACGCCCGGAGTGTACGGGTGGCGCGGAGTCTCGGCGCCGCCAGCCGTCCGCGGCGATCGGGCGTGTGAGTGTCGGGCGCGCGTGGCCCGCCTCCCTGATATGACTCCCGGCACGATCCGTTAGCCCACGGCGAAAGCAGAAGGGGCCTCGGTTTCCCGAGACCCCTTCTCACCGCTACCTCTTTCGTCGCGGGGGTCAGATTTGAACTGACGACCTCTGGGTTATGAGCCCAGCGAGCTACCGGACTGCTCCACCCCGCATCACGATGCTAGCGGAGGAGCCCCGCACCGCCAATCCCGCCACGGACTCCGCTTCCTCCTCGTTGGGGTGCGCGTCGGCGCAGCGCGGTCCCGATACCGTGCTATCCATGGAACGTCGTGAAGACCGGTTCCCGCGCGCGGTCGTCCTCGTCGAGGGCGTGAGCGACCAGCTCGCGCTCGAGGCGCTCGCGCGCCGCCGTGGCCGGGAACTGGGCGCCGAGGGCGTTTCGATCGTGCCGATCGGCGGCTCCAAGAATATCGGTCGCTTCCTGGACCTGTTCGGGCCGCGCGGCGCCGATGTGGTCCTCGCGGGCCTCTGCGACGTGGCCGAGGTGGACGACTACCGAGGCGCGCTCCAACGGGCCGGCCTCGGCTCGAACCTCGGCACCGCCGACATGGAACGGCTCGGCTTCTTCGTGTGCGACGCGGACCTCGAGGACGAGCTGGTCCGCGCCGCGGGTCCCTCGGTCGTCGAGCGGGTGTTCGAAGCGCAGGGCGACCTGGGGTCGTTCCGCACATTCCAGCGCCAGCCTGCGTGGCGCGACCGGCCACACGCCGAGCAGCTCCGGCGGTTCGTGGGAACCCGCAGCGGCCGGAAGATCCAGACGGGCGCGATGCTCGTGGACGCGGTGGACCTGCCGCGGATGCCGCGGCCTTTGGACCTCGTGCTCACGCACGTGTGAGGCCGTTGAGGTCCCGCCACGGGCGGCTCCCGTGTCCCATCGGGCCGTTCGGCTACAGCAAGATGACGAAGGCGCGCGGTTGCCCTTCAGGTATAGGTTTGCTGCCTCGACGCCGATGCAGACAGAGACCGTGCTCCCCCCAGGAGCGTGCAGGTGATGAGGAAGAAGGAACTGCGGACCCGCAACGATCAACTCCGCCGTGAGCTCTCTCACGCCCATCAGGTGGCGGCGAGTCACGTCAAGCAGATCAACGAACATCGCATGCAGCTCGCGATGCTTCAGCTCGAGCGTCCGGCGATCGGCGTCACCACCGGAGACGAAGGCGCGTTCCCCGGCGCCGTTGAGCCCGGCGCGCGCTGTCCGACCTGTGGGCAGCTCGCCACAGGCGGGATGACCTCCGAACCGGTCATGAAGGCGTGTCCGGACTGCGCCGAACCCGTGCGGATGGCCGCGCGCCGATGCCGCTACTGCGGATACCTGTTCGGCGGGATCGATCAACCGCGGAACGGGAACGGCTCGAAGGAGACCCCGTCCAACGGCTCCTCGCCGATCACGCGGCTCGGGTCCGTTTCGGGCACCTGATCGCGGGACGGCGTCACGGGTTCCGGCCACGTACCATCCGGGGCATGGGTACCCACATCGCCTCCATCGTCAACGGCGTCCCCGTCGAGCGGGCCGGCGGCGGTACGCTCACCGTCACCGACCCGGCCCGGCTCGACGAGGTCGTAGCGGAGGTATCTCTCGGGGACGCCTCGACCTTCTTCGAGGCCTGCCGGGCCGCCCGCACGGCGCAGCCCGGGTGGGCGGCCGTCCCCGCCCCCGTCCGCGGTCGCGCGATCCAACAGCTCGGACGCCTCGTGGAAGCGAACTTCGAGGCGCTCAGCCGCCTGATCACGAGAGAGATCGGCAAGCCCATCAGGGAATCACGCGGCGAGGTACAAGAGGTCGTCGACACCTGCAACTTCTTCCTGGGCGAAGGCCGCCGCCTCTACGGACAGACCGTGCCGAGCGAGATGCCGGACAAGCAGCTGTTCACGTTCCGGGTGCCCGTGGGCGTCGCCGCCATCGTGACGGCGGGCAACTTCCCGGTCGCGGTGCCCTCCTGGTACCTGGTGCCCGCGCTCCTGTGCGGCAACGCGGTCGTCTGGAAACCGGCCGAGTACACGCCCGCCACGGCCGAGGCGTTCGCGCAGCTCTTCCTGCATGCCGGATTCCCCGACGGAGCGTTCAACCTGGTGCTCACCGAAGGACCGGAGACCTTCGCGGGATTGGAGCATGCGCTCGACGAGGGGCTGGTCGACAAGGTGGGGTTCACCGGCTCCACGGACGTGGGCCGACGCATCGGCGAGCTCACGGGCCGGCACCTGCAGACAGCGTGCCTGGAGCTGGGCGGGAAGAACCCGCTGGTGATCATGCCCGACGCCGACCTCGACCTCGCGACCGAAGGCGCGCTCTTCAGCGGGTTCGGCACGGCCGGTCAGCGCTGCACGTCCCTGGGCACGGTCATCGTCCAGGCGGGCGTGCACGACGAGTTCCTAACGCGGTTCGACGAGGCGGTCCGGCGCGCCGCGATCGGCGACCCCACCCAGGACGTCCTCTACGGGCCGATGATCTCGCAGCGGTTCTGCGATCGGTTCGAGGACTGGCTGGGGCTTGTGGCGCCTCACCACGACCTGTATGGATCGACCGCGACGGGGCGCATCACCGCGACCCATCCGCGCGAGGGGTTCGTGGGCGATCCCGACGCCGGCCTCTTCTATCACCCCACCATCGTCGACGGCGTCACGATCGACGACGGGATCTATCGCACGGAGACGTTCGGGCCCATCGTGGGGGTCGCGACGTTCGACGACTTCGACGAGGCCATCGCGCTCGCCAACGGGCACGGGTACGGCCTCTCGTCGTCGATCTACACGACCGACCCGCTGCACGCGTTCCGTTTCCGCGAGCGCATCTCCGCCGGCATGGTGAGCGTGAACAACTCGACGAGTGGGGCGGAGGCGCACCTGCCGTTCGGGGGCAACGGGCGCAGCGGCAACGGGTCGCGCCAGTCAGGCATCTGGGTGCTGGATCAGTTCACGCGCTGGCAGGCGATGAACTGGGACTACAGCGGTCGCCTCCAGAAGGCCCAGATGGACGTCGCCGACGTGGTCGCCGACCTCGACTACCGGCTCCCCTAGGGCGACGGGGACGCGCTGGCGCTGGCGCTCGCCGACGGCGTCGGCGATGCCGACGTCCCCGTGCCCGATCCCGCCTGCTGGGCGGCCAGGTCGTTGGCCCGTTGCACGAGATCCTGCGCCTGTTGGAGCTCGGATTGGTAGGTCGCGAGGTCGCCGGCCTTCAACGCCACGTCCGCCGCCTGGAAGTGCTCGAGCGCCTGCTGCAGGAGGTCGGCCACCTGTTGATCGACGGTTCCTCCACCTCCCCCGCCGCCGTTGTTCGGGATCTGGCCCGAGACGGAGTTCGAGAGCGCCTCCTGCAGCGTCGTCCCCAGGCCGATCGCGTCGCCGTTGGCCACCACGATCTGCTTCAGCTCGGGGACGGCGGAGGCCTGGTTGGCACGGACGAACACGGGCTGCACGTACAGGAACGAGTTCTCGACGGGGATCACGAGGAAGTCGCCGAAGAGCACCTGCGATCCGCCCTGGCCGAGCAGCGTGCGTTGCGCGGAGAACTGCGGGTTCTGGTTGATCCTCGAGAACACCTGCGAGGGTCCGTCGATGTTCTCGCCCGTCGGGAAACGGAACGCGACCGTGTGCCCGTAGCTCCCCTCCCCCTCGATGGTCGGATCGGAATCGGCGGCCATCCAGGCGACCATGTTGTTCCGGCCTTCCGGCACGAAGGGCAGGATCAGCTGGAACCGCTCGTCCTGTTGGTCGGGCGTCTTCATCAAGACGTAGTACGGGCGGAGCACAGCCGACGTGGTGGTGGCCACGTCCGTCGAGCTCGCCACGGTGGGGTCCGCGGGGATCTGCCACACGTCCTGCTTCTGGTAGAAGACCGACGGATCCGTGACGTGGTACGTGGCGTACTGCGTCGCCTGCACCTGGAAGAGGTTCTCGGGGTAGCGGAAGTGCGACGTGATCTCCGACGGCGCCTGCGACCAGTCGGTGAACAGGTCGGGGTACGCGTTCGACCACGCGTGGATGATCGGGTCGTCGAAGTTCGCGTAGTAGGTCATCTTCCCGGTGTACGCGTCCACCACGACCTTCACCGAGTTCCGCATGTAGTTCGCCGAGCCCGTCAGGCCTCCGGTCACGCTGTTGGCCTGCGTGGCGTCCGCCAGATCCGCGACCTGCGAGTACGGGTACTCCGTCGTGGTCGTGTACGCGTCCCACACCCACTTCAGGCCGTCCGGCTCGATCACCAGGTAGGGATCCCCGTCGAACTTCAGGAACGGCACGACCTTCGGCACCCGCTGGTAGATGTCGCGGTAGATCATGATCCGACTGGTCGACTCGATCTGTCCCGAGATCAGCAGGTTCACGTCCCGGAAGCGCCACGCGAAGAGCGCACGCTGCAGGGCGTTGCCCATGGGGATGCCTCCGTCGCCCGTGTACGGAACGGGCGGCGCTCCCTCGAAGTTCAGCTCGGGGGTCTTGGAGTTCACGATGACGAACGACACGTCGCCCTTCACGCCCTCGCCGTAGTACAGGGCGTTCTGCGACGCGACGGGGCCGCCGCCCTGGGACACGGGCGGGATGTTGCTCGCGGTGAAGACGGGCGCGCCCTCGCTGGACGCCGAGTTCACCTGCGCGGCCACCGCGCCGTAGCCGTGGGTATACACCAGGTGCTGGTTCTGCCAGGTTCCCCCGGTCCCCGGGATCCCCTGCTGGGTGACCTCGCGGCCCGACACCATCTGCACCCGCTCCTTGCCGTTGACCTGGTAGCGGTCCACGTCGACGTCGAGGAAGTCGTAGTACTGGCGGATCCGCTGCAACGACTGGAAGTTCTCCCCGAGGATGGGCGGGCGCCAGAGCCGGATGTTGGAGATGGTCGGGCCGTTGTCCCGCAGCTCCTTGGCCGTCACCGCGGGATCGACCGCGCGATCCGGCTGGTAGTCGATCTTGTCCAGTCCGAAGGCGGTGCGCGTCCCCGCGATGTTGTCCTCGATGTAGGGCTGTTCGCGTTGGTACTCCTGCGGGGCCACCCTGAATCGCTGCACGAACGAGGGGTAGGCCGTTCCCAAGAGCACGGAGACGATGGCGAGGAGTCCCACGGCGATGATGGGGAGCGCCCACACGCGCACGCGGATGTTGACGAAGAACAGGATCGCGCAGATCACCGCCACGATCGCGAGCAGGTTGAGCGCGGGGAGCTGAGCCTTCACATCCGTGTACGACGCACCCTCCACCACGCCGCGCTTCGACGTGAGGAGGTCGAAGCGGCCGAGGTAGTAGCCCCACGCCTTCACCAGCATGATGAGGCCCAGCAGCACCGAGAGGTGCGCACGCACCGCGGGATCCACCTTCTGCCCGAACCCACCCGGTGCCTGGGGCCGGATCCCGCCCCACAGGAAGTACGCGATGGCCACCAGGAACGTGACGCCCACCAGCGACGAGAAGAGCCACCCCTGGAGGAAACGGAGCCACGGCAGGTTGAAGATGTAGAAGGCCGGGTCGCGGTTGAAGAGCGGCTCAGGGTTGCCGAACGTGACCCCGCCGGAGTTCTTCCACAGCAGGTACGTCTGCCACTGGCGGGAAACCCCCACCCCCACGGTGAGGGCGAGGAGGCCGGCGCCCAACGGAACGATCCACCGGAGGTAGGGCTGGAACGTCTGTCGTATCCGCTCGACGACCTCTTGGTCGGGCGTGAGCACCCGTGTGGTCGGCGATGAACGGCGCACGATCAGGAGGTTCACGATCAACAGCGCGAAGAAGAGCAGGCCGAACACGAGACCCAGCAGCAGCTTCGTCCATAGCGTCGTCCAGAAGACGGAGGAGAAGTCCACCTCGCGGTACCAGAGGAGGTCCACGTAGAACTGGGACATGAACGTGAAGAGGATGGCCAGCAGCACGAGGCCGGCGACGACGAACAAGGGCCAGCGTCGCCGCCTCGGCAGCCTCATCCGGACGCTCATGCTTGGGGTGGTTCCTTCCTGGCTCGGGATCGCGCGCCCCGGGGGGCCGCTGCGGCCAGCCTAGCGCATGCCGTCCGGTTCAACGGGGCCGCTCACGCCTGCGCGGAGAGCGCATCCACAGCGTCCTGGAAGGTGGCGACCTGGATCAGCTTCATGTCCCCGGTGTCGACGCCGTCGAGCTCTCCCCAGTTGTCCTTGGGCACCAGGAACACGCTCGCGCCGACGCGCTCGGCCGCCACCACCTTGTCGGTGATGCCACCGATCGGACCCACCTTGCCGGAGGGGTCGATCGTACCGGTGCCCGCGATCGTGCGGCCCTGCGTGAGATCGCCCGGCGTGAGCTCGTCGTACAGACCTAGCGCGAACATCAGGCCGGCCGACGGACCCCCCACATCGCCGCTCGCGATGTCCACGGAGAACGGGAACGAGTCGATGATGCTGACGCCGACGAGCGGATGATCGATCCCCGGACAGCTACCCTTCGCCACCTCGATCTCGTGCGTCTGTCCTGCTGCGCGGATCGTGAAGTCGAGCCGCTGACCACGGTCGGCCGCGGAGATCAACCGCGACGCCGCCTTGGCGGAGTCCACGGGGTGGTCGTCGATCGCGACGATCGTGTCGCCGGAGAAGAGCTTCCCGTCGGCCGGACATCCTTGACCCGTCGCCTCGATCAGCGCCCCCGACCCGTGATCCTGGGGGTAGTCCGCGACCTTCGACAACGCGACGTACGTCGCGTCGATCTTGCTCTGGTCCATCTCGGAGATGGCGCGCTGTTGCTCGGCGTCGACATCCTCGCCGGGCGGATAGAGGAGGTTCTTGCTCACCACCGCCTGATGGGGATCGAGCCACGAGACGACGGCCTGCAGCGGCGTGACCTGATACCACCGGACGGTCGTCATGATCAGCTTGCCGGACGAGGGGTATCGCGGGTGACCCTCCACCGAGATCAGTGGCACCACCTCGCGCGCCGGGCCCGGGCCCACCGAGTAGTAGGGCAGCCGAACGTAGCCGACCGCGAACACGAGGGCCAGCGCGAGGCCGAACGCGGCGATCTTGAGGAAGCGCTTCATGATCTTGAGACTCCATGGTACGGGCGCGGAGGGTCTTCACCGGTGCGCATGTGGGCGCTAAGCTCGACCCGCCGAGAGGAGTTCGATGCTGAGCTACGTGCTGGTTCTGTTGATCGCGGGCGGCGTGGGCTGGAGCGTGTACTGGCTCACGATGCGCTACGCCGAGGCTCACCAACCGGAGGTCCCCGAGGACGTGCGCGAGTGGACCGAGACCAGCGCGTCGGCCGACGACGGAGGCTTCGCTCCGGAGTCCGAGGGGCCGATGTTCCCGCCCGGAGGTGCGTACGTCCCCGTGACGCAGAGCCGCCCGTCCTGGCAATCGAGGCTGAGCGGGCTGCTCGGATTGGCGATCGCGGTGACGGTGGCCGCCATCAGCTCCGCGGTCGCCCTCTACTCGCTCGGGCATCTCGTCGCGCGGCTCTTGCAGTCGGCGAGCTCTGGCTGAGTCGCGACTTCAGCGGCGACGCACCAGCTGGAACGCGGAGCGGTAGTCGTCGAGGTGCTCCAACATGTGCCCCGCCCCCATCACCACCGTCTCGAGCGGCTTCTCGGTGACGTGCACGGGCACCTCGCACTCCTGCGCCAGGAGCATGTCGAGGCCGCGGAGGAGGCTGCCGCCACCCGTCAGGAACATCCCCGTCTCCAGGACGTCGTGGGTGAGCTCCGGCGGCGCCTCGGCCAGGCACCGCCGCGCGGCCTCGACGATCCCGCCGATCGGGGGTGCCATCGCCTGGCGGACCTCGTCCGCCGTGATCTTGACCTCGACCGTGTTGCCGGTCGTCAGCTCGCGGCCGGTCACGACCGCGGCCTTGCCGACCGGTGAGGGGAACGCCGATCCGATCGCGATCTTGATCTCCTCGGCGGCCGTCTCCCCGATGGCGACCCCGTACTCCGTCCGGAGGTGCCCCGCGATCGCCGCATCCAGGTCGAACCCCCCGATCGTCACCGAGTTGCCGCTCACCACGCCGCCCATCGACACCACGGCCATCTCCGATCGCCCGCCACCGATATCGACGATCAGGTTGCCCACCGGCTCGTGCACGGGAAGGCCGGCGCCGATCGCGGCGGCGAGGGGCTCCTCCACGAGCGTGATCTGGCGGCCCCCAGCGAAATGCACGGCCTCCTCGATCGCGCGTTTCTCGACCTCCGAGCTGAGCGAGGGAACGCAGACGAGCACGTGCGGACGGGGGAAGCGCGCGAGCCCCACCTTGCGGAGCACCACGTCCAACATGCGCTGGGTGATCTCGAACTCGGTCATCGTGCCCGAGCGCAGGGGCCGCACGGCCACGACGTTGCCCGAGTCCCCGCCGATCATGCGCCAGGCGTCGCCGCCCGTCGCGAGCACCTGCCCCGTGGCGGCGTTCACGGCCACGACCGTGGGCTCGTCGAAGACGATGCCCGCACCGAGGCGGAAGACGAGCGTGTTGGCGGTGCCGAGATCGATCGCGAGGTCCCGACCCATCTAACTGCCCATCACCCAGTGCGCTTCCCCTGACGCGAGCCCTTCCTTCTTCCAGATGGGCACATCCTCCTTGAGCCGCTCGATGCCGTGGCGGCAGGCCTCGAACGCGTCGGCGCGATGGGGCGCGCTCACCGCCACCACGACGCTCGCCTCGCCGACCGCCAGGTCACCGGTCCGGTGCAGGAGCGCCACGCGGCGCGCGGGCCACGTCGCGAAGACCTCCTCGGCGATCTCGACGAGACGGGTCTCGGCGAGGTCGTTCCAGGCCTCGTAGCTGAGCCCCGTGACGTGACCGGCGGCGGAGTGGTCGCGAACGGTGCCCACGAAGACGCACGTTCCGCCCGCGCCGGGATCGGCCACGAACGCGAGGGCCTCGTCGACGGAGAGCGGCTCGGCGGTGATGCGTACCAGGAGCCGGTCGGACACGGGCTCATCTTACGCATGGTCGTACGATGGCTCGCATGAGTGACACCCCATCAGGGTTCGGCTTCCCCCTCGGCGGCGACCCGGACATGTTCAAGGACGCGCCGTTGTTCCGTGAGCTGCAACGGGTGATGTCCTCCTCGAGCGGCCCCGTGAACTGGGAGCTCGCGCGCCAGATGGGGGTGGCGAACGCCGTCGAGGCAGGACCCGATCCCGAACCCACCGACGAGGACCGCCGTGCGTTCGACGAGGCCGTGCGCGTGGCGGAGCTGCACGTGGCACGCTTCAGCGGTCTCGAGCCACCCGGCGACGTCGTGCAGGTGCGCGCGATCCGCCGAGCGGAGTGGGTGAGCGCGAACGTCGAGAGCCTGCGCGACCTCCTGGATCCGGCCGCGCAACGCATCACGGAGGCGATGGATCGGGCGTCGCGCGATCAGCTCCCGGCCGACGCGCAGGGCATGGGTGTGTTGATGGCTCAGCTCGGGCCACTGCTGCTGGGTTCGCAGATCGGTACCGTGCTCGGCTTCCTCGCCCAGCGCGTGTTGGGCCAGTACGACATCGCGGTGCCGCGCAGCGGGCCGGGGGCCGTGGGGTTCGTGGTCCCCAACATCGCGGCGTTCGAGCGCGACTGGTCGCTCGATCCCACCGACTTCCGGACGTGGGTGGCCCTCCACGAGGTGACCCACCGGTTCGAGTTCGCCCAGCCGTGGGCCCGCGAGCGCTTCCGCGGACTGCTCGACGACTTCCTCTCGACGCTGACGATCGACATGGATGGCATGCAGTCACGCCTGTCGACGCTCGACGCTGCGGATCCCGAGGCGCTGCAGTCCCTGATGGAGTCCGAAGAAGGGCTCTTCGGCGCCGAGCTCGACGACGAGCAGCGCCTGAAGCTGGGCCGCATCCAGGCGTTCATGGCGGCGGCGGAGGGCTACGGCGACCACGTGATGCACGCGCTCGGCAGCGAGCTGCTCGGCTCGTACGGCCGGATCGAGGAGGCGATGCGCCGCTACCGTGAGGAGGAGTCCGGCGACCCGGTCTTCGAGCGCCTCCTGGGCATCGAGATGAAGCGCGAGCAGTACGTCGCCGGGCGCGCGTTCTGCGACACGGTGGTGGAGCTCGCCGACGAGGCGACCCTCTCCCGCATGTGGTCCTCGGCCGAGGCGATGCCGTCGCTGCCCGAGGTCGAGGAACCTCGCCTCTGGCTCGCCCGGACGGTGTAGGGACACCGAGCCACCACCGGCCGGGCTCGGGAACTCCGGCGACGTGGTGCCAGCACCCCGCCGGCCCCCGGAGGGCTGCCTGCGTGGGGTCCACGTGGTATCGCCCTTGGACGCGAGGACCGGTTGGTGCGAGCATCCGCGCATGGCGGAACGGATCGAGGATCCGCGGACGATGACGACCGCTCGTCGTGAGCGGCTGCGACTGCTCGCCCGCGCGACGTTCGCCTTCACGATCCTGGGCGTGGCGTTCGGGTTCTGGCTCTCCTTCATCGACCAGGAGCCGACCGACCTCGGGTTGATCTTCGCGTTCGGGCTATTCCCGATCGTCGGGTACCTCATGGCCGTCCGGCGCCCGGAGAACTCCCTCGGCTGGATCATGCTCGGGATGGGGGTCGCGATCGCCCTGGGAGGCTTCCTCTCGTCGTACGCGGGCTACGCGGTGCACGGTGGCGTCGGGGGTCGCGAGCTCGGGCTGATCGCGGAGTCGCTCAACACCCCGATGTGGGTGCCGGTCGTCGCGGTGCCCGCGACGTACCTCCTCCTGTTGTTCCCCGACGGCCATCTGCCGTCGCCGCGGTGGCGTTGGTTCGCTTGGGTCCTCGGGGTCAGCCTCGTGATCACCGCGCTCGTGATCATCCTCGCGCCCGGGAAGTTCGGCAGCGAGGCGGGCGGGTTCGCGGACTACGAGAACCCCTTGGGCGTGGAAGCGCTGCGCTCCGTGCTCGAGGTCGCGATCGTCAGCCTCGTCATGCTGCCCATCGGGGTGATCGTCTCGCTCGTCGCCCTGGTGCGGCGGTTCCGCCGCTCCTCGGGGATCGAACGGCTCCAGCTGCGCTGGTTGGTGTCGGCGGCGACGATCGTGGCGGTCCTCTACACGGTCGCCCTGCTGATCTCCTTCGCCGGCTCGTGGGACACGAACAACCAGCCCGGCTGGATGAACGTCCTGCAGAACCTCGCGGTCTTCTCGTTCGGATTGATCCCGATCGCGATCGGGGTGTCGGTGCTCCGCTACCACCTGTTCGACATCGACGTCGTCATCACCCGTGCCGTCCTCTTCGGCACGCTGGCGGTCTTCATCACGCTCGTCTACGTCGCGATCGTCGTCGGCGTCGGGGCGATCGTGGGCAGCCGCGCGGATCCGATCCTGTCCGCCGTGGCCGCCGCGATCATCGCGCTCGCCTTCCAGCCCGTCCGATCGCGGGCGCAGCGATTCGCCGACCGGTTGGTCTACGGCGAGCGCGCCGCGCCCTACGAGGTGCTCTCGGAGTTCTCCGCACGCCTCGGCAACACCTACGCGAACGACGAGCTCTTGCCCCGGATGGCACGCGTCCTCGCCGGCGGGACGGGGGCGACGCGCGTGGACGTGTGGGTGCGCATCGGGGATGAGCTCGTCTCCGGAGCCCGGTGGCCGCAGGACGCCGAGGCACCCACGCCGATCACCGTCGGCGACGATGATGCGGGCCACGTCTCCGAGATCGAGATGCGCGAGCCGATCCGACATCAGGGCGAGCTCCTGGGCGCGTTGTCCCTCGCGAAGCGACCGGGCGACCCCATCACGCCGACGGAGGAGAAGCTCGTCCGCGACCTGGCCTCACAGGCGGGCCTCGTGATGCGCAACGTAGCGCTCGCGGAGCGGCTGATGGACAACATCGAGCAGCTCCGCGCCTCGCGCGAGCGGCTCGTGGGCGCGCAGGACGAGGAGCGTCGGAAACTGGAACGGAACCTCCACGACGGCGCCCAACAACAGCTCGTCGCGCTGTCCGTGAAGCTGCGCCTCGCCGAGGGGTTCGTCGACCGGGACCCCGCGAAGACGAAGGAGATGCTCGCCGATCTCCAGACGGCGACGGGCCAGGCGATCGAGGACCTTCGCGACCTGGCGCGAGGCATCTACCCGCCGCTCCTCGCGGACAAGGGCTTGATCGCCGCGTTGGAGGCGCAGGCGCGCAAGGGGACGATCGCGACCGCGATCAGGTCGGAGAACGTCGAGCGATACCCGCAACAGGTGGAGGCCACCGTCTACTTCTGCGCGCTGGAGGCGCTGAACAACGTGGCGAAGTACTCGGGAGCGAACGGCGCCGAGGTGCGTCTGGCGCGATCGAACGGCGCTCTCACCTTCGAGGTCTCCGACGACGGAGCCGGCTTCGATCTGGACGGAACGAGCTACGGGACGGGCCTCCGCGGCATGCGGGACCGCCTCGAGGCGATCGGTGGGACGCTCGAGATCCGGTCCGCGCGCGGCAGGGGAACGACGGTCATCGGCCGCATCCCGGTCGATTGAGCTGGATCAGCCTCCGGAACCAGCCGCGAGTTCCTCGATCATCTCTTCGGTGCGAGCGACCGATACCTCGTCTTCCCTGCGTTCGAAGAGATCGAGCGCCTCGCGCAGGGTGCCGATCGACTCCTCGGGACGACCGGCCAGACGGAGGACTTCCGCCAGATCCATCAGCACGCCGGTCCTGTCGGTCGAGTAGTCGGTGCCGGCGAAATACGCCGCGGCCTCCCTCGCCATCCGTTCCGCCTCGTCGATGCGTCCCTGCCGCGCCCGCACCCGCGCGAGCGCGCCCAGCCCCACGCACCGGCCCAGGTCGTCGTCCGCGTCGACGGCGACCTGCGCCCTCCGCTCGGCATCTTCGAACCGGCCCATCGCGTAGAGGGACTGCGCCAACCAGGCGGAAAGGAGTGCGAACGTCGTGCCCATCAGCTCGATCTGCTCATACGCCTCGGTGAGGATCTCCAGGGCTTCAGCCGGTTCGCCGGCGAGCATCTTGATGTCCCAGGTGATCTCCGCGTACACCCAGTAGGACCACATGGCACCGTTCTCCCGATGGATGTCACGGCATCGGGAGGCGAGATCCAATGCTTCCTCGAAGTCGCCCTGGCGAGCCTTCATGTGCGCCATCGGGTGATACATCGCGCCGGCGACCGTCCGGTTGCCCTCCGTCTCCGCCAGGATGGCCTGGCATCGCCGGATCGCCTCTCCGACCGGGGTAGGGCCCCGGGCGAACAGCGTCCCGAGGCGCGAGTAGACGGCGGTCTGCTCACCCACGTCCCCCGCCTTGCGCGCGTGAACGAGGGCTCGCTCCAGCTCCAGCTCGGCGTTCTTCAGTTCACCCGCCCCGAAGCGCACCTCGGAAAGGAGTCGCAAGGCTCTGGAGAGGCCGCGTTCGTCCCCCGCCGCCTCGAAGACCGCGCGAGCTTCCTCGGCATCACGCTCGGCTTGCTCGTCGTCATACACTCCCGTCATCGACATCCTTCGCTGGATGACGGCGTGCATCCGCAACCGATCGTCGCCCAGGGCCGCGGCTCGCTCCACCGCCTCGTCGAGCACCGCCTTCGACCCGTCGAAGTCGCCGGTCTCGTCGAGCGCCCACCCGAGGTCGGGCATGACGCTGAGCCGCAGGTGATCATCGGGAGCAAGCAGATCGGAGGCTTTGGAGAGGAGCTTTATCGAAGCCGAGTTGTCGCTGCGGGCGAACGCGCGTTCCCCTGCCGCCGCGAGGCGGCGACCCGCCGCGTCGGCGAGCTGCCGCTCCCGGTCGCCCACAGCTCCGAGCTCGACCCGGTATCGGTACGCCCGTTCGAGGTGATAGCCGACGATCTCGTCGTTGTCTCCGAGAGAGCCACCGGCGGCGTCCAGCCAGTCGGCGAAACTCTCGTGGAGTTCGGCGCGCGCAGCCTTCGGGACCGCGTCGTAGGCGGCGTCGCGGATCAGCAGGTGACGGAACGCCAGCGCGTCGATCTCCGGAAGATCAGATCGCTCGCGCCTGACGAACTGCTGGCGCTCGAGCGCTCGGATGCCGGGATCCACGGCGTCGGATCTGTCGCCGGCCAACGCCCGCACGGCGGCGGGGTAGAAGATCTGCCCCATCACGGAGGCGATGTCGAGTACGTGGCGTTCCCTCGCCGGCAGCTTGTCCAGCCTCGCGGCCAGCAGCGCCGAGATCGTCGGCGGGACCGGCACGTCGGACAGGTCGCTCGTGGCCACCCACCGGCCCTCCTTCCGCACGAGGCGACCCTCGTCGACCAGGAGGCCGGTCATCTCCTCCGCGTACAGGGGATGACCTTCGGCCGCTTCCGCGATCCGCGCGCGGACAGCGTCGTCCATGGTGTCGTCCGCCAACAGGTTGGCGACGAGCAGGCCGCACTCCTCGGGACCGAGCGGTTCGATGAGGATCGAGGTCGCGTTCAGCTTGCCGCCGGCCCACCCGGGATGCTCGTCCAGCAGCTCGGGCCGGCCCATGCACGCGAGCAGGATGGGAGCGTCCCGCGCGAAGTCGGCGACATGCTCGACGAGATCGAGGAACGTCGGCTCGGCCCACTGCAGATCATCGATCGCGAAGACGAGCGGCCGATCGACGGCGAGGTTCTCCATCAGCGTCCGGATGGCCCAGAACGTCTCATCCGGCGCCGACTCGCTGCCCGCGATGCCGATCGCCTGCCCGACCAGTTCCGCGATCCTGCCCGCGTTCGCACCCGACCCCGCGAGGGCCGCGAGCTTGCTCCGGGCGGCCTCGGGCGTGTCGGCTTCCTGGAGATCCGCGATCTCGACGAGGGCCTCCGCGAGAGGATAGAACGTGATGCCCTCCCCGTAGGGGAGGCACCTGCCGCGGAGGACGGTGGCGTGATCGCCGAGTCCATCCACGAAGGCGGCCATCAGCCTCGACTTGCCGACGCCACCGACGCCGAGGATCGTGAAGAGCTGACACGCCTGGTCGCTCACCGTCCTGTCGAAGGTGCTGCGAAGGAGCGCCAGCTCGCGTTCCCTTCCCACCATCGGGGCGTCCAGATGCCGTGCGAACCCGGCCGCCCCGGCCGTGACCTCGCGCAACCGATAGGCGGGAACGGGCTCGGTCTTGCCCTTCAGGTCCAGGGCATCGACCGGCTCGGCGGTGACCGCGTCGCGCACGAGACGATGGGTCTCCTCGCCCAACAGGATCTCGCCCGGAGACGCCGCTTGCTCCAAGCGTGCCGCGACGTTGACCGCATCTCCCGTCGCGATCGTCTGGTCACCCGCACCGGCCACCACTTCGCCGGTATTCACCCCGACCCGACAGGCCAGCGTGATCCCGTGGTCGCGATCGAGATCGTCGTTCAACGTGGCGAGGAGGGTGCGCATCTCGACCGCCGCGCGCACCGCCCTCAGCGCGTCGTCCTCGTGGACCTGGGGCACCCCGAAGACCGCCATGACCGCATCGCCGATGAACTTCTCGACCGTCCCGCCGTGGCGTTCGATCGCGGCCCGCATCGCCGCGAAGAACCGCTCCATGACGTGACGGAGCGATTCCGGGTCGAGCGCCTCACCCATCGCCGTCGAACCCACGACGTCGCAGAACAGGATCGTGACGGTCTTGCGCACTTCGGACCGAGGCAGGGTCCGGACCAAGGGCGCGGCGCATCGCCCGCAGAACCTGTTCTCCTCGGGGTTGTCGTGTCCGCACGCCTGGCACTGGATCACCAGCGCAGCCTAGGCCGATGCGACGTCCCGCGCGAGGCGCGGAAGGCGATGGAGATCCCGAGCGATCGTCGGCCTCGGGCTCAGGCCCCGCCGTCCGTGTCGTAGGCGGCCGCGACGCGCTTGGGCACCACCATCCGCCAGGCGTCGAGGACGAGCTCGCGCATCTCCTGCGCGTCGATCGCGTCGAGGCGCACCTCGACCCAGTGGTAACGCATGTCTCCGCGGCTGGGCATCAGGAACTTGCCCGGCTCCGAGGCGACCAGGGCCTCTCGCTCCTCTTTCGGGAACGCGAAGCCCATCTGCGTCTCGTCGCGCGAGAACGCGAGGTAGACGATGCGGCCGACCCGGAACTTCACGCGGTCGCGGACGAGCGACCTCCGTGCTGCGCGGCAGGGTCGACGCCACCGCGCGGACGTCGTCGATCGTCACCATCGCCCGACGATACCGACGGCCGCCGACACGGCGGTCTCGGCCGACGCTATCCTCATCCCCGTGAGCGTCTGCCTGAGTTGCGGCGCAGCGAACGCGGACGGGGCGAGCTTCTGCGGCACGTGCGGGACCGCCCTCGGATCGGTCTGCGCATCCTGCGGTTCGTCCCTGCCCGAAGGGGCTCGGTTCTGCCCATCCTGCGGCGCGCCGGCGGCGGAGGCGGCGCCAGCGGCGGAGACGGAGCGCCAGCGGAAGGTGATCTCGGTGGTCTTCGCCGATCTGGTCGGGTACACGGCGCACTCGGAGGTCGCAGACGCCGAGGACGTCCGCGAGCTGCTCGAGCGCTACTACGCGCGTGTCAGCGCCGAGATCGAGCGCTTCGGAGGGACGGTCGAGAAGTTCATCGGCGACGCGGTCATGGCGGTGTTCGGCGCGCCCGTCTCCAGGGGCGACGATGCCGAACGAGCGGTGCGGGCTGCGCTCCAGATCCCGGGCGCGGTGGCGGCGCTGAACGCAGAGACGCCGGACGCCGAACTCCAGGTCCGCGTCGGCGTGAACACCGGCGAGGCCGTCGTCGAGCTGGACGCTACCTCCGAGAGCACCGCGATCGTCGTAGGCGATATGGTCAACACCGCGTCACGGCTCCAGTCCGCGGCTCCCCCAGGTGGCGTCCTCGTCGGCGAGGAGACGTACCGGATCACGCACCGCGCGATCAACTACGAGCACGTCGAGCCGATCATCGCGAAGAACAAGCGGGATCCCGTCCCGGTTTGGCTGGCGATCGAGCCGATCTCGGGATCCGCACAGCGCCCCAGCGAGACCCCGTTCCTCGGCAGGGAGAACGAGCTCGACCTGCTCGACGACGTGTGGGGGCGCGCGACGAGTGGGCGACGCGCGCATCTCGTGACGATCCTGGGCGACCCGGGGATCGGGAAGAGTCGCCTCGCGCTGGAACTGGCCAACCGCGTCGAGGCGGCGGGCGGGCGGACGTTCGAGGTGCGGGAGCTCCCCTACACGCAGAGCGCAGGCTACGAGGCGTTCGGCCAGCTCGTGAAGGATGTGGCCGGCATCTTCGAGCTCGACCCTGAAAGGGTCACGAACGAGAAGCTGGTGCGCACCCTCGATCGGCTGGGGCTCGTCGACCGAGAGAGCGTGGATCGACTCTCCGTGTTCGTCGGAGCCGGCGATGAACCCGCGGAGGATCGACGCGAGGTGTTCGACGCTGCGCGCGGGTTCGTCGAGGCGCTGGCCCGGGAGCAACCGACCCTTCTGGTCTTCGACGACATCCACTGGGCGCATCCGAGCATGCTCGACCTGATCGACTCGCTGGCGGCGCGGATGCGGGACGCGCCGATCCTGGTCCTGTGTCTGGCGCGAACGGAGCTGCTCGACGCCCGGCCGATGTGGGGCGGGGGGCAGGCCTCGTCCTTCACGATCCGTCTCGACCCGCTGACCGCGGACGATGCCCACGCGCTCGCCGCCACCCTCACGACCTCGTTGGCGCACGACGTCGCGGCACAGATCGAAACGACCTCCGGAGGCAACCCGCTGTTCATCGAAGAACTGTCGGCATGGGTCGCCGAGGGAGGAGACCGTACGGCGTTGCCCAACACGGTGCGCGCCATGATCGCGGCTCGCCTCGATGCGCTGCCCAGAGACGAGCGGGCGGTCGTGAACGATGCGGCGGTCGTCGGCAAGGTCTTCTGGCGCGGCGTGCTGGGCGGGATCGGTGCGGGAGGCGGTGACCTCGATGCCGCCCTCGACTCCCTGCAGGATCGCGACGTGATCCGGAGGGAGGCCTCGTCGAAGGTCGAGGGCGATCGCGAGTACTCATTCCGACACATCCTGATCCGCGACGTCGCGTACTCCACGCTGACGCGGACCGCCAGGCGAGAACGGCACGAAGCGGTCGCGACCTTCTTCGAGCAGCGGCTGCCCGAGACCGACAGCCTCTCCGCGATCCTCGCGTACCACTGGAAGGAGGCGGGCGACACGGAGCGGGCGGTTGACTACCTGCTCTCGGCGGCTGAGCGCGCGGAACTCGCCTGGGCCAACGCGGAGGCCGTGGCGCTGTTCGAGGAGGCCCTCTCGCTGATCCCGCGTGACAACGAGGCCCGGAGGCGGTCGATCGGTCTACGACGCGGCGTCGCGTGGTCTCGGTACGAGCACTCTAGGATGGACGAGCAGTCCCTCCGACGTGCGGCGCGGGAGGATCCCGCTAGCTGAAATCCGACGGGGCCACGTCCCCGCCGATCTCGTAGATCAATTCGATCTGGTGTCCACCCATCGCATCGGCATGGCTGCGCACGATGTCCTCGTCGGGAGCGAAGTAGACGCAGAAGGTTCGGACGGCTCCATCCGGGCTCCCCACGACGTGGCTGTGCTCCCACACGATCTGGGTGAACTCGGTCTCCGTCAGACGCTTGCTCTTCCGTGCACGCAACTCGAGGTGCTCGTCATCGATCTGGCCGAAGTTCCGTTGAACCAGGTATCGCGGCATGACCATCCTTCTCGTCGCGTCGGGGACCAGACAGCGACGATATCCGCGTGGATACGGGGGGTCAAGGGAAGTACAACGGTGGCCGGAGCGCTCGTCTCACGGCGACACGCTTCGGCTATCCTCTCCCGCGATGGAAGCCATCGGAGAGCTCGTCGCCGCCGCCGTCGTCGATCAGCGCATCTGGGAAACCCAGGGGAACACGTCCCCCGACGGGGTGTACCTGGTGGGTCAGCCCGGGCCCGCGCTCCCGTTCGTGATCTTCCGGGCCTGGAAGGTGCCGGTGGGGTTCGTCTCCGAGGAGATCCGGCTGATCGGGCCGTCGGGCCGCACGACCTTCCGATGGGGCCCCGAGGTGCGACGCATGGCCGGCGCGATGGACCTCACGACCGAGGTCGACGTCGTCCGCGACGCGGCGTTCGCCGAGAGCGGCACCTACGTGGCGTCGTTCATCCTCGACGAACAGATCCTGGGCGAGCTCGAGTTCCCCGTCTACGTGCAGTCCGTGGCGACATCCCTCCCCAAGGAGGTCGAGGACGGCCTGAAGAAGTCCGACGTGATCTGGGTGGGCACCCAGGATCACGGGCGCCGAACGACCGCTCCCGCCTGGTTCGCGTACAAGAACGGGCGGATCTTCCTGGTGTCGCAGCGCGAGCCCGGCCCCCAGGAGCAGACCGTTCCCGGCGTGCCCGACGCCACCGAGCTCCTCGTGGTGACGCGGCGCAAGGGCCGGGACACGGCGCTCGACGAGTTCACGGCCGCCCAGCGCAAGCTCGAGGGTCCCGAGTGGGAGGAGGCGGCCAAGGTGCTCGCCGACAAGCGGAAGAGCCGCGCCGGGGCCCCCACCGAATCCATCGCTCGCTGGCGAGGATCCTGCGACATCGTGGAGCTCGTGCCGAACGTCTGACCTTGCCGTCAGCGGTTCACGGGACGGCCGACGGCTTCGGCCACGCGGGCGAGCTGCGCACCGAGTTCCACCATCTCGTCCGGCAGGAGCGCCTGCGGACCGTCCACGAGCGCCTGCTCGGGATCCGCGTGCACGTCGATCATCACGGCGTCGGCGCCGGCGGCGACGGCGGCGAGCGCCATCGGCGCCACCAGGTTGCGCTTGCCTACGGCGTGGGAGGGGTCGACGATCACCGGGAGGTGCGACTCGCGCTGCGCCACCGCCATGCCGGCCAGGTCGAGCGTGTTGCGCGTCGACGGCTCGAAGGTGCGGATGCCCCGCTCGCACAGGATGATCTCGGAGTTGCCACGCTGGGCCACGTACTCGGCCGCCTGCAGCCACTCGTCGATCGTCATGGCGAGCCCACGCTTGAGCATCACGGGCTTGTTGGTCAGCCCGACCTCCTTGAGCAGCTCGAAGTTCTGCGCGTTGCGCGTGCCGACACGGATGCAATCCGCGATCTCGGTGACGTGCTCGACCTGGGAGACGTCGACGACCTCGACCACGAACGGGAGACCGGTCTGCTGCCGGCACTCCCTCAGGATCTCCAACCCGCGCTCCCCCAGACCTTGGAACGCGTACGGCGAGGTCCTGCGGCTTGTACACGTCGCCGCGCAGGATCGTGGCGCCCGCCTCCTTGGCCGCCTTGCACGCGATCAGCGCCTGCTCGTCGTTCTCGACCGCGCAGGGCCCGGCGATGATCGTGAACGTCGCGCGCCCGACCTGGGTGCCCCCGACCGAGACCATGGTGGCCTCGGGATGCAGGTCGCGGGCGACCATCTTGTAGGCCTTGCCGATCTGGATCACGTGGTCGACGCCGTGCATCTGCGTCCAGTCGAGCGCCCGCAGGCGCTCCGTATCGCCCACCAGCCCGACCACCGTGTGCACCGTGCCGCGCGAGACGAACGCCTCGCCCCCCGCGTTGCGCGCACGTTCGGCGACGGCCTCGATGTCCGCGTCCGTCGCGTCTCGCGTCATCACGACGACCATGTGTCGGTGACCTCCCTCGTCCCGCCTCGGGCCGGTCCCGGGGAAGGAAGAACCCCGGGTGTCGGACCCGGGGTCGCGTGTGTGCTGGGGCTACAGGCGACTACGCCGGGCCGCTGCCCGCGTAGGTGAACGCGTAGTCGAAGAACCGCTGCATGACGCCCTATCATGCGCGTTCGGACCCCGGGGTGGCAAGCGACGCGCGATCGAGGGCTCGCGTAGGATGCGCGCCATGCCGTCGCTCACCGTGCTCGATCACCCCCTGGCGGCGGATCTCCTCACGCGCCTCCGGGACCGAGAGACCGGCCCCGCCGACTACCGCTCCCTCACACGGCGTCTCGGCCGTCTCCTGGTGATCGAGGCCACACGGGACCTCCCCACGGAGCCCGCCCCCGTGCAGACGCCGCTCGAAGCGTTCGAGGGCACCCGGCTCGCGGTGGGGCTCGTCGCGATCCCCGTGTTGCGTGCCGGGCTGGGGCTCCTCGACGCCGTCGTGGATCTCTACCCCGACGCCGTCGTCGGGTACCTGGGGATGGAGCGTGACGAGATCACCCACGAGCCACGCGACTACTACGCCAAGCTGCCGCCGATGCACGGGCGCCGAGCGCTGCTCGTCGACCCGATGCTGGCGACCGGGGGATCGGGCACCGCGGCGGTGCGCTACGTGAAGGACGCGGGCGCCGAGGACATCGTGTTCGTCTGCGTCGTGGCCGCGCCCGAGGGGGTCGCGCGGATGCAGGCCGATCATCCCGACGTCCCGGTGGTGACCGCGGCCCTGGACCGGGAGCTGAACGCCGACGCCTTCATCCTGCCCGGATTGGGCGACTTCGGGGACCGGCTCTACGGCACGCTGTAGCCTCTAGTCCGTCACGGACTAGAGGGCGTCGCCGCCCTCGTACGCCCGGCCCGCGGCGGCCGGCGGCCGCACCTTCCCCACGAAGCCCGCCAGCACCACGATCGTGACCACGTAGGGGATCATCCGGATGAACTGGTCGGGGATCACGTTGATGATGGGCGCGTCCGCGAGGCGGAGCGGGATCGCCTGGGCGAAGCCGAAGATGAACGCGACCAGCATCAGGCGCTTCGGGTTCCAGTTCGACAGGATCAACGCCGCCAGGGCGATGAAGCCCAGCCCCAGCGTCTGACCCTCGCCCCAGCTGTAGGCGACCTCCACCGCGAGGTAGGCGCCTGCCAGCCCGGCGAACGCCCCGGACAGGAGCACCCCCTGGTAGCGCAGCGGCGCCACGCGCACGCCGAGGGACCTGGTGGCCTCCGGGTTCTCACCGCAGGAACGCAGACGCAGGCCCCAGCGCGTGCGGTAGAGCACGAACGTCACCGGGAACACGATCAGCAGCGCCACCACCACCATCGGCGATAACTGTTCGAACGCCCGCCCCAGACCCCACGGGATCTTGGAGAGCAGCGGGATGTTCACGGGGTTCAGGTGCGGCTGCCCGGGGTCGGACTGGGTGGCCTGCCCGAAGAAGATCGTGGACAGGAACCGGGCGAGCCCGACGGCGACCAGGTTGATCACAACGCCCGCGACGATCTGGTCGACCTTGAACGTGACGGTGACCAGCGCGAAGATCGACGCGAAGACCGCGCCGCACGCCATCCCGACCAGCAGGCCCATGATGGGCCCCCAGGGCAGCCCCCAGCCGAGACCCTCGGGTGCCGGGAGCGTGAAGTGGTGCGCGCCCCACGATCCGGTCACCGTCCCGATGATCATCAGTCCCTCGAGACCGATGTTCACGATGCCCGAACGCTCGCTGAAGAGGCCGCCGAGGCCGGTCAGGTAGATGATCGTGAAGTACGTCAGGGCGATGCCGATGGCGGCGCCGATGTCTCCGAGCGGCATCAGGCGGCCTCCTCCCCGGACGCGTCCTCGAGGTCCTCGACCTCCGCCGCGCGCCGCAGCTGACGGGCGAGCAGGCGTCGCCTGGCGAGCTGGTACGTCACGACCACCGAGATGATCAGGATCCCCTGCAGGATGATGATGAATTCGCGCGGGACGTCGGTCTCGATCTGGACCGCGGTCTCGCCGCGTGCCAGGACGCCCCACAGGATGGCCGCGGCCACGATGCCCGCGGGGTTGTTCTGCCCCAGGAACGCCACCGCGATGCCCGTGAAGCCCGAGGGCGACCTCGTACCCGATCGGCAGGTACCCACGCTCGCCCAGGAGCTGCTGCATCCCGACGAGTCCGGCCAGGGCCCCCGAGAGGAGGAAGAGCTTCATCTGGACGCCACCGATCGAGATGCCGCCCGCGCGCGCCGTCCCCGCCGACGCGCCCACGGCCCGCGCCTCGTAGCCCAGCCGCATCCGCTTCAGCACGAACCAGACGATGAACGCCGCGAGGATCGCTCCCGGGAAGAGCCACGTGAGGTGGGCGCTCGAGCGGATGCCGAAGTAGTGGCCGAGGTCCGGGATCAGGGCGTTGCGGGCGAACGGGTCGGTGCGGAGGTTGACGTTGAAGTTGCCCTCCTGCGTCGTGTAGCGGAGCGGTCCGTTGATGGCCCAGGCCACCAGGCTCACCGCGATGCCGTTCAACATGATCGTGGTCACCACCTCGTGCGCCCCGGTCTTCACCTTCAGGGCGCCCGCGATGCCCGCCCAGGCCATGGCGCCCAACATGCCGCCCGCGATCACCGCGAACATCAAGAGCGGGCCCGGGATGAAGTCGAGCTTGAGCGCGACGAACGCCGCGGTCATCATCCCGACGATGTACTGCCCCTCGACCCCGATGTTGAACATGCCGCCCTTGAAGCACACCGCGACGGCGAGGGCGGAGAAGATGAGCGGCGTCGCCGCCGCGAGCACGTAGCCGACGCCCTCCTTCTCGCCGAAGGAGAAATGGAGGATCGCTCCGTAGACGGTGGCCGGGCTCTCCCCGTACGCCAGGATGATCAGGGAGCCCAGGAAGAGCGCGATCACCATGGCGAGGCCCAAGGCGCCGAGCTGACCCGCGAGGCGCTCGAGCCACTCGGGCCGGTGCCGCTCCTCGATCGCGGGGGCAGCGACGGAGGCCATCAGCCGGCCTCCGCCATGTCCGCGCCGCCCAGCATGCCTCTGCCGACCTCCTCGGGCGCGGCGTCCGGCGCGTACTCGCCCGTGATACGCCCTTCGTACATCGTGACGATGCGGTCGGAGAGGGCGTAGATCTCGTCCAGCTCCGCGGAGATCAGGAGCACGCCCCGCCCCGCCGCCTTCTGGTCCAGGATCTGACGCCACACGAACTCGATCGCGCCGACGTCCAGGCCGCGCGTGGGCTGCGCCGCCACCAGGAGGTCGGGATCCGTCTCGAGCTCCCGCGCCAGGATCAGCTTCTGCTGGTTCCCGCCCGACAAGGTGCGCGCCGTCATCTGGATGCTCCGGGCACGCACGTCGAACTCCTCCAGGAGCCGCGCCGCGAGATCCTTGATCTTGCGGATGTACATCACCCCGGCCTTGTTGGAGAAGTCGGCGTCGTCCTGGCGGCCGAGCACGGCGTTCTCCCAGAGGCTCATGTCGAGGACCAGCCCCTGCTCGTGACGGTCCTCGGGGATCAGGGCGACCCCCGCGTTGCGGATGTCCTCGGTGGAACGACCCTTCAGGTCGTTGCCGTTCAGGACGATCGTCCCCGCGTCGAGAGGACGGAGCCCGACGATCGCGTCGGCGAGATCGCGCTGGCCGTTGCCCTCCACCCCGGCGACGCCGACGATCTCTCCGGCCCGCACCTGCAGGGAGAGGCCCTGCAGGCGGCCCCCGGTCAGCCCGTCGAGCGTGAGCACCGGTTCCCCCGGCTCGACGTCGGGCTTCTCGAGCCTGAACAGCACCGGACGGCCCACCATCATCTCCGCGAGGTGCGCCTTGGACGTCTCGGCCGGCGTCGTCTCCCCCACCACCTCGCCGCGCCGCAGCACGGTGATGCGGTCGGCGATGTGCAGGACCTCATCGAGCTTGTGGCTGATGAACACGATCGTCTTGCCGTCGTCCCGCAGGCGCCGCAGGTTGACGAACAGGTCCTCGGTCTCGGCAGGGGTGAGGACGGCGGTGGGCTCGTCGAGGATCAGGACCTCCGCGCCCCGGTAGAGCGCCTTGAGGATCTCGACGCGTTGCTCCTCGCCGACCGAGAGATCCTCGACCACCGCGGCGGGGTCGATCTGGAACCCGTACGTCTGCGCGAGCCCCGCGACGCGCCGCTCGGAGTCCTCCTTGTTGATGATGGCCGCGTCCTCCCGCCCGAGGATCACGTTCTCCGCGACGGTGAAGGGGTCCACCAGGACGAAGTGCTGGTGGACCATCCCGATGCCGTGCTGGATCGCGACGCGCGGCGAGGTGACCCGGACCTCCTCGCCCTTGATCCGGATCGTCCCTTCTTCCGCCGGGTACATGCCGTAGAGCACGCGCATGAGGGTGGACTTGCCCGCCCCGTTCTCGCCGATCAGGGCATGCACCTCGCCCGGCCGTAGCTCGAGGGAGACGTCCCGGTTCGCCACCACCCCGGGGAACCGCTTCGTGATGTGCTCCATCACGACGACGGGCGGGGCGCTCGTGCGCCCCGCCCGGTCGTCGCTCGTCATCGATGCCGTCCCGATCAGAGCTTCTTCGGGTCGTCCGGCGGAACGATCGTGCCGTCGATGATCTTCTGCTTGTACTGGTTGACCACGTCGATGATGTCCTGCGTCATCAACTCGGTGTTCGACGTCGAGTAGGAGATGCCGTCGGAGGCCAGGTCGAACACCTGACTGCCGCCCTTGAAGGTGCCGTCGGCCGCCGCCTTGATGGTGTTGTAGGTGGCCGTGTCCACGCGCTTGATCATCGAGGTGAAGATGAACGGGGCCTGGGCCGCCGTCACGGCCTTGTACTGATCCGAGTCCACCCCGATCGCCAGCTTCTGCTGTGCCGCAGCGGCCTTGAAGAGGCCGTTCCCGGAGTTGCCGGCCGCGTGGTAGATGATGCATGCGCCGTTGTCGTACATCTTGTTCGAGAGCGCCTCGCCCTGGATCGGGTCGTCGAACGCCTTCGTGGAGTCACCGATGTACTCGACCTGCACCTTGATGTTCGGATCGATCTCGGCGACGCCAGCGCGGAAGCCGGCCTCGAACTTCGCGATCAGCGGGCCGGTCTGGCCGCCGAGGAAGCCGAGGTTGTCGCAGTTGAGGTCCTTCGCCTTAAGGGCCGCCGCCACGCCGACCAGGTAGGAGCCCTCCTGTTCCTTGAAGGTGAGGTCCGTGACGTTGGGGATCGCCTTGGCGTCGTTGGGCAGACCGCAAGCGGTGCCACAGGTCGCGTACCCGTCGATGATGCCGAAGTCCGTGTCCGGATAATCCGGCGCGATCTCGTTGATCCCGGGCGTGAACGCGAAGCCGGTCCCGATGACCAGGTTGTAGCCGGCGTCGGCGAGCGACTGGACGTTCTCATCGAGGTTGGTGCCCTCCGAGTTGGCCTCGATCAGCTTCGTGTTGTCCTCGCAGATCAGGCCGTCGGAGATCGACTTCTGCAGCGCCTGGTACGCCAGGTCGTTGAAACCCTTGTCGCCCAGTCCGCCGACGTCGAGCGCGAGTCCGACCTTGAGGTCGGACGTGCAGCCCGCGGCGGAGCCCGAGGCCGATCCGGACCCCGAGCCCGAGTTGTCGTTGTTGTTGCTGCATGCGGCCGCCGTCATCGCGAGGGCGATGACGGGCACGGCCAACGTTCGAAGGATCTTCGACATCCAGTCCCCTCCCTGATTCCAGCCGGTTGGCTCCGGCTGGCGTGGATTCTCTCCGGGACCCCCGACAGCGTCAAACGGCCCCGTGGGAGACTACGTGGCCGGGGCGGCAGCGGGATGGGAGGTGCGCCGTGAGCGACGACGCTGCGTGGGAGGACCTGCAGGAACGCCTGACGACCTCGGCCTTCCACGGCTGGATGGGGATGCGGCTCGTCGCGGCCCGGGTCGGCGAGGTGGAGATCGCCCTCGACGCCGAACCCCACCACCTGAACCTGCAGGGCCTATTGCACGGGGGCGTGCTCGCGACCCTCGCCGACACCGCCACGGGACTCGCGGTGCGCACGAAGCTCGCGCCCGACCGGCGTCACGTCACGATCCAGCTGGGCGTGCAGTACCTGTCCGCGGGCGCGCCCGGCACGATCGTGGCGGTCGGCCGCGCGGTGCGGGTGGGTCGGCAGATCGCGCACGCCGAGGCCGAGATCCGCGATGCCAACGGGAGGCTGCTCGCCACCGCGCAGGCCACCCTCGCGGTGATGGGCGAACGGGGCTGAGCCCCCCGAGCCTCAGTACTCGACGTCGATCTTGGCGATCGCGTCGGGGAGCTGGGCCAGCGCGCCCTGCAGGCCGAGCAGCAGGCCCATGTTCCCGGCGATCTTGATCTTGCCCGTCATGAAGGCCGTGACCGCGGAGAGCTCGCTCTTCGCCAACTTCACGGCCGTTTCGTACCCCTGGGTGATGGTGGCGTCGGGGGCGTCCACATCCCCGATCCCCATGTCGATGGTCCCGTCGGCGATCTTGATCCAGTAATGCGTGTCCTCACCATCGTCGGAGATGACCTGCTGGATGGTCGCGCTCTGCCCGGCCGCGGCCTGGCGGAAGGCGTCGTCGGCATTGAGCTCGGTCTTGAGGGCCTGCGCCCACTCGTCGGAAAGGAACTTGACGGACACGATCACTCCTTCGGAAGGTCGGATGCAGGCGGAGTATAGGCGCCCGATGCGTGGAGTTCGTCGGCGAAGAGCTCCGGTTGCGTGAGGTGGGTGTCGTCGGCCAGGAACCAGACCTGCCGCCGGTCCCCTGCGACGCGCACCGTGTTCAGGCTCGTGTTCGGCGGGAGGTAGAACATCTCCTGCTCCTCGATCCCCAGGATCATCCCGACGTAGGCGTTGATCACGCCGCCGTGACACACGATCCAGACGTCACCCTCCGGATGCGCGGTCAGGATGGACTCGACCGCATCGACCACCCGTCGTTGGAAGGCCTCCTGCGACTCGCCTCCGGGGGCGAGGAAGAAGACGGGATCCTGGCGCAGGATCCTCGCGGGCATCTCGGGGTGCTCGACCAGCAGCTCCTCGAACTCCTTGAACTCCCACGCGCCCCCGTACCACTCCGCGAGTTCGTCCACGACGGTGGCGGCGCGACCTGTGGCGCGTTCGTACGGCGCGATCGTCTGCCGCGCCCGGGCGAGTGGGGAGACGTAGAGGCCCGTCGGCGGGGCCATCTTGAGGAGCCGGCGTCCGAGGCTCTCCGCCTGGTCGAGCCCCGTGACATCCAGGGGTGGGTCGGCGACCCGGCCGCGCGGCGTGAGGGTCTCCTCGGCCGAGCGATGCGACGCACGGCCGTGACGGATCAGGTACAGGCGGCGATCGTCGTCGCTCACGTGCCGGCCCCCGCGTCGCCGCGCGCGGCCCTGCGCGCGCGCCATTCCTGCGCGTACGCCTCGACGTCCTCCCTCAGCCAGATCCTGCCCGAGGCGAGCGCGGTGAGCGGCTCGGGGAAGGAGCCGCGGTCGAGATAGGTCACCACGCGCCGCTTGTCCCACTGCATGATCTCGGCGGCCTCGGCCACGCCGACGATCTGCGGGACGACCTCGACCGCGAGGGGCTCCTCGCCCGTGATCGCGAGGAGCTCGTCGAGGCACTGACGGCGACTGACGCCGGTGACCTCGATGAACGCCGGCGCGTCCAGGATGCGCGCGTACCAGCGACCACCCGTCTCCCACATGCGCGCCCGCACGACCTCTGGCATAGCGCGCAGCATAGCCCGGGCGTATGACGCTGTCGCCAACGCGACGGGGTCATCCCTCAGATGCGGGCGGGACATACAGGCCCAGGCGGCGCAGTTCCCGGCGCCAGCACTCCGTGTGCCAGTGCCGCCGGGCATCGACGTCGTCGCGTGGGACGACCACGAGGTGCCAGACCCCCGCACGCACCATGTGGTCGCATCCCGGGCATCGGTACTCCTTCTGTCCGCCCACGTTGCGCACGTCGAAGCCCGGGGCCTGCGCCCAGATCGGGGCGTCGGCGCGCGCGGGCGGGGGCTCGGGGGCTCCGAAGTACTCGGTGTCGCGACGGTTGCGGCGGGGCACGGGGTCAGGTTCCCGTCTGGGCCCGCATGAAGTCCGCCACGATCGGGGCGAGGGCCGCGGCGGTCTCACGCGGGTCCGCCTTGCGGCCGCGCACCTCGAACGAATGCCCGCCGCCCTCCACCGGGTGGTCGGTCGCCCGCTCCCCGAGCCTGGCGAGGACCGGCTCGAGCACCTCGGTCGAGGCGAAGGGGTCGCGCGTCCCGTGCAGGAAGAGCATGGGCACCTGGATGCCGTACAGGTGCTCGTCGCGCACCCGCTCGGGCTTCCCCGGCGGGTGCAGCGGATACCCCAGGAACACCAGTCCGGCGGCCGGCATCCCTTCGGCCACCGCCATCGACGCCATCCGTCCGCCGAACGACTTGCCGCTCGCCCAGACGGGCTCGCCGTCGACGGCGCGTTCCGTCGCCGCTGCGAACGCGGCACGCCACGCGGCCACCGCGACCGGCGCACGATCGGTGGAGCGCCGCCCGGCCTCCATGTAGGGGAAGTTGAACCGGAGCGTCGCCACGTCCAGGCCGTTCATCGCGCGCGTGAACCCCACCATGAACGGGTGGTCCATACCCGCCCCCGCGCCGTGGGCGACCACGATCGAGGCGTCCGCACCGGCGGGGCGTGCGTAGATGCCGGAGACCGCAGCCGCGTCCGGCACGACGATCGTGAGCCGCTCCTCGGGAGTCGCCATGCGTGCCATCATGCACGGTGATGGCTGGAGCGTTCTACCTCGGCACGTCGGGGTTCGCCTACGACGAGTGGCGCCACGGGGTCTTCTATCCGGAGGACCTCAAGAAGGACGACATGCTCGACTACTACTCGTCGCAGCTCTCGTCGGTGGAGATCAACTACTCGTTCCGCCGGTTCCCGAGCGAGAAGACGCTCACCACGTGGCGCGAGCGCGCGCGGCCCGGGTTCGTCTTCACGCTCAAGGCCAACCAGCGCATCACCCACTTCAAGCGGTTGAAGGACTGCGACGACGACGTGCGCGACTTCCTGGAGCGCGCGAAGACCCTCGGCGATCGCCTGGGCTGCGTGCTGTTCCAGTGCCCGCCGAACCTGCACTACGACCGTGAGCTGATCGAGGGGTTCGTGGGCTATCTCCCGCCGCCGGGGAACGGCAACCCACGGTTCGCGATGGAGTTCCGGCACGCATCGTGGCTCGAAGCGCGCGAGCTCCTACGGGATCAGGGCGTGGCGTGGTGCGTCGCACAGACCGACGAGAAGGACCCGGCGCCCGAGGAGATCTCGTGGGACCCCGCGGGTTACTTCCGTCTGCGCAAGACCGAGTACACGGACGACGAGCTGAAGCCGTGGGCGGAACGGATCCGCACGGCTCTCGACGGCGGCGCCGATGTCTTCTGCTACTTCAAGCACGAGGACGAGGGCGCAAGCCCGCAGATGGCGAAACGTCTCGAAGACATCTTGCACTCCAGGGGATAAGTCAGACGGTGATGCCTATCGATCGCAGCAGCCTCGTCGAGGTCTCGTCCGATCCAGTTCGGACTCCCGCCGAGCTGCCACAGCCCAAGAGAAGCGGGCCGTAGTCCCAACCCAGCCGAGGCCATGACCACCAGTCCTCCGTAGATATCACCCTCGCTTGGCGCGAGTGTGACACCCGCTCGTGAGGCCCGAGGGCTGACGCCGGAAATGTCCCGGGCCAGCGAGGAGGTCAGTCGAGGGTGGAGTTGAGGTTGCGTGGGCCCGACGGCGACGAGCCGAGCGCCGTTACGACCCGCCAGGGCGGTTGTGCCGTAGCGCGCTGATGAGGAAGATGCAGAAGTGGACGTGCCAGAGACCCGCTACGCCACGACCGCCGACGGGGTGCACATCGCCTACCACGTCGTGGGCGACGGACCGGTCGACATCCTGTGGATCCACAGCTTCAACGGCGGGCTCGAGCTGCAGTGGGAGCATCCGCTCATCCCCGCGCTGACCGAGAAGTTGAACGCGTTCGCGCGGGTGATCCGCCACGATATGCGCGGCACCGGGTTATCCGATCGGTACGCCGGCCTTCCCGATCTCGAGACGGAAGCACGGGACATCCTCGCCGTCCTCGATACGGCGGGTTCACGATCTACGGTCATCGTCAGCGCGGGGAATATGGTCGCCCCACTCTTCGCCGCGATGTATCCACCCCGGGTCCGTGCCCTCTGTCTCTTCGATCCGGTCGCTCGCGGAGCCAGCGGGGAGGGCTACCCGTGGGGCGTCACCGAGGACGAGGCGCGTGCAGACGTCGAGACCGTCCGCACGGGCTGGGGAACAGACGCGTACGCGGCCGAGTTCCTGGGTGAGGTGACGCCCTCGATGGTGGGCGACCGCGCACTCGTTCGATGGTACGCGCGCCTCCAGCGCCACTGGGTCGCGCCCGGCGACGCAGCGGAGCTTTACCGCCGCACCTATGAGACCGACATCCGCGATGTGCTTCCTTCGATCGGCGCGCCGACGCTCTGCCTCGTGCGCGAGTTCGAGGAGGGAACGGAGGAGGCAGCGTACGTCGCGAACACCATCCCCGGCGCGACGTTGGTGACCCTTCCGGGCCCGGAACACTTCTCAGCCGCGGGGGACCAGGACTCCCTCGTCGCCGCGATACGGGACTTCATCGGTGTGGCACCCCGAGCGCTCCCGTCGGACCGGGAGCTCAGGGCGGTGCTGTTCACCGACATCGTGGGATCCACCGAGACCGCATTCCGCCTCGGTGCCGAGGCGTGGAAAGCGCTGCTCGAGCGTCACCATGCGCTGGTGCGGGCAGAACTCGCTTCCTTCGACGGTGCCGAGGTAGACACGGCTGGCGACGGCTTCTATGCGACGTTCGCAGGCCCCGCCGGAGCCGTCAGGTGCGCCGCAGCCATCACGAGGAAGGTGCGCGACCTCGACCTCGAGATCCGCGCCGGCGTGCACGTGGGCGAGTGCGAGGTGATCGACGGTCGCCTCGGCGGACCGACCGCGGCGATCGGCGCGCGAGTCGGGACCCTGGCGGGGCCTTCGGAGGTCCTCGTGTCACAGACCGTCAAGGATCTGACCGCGGGATCGGGCCTCACGTTCGAGGACGCCGGCGAGCACGAGCTGAAGGGCGTCCCCGACCGCTGGCGCCTCTACCGAGTGATGAGCTGACCCTTCGAACTCGAGGATGAGGACGAGAGGCCAGTCCGAGGATGGCGAAGCGCCTCGAAGCGATCTTCGGTGCAGAGACTAGCTCCCTCCCGGGTTCACCTCTCGAGTCGGGCGACCGCCGCCAGGTGTCCCTTCGCTCGCAGAAGCTCGATCGCGACGGCGCGCGCCTCGGCGGCCTCCGCGGCCAGACCGCGCGCGTCGAGGACATCCGCGAGCACGGTCGAGCCGTTCGCCTGGTCTAGCACGTTGTCGGTCGTCGCGGCGAGCTCGACCCCCCGCCTCGCGGCCACCTCGGCATCGGCGGCGGCGCCCCTCAGCAGGAGCGCCCTCGACCGGAGCACGCTGCGTCGAGCCTGTACCCCCTGATCCGGAACCGAGATCGAGACATCGAAGGCGTCGACGAGGCGAAGGAACTCCTGCGGCTGGTCCTGTGCGCCGACCGCATCGCACAGTTCTCCGTCGAGCGTCTCCACCCACCAGATGTCACCGAGGGCCACCAGCACCTCTCGAGCCTCACGTAGCCTGTGTTCGGCTGCCTCCGCGTCACCGCACCAGGTCTCCACGATCGCGAACGGGATCGCCTGGGTCGCTCCGAGCCAGCCCAAGCCGTTGTGCTCGATGATCTCGTGCCACCGACGCTCATGTTCCAGCGCGCGGGCGCTGTCGCCCGCTGCGAGCGATGCGGCAGCCAGAAGGGCATGGCCGGCGCTCTCCGCCATCGGCCCGCCGAGGGTCAGGAGCTGATCCTCGGCCATCACGGCGACGCTCGGGAACGGCGTGGGGCCGAGGACGGCGAATACGACCGAGTCGGCCGCCCCCTGCGTCGCTTCCCGGATCCGCCCCGTCGCGAGGCCGTGCTGGAGGGCACGGAGCGCCCACTCGCCCGCACGCGCCATGCGACCCCGCATGGTCTCCAGGTAGTCGAGCGTGATCGCGGCCTCGGCGAGCCCGACATCGTCGCCGAGCTCATCGAGGGAGCGAACGGCCCGTTCCGCCTCTCCGATGGCGCGAACGATGTCGGCCGTTGAAGGCGAGCGATACACGAGGTTCGAAAGCAGCTGGATCTTGGCGCGCAACACGTCGCGTTCGGATCCCGATGCGCGGCCTTGCTCTACGCTCTTCGCGAGCAAGGCCTCGGTTTCTTCGGGCCGTCCCGTCTCGGTCAGTGCGACCGCGAGGTTGGGCAGCAGGTCGAGCCGGCGCGGATCCGCCTCCGGCAACAGCACCGCCGCGCGACCGAGCAGATCGCGTGTCGTGATGAAGTCGAGCGTGGCGAAGGCCCGAGATCCGGCCACGGAGAAGAGCTCGCCGGCGCGGGTTGCGAGGGCAGCCGAGTGTTCGTCGCGCAGGCCGAGCTCCTCGCGCAGGTGGAGCGCGCGCTCAAGATGCCGCGCGACCGACTCGCCGACATCTACCTGCTCCACGTCCTCGACGGCAAGCCAATCGGCGAACCGCTCGTGGAGCTCCGCCCGCTGGCCTTTCGAGAGGCCCCGGTAGGCGGCATCGAGGACGAGCGCGTGCGCGAAGCGCCAGCGCCCGCTCGCCTCGTCCTCGGGTTGCACGAGCCCACTCACGTCGAGCGACACGATCGACGACGCGATCTCATCCGGTGTCACCTCGGGAGCGAGCGCCTGGAGCGATGCGATGCGGAACCGTCGACCCTCGATCGACGCCCGCTCGAGGACCAGGCGTGTCACGCCATCGAGGCGGTCGAGCCTGGCTGCGAGGAGCGCCTGCAGCGAGGCAGGGATGTCGACTTCGACGTCGTTGGCACCCACCCACCGCCCGTCGACGACGAGACCTTGGTCGGCGAGCATGGCCGCGAACTGCTCGACATAGAGCGGGTTCCCTCCCGCCGTCTCGCAGATCCGCTCAACGACGGAGTCCGGCGTCTGCGCCCCGAGCAGAGACTCCGCGATCCGCTTGGTCTCGTCGGGCGCAAGCGGCGGGAGGCTCGTGGTGATCGCACGTGGCTTGCCGGCCGCCCACGTCGGGCGTTGCTCGAGGAGCTCGGGTCGAGCGAGGCACAACACGAGCACCGGTGCGTGCAGGCGATCGACGACCGCATCGATCAGATCGAGCATGGGTGTCTCAGCCCAGTGCACGTCTTCCAGCACGACGACGAGAGGACGGTCGGTGGCGAGGACCTCGAACAGGCGTCGCACCGCCCACGAGGTGTCGGCGCCGCTCACATCTCCAACACCGAGGAACTGCGACAGTCGGTCGCCGACCGAGGCGCCGTCCGGAAGCCCTTCTAAGCGCGCACGCAGTGCCGCCGCGACGTCGTCGGCATCACCCGACGGTCGCCCCACAGCCTGCGAGACCAACTCGACGAGCGGCGCGAACGTGATCCCTTCCCCGTACGAAGGGGTCTGCCCGACCAGGATCGTCGCTCGATCCTCCTGCGACGCCGCGAACGCCGCCGCGAGCCGTGACTTCCCAACGCCGGGGGGCGCCAGGATCGTGACGAGGACACACCCGTGGGCGTCGACCGCGTCGTCAAGCGCCTCTCCGAGCATGCGGACGAACCGGGCACGCCCGACGAACGGGGTTTCGTCGCGCCCGGACGCCGGACGCAACTCCCGCACGCGCCAGGCCGCGACCGGCTCAGCCTTTCCCTTCGCCGCGATCGGTGGCATCGCATCGGCAGCGACCGCCTCGCGCACGAGGCGCCACGTCGGCTCGCCCATCACCACGGCACCGGGGTCGGCGGCCGACTGGAGCCGCGATGCGGTGTTCATCGCGTCACCGATGATCGGGCGGTCGTCGCCCAGCACGAGCACCTCGCCCGTGGTCGATCCCGATCCGCGCGGCGAGAGGGAACGGTGAAGCTCCATCCAGCATGGCCATGCGCTCCTGCATCTCGATCGCGGCGCGAACCGCCCGCAGCGCGTCGTCCTCGTGGGCGGAAGGCAGGCCGAACACGGCCACCACCGCGTCACCGATGAACTTCTGGACCACGCCGCCGTGGCGCTCGACGGCCTCGCGCATCTCGCTGAAATAGCGCTCGAGGATCGGGTGAAGGATCTCCGGATCGTGGTTCTCGCCGAGAGCAGTCGACCCCACGAGATCGCAGAACAGGGCGGTGACCGTCTTCCTCGTCTCGTGAGCGGGGAACGACGGGCCGAAGGGCGTCGCGCACGACATGCAGAACGAGGCCTCGGCGGGGTTCTCCTTCCCGCAGTTCGAGCACTTGAGCACGGGGGATGCTATCCCGTGCGTCCTGCCGACGTTTCGCCAGCGGCGGTTCAGCCCTTTGCGAGGACCACCGCGCCGACGGCGCCCGAGAGGTCACCGAGCGCGGCTCCTAGGACGGCGGGCGGATGCTCCGGAACGAACAGGCGGGGGACGATCGCGCCGGCGATCCGATCGACGAACGCCGCGCCGAACCGCTCGCTCAAGCCGCCGCCGATCACGATCGCCTCCACGTCCAGCAGGTTCTGCGCGGAGGCCAGTCCGACCCCGAGCGCCCAGGTCGCGTCCTCGATCAGCTCGGCCGCCACGGCGTCGCCACGCTCCAGCGCCCGTGCGATCGTGCCGGACGTGAGCCGATCCCGGCCGCGTTTCGCCATCAGCTCGAACAGGACGGTCGGATGTCCGTGCTCCGCGAGGTGTCGAGCGTGTGCCTCCATGTTCACGCGGCCCGCGTAGGCCTCGAGGTGTCCTCGCTGCCCGCAGCCGCACCGGCGGCCGTCCGGCTTCACCGTGATGTGGCCGATCTCCGCGGCCGCTCCACGCCCGTGCCACGGCCGGCCGTCGATCACCAGGCCGCCGCCCACGCCCGTGCCGACGAACACCCCCAACATGCTCCGGAACGGCCGTCCCGCCCCGCGCCGCCACTCGCCGAGCGTGGCGACCGCGACGTCGTTGTCGACGCTCACGGCCACGCCGCCGAGGGCCTCCGAGACGGTGCGTCCCAACGCGAACGGCTCATGGAACCCGGGGAGGTTGGGCGCGTGCGAGACGACGCCGGCGTCGGCGCGACCCGGCGCGCCGATCCCCACGGCGGTGAGCGCGTGGAGGGACGAACCGGCATCGATGAGCGCCGCCCGCACGCTTTCGGCGATCGCGGCGGCCACGTCGTCGGCCCCGGTCTGCGGCGTGGCGGCTCTGGTCTGACCGATCACCTCGTCCGCGCGCATCACGACCGTCTGGATCTTCGTGCCGCCCAGGTCCACGCCGGCGGTGACGGGGTCGGATCGCGGTCGCGCGTTTCGGGGCCTGTGGCCATCGGGACCAGCCTAGGGCCGGGGATCGGCGTCGTCGGCGAACCCGTCCAGATGCGTGCGCACGACGCTCTCGATCTCGCGCACCTGCTCCGGATCGATGACCTTCCCGCCGAGCGCGTCGCGCACGTAGAAGGCGTCGATCACGCGTCCCGTATACGTCGTCACCTTCGCGAGGTGCACGTCGAGCCGGAGCTCCGCGAGGGCGGCCGTGATGTCGTGGAGCAGGCCGATCCGGTCCGGCGCTCCCACCTCGATCACGGTGAAGAAGTCCGAGGCCGCGTTGTCGACCGCCACGGTCACCGGGGCCTCGGAACGGGGCGGGTAGTAACGTCGCTTCTCCGCCACCCTGCGCTCGAGCGAGATCTGCCCCTCGATCGCCTTGCGCAGGATGGAGCGGAACTCGCGCCAACGCCGCTCCCCCACCTCCGGCTCGAAGGCGCCCTCGACCTCGAACAGGTCGGCCGCGACGCCGTCCTCGGTGGTGAAGACCTGCGCGCTGAGGATCGACAGGCCCGCGAGCGCCAGCGCGCCGGCGATCCACGAGAGCAGACCCGGCCGGTCGGTGGCCACCACGAGGAGCTCGTAGGTCCCGGCCTTCGTTCCCGGGGCCGTCACGGCGCGCACCTCGCGCGACCCGACGTCCGGAGCGATGGCGGCGAAGTGCCGGGCCGCGCGCGCGGGTTCCACGCTCAGGAAGTAGCCGCGAGGCATCCGCAGCACGAACCGCTCCACCTCGGCTTCGGGCGCGTCGGCCAACAGATCCCGCAGGCGCCCCACGCGGTCGGCGAGCCGCTCGGCGAGCTCCATGCCCATCTCGCCGCGATCGAAGACCCGCTGGACCTTCGCCACCAGCTCCCGGATGAGCGAGCGGCGCCACGGGGTCCATGCGGCGGGCCCCGTGGCCGCGGCATCGGCCTTGGCGAGGAGATAGAGGGCGGCCAGACGCGACGGGGTCCCGATCGCCGCGGCGACGTCGAGGATCAGGTCGTCGTCGGTGAGGTCGCGCCGCGTGGCCGTGTCGGGCAGGAGGAGATGCTGCGCGACCATGAAGCCGGCCAGGTCCTGCGTGGCCCCCGCGACCCCCATCGCCGTGAGCGTCCGCCCGGCGACGTCGATCCCGATCTCCACGTGCCCTCCGGCGCCGACCTTCCCCACGTCGTGGAGGAGCGCGCCCAGGAGGACACCGTCGATATCGTCAACCTGCTTGACGGCTTCGCGTTCGACCGCATCGTCGGTCTCGTGGCCGGGCGCCACCATCCGACCGATCTCCCGCAGGGCGGCGCTCAGGTGGGTGTCGACGGTGAACCGATGGTAGGGATCGCGCTGGGGGCGGCAGCGCACGTCGGCCCACGCGGGCACGTAGCGCACGAGCAGATCGAGCCGGTCGAGGGTCTCCAGGCCGTCGACCCCTGCGTCGCCGGCGCGCAGCATCCTGAGGAACGCCTCCCGGACCGGCGTCGTCCAGACGACGGGGTCCCCGACATCGGCTCGCTCGATCGCGTCGAGGACCGCCGGAGCCGGGAGCGAACCATCCTCCGCCGAGGCTGCCAGCGCCTCGAGGACGCTCGCCGCGTCCAGGGGAGCCGCGTCCACCGAGCCCATCGCCCCCTGGGGGTTCAGGAACCGTTCGAACACCGCGTCGAGCACGTGGGCCACGGCCCGAGCGTGCTCGAATACCGCGCGCATCAAGCCGTCCTCGGCGATCAGGCGCGGCTCGTCCGTGAACCCCATCGCGCGCGCGACGCCCGGCTGGTGATCGAGCGGGAGGCGATCGGTGCGCTTCCCGGTCTCGAGATGGAGGGCGCTGCGGACCCGCGTGAGGAACTCCGCGGCCGCCTCGAGGGCATCCCGCTCGGGCGACCTGATCAGTCCGGCATCCTCGAGGCGCTCACCCAGGGCGGCCTCGAGCCACCCCAGCGTCGCGATGTCGCGGAGCCCGCCCTCGCCTTCCTTCAGGTCGGGCTCGAGCAGGTGAGCGGCGGAGCCGTACCGCGCGCGCCGCTCCGCTCGGGCCTCGCGCAGGCGCATGGCGAACCCCCTGCGGTCCGCCCGAACGGGCTCGAGCACGCGCGCGCGCGCGTCCTGCGCCAGGGCCATGTCGCCGGCGATCGGCCGGAGGTCCAGCATCGCGGTCGTGGTGTCCAGGCGGGCCGCGGCCGCTTCCGCACACTCAACGGGGGTGCGCACGGCTTGGCCCACGTCCAGACCGGCATCCCACAGCGGATAGAGGATCCGCTGCGCGAACGCCTCCACCTCCGAGGCCTCCCGCTCGCCGTCATGCACGATCAGCAGGTCGACATCGGAACCCGGCAGCAGCTCGCCGCGCCCGTAACCGCCGAGCGCGGCGAGGGCCACCCCCTCCGGCGATCCGGCCTCCTCCAACAACGTCGTGAGCGCGCCGTCCAGCACGTCGGAGCGCCGGTGGGCGAGCCAGCGACCCTGATGACCCGGCGTGTAGGCACGGTCGAGAGCGGCGAGCTCCTCCCGGAGCCGAGCGACCGGATCGGCGGGACTCACGGCGCGCGCGGGCTCGGCGCGTTCAGACGGCGTCGGGCCCCATCTCGCCGGTGCGGATGCGGACCACCTGTTCGGCCTCGGTGACCCACAGCTTGCCGTCACCGATCTTGCCCGTGCGTGCCGCCTTCACCACCGCGTCCACCACGCCCTGCACGTCGTCGTCGGCCACGAGCACCTCGACCTTCACCTTCGGTACGAAGTCCACCTGGTACTCGGCGCCGCGGTACACCTCGGTGTGCCCACGCTGGCGTCCGAAGCCCTCGACGTCCGTCGTGGTGAGGCCGTTCACACCGAGGTCACGGAGGGCTTCCTTGACCTCCTCGATGCGGTGGGGCTTCACGATGGCCGTCACGAGCTTCAACGCGGGTCCTCCCGAGCGGATGGGAACGTAAGCCTAGCCCGTCGCGCGTGGCGCCCGACCGACCGACCGGTGGGTTCACTCCCCGACGGCCTTCTTCCGCGCCGTCGCCTTCTTGGCCGTCGCCTTCTTGGCCGGAGACTTGGAGGGCGACTTGCGGGTGCGTGAGCGCACGGGCTTGGCCGGCGCCTCCTCCTCGTCGGTGGCCTGCTTCTTGGCCGCGGCGACGCTGGCCTTCAGGGCCTCCATCAGGTCCACGACCTTGGCCGTGGGCTCGACCTCCACGAGCTCGATCTCCTCGCCGTTGATCTTGGCCTCGACGATCTTCATCAGCGCCTGCCGGTACTCGTCCGTGTACTCCTCCGGGTTCCACTCGGCGGTGAGGCCGTCGATCAGCTGGCGCGCCATCTCCAGCTCCTGCGCGCGCACCTTCAGATCGACGTTGACGCCCCCGAAGTCCGCCTCGCGGATCTCGTCGGGCCAGTACATCGTCTCGAGCACGAACGCGTCGTCGCGGAACCGCAGCGCGGCCAAGTGCTCCTTGTCGCGGAAGCTGACCTTGGCGATGCCGACCTTGTTGTCGTGGGTCATGGCCTCGCGCAGGAGCGCGTACGCCTTGGCGCCGGTCTCCTCGGGCGCGAGGTAGTAGGACTTCTTGAACATCATCGGGTCGATCTCGTCGAGGTCGACGAACTGTTGGATGTCGATGGCGCGGCTGGACTCCACCGGCACGGAGTCGAAGTCGTCGTCGGTGAGCACGACGTAGCGGTCCTTCTCGTACTCGTAGCCCTTCACGATGTGCTCGTAGTCGACGATCTCGCCGTCCTTCTCACACACGCGCTTCTGACGGATGCGCCCCATGTCCTCGTCGTGGAGCTGGTTGAAGCGCAGGGTCTTCTCCTCGGTGGCCGGATACACGGCGACCGGGATCGTGACGAGGCCGAAGGAGATGGCCCCTTTCCACATGGCTCTGGGCATGGCGTACCCCCCGGGATGCGTGCGCAGGCGGTGCCACCTGCGGACCTGTGATTCTAGCGGGAGCCGGCGACAGGGTGGTCGGACCCCTCAAGGAGCGGCCCACCACTCGCGCGCGAGGATCGCGTAGATCATCTCGTCCTGCCACTCGCCCTTCACGAAGACGTTCTCGACGAAGTGCGCCTCGAGGCGCATGCCCAGCTTCTCGAGCACCCGGGCGGAGGCGACGTTGCGGGACTCGACCTGCCCGACCACCCGACGGAAGCCCACCTCGTGGAACGCGATCCGCAGGAGGGTGCGCGCGGCCTCCGTCGCGTACCCCTTGCCCTGGTGCGTCGGAGGCACGATGAATCCGATCTCGCCGCGTTCGTCGACCTCGCTCACGCAGTGCAGGACGAGGTCGCCCACCAGCTCGCCGGTGTCCGGCAGCACCGCCGCGAGCGAGAGCACGTCGTCCTGGCCGTGGATCGCGGTGGCCGCGATCTTCTTCCGCAGGCTCTCGACGATCTCCTCGGGCGAGCGCGGTCCCCATTCCAGGTACCGCACCACGTCCTCGTCCGTCTGCATCGCGCGCACTGCCCCGAGGTCGCCCGGCACGAATGCGCGCAACAGCAGCCGCTCGGTGCGGATCGGTGCGTCGAGATCGAACCCCCGCACGGCTGCCCGTCTCCCCGCTTCAACCCAGGAGGACGTCGCTGAAGGGGTAGGGGGCCAGGACCTCGATGCCGTCGCGCGTCACGAGCACCTCGTCGCCCAGCTTCACGCCGTGATCGGCGCCGACCGCGCCGCCGTAGAGCTCCACCACGAGCGTCATATCCTCCTCGATCACCCGGTCCGGGTTGGATTGGGCGTCGATGGGATAGCAGACGCTGGGACTCTCCTCCTCCAGACCGATGCCGTGGACCATGCACTCATACCGCTGCGGCATCCACGCCTCCGGCAGCGAGGGGCCGCGCGCGGCGAGCTCGCCGCACGTGATGCCGGGGCGCACGAGCGCCTTCATCTCCTCGAGCCACTCGTACGCGATGCGGTACGTCGCACGACGCTCCGCCGACACCTGCGCGCCGGCCACCGGGAACGTGCGCGAGACGCAGAAGAAGTAGCCCTCGATGCCCACGGTGTCCGTATCGACGAAGACCAGCTCTCCGGGTTCGAGGGCGCGGTCGGTCGCCTCCGAGCGCCATGGGTTGCCGTTGGGGCCCGAACAGACCGTGCTGGTCGACAGGTGCTCACCGCCGCCGCGCAGCATCGTGTCGGCGAGGACGGCGAGGAGGTCGCGCTCGCGCGCGCCGGGGGCGATCGCCTCCTCGAAGGCGTCCAGCATCGACACCTGGAGGACGCCGTTCAGCCGCATCGCCTCGATCTCCTGCGGGGTCTTCACCTCACGTGCCGCCCGCGTGACCGGGGACGAGTCGACGATGCGAACGCCCTCGTGCTGCAGGGCCACGAAGCCCGGCGTTCCGAGGCGGTCGACCGCGAGCGGGCGTCCCTGCACCCCGAGCTCGCGCAGGGCGGATGCGGTCTCGCGGGCCCAGACCGCGGCCTCCGCCTCGGCGTCGTCGTAGAACTCCCACGCGTGCATCGGACGGACGTCGCCCACGATCAGCCGGGAGCGGTGGATCGAGTTCCCGTGCTCGAAGAGGACCGGGGCGCCCTCGGCCGGCACGAGCGCCGCACGCACGAAGGTGGTGTTGCTCCAGATCGGCATCGCGCTCACGCCCGTCGCGTAGCGGATGTTCGGCTCGTTGAAGAGCATGCAGACGTCCACGCCCTGGGCACGCATCGCGTCTTGGAGCCTCGCCAGACGCTCGGCACGGAGCCGGGGGAGGTCGAGCGGCAAGGCGTCTAGACCGGCTGCCTGGGCTTGGCGAAGGACAGCACCGAGCCGATCACGCCCAAGGCGCCGCCCACGACGCCGAAGATCGCGCCGATCCCCATCTTCGCCGTCAGCGTCCCCGCATCGAACGCCGCCTTGACCTGATCCGTCGTCGGGACCGCCGACCCGTTGACCGACCCCGCGAACGCCTGGCTCTTCACGAACCGGGTGGTGAGGGTCTCCGGGGCGAAGATGCCCATGAGGCCCGCGGCGAGGATCACCCCGGCCGCGAGGAGCCCGAGGAGCGCCCAGAAGATCCGTCCTTTGCCCGACGACATCAGGACCGCCCCGCCGAAGAGCACCAGCACGACGGCGGTGAGGAACAGGGTCTGCGTCCCCACCGCGTCGAAGGCCGTGACCCGCGTCTCGTTGCCCGACTGCGTGTTCGTGACCGTGACCCACGCGAACAGGCTCCCGATCATCGCGATGGCGCCGCCGAGGATCATCCCCCAGGCCGCCGGGTTCCGCTTCAAACGCTCCATGACGTCCGTCCCTCCCGGAAGGTTGCCGGCGGTTCGTATCACAGCGCGCCGCGGGAGTCACGTCGTGAAGACGGCGAGTACCCACACCCCGATCATCACGACCCCCGCCGCGAAGCCGATCGCGATCCCCATGCCGAGGCCCTTGATCGCCTCCCACGTTGCCCGCCACGCGGCCCCCACGTCGCGCACCCGGCCCAGCTCCGCCACGAAGATCCCCGCCGGGAACCCGAGCAGGGCCCCGACGACCGGGATCACGAAGAACCCGACCATGGCCCCCACGAGGCCGGCGACGGAGACCCAGCCCGGCACCCCGGTCCCTGCCGATCGCCGGTTCGACCACGCGTACGGCGCCGCGGTCCCCGCCACGGCGAGCAGCCCCATCACCGCCACGGCCGCCCACCGTTCGAGACCGCCGCCGTCCGCGAGGGCCCAGACGACGCCCGCACCGAGGATCAGCCACAGTCCCGGGAGCACGGGGACCACCACGCCCGCGAGACCCACCAGCATCACCAGGAGGAGCAGGAACTCGGAGCCCGTCACCCCGTCATCATGACGACGGGAGCGCCGGCGGTTCGTCCTGGGCTCGATGCCCGCGGCGACGTCGGATCCACGCCAGCGCCACCGCACCCGCCAAGGCGAGGCAGAAGAGCGGGTAGGCCCAGCCGCGGCCGGACGTAGCCCTCGGGATCGTCGAGGCGCGAGACGCGGTCCCAACGCTCCCAGAGCTTGAGGAAGGCCTCCTGCATGATCTCCTCCGCCTCCTGGCGGTTCCCGCTCACCGCGGTCATCGCCGCGAAGAGCCGGGCGTGATGCGTCGCGAAGAACATCTCGAACGCCCGCGTCGTGGCCTCCGCCGCCCTCGAGGGGGGCTCGGGGTGTGACGCCACGGAGTCGGCTTGTGCGGCCACGTCGGTACATGAACGCTTCAGCGGCGGTTCTGCAAACGCGGACGGGCTTCACGTTCGTCCCGACTACCATCCGAGGCATGCCTGCTCGCAAGCGCGGCTCCGGCAGCGCGTTCACCGTGGCGTTCCCTCGCACGCTCGATGCGCGGCGCGACGGCGACGCCTGGTGGTTCGAGGTGGACGGACGCGAGCTGCGCCTGTCCAACCTGAACAAGACCTTCTGGTCGGAGGAGGGCTACACGAAGGGCGACCTCGTCGCCTACTACCTCAACGTCGCCGACCTGATCCTGCCGCACCTCGCCGGGCGTCCGCTCACGATGAAGCGGATGCCCGACGGCGCCGACGGCGGGTTCTTCTACGAGAAGACCGCCCCTTCGCACACGCCGGATTGGATCCCGCGCTGCCAGGTGCACTCCGAGGACGCGAAGGGCGGGATGATCGACTACCTCATGGTCGAGGACGCGGCCGGGCTGCTCTACGTGGCCAACCTCGGCTGCATCGAGTTCCACCCCCTGCACTCCCGCTGCGCCGACGTGGGACATCCGGACTACCTCTTCTTCGATCTCGATCCCTTCCCTCCGTACACGTACGAGGACGTGCTGGCCGTCGCGCGACACATCAAGGTGCTCCTGGATCAGCTGGGCCTCACCGCGTACGCGAAGACATCGGGCGCGACGGGGATGCAGATCTACATGCCGCTCGAACACGGCGCGTACACCTATGAGCTGGTGCGCGCCTTCGTGGGTGCGTGCGGCCGCCTGATCCGCGACGCGGATCCCGACCGCGTCACGATGGCCTGGAAGATCGACGACCGCGCCGGCAAGGTGTTCATCGACCACAACATGAACCGGAGCGGGGCGAACATCGCCGCCGCCTACTCGCTGCGGCCCGAGCCGCGCGCGCCCGTCTCCACGCCCCTCACGTGGGACGAGGTGATGGAGGGCGGGTTCGAGCCCCAGGACTTCCGCATCGACAACGTGTGGGATCGCTTCGCGCGCGTGGGCGACCTGTTCGCGCCCGTGCGCGAGGGACCGTTCATGGATCTCGCGCGCGCCGTGGAGGCGCTGGGCGTGCAGGTGGAGGAGACCCGCGGCGGGCCCCCTGCCGCGCACCGCCGCACCGAGCACGCGCGCCAAGACCGCCGAGGAGATCGCCGCCGCGTCGAAGGACCCGAAGCTGATGGAGTACGTGCGGCGCCGGGACTTCGACGCGACGCCGGAGCCGGCGCCCGGAGACCTCCCCGAGGCGGCCGCCGGCAACTCCTTCGTGATCCAGAAGCACCGCGCCACCGCCCTGCACTACGACGTGCGCCTGGAGCGCGACGGCGCGCTGCCGAGCTGGGCCGTGCCCAAGGGCCTGCCGCTCGCCAAGGGCGACAAGCGTCTCGCCGTGCGCACCGAGGATCACCCGCTCGAGTACGGCTCGTTCGAGGGCACGATCCCCGAGGGCCACTACGGCGCGGGCGAGGTCCGCATCTTCGACGACGGCTGGTACGAGCCGATCGAATGGACCGACGCCAAGGTCTCGTTCAGGCTGCACGGCCGCCGCTACCCCGGACTCGAGTTCCACTTCGTGAAGACCCGGCAGAACTGGCTCGCGTTCCTCGCGAGCGCGCAGGAGGCCTCGCTGATCTCCGCGCCGCCGCGCTACCAGCCGATGTTGGCGGAGGGTGGCTGGGAGTCCGTTCGACGATCCGGGGTGGTGGTTCGAGCCGAAGATCGACGGGATCCGCTGCCTCGCCGAGCTCACGACGGGCGAGACCACGCTGCGCACCCGCACGGGACGGGAGGCGACCGCCCAGTACCCCGAGCTCCACATGATCCACGAGCTCGTCGACCAGGTGAACGCGGTGATCGACGGCGAGATCGTGGCCTTCGACGAGGACGGGCGGAACTCCTTCGAGACCCTGCAGCAGCGGATGAACCTCACGGGCGAACGGGAGATCAAACGCATCGCGAAGCAGATCCCCGTGGCGCTCGTGGTCTTCGACCTGCTCTGGCTGGACGGCAACGAGACGACATCGCTGAAGCTCGAGGAACGCCGCGAACTCCTCGAGCTGATCGTGGAGACCGACCGCCGACTCCAGGTGGTGACCCACGTCGAGGGCGAGGGAACCGCCCTCGCCGCGACGGCGGGCTCGCTCGGGCTCGAAGGGCGTGATGGCCAAGCGCCTCGGCTCGCGGTATCAGCCCGGGCGGCGCACCCCCGACTGGCGCAAGATCAAGCTCCGCAACACCCAGGACTGTGTGATCGTCGGGTGGACGCCGGGGCAGGGCGGTCGCAGCGGATCGTTCGGCGCGCTGCTGGTGGCCGCGCTCGACGACGGCGCCTGGCGGTGGATCGGTCAGGTGGGGAGCGGTTTCACCGACCGCACCCTCGCGTCCCTGCAGGCGCAGCTGGCTCCCCTGCAGCGGCCGACGCCCCCGATCGACGACCCCGACCTCGCCGCGGTGAAGGGCGCGACCTTCGTCGAACCGGAGCTCGTCTGCGAGGTGGAGTACCTGCAGATCACGAAGAGCACGCACAAGATGCGTGCGCCGTCGTTCAAAGGACTCCGCCCCGACAAGACCCCCGACGAGTGCCTCCTCGAGCGCCCGCGGGCTCAGAAGGGTTCGTAGCCCGCCCGCACGAGCAGCGCTCGGACGTCGCGCTCGTCGAAGCCGCGGTCGAGCAGCTCCCGGTAGAGGCGCACCGTGGCGAGCGTGCGGCCGCAACGCGGGCAGTAGGCGTAGTCCTCCGCGAACGGCGCCTCGCACCAGGGGCACGACGTGACCTCGATGCGCCGGTCGGGCTCGAGCCCGGCGTCGGCGAGCGCATCCACGTACCCCTTGCCGTAGTCCCACTGGATGTACTCGTCCTCGGCGATGGCGAACGCGGGCTCGTGCATCCGCGGCTCGCCCGTCTTCAGCATGTGCTCCAGGTTGTCGCGCAGGAGCTCCCACTCGTAGAAGTGGTTCGCGCCGCAGTCCTGGCACGCGATCATCACGCCCTTCACCGACTGCGGCTCGAAGACCACGCGCATCGCGGAGAGGTCGATCAGGTCGGCCTCGACGTCGCGGCGTTCCTCGTCCGTCAGCTCGTAGGGCTCGAAGTCGTCGGGTTCCATCGCCATCGCCTACTCATCGTCGTCAACGAACCGGAAGGCCTTGAAGGCTTCCGCATACTCGCACCCGGCCGCCTCGCCCGTCTCCCGCGCGCGTTCGCGCACCCACGGAGCGGCCGCCTCACCCTCTTCCGAGACGTGCGCGGCGAGGGCCGCGATCTTGACGTCGATCGTGTCGGTGATGTCCACGTAGGTATCCGACTCGTTCGAGCCGAGCCAGAGGTTGGGCACCTCGTACGGCTCGATGCCCTCCCGCTCCAGGTCGTCGAACATCACGCGCGTGGGCGCGTCCGGCATCACGGCGGTGAGCGCGAGCAGGCCCGCCTGCTTGTGATCCCAGTGGTTGATGTACCCCGATCCGAACCACAGACGCGACGGGTCGGGGGCCACCAGGACCTCGGGCCGCAGCCGCCGAACCTCCCGGCAGACCTTGCGGCGCGTCGCGAGGTTCACCTCGAGCATGCCGTCGAGTCTCGCCCAGGAACGTCACGCTCGTCACGCCGAGCACGTCGGCGGCCGCGCGCTGCTCGCGCTCGCGCACGGGCGCGATCTCCTCCCGGCGCGCCCCGGGATCGTTGGACCCGGCGGAGCCGTCCGTGCACACGACGTAGTGCACCGCGCATCCTTCGCGCGTCCACTTGGCGACGGTGCCGCCGCACATGAACTCGGCGTCGTCGGGATGCGCGAACAGGACGAGCGCGCTCGCGAAATCGGCCATCGTCCGAGCCTAGCCGACGGACGCGGAAAGGGGTTCAAACCGGGGCCTGAGCGGTCGATACCTACCCCATGGCTCCGGACAGCCGCACCGAGCGGGCCGATGGGCGGATCGTATGGCGCTTCGCGCTGACGAGTCTGCTGGTCTTCGCGCTGGTCGCGGCCGGCACCACGTGGTTCCGGACCAGGGACGTCCGCGCCCGTGAGGAACAGGCGGCCGTGAGCCGCGCCGAACTGGTGTCGGTGGGCGCGATCGAGCCGATCCTCGGCGGCCGCGACCTCTCCGTCGCGCTGCCGGCCGACGTCTACCGCGAGGTCCAGGAGACGGTCCGCCAGCTCGAGGTCGCGGACCCGGGCGTGAAGCGCGTGAAGATCTGGGGCCCCGACGGAACGGTCCGCTTCTCCGACGACCCCGCACAGGTGGGCGTGAGGCCCCCTGCCGAGGACGACCTCTCGGAGGCGCTGGAGGGGCACACGGAGAGCGACGTCTCCGATCTCACCGCGCCCGAGAACACGACCGAGAGGGCCTTGGCCGACAAGCTGTTCGAGACGTACGTCCCGATCCGCGACGCGAACGGGGACATCTACGGCGTGGTCGAGGTCTATCGGGACTACGGCGTGATCCAGGCCGAGATCGACCGGCTCACCCGCACCCTGAGCATCTCGTTCGGCATCGGCCTCCTCGCGCTGTGGATGCTCTTGCTGCCCGTGATGGTGGGCGTCACCCGGCGGCTCCGCCGGCAGAACGACCAGCTATCGGAGCAGGCGGAACAGCTCGAGAGCCACCTGGAGCGCGAGCAGGCGACGGTGGCCGAGCTGCGCGAGCTCGACCGTCTGAAGAGCGACTTCGTGGCCGCGGCCTCGCACGAGCTCCGCACGCCGCTCACCAGCATCCGTGGGTACGCGAACCTGCTGCGCGACCCCGGCACGGCGCACGAGACCACCCTGGAGGCGGTGGACGCCATCGAGCGGCAGACCTCGCGGATGTTGCGCCTCGTCACGAACCTCCTCCGCGAGTCGCGCATCGAGAGCGAAGGGGTGATCACCGGCCCCGTCCTGTTCGACGTGGCGTCGCTCGTGGAGGAGGTCGTCGCCGATTTCCACAGCGACGGCCGGCGGTTCACCATGGCGCTGCAGGCCGATCTCCCCACGGTGCGATGCGACCGTGGCAAGGTGGGCGACATCCTCACCAACCTCGCCGACAACGCGCTGAAGTACTCACCCGCCGGCTCGCCGATCGAGCTCGGCGCCAGCCTCGCGGACGAGGGGCTCGTCCTGTGGGTGGCCGACCGCGGACCGGGGATCGACCCCGCGGACGCGCCGCGCATCTTCGACCGCTTCTATCAAGCCGACCAGACGGCGACCCGCCGTCATGGCGGCGTCGGCCTCGGGCTGCACATCGTGCACGGGCTGGTGGGCTCGCTGGGTGGCTGGATCCGTGTGGACCAGACGCCGGGAGGCGGCGCGACCTTCACGTTCATGGTCCCGCTCGTGGCGGAGGGGCACGACGAGGACGCGCGGCCCCACGAAGGCACCCCGAGCTACACCTCCACTTCCTGACGCCGGACTGGCGCCGTGTCGGGCTGCTCGTATATCGTTCCCACGAGGGTTCGTCGCGTCACAGTTCATGCACTGGAGCAGTTCCCTCCCGGCTGGCGCCGGAGGCCGACGGGCAGGCACAGCGCACCAAGCCCGCAACGGCCGAGGAAGGAGGGAACGCCAGTGGCAACCGGAACCGTGAAGTGGTTCAGCCCGGAGAAGGGCTTCGGCTTCATCACCCAGGCTGACGGCCCCGACGTCTTCGTGCACTTCAGCGCGATCGACGGGGACGGGTACCGCAACCTGGAGGAAGGCCAGAACGTCGAGTTCGAGGTCACCGAGGGCCAGAAGGGCCCACAGGCGGCCAACGTCCGCATCGTCTGAGACCGCCGCCGACGGCATCGCGCGGGCCCCGTCCCCCACGGACGGGGCCCGTCGCCGTTCCCGCGGAGGGCCGCGCTCCGGTCGCATAGGCTCCGGCTCGCCGTCGCGGGACGCGCGCACGTACGGTTGGAGGATGTCGCCTAGCGCCCCTCGCATCGCCCCGAGCCTGCCGTGAGCCGATGGCGCTCGCTCGTCGACGACGCCCTCGAGGCCTCCGTGATCGGCAGCTTCACGAAGGTCGGCTACGAGACGCGGCGCCGCCTGTTCCATTGGGACGACGCGGGCGCGCTCCGGGCGGACGGGAAGGTGGTCGTGATCACCGGGGCCAACTCGGGGCTCGGCCTCGTGGCGGCGACGCGCCTGGCGACGATGGGGGCGGCCGTGCGGATCGTGGTGCGGAACCGCCGAGCGCGGCGAACGGGCGCGCGCGCAGATCGCCGGCGCGGGCGACGGGGACGTCGGCGTGTACGTCGCCGACCTGTCATCGCTCGAGGCGGTGCGTACGGTGGCCGCGGAGCTCCGGGATCGGGACCCACGCATCGACGTCCTGATCCACAACGCCGGCGCGCTCCTGCCCGAGCGGGCGCTCTCCGTCGACGGCCACGAGATGACCTTCGCCACGATGGTGCTCGGGCCGTTCCTCCTCACGCGCGAACTGCTGCCTCTCCTGCGGGCCGCGCAGGGGTCGCGCGTCATCTGGATCGCCTCGGGGGGGATGTACACCCAGCCGCTCGACGTCGACGCGCTCGAGATGGGACCCGGCGACTACCGAGGCGCCACGGCGTACGCGCGCGCGAAGCGGGCGCAGGTGGTCCTGTCCGAGGAGTGGGCCAAGCGGCTGCGCTCCGACGGCATCGCGGTGCATGCGATGCACCCCGGCTGGGCCGATACCCCCGGCCTCGAGACCGGCCTCCCGGGCTTCCGCACCCTCATCGGTCCCCTGCTGCGGACCCCCCAGGAGGGCGCCGACACGATCGTCTGGCTCGCGGCCGCCGAGGAGCCGGGTCGCACCACCGGCCGCTTCTGGCTCGACCGTCGTCCCCGCTCCACGCGGAAGCTCGTCGCGACGGGCGCGACGGACGAGGAGCGCGCCCGCCTCTGGGCGCTCTGCGAGCGGCTGACCGACACGGACTGAACGCGCGCGACCCCACGGCCGACCGGCGGCGTCGCCGCGGGCCGTTCGGCCTCGTCGCGGCCCCCGTCGCGTCGGACGATGACCTGTGGAGGGTGCGGCGCATGTCCGAGGCCATCATCGCGCGGGGGCTGGAACGACGCTTCGGCTCCGTGCGCGCCCTCGACGGGTTCGACCTCGTGGTGCGCGAGGGGGAGATCCTCGGCCTCGTCGGGCCGAACGGCGCCGGGAAGACGACGTTCATCCGCGTGGTGGCGGGACTCCTCACCCCGGCATCGGGCGCGATCGAGGTGCTCGGGCGGATCCCGGGACGCGGGACCGCCCCGGACACCGGGTACATGACGCAGGCCGCGGCGCTCTACGAGGACCTCTCCCTCCGCGAGAACCTCCGCTTCTTCGGACGCATCTACGGTCTCGCGAAGGCGGATGTGCCGCTCCGCACGGAGGCGCTGCTCGCGTTGGTCGGCCTCGCCGCCGACGCCGACCGTCCCGTGCGCCACCTCTCGGGTGGGCAGCGCCAGCTCGCGAACCTGATCTGCGCGATGGTCCACGAGCCGCGCCTCCTGCTGCTCGACGAGCCGACCGTGGGCATCGACCCGACCCTGCGGCGCACGCTCTGGGCGCGCTTCGCGGCGCTCCGTGAGCGCGGCACCACGATCGTGGTCACCACCCACGTGATGGACGAGGCCGATCACTGCGACCGCGTGGCGTTCGTGGACGCCGGACGCGTGATGATCACCGAGTCGCCAACCACCCTGCGCGCGCAGGGCCACGGTTCCCTCGAGGACGCCTACCTCGCGCTCCGCGAGGCGGCGGAGGACCCATCGTGAGCGGCGCGCGCATCGGCGCGCTCGCCGCGCGGATCGTGCGCGGGTTCCGCCGGGATCCGCGGAGCATGGCGCTGATCGTGATCGTGCCGCTCGTCGTGATGGCCCTGATCGGCTACCTGATCTCCGATCAGCGCGAGCCTCTGCGGATCGGGTTCGCCTCCGGCGACGCCGCGCGAGGCGTGCGGGGCGATCGGGGGCGACCCCGCGGCGTTCCGGGAGGCACTGGCGCGACAGCCCGGGGTGCAGCTCGTCACCGTCACGACCTGTGACGAGGGCGAGCCCGAGGTACGCGACGGCACGCTCGACGGGCTCGTGCAGTTCCCGATCGTGACCATCGGCAACCCGGAGCCGACCGTACGCGTGATCATCGCGGGCACGGACCCGCGCGTGGAGGAGCCGATCGTGCGGGCCGCGGCGTCGGCACTCGCGGCGGCGAACGGGGTGGTGCTCCCGGACGGGCGCGGTCGCGGGCGTGCGCGTCGATCGCATCATCGTGCCCGGTGGCGTTCGGCCCTCGACGATCTCCTACGCCGCCCCCGCGTTGATCACCGTCTTCGCGTTCCTCTTCACGTTCATGCTCACGAGCGTCTCCTTCCTGCGGGAGCGCTCCTCCGGCACGCTCGAGCGGCTGCTCGCCTCGCCGATCACCCGCGCGGAGATCCTGACCGGCTACCTCCTGGGGTTCCTGGGCTTCGCCGCGGTGCAGGCGCTGCTCGTGCTCGGCTACGCGACGCTCGTCCTGAACGCGCGCGTGGAGGGCGCCCTCTGGCTCGTGCTGCTGGTGCTGCTCCTGTTGGTGGTCGGGTGCGTGAACCTCGGGATCACGCTCTCGTTCTACGCGCGCAACGAGCTGCAGGTGATCCAGTTCATCCCCCTCGTGTTGCTCCCCCAGATCTTCCTGGGGGGCCTCTTCTGGCCGGTCCAGACCCTCTGGCCGCCGCTGCGTTGGCTGGGCCAGCTGTTCCCGGTGACGCACGCGGTGGCGGCGCTTCGGGCCGTGATGATCGCGGGTCAGGGCATCGGGGAGATCTGGGGTCAGCTCGTCGCCCTCGCGGCGTTCGCGGCCGCGATGGTGGCCGCGGGCGTGTTCGTGCTCAGGCGCCAGCGCGCCTAGCGTCCGACCGGCTCGGGTCGGTCTACCGCGCGACGGGTCGTTCGGCGAGCGCCGCCTCGAGGCCCGCGATCTGCGCGCGCACCGAGGCTGCCGAGGGTCCGCCGGACCCGCCGCGGCGCGCCACGCTGCGGTCCGGATCGAGCAGCGCGGCACCGTCGGGCACGCCGAACTCGTCCCACTCCGCGTCGGAGAGCCCACGGAGGCCACGGTCCTCGGATGCGAGGCGCTTGAGGAGCTCGCCCGTGCGGCGATGGGCCTCGCGGAACGGCACGCCGGAGCGGACGAGCGCCTCCGCGAGGTCGGTCGCGTAGAGCCCTTCGGCCTCACACGCCGCGCGCATCGCCTCCGGGTGGAAGCGCACGGAGGCGACGGCGCCCCGCACCGCCGGCAGCACGAGCTCCAGGGTGTCGGCCGCATCGAAGGCCGGCTCCTTGTCCTCCTGCAGGTCACGGTGATACCCCAGCGGGAGCCCCTGGAGCAGGCCCGTGAGCTGCCCGAAGCGCGCACCCACGCGCGCCGCCTTCCCGCGGGCGAGCTCGGCCGTGTCCGGGTTCCGCTTCTGCGGCATCATGCTCGAGCCCGTGGAGAAGGCCTCGTCGAGCTCGGCCCAGCCGAGGGCCTCGTCGGTCCAGCGCGCGAGGTCCGCGCCCAAACGGGCGAGGTGCGTGGCGCAGATGGCAGCGACGGCGACGAACTCCTGGACGAAATCGCGGTCGCTCACGGCGTCGATCGAGTTGCGGAACGCACGGTGGAAGCCGAGCCGCGCCGCCGTCATGTCGGGATCCAGCCCGAGGGTCGAGGTGGCCACCGCGCCGGCGCCCAGCGCGCAGGTGGAGGCCCGATCGGCCCAACCCTCGAAGCGCTCCAGGTCGCGGAGCAGCGCCCAGGCGTGTGCGAGGAGATGATGGCCGAGCGTGACGGGCTGCGCGAACCGTGCGTGGGTGGTGCCGGGCATGACGGTCTCGGCATGCTCGCCCGCTCGGGCCACGATCGTGCGGATCAGGGTGACGAGCTCCGCGTCGATGCGCCGGCCCGCGGCGAGGAGCCAGAGGCGCAGGTCGGTCACCACCAGGTCGTTGCGCGAGCGGCCCGCGTGCAGCTTGGCGCCCAGGTCTCCCAGGCGATCCGTCACCGCGCGCTCCACCGCGGAGTGCACGTCCTCGTCGGCCTCCTGGAAGTCGAACCCGCCCTCCGCGATCTCCGCGCCGATATCCGCGAGCGCCTCCTCGAGCGCACCCGCCTCCGCCGGCGTGAGCAGATCGGCGTCCTGCAGCGCTCGGACGTGCGCCACGCCGGCCTCGACGTCCTGCTGCGCCAGCCGCGCGTCGAAGTCGAGCGACCGCCCGAGCGCGTGGGCCTCGGGCGCGGGAGGCGAGGAGAACCGCCCGGCCCACAGCTGGCCGCCGCCCTCCTGCGAGCTCACCGGGCGCCGGTCCCCTGCTTCGCGGACCACACCTTGAGTGGCATCCCGTACAGACGCACGTAGCCCTCGGCGTCGGACTGGTCGAAGGCGTCCTCACTCCCGTAGGTGGCCAGCCCGAGATCGTAGAGGGAGTGGTCGCTGCGGCGCCCCACCACGGTGCAGGCGCCCGGCTCGAACCGCAGGCGCACGTCACCGGTCACGTGGGACTGCGTCGCGTCGACGTATGCGTCGATCGCGTGCCGCAGAGGGCTGAACCACTGGCCGTCGTACACGAGGTCGGCCCAGCGCTGCTCCAGGAGCGGCTTATGGTGCGCCACCTCGCGCTCGAGCGTCAGATCCTCGAGGGCCTGATGCGCGCGGATGATGGCGAGCGCGCCGGGCACCTCGTAGAGCTCGCGGCTCTTGATGCCCACGCGGCGGTTCTCGATCATGTCCACGCGGCCGAAGCCGTAGGAGCCGCCGAGCGCATCGAGGGCGCGCACGATCTCGGGGAGCGAGGCCGCCGCGCCGTCGAGCGCCACGGGCAGGCCGCGCTCGAAGGTGACGGCGATCTCGGCGGGCTCTCCCGGCCGCTCGGCGGGCGAGGCGGTGCGCGCGAACGCGTCCTCCGGCGGCGCCACCCAGGGATCCTCGAGGGGCCCGCATTCCGCGGTGCGACCCCACAGGTTCTCGTCGACCGAGTACGTCGTGACGACGTTCGCGATGGGGATCTCCCACTCCTCGGCGAGGGCGATCGCCTTCTCGCGCGGGATGCCCGCGTCCCGGATCGGGGCCAGGACCGTCAGGTCGGGCGCCAGGACGTAGAACCCCACCTCGAACCGCACCTGATCGTTGCCCTTACCGGTACAGCCGTGCGCGACGGTGTCGGCGCCCACCTCGCGGGCGACCGCCACGACCTCCTCCACGATGCAGGGCCGGGCGAGGCCGCTCACCATCGGGTACTTCTGCTCGTAGAGGCCGTTCGCCTTGATCGCGCGGGTCAGGAACTCTCCCGCGTACCGCGCGACGGCATCCACCACGCGGACCTCGCGTCGCGCCCGCCTTACGTCCACGGCCGACGATCTCCGCAGAAGTCCTCCTGCTGCCCCACGTCCACGGCCACCGCCGTGACCTCGTACCCCTGCTCCACCAGCCACCGGATCGTGACCGACGTGTCCAGCCCGCCGCTGTAGGCGAGCACCGCCTTGTTCGTCATCAGCTTGCCTCCATGATCTCGTTGAGCGACCGCTCCAGCCGCGCGGGCTTCACGCCCTCGCGGCCCAGGATGAGGATCGTGTTGTCGCCGGCGATCGTGCCGGCGATGTCGGCGAGCCCGACCCGGTCGATGCCCTCGGCGAGGGCGGCGGCCGCGCCGGGCGGGGTACGCACGATCAGGCCGTGCTCGGCGCGGACGAACGACAGCGCGAACTCGTCGAGCAGCCGGCGGAGCATCGCGAGCGGCTGCGGGGCCTCGCCCTCGCCCGGGATCACGTACCGGGTGCCGTCGTGGGCATGCATCCGCGCCAGCCCGAGCTCCTCGATGTCCCTGCTGATCGTCGACTGCGTGGCCGCGATGCCCATCGTGGAGAGGCGGGCGCGGATCTCCTCCTGGCTCCCCAGGTGCTCCCGCGAGACGAGCGCGAGGATCGCCTGCTGGCGCTTGGCCTTCACGGCGCCGTTCGTGCGCGTCATGCCGCGGCTCCCGTGACGGCAGCGAGCGCGACGCCGAAGGCGGCCGCCGCCCGGTCGACGTCGTCGTCGGTGGCGATCAGGGGCGGCGAGAGCCGCAGGACGTCGGGGCCGGCGACGCTCGCGAGGACACGCTCATCGATCATCGCGAGGGCCACCTCGTGCGCGACCGTCTCCGCGAGCTGGACGCCGACCAGGCACCCGCGCCCCCGCACCTCGAGCACGAGCCCGGCGGGGGCCGCAGCGGTGAGCAGCGCCGCGCTCAGCCGGTCCCAGATGGCGTTCGCCCGCCCGAGCAGCCCCTCGTCCTCGATCACGTCGAGGACGGCCAGCGCACCCGCGCAGGCGATGGGCCCGCCGCCGAACGTGGAAGCGTGCTCGCCGGGTCCGAACGCGAGCGACGCCGGGGCGACGAGCGCCCCGATCGGCAGGCCTCCGCCGAGCGCCTTCGCCAGCACGACGACGTCGGGGACGACCCCGGCGTGCGAGATCGCGAGCCAGTCGCCGCAGCGGCCCATCCCGGACTGCACCTCGTCGGCGACGAGGAGCGCCCCCCGCTCCGAGCAGAGCGCGCGCGCCGCCCGGAGGTAGGCGTCGGTGAGCGGCAGCACGCCGCCCTCCCCCATCACGGGCTCCAGGTACACCGCGGCCACGTCGGGACCCAGCGCGAGGTCGAGGGCCGCGACGTCGTTGGGGGGGATGAACCGGAACCAGTCGACGAGCGGCTCGAACGCGGCGCGCTTCGCGGGCTGACCGGTCGCCGCCAGGGCGCCGATCGTCCGCCCGTGGAACGAGCCCTCCAACGCGAGGAAGGCGGACTTGCCCTGCGGCAGCCCCCACCGTCGCACCAGCTTGATGGCGGCCTCGTTCGCCTCGGCGCCGGAGTTGCAGAAGAACACGCGGCCCCCGGGCACGGGCAGCAGGTCCACGAGGCGCTGCGCGAGCCAGGCCTGCGGCTCGGTCACGAACAGGTTGCTCACCAAGTCGAGCCGGTCGACCTGGTCGTGCACGGCCCGCGCCCACGCCGGATGGGAGTGACCGATGGCGGAGACCCCGAGCGCGCCGGCGAAGTCGAGGTGGTCCACGCCTTCGTCGTCCCAGACGCGGACGCCCTCGCCGCGGACCAGCGTGAGCGGGAAGCGGGCGTACGTCGGCATCACCGAGGACTCGCCGGGCAGCGTCACGGGCTCACCTCCTCGAGCTCGTCGGCGTCCCGCGTGATCATCGTCCCGACGCCTTCGGGCGTGAACAGCTCGAGGACGAGCGAGTGCTCGACGCGCCCGTCCACCAGATGGACGCGGCCCACGCCGGCCTCGAGCGCCCGCACCGCGCTCTCGAGCTTGGGGATCATGCCGCCTCCCACGACGCCCGGCCGCGCGAGCAGGTCGAGGCACTGCCGGGACGAGAGCTCGGACAGGAGGTCGCCGGTGGGACCGATCAGGCCGGGCACGTCGTTGATGAAGACCAGCTTCCCGGCGCCGAGCGCGATCGCGAGCTCGCTCGCCACCACGTCCGCGTTCACGTTGTAGGCCTGGCCCGTCTCGTCGACCGCGATCGAGGCCACCACCGGGACGAACCGCCGGTCGGCCAGCGTCCGCAACACGTCGACGTCGACGTGGACGACCTCGCCGACGAAGCCGAGGTCGGGCGCCGCCTGTCGCTGCGCGATCAGGAGCCCGCCGTCCACCCCCGAGAGCCCGACGGCGCGCACCCCACCCGCGACGAGCGTGCCGACGACCTCCTTGTTCAGCTTGCCCGCCAGCACCATCGTGGCCACGTCCAGCGTGGCCGCGTCCGTCACCCGCAGGCCATCGACGAAGGTGGTCTCGATCCCGAGCTGAGCGCTCATCTCGGTGACCTGGGGTCCGCCGCCGTGCACGATCACGGGCGTGATGCCGGCGCTCTGCAGCAGGGCGACATCCTCGCCGAACGAGGATGCGAGCGGTGCCCGGTCCATCGCGGCACCCCCGTACTTCACGACGATCACCTTGCCGTGGTGCTCCCGCATGAACGGCAGGGCTTCCAGGAGGGTGCGCGCCTTCGCGACCGTGTGCTGGCGGATCTGCGGCGGGATGGACTCGGTCATCACGTCGTGTACTCCCCGTTGATGCGGACGTACTCGTAGGAGAGGTCACAGCCGATCGCGCGGCTGCGACCCGGACCGTCGCCCACGACGACCTCGAGCGCGATCTCCGGACCGGCCATCGCCGCGCGAGCTCGAGCCTCGAGCTCGTCGTCGTCGAAGTACGCGGGCGCGATCACGCCGGCTCGGACGAGGGGCACGCCGCCGATCGCGACCTCGACCCCGGAAGGATCCACGGGGGGCCCCGCGGACCCCACCGCCTGGAGGATCCGGCCCGGGTTCGGATCGCCCCCGAACGCGGCGGTCTTCACGAGCGGCGAGTCGGCGACAGCCTTCGCCACGACGCGCGCGTCATCCTCGGTGGCGGCGCCGATGACGTCGATCAGCAGTACGTGCTGCCCGCCCTCCGCGTCGGCGGCGAGCTGGCGCACCAGCGACTCGCCCACCGCGCCCACGGCCCGGGCCAACCTGTCCCACGCGCCGGTCCCGGGCTCGGCGGCCTGACCCCCGGCGGCGCCGCTCGCGAGGAGGAGGACGCTGTCGTTCGTGGACGTGCATCCGTCGACGGTCAGCTCGTCGAACCGCGCGCCCAGCTGCTCGCACGCGAGCCGATGCAGGTCCGCCGGCGCCAGTGGGGCGTCCGTCGTGACGAACGCGAGCATCGTCGCGAGGCGCGGGCTGATCATGCCGACCCCCTTGGCGCAGCCGCCCACGCGGTAGCCTCCGCCCTCGGCCGTCGCCCGCTTGTCCACGGTGTCCGTGGTCATGATCGCGTGCGCGAAGGCGTCACCGCCGTCCCGGCCCATCGCGTCCATCAGCGACGGCAGCGCGCCCAGCAACGCGTCGACGTGCAGGGGCTCTCCGATCACCCCGGTGGAACACGGCAGGATCTCGTCGGGGCTCAGCCCCACGGCCTCCGCAGCCGCGGCCGTCGAGCCGATCGCGTCGCGCATCCCGCGCTCCCCGGTGGCCGCGTTGGCCTGGCCGCTGTTCACGAGCACCGCACGCACGGCGCCGGCCGCCAACCGCGCCCGTGCGAGCGTGACCGGCGCGGCGACTACGCGGTTCGTCGTGAAGAGCCCCGCGGCGTGCGTGCCGATCTCGCCCACCAGCAGCCCCAGGTCCGGAAGCCCGCTGGGCTTGAAGCCGGCCGTGACGCCGGCGGCGCGGAACCCGCCGGGGTACGTGACGCTCACGGGTACACCGCCAGGGTGGGCAGCGCGGTGGCCTCGTCGAGCCCAAGCATCAGGTTGAGGTTCTGGATCGCCTGGCCGGCCGCGCCCTTCACGAGGTTGTCCAAGGTGCCCACCACCACGGCGGTGCCCGTGCGAGGGTCGGCCACCGCCTGGAGCTCGAGGACGTTGGTCCCGCGCGTGCGCTTGGAATCGACCATCCCTCCGGCGGGCAGCACGCGCACGAACGGTCGTCCCGCGTACGCGGCGGCGAGTGCCTCCGTGAGCGCCTCGGTGCTGACCCCGGGAGACAGACCCGCGTAGCATGTCGTGAGCACACCGCGCACCGTCGGGACGAGGTGCGGCACGAAGAGCACGGGGACCCGTCGGCCGGTGGCGAGCTCGATGCCTCGCTCCATCTCCGGCGTGTGCTGGTGCCGCGGGACCCGGTACGGCCGGACGCTGTCCTGGGTCGAGGCGTAGAGCGTGGTCTCGTTCGCCGTGCGCCCGGCGCCCGAGAGACCGGTCTTGCCGTCCACCCGGATCGGGGTCTCGTCGATCAGGCCCGCCGCGAGCAGCGGCGCGCACCCCAGGATCACGGGCGTGGGGTAGCAGCCCGGGTTCGCCACGAGCTGCGCGCCCGCCACCCGATCCGCGAAGAGCTCCGGGAGGCCGTAGGCGGCCTTCTCCAACCAGGCGGGCGACGGGTGATCGAACCCGTACCACTCCGGATAGGCGTCGGCCGACAGACGGAAATCGCCGGCCAGGTCGATCACGCGCAGGCCCGCCTCGAGGAGCTGGGGGGCGAGGGCGGCGCTGGCCCCGTGCGGCAGGGAGCTGAAGGCGACGTCGGACTCCGCGGCGATCGCCTCCGGTTCCATCGGACGGAGCATCGACGCCCCCGACGGATGCGCGCCGAGATGCGGATGGGCCTCGGCGAGGGTCTTGCCAGCGGAGGCGCTCGCGCCGAGGAAGGTGATCTCAACCGAGGGGTGGGGCGCGAGCAGGCGCACGAGCTCCCCGCCCCCATACCCGGAGGCCCCCAAGACCGCGATCCGCACCCGCTCCTGCATCTCCGCATAGTTATGCAGAGATTGGGTATAACCGTCAACCCGATGAGGGCGCGGTCACCGTCCTCGGCACGGGGAGCGCCACGCCCCGAGGCTGAGCTTCTTCTTCAGGAAGTTGAAGTTGGCGTCGTTCGACGCGGGGCAGAACCTGGGCTTGGCCAGCTTGTACTCCACCCCGAACACCGCCTTGCCCGCGGCCACGAACGGCTTCAGCCTGGCGCATTCGTCGTACTGGTGGCACTGCTCGTTCAGGGCGAAATCGAAGTACGGCAGGAGCGTCTGGATCTGTCCGAGGTCGTTCTTCAGCACCGCGGACATCCCACGGCGGTGGGCCTGGTCGGCCAGGAAGACGTCGTACGCGAGCTGGTCGGCGCCCGTCAGGGGGAACCCCGTGCGGTTCTGGTAGCCGTCGACGTTGTCGAACTCGACGGCGTCGAACCCCTTGGCCTGGCACATGTCGAGCCGCGCCTTCATGATGGGGCCGAGGACGGCGAGCCGACGGATATCGAGCCACCGCTCCCCGGGCCAGCCGTTCGACCTGCCGAGGACGGACCTGGGGAAGTCCCCCGCGTCGGGTCGCCAGTCCTCCCACGACCCGGCGCTGAAGTAGCAGACGACCTTGCGTCCTGCGTCGTGGAGCTTCGTGACGACGGCCTTCGAGACGTTGAATCCGTCGACGTCGTACATCGAGACGTCGAACGAGGTATCGACCTTCCACTGCAGCTGCCACTGCCAGCTGGTGCGCAGCGCCGGGGCGTAGCAGCCCGGGCACGGAACGGGCGCCGGCAACGCACGGGGGGCGGCCGGCGCGGGACGGAGCGCCGGCGGCGCATCGAGGGAACGCCCCCCGGCAGCCGGCGCCGAGGCGAGGACGAGCGCGATGAGCCCGGCGAGGACGATCCGGCGACGCATGGTCACAGGGTATCGGTGCGAACGTCTCCCGGCGGGAGCCGGGTCAGCGGACGACGGCGAGGCCCGCCGCGTCGACGTCATCGGGCGGCGCGTCCGGCGCGGATGCGTGGGCGCGCGCGACCGAGCCGCGCGCCTTGCCGAGCTGCGAGCGGAACTCGTCGGCCCCGTTCGCGATCATGGTGCCCGCGCGCGCGAACTTGTTCTCGACCACCGACTCCAAGACGTCGAGCACGCCCGCGATCTCCGCGAGGCTCGCCCGCACGTCCGCGGTGCCGCCCACGCGCTGCACGAGCGTGTAGAGGAACAACACGATGGGCAGCGCCGAGCCGTAGGGCACGATGATCACACCACGCGCGTAGGCGTCGGCATGGGCGCGCCGCAGCACCTCGTACGCCGCATCCGGGACGGCGGCCACCGCGACGGACGCGGTGAGTGAGGGGTCGAGGTACTGCGCCACCTCACGTGCACGCGCGGTGACGGCGCGCTCGACGGCCCGCGCGCAGGCCTCGCGCTCGCCCGCGTCCTCCGCGGCGTCGAGCGCCTCGAGCTCCGCGACCGCCGTCCACTTGGAGTCGATGGGCAGGCGCCGACCGTCGGGCAGGAGGAGCCCGAACTCCACGACCTTGCCGCCCACGCGGAAGTCGGTGATGAGCATGCCCGGCGGGAGCTGGGCCAGGTGCTCGCGGAGCACGTTCTCGCCCGCGCGGCCCTTGGCGGCTCCTCCGGCGAGCACGGTGGACAGGCGCCGCACCACGTCCCGGTGGTCGGCGTCCGTGCGCTCGCGCTCCTGCGCACGCACCTGCAGCTCCTCGAGCGCCCGGCGCGCACCGTCCAGCCCGGTGCGCAGCTGCTCGGCGGCGAGATCCCGTCCGGAAGTCGCGTCAGCCAGCCGGCGCAGCTCGGCCGCCTGCGCCTCGAGCTGCCCGTGGATGGTGGCCATGGCTACGGCGCCGTCGGTGGGACCGGACGATGGTCGAGGCGGCCGGACGGCCGCGACCGCCAGTCCGATGCCGAGGCCGAGCGCGAGCATCACCAACGCGATGCCGATCTGCAGGCTCATGGTTCCTCCTGTGAGGGGAAGTGGGCGCCACCGTAGGACACGGGTCTGACACGCGCGGGCGAGCGCCCCCGGGCGGGACGCTCCGAGGTGCCGTACGCGATGATGGGCGACCTATGCAGGATCAACGCCCCGGCACGCGTCCCGGCCCCATCGCCTCCGTCGGCGACCTCGCCCGCACGCACGGGCACCGGGCGGTCCGGGTCACGGCCGCGGTGGCCGCGGTCCTCGTGATGCTCGCGGGCGTGGGGGCCTTGATCCACTTCTTCGGACGACGGTCCACGCAGGCTGTGACGCCCAGCAACGTGGCGCGGCTCGCTCCCGCGTGGACCGCCGACGCCGGCCCCGGCAAGGTCGCCGGGGTCGACACCACCACCGATGGGCTCTACGTGAGCGGCGCGGACGGGCTCTTCGCGTATCCGCTCCCGTGCACGGTCCCCGTGCGTTCACGGACCTGCGCCCCCCTGTGGGAGGGCAGGGTCCCCGACGGGCCGCTCTCGGTGCCCACCACCGACGGCGACGTCGTGTTCGTGGGTTCGGCGGCCGGTCACGTGTACGCCTACCCGACCACGTGCGACGCTCCGCAATGCCGCCCCCTGTGGACGGGCGAGGCCGGCCACGGCCCCGTCTCGGCGCCGAGCGCGAACGACGACTTCGTCTACGTCACCGCGGGGAAGCTCTTCGCGTTCCCGGCGCGATGCGGAACGGGCAACCGTGAATGCCCCCCCGCCTGGATCGGGCAGCTTCCGGGCCATCGGGTGAGCGGCCGTCCCGCGGTGGGAGGCGGCCTCGTCGTCGTCTCCTCCCGATCGGCGCGCGGTGGCGTCGCGGCGTTCCCGGCCGTCTGCCTCGACCCGTGCAAGCCGGTGTGGACCGGAGCGACGGGGGGCCCCGCGACGGCCGTGACGCTCTCGGAGGACACCGCGTTCGTCACCGCACGGGGACAGCTCCTGGCCTTCCCTCTCGCGTGCAAGGGCGCGTGCCGCCCCGCCTGGGCGGGCACGATCGTCCCCGGGCGCCCCCCGGACCCGGGTGCGATCGACGCGCCGACGCTCGGCGCCGGCGAGGTGTTCGTCGGCGCGGCGGACGGACGCCTGCTGGCCTTCCCCGCCACCTGCGCGACGGCGACCTGTCCCCCGCTCCGTCAATGGTCCCTGGGCGTCCTCCCGCTGGCGACGCCGATCGTCCAGGACGATGTCGTCTACGTCGTCACCGGCGGAGGCGTGGTGACGGCGATCCCGTTCGGGTGCGACGGAGCCTCGCCGGGTTGCGACGCACCTTGGTCGGAGCCGTTGGGGGCCACCGCCCGGTCACGACCCGCCGCCACCGCGGACGGACTGTACGTAGGCGACGACGCCGGCATCGTCCACGCGTTCACCGTCCCGACGGGCGCGGCGTGATCGAGGACGGCGTGCTCGCGCGCGAGGGCGATCTCGCGCTCCGACGGATGCGACCGACCGACGAGGACTTCGCCCGACTGCTCGCGTGGCGGCGAGAGCCGCACGTGCGCGCCGTATGGGATACCGACGACGACGAGGGCGAGTTCACCGATGCCGGGATCCGGGCCGCGTACGGCCCGCTCACCGATCCCTCCGATCCCACCGTGGCGACGTTCATCGAGGTGGACGGCCGCCCCGCCGGCTACCTCCAGTTCTACCCCTGGTCGGCGTACGCGGACGAGGCCGAGGCGATGGGCGTCCCCGTCGACGGCGGGACGTGGGGTCTGGACATCTTCCTGGGCGATCCGAGCCTGCTCGCGAGCGGGATCGGTCCCCGCGCGGTCGACCTCCTCAGCCGGTACCTGCAGCCAGGCGCACGGCGCGACGCGCGTCGCCCTGTTGACGGCGGTGGACAACGAGCGCGCCCAGCGCGCCTACGAGAAGGCCGGGATGCGGAAGGCGGGGCGCAGGCTCGACCTCGACACACGGGACGGGGTCCGGGTCGACTCCTGGCTGATGATCCGCGACCTGGACGACCCGAGCCGCTAGCCTCTCCCAGCGAGCGATATCCCAGGCCGGCGCTCCAGATGGTAGACCTACCCCTCGTGGATGCCCTCGGGATCGATCACGCGAAGGTGCGGGAGCTCAAGGCGCGCGAGGACGCGCGTTGGGCCGAGACGCACGAGCGCTCCCGCACGCTGTGGGAGCGCGCGAAGCCCGTCATGCCCAACGGCGTGCCGATGTCGTGGCTCCGCACCTCCTACGACCATCCGCCGCTGTTCGTCGACGAGGGTTCGGGGAGCCGGTTCCGCGACGTGGACGGCAACGAGTACGCGGACTTCAACATCGCCGACATGTCCATGTTCGCCGGCTACGCCCCCGCGCCGGTGGTGGAGGCGGTGGCTCGACGGATCGCGGCCGGTAACCAGTTCCTCCTGCCCAGCGAGGACGGGATCTGGGTGGCCGAGGAGCTGGCGCGACGCTACGGCTTGGCGAAGTGGCAGTTCACGCTCTCGGCCACCCATGCCAACCTCGAGGTCGTCCGCATCGCGCGCGTCGCCACAGGGCGCGACAAGGTCCTCTTCTTCGACGGGAAGTACCACGGCCATTTCGACGAGACCCTCGTCGGGCTGGAGGACGGCCGGCTGGTCCCGGAAGAGATCGGCCTGCCGCGCGGCGCCGTCACGCACACGGTCGTGGTGCAGTTCAACGACCTCGAAGCCCTGCGCGCGGCGCTCGAGACCCGCGAGGTCGCGGTCGTGATCACGGAGCCGGTCCTCACGAACAACGTCGGCCTGCTGATGCCGTCGGACGGCTTCCACGACGGGTTGCGAGCCCTCACGCGCGAGACCGGGACGCTCCTCGCCTACGACGAGACCCACACCCAGGTGGTGGGCGCCGGCGGGCTCACAGGGTCGTGGGGGCTGCAGCCCGACGTCGTCACCATCGGGAAATCCATCGCGAGCGGCGTGCCGCTCGGCGCCTACGGCATGACCCCGGACGTCGCGGAGATCCTCGAGCGCCCGGCGGGCCGCGACGACGAGAAGCCGGTGGTCGCCACCGGCGGGACGCTCTTCGGCAACCCGATGTCGTTCGCCGCGGCGCGCGCGACGATGAGCGAGGTGCTCCTCCCGGAGGCCTACGCACACGCGCGGGCGCTCGGCGGACGCCTGGCCGACGGCATCGAGAAGGCGGTGGCCGCGGCCGGGCTGCCCTGGACCACCCATCGGTTCTGGCCGCGCAGCGGCGTGACCTACGCGCCCGCCCTCCCCCGCGACGCCTTGGAGGCCGCCGCGCACTTCGACGTCCCTCTGCGGCGCCTGGGTCGCGTCTACCTCGCCAACCGCGGGGTCTGGGATGCCATCGTCGGCGCCGGGCCCACCTGCTCGGTCCCGTCCACCGAGGCGGACGTCGACCGCTACGTCGGCGCCTTCGGGGACCTGCTCGCCGAGCTCACCGCCTGAGGTGCCGTCGCGGTAGCCTGCACCCAGCCATCGAGGGAGGGCAGACCATGACGACCCGCACACGATCAGCCGTCTTCGCCTTCTGCGTGGGAGCGTTCCTCGCCGTCGCGGCGCCGGCGCTCGCCCAGACCACCGGGCCCAGCACGGGCACCGGGAACTCGTTCGTCGTGCTCACCGGCCGGCTCGAGGTCCACGAGGGCGACACCTACGACACCGCGGTCATCTTCGACGGGCCGCTGTTGATGGACGGGACCGTGCTCCACGACGCCGTCGCGTTCAACGGAGACGTGATCGTCACCGGCAGCGTCGGCGGGAACGTCGTCGCGCTGAACGGGCGCGTGGTCGTGCAGGAGGGCGCGCACGTGGGGGGCAACGTCACGTCGAAGGAGGCGCCGCAGATCGCACCGGGGACGGTCGACGGCACCATCTCCCAGGGCACCAACTTCGACGTCCACTGGGGTCGGGTCTTCGGCCGGGTCTTCCTCTGGTTCGTGATGTCGGGGTCGGTCTTCGTCCTCGGGATCGTGTTGACGCTCCTGCTGCCGCACGCGGCCGACGCTTCCGCCGACGCCGCCGTGCGGAGGGTGGGCCCCTCGATCGGGTGGGGGGCGGCCGGCTTCTTCGGTCTGCCCGTGCTGGGCGTGCTCGCCCTCGTCACCGTGGTGGCCGGAGCGGCCGGGCTCGGGCTGCTGCTCGCGCTGCTCCTGATCTACACGGTGGCCTACACGGTCGGGGCGTACGCGCTCGGGCGGATCCTCGTGAAGCCGCCGCGGCACCGATTCCTCGCGTTCCTCGCGGGCTTCGCGATCCTGCGGGTGGCCGCGCTGATCCCGGTGCTCGGCGGGCTGCTCTTCGTGCTCACCGCAGGCTGGGGCATGGGTGCCGCCATCGTGGCGGCGTACCGGGCCGGACGCGGCCGCACCGAGGGCCCCCCGGCCCTCGCCGGAACGATGCCCCCGCCCACGCCGCCGATGCCCTCCCTGCCGTGACGCCTCCGGCGATCCCGGTCCTGCGCGTCGCCGGCACCCATCGCGAGGTCGGGGCCCAGCTCGGCGACCTGGGACGCGAGGCGATCCGGCGCACCGTAGAGGCGTCGTTCGAGGAGCTCCCCGCCGGCCGCGGCCGCGAGGATCAGCTGGCGCTCGCCGGAGCCTACCGGGCCTTCACAGCCCCGCGGTTGCCGTGGCTGATCGAGGAGTTCGACGCCTGTGCCGACGCGGCGGGCGTGGACGAGCTCGCCTTCTTCGCGTGCTCGATCGAGGAGATCTGGTACGAGCCGTACGGCGCCAGGGTCCAGGGGCGCTGCAGCGACCTGGTGGCCGGGCCCCGGGCGACCGCGAGCGGCCATCTGTTGGTCGCGCACAACAACGACCTGCGCCCCGAGGCAGAGGAGGAGATCGTGGCGCTGGAGATCGCCGTGCCCGGCGATCCGGTCGTGTTCCAGCTCGGCGGCATCCCCTGGCTGAGCGTGGGGTGGAACAGCGCGGGCCTCTCGCTCACCGGCAACGAGCTCGCGCCCAACGACGAACGGGTCGGCATCTCGCGCGCGCACCAGGTGCTCGAGATGATGCGCGCACGCACACTCGAGGAGATGGTGACGATGTCGCTGCGCGCGGACCGGGCATCGAGCTACAACAACGTGCTCGCCGATGCCGGCGGCGCGGTCGCGAACGTGGAGGGCAGCGCCACCGACGCCGAGATCACGGGTCTCGACGGCGAGGACCACCTCGCGCACACGAACCACTACGTCTGCGATCGGATGCTCCCCTTCGAAGGAGACCCGGCCTATGCGCGACGCTCCGCCGTGCGCTACGAACGCGCGCGGTCGCTCCTGGCGGACGCCCCACGGGGCTCCATCACGGAGGAGGGGCTCCGCACGATGCTCTCCGACCACGCCACCAAGCCCGACGCCCTCTGCCGGCACCCGGAGTTCGGGACGCCGACGGAGAAGACGGTCTTCTGGTGCGTGGCCGACATCACCGACGGCCGGGTCACGTTCGGGCGCGGCAACCCCTGCGATTCACAGGCACAGACCTACGCCTTCGACGGGTACGCTGCCTGACATGGGGCGCTCCCTTCCGGTGTTGGTCGCGTTCGCCCTCGCGGCGTCGATGTTCGCGTCTTCCCCGCCCGCCGCGGCGACCCCGCCCGGCGCGCGGGCGCGCGTCGGTGCCCTGCGCGATGTGGTCGCGATCGGGCCGGCCGACGTCTGGGCCGTTGGCAGCCGGGGGATCGTGACGCACTGGGACGGGGCGACCTGGCAGACGCAGCACCTCGGCGGCATGCGCGTGCCCGGCCTCAGGGCGGTGGACGCCGTCTCCTCCGGCGACGTCTGGGCCGTCGGCGGCGTGGTGGCGTACGACCAGCGCAGGCCGTTCCTCTCGCGCTGGAACGGATCCAGATGGATCCGCGCGAAGGCGCCGGCGTTCCGTGGCGAGGTCAACTTGCTCGACGTCGTGGCCGTGTCCGCCACGGAGGCCTGGGCGGTCGGCTCGACGCTGCGGCAGACGGTGACCGGCGTCCACGTCGGAGGCGTCGTGCTGCGATGGAACGGGTCGGTGTGGCGCCGGGTGCCGGCTCCTCCCGGCGTGGCACTCACCGGCGTCGCCCTCGTGCGCGGCGCCCCGATCGCCTCCGGTACGCGCGTCGCCACGTCCACGCCCGTGATCGCGCGCCGGGTGGCGGAACGCTGGCGGATCCTTCCCATGCCGGAGCCGCCAGGACGCAGATGCACCCTCGCGGCGATATCGGGCGCGCCCCCGGCGGCCGCGGGAACCTGCACGTCCAGCGGCGGATCCACCCCGTACCTCGTGGCGCGCGACGGCGGCGCGTGGGCCGATAGTCCCGACGCGGGGCGCCGGCGCCCTGTTCGACGTGGGCGGCGGCCCGGTGACCTGGGCGGTCGGGCGGGCGCGCCCGTCGATGCAGCCGATCGCGTTGCGGCGACGCACGAGCGGCGGATGGCGCCGCGTGGCCACGCCGCGACCCGGAGGCGGCGGGGCGCTCGAAGGTGTGGACGTTCGCGCCTTCGCCGACGCTTGGGCGGTCGGTTGGCGAGGGGGCACCCGCCGCGCGGCGCTCGTGCTGCGCTGGAACGGGACCGCCTGGAAGATCGCCCCCGCTCCCTAGCCCCTACCCCGCAGCGCCTCGCGCACCCGATCCAACGTCGCGGCGTCGCCGCGCTCCTGGGCGAGATCGAGCACGCTCCGTCCCTCGTCGTTGACCGCCGCCGGATCTGCGCCCGCTCGCAACAGGAGCCCGGCGAGCTCGGCGTTGCCGTTGTGCGCGGCGCCGGCGAGCGGGGTCCACCCGCCGGCCTGGCGGGCGTCGGGGTCGGCGCCGGCATCCAGCAACGCGCGCGCGGCCGCCGTGTGGCTCCCGCTCGCCGCGCTGTGCAGCGGCGTGCCCGTCATCCAGCCGTGACCGCGCGCATCCACGTCCGCGCCGTGCGCGAGCAGGAGGCGCACCGCGCCCTCACGGCCGTAGAACGCCGCCAGGTGCAGCGCCGAGAACCCGTCGCCGCTGTAGGCGTCGACCTGCGCGGGGTCGTAGGACAGCAGCTCCGTCAGCCTGTCGAGATCCTCGAACGCCGCCGCCTCGAACAGGTCGAGCTCCGGCATCAGCCCGGCGATCGCATCCATCGAGGCCCGGTCGTTGTGGTAGCGCGCCCGCATGAGGGCGGAGACCCCGTCGCCGTCGCGGGCGAGGACCCGTTCGGGGTCCTCGTCCAGGAGGCGCTTCACGAGCTCGGTATCGCCCGTCGCGATCGCGGCGAAGAGCTCCGGCGAAGTCCTTGCCATGGCTTGCCTCCCGTGCTTCTATTTGCTTAGGCTAACTACATAGCTATGTCCACGTCAAGGCGTACTTCCCCAGCGCGAGAGGTGGATGTCGTGGCCGACAGGCTCCACGCGGCCGCCATCCACCTCTTGCGTCGCCTGCGCGTCGAGGACGAAGCGCTCGGCATCTCCGCCCCACGCCTGTCCGCCCTCTCGGTCCTCGTCTTCGGCGGGCCCATGCGGATCGGAGCCCTAGCGCAGGCGGAGCAGGTGGAGCCCCCCACCATGACGCGGCTCGTGGATGCGATGGAGCGGGACGGCTACGTGGAGCGGGCGCCCGACCCCCGAGACCGACGTGCCGTGATCGTGCGCCCCACCCCGAAGGGAACGCGCGCGCTGAAGCAGGGGCGCGCCCAACGGGTGGAAGCGCTCGCCGCCGGACTGCGAGCCCTCTCCCCCGACCAACTGTCGATCCTGGCCCGCGGCGTCGAGGTCCTCGAGCGCGTCGTGGACTAGCGTGGGCGCGCGGCCCACGCGGCGAGCACCTCCGCCTCGCGCTCGGGCGCCAGGCCCACCTTCAGCGTCGCGCCGACACGCTCGCGGTTCCCCTCCAGGATGTCGTGGACCGTGTCGCCGAACGGGCGGCAGCGGAGACCCACGGAGCGGGCCTTCGTGGCGTCCACCTGGTGGAGGCCGGCCTCGTCGATGTCCCACAGCGGCAGCGCCGCCTCCACATCGTCCCCCAGCGTCTCCTGCAGGAACGACGCACCGACCCAGACCGGATCGGCGCCGGATCCGCCCATCGCGGCGAGGATCGGGATCGCCTCCCCCCAGGTGAGTGGCGTATCGGGGCCGACCACGCAATAGGTGTCGGCGGCGCGGGCCTCCAGGCGATCCAGGGTGAAGGTCGCGAGGTCACGGGCGTCCACCACCTGCAGCGGTTGGTCGCGCGGCTCGGGGGCGAGCATCGCGCCGCCACGAGCCGCCCGCAGGACCCACGACGTGAATCGGTCGGACCGGTCGTGGCTGCCCACCACGTAGCCGGGACGCACGATCAAGCACCGGTCGACGAATCCGGACCGCGCCTCCTCCTCGCACGCCACCTTCAACGGTCCGTAGGAGCCGTCGGTGATCTCCTCGGTGTCGGGGAACGGCGGCGCGTACACCGGCGAGTCCTCCGAGGCGTGGGCGGGGGTGGCGTCGGGATACACGGAGATGCTCGAGACGAAGCCGTAGTGCCCGACGGCGTCGCCGAGCACCTCGGCCGCCTCACGGATCTGGCGGGGCACGTAGCCGCAGGTATCCAGCGCCACATCCCACGTGCGGCCCGCAAGGGCCCCGAGGCCGCCGTCGCGGTCCCCGTGGACGTGCTCCACGTCGGGGATGCCCTCCGGATCCTGGGGCCCGCGGTGGAAGATCGTCACGGCGTACCCGCGGGCCGCGGCCTCCTCCACGGCGGCACGCCCCACGAGATGCGTCCCTCCGATCACCAGGAGATCCATCACGCCATGTTCCCTGAGGTCGCGCCGTCCGCCATCACCACGCCGCCGCGCCACACGGTGCGCGGTGCCAGCGTCACGGCGATGTCCTCCACCGGGTTCCCGTCGTAGAGGACCAGGTCGGCGCGCATGCCGGGCTCCACGAGGCCGACGTCGCCGAGACGCAGCAGATCGGCGCCGTTCGCGGTCGCGGCCTGGAGCGCCTTGAGCGGGGCCATCCCCCACTCGACCATGGCCATCAGCTCGCGCGCGGCGCTGCCGTGGGGGTTGAACGGGGTGCCGGCGTCGGTGCCGCAGACGTGGCGCACGCCGGCCCGGACCGCGCGCCTCTGGGCGTCGCGGGACGCCTCGGCGGTGAGCCGCGCCTTCTCCACGGCGTAGTCGGGCACCTCGTCGGGATGCTCGAGGATGCCCCGGATCGCGCACAGCGTGGGCGAGCGGAACGTCCCACGCTCCTTCATCTCGCGGGCCGCCTCGGCCGTCAGGAAGTTGCAGTGCTCGATCGAGTCGACGCCCGCCCGGACCGCGCTCAAGATCCCCTCCGCGCCGATGGCGTGGGCCGCCACACCCCGGTCCCACTTGTGGGCCTCGTCGACGGCGGCCCGCAGCTCCTCGGGGGTGAACGCGGTGAAGGTCGCCCCGATGCCGGGCGTGAGGACCCCGCCGGTGGCCACCACCTTGATCGCGGTGGCTCCGGCCCGGATCTCCTCCCGGACGGCCTTGCGCACGGCGTCGGCGCCGTCGACCTGGCGCGCGAACGCGACGTTGTGACCATGCCCGCCCGTGATCGTGAGGGCACGGCCGGCGGCCACGACCCGCGGTCCTGGGATCATCCCGTCGTCGACGGCGCGACCGACCTCGCAGCTCACGGCCCCCAGCCCGCCCAGGTCCCGCACCGTCGTCACCCCGTTCGCCAGTTGCCTTCGCAGGTTCGCCGCGGCCTTCAGGGCGGCCATCGCCGGCGTGAGCGCCCGGGCCTCGGCCGCGAAGTCCCCGGCGCCGTCGAACTGGAGGTGCACGTGACAGTCGATCAGGCCGGGCGTGAGCGTCGCGCCCTTCCCGTCGACGTGGTCCGCCGCACGTGTTGCCTTCGGGGCACGGGCGTGCGGCCCGACCCAGGCGATCGTCTCGTCATCGATGAGGACGCCCTGCTTCGCCTTGACCGTCCGCCCGTCGAACAGGGTCACGCCCGCCACGTAGGTGGCCATCAGCTGACCCAGGGCGGGACGATCTCGCTGCCGTCGGCTCGGATCAGCTTGGTGCCGGCCAGCATCGTCACGGCGAGCGTTGCCCCGTCGGGCCCGGCCTCGAAGAGGTGCCAGGCGCCGGTGGGCACGACCACGGAGTCTCCCGCGGCGAGGTCGTGCGCCTCGTCGTCGATGTGGATCACGCCGGTGCCGGTCTCGACGGCGAAGACGTCGAGGTGATCGTGATGGTGCTTCGGGAGCCCGCCCCCGGGGGGCACGTCGATGCGGAACAACGCTGCCTCCAGGGCCCCGCGTGCCGGCGCCGCGAGGCTGGTGATCCTGTTTCCGCCCAGATCGAAGGTCGGATGGTCGGCGGCGCGCTCGACGGGCATCGGTGGGTCCCTCCTGTTCGCTCGGGTCCGCGCATCATCCCATCACCCGGGTGGAGGAACGGCGCCGAAGGAGCCACCTCAGAAGGGTCAGCGGCCCTCGGCCGCGCGCTCCATCGCGTCGAGCCGCAGGTAGTAGTCCGGCATCTCGCGCAGGTGCGCCCAGGCGATCTTGCCGGTGATGATGGGGTCGTCCTGCGTGACGTCGGTGACCGGGTCACGGCGTCCGTGCTCCAGCTCGACCTCCATGCCCCTGCGGAACTGCTCCGCGTCGAACGGCGCCGAGGCGAAGATCCAACCCGATCTCATCGGCCACCGCCAACGCCTGCTCCATCGAGAACCCCTTGCGCACCGCCTCCGTCATCGGACCCACCTCCAGGTCATCTGCCGCCACCGTAGGTGGGTCGCGAGGGGTCCCAACGGGTACCATGCCCCGCGTCGAACGGGCCGTACGGTCCGTCGGGCTCGACCGATGAGGGAGCGCACGGGTTGCTCGACGTCGCGAGGATGGCCGTGGACGCTGCGCGCAAGGCCGGCGCGGACTTCGCCGACGCGCGCGCGGGGATCGACGAGACCGAGTCCCTCACGGTCCGCAACCAGGAGATGGAGGGGATCGACCGCTCCACGTCCACCGGCGTAGGGGTGCGGGTGCTGGTCGGCGGACGCTGGGGCTTCGCCGCCACGTCGCGGCTGGACGAGGCGGAGGTGGTGCGCACGGCCGAGCTCGCGGTGGCCATCGCGAAGGCCGCGCAACGCCTGCCCGGCGACCCGGTCTCCCTCAGTCCCCTCGAACCGGCGGTCGCGTCCTGGCGCAGCGACGTCCTCGAAGACCCGTTCCTGGTGCCGCTGGAGGAGAAGGTCGCGCTCCTCATGGAGGCTACGCGGCGCATGCAGACCGTCCCCGGCGTCAGCTTCGCCGAGGGGGGCCTCGACTTCTTCCGCCGCTCGACGTGGTTCGCGTCGAGCGAGGGTGCCGCGATCGACCAGGTGATCACGCAGTCGGGAGGGGGCACCGAGGCCGTGGCGGTGGGCGAGGGCGACATGCAGCGGCGCTCCTACCCCAACTCGTTCAGGGGCCACATCAAGGCTGCCGGCTACGAACACATCCGCACCCTCGGGTTGATCGAGGAGGCCGAGAGGATCGGGCGTGAGGCGGTCGACCTGCTGCACGCTCCCGAGTGCCCGAGCGAGGTCACCACGCTGATCCTGGACTCCGGGCAGATGGAGCTGCAGATCCACGAGTCGATCGGACATCCGATCGAGCTCGACCGGGTGCTGGGGATGGAGGAGGCCTACGCGGGGTCCTCGTGGCTGAAGCCGGAGGACCGCGGGAACGTCCGGTACGCGAGCGACCTCGTCTCGGTCACGGCGGACGCGTCCCTGCCCGGCGGTCTGGGCTCGTTCGGCTACGACGACGAGGGCGTGCCGGCGCAGGCGACCCCCATCATCGTCGACGGCATCTTCGAGAACTTCCTCACCAGCCGCGAGACGGCGCCCGTGGTCGGGCAGACCTCGAACGGCACGAGCCGAGCCGACGGCTGGGGCCACCTGCCGCTCATCCGGATGACGAACATCTCGATCGAGCCGCGCGCGGGCTCGCTGTCCGAGATCATCGGCGACACGAAGGACGGCATCTTCATGACCACGAACTCCTCGTGGTCCATCGACGACAAGCGCATCAACTTCCAGTTCGGCTGCGAGGCCGCGTGGCGGATCCGCGACGGCAAGCTCGGCGAGCTCTACAAGAACCCCAACTACACGGGCCTCGCGCCGGAGTTCTGGGGGGCCTGCGACGCGGTGGGCGGCCGCGAGGAATGGATCGTGTGGGGCACGCCCAACTGCGGGAAGGGTCAGCCGGGGCAGATCGGACGCGTGGGCCACGGGGCATCGCCGGCCCGCTTCCGCAACGTCCAGGTCGGGGTCCGCTGATGCCCGACCTGATCGGGCGTGACACGTTCGTCACGGTGGCGGACGCCGCGCTCACGCTGCCCGGCGTCGATGGGGTCGAGGTCCTGTTCATCCACGACTGGGGCGGCCTGACGCGTTTCGCGAAGTCCGAGATCCACCAGAGCACGTTCCGCGAGGACACCGAGCTACGTGTCCGCGTGATCTCCAAGGACAGGGTGGGCGTCGCCGCGACGAACGACTTCAGCCCCGAGGGCGCCGCGAAGGCGGCCCGCAGCGCGAAGGAGATGGCGGAGATCGTGGCGCCCGATCCCCTGTGGCCGGGTCTCGCCCCGCCCGCCGAGGTCCTCCCCTCCGACCGGTACTTCGACGAGGTGGCGAACTCCTCACCGGAGGCGCGGGCCGACGCCGTGGCGACGTTGATCGCGCAGTGCGCCCCCGGGTTCACCGCCGCCGGCGCCTTCGAGACGCAGGCCGTCGAGATCGGGGTGGCCAACACCGAGGGCCAGGTCTGCTGGGCGCCTTCGACCCAGGCCTCCCTCACCACGGTCATCAGCGGCGGCGAGGGCGGGAGCGGGTTCGCCGAGGTCTTCTCGGGCAGCACCGCGACGATCGACGCCGAGGCCGTGGGGGGGCGCGCGGCGCGCAAGGCGGTGACGTCGCAGTCGGCGCGCGCCCTCGACGCCGGCGCCTACCCCGTCGTCCTGGAGCCGGCCGCCACCGCCACGCTGGTGGGGTTCCTCGCGTGGGTGGGCTTCGGAGGCCGCGCCTACGCGGAGGAGCGTTCGTGCTTCTCGGGCAGGCAGGGACAGCAGGTGGCCGCCCCCGGCATCCGGCTCTGGGACGACGGCACGGACCCGCGCACGCTCGGCGCCCCCTTCGACTTCGAGGGGGTCCCGCGCCGGCGCGTGGACCTGATCGAGGACGGCGTCTTCCTGAACGTCGTCTACGACCGCCGCACCGGCAAGGAGGTGGGGCAACCCTCCACCGGGCACGGGTTGCCCTCCCCCAACCCGGAGGGGCCGTTCCCGCTCAACCTCTTCATGGGCACGGGCGACGCCACGGTCGAGGAGATGGTCCAGGCCACCGACCGTGGGATCCTCGTGACGCGCTTCCACTACTCCAACATCCTGAACCCGATGGAGTCGACGATCACCGGGATGACGCGGGACGGGACGTACCTGATCGAGCGCGGGGAGATCGTGGGACCGGTGCGCAACTTCCGGTTCACGCAGTCGATCGTGGAGGCGCTCGCGAACACCACGTTGATCGGGCGCGACGCCGAGCTCGCCAGCGAGTTCTTCTTCAGCGCGAGCCGCGTGCCCGCCATCAAGGTGGAGGGCTTCAACTTCTCCGGCGTCAGCGACCACTGACGCGATAGGCTCGGGTCCCACGGCATCGTCTCGAGGAGGCACCCATGCAGGTCGCGGACATCATGCACACCGACGTGAAGACGGCCGCCGCCGAGGACACCTTCGCGGATGTCGCCAAGATCATGCGCACGAACGGCATCTCGTCCGTCGTCGTGCTGGACGGGAAGAAGCTCGCGGGGATCGTCACCGAGCGCGACATCGTGAACCTGGTGGCGGCGGGGGGCGACCCGCACAGCGTGAAGGTGATGCACGGCATGACCCGGCGCGATCTCGAGACGATCGGACCGAAGGTGGACCTCGCCGACGCGGCCGAGCACATGGTCTCGCGCAACATCCGGCACCTGCCGGTCCTCGACCGCGGCCGCGTGGTCGGCATCGTCTCGATCCGCGACCTCACGAAGTGGGCGGCCGAGGAACTGGCCGGCGGACACGAGATGCCCGACATCGCACGGAGCCACAAGGCCCTCCAGGCCGCGAGCGAGCTGCAGAAGCAGCGGCGCAAGGGCGCCTGACCTCTCGGCCGAGTTACTCGCCCGCCGCGCGCTCGAACGGCTCGCGCGGGTGTTCGAACGATCCCAGTTGCGTGATGTCGCGCGGGAACAGCAGCGCGATGGTCCAGTCGACCGCGATGCGGACCTTCCGCCCGATCGTGGGCATGGCCAACAGGTGATAGGAGCGGTGCAGGAACCACCCCGCGAACCCCTTGACCTTCACACCCATGACGTTCGCGACACCCTTGTACCGGCCGAGTGAACAGACGCCTCCGACGTTGCGCCACACGAACGGAGCGGGCTGGCCCGAGCCCGTGATCACCCGCGAGAGGTTCTTGCCGAGCCGACGACCCTCGCGCATCGCGTGCTGTGCCGTGGGGGGACAGAACCCGCCCATGGCGAGGTCGGGCACCGCGGCGAGGTCACCGGCCGCCCACGCGTGGGGGACGCCCACCACACGGAGCTCGGGGTCCACCCGGACGCGCCCCCGCTCGTCCAACGGGAACCCGCTCAGACCGGCGAGCGGCGAGGGCCTCACCCCTGCCGTCCACACGAGGGTGCCGGCGGCGAACGTCGTCCCGTCGGACAGCCGCATCACGCCGCCCTCCGCCGAGTCGAGCCGCGTTCCGAGGCGGACGTCGATGCCCCGGCCCGCGAGGAGCCGCTGCGCGTACCGGGCGAGATCGGCGGGCAGCTCGGGCAGGATCCGTGGGCCCGCCTCCACCAGCACCCAACGCATGTCCTGCTGCGCGAGCGTCGGATAGTCGGCGATCGCGTCGCGCGCGAGGTCCTCGAGCTCCGCCAGCGCCTCCACCCCGGCGTAGCCCGCGCCGACGAAGACGAAGCTGAGCGCCTCGCGACGACGGGTCGGATCCGCGGTCGCGGCCGCCACGTCGAGGCGCGACAGCACGTGGTTGCGGAGCCAGATCGCCTCCTGGATCGTCTTGAAGCCCACCCCGACGGCGGCGAGCCCGGGCACGGGGAGCACCCGGGACCACGATCCGGCCGCGAGGATCGAGCTCGTCGTAGGACAGCTGCCGATCGTCGCCGTCCGCGCCGTGGACGGAGGCCTTCCTCGCCCCGTGGTCGATCGCGGTCACCTCCGCGACGATCACCTGGACGTGGGGAAGGACGGTGCGCAGCGGCACCACCGCGGCGCGAGGATCGATCGTCCCGCTCGCGACCTCGGGCAGGAACGGCTGGTACTGCATGAAGTTCTCGCTGCTCACCATCGTCACACGCGCGCCGGCGCGCACGGCCGGGCGTAGCTCCATGGCGGCGTAGAGGCCGGTGAACCCCCCGCCGGCGATCAGGATGTGGCGTCGGTCCATGCGTCCATCATGGCGGGTAGCTCGTCGAGCGTGTAAGCGCAGGCGTCCGCCTCCGCGATCTGCGCGGGCGTGGGCTGGTCGGGCGCCTCCCCGCGGAGCACCCACACCGCGCCCATGCCCGCGGCCTTGGCGGGACGCACGTCGTAGTCCAGCCGGTCGCCCACCATCACCGTGCGCGCCGGCTCGACCCGCGCCGTCCCCAACACGTGCGCGAACAGCGCGGGGTCCGGCTTCTGCAAGCCCAGGTCGTCGCTCACGCCCCAGACCTCGAAGAATCGGGTGAGGCCGTCGCGTTCCATCGCCGCGCGCACCGATGTCGGTTGGTTCGCGATCACCCCCAGGCGGAAGCGCCCCTCGAGGGCCCGCAGGCATGGGATCACGTCCGGGAAGAGCGCGGTGGCCGGGTAGTTCCAGTGCCGGGCGGCCTTCTCCTCGAGCGCCGGAAGATCGTAGCCCGCACCGAGGAATCGGCGGCTGAGGCGATGGCGGAACGAGCCGTCCTGGGCGGCGCGCGCGTCGGTGTACTCGGCGTCGAACGCGTCGTCGGTGAAGACCGCGCCCGACTCGCGGAGCGCCTCCATCCACGAACGCGCGTAGATCGAGTCGTCGTACATGACGCCGCCGATATCGAAGAACACCATCTCGATGGGCACGGGCGGCATGCTAGCGGGCCGGTGGTGTACGCAGCGCGTAGAAGGCGACCGCGGCGGCGGCGGCGACGTTCAACGAGTCGACGCCGGCGCGCATCGGGATCCGCACCCGCAGCTCGGCCGCCTCCAGCCAGCGGCTCGAGAGCCCGTGGCCCTCGCTCCCTAGCGCGAGCGCCAGGCGCGGGTGCGGATCGAGGTCGACCTCGTCGAGGGGGGTGGCGTCGGCGGCCGGGGTGAGCGCCGCGAGCGCGAGACCCTCGTCCCGCAGGAGGGCGGGGCCCTCGAACCACGGGATCCGCGTCCAAGGCAGGGAGAAGACCGCGCCCATCGACGTGCGCACGGCCCGGCGATACAGGGGATCGCCGCAGCGCGGCGTGAGCAACGCGGCATCGACCCCCAGCGCGGCGGCGCTGCGGAAGACCGCCCCCAGGTTCGTGTGGTCACTGAGATCCTCCAGGACCACCACCCGTCGTGCCCCGGCCAGCACATCTCGCAGGGATGGCAGGCTCCGTCGCGCCATCGAGGCCAACGCGCCCGCGATGCACGGGGAACCCGGTGGTGGCCTCGAGCGTCTCGTCGTCGACCACGAGGACGGACACCCCCGTCGCATCGATCAGGTCCGCAAGCGGCTCCAGCCAACGCTCGGTCAGATAGGAGCGCGCGAGGCGCGTAGCCGGCCGACACCGCGCGGCGGATCGTCTTCTCTCCCTCGGCCAAGAAGATGCCCTCCTGCGGCTCACGGAGGGAGCGGAGCTGGACGTCGCGCAGGTCGGTGAAATCCTGCAGGCGAGGGTCCCCCGGGCCGACCCGCTCCACGCGTGACATCGGCGGAGCTCCCCTACCGACCGACGCGGCGCCTCAGCTCGGCCACGCGATCGGCGTCGGTGGTCTCGCTGCCCAACCGGAAGTCGTACCGCGCCCCGTGGCAGTCGCTCGCGCCCGTCGGCACGAGGTCGAGGCGCTCCGCCATCGCGCGGTAGTAGGCGCGCTGCTCAACATCCTGATCGGGGTGATCGACCTCGATCCCGGCCATCCCTGCCTCCGCCATGTCCTCGATCAAGGCATCGGGTACCGAGCCCTGGCCCTTCCACATGCCGGGATGCGCCAGCACGCAGGCGCCGCCCGCCTGTCGGATGAGGGCCACCGATCGGACCGGGTCGAGCGCGTGCTTGGGCACGTTCGCGATGCCGTCGTCGCTGATGAACCGGTCGAAGGCCTCCTTCTCCGTGCCGACGATGCCCGCCTCGACCATCGCCTTCGCCACGTGCGGCCGCGCGATCAGGCCACCGCCCGCGATCTCCCGCACCCGGTCGAACGACACGTCGTACCCCAGCGCCTGGAGCTTCTCGATCATCATCTCGCCGCGCCGGAACCGGCTGTCCGTGAGGCGGGTGAGCTCGGCCTGCAGCTCGGGATCGTCGGGATCGATCCAGTAGGCGAGGACGTGGAGGCTCGCTCCCTGGTACTCGGCGGAGAACTCGATGCCGGGCACGATCTCGAGGTCCGACCCCGCGGCCGCGACCGCCTCGTCGAGGCCCGCGGTCGTGTCGTGATCGGTCACGCCGAGACCTTCCAGACCGCGTTCGATGGCGAGGCGCACGTTCTCCGTCACCGTGGCGGTGCCGTCGGAGCACGTGCTGTGCGTGTGGAGGTCGTATCCGCTCATGGGGCAAAGGGTGGCAGACGACGCCTGCGCCCGTCACCCGGCGGGACGGCCTCAGGGAGCCGGTGCGATCAGGGCGTGTCCGATCTCGGCGACCGTGCGGCAGCCGGCGAGCGCCATCGCGTTCGCGAACTCCTCGCGGAGGATCCGGAGCACACCGGCGACGCCCGCCTCCCCCTCGGCCGCGAGGCCCCAGACGACCGCCCGGCCCACGAGGACGGCGTCGGCGCCGAGGGCGAGGGCCTTCAGCACATCGGTCCCGCGCCGCACGCCCCCGTCCACCAGGACCGGCACGCGCCCGGCCACCTGGGCCACCACCTCCGGGAGCGCGGCGATCCCCGCCGGCGTGCCGTCGAGCTGCCGCCCGCCGTGGTTCGAGACCACGATGCCTTCCACCCCGGCCTGGACCGCGAGCTCCGCGTCCTCGGCGGTGAGGAGGCCCTTCACCAACACCGGGAGCCCCGGCGCGGCCTCCCGGATCCAGCCGAGGTCGTCCCACGATAGGGAGGGATCGAAGACGTGCTGCGACGTGGGCAGCCCGATCGGCATCTCGAAGCCACTCCGCGCGTCGCGGTGACGCGCGCCGACGACGGGGACGTCGACGGTCCAGCACAACGCGCCGTATCCCGCGTTCGCCACGCGTGCGAGCAGCTCCCGCGTGACGCCGTGATCGTCGAAGACGTAGAGCTGCCACCACTTCGGTCCGGATCCGGCCGCCGCCACGTCCTCCACGACGGCCTCGGCCGTCGTGGAGACCACCATGATCGTTCCCGCCGCCCCGGCCGCCCTGGCCGTCGCCTGCTCGCCCTCCGGATGCGCCATCCCTTGGTAGGCCCACGGTGCGACGAGGACCGGGAAGGATAGGGGCCAGCCGAGCACCGATGTCGCGGGGTCCGGATCGCCGACGCCACGCAACACCCTCGGGCGGAGCATCCACCGGTCGAAGGCCATGGCGTTCTGCCGAAGCGTCCACTCGTCCCCGGCACCGCCCGCGTAGTAGTCGTACACGTCGGGAGGGAGCGCGGCGCGCGCCACCGGCTCGTAGTCCTCGACCGTGACGTAGCGCCGCGCGGGACCCATGCTCAGGCGTTGCCGCGCGCGGAGAGCCGACCGGCACCCATGTCCCGCGACAGCCCGCGCGCCGTCTCCTTCACGGCGGCGACCAGCCCCGGCGCGGGGCCGTCCGGCATCAGCCGCTCGAGGGACCCCACCACGCCGATCGCCCCAGCCGGGTGCCCCAGGTGGTCGAAGACGGCGGCGGCGATCTCCGCCTCCCCCACGACCGCCTCTTGATCCTCCAGCGCGACGCCGTCCGCGCACCACGTCGGCGAGGGCCCCGGCGAGCGCCTCGGGGTCGGTGATCGTGCGACCGGTGAGGCGGGCGTGGGGTCCTGCGAGCTTCTCCTGGAGGGCGTCCCCTTCCAGATACGCCACGATCGCCTTGCCCAACGCGCACGCGTGCCACGGGATCGACGCGCCCACCTCGAGGATCTGCACGGAGTTGTCCGGGCGGAAGACGTGATGGACGATCAGGACCATCGGACCGTTCAGGACGCCGACCCGGACCGACTGCCCCACCCTCGAGGCGAGCGAGTCCGCCCACAGGAGCGACCGGCCGCGGAGCTCGTGGTTGTCGAGGAACGCGTTGCCGAGCTGGAGCACCGCCGGCCCGAGCCGGTACTTGCCCGTTTCCGGATCCTGCTCCACGAGTTCCTGCTGCTCGAGGGTGCGGAGCAGCCCGTAGCACGTGCCCTTGGCCAAGCCCAGCCGCTCGGCGAGCTCGGTCACGCCCAGGCGCGACGTGCCCGCTCCGAGGGCCTTCAGGATGCGGGCCGCGCGTGTCACCGATTGGATCGAGCCGCGGCGTTCCCCTCCCACGCTCACGACGATGCCCCCGACGACCTCGTGCGGGGCCGATCCGGGGGCCACGTCCGCACCGCCGACTGCAGCCGGCGACGGCTCACGCCGGTCCGCTCACCACCCTGGCCAGCGCGACGAACAGCAGGGCGGTGCTCGTGGCTCCGGGATCCTGATGGCCGGCGCTGCGGGGTCCGAGATAGGAGGCCCGTCCCTTGCGCGCTTGCAGCGGCACCGTGGCACGCACGCCCTCCCGCGCCGCTTCGGCAGCGCTCGCCGCCGCCTCGGCGAGATCCTGGTTGGCGCGCAAGCCACGTTCGAGCGCCTGCAGCGCGGGCACGTAGGCGTCGACGATCGTCTTGTCTCCCTCGACCGCCGCCCCGAGCCCTTGCACCCCGTCCAAGCCGGCCGTCAGCGCCGAGAGGACGTCCTCCGGGCTCGCGCGCTCGATCGTCCCGAGGCTGGCGCCCGCCTCCCGGAACATCGCACCGAACAGGGGCCCGGAGGCGCCGCCGACCCGGTACACGAGCGTCGAACCAACCCGCTCCAGCACGGCGCCGGGCGGTGCATCTCCCGCGGTCTCGAGTTCCGTGATCGCCGCGCTGAACCCGCGATCCATGTTGATCCCGTGATCTGCGTCGCCGATCGCCGCGTCCAGCTGGGTCAGGAAGTCCCTGTTGGCGGCGATCTCGGCGGCGCAGAGGCGGATCCAACGACGCATGGTCGCGCCGTCCAGCTGCGTGTCGTCGCGCACGCGGTTGCCGTTCACGTTCGCAACCTTCCAGCCGGTTCACGAACATGTCAAACCACGCCCTCTTCCGCCCCGTCGGTGCGTTCGGGGATGCCGTACATCATCCTGCATCGCGGTTCAGAAGTCGACCCTCCCGGACTATTGACATCTGTGCCGGAAGGGATTTGGGTGAGAGGCAACGGGAGGAAGCCCCACGAGGGCTCGAGTTCGGAGGGGGTGGTCACCGAGATGTTCCTCGGAGAAGTGGTCGGTACCGCAGTACTGGTCATGCTCGGCGACGGTGTCGTCGCAGGAGTCCTGCTCAACAAGTCCAAGGCGCAGAACGCCGGATGGGTCGTCATCACATGGGCGTGGGCCATGGCCGTGACGATGGGCGTGCTCGCGAGCATCGCCGTCGGTGGTGGCGTGGCGCATCTGAACCCCGCCGTCACGATCGGCCTCGCAGCCATCGGAGCGTTCAAGTGGGCCGACGTGCCCCAGGTGATCGCCGGTGAGTTCATCGGCGCATTCATCGGAGCGACGTTGGTGTACCTCGCCTACCTGGTGCACTGGGCCGAGACGGAGGACCCGGGCCTGAAGCTCGCGGTGTACTGCACGGGCCCGGCCATCCGCAACACGGCCGCCAACCTGATCACCGAGATCATCGGCACGGCGATGCTGCTGCTCGGGATCCTCGCGATCGGACAGACCACCGCGTTCGCCTCACTCGGCGCGTTCTTCGTCGGCCTGTTGGTGTTGGTGATCGGCATGTCGCTCGGTGGACCCACCGGCTACGCGATCAACCCGGCACGCGACCTCGGGCCGCGGATCATGCACTTCATCCTGCCGATCCCCGGCAAGGGCGGTTCGGACTGGGCCTATTCATGGATCCCGGTCGTCGGACCGATCATCGGCGGCGTGATCGGAGCGTTCATCGCGAAGTGGGCATTCGACCTCAAGTTCTGATCGTCCGGGCGTACGAGGGGGCCGCCCGCGGCTCCCTCGTTCCCGGCCTGAGTCTTCAGGAGGTGACGCACACACGATGAAGAAGCTCATCAACGACCCGGCGAACGTCGTCCGGGAAGAGCTGCAAGGGGTCGAGGCGGCGCACGCCGACCTCGTCAAGGTGTTCTACGACCCGTACTACGTGATCCGCGCCGACGCTCCGGTGCAGGGCAAGGTCGCCTTGATCTCCGGGGGAGGCTCGGGCCACGAGCCCATGCACGGCGGGTTCGTCGGCATGGGGATGTTGGACGCGGCCTGCCCGGGAGAGGTCTTCACGTCTCCGACGCCCGACCAGATGGAGGCCGCGACCAAGGCCGTCAACGGCGGCGCGGGCGCGGTCCATATCGTGAAGAACTACACGGGCGACGTGATGAACTTCGACATGGCGGCCGAGCTCTGCCGCGCCGAGGGCATCGACGTCGAGGCCGTGATCGTGGACGACGACGTCGCCGTCCAGGACTCGCTCTACACGGCGGGACGTCGCGGCGTGGGCACGACGGTGCTGATGGAGAAGATCGCCGGCGCGGCCGCCGAGGAAGGGCGGCCGCTCAAGGAGGTCGCCGACATCTGCCGTGACGTCAACGCCAACGGGCGCACGATGGGCATGGCGCTCACGTCGTGCACCGTGCCGGCGGCGGGCAAGCCCACGTTCGAGCTGGGCGAGGACGAGATGGAGATCGGCATCGGGATCCACGGCGAGCCCGGTCGCGAGCGCATGAAGCTCAAGAGCGCGGCCGAGATCGTGGAGCTGATGGCGACCGCCGTGGTCGACGACTTCCCGCTCGCGAGCGGCGATCAAGTGCTCGCGTTCGTCAACGGCATGGGTGGAACCCCCCTGATCGAGCTCTACGTGGTGTTCAACGAGCTGAACAAATTCCTCAAGGGTCGCGGGATCACGATCAGCCGCAACCTGATCGGCTCCTACATCACCTCGCTCGAGATGGCGGGCTGCTCCATCACCCTGCTGAAGATGAACGACGACTTCGCGAAGCTCTGGGATGCGCCGGTCAAGACCGCCGGTCTCCGCTGGGGCGCCTGAGGAGGGAACGCGCACGTTCGAGGGGGTAGAAGGTTGAGCGTCACGTACGAGGACGCGGTCAGCTTCGTCCGTGCCTACGCGGAAACGATCGCACGGGAGAAGGGGTACCTCACGGACCTGGACTCGGCGATCGGAGACGCGGACCACGGGATCAACATGAACCGTGGGTTCCAGGCGGTGCTCGGCAAGCTCGACACCGTGCCCGCCGGGGACATCGGCGCGCTGTTCAAGACGGCGGGCATGACGCTCGTGTCCACCGTCGGAGGGGCGGCCGGACCGTTGTACGGGACCCTCTTCCTCCAGTTGGGCATCTCCACGGCCGGGAAGACGGAGCTCACCGCCGAGGACTGGCTGGCGGCGCTTACCGCCGCCATCGACGGCGTGCAGGCTCGCGGCAAGGCCGAGCCCGACGACAAGACGATGCTGGACGCCCTCTGGCCTGCCCGAGCTGCGCTCGCCGAGGCCTTGGCAGAGGGCGCGACCCTGTCCGACGCCCTGCAGCGGGCCGCTGCAGCGGGCGAGGACGGGATGAAGGCCACCATCCCTCTGGTGGCCCGCAAGGGTCGCGCCAGCTACCTCGGCGAGCGTAGCGCCGGGCACCAAGACCCCGGCGCTACGTCGTCGTTCCTACTGTTGAAGACCGTCGCCGACACATGGGCCGGCGACTGATACGGATGTGAGGAGGCCGTCATGGCTGACTACGTAGGTGCCCTGGACCAGGGCACCACCAGCACGCGCTTCATGATCTTCGACCACGCCGGTGCGGTGGTGGGCGTCGACCAGAAGGAGCACGAGCAGATCTATCCCAAGCCGGGTTGGGTCGAGCATGACCCCAAGGAGATCTGGGCGCGCGCGACCGACGTGATCGATGGCGCGCTGAAGAAGGCCGGCATCGGTGCGAGTGACCTGGCGGCCGTGGGCATCACCAACCAGCGCGAGACCGCGGTGGTCTGGGACCGGAACACCGGCGAGCCTGTCTACAACGCCCTGGTGTGGCAGGACACGCGCCAGCAGGACCTCGTCGACCAGCTCTCGGCCGACGGTGGCCAGGATCGCTTCCGCGAGAAGACCGGGCTCCCGCTCGCGACCTACTTCTCGGGAACGAAGGTGCGCTGGATCCTCGACAACGTCGAGGGCGCACGCGCACGCGCCGAGGCCGGGGACCTGATGTTCGGCAACATCGACACCTGGTGCATCTGGAACCTCACCGGCGGGATCGACGGCGGGCGCCACGTCACCGACGTGTCCAACGCCAGCCGGACGATGCTGATGGACCTCGCGACGCTCGACTGGGACGACAGCTTGCTCTCCGCGATCGGCGTCCCGCGTTCGATGCTGCCGGAGATCCGCCCGTCCTCCGAGGTCTACGGCGAGGCGAAGGGCACGCTCGCGGGGATCCCGGTGGCCGGAGACCTCGGTGACCAGCAAGCCGCCACCTTCGGACAGGCCGCCTACGACGTGGGCGACGCGAAGAACACCTACGGCACCGGGAACTTCATGCTCCTCAACACCGGCACCGACATGGTGCCCTCCAAGAGCGGGTTGCTCACGACCGTCGGCTGGAAGCTGGGTGACGCCCCCGCGGTGTACTGCCTCGAAGGCGCGATCGCGATCACCGGAGCGCTGGTGCAGTGGCTGCGGGACAACCTCGGGCTGATCGGCACCTCGCAGGAGGTCGAGACGCTCGCGGCGACCGTGGAGGACAACGGCGGGATGTACTTCGTGCCGGCGTTCTCGGGTCTCTTCGCGCCGTACTGGCGCGGCGACGCCCGCGGAGCGATCGTCGGCCTGACCCGTTACGTGAACAAGGGTCACTTCGCCCGCGCGACCCTCGAGGCCACGGCGTGGCAGACGCGCGAGGTGCTCGACGCGATGGAGGCGGACTCCGGCGTCAAGCTGAAGGAGCTGAAGGTCGACGGCGGCATGGTCTACAACGACGTGCTGATGCAGTTCCAGGCGGACTGCCTCCAGGTGCCGGTGATCCGGCCGAAGGTGGCCGAGACCACGGCCCTCGGCGCCGCGTACGCGGCCGGCCTCGCGGTGGGCTTCTGGGCCTCCTACGACGACCTGCGCCAGAACTGGGGCAAGGACAAGGAGTGGACCCCGAAGATGAGCGCCGACGACGTCAGCGCCGAGTACGCCCAGTGGAAGAAGGCGGTCACCAAGACGTTCGACTGGGTCGAGTAACGCCCGGGGACGATGCCGCGACTGAACGACGCGGGGGGCCGGCGGACGGACCGCACCGCCACCGCCGGCTCGCCGCGTCGACGGTGAGGAGGAGCCATGGACGAGGAGAAGGACACCCAGGAGCCGGAGGAGGAGTCCCACAAGCACGAGGGGGACTTCGCGGCCGGGGAGGAACGCAAGCACGAAGGGGACGAGCACCGGGGATCCTTCGCAACCGGCGAGGCGGAGCACGACCCGCACCTGGAGGATCCGAAGGGGTTCTTCGCGGAAGGCCAGACCGAGGACGAGGAGGAGGACACCTCGCACCGAGGCACCTTCGCCGAGGGACAGTCCGAGGACCACGAGCACTAGCGACCACGTCGTACCCGGGGGTGCGATGATGACGTCGATGGCGCGCAGCAGCTCGACTCCCGCACACGTGCTGATCGTCGGCGGTGGTGGCACCGGCGGTGCGCTCGCGCATGACCTCGCGCTCCGAGGGCTCCGCGTGACCCTCGTCGAGCGGGGGGAGTTCACCTCGGGGACCACGGGGCGGCACCACGGCCTCCTGCACAGCGGTGCTCGCTACGCCGTGAACGACCAGGAGTCCGCGATCGAGTGCATCGAGGAGAACAGGATCCTGCGCACGATCGCACCCGGCTCTTTCGAGGAGAACGACGGCCTCTTCGTGGCCATCACGGACGAGGATATGGAGTACCTGCCGGCGCTCGTGGCCGGCTGCGAGGCGACGGGGATCCCCGCACAGCAGCTCACGCCCGAGGAGGCCCTGCGCCTCGAGCCGATGCTCAACCCCGCGCTGAAGGCCGCCATCCGGGTGCCCGACGCCACGATGGACGCGATGCGGATGCCCATGCGGTTCTTCGCGACCGCCAAGGCCAACGGCGCGCGGCTCCTGAACTACGTCGAGGTCACGGGGATGCTGATGCACGCGGGCGTCGTCAGCGGGGTCGCGGTGCGGGACCACGTCACCGAACGCGACGCCGAGATCCACGCCGACGTCGTGGTGAACGCCACGGGTCCGTGGTCCGAGAAGGTGGCCCGACTCGCCGAGGTCGACGTGCCGATCAGCCCCTCCCCCGGCGTGATGCTGGCGGTGCGTGGCAGGCTCTGCAACATGGTCGTCAACCATCTCCACCGCTCGGGTGACGGCGACATCGTCGTGCCGCAGCGCGGACTGTCCGTGATCGGGACGAGCTCGTGGAAGGTGGACGACCCCGACGAGCTCGACGTACCTGCCGATCACGTCCAGCGGATGGTGGAGGAGGGTTCCAAGCTGATCCCGGCGGTGCGCGACGCCGAGTTCCGCGCAGCGTGGTCGGCGGCGCGCCCCTTGATCGGTTCCAAGGAGGACGCCGACTCGGGTCGCGAGCTCTCACGCACCTTCAAGACCATCGATCACGCCGAGACCGACCAGCTCGAGGGCTTCGTCACGATCACGGGCGGCAAGGGCACCACACTGCGAGGGATGGCCGAGCTCTGCGCCGACGTGATCTGCCGCAAGCTCGGCGTCGATGCCGGCTGTCGCACCCGTGACACCGTCCTGCTCCCCCACGTGGCCTACTACGCCGCATGAACGCCGAGCCCACCGCCGTCGCCGTCGGAAGCGCAGGGCCCACCGCGTCCGGCGCCGGAGGGCACGCCCGCACGGGGACACGGCACGTACGCGTCTTCCGCTTCAAACGCGGTGATGACGCGCCACGGTTCGAGGAGTTCGAGGTCCCGGTGGGTGAGCCGACGACCATCCTCGAAGCCCTGCGCTGGATCCAGCTCCACGGCGATCCGACGCTCGCCCTCCGGCACTCCTGCCTCCACGCGTCGTGCGGGACCTGCGGGGTCCGCGTGAACGGGCGTGAGGGGCTGGCCTGCGTCACCGCGATCCGCGACGCGAACGGCACGGTCACGGTGGAGCCCTTGGCCAACCTCCCCGTGCTGAACGATCTCGTGGTGGACATGGATGCGTTCACGCAACGATTCCCGCCCGCCCACCCGCTCGTGCGCGCGAGCGAGTTCCTCCGGCAGGCTGAGCCCCCCGAGGGTCACGATGCGTTCGTGCGGCTCGAAGACTGCATCGAATGCGGGATCTGCCTCTCGGCGTGTCCGGTGGCCGCCACCGACGACACCTACGTGGGTCCCGCCGCGCTCGCCTATGCCCAGCGGGTGCTGGAGGAGGCGCGCGGCGCCGATCGCGAGGCGATCCTCGACTGGGCCGACGGCGAGTCCGCGGCCTGGCGCTGCCACGCCGCGTTCGAGTGCACCGAGGCGTGCCCGTCCGACGTCCGGCCGGCCCAGCGCATCATGGAGTTGCGCAGGGCACTCCGCAACCGGAAGGAGGCTCCGTGAGCGATAGCACGAGCGCCGACCGCGGGCTCGACGAGATCATCGCGTCGCGAGAGGCACCAGGTCCCATCCAACGCAAGGGGTTCGGCCCCGTCGCCTGGTTCGACGTCCGCAAACGCGGGCTCGGGCACTTCGCGTTCTCCCTGAACCGCGTCACGGGTCTCGGGCTCGTCTTCTACCTCTACCTGCACCTCGCCGTCCTCTCGAAGCTCCTCGGCGGAGCGGACTCCTGGGACTCGTTCCTGAAGATCGCCACGACCCCGGTCTTCCTCGGGCTCGATGTGCTGCTGATCTTCGGGCTGCTGGCGCACGGCCTGAACGGCCTGCGGGTCGCGCTGATCGGCAGCGGCTTCGCGATCGAGCGTCAGAAGGCCTTCTACTGGTCGATCATGGTGATCGGCACGATCCTGCTGATCGGCGCCGCCCTACACATCTTCGGGAGCCGATGATGGCGACCGACACGTCCCCCGAGGTCCGCACGGGCGGCTCGCGCTCGCGCTCCTGGCGATGGACGGCGCTCACCGGCCTCGCCCTCCTGGTGTTGATCACCGTGCACATGGTGGCCAACCACTTCGTGGTGGAATCGGTGGGGGGGTTGCGGTCCTACCACCAGGTCATCGAGTACATGGGGAACCCGGTGATCTTCGTCCTCGAGGCGTTGTTCCTCGTGATCGTGACCTGGCACTCGATGCTGGGCCTGCGCTCGGTGCTCTTCGACTTCGGACTCTCGGATCGCGCGCGAGGCTGGGTGAGCCGCGGCCTGATCGTCCTCGGGGTGATCACGGTGGCTTACGGGTTCCTCCTGATCGGCGTCCTCGCGTCGAGGGCCTGAGCGGACGACGGAGCGGCACGTGGTCGGGATCGTGGTCGTCTCGCACAGCTACCGCATCGCCGAAGGGGTCGCCGAGCTCGCTCGGGAGATGGGGGGGCCCGACGTCGCGCTGGAAACCGCAGGCGGTCTTGATATGGAGGATCACCCGATCGGGACCGACGCGGTGATGGTCATGGCCGCCATCGAGCGGGCCTGGTCCGAGGACGGCGTCCTCGTGCTGATGGACCTCGGCAGCGCCGTCCTGTCGGCGGAGATGGCGCTCGATCTCCTGCCCGGGGATCGACGGGGGAAGATCCTCCTCTGCGAGGCCCCGCTCGTCGAGGGCGCGGTCGCGGCCGCCGTCTCGGCGAAGCTCGGAGCCACGTTGGAGGCCGTCGCGGCCGAGGCCCGCGGAGGGCTCGCGGGCAAGATCGCCCATCTGGGCACGCCCACGGAGGACGGGACACCGCCCGCGGCGGACGACGAGGCGGCCACCGTCTCCGTGCGGCTGACGGTCCGCAACCCCCACGGGCTCCATGCGCGGCCCGCGGCACGGTTCGTCCAGACGGCCGCCGCCTTCGACGCGCGGGTTCGCTTGCGCGACCTCACGAACGGTCGAGGGCCCGCCGACGCCTCGAGCCTGAACGCGGTCGCCACCCTGGGCGTCACCGAGGGGCACGAGATCGAGGTCGGCGCCTCCGGGCCTCAGGCGTCGGAGGCGCTTGATGCGCTGCGGGCGCTGGCCGCGCGCGACTTCGATGACGTGGCCGAGATCGGGCCGCCCCGACCGGCGGCCGAGGCCGTGCTCGCCGGGCCCGGTGAGCTGCACGGGTTCGCCGCATCGCCGGGCATCGCGATCGGCCCCGCGCGCAGGTTCCACATCCAGGAGCTCGACGCGCCCGTCCGCGACGCGGGCGATGTCGTCGAGGAATCTGCCTCCCTCGAGCGGGCGATCGAGGCGGCCCGCTCAGACATCGCGGCGCAGCGCGACGCGGTCGCGCGTCGCGCAGGCGAGCACCAAGCCGAGATCTTCGACGCGCACCTCCTGTTCCTGCGCGACGACGCCTTGCTCGCCCCGGCACGCGAGGCGGTCGCCTCCGGGGCGAGCGCCGCCGGCGCCTGGCGGGACGCCGTCGATCGCACCGCCTCGACCTGGGACGCCCTGGAGGATCCGTACCTGCGCGCCCGGGCCACTGATCTGCGCAGCGTGGGGACGCAGGTCCTCGCGCACGTGTTGGGTGTGCCGGTGCCACGGCCGGAGCTCGACGCGCCCGGGATCCTCGTCGCCGCCGACCTCACGCCGGCCGACACGGCGGGGCTCGATCCGACGTTCGCCCTCGGGATCGCCACCGCCCACGGTGGGCCGACGTCGCACGCCGCGGTCCTCGCACGCTCCCTGGGGATCCCCGCGGTGGTGGGCCTGGGCGAGGGCCTCGACGCCGTGGAGGACGGCACCCCCCTCGCCGTGATCGGCGCTGAGGGCATCGTCGAGATCGCACCGACGCCCGAGCGCGTCGAACGGTTGCGGACCGCGCAAACCCTGATCGCGGCGCGGGAGGAAGCGGACCGCGCCGAGGCCCACGCACCCGCCGCGATGACCGACGGCACGGTGGTCGAGGTGGCCGCGAACATCGGTCGACCCGAGGAGGCGGGCGACGCCCTCCGCGCGGGCGCCGACGGTGTCGGGCTCTTCCGCACGGAGTTCCTCTTCATGGCCCGCGACGCGATGCCCGACGAGGAAGAGCAGGCCTCCGCGTATGCCGCCGCCGCGGACGCCCTCGAGGGACGCCCGCTGCTGATCCGCACGCTCGATGCGGGCGCCGACAAGCCCATCCCCTACCTCGGACAGGGCCCGGAGGAGAACCCGTTCCTCGGCGAACGCGGGATCCGGCTGGGGCTGGCCCGGCCGGCCCTGCTCGAGACGCAGTTGCGCGCGGTGCTGCGGGCCGCTGCCGGGCGACGCATCCGTTTGATGTTCCCGATGATCACCACGCTCGGCGAGCTCCGCCAGGCGCGGGCCGCCCTCGAGCGCGGGCGCGCGGCAACGGCATCGGAGGTCCACCTCGAGGTCGGCATCATGGTGGAGGTGCCCGCCGCGGCCCTCACCGCAACCGCGCTCGCCGCCGAGGCCGACTTCTTCTCGATCGGGACGAACGACCTCACCCAATACACGTTGGCCGCCGACCGAGGCAACGAGCACGTGGCCGGCCTCACCGACGCCCTTCACCCTGGGGTCCTCCGACTCATCCAGCGCCACCGTCGAGGGCGCCGATGCTCACGGTCGCTGGGTCGGCGTCTGCGGCGAGCTGGCCGGCGACGCGGCTGCGGTCCCGCTCCTGCTGGGCCTCGGCGTGCGTGAGCTGTCGATGAGCGCCCCGGCGATCGCCGCGGCGAAGCAGGCCGTGCGCGCCACCGATCCCGTCGCCGCCCGCGGGCTCGCCGACCGCGCGCTGGCCTGCGCGACGGCGGAGGAGGTGCGGACGCTGCTGGCGGGCGACGCCGGCGCCGCTGCTACGATGCGGCCCACTCCGTGACCACCGCCGACGATCGAGCCGCCGCCTTCCTGACGTTCGTCACGTACCTGCGCATCGCGCTGACACCGGTCGTGATGGCCCTGATCCTGAACGCCGACCGATGGAGTTGGGCGATCCCCGTGGCTGCGGCGCTCTTCGCGTTCGCCGCCGTCACGGACTTCATCGATGGCCGCCTCGCGCGCCGGTGGAAGCAGACCACGGCGCTCGGGAACTTCCTCGACACGACGGCCGACAAGCTGCTCGTCTCGGGGGTGTTGGTCGCCCTGGTCGCGACCGGGCGCGCGTCGGCCTGGGCGGCGTTCATCATCGTGGGTCGCGAGCTCCTGATCCTCGGACTGCGGGGAGCGGTGACCGCGACCGACGGGACCGTGATGGCGCCGTCGGTATGGGGCAAGCTCAAGGCCAACGTCCAGTTCATCGCGATCCTGCTGGCGATCTGGCAGCCGGCCGTGAACGTGGGGGCGTGGCGCCTCGACCAGGTCGTGATGCTCGCCGCCGTGATCATCACCGTCGTGTCGGGGGTCGAGTACGTCGCACGCTTCCGCAACGTGCTCGCGCGGCGGGGGGCGTAGTGGCCCCGGGGCCCGTGTTCATCACCGGCGCGAGCGGATTCGTCGGAGGTGCGGTGCTGCGCCATCTGATGGAGGCCGGTCGTGACGTGCGAGCACTCGTGCGCGACGATGAGGGGGCGGCGCGGGTAGGCGCGGTGGGCGCCACCCCCGTCCGCGGGGACCTCTTCGATCTGGGGGCGATGCTCGGCGGGATGCGAGGATGCGCGACCGTCTTCCACGTCGCGGGGGTGAACGCGACGTGCCTCCGGGACCCCGAACCGATGCTGCGTGCCAACGTCGAGGGATCGGCGCAGGTGATGCGGGCCGCCGCGGCCGCGGGCGTGGAGCGCGTCGTCCACACCTCCTCGGCCGCCACGATCGGCGAGGCCGTCGACACGGTCGGACGTGAGGACAGCCCTCACCGCGGCACCTTCCTGTCCGTCTACGAGCTCTCGAAGTTCCTCGCGGAGCGCAAGGTGCTGGCGCTCGGCGCCGAACTCGGCGTGCCGGTCGTCTGCGTGAATCCCTCATCCGTGCAGGGGCCCGGCCGCACCGACGGCTCGGCGCGGCTGTTCCTCGATCTCGTGCGTCGGCGACGGCCCCCCGTGGTCGACACGTGGCTCTCGGTCGTCGATGTCGACGACTGCGCGGCCGGGCACCTGCGCGCCGAAACGTCCGGCGTGCCCGGAGAGCGCTACCTGCTGAACGGCGCATCGCTCACCACCGCGGAAGCGATCGACCTGCTGCGGGACGTGTGCGGCAGGCCGGCGCACACGCTGCGGCTGAGCCGCGGCACGATCCGGGCGTCGGGGGTCGTGGCGGGCGCCGTCGGGCGCATCACGCGCCGGCAACTGCCGCTGTGTCCGGAGGTCGTGCGCACGCTCCTGCACGGACATCGATACGACGGGTCGCGCGCCGAGCGCGAGCTGGGCCTGCGGTACCGCGCCCCGGACGAGACCGTGCGGCGCACGCTCGCCTGGTACGTCGATGAAGGACTCCTGCCGGCGATGCGCGGACTCGAAACCGCCGCGTAGGATGGACCCACGTCAGCAGGAGGGATCCCTCGTGAGCGACAGCAACCGCCCGGACCGCAACCTGGCCATGGAACTCGCCCGCGTGACCGAGGCCGCCGCGCTCGCCGCCGGCCGATGGATCGGTCACGGCGACAAGATCGCGGCGGATCAGGCGGCCGTGGACGCGATGCGACTCATGATCGACACGGTCTCGATGCGCGGCACCGTGGTGATCGGGGAGGGCGAGAAGGACGAGGCACCCATGCTCTTCAACGGGGAGGAGGTCGGCAACGGGGACGGCCCGGGCACCGATGTGGCCGTCGACCCGATCGACGGTACACGGCTCACGGCCCTCGGCCAGCCCAACGCCCTCGCCGTGATCGCCCTCGCCGAGCGAGGGTCGATGTTCTTCCCTGGAGCGGCCGTGTACATGGAGAAGATCGCCTGTGGGCCCGAGGCCGCCGACGTGATCGACATCACGTTGCCGCCGGATGAGAACGTGCGGCTCGTGGCCAAGGCCAAGGGCGTGAAGCCCGAGGATATCGCGGTCACGGTCCTCGATCGACCGCGACACGCCGAGATCATCGAGTCGATCCGCAGCGTGGGGGCTCGCGTGTACCTCATCTCCGACGGAGACGTGGCCGGCGCGATCGCGGCGGCCGCCCCCCGAACGGACGTGGATCTCCTCTACGGCATCGGCGGTACCCCGGAGGGCGTGATCGCCGCGGCCGCCCTGAAATGCCTCGGCGGCGCGATCCAAGGGCGTCTCTACCCACGCGACGACCGAGAGCGCCAGGCGCTGATCGACGAGGGAACCGATGTCGACGCCGTCCTCACGACGGAAGATCTCGTGCGCGGCGATCACGTGTTCTTCGCCGCGACGGGGATCACGGACGGTGCATTGTTGCGGGGCGTGCAGTACTGGCCCGACGGAGCCACGACGTATTCGATCGTGATGCGCGCTCGTTCCGGCACCGTCCGTTACGTGGAGGCGCACCACCAATTCGAGAAACTCGAGCGATTCTCTCCCATCACGTACCGGCGCTGAACCGGACCCCCTGCGGGAACACACACCTTTCCGGTATCCTGACCCCTCACCGATGGGAGGGGTTCCGGATGGCCGAGAAGACGATCCTGGTGTGCGATGCGTGCGGCCGTCCGGCCGTGGAGACCGTCACGATCAAGCTCGAGCGCGGGAACTTCGTCAAGGATCTCTGCGGCACCCACATCAACGAACTGATCGCCGGAGCCCGCAGGCCACGGCCGGGCCGTCGGAAGTCGGTCGTGCCCACCGCCGGCGCATCGAAAGCCGCCGCCGCACCGAAGAAGCGCGGTCGTCCTCGCAAGGCCGCGAAGGCCTAGCTCCCTCTCGGCGCGAACGCGTAGAGGCCTCGCCCGGTTCTCACCACAGCCCCTTCCCGCGCGGCTTCGGCCAGGGCCGCGAGCAGATGCGTGCGGATGTCGGGTTGCGTGAAGGGGTCGAGGTAGCCGCGCGTGAGCGCGCGGTCTTGGATCACGGTCCAGTGGAGCGAGCCCCCGTCTTCGCGCAACACCCGGAGGGCGGCCTCGCGGAATTCCATCAGGCGCCGGCGCGGAGCGGACGGAGCACCCGCTCGGCGAACAGCTCCACCTGCGCGGGCTCCGGGATCGCGAAGGGCAGGACCCACGGCGCGACGACGATCTCCTCGACACCGATCGCTTCGAACGCCCGAACCCGTTCGACGATCCGATCCGGCGTCCCCGAGAGCGTGTCGGCGCACCACGATTCGTAGGTCTCCGAGGACATCGCGTTCCCCGGCATCGCCGCACGCCCGCGCTCGAAGGCGTCGCGCGCTCCCTCCTCCTCCTCCCCGATCAGGGCGTACAGCCCCACCGTGAACCGGAACGACGCGGGGTCGCGCCCCACGTCTTCGCACGCCGCACGCGCGGCCTCGGCCCGGTCCCCGAACGCTTCGGGCGACCATCGCCAGACGGCGTTCCATCCATCGGCATGCCTCGCGGCCAACCGCAGCAGCCGGGGACCTCCCTTGCCACCGACCCACACGGGGATGCGCGCCTGCACGGGCGCCGGGAGCAGCCGCGCATCGCGCAGGTGCACGCTCGGTCCGTCGTAGGTGGCGGGGGTGCCGGCGAAGAGCGCGTCGAGGACCTCCAACGTCTCTTCGAGATGTGCGAACCGTTCTCCCACGCTTCCGAACGGATAGCCGAACGCGGCGAATTCGTCCTCGAGCCACCCCGCGCCCACCCCGAGATCGAGCCGGCCCCGGGCGATCCCGTCGATCGTGGTGGCCATCTTGGCCACGAGCGCCGGATGGCGGAAGGGGGCGCACAGGACCAGCGTGCCGAGGCGCACCCGCTCGGTCGTCACGGCGAGCCCGGCGAGCGCCGTCATCGGCTCGAGCGCCGCGATCGGCGTGGGGTCCGCTCCGTAGCGGCCGAACGAGTAGAAGAAATGATCGGACACCCAGACGGAATCGAACCCCAACGCCTCGGCCCGCTTCGCCCACGCGGCCATCGCCTCGAACGTGATGGGCTCCTCGCCGGGCAGCGAGAATCCGTAGTGGGGCAAGCTCAGCCCGAATCGCATGCGGCGAGGATACGCGGAGTCGTCCCGCGTGGTGGCTACGGACCCGGCGAGGCGAGCGCGGCCCGCGTGGTCAGCGAGCCGCCCATCACGAGCCGGCCGGCGCGGTCGCGCACGACCACCCTCGTGTATCCCGAGAGGTCGCGGTTGAAGTCCTTCGAGCGCATGGCCGAGCCGCCAGAGTCCAGCTTCAGATCGGCCCACGTCCAACGGGGTACGGTGGGGCCCGGTCAAGGTGGCCGTGTACGGGCCCGCACCGGCCGACGGGCGATCGAGGTGCGTCACCATCACCACCGCCATGTCGATCATCGACGGCGAGACGAGCGTGAACGCCGAGCCTCCCCCCGTGCCGGTCGCAGGCGCCAGGGCGGCGATGAAGACCTGGTTCTGAGGGTCGGAGAACTCGAGGCTGTGCACGAGCAGCTCGAACCGGTCGGCCGCGCTCTGCTGGCGGTCCGCCGCCACCTTCGCCTGCTCCTCGGAGCGCTGGGCTCGCCCGGCCATCACCGCTCCCCATCCGAGCCCGGCCACGGCGACCATGGCGGCCACGACGGAGGCCACCGCGAGCCGCCCCCGACGGGCCGGCTGACGCGCCCCGCGACGGCCGGACTGCACCTGGGCGCGAACGACGGAGACCACACGCTCCTCGAGTGCGGGATCGGGCTCCGACGGGGCCGCCGCGAAGCCGAGCGTTGCCGCCGCCGAGCTGAGCTCACCGTCCTCTTTGCGGCACGCGGCGCACCATTGCAGGTGCCGCTCGACCGCGGAGGCGTCCCGCGGCTCGATGCTGCCGAGCGCTCGCTCGGGGAGCCGTTCGCGGACCGTCGTGCAGTTCACACCGGCTCCTTGCCTTCGTTGGCCTTGCGGACCTTGATCATGGCCGCGCGCAGCCGGGTCTTGACCGTGCCGAGTGGGATGCCGTCGGTCTCGGCGATCTCCCGCGCCGTGAGTCCTCGGAAGTAGGCGCGTGCGATCAGACGGCGCTCGGTGTCTGAGAGCGAGGCGAGCGCCCGCATCGCGGCGTCGCGCTCCATCAGCACGGCCTCCTCGTCGACGCCGGGCGCGTCGGGGACCTCGTCGACGAGCACCAACGTGGGACGCGAGACCCCCGTCTCTCGTCGGAGCCGGTCCACGGCGAGGTTGTGCGCGATCGTCATGAGCCAGGTGGACAGGCGTCCCCGCGCCGGATCGAACCGCGCGGCCTTGCGCCACGCGGTGAGGAACACGTCCTGCGTGAGCTCCTCGGCGGCCTCGCGGGTACCCAGGAGTCGGAGACCCAACCCGTAGACCGGGCGGCCGAAGCGCGCATACAGCGCACGGATCGCGTCGTCGCTGCCGACAAGGAGCCCTTCCATCAGTTGTTGCTCCTCCCGGGGGAGGAGCGGTCCTTCGTGCCGAGCGTTCACTCGGGTTCCTTCCGATATACGCGCTGCGGCGGCTCCGCGGCTTTCCACGGTGCCGACCAGAGGATTATGTGGCCCGAAGCGGGTCACTGCACATGGTTCGTCAAGGGCGTACGCTCGGTTCCGTGGAACGCACGTATGTTCGACGTACGGCACGGTGCCTCCTGGCGGCGGTGACGCTCGCGTTCTGCGGCCTCGCCGCCGGGGCCGCGACGGCACAGACGGAGGGAGCCTCGACCGTGCTGGGCCTTCGTCTGAACGGGGTCGTCGACCCCTTCGTGGCCGACTACCTCGAACGGGGCATCGCGGATGCGGCGTCGGCCGGCGATGCCGCGGTCCTCATCACGATCGACACCCCGGGAGGCCTCGACTCCTCCATGCGCCAGATCACTCAGGCCGTCCTCAGCGCCGACGTCCCCGTGATCGGATACGTGGCCCCGTCCGGCGCGCGGGCGGCGTCGGCCGGGGCGTTCGTGCTGCTGTCGACCCCTGTCGCCGCCATGGCGCCCGGCACCAACGTCGGGGCGGCCACCCCCGTCGGTCTGAACGGGGCGACCGGCTCGGAGAAGGCCGTGAACGACGCGACCGCCTACATCCGCAGCCTCGCGGAGGCGAACGGACGCAACGAGGACGTCGCCGCCTCATTCGTGACGCAGGCCACGAGCATCACGGCCGAGCAGGCACTGCAGGACGGCATGATCGACCTGGTCGCGTCTTCCGAGGCGGAGCTCCTCACCGCCGTGGATGGACGCGCGGTCACGCTCGGCGATGGTTCGACCGTCACCCTGCACACGGCGGACGCCACCGTGGTGGACCAGTCGATCGGCGGGTTCGTGGGGTTCCTCCACGGACTCCTCGACCCGAACCTCGCGTACATCTTCTTCTGGCTGGGGCTGGCGCTGATCGTGCTGGAGCTGCTCGTCCCGGGCCACATCTTCTCGGGCACCGTCGGCACGATCATGTTGGTGCTCGCGTTCGTCTCGTTCGGACTCCTGCCCGTGCGGCTGATCGGGATCCTGCTCCTGGTCGGGGCCGCGGTGTTCCTGATCGTCGAGGCGTCGCAGCCGGGCCTGGGCATCTGGGGCATCCTCGGGTTGGTCTTCCTGGTCCTGGGTGGGTGGTTCCTCTACGACCGTTCGACGGGCACCGGGGTCTCGCCGTGGGTGATCGCGCCGGTCGCGGTGCTCGTCGGCCTGTTCTTCGGCCTCGTGGTGGTCAAGGCGCGGAAGCTGCGCGAGATGCCCGCGCCGCCGGGCCCGGAAGCGATCCTGGGCCAGGAGGGGATCGCGGTGGGCGCGGGACTCGACCCGAAGGGGGTCGTCCGCATCAACGCCGAGCAATGGCAGGCCGTCTCGACCGGCGGCCGGATCCCCGCGGGATCGCGCGTTCGCGCGGTGGCGATCGACGGCCTACGCATCACGGTCGAGCCCGTCCAGGCCCCGAGGGCGCGCCGCGCCGGGCAACCCCGTCTCGCCGTCCATCGATGAAAGGGGAAGCAACTAGATGGTGCCATTGATCGTGCTCGGTCTCGTCGTGGTCTTCATCGTCGTGGTCTTGGTCAGTGCGATCAAGGTCGTGCGGGAGTACCAGCGCCTCGTGGTCTTCCGTCTCGGTCGGGTGATCGGCGTGAAGGGACCGGGGCTCGTGCTCCTGATCCCGTTCGTCGACAAGGCCACGTGGGTGGACCTGCGCGAGTTCTACCTGGAGATCCCCCATCAGACGGCGATCACCGAGGATAACGCCTCGATCTCGATCGACTTCATCGTCTTCAACAAGGTGCTCGACCCGAAGCAGTCGGTCGTGAGCGTCGGGCAACTTCGCGGGCGCCGCCCAGAACATCGCCGCGACCACCCTGCGCTCCGTGGTCGGCGACATGTCCCTCGACGACGTCCTCGCGAAGCGCGAGCAGATGAACGAGGTCCTTCGCGCCAAGCTCGACGAGGTCACCGAGCGTTGGGGCGTGAAGGTCACCAACGTCGAGATCCGCGAGATCGTGCCGCCGCCCACCGTGCAGGAGGCGATGACCCGCCAGATGTCGGCCGAGCGCACCCGTCGGGCCGTCGTCACCGAGGCTGAGGGCGCGAAGCAGGCGGCCATCACGGTGAGCGAGGGCAACAAGGAAGCGGCGATCCTGAACGCGGAGGGCGAGAAGCAGGCGGCGATCCTGCGGGCCGAGGGTCAGCGGCAGGCCGCGATCCTGCAGGCCGAGGGCTTCTCCCTGGCGCTCTCGAAGATCAACGAGGCGGCCGCCCAGGTGGGCGGGAACACGATGCGCCTGCAGTACCTCGATGCGCTGAAGGCGCTCGGCGTCTCGCCCTCGTCCAAGGTCGTGGTCCCGATGGAGCTGGCCGGGCTGGTCGCCGGCTTCACCGCGATCGCCGAGGCCGCGAAGGATCCGTCGGACGGCATCTCGAGCTAGACGGGCACCACCATGCCGGCCTGCTGCATCGCGAGCTCGAAGTCGTGGCGTGAGCTCACCGTCTTCATCGCGGCGTCCACATCGATCCGACCCTGCTTCAGGAGCTCCAGGATCCACTGATCGAACGTGACCATCCCGTAGAAGGCACCGTCGGCGATCACGTCCTTGATCTCGTGGGTCTTGTCGGGGTCGGCGATCCGCTCAGCGACGCGGCCGTTGTTGATCAGGATCTCGAGACCCGGCGTACGACCCCCGTCGACGGTGTTGACGAGGCGCTGACAGATGATGCCCCGCAGCGTGCCCGCGAGCGCCAGCCGCACCTGCTTCTGCTGATAGGGCGGGAAGAAGTCGATCACGCGGTTCACGGTCTCCGTGGCGTCCACGGTGTGCAGCGTGGACAGGACGAGGTGGCCGGTCTCGGCCGCCGCGATCGCGGCGCGCACCGTCTCGGTGTCCCGCATCTCCCCGATCAGGATCACGTCGGGGTCCTGGCGGAGGGCGGCGCGGAGCGCCACGAGGAAGTCCTGCGTGTCGTTGCCCACCTCGCGCTGGTTGATCGACGCGACCTCATCGCGGTGCAGGACCTCGATCGGGTCCTCGATCGTCACGATGTGCACCGGCTTCGTCTTGTTGATGTAGTCGATCATGGCCGCGAGCGTCGTGGTCTTGCCGGACCCCGTGGGACCGGTCACGAGGACCAATCCACGGTGTTCCTCGGCGATCTGACGGACGGCATCGGGAAGCCCGATCTCCGAGAAGGAGGGGCCGCCGAACCGCAGCTTCCGCAGCACCATGCTGATCGATCCACGCTGACGGAAGACGTTGACGCGGTAGCGCCCGACCTGTGGGACGGAGTACGCGAAGTCCACCTCGCCCGCGTCCTTGAACTTCTGCTTGCGGTCCTCCGGGATGATCGCTTCGGCGATCGTGTCGGTCTCCTCGTTGCTGAGGGGCGTGCGGTCGAGCCGCACCAGGCCCGCGGGCATGCGCATCATCGGGGCCGAGCCCACCTTGATGTGGAGATCCGAACCTTCGGAATCGACGAGCTGCGTCAGCCAGCCGTTGAACTCTTCGACGATAGGCGTCGTCGTGCCCTCCATCCCTGCTCCTCAGATCGGTTGCGACTGCGCCGGCGACGACGGTCGCCCGACGGTTCCCGCATACCATCGGCGGGAAACCCCGAGGACTTCAGTCCCGGTCCCGGGTTCAACCCGCGCGACGCGCGACCAGGCGGCAGACGGCCGTGCGCTCGGTCTGTGGATCGAACTCCGTGAGGGCGAGCGGAGGACGCGAGGCGCCGAGCATCCCCTCGAGCAAGCCGCGATGCACGGCGCAGACGAGCTCCCGGTGCTCATCCAAGAGGTCCCGGAAGGGGCATTCGCGCAGGGTGATCTCCACGGCCGCCGTGCCCCGCCTGCGGAACCTCGGCTCGAAACCCGCATCCGCCAAGGCCTCCTGCAGCACCGCGAGGTTGGGTCCCGCAGGCCGGCGCGCGCCCGGCTTGGGGACGCTCCGTCCGACGAGGTAGGCGCCCCAGTCACGCGCGCGCTCGACGGCGCGCGCCCGTTGGCGCTGGGTGCCGCTGAGGCCGGCGAGGATGTCGGCGAGGAGCCGGTAGTCGCGGCCCTCGCGCGCCTCACGGTCGGTCGCGGTGTAGAGCACCTGCGGCCGGCCGACGCGCGCACCCTTGCGGGCTTCGCTCGCCACCAGCCCGGCTTCCTCGAGCCGCCGCAGGTGCGGACGAAGGGTGTTCGGGTGCAGCGAGAGCCGTGTGGACAGCTCCCGGACCGAGACCGGGCGGCCCGAGAGCCGCAGGTAGCGGTAGAGCCGGTAGCGCGTGTCGTCGGCCAGGGCCTTGTGCACCTCGATCGGCGCCGGCTCCGTCATCGTCCCTCCGTCGTAGACTGGATTTCCACGGTCCAGGCCGTGTCAACCAAGACTAGAGCGTGAAAGGAACCTCCGTGGTCACCGAGGCACAGGTTCGCGAGGCCCTCCGCAGCGTGCTCGACCCGGAGATCGGCCGTCCCATCGAGGATATCGGCATGCTGCAGGGCATCCGCGTGGACGGTGGCGTCGTCGACGTCGACGTCCTCATCACGATCGAAGGGTGCCCCCTCAAGGACCGCATCACGCAGGACGTGACGGCCGCCGTGCAGCCTCTCGCCGGCGTGGATCGCGTCGGGGTGAACCTGTCCCCCATGAGCCAGGAGCAGCGTGAGGCGCTCGTCCAGCAGTTGCGGGGAGGCGCCCCGGCGCCCGGCGCGGCCGCACAGCCGCGCATCCACTTCCCACCGCAGACGGCGATCGTCGCGATCGCGTCCGGCAAGGGAGGCGTGGGCAAGTCGAGCGTCACGGTGAACCTGGCGGCCGCCCTCGCGGCCGAAGGCCACGCGGTGGGGGTCCTGGACGCCGACGTGTGGGGGTTCAGCGTGCCGCGGATGATGGGTGTCTCCGGCAAGCCGGTGGGCTTCAACGACATGATCCTGCCCCTCGAGGCCCACGGCGTGAAGGTGATCTCGATGGGCTTCTTCGTGCCCGAGGAGACACCGGTGATCTGGCGCGGCCCCATGCTCCACAAGGCCATCGAGCAGTTCCTCGGCGACGTCTACTGGGGGGATCTGGACTTCCTCCTCTGTGATCTTCCACCCGGTACGGGCGACGTGAGCATCTCGCTGGCGTCCTTCCTGCCGGGCGCTTCCATGCTCGTGGTGACCACGCCTCAGGAAGCCGCACGCAAGGTGGCCGAACGCGCGGGCAAGATGGCCGAGCGCACGAACCTCCGACCGCTCGGCGTGATCGAGAACATGAGCTACTACGTGTGTCCTCACTGCGGGGAGCGTGACGAGATCTTCGGATCGGGCGGCGGTGCGGAGGCCGCGGAGACGCTCGGCGTGCCGCTGATGGGGCAGGTGCCGCTGCTCCCGGCCATCCGTGAAGGTGGCGACGAGGGCACCCCCATCGTGCTCTCCCAGCCGGACGCACCGGCGTCGGTGGCGTTGCGCGAGGCGGCCCGCGCCGTGGCGCGCTCCACGAAGACGAAGGTCGGCAAGCCCCTCACGCTGATGACCACGCCGGGCGCCGCGCCCGCGCACCAGCACTAGCCGTCGTCGGGGGACGCCTCCACGCCCTGACGTGATCCGTCCGGGGCGACGTCAGCGGGTTCGGCGGGTTCCGACGACGGATGCAGCGCCCACCAGATCAAGATCCCCGCCGAGAGCAGCGCCACGCTGAGCGCCGTCCACTGCGATCCGGTGAACGGACCGAAGCGCTTGTCGATCCGCAGGGAATCCTCCAGGATCCGCGCGCAGCCGTACACGAGCCCGAACGAGAGGGTGATGACGCCCTCGCGTCGCGGACGCCGCAGCATGAAGAACCAGAGGAACGCGAAGAGTCCCCACGCGATGATCATGTCGTACAGGGCCGTCTGATGGACCCCCGCTCCCTCGGCGATCAGCCTCCCCTGACCGTCCAGGAGCCGCGCCCCGGTGCGCTGGATCGTCTCGAGGTGTCCCCCCTGCAATCCCGCCTGGCATAGGCCGTCCGCGCACGCGAACGGGGGCGCGACCGTGCCGCCCCCGTACCGCCACGCCAGCGCCCACGAGGTGGGCCGCCCCAGGTGGTCCCCGATGATGAGATCGCCGATACGACCGATCGCGATCCCGAACGCGAGGGCCGGCGCGACGACGTCGGCCACCTGGAAGAACCGATAGCCGTGTCGGCGCACCCGCGGCACGTTGATCAGGGTCGCCCCCGCGATGCCGCCCAGCAGCGAGATGCCTCCCCGCCACACCGCGAGCATCTGTCCCACGTTGTGGAACTCGGAGAGATGCGCCAGCACGTAGAAGAACCGCGAGCCGATGATCGCTCCGATCAACGACCAGAACGCGATCGCGTTGACCTCCTCGGCGGGGATCCCGCGCGTGGGCCCGATCCTGCCGAGGAGCCATGCTCCACACATGAACCCGATCGCGATGAACAGCCCGTGCGGCGAGATCGCGAAGGGACCGAGGCGGATGCGGTCGAGGACCGGCCAGCTGATGGAGGCGAGGAAGAACATCGGATGCGAAGTCTATCCGCGGTGCGACGGCCACATCCCGGCCACCGCGCGCCCGATCAGCAGGCCGGCGGCGACATCGGACGGGTAGTGCACGCCGAGGTAGACGCGGGAGGTGGCCACGACGAGATCGAGGGCGGTGAGCCCGGCTCGAGCCACCGCGCCGAGACCGAGTTCGCGCCCGGCTACGCGCGTGAAGCTGGTGAGCACGGCCGGATGGATCGACGGCCACGACGTCCCGAAGGGCGAGGCGATCAACTTGCGCGTGCCCGCGGCGTCGGCGTGGTACGGACGGGGACGCTCCACGAGCCGCTTCACGCCCTGGCCGAGCGAGCCACGTGGTCGCGGCCGCCGACGCCGCGTCCGCCGCCGCGCGTCGCTCTCCCAGGACCGCGAGCGAGCCTGCCGCCGCGCCCGCCGCGTACAACGAGCCGAGTTCGGTGAGGCTCTCGAAGAGACGGTCCGCGCCGGGGCCGTGGCCGGCGTTCACGGCCGAGAAGAGCTCGCGGTCGGCCGATCGACCGGCGTCCGAGCGCAACGCGGCGTAACCGATCGCCCCGGCGGCCCCGGCCAGCACGGCGCTCCGAACCACGCCTCGCAGCTTCACGGCCCTCACTATGCGACCATCCACACGGGACCGTCACGGAAGGGAAGACGATGCGCAATCGCGACGACGGACGCGGCGACGACCTACAGGAAGGCTTCAGCAAGAGCCGATCGATCAGCGGCAAGGCGATCGGGTTCATCGTCCTCGCGGTGATCCTGTTGATCCTGATCCTGCAGAACAGCGAGAAACGGAGCGTCCAGATCCTCTTCTGGGACGTCACCTGGCCCGTCTGGCTCACCCTGACGGTCGCCGCCGCGCTGGGCTTCGGCGCCGGCTACCTGATCGGCAAGATCGACTTCCGCAAGAAGTCGAAGGGCTGAGCGGCCGCGCTCAGGCGAGCACTTCGATCTGGGTCTTCTGCGCGAGGACGCCGTGGCGCAGCGCCAGCTGGGCGCCCCCCAACATGTTGAGGCTCGCGGCCCCGAACCCTCCGAGCGGGCCGCGGAAGCGGTAGTCGACCTCGTGACGCAGGACGCTCCGGTCGTACGGGAGCGACGCCACCGACGTGGTCACGCGCGCTTCCAGCAACCCGCGCAGCAGGATCGTGGACCGCCAAGGCGGCTCCCACTCGAGCACCTCGGCGCGCACGGTGGTCTGCACGGCCATGAAGCCCATGTCGACCTCGTACTCCACCCCCTGGGCGAGTCCTCCTTCGGGCACCCGGACGCGCACGACGTGCCGGTCCCACTGGGGCAGGTTGCAGGGGTCGCTCGCCACCTGCCAGACGCGCTCGGGGGGCGCCTCCACCTCCACCGAGAACTCGACGACGGTCATGCGACCGTGGCGCTCCCGCTCGACCAGCCGTTCCACCACACGAGCCGTTCCGGCGCGATCCGCACGAGCGCGTCCGCGGCAGGATGCAAGGCCGACGCGAGCGACCGGGCGCTCTTGGCCCCCGATCCCACGTCGTGCAGCAGATAGCTCGCGCCCGTGCCCTGGATCATCGCTCCCACCATGTCGCGGGCTCGCCACGCCGAGGCGCGGTCGACCGTCAGCGCGACGGGTGCGTCGGGCCCCGCGCCCGCGAGCGCGAGCGTCTCCGCCGGCAACGCCGCGTACAGGGCATGCTCCTCCGCCAGCCATCGCACGGGCAGCACGACGGGGCCCCGCGCACCGGCGACCGCCAGCGAGCCCTCCCCCGAGCGCCCCAACACGGCCCCGATGTCGGAGGGGAGCACCGCCAGGGGATCGGCTCCCGCGCTCGAGCGCCGGAACGTGGCGTGGGAGAGCGCCGAACCGCCCCAACGCCCCCGGCCCTCCTGCACGCCGTCCTCGTCCAGGAGGGCGGTGCGCTCGAGATCGACGCCCACGAACACCCGGCCCGGCGGCGTCCACGCGAGGGGTACCTGGCGGGCGTCGAACGCATACCCGGCGAAGAACCGAGCGTTCTTCTTCGAGAACGTCCCCGTCGCGCGCGCGATCGAGGTGGCGCCCGCCACCGCCGCACCCCAGGTCGCACGATCGAGCGCGTCGTACGTCTTCACGGTGCCGGTGAACGTCACGGCGAGGTCGCCGTGGCGGATCAGGCCGGCGATCCCCGGATCCGCCTTCCACGCGCGCGCCTTGACGGAGCCCCGCGAGGTGGTGAGCCACACGCGCCCCCCGAGTACGCGAAGACCAGCGGGGTGAGGTGCGGTCCGCGCGGCGTGGTGGTGGCGACCGCGCAGAACGGCCCCTGCTCGAGGACCTCCTGGACCGCCGTCGAGAGGAAACTCACCCGCTCACCGCCTCCCTGCCTGCTCCCGGTGGGAGCGCCGAGCATCGCACCGGTCCAGAGGATATGGCTCCCGAGGCTCGCGAGCACACCCCCCGACCACCACGCGAGCCCCGTCCACAGGGCGCCGCCCACGATCGCGCCCGCGAGGATCGGGAGGCTACGGCTGGGACCGTTCGCGAAGACGTAGACGACCCACGTCAACCCGGCCGCCGTGCCGGCGCCCAACGCCACGCCGAGCCGACCTTGGAACAACCCCCGCCAGAAGAGCTCCTCCGACGGGACCATCACCAGGAGCGAGAGGATGAGCGATGTCGCGAGGGGAACGGTCGCCGCCTCCGCGTACTTGTCGACGACGGCTCGCCGGAACGGCCCCCAGTGGGCGGCGACCCAGACGAACGCCCTCGTGGCTGCGTACAGGACGAGGCCCGAGGCGATCCCGACGGCCAGAGCGGTCGCGGGGGTGACGTCTGCGGCCCAGTCGGGCCGACGCGCCAGCACGGCGGCGACGCCCATCGCGCCGAGCACCACGGGCATGAGCCGCCAGACGTCGCGTCCGCGGGAGGCCACCAACCACCAGCCCACCATCTCGGCGAGGGTGCCCGCGACCATGACCGCGATCTGCACGCTATCCCGCCAAGAACCGCGTCTTGACGGCGAGCTCGGCCGTGAAGGCCGTCACCACGGCGAGGTAGTAGAACCCCGTCGCCGACTGGACGGCGGAGGCGCGCTCCCCCTTCAGCGCGGCCCGCGTCAGCGCCGCGATCAACGCGGTCGTCGCGGTCATCCCGAGCGCGATCCACGGGGCCAGCGCGCCGGCGGTCAGCAGCGGGTTCACGGCCTGCGAGGCGCCGGTCCCCTGGAACCCGCCGCTGATCACCGCGATCGCCTCGACCACGACGGCGACGAGCATCAGGTTCGTGTAACGGTTGATCGGACCACGTGAGAGCCCGCGGTCGGTGAGGTACCAGTGGCCGAGGAGCAGGCCGTCCGTGACCGAGCCCAGGAAGAACGCGCCGGCGAGGAGCTGGAAGGATCCGAGCGCCCACGTCTGACGGCCCGTCGCGGCCAAGGCGGCCAGCACGGCGATGGCCACCGGCACCGAGACGATCCCCAGCACGCGCCCCGCCAGATCCCGTCCAGCGAACAGGAGCAGCAGCCCGAGCGCGATCGTCGCCACGGTGATCAAGGCGAGGCGCACCGCCCAGGCGCCTGCCTCGTCACCCACGATCAGGCCCGCGCGCGCCGACCACCAGGCGCAGATCGCGAGGACGAGCAGGATCCCGCCCGTGAGCTTGAAGAACCCGCGCTTGACCTCGTTCCACAGGGGCGTGAACCACAGGAGCGCCGCCGAGCCCGCCACCGTCTCGGCGAGCACGAGCGCCATCACCCCCGCCGACCCGCTCACGCCCCCGCCCCTCGCATACGGTCGTAGAGCCTACCCGGCCGGTGCGGAGCCTCCGTCCGTGACGCGGCCCGGTACCCTTGCGGGCCATGAGTGATTGGCGGACCTACGACGACGTCGCCGAGATCTACGAGCGCGTCCACGCGCCGCGCTTCGCCGAGGTGGCCCGCGACCTCCTCGCACTCGCCCAACTCGAGGCTCCGTCGCGCGTGCTGGACATCGGGACCGGTACCGGCATCGCCGCCCAGGTCCTGACCGAGGCCGGCCATCACCCCGTGGGGATCGACGAGTCCCTAGGGATGCTCGAGGTCGGGCATCGCGTACGGCCCCGCCTGCCCTTCGCGGCCGCCCAGGCGCTCGACCTGCCGTTCCGCGGTGGGACGTTCGACGCCGCCGTGGGCAACTTCGTGCTCGCGCACTTCACGAAGGTGGACACCGCCCTCTTCGACGTGATCCGCGTGGTGCGTCCCGGCGGACGCATCGCGTTCTCATCGTGGGCCGACGGCGTGGACGCGTATCAGGAGACCTGGCGCGAGCTCATCGAGGCGGTGGTGCCGCGCGAGATGCTCGCGCCCGCCTACGCCGAGGCGGCGCCCGGACACGAGCGGTTCCGTCGCCGCGGCCCCGTGGAAGAGGTGCTGATCGATGCCGGGCTGCGCCACGCCCGGACGGAGGTGGCCAAGTACCGCTGGGTCTACCCCCTGGACGACTACCTCGACGGACTCAGCGTCTGGGCCACGGGACGGTTCGTCCGCGACATGCTCGGCCCGGCGGGTTGGGAGGACTTCCGAGCGCGCGCGCACACGGTCTTCGCCGAGCGCTTCCCCGATCCCCTCAACGACTTCCGCGAGGTGGTCCTCGCCGTCGCCACCAAGGTCTAGGAGAGATCCAGGACCCGGAACTCCTCGGCGTGCTCCACGTCGATCTTCGCGCCGGCCTCCACCGCTTCCTTCTCCAGCGAGTCCTCGAAGAACCGGATCCCCTCGGCCAGCTGGCTGGCGTGGGCGGCGAGCGCCGTGACCTTCGTGGCCAGGTGCCCGGATACGTCCTCGACGTGGTTGGGCTCGTTCGTCCATCCCAACCAGACGTCGTGTACCTCCTGCACATCGAGTCCTTCCCCGAGGTGCTCGGGGAAGAAGTGGGGATTCCCCGAGCCTGGGAAGGCGGCGTCGAGCGCGACCAACCCCGCCGTCCGGTGGTCGCTGTGGTTGTAGTAGCGGTTCTCGAAGAAGACGGCGGTGGGATCGCAGGACAGGAGCGTCCCGGCGCGAACCTCGCGGATGCGCCGCACGACGGCCTCCCGCACGACCGCGTGGTTCTCCAGCTCGCCGTCGTGGATGCTCAGGACCCGAACGCTGGCGATGCCCATCAGCGCCGCGGCGGCCTCGGTCTCCGTGCGGCGGGTCCGCGCCAGCTCCGCCCGGTCACGGCCGCGGTCGCCGGAGCCGCGGTCGCCGTTGGTGAGCACAAGCAGGTGTACCTCGCGCCCGGCCGCGCTCCACTTCGCGAGCACACCCCCGGCGGCGATCTCCGCGTCGTCGGGGTGCGCGAAGACGGCGAGCACCGGCCCGGTGCGGACCTCCGCGGGGTCCTCGTGCGTCACAGCCCGTCAGCTCCTCGCCGCGCGCGCCTCCACGAAGCGCACGAGGGTGCGGACCGGCGCTCCCGTGGCGCCCTTCGGTCCCAGGTCGGTGCCGGAGAACGACCAGGCCGGTCCGGCGATGTCGAGGTGCACCCAGGGGGTGTCCCCCACGAACTCCGCCAGGAACCAGGCGGCGGAGATGGCGCCGCCGTAGCGGTCCCCGATGTTCTTGACGTCCGCCACGTTGGAATCGATCAACCGCCGATAGTCCTGATGCAACGGAAGCTGCCAGATGGCCTCACCCGCCGCGTCGCCCGCGTCGATGACCTCGCGCACGAGCGCGTCGTCGTTCGTGAACGCCCCGACGATGCGCTCGCCGAGCGCCACCACGCACGCGCCCGTGAGCGTGGCCGTGTCGATCACCAGCTGCGGCCCCTTCTCCACCAGGTAGGCCAGCGAATCCGCCAGCACGAGGCGGCCCTCGGCGTCCGTGTTCAAGACCTCCGAGGTCGTCCCGCCCCGGTGCACGATCACGTCGCCCGGCTTCTGCGCCGAACCGCTCGGCATGTTCTCGCTGCACGGGATCGCGGCGATCACGTTGATCTTGGGCTTCAGCCGCGCGATCGCCTTCATGGCGGCGAGGATCGACGCGGCCCCGCCCATGTCGTCCTTCATCGTCTCCATGCCCTTGGCGTCCTTGATGGACAGGCCGCCGGAGTCGAACGCGATGCCCTTGCCCGTGAGCGCGATGGGCGTGGCGCGCCCGGCCCCTCGGTAGGAGATCTCGATCATCCTGGGTGGGTTCACGCTGCCGCGCCCGACCCCGAGGATGCCGCCGAAGCCTCCCTGCGCGAGCTGGGCCTCGTTCCACACCTTGCATGTCAGGCCGTGCTTGCGGGCCATCGCCTGGGCCTCGCGGGCGATCTGGGCCGGGGGCATGTCGCCCGCGGGCGTGTTCACGAGGTCGCGAGCCCAGCAGACCGCATCGGCCACGATGTCGGCACGCTTCAGGGCGGCCGTGGCGGACCGCGCGTCCCATCGCGCGCTACCGAGCACGACGACCTTCTTGAGCCCGGCCGTCCGATCCTGCTTCTTGGTGCGATAGCGATCGAAGCGGTACGCACCCAGCGCGAGACCCTCCGCGACGGCGCCCACCGCCTCGGCCGCGTGGCGCCCGGAGAAGGCCTGCGCGACCGTCGTGGCGGCGATGCCGAACCGCCGCGCGGTGCCTCCCGCCCGCCCCAGGGCGCGCCGCGCCGTCTCGAGCGTGAAGTCGTCCTTGGGACCGACCCCCAGCATCAGCACGGCGTCGGCCGCGAATCGGTCCCCGGGGCGGTGCGTGACGAGCAGGTCCTCGCCGCGCTTGCCCGTGAGCTTCGCGGCGGCGTAGGTCTCGGCGAGGTGCAGCGGCGCGACGCCGGGTCCGGGCTCCGGGCCCTGGAACACCGGGACGATCAAGAGCGCGGCCGCGACCTTCGCCGGCGCGTCGGTGGTGAACGAGAAAGTGGTCAACGAGACTCCTTGGTCTGGTGAGGACCCGCCCGAGTCTAGTGAACGGGCGGGCGAGCGGGCAGGAGGAGCGGCGCCCGCTACGCTGAGCGCCATGAAGCCCCGCGACATCCGGGATCTCGTGTGGTTCTCCGAGGACGAGGCGCGACACGAGACGCTCTACGAGAGCGAACACCTCTGGTCCCAGGTGATCTGCCTCCAGGCGGCGCAGGGCGTGGGGCCGATGACGGATCCGACGTCCGATGCCATGGCGACGGTCCTGGCCGGCGAGGTCGCCGTGCAGGTCGGCAAGAGCCGCGCCCGCATGGGTCAGTGGGAAGCGGTCCTGGTGCCCCACGGGGAAGAGCTCACCGTGCGCAACGCGTCCGACGAGCCCTCCGTCGTGCTGCTGGTCCTCGCACCTCCCCCGGCACCAGGGGTCTGAGGAACCAACCCCGTCCGGAGCCCACCCCCTGCGTCGGACCCCACGCGGAGCGAGCCCTCACCTACCCGGAAACCACCCGAATGGACCATCCGGCCTACCTCAAGCGGTCCCCCGTCTGACCGATGTTCCCCAAGAGATGACAGGGCAAGCCACCCACCGCGTTGAGCCGCGGTCACGTCGCGGACGCGACGCCCTGACCGCGCTGATCCTGCTCATGGCGATCACCGCCATGGGCCTCGTGGCGTACGGACAGCTCGCGGCCGCGCGCATCACCCGCGCGCAGAACGAACTGGCGCCGGTCGCCGATGGGGTCGCCAACCACGTGAGCATCGCGCATCTCTTCCTGGTGCAGGCCCTGGGGGGCGACCGGTCGGTCGATGTCTCGAAGGACATCTTCGGGCACCTGGACGACGCCGCGCGGCTCGTCGACGCCGCCTTGAGTGGCGGTCCGTCCCTCGCGGGCGAGGCGATCCACCCCGCGACGGATCCCAGCGTCCGCGACGACCTCCGGCTCCTCGCCGCGCAGGTGGACAGCTTCGCCAGCCAGGCCACGTCCAGATGGCAGCATCGGGAGAGCACGGGGCAGATCGGGACGCGCTCCGACCAGGAGTTCGACACCCTGTTCATGACGCTGATCGACCAGACGCAGAAGCTCGCCACGGACATCGGCCACAGCGAGCAGGACGCCCGCAACCGGGTGCAGGGCGTGAACGTCGCCGTGCTGGTCTTCCTCGCGGTGCTCTTCGTGGGCATCGCCGCCTTCGCGCGGCACACGCGCCGCGCCATCGTCGTGAAGAACGCGGAGTTGGAGCGTCGCGTGGCCGAGCGCACCGCCGCGCTGGCCCGCAGCGAGGCGCGCACCACGGCCATCGTGAACACGGCGCTCGACGCCATCATCACGATCGATGAGCGCGGCACGATCCGTTCGATCAACCCGGCCACCGAACGCATCTTCGGCTACGACGAGGAGGAGCTCATCGGGGCGAGCGTGCATCTGCTCATGACGGACGCCGACGGCACCCACCACGGCGCGCAGATCGATCGGTACCTCGCGACGGGCGTGGCGCGCATCCTGGGAGCCGGGCGCGAGACCGTCGCGCGCCGCAAGGACGGAGCGGTGTTCCCGATCGACATCTCCGTGTCCGAGGCGAAGGTCGGGGACGACCGGCTGTTCGTGGGGCTGATCCGCGACATCACCGAGCGCAAGCGCGTGGAAGCGGAGCTGCAGGCCGCGAAGGCGACGGCCGAGGAGGCCGCGACGCACGACCCCCTGACGGGCCTGTGGAACCACAACCGCATCATCGAGATCCTCATGGAGGAGCTGGCTCGCTCGGACCGTCAGGGCACGCCGGTGAGCCTGGCGATGGTCGACCTTGACCACTTCAAGCAGGTGAACGACACCTACGGCCACGTGGTGGGCGACGAGGTCCTGCGCGAGGTGGCGGACCGCCTCCAGCTCGCCGTCCGCAGCTACGACTCGGTCGGGCGCTTCGGGGGCGAGGAATTCATGGTGGTCCTGCCCGGGGCGGAGGGCCACGACGCCGAGCAGGCGGCGGAGCGGATCCGGGAAGAGATCAGCCGCGAGACGCTCCTCACAGCCGCGGGCGCCCTGCGCATCACGGCGAGCGTGGGCCTCGTCACGCGCGTGGGCGAGGTCGTGAACGACGCGACCGCCCTCCTCGTCGCCGCCGACGCAGCCCTCTACGACGCCAAGGGATCCGGCCGAGACCGCGTCACGATCGCGTCGGCGCTCACGGGGTGAGGTGCCTGGGACCGGACGCGATCAGGTAGCGTCGCAGCCCGCCCATCGCACGCCCCATCAGCACCCCCATCACCGGGCGGTAGAGGGTGGCGGCGAACTCGCCCACGACCGGGACGGCGAGCCGGATGTCCTCGATCCAGACGAACGACGTCCCGCCCCAGACGGGCTCGAGTCTCCAGCTCCCCTCGCCGGCCACCGGGCCGCCGTGGTGGATGTCGAGGCGGTGGGGCGGGTCCCAGCGGGTGACCTCCATGGGCTCCGTGAACGCGGGGACGCCCGCGATCCGCGTCGCGACCGCCAGCCGAACCCCCACGCCCTCACGCCGAGCCGAGACCACCGCGACGCGGTCGGCGTCGAGCATCCACGCCGCCTGACGCTCCCAGTCGATCAGCACCTCCCACGCCTCTCGAGGCGGAACGGGGAGCACGATCCGGCGTTCGATCCTCACGGGAGCAGCGTACGGCCGTCGCCCGACGCGAAGCGATGCAGCTAGGCTTCGGCCCATGGAGCGTGGTGCGGCGGTCGCGGCGAGCATGGCGACCGCGACCGGCCCGCTCCCGGCGCGCCGTGCCGGATCGGCGGCGCACGTCACACCGGAAGGCGGCGTGGCCTGGGACGGATCGGGAACGATCGTCTACGCGGGCCCGGCGTCGGGGCTGCCGTGGGCTCCCACGGTGGGCGCGATCGAGCGCGGCTGCCTCGTTCCCGGATTCGTCGATGCGCACGTGCACCTCCCCTTCGTCGGTTGGCGCGCCGACGAGTTCGAGGCCCGCCTTCGGGGCGTCTCCTACGCCGAGCTGCACGGCGAAGCGGGCGGGATCTTCCGGTCGAGCCGGCTCCTGCGGGAGGCATCGGACGACGCCGTCTTGGCGTTCTGCAGACCGCTCGTCGCCGAGATGCTCGCGCACGGCACCACCGCGCTCGAGCTGAAGACGGGATACGGGCTCGGACTCGAGGAGGAGCTCCGCCAGGCACGGCTGGCCCGGCGGCTCGCCGACGAGGTGGCGGCGCAGACGTGCGCGGTGACGCTCCTCGCCTGCCACGCGGTACCCGAGGGCATGACGCGCGCGGAGTGGGTACGTGTGGCATGCGACGAGCTGATCCCCTCGGCCGCCGCCGAGGGGATCGCGGACCAGGTGGACATCTACGTGGAAGACATCGCGTTCTCCATCGACGACCTCGAGGCCGTCGCGGCTGCCGCCGCGGCGGCCGGCCTCCCGCTGCGCGTGCACGCCGACCAGCTCGGCCCGAGCGGGGCCGCCGAGGCGGCCGTGCGGCTCGGCGCGCGGAGCGCCGACCACCTGAACCATTGCGGAGACGACGGGGTGCGGGCCCTGGCCGATGCCCCGGCCACCGTGGCCGGACTCCTCCCGGCGTCCTCGTTCTTCCTGCGCGCGGGGCGCCCGCCGGTCGAGGCGCTCCGCGAGGCCGGCGCGGCGCTCGCGATCGCGACCGACTTCAATCCGGGCACCTCCCCCACCTGTTCGATGCCCGAGGCGATCGCGATGGCGGCCACGGTCTACGGCCTGGCTCCGCTGGACGCGCTCACCGCCGCCACCGCGAACCCCGCGTGGGTCCTCGGCCTCGAGGATCGGCACGGCACGTTGGAGGTGGGCAAGCGCGCCGACTTCCTGTTGCTGGAGGAACCGTCGTTCGCCCAGGTCCCCTACCGCCCCGGACACAACCCCGTGGTGGCCACGTTCATCGGGGGCACACCGGCCTGGAGCCGCGTCGCGGCCTGATCAGTCGAGGGGACCCGTGACCGATCCCGCGGCGGCGATCAGCACGCCGCTGCGCACCAAGGCCACGGCGTCCGCGATGTCCGGTCCGAATTCGCGATCGGCTTCGAAGAACGGGATCGAGGCACGCAGGGCGTCGTGCACCGCCCGGGTGGCGGGCCCCGGCTCCAGGGGGGCCCGCAGATCCAGGGCCTGTGCGGCGGCGAGGGCCTCCAGCGCCAGGACGGTCTCGGCGTTGGCGACGATCTCCCGCGCGTGGCGGGCGGCGGTCATGCCCATGCTCACGTGATCCTCTTGCCCTGCGCTCGACGGGATCGAGTCCACGGACGCCGGATGCGCGAGCGACTTCGATTCGCTCACGAGCGAGGCCGCGGTGTACTGCACGAGCATGAACCCGCTGTTCAGACCGCTCCCGTGCACGAGGAAGGGCGGGAGGTCGTTGGATTGCTTCGCATCGAGGAGCCGGTAGAGGCGGCGCTCGCTGATCGAAGCGAGCGACACCGTGGAGGCGGCCAGGGCATCGAGGGCGATGGCCACCGGCATCCCGTGGAAGTTGCCTCCGCTCTTGACCTCGCCCCCTCCGTGGCCGTCGGGCAGGACGATGGGGTTGTCGGAGACGCTGCCCGCCTCGATCTGCAGCACCGCCTGGACGTGTGTCAGCGTGTCGCGGGTGGCGCCGTGCACCTGTGGAGCGCACCGCAGCGAGTACGCGTCCTGCACGAGGTGCGGGCTGTCGCGGTGCGACTCCCGGATCGGCGAGTCCGTCAGGAGGCGCCGCAGGTTCGCCGCGCTGGCGGCCTGCCCCGGGTGGGGACGCAGCCGCTGGAGGCGATCGTCGAAGGGAGCATCCGTGCCGAGGGCGGCCTCGATCGTCATGGCGGCCACGACGTCGGCCGTGCGCGTGAGCCGCGCCACGCGGTCGGCCGCGAGGATGCCGATCGCGAGCATCCCCTGCGTGCCGTTCACGAGGGCGAGACCCTCCTTGGCCTCCAGCCGCATCGGCTCGAGTCCCGCCCGCGCCATGGCGGGCCCCGCGGGCTCCACCCCGCCCTCGGGCGCGAGCACGTCGCCGTGGCCGATCAGCGGCAGCGCCAGGTTGGCGAGCGGGGCGAGGTCCCCCGACGCTCCCAGCGAGCCCTGTTCCGGCACCGCCGGGATCACATCCTGGTTGAGCATCTCGACCATCAGATCGATCAGGGCAGGACGCACCCCCGAGTAGCCGAGCGCGAGGACGTGCGCGCGCAACAGGAGCATCGCTCGCGCCTCCTCTCGCGGGAGCGGGCGACCCACCGCGGTCGCGTGCGAGCGCACGATGCCGTGCTGCAGCTCGGCCGCCTGCGAGGGGTCGATCCGCACGTCGGCGAGCGAACCGAAGCCCGTCGTGACCCCGTAGATCGTGGCGCCCGAGTCGACCGCGCGTTCGATGACCGCTCGGGCGGCCACCACGCGCTCCCGCGCGCTGCCGGGGAACGAAACGGGGGCGCCGTCGGCGACCGCCACGACGTCCTCGAGTTGGAGCCCCTCTCCCACCTCGACCGTCACGGCCGCAAGGCTACCTGTTCAGGCTCGAGCCGGTTGGGCCCGGCCGTTGACGCTCATACCAGCTCCCGCACCTCGAGCGGCTCCTCCACGGCGACGCCGTCGGGGCCGCGCATGATGCGGTACGCGCCGGCCCCGGGCCGTGACGCCACGGCCTCCACCGGCTCCGCCCCCACGAAATGCAGGGCCGCGAAGTCGTCGCAGGCGAGCCCCTCGGGGAACGCGCCGGATCCGACGAGCGCTCGCAGCGCCGGCCGCCTGGCCTCCTCAGCGTCGTAGTGGGGCGTGAAGCTGCCCGGGAGCAGCCCGAGCCCGTCGCGCAGGGGATCGGCCTGGCCCAGCAGGAACGAGTCCGTGGTGGAGGCCTCGAACCAGCAGTTGGCGCCGGCGCTCATCCCGCAGCAGACCACGCCCGACTCCCAGGCCGCGCGCAGGGCCCCATCCACGCCGTGCACCCGCCAGATCGCCAGCAGGTTGGCGGTGTTGCCCCCACCCACGTAGATCAGGTCCTGCTCGGCGAGGAACCCCGCGACGTCCTCCACGGTGCGGTTGAACAGGTCGAGGTACGTGGGCTCGAACCGGCTGGCGGGGAAGGCGTCGAGGAACCGGAGGACGTAGACGGGGAGCGCGGCCGTCGCGTGGGGCAGGAAGCACACCTTCGGTCGGGCGGCGTCCACGAGGTCGAGCACGTAGCGATCCAACAGCGGATCGTCCATCGTGAACCCGCCCCCGCCCATCGCGACGATGTGCCGCTCCGGGCTCACTCCCCCTCCCGCATCGGGATCCGCACCCCGCGCTCCTCGGCGACCTCGATCGCGCGCGGGTACCCGGCATCCGCGTGGCGGACCACGCCCATGCCCGGGTCGCTCACGAGCACCCGCTCGAGGCGCGCGCGGGCGTTCTCCGTGCCATCGGCCACGACCACCATCCCCGCGTGGATCGAATACCCGATGCCCACGCCCCCGCCGTGGTGCACGCTCACCCAATGCGCGCCGGTCGCGGTGTTCACGAGGGCGTTCAGGATGGGCCAGTCGGCGATCGCGTCGGAGCCGTCGATCATCGATTCGGTCTCGCGGTACGGACTCGCGACGCTGCCGCTGTCGAGGTGATCGCGCCCGATCACGATCGGCGCCGCCACGGCGCCCGACGCAACCAGCTCGTTGAATCGCGCGCCCGCGCGATCGCGCTCCCCGTAGCCGAGCCAGCAGATCCGCGCGGGCAACCCTTGGTAGGCCACGCGCTCCTCGGCCATCCGGATCCATCGCTGCAGCCGCTCGTTCTCCGGGAACAGCTCGGCGATGGCTCGATCGGTGGTCAGGATGTCGGCCGGATCGCCTGACAGCGCCGCCCATCGGAACGGGCCCTTGCCCTCGCAGAAGAGCGGACGCACGAACGCCGGCACGAAGCCGGGGAACGCGTAGGCGCGTTCGTGATCGAGACCACCGAGTTCCGCGCCGGCCCGCAGGTTGTTGCCGTAGTCGAACGTGATCGCGCCCCGCTCCTGGAACGTCGCCATCGCGTCGACGTGGGCGGCCATGGATGCGTGGGCCCGCCGCACGTAGGCGTCGGGATCTTCGACACGCAGCCCCGGCGCATCCGCGATCGCGAGCCCCGCGGGCACGTACCCGCCGAGGGGATCGTGGGCGCTCGTCTGATCGGTGACGACGTCGGGCTGCCAGCCGCGGCGCACGAGCTCGGGCAGGACCTCCGCGCAGTTGCCGAGCAGCCCGATCGACACCGCCGTCCGCGAGGTCTTGGCCTCCTCGACCCATCGCAGCGCGGTGCCGAGGTCGTCGGTCTCCCGGTCGAGGTAGCGCGTCTTGATCCGGCGCTCGATCCGGAGCGGGTCGACCTCCACGCACAGCGCGACCCCGTCGTTCATCGTCACCGCGAGCGGCTGGGCACCGCCCATGCCGCCGAGGCCGCCGGTGAGCGTGACCGTGCCGGCGAGCGAGCCCCCGAAGTGCTGGTGCGCGCACTCCGCGAGCGTCTCGTAGGTGCCCTGGAGGATGCCCTGCGTCCCGATGTAGATCCAGGAGCCCGCCGTCATCTGCCCGTACATCGTGAGGCCCTGAGCCTCGAGCGCACGGAACGTGTCCCAGTCCGCCCACTTGGGGACGAGCATCGAGTTGGAGATCAGGACGCGCGGCGCCATGTCGTGGGTCCGGAAGACGGCCACGGGCTTGCCCGACTGCACGAGCAGGGTCTCGTCGTCCTTCAGGTCACGCAAGCGTGCGCACGATGGCGTCGAAAGCTTCCCAGGAACGCGCGGCACGCCCGGTCCCGCCGTAGACGACGAGATCCTCGGGCCGCTCGGCCACGTCCGGGTCGAGGTTGTTCATCAGCATCCGCATCGCGGCCTCCTGCGGCCACGCGCGGCAGGTCAATCCGCTCCCGCGCGGTGCGCGGATCTCCCGAACGCCCATCTCTGCCACCTCCCACCGGCCCGGAACGGGCAGTCCGGATGCTACCCCCCTCGACGCGACGGGACCCGTCCGGGTGCTTGAGACACCCCCCTGCGGCAGGTACCGTCCCCCCGATGGCCGTCCTCCCTTCCCCCTACATGAGTGACGCGGCCGCCGATCCGATCCGCGTGCTCATCGCGGACGACGAACCGGCGCTGCGTGGCGCGCTGGCCGAGCTGCTCGCCCACGAGGATCACGTGATCCTGATCGGCTCCGCGGGCGACGCCGACGAGGCGATCCAGCTGGCCGACGACGGACAGCCCGACGTCGCCCTCGTGGACGTGAAGATGCCCGCGGGCGGCGGGCCGCGGGCCGCGCGCGAGATCGTGCGCGTCTCGCCCGCCACCCGCGTGATCGCGCTGAGCGCCTTCGAGGACCGGCTCACCGTGTTGGAGATGCTGCGCGCGGGGGCGGTCGGGTACCTCGTGAAGGGCACCGGGGCCGACGAGATCCTCGATTCGATCGAACGGGTGATGGGCGGGGGGGCCAGCCTGTCGGCCGAGGTGATCGGGGGCATCGTCCAAGAGCTCACCTCGCAGCTGCGACGCGAGGAGATCGAGCAGGAGCAGCGCGACGCCGCGCGTGGCGAGATCGAGCGCTTCGTGGCGGGCGACGGTCTCTCCATGGTCTACCAGCCCATCGTCGACCTGCGCACCCGTGACATGGTCGGGGTCGAGGCGCTCGCACGATTCCGTTCCCTCCCGCTGCGGCCCCCCAACGAATGGTTCGCCGAGGCGGTTCGGCACGAACTCGGCGTGCCCCTGGAACTCGCCGCCGTGCGCCAGGCCATGCGCATCTTGCCCGGCCTCCCCGACCACGCCTACCTCTCCATCAACTGCTCGCACCGGGCGGCGGTTTCGCGCGACCTCGCCTCGCTGCTCGCCTTGGACGCGCCCCGCATCGTCCTGGAGATCACCGAGCACGAGGCCGTGGAGGACTACGAGACCCTGCTGGAGGCCCTCGAGGCGCTCCGCGCGCAGGGCGTGCGGGTGGCGATCGACGACGCCGGGGCCGGGTTCGCGAGCATGCGCCACACCGTGCGGATCGCCCCCGACATCGTGAAGCTCGACATCTCGCTCACGCGCGGCATCGATACCGACCGGGCCCGCTACGCGCTCGCGAGCGCCCTGATGTCCTTCGCGGAGGAGCTGGGGATCACGATGGTGGCCGAGGGGATCGAGACGGCGGAGGAACTGGAGACGCTGCTCGCGCTCGGCGTACCACAAGGCCAGGGCTTCTACCTCGCGGACCCCACCCCACGCTGAACGGGGAACCGCGATCGGGCCCGTCGCTCAGTCGGTGCGACGGTCCATCGCCCACGACGAGCCGGTCGCGCCCTTCGTGTACTGCTTCATCTCTGTGGCGACGGCCACCGCCTCGGCGTAGTGCTGGAACGAGCGGCGGTCGGTGGTGGCCACCCCGATCGACATCGTGAGGATGCCGAAGCGCTGGAGCTCTCCGCGACGGTTCACCACCTCGATGTAGCCCCGTTCGCGGTCCTCCCCGTTGTAGAAGTCCGCGGCCATCGTGTCGAAGCGCTCGACCATGGCCTGCGCCACGGCCGCTGCGTGCTCCGGCGGGACCACGACCACGAAGTCGTCTCCGCCCACGTGGCCCACGAACGAGGCGTCGCCGGCGAACTCCCGAGCCACGTCCTCGAGCATGCGCGCGGTGGTCTGGATCGCGGCGTCCCCGCGCGCGAACCCGTAGTGATCGTTGAACGCCTTGAAGTTGTCGAGGTCGCCGTAGAGGATCGCGAACGGCAGGGCCTGCTCGACGCGGGAATCGATCTCCTCCTCGATCCGGACGTTGCCCGGCAACCCGGTGAGGGGCGACTGGGCTCGCATGTCGCGCGACCGGCGGATCACGCCGCGGATGCGCGCCAGCAGCTCCGGCGTGTCGAACGGCTTCACGATGTAGTCGTCCGCGCCGATCGCGAACCCCTCGAGCTTGTCGGCGGAGAGCCCGCGCGCGGTGAGCATGATGATGGAGACGGCGGCGGTGCGGGGATCCTGGCGGAGCCGCCTCGTGAGCTCGAAGCCGTCCATGTTGGGCATCATCACGTCCGCGAGCACGAGGTCGGGGCATCGTTCCTGAGCCACCTCGAGCGCCTGCGCTCCATCGCTCGCGACGCGGACGTCGTAGCCGGCCGCCTTGAGCTCGATCTCGAGCAGCCGGGCGATGAACGGGTCGTCGTCGACGACCAGCAAGCTCTCGCCGCCGCCGCCGGGCTCCTGGATGGGTTGCAGGTCGGTCACACCGTCTCTCCGTGCGTCTCGCCGGAGCACGACAACGTCCCCCGACATCCGTTCCCTGGAATCGGCACGTTACACCCGCAGGTGTAGCCGGTCCCGCAACCTTCCTCGATATCCGCCCGTCCGACTCCCCGCCCGCCGTGGCACCATACGGGGGCATCACCGAGGCGAAAGGGGTCCGGATGGAGGCGCTCGACACGTTCCTCGACGCGATGGGGCACACGCCCCTCGTGCGCCTACACGCGGTCACCCGCGGCGTGCGACCCACGGTGCTGGCGAAGCTCGAGATGCTCAACCCCGGCGGATCCGTGAAGGACCGGATCGGCATCCGGATGATCGAGGCGGCCGAGCGCGAAGGGAAGCTGAGACCCGGCGGCACGATCGTGGAGCCGACCTCCGGCAACACCGGTCACGGCCTCGCCATCGCGGCGGCCATCCGCGGCTACAAGTGCATCTTCGTGATGCCCGACAAGATGAGCCAGGAGAAGATCAGCCTGTTGCGGGCCTACGGAGCCGAGGTGGTCATCACGCCGACCGCGGTCGCGCCCGAGTCGCCGGAGAGCTACTACCGGGTTGCGGATCGGCTCGCCGCGGAGATCCCGGGAGCCTTCCAACCCAACCAGTACTTCAATCCCGAGAACCCCAAGACCCACTACGAGACGACGGGACCCGAGATCTGGGAGCAGACGCAGGGGGAGATCGACGTCTTCGTGGCGGGCGTGGGGACCGGAGGCACCATCAGCGGCGTCGGGCGCTACCTGAAGGAGCAGAACCCCGACGTGATGATCGTCGGCGCAGACCCCGAGGGCTCCGTCTACTCCGGCGATGAGCCCCGGCCCTACCTCGTGGAGGGCATCGGGGAGGACTTCTGGCCCGAGACGTTCGATCCCCGCGTCGTGGACCGCTACGTGAAGGTGAGCGACCGGGACTCCTTCCTCACCGCGCGCGCCGTGACGCGACAGGAGGGCATCCTGGTGGGTGGCTCGTGCGGCACCGCCGTGTTCGCCGCGCTGCAGGTGGCCCGCGAACTGGACGAAACCGCGACCCTCGTGGTCCTGCTCCCGGACACCGGCCGCGGCTACCTCTCCAAGATCTACTCCGACTCGTGGATGCTCCAGTACGGGATGCTCGACCGGCCCGAGACGATCCGCGTCGACGAGGTGCTGGCCGCCAAGGAGGGGGGCCTGCCCGCGCTGATCACGGTGAACGCCCACGCGAAGGTGCGCCAGGCGGTGGACACGCTGCAGGAGCACTCCATCAGCCAGGCGCCGGTGGTGCGCGGAGAGACCAACGAGGTGGCGCAGTTCGTCGGGTCGATCCGCGACCGCGAGCTGCTGGAGCGGATCTTCCGGGACCCCGACGCCCTGCAGGCGGACGTCGCCGAGGTCATGGCACCGCCGATCGGCATGGTGGAGTGGAACGAGCCGGTGGAGTCCGCGTTCGCCGCCCTCGAGCAGGGATCGGCGGTCCTCGTGGCCAAAGAGGGCCAGGTCCTCGGCGTGCTGACCCGGTCCGACCTGCTCGACTTCCTAGCGCACCGCCGACGGAACCAGTAGCCCGTGCGCTCCCTCGGCATCGACGTCGGCGTCGGCAAGGGCCTCGATCTCGTCCTGATGGATGAGCGTCGCGCGCCCGCCGTCGTGCGTTCGCGGGCGGGCCTCGACGATGTCGAGCACGTGATCCGCGAATACGCACCGGAGATCGTCGCGGTGGATTCGCCTCCGAAGTGGGCGCGTGGCGGCAGGTCACGCCACACGGAGAACGAGCTCGCGCGGCTGAACATCCATGCCTTCCGCACCCCGTCCGCCCAGCACGCGGACCACCCGCGGTTCGAATGGATGCGGCGCGGGATGGAGGTCTTCGCGCTCAGCGACCGGCTGGGCTATCCCCTCGCCACGGGACGGCCCTACCGGAGGCGCGCGATCGAGGTCTTCCCGCACGCGACCGCGACGGTGCTAGCCGGGTGCCTGCCGCCGAGAGGCGAGCGCAAGCGGCAGTGGCGCGAGCGGGTCCTCAAGCTCCAGGGCGTGCGCACGGAGGAGCTCACCACCGTCGACCGGCTCGATGCGGCGCTCGCGGCGCTCACGGGGCTGCTGGTCCTCGACGGTCACGAGACGCACCTCGGCGATCCGAGCGAAGGGGTGATCGTGATCCCGACGTCGGCGCCGGCCCCCACGTACCGCCCGGGCATCGTGGCGCGGGAGGACCCGGCCCAGCTCTTCGCCTGGTGTGTCTGCGGCGAACGCGGGTGCGACCGGCAGGTCCCGGCCGGGAGCGAATTCGCCCCCGGCCACGACGCGAAGCGCAAGTACCGATTGTGGCGCCAGGTGCGGGAGGGCGACACCGCCCGGGCGGAACTCATGCGGCGCGGGTGGGAGCTCCCGCCGGAGGCGGGCCCGTGAACGAGGAGCACATCGAGACCGAGGCGATCCACGCCGGCCAGGACCCCGAGGAGATCTTCGGCGCGGTGAACGTCCCGATCTACCAGACGTCCACCTACGCCCAAGACGCCGTGGGGTCGTTCAAGCGCTGGGACTACGGCCGCGGCGGCAATCCCACGCGGGAGGCGCTGGAGACCGCCCTCGCCGCGATGGAGGGAGGCGCGCGCGCCCTCGCGTTCGCCAGCGGACTGGCCGCCGAGGCCACCCTGCTGCTGACGCTGCGCCCCGGCGACCACGTTGTGTTGGCCGACGATGTCTACGGCGGCACCTACCGGCTCATCACCAAGGTGCTCGGCCCCTGGGGTCTCGCGTGTGACACGGCGGATCTCACCGACCCGGCCTCGATCGCGGCCGCCGTGGGCCCCCGGACGCGGTTCGTCTGGGTGGAGACGCCCTCGAACCCGATGCTGAAGATCGTGGATCTCGCGGCGGTGGTCGAGATCGCGCACGCGGCAGGGGCGCGCGTGGTGGTCGACAACACGTTCGCCACCCCGGCGCTACAGCGGCCGCTGACCCTGGGGTGCGACGTGGTCGTGCACAGCGTCACGAAGTACCTCAGCGGCCATTCCGACCTGATCGGCGGCGCGCTGGTCACGAGCGACGACGACCTGATCGAGCAGCTCGCGTTCCTCGTGAACGCCGTCGGCGCAGTGCCGGGCCCGATGGACTGCTACCTCGCCTTGCGCGGCCTGAAGACGCTGGCCGTGCGCATGCGTGCCCACTGTGAGGGCGCGGCCGCCGTCGCGGCCTTCCTCGCCGAGCACCCGCGCGTGACCCGCGTGCACTATCCCGGCCTCGCCTCCCACCCGGGTCACGCGCTCGCCGCCCGGCAGATGCAGGGGTTCGGCGGGATGATCTCGTTCGAGGTGGCGTCCGCGGAGGAGGCCCTGGCGGTGGCCGCGGGGACCGAGCTGTTCTTCCTCGCCGAATCGCTCGGCGGGGTCGAATCCCTGATCGAGGTGCCGGGGCCGATGACGCACGCGAGCGTCGCGGGCTCGCCCCTGGAGGTGCCCGCCAACCTGATCCGGCTGTCGGTGGGCATCGAGCATCCCGACGACCTGATCGCCGACCTCGCCCGCGCGCTCGCCTGACGGTCCGGGTTCCGCGGGCTTCCCGAACGGACTACGCTTGCGCCGGCATGGACGTCGCTCAACGGAACCTGGTGCTGATCCTCGCGCGGGACTTCGCCTCACGGCTTGCGACCGCGGTGTTCCTCGTGGACACGGAGGACAACCTGATCTACTTCAACGAGGCCGCCGAGGCGATGCTGGGGATCCCGTACGCGGAGGGCGAGGTGATCGCGGCGGCAGATTGGTCGCGGGCCATCGCTCCCGCGGACGAGGACGGACGGGTGCTGCCCCCGTCCGAACGGCCGCTCGGCGTGGCGCTCAAGCAGGGGACGCCGAGCCACCGCTCGCTCCGGGTCCGCGCCGTGGCGGGGACGCACCGCCACATCGAGGTCACCGCGTTCCCGCTCTTCGCGCACGCCGACGAGTGCGTGGGGGCGATGTCCATCTTCTGGGAGCCCGCGGAGGAGGCGTAGTGCGTGTCCGGGTCTGGGGCTGCCGCGGTTCGATCGCGTCGCCGGGCCCCGACACGATCCGCCACGGGGGGAACACGTCGTGCGTCGAGGTCCGCCTCGACGACGAGCAGCTCCTGATCCTCGATGCGGGGACGGGCCTGCGGCCGCTGGGCCTGCACCTCATGCAGGAACGCCCATCGCGCATCGACCTGCTGCTCACCCATCTCCACGTCGACCATCTCGAGGGGCTCGGGGCCTTCGCGCCGATCTGGTCGACGGATACCGAGCTCCACATCTGGGGACCACCCTCGCCCGTGGCCTCGTTGGCGTCCCGGATCGCCACCTACTTCTCACCCCCGCTGTTCCCGGTGCACCTGGCCCGCGTGCCGGCCGACGTCGTCTTCCACGACGCGCCTCAGGGTGCCTGGACGATCGGGAGCGCTCACGTCCGGTCCAGCCCCATCCTGCACCCGGGCCCCACCGTGGGGTACCGCATCGAGGCCGACGGCCGGACCCTCGCCTACGTCACGGACCACGAGCCCGGCCTTGGGTTGGACCTCGAGGCGCTCAGCACCGAGTGGATCTCGGGTCTCGCGCTCGCGGCAGGCGCCGACCTCCTGATCCACGACTGCCAGTACGACGAGAAGGAGTACGGCGACCGCGTGGGGTGGGGGCACTCCAGCACCGCGCAGATGGCGACCTTCGCACGCAAGGCCGCCGTCGAACGATTGCTGCTCTTCCACCACGACCCGATGCACGACGACGACGTCATCGACGCCATGGCCGACACCGTCCGCCGGCGCTGGGGCGTCAACGGCGAGCGATGCGTCGCCGCCGCGGAGGGCATGGACCTCGAGGTGTGAGGCGGGAGGCTAGCGCGCCCCCTGGAGCACGACCTCGCCGCCGTCGGCGAGCCCCACCGTCACGGATCGCACGCCGGGGGGACCGTCAGCGGTGACGCAGTCGATGGGGACCTCGGCGCCGCCCAACCAGTCCCGCAGGTGGGCCGCGTCCCCCGCCACCTCCACCCGGCGGATGCCCGACGGGGCGACGCGGTGCGCCGCGGGCATGCGGCCCGGGTGCTCCTGCGGAGGGATGTCCCACACGATGAAGAACGGCAGCCACGGAGGTCGGGCCGGCTCCTCGATGCCGGCACCCCGCCACCGCACCTGGGTGCCGTCCGGCAGCGTGCGCGCGCCGGGATCCACCGTGAGGCCGAGCCGCGCGGCGGTGGCATCGATCTCCGGTTCGGCCAGGCACACCGAGAACCATCGATCGCGGCCGTCCTGCGTGAGCTCGAGGAGCGCACGGCCCAACGTCGTCCCCGCACCGATGTCGCGATCCACCACGGAGAGGAGCTCGACGTAGTCGTCGCCGAGCGGGACGATGCGGTTCGCGGTCCCCCAGCCCGGATGCCGGCCCCCCGCCACCGCGTCGAGTCCGGTCGAGGCGAGGAGCCGCTCGGCGGCCTCGTCGAGATCGCGCACGGCGAGCACGACGTGATCGATACGCACGCTCAGCCCTTGGGTCGCTTCATGTAGGCCACCGTGGACACGCCGCCCATCGGATTCTGGATCTGGGTCACCCCCACGAGCTCCCAGCCGTCCTCGCCGAACGTGTTGAGGATCTCCCCCGGATTGTGCTCGAGGAGCGGTGCCACGAAGTACTCCCACTTGGTCATGTCGTCGCCTCCCGGTCCAGCCGTTCCTTCGTCTGCATGATGCAGACCCCCATGATGACCTCCAGCCCACCGCCCGTGGCGATCCGGTAGGCGTCGTCGCTCACGATCCCCTCCTGCAGCCAGAGCACGCGCGCCCCGATCGCGACCGCATCCCTCGCCACATCCGGCGTGAACTCCGATCGCCGGAAGACGTCGACGACGTCAACGTGGGCGTCGGCGGGGAGCTCGAGCAGGGACGCGAACGCGGGCTCACCGAGGACCTCGGTCACGTGCGGATTCACCGGCACGATGACGTAGCCGTGATCCTGGAGGTACGCGGCCACGCGATGCGAGGGCCGTGCCGGGTCCGAGGACAGTCCCACGACCGCGATCGTGCGCGCCTCGCCCAGGAGGATGCGCAGCTCGCGATCTTCGGGCGTCATCGATCCTTCGGGACCCACGGGGTCTCCTTCCTCATCACGTCCAAGAGGGTATGCAACATCCAGCCCGTCGCCCCCCAGATCGTGTGCCCCTCCAGCTCGTAGGCCCACCCGCGCCACACGCCCCCTTCAGGACGGGCGAGCTCCATCGGCCGTTCCGCAGCCCCCAGGCGTGCGACGGAGAAGAGCAGGACCTCCTCGATCTCGGCCTCGCTCGCCGTGATCGGGGGCGCCGCGGCCAGCGCCGCCACGAACGGCACCACGAGGATCCCGCTCACGTGGGTGTGCACCGGTGGCAACGCGCCGAGGACCTCCGGCGCCGACGGATCGAGCCCGATCTCCTCGTGCGCCTCGCGCAGCGCCGCTTCCGCCGGCGACTCCCCCGGGTCGACGATCCCTCCGGGGAACGAGATCTCCCCCGCGTGCCGCGAGAGGCCGGCGGCGCGCACCGTGAAGATCAAGGCAGGCGCTGCCCCCTCGATGAGCGGAACGAGGACGGCGGCCAGGCGGTCGCCCGCGGGGGCGACGTCGACGGGCGCGGGATCCAACGCCGCGCGCAGACGTTGGCGGAGGTCGGCGGGGTGTAGCATCGCGCGCCATGGTAGATGAGGGCCTCCTGAGGGCCGTCGCGGACGCCGTGGACCCGGACCAGGTGCTGGCCTTCGCCCGAGCGCTGATCGGCGCCCCGAGCGAGAATCCCGGTGGCACGGAGGATGCGGCCGCCGAGGTGGTCGTCGGCATCCTCGCCGGCGCTGGGCGCCGATCCGACCACCGTCCGCTCCGACGCCGGCCGTCCCAGCGTCGTCGCGACGATCGGCTCCGGAGCCCGACCCAAGCTCGTGTGGAACGGCCATCTCGACGTCGTGCCCGCGGGCTCGCCGGACACGTGGACGCACGGGCCTTGGGAAGGCGTCGTCGAGGACGGGCGGTTGATCGGGCGCGGCGCCGCCGACATGAAAGGGCCGATGGCGGCGGCGTTGGCGGCCGGCGCCGCGATCCGCCGTGCCGGCGTCGAGCTGGCGGGCACGCTCGAGTACCACCTCGTGGCCGACGAGGAGCTCGCGGGGACGCACGGCACCCAGGTGCTCTGGGACCGCGGGCTCCTGGACGCCGACGCCGCGATCGTGGGTGAACCGAGCGAGCTGCAAGTCGGCCTCGCCGAACGCGGCGGGGCCTGGATCACGCTCACCGCCCATGGGCGCGCGGCACACGGGTCACAGCCGCACAGGGGCGTGAACGCGATCACCTCGATGGCGCGATACCTCCTGCGCCTGCCCGAGGTGCTTCCCGACCTCGAGCACCCGCTGACCGGACGGCCGACCGTGAACGCCGCGTTGATCGCCGGAGGGACCGCCCCGAACGTCGTGCCCGATCGCTGCGACGTCGACGTGGACCGGCGCATCGTGCCCGGCGAGACCGATGCGGACGCGGTGCTCGCCCCGTTCCGCGCCCTCGCCGAGGAGCTGCGCCACGACGATCCCGACGTGCGCGTCGAGGCCGCGATCCGCGAGTGGACCGAAGCGGCCGAGGCCTCCCCCGACACGGACCTGGTCCGCATCGCCCGGACCGCCGTCGGCGCCGAGACCGGGGTCGCGCCGGACCTCGTGGGCTTCACGGGCATCACGGACGCACGGTTCTACATCAATCAGGTGCGGATCCCCACGGTGATCCTGGGGCCGGGCTCGCTCACCGTCGCCCACACCGCGAACGAGTCCGTCCCCGTCGACGATCTCGTCGCCGCCGCCCGGATCTACGCGCGGATCTTCGTGGCCTTCCTCGGATGATGGGGTCCTCGCCGCCACCGGGGGTATCCTGGGGAGGTATGGACGTCGAGACCTCAGCCCCGATCGCGGTCACCGATGCGGCCGCGCGCAAGATCAAGACGCTCGCCGAGCGCGAGGGCCGGGCGGCTCCGTTCCTGCGCGTGCGCGTGACGGCGGGCGGGTGCTCGGGCTTCAGCTACGAGCTCTCGTTCCAGGACGGTCCCGCCGCCGACGACGCCGTGATCGAAGGTGCCGACGGCGTCCGCGTGCTGGTGGACCCGCGCAGCGCGCCGATCGTCCGTGGGTCCACGCTGGACTTCGAGGACGCGTTGCTGGGCGGCGGCCTGAAGATGCGCAACCCGCAAGCCGTGCACGAGTGCGCCTGCGGCGAGTCGTTCTCGATCTAGCCGACCGTCAGCGTTCCCGTCATCGACGGGTGGATGGCGCAGTGGAACGGCGCGTCTGCGGTGATGTTCACGGTCACCGTCTCGCTCGCCCCCGGCGCGATGTCCTGCGAGACGCTCCCGTCGTCGAGCGAGAAGTTGTGCGTGACCGCTCCCTCGTTCGTGATGGTGATCGTGGTCTTCCCCGACGGGACGCTGAGCGAGCTCGGGTCGAACGCGAAATCCTTGACCGTCAGCGTGGCGGTCCCGGAGCCGCCGGTGGACGCGGGAGCGGACGCCGGTGCCGACGCCGGTGCCGATGCCGAGCCCCCAGCGTCGTTGCTCTTCGAGCAGGCGGTCGCGGTGAGCGCCACCGACGCCACCACGACCAACAGACCCACGTGCAGCTTCGTGCCCCGCATCCCGATCCTCCCGTCCGTCGCCGCGATGAAGGTACTACGGTCCGCAGACCACCGGGGTTTCCTCGGCAGGAGGACCCGTCGGATATGCTGCCCGAGATGATGGCGTCCTCAGCCGACAAGACCCAGTGGTTCGACCTCCACCACGAGGTGGTCGCGACCGGCCTGTGCACGGGTTGCACCGCCTGCATCGTGGCGTGTCCGTTCCACGTCCTGGGCTACGAGGACGGCGTCCCGGTGCAGCTCCAGGAGGACGGCCCCGACCAGTGCGCACACGGTGAGAAGGGGTGCGACATCTGCACGCGCGCGTGCCCTCGGTTCCGCGACTGGGAAGGAGAGATCGACACCTCCCTCTTCGGCATGACGCGCACGCCCGACGAGGTCATCGGCCAGTATCAGGACATCGTGCTCGCGCGTGCGACCGATGCGGAGGCCCTGATGAGCGGCCAGGACGGGGGCGTGGTCTCCGCCCTGTTGATCTGGGGCCTGCGCACCGGCGAGATCGACGGGGCCTGCACCTCGAAGCTCTCCGAAGAGCGGCTGTGGGACGCGGAACCGGCGGTCGTGACCGACGCGCGGGGTGTGATCGACACGGCGGGTTCGCGTTACACCTACTCCGCCAACCCTCTCGCATTGATCAAGGCGGCCGAGATGGGGCTGTCGAAGGTGGCGCTGGTGGGGATGAGCTGCCAGGCGAGCATCACGGGCTCGATGGAGGCCCGGCGCGTGAACAAGTGGCGGAAGAAGATCGCGTGGACGTTCGGGCTGCTCTGTTCGAAGACCTTCACCTACGACGGCCTGATGGACGAGATCGCGCAGAAGGAACTGGGCCTGGAGCTCGACCACATCGTGCGCGTGAACATCAAGGGCAAGCTCCTCTTCTACACGGACGACGGGCAGGAGATCACGTACTCCCTGAAGGACGCGCATCGCTTCACACGACCCGGTTGCCTGCACTGCCCCGACTTCGCCGCCGAGCACGCGGACATCTCCTTCGGCGGCCTCGGGCAGTCCGACGGCTGGACGCTCACGATCGTGCGCACCGACCGTGGGAAGGACATCTGGGAGCGGGCCCTGGCCGACGGCGTCGTGGAGGCGCGCCCCGCGTCGGAGGACCCCAAGGCGGTCGAGCTGATGTTCAAGCTCGCGGCCAAGTCGCGCCGCCGCTGGCCGGAGCCCGAAGCCGTGCCGACGGCCTCGCCGGCCCCACGGGTCCTGCCGGACCCGATCCAGGCGTGAACGCCTCCTGCGCGGAGCCGGAACTTCACCCCCGTTGACCTGAGCCGATAATCGTGGCGGAAGGTTCGCCCCGCGGCGCACGCGGGGCCCGACACCCAGGGAGCACAGGACGGATGGTTGACGCGGTGCCACGCGCCGAGCCAGGGACCAAGCGCGACGCCATCATGGAGGCCGTCGCGTTCGCGGCCGAGCAGCTGCTGCTCGCCGCAGACTGGCGCGATGCCGCGCCCGAGGTGCTCGCACGCCTCGGCAGCGCGGCCGACGTATCGCGCGTGTACGTGCTCGAGAACCACGTCGACGACCAGGATCGTCTGTGCACGACCCAGGTCGCCGAGTGGTGCGCACCGGGCATCGAACCGCAGATGGGCGCCCCGTTCCTCTCCTCGGCCCCGTGGGCCCAGCTGCCGCGGTGGGCCAGGGTCCACGAGGCCGGCGGCACCATCGCGAGCCTCGTGCGGGAGCTCCCCGAGCAGGAGCGACCCGTCCTCGAGGTGCAGGACATCGTCTCGATCCTGGAGATCCCGATCTTCCTCGACGGTGCGTGGTGGGGTTGCGTGGGTCTCGACGAGTGCGCGCGGGAGCGCGAGTGGAACGGCGCCGAGCAGGATGCCCTCCGCGCCCTGGCAGGGGTGCTGGGCGCGGCGCTGGTGCGCCAGCGCGCGGACGACGCCCGCCGCGAGGCGCAGACGCGCTACCGGCAGCTCGTGGAACGGATCCCGGCGGTGACCTACACCGATATCCCGCTCGGCGGCGTCGTGCACATGGGGTTCGTCAGTCCGCAGATCGAGGAGGTGCTCGGGTACCCGCCCGAGCGCTTCACGGACGATCCGCGGTTCTGGGGCAGCTTGATCCACCCCGACGACCTCGCCCGCCTCCAGGCGCTCGGAGCCTTCGACCCCGCGGATCGGACCCCGTTCGACCACGAGTACCGCATGCGGGCGGCCGACGGGCGCATGGTCTGGGTCCATGACACCTCCACACCCGTGCTCGGGCCCGACGGATCCGTGGAGTACTTCCTGGGATTCATGACCGACGTCACGGAGCGCAAGGGTGTGGAGGAGCAGGTGCGCCAGGCCGAGGAGCGCTTCCGCATGATCGTCGAACGCACACCGGCGATCGTGTACCTGGAGCTCCCCGACCCGCCGGCCGACGGGACGAGCGCGATCGTGTACGTGAGCCCGCAGATCGAGCGGATCCTGGGCGTGGTGCCCGAGGCGTGGCTCGGTGACGGATCCTGGATGGGTCGGCTCCACCCCGACGATCGCGAGCGCGCGGCGGCGGGGGCGGAGGCGGCCGACGGAGCGGAGTTCTATAGCGACGAATACCGGATGGTGGCGACCGACGGCAGGGTGATCTGGTTCCACGACGAATCGGTCCTGATCCGCGACGAGGACGGGGCTCCCGCCATGTGGCAGGGCGTCATGGTGGATGTGACCGAGCAGAAGGACGCCGAGCACCTCCTGCGCGCCGCGCAGGAGCGGTACAGGGCCCTGGTGGAGCACGTCCCCGCGGTCGTCTACGCCGAGGCGATCGTGGCGAACGCGGAGGACTTCTACGTGAGCCCCCAGGTGGAGCAGGTGTTCGGCTATACCCCGGAGGAGTGGCAGTGGACGCCGAGCTTCTGGATGGATCGGATCCACCCGGACGACAAGAGCGCCACCCTCGAGGCGAACGATGAGGCCAACCGCACCGGCGAGCCCTTCCGCGCCGAGTACCGGTTGCGCGCGGCCGACGGACGCTGGGTCTGGGTGCACGACGAGGCCGTGCGCGTGCTGGACGAGGATGGAGATCCCATGTTCTGGCAGGGGGTCCTGGTCGACATCACGCGGACGAAGAAGGCGGAGGCGCAGCTGCGCGAGGCGGAGGCGCGCTATCGCGTCCTCGTGGAGCACATCCCCGCGGTCGTCTACACCGAGTCACCCGACGCGGATCCCGCCAAGTTCTACATCAGCCCGCAGGTCGAGGCGCTCTTCGGGTATACCCCTCGCGAATGGACCTGGACCCCGGACTTCTGGATCGATCGCATCCACCCCGACGACCGGGAGGGAACGCTCGCGCGCGACGAGGAGGCCGATCGAACGCTGGCGCCGTATGCCGGTGAGTTCAGGTTCCGGGCGGCCGACGGTCGTTGGGTGTGGGTGCACGACGAGGCCTCGTTCGTCCGCGAGCCGGACGGCGAGGGCTTCTGGCAGGGGTTCATGCTCGACATCACCCAGCGCAAGGAGGCCGAGCAGCAGCTCCGGGAGGCGGAGCTCAAGTTCCGCACGATCGTCGAACAGAACCAGGCCATCTTCTACACGCAGGAGATCGATCCGGAGGACCCGTCCGTCTCCAGGACGACGTACATCGCGCCCGGCAACACCGATATGCTCGGCTACACGCTGGACGAGGTGATCGCCGATCCCACGCTGTGGCGGAAGATCACCCACCCCGACGATCGGGACCGTGTCTTCGCCGCCGACGCCGAGAGCAACCGGGAGGACTCGGACGAGCGCTTCTCCCTCGAGTACCGGATGATCGCGAAGGACGGCAGGATCGTCTGGGTCCAGGACGAGGCCGTCCTCGTGCATCTCCCGGGCAAGCGCCGCCTACTGGCAGGGCTTCCTCCTCGACATCACCGAGCGCAAGGAGGCCGAGGAGCAGCTCGAACGCGCGCTGTCCGTCGAACGCGAGGCGTCCCAACGCCTGCGGGCCCTCGACGAGATGAAGAACACGTTCCTGCAGGCGGTCTCCCACGACCTGCGAACACCGCTGGCGGCGATCCTCGGGCTCGCGATCACGCTGGAACGTGGCGACGTGCACCTGGCCGAAGACGATTCCCGCGATCTCGCCCACCGCATCGCCGACAACGCGCGTCGCCTCGACCGGCTCGTGATGAACCTGCTCGACCTCGACCGGCTCGCACGGGGCATCGTCGCCCCGAAGCTCGAACCCACCGACGTCGGCGACCTCGTGGCCCGGATCGTGGAGGAGTCCGACCTGATCCCCGAGGCGCGCCTCGCGACCGACCTCCGCCCCGTGGTGGTGCCGCTCGATACCGCCAAGGTCGAGCGCATCGTCGAGAACCTCCTCGCCAACACCGCGCGCCACACGCCGTCGCACGCCAACGTGTGGATCAACGTGCGACCCGTGTCCGCCCCCGACGGGGTCGTCATCGCGGTGGAGGACAACGGGCCCGGCGTGCCGGAAGAGCTTCGCGAGGTCATCTTCGAGGCCTTCCGCCAGGGTCCCGAGGCACCGCAGCACTCCCCCGGGGTCGGCGTGGGGCTCGCGCTCGTACAGCGTTTCGCCGAGATCCACGGCGGGCGGGCATGGGTCGAGGCCCGCGAGGGTGGGGGCGCGTCCTTCCGCGTCTTCCTGCCGTCGACGCCGCCGCGGGAGCTCGACGTCGCCTACGCCTGAGGCCTCAGCCCCCTCGGCTGAACGCGAGGTCGGCCACGTCGATCACGCCTTGCGAGGTCCGATCGAACCGGATCGCGACGGAGCGCACGTCGGTGAGATCGACCGCCGCGAACGCGCTCAGGGGGAACCGGATCTGGTTCAAGATCACGTGGCCGAGGTATCGGCGCAGCCCAACGGGGTACGCCAAGGCGGCATCGTCGACGGAGGCCGAGGCCACCCCCACGCGATGCCCGCTCCCGTCCGCCAGCACCACCGTGAGACCCTGCGTACGGGTCGCGTAGTTGGCGTCGTAGGCCGGGTTCACCGCGGCTCGGAACTGCAGGGCGTCGTAGCCGCTCACGTCGCGGACCCCGAGCGGCAGACCGTAGCGCACGGAGGCGTGCGTGTCCGACCACCCCAGGACGCCCTCGGAGAGACCGGGAAGGTGGACGTCGGTGAACGCGTATTGCCCGGGCACGCACGGGATCTCGTACGTGTTGGCGCACCAGGCATAGGCGCTCAGCCCGGTCGGCGTGACCCTGCCGCCCGTCGCGTCACGGGTCAGTCCGCCGGCGTCGGTGAACCGATCGAGGTCGAGGCGTGTGGCCGGGGTATCGGGCGCTAGGTAGCTCACGCGGGTCTGGGCGGGTGCGATGGCGGCCGGCGTGGCCTCGCCCGTCCACATCGGGTCGAGCGACGTGGTGCCGCCCACGTATCGACGGAAGAACCCGACGACGTAGGTGCGGCCGACCCGTCGCTGCTGGATCTCGGTCAGCCGCCCCGGACACCTTCGGCTCCCGTCGTCGAAGGCACCGGGAACGCCCCCGGACGGCGACCAGACGGTGTTGAAGAAGTTGTGGTCGGCCCCCATCACGACGACGGTGGCCTTGGGGGTGGGGTCGCCGGGCTCGCGGTAACGGGCGTCGTCGAAGAAGTGCATGCCCTCGAGGTCGGAGACGTCGCCGTCGCAGTACGGGAGCATCACGGCCATCGGGATGTCGTTCACGGTGGCACGGGTGAAGTCCACGGGCGCGAGCGGCAACACCGCGTCGATCCCGTACGGCGACGACCGCTCACGGTCCACGATCACGTCGTAGACGGCGCCCTCGCCTCCTCGCGAGTGCCCCATGATCCCGATGCGGGTGAAGTCGATCTTGCCGACGAAGCGCGATCCGAACGGCCCGCCGCCCACGGTCGACCAATCGTGCCAGAGATCGAGGTGCTTCTCCATGAGCTCGCCCCGTTGGCGCATCCCGGTGTCGTCCACGTAGTTGCCCAGGACGTTCACGCCGTTGCCGCTGACCGAGACCACGACGAACCCGTGGCTCGCCAAGCGACGGGCGATGTAGTCGTACCCGGCGTAGTTCGGGATCGGCTTCCACCCCGGACGGCAGGGCCACTCGTAGCCCGGGTGGTGTCCCCGGTAGCACGAGTAGTGATTGCCGTGCAGGAAGAGCACCAGCGGGTAGGGCCCTCCGGGGAGGCCGCTCGGGTAGGTCACGTCGCCCGCGAGCTCCACCTTCCCGGGGAGGCCCTTGATCTTGAACACCTGATCCCCGAGGTCGTAGCGCTTGGTCGTCACGGCCAGCGATCCCCGGGCCGCCGGGTCGGGAACGTGCGGCAGGCGGAACGACGGGCGTAGCGGGCGCGACGGGCCGGTCGCGGGGGGCGTCGGCGCGCCCCGTCCGTACCGCACGCCGAGCCGTCCGGTGAGCACGGCGGCGTCCGTGGTCACCGCCTCCACGGCGTCGGCATCGCGTGTGGGGATCGCGTACCCGACGAGGCGTCCGTCCACCAGGAGCTCGTAGCGGAGCGCGCGAGGTGGGTAGTGGCCTCGGACGCGCACCCGGTAGGCGTCGACGGCGCCCGTCGCGCCGGCCGTCGCAGGGACCTCGACGCGCCGCACCTCGACGCCGGGAGACCTGCGCACGACGGTCCCCGGCAGCCGCATCGCGGCCGCCCGCACGCGGGGCGAGAGGTGGCGTGGCGCGGTCGTGGCGCGGGCGGGCGCGCTTCCGGACGCGGCGGTCCCCGCCGCCAGCATCGCGAGGGTCACGGCGACGGCCCCGATCGCGCGTGTCCACCTGCCCCGCGTGCTCATCCTCTCGCCCTCTCTCCCGTCGATGGTCCCATCCTGACGGGCGGGGGGTATCGGTGTCCATACAACGCAACGGACCCCGGGCCGATGCCCGGGGTCCGGCGGGTCGGGATGCGCGGGACGGCCCTCAGACGGCTTCCCAGGCGGCCACGACGGGGTGGTCGACGGCCGCGGGACCCACCTGGGCCGCGCCACCGGGGGAACCCAGGCCGCTGACGTTGTCGGCGAACCACTCGGCGTTGACCGGGGTGAACTGTTTCCACTCGCCGGGCACGTCGTCCTCGTAGAAGATCGCCGTCACCGGGCAGGCGGGCTCGCACGCACCGCAGTCCACGCACTCGTCGGGCTGGATGTAGAGCATGCGAGGGCCCTCGTAGATGCAGTCCACGGGGCACTCGTCCACGCAGGCGCGGTCCTTCACATCGATGCAGGGCTCGCAGATCGTGTACGTCATGCCATTAACCCCTTTTCCACGGTGCCGACCTAACAAACTCCAATATACGACCTCCACGGCCCGGTGCAACGAGGCGGTGGAACGGGTCGCTCATCCGCCGGGCGCCAGCGCCCGCAGCGTGCGCGCGACGGCCTCGACCGATGTCCCGGCGGCCGACACGGGATAGACGACGGGGAGCTCGGCGCCCGCGTCGCGGAACGCCTGGAGCCGCGAGCGCGCCTCGGCGGGATCGCCGGTCAGGGCGACGGCGCGGACCAACGCCTCGGCGATCTCCGCGGGGCGTCGCGCGCGATGTGCCGCGGCGGCGGCCTCCGCCTCGGCTCCCAACCCCATCAGGGCGAACTGCCGGCGGTACGCGGGGAACGACGCGTACTCGCCGACCGCGCCCTTCAGCTCCGCCATCGCGGCGTCGCGGTCCTCACCGAGGTTCGCACGCACGTACACGGCCACGGTGACCGCGGCCGGGTCTCGCCCGGCCGACTCGGCGCCTTCCCGCACCAGCGTCACGGCGTCCGCCACCCGATCGGGCGTGCACCAGTTCAGCAGCACCCCGTCGGCCACCTCGCCGGCCATGCGGACGGCGCGCGGACCGAGGGCGGACATCCAGAACGGCGGCGGCGGCGCGACCCGGAGGCTGAGGCGCACCGTGGCGCCGTCGACGTCGACCCGTTCACCCGCGAGGAGCCCGCGCAGCATCGCGATCAGGGCCCGGAGCCGCTCGAGCGCGCCCGGGACGGCGGGGCCGGTGCCGAGTCCCAGGATCATCCGCCCGCCCGAGCGCTCATGGACGGTCGCGGCCCCCATCGCGGTCAGCTGCGGGGCGCGTGACCCCATGGGCACGATCCCGCTCCCCAGCAGGAGCGCGCGCGTCTCTCCCGCGAGCGCGGCGAGCGCGGCGAAGACGTCTCGCCCGGCGATCTCCGGCAGGAAGAGGGCTCGATAGCCGAGCGCCTCGCCGTCCCGCGCGAGCGACGCGAAGTCCCGCCACGGCCAGGGGTCGCGCAGCGCGAACGCCGTGCCCTGCGGTTGCCGCCGGAGGTCCATCGGTGGCATCGTCGCATGCCGTGGAGCCCGTGACGTTCACCACCGAAGACGGCGTGCGTCTCGAAGGCGAGCTCCGGATGCCGGACGGGGCGCTCCGGGGGACGGCGGCGATCTGCCATCCGCACCCGCGCCACGGAGGAAGCAAGGACCACCCGCTGTTGTGGGCCCTGCGGAACGAGCTCGCGGGCCGCCGCGGCGTCGCCACGCTCTCCTTCAACTTCCGCGGGGTCATGGGGTCCGGAGGAACGCACGGCGGCGGACGCGACGAGATCATCGATGTCCGCGCGGCGATCGGTCGGATCCGCGAGACCGACCCGACGCTCCCGACCGTCTGCTGCGGGTGGTCCTTCGGGGCGAACGTCGCGCTCCGCGAGGCGCTCGAGGACGACCGGCCCGCGGCCCTCGTCCTCTACGGCATCCCCCTCAAGCCGAGCGACCTCGGGCTTCCACGCTTGCCCTCCCCCGCGGACCTGCGCGCGCTCGTGCTGCCCGTGCTCTTCGTGGCCGGAGACGTGGACCCGTACTGCCCGCCCGAGGAGCTGCGGACCTACGCGGCAGAACTCCCTCGAGGCGAATGCGCCCTGCTGGAAGGCACCGACCACTTCCTCACGCGACGGTGGGGCGAGGCGGCGACGCTCGTGGGCGACTTCCTCGACCGCACGGTGCTGGCTCGCTAAGGATCCTCACCGGCCGGAGGTTGCCAGTCCCTCTTCCGCTGGGTCCGAGCGAGGGCGCGCCAGGACCGGACGTAGCGCACGATCACGTAGGCGAGCAACCCGACGAGCAGGCCAAGGCTGAGCCACCCGAGCAGCGCGTTCACGGCGTCAGCCTAGCGAGGCAGGCGCCGCGCGGGGACGGTTAGAGGTTGATGAGAGTTCGCCCCACGCCCACGCGACCGCCGAGACCCCTCCCTATCATCGGAGGATCTCCCGACCGACCTCATCTCCGGCCTCTCCCGCATCCCGGCATCTGCGCGTCCTCGCGCTCGCCTTCTTGCTGGGTGCCGTATCGTGCCAGGGAGGCGGACCGCAGGTTCTCACGACGGCCGACCCGTCCGTGGCTCCCGCCGCGGATGCCACCGAGGCATCGACACCGCCCGCGGCGGACGGTGCGCAGGCCTCGACCGCAGACCCGGCCGTCGCACCTTCGCTCAGGATCACGTCCACCCGATACAGGCTCCCGGTGCCCATCCAGCGAGCGGTCGCGGTGCGCGACGGCGCGAGCGTGATCGTGGCGGGTGGGCTCGACGGATCCGGCACGACCGTCGGCGGTGTGTTCCGGATGGACCCGACGACGGGGAAGCTCGTCGCGCTCGGGAAGCTCCCCCGGCCGGTGCACGACGGCGCGGGTGCGATGATCGGCGGACGCCTCTTCGTGTTCGGCGGCGGGTCCACGACGGGGACCGACCTGGTGCAGGCATTCGATCCGTCCACCGGCCGGGGCGCCGTGGTCGGCCACCTGCCGGTCAGCCTCTCGGACCTGAGCGCGGTCAGCATCGGAGCCACCGTCTACCTGGTCGGCGGGTACGACGGATCGTCACCTCGACCCGAGGTGTACGGCACCAAGGACGGCGTGCACCTCACGCAGGTGGCGACGCTCCCCGTCGGGCTGCGGTACCCGGCGGTGACCGCTGCGGACGGCCGGTTGATCGTCGCGGGTGGACAGGCCGCCCACGGCCCCACCAGGTCCGTCTACGCGGTCGACCCGGCCTCGGGCGCGGTGCGTCGGCTCGGGACGCTCCCGGCCGCCGTGGCGCACGCGGCCGCGTTCACGCTCGGGTCCTCGGTCTACGTGGCGGGGGGACGCGATGCGACGGACGCGGCCGTGGCACGGGTGAGCGCGGTCGATCCCCGCTCGGGGGCGGTCCGCGCCGCGCGAGCGCTCCCGCGGGCCACCGCCGACGCCGCCATCACGACGAGCCCTTCCGGCGTGCTCCTGGTCGGTGGCTGGGGAGGGACGACGCTCGATCAGGTGTTGCGTGCCCGTCTGGACACCGCCGCGACCGAGCCGACCGCATCGGCCTTGGTCGGAGCCTCGGCGGCCACGGCCGCCGCGAAGGTGCGGCCGTTCGCTGGACTGCTGCTCATCGCGGATCGGGGGAACAACCGCCTCCTCGTGATGAACGCGCGCAAGCACATCGTGTGGCGCTATCCCTCGCCGGGGCTCCCCGCGCCCCGGTTCCGCTTCTACTTCCCCGACGACGCCTTCTTCGTCCACGGGGGCCATGCGATCTTGATCAACGAGGAGGAGAACGACCTGCTCGCCGAGATCGCCTATCCGAGCGGGCGGACCCTGTGGACCTACGGTCACGCCGGCATCGCGGGTTCGTCGCCCGGGTACGTACACCAACCCGACGACCTCTATCCGTATCCGGGGGGTGGGGTGACCGTCGCCGACGCGAAGAACTGCCGCATCCTCTTCCTCGACGCCGCCGGCGCCTACGACCGGCAGATCGGGACCAACGGCACGTGCTCACACGGGATGCCGGCGACCGTCGGCTACCCGAACGGCGATACCCCGCTGCCGGACGGGCATCTCCTGGTCTCGGAGCTGAACGGCGCGTGGGTGAGCGAGGTGACGGCGACCGGCCACGTCGTGTGGTCGCACCAGATCCCAGGGCTGGTGGAGCCCTCGGATCCGCAGCAGCTCGCGGACGGCACGTACCTGGTGGCGAGCTACGCATCGCCCGGCGCGGTGATCCGGTTCGATCGGTCGGGGAAGGTGCTCTGGTACTACCACCCGGCCGGCGGACCCGGGATGCTCGATCACCCGAGCCTCGCCATGCCGTTGCCGAACGGGCTCGTTGCCGTGAACGACGACTACCACCATCGTGTCGTCCTGATCGATCCACGCACGGACAGGATCGTCTGGCAGTACGGGACCGGCACCGCAGGCAGCGGCCCGGGCCAGCTGTCGTTCCCGGACGGCATGGACCTCATGCTGCCGGGCAACCGGCTTCCGCTCCACGTCGATTTCGCCGCGCACGTCGTGCAGGCGGGGCGGCCATGAGGGCCCGCGCGCTCGCATGGATCGCCGGCACGCTCACGGTGGCCGCCGGGATCGGCGCCTGCCGCGCGGGGGGGACCGCACAGGGCACGTCGTCTGCGCCGCCTGGGGCTCTGGCCCGCTCCACGCAGGGGGCGCCCTCGACCCGCGTGACCGGGCCGCCCACCCCTGCCCGCCGCGGCGTCGTCGCGGCCCCGAGACAGCCGCCAGGCCGGGAACGTCTACGCCGCGATCACCCACCCCACCCTGGCCCCCGCGGTCCGCGGCATCCCCACCCGCGTCTACGTCCCCGACAACGACTCGAACGACGTACGGGTGATCGACCCGAGGACCTTCCGTGTGGTGCGCACGTTCGCCGTGGGACGCGAGCCGCAGCACGTCACGCCCTCATGGGACCTCCGGCACCTCTACGTCGGCAACGTGTACGGCAACTCCCTCACGGAGATCGACCCCAAGAGCGGTCGCCCGGTCCGCACGATCTCCGTCCCGGATCCGTACAACCTCTACTTCACGCCCGACGGACGGCATGCGATCGACGTGGCCGAAGGGCGCGACACGCTCTACTTCTACGACCCCTCGACCTGGAAGCTCCAGGGCCTCCTGCCGATCCCCTACCGGGGTCCGGACCACCTCGACTTCTCGGCCGACGGCTCCTACCTCCTGATCAGCACGGAGTACGCGGGTGTGGTCGTGAAGGTCGGGCTGCACCCCCGGAAGATCCTGGGGACGGTCGACGTGGGCGGCAGCACGGTGGACGTCAAGGTCGCTCCCGACGGGAAGGTGTTCTACGTCGCCAACCAGGTCCGCAACGGCGTGTCGGTGATCGACCCGACCTCGATGAAGGAGGTCCGCTTCATCCCCACGGGCGCGGGGGCGCACGGGTTCGCGATGGGGCGCGACGCGCGCCACCTCTACGTGACCAACCGCATCGCGGGGACGATCTCCGTGATCGACACCCGCACACAGAAGGTGGTGCACACATGGCGGGTGGGCGGGAGCCCCGACATGGCGCAGGTCTCGGCGGACGGCACCCAGCTCTGGGTCTCGAACCGGTTCGACGCGTCCGTCTCGGTGATCGACACCCGCACCGGGAAGGTGCTCCACACGATCGCCGTCGGCGGACACCCACACGGCCTGACCCTGTTCCCGCAACCGGGGCGTTACAGCGTGGGGCACAACGGCGTCTATCGGTAGGGACGCCGACGGGAGCCCTGGGGCTCCCCATCGTCGGCGACGGTGCGTGCGCAACCCTAGAGCGGAACGTGGGAGAGGACCATGATGCGCGGCTCGGTCATCTCCTCCATCGCGAAGCGCAGGCCTTCGCGGCCGAAGCCCGAATCCTTGCTCCCGCCGTACGGCATCTGGTCGGCGCGGAAGGCGCTGACGTCGTTGATGATGACGCCGCCCACCTCCAGCGTGCGGTGCGCCTCGAAGGCCCGGTTGATGTCGTTCGTGAAGACGCCCGCCTGCAGCCCGTACTTGGAGTTGTTCACCTCGGCGAGGGCGTCGTCGAAGGTCTCGTAAGGGGTGATCGTCGCCACCGGACCGAAGACCTCCTCACAGCGCACCTTCATCTCGGGCGTGGTGCGCCCCAAGAGCGTCGGGTAGTAGAGCGAGCCCTCCGCCTTGCCGCCGGTCAGCAGCTCGGCGCCCTGGCTCACGGCCTCGTCGACCCAGGCGGCGATGCGGTCCACCTCGCCTCGGTCGATCACGGGACCCACGTCCACCGAGGGATCCATGGGATCGCCCGTCTTCAGGCTCTCGACCTGCTTCGTGAGCCGCACCGCGAAGTCCTCGTAGACCTCGGAGGCCACGAGGACGCGCTGCACGCTGATGCAGCTCTGGCCGGCCTGGTAGTAGCCGCCGAACGCGACGCGCTGCGCCGCGAGGTCCAGGTCCGCGTCGGAGTGCACGATGACGCCTGCGTTGCCGCCGAGCTCGAGCGTGACGCGCTTCTTCGGGTCGATCGACTTCAGGTACCAGCCGATCGCCGCCGACCCGGTGAAGCTGATCTTGCGGAAGCGGTCGTCGCGCGCCATCCCGTCGGCCACCTTGGAGCTGACCGGAAGCACCTGATACATGCCCTTGGGGAGATCGGTCTCCGCGAAGTACTCCGCCAGGACGAGCGATCCGATGGGCGTGGCGCTCGCGGGCTTCACCACGATGGGCGCGCCCACCGCGAGGGCCGGCGCCACCTTGTGCGCCACGAGGTTGAGCGGGAAGTTGAACGGCGTGATGCCGAGCACCGGGCCGTAGGGGAAGCGCCGGAGGATCCCCATGCGGCCCGTGAAGGCCGACTCGGTGTCCAGGCGCATCGCCTCGTCGTCGCCGTGCCGCAGGACCTCGGAGGCCCAACGGAACGTCGATGACGCCCGGGTGGCTTCGACGGTCGCCCACTTGAGCGGCTTCCCACCCTCGCGCGCGATCAACTCGGCGTTCTTCTCGATGTCCTCGGCGAGGCGCCGCGAGATGTGATCCAGTGCCTCGGAGCGCACGTGCACCGGGAGCTTCACGGACTCCTTGAAGGTCTCAGCGGCGACCGCGACGGCCTCCTCGACGTCGTCGGCGGTCGGCACGCCGAGCTCCTCGACCAGGCTGTCGTCGAAGGGGCTCTTGACCTCGAGGGTGCCCTCGCCGGTGCGCCACTCGCCGTTGACCAGGAACGGTCGTGTCGTCATCAGGGGTTCACCACCTTTCCTCGGATGGACCTCGTCGTAGACCGAGGCGCCCATCGGAGACGCCCGGGGTCGTGCTATGGATCGGTCCGTCAGTCGAGGGACACCATCACGTGCTTGATGTTCGTGTAGTCCTCGAGCGAGTAGATCGACATGTCCTTGCCGTGGCCGGACTGCTTGTATCCACCGTGCGGCATCTCGGGCGTGAGGGGGATGTGGGTGTTCACCCAGACGCATCCGTACTGCAGGCGCCTGGACATCCGCATGGCCCGGCCCACGTCGCGCGTCCACACGCTCGACGCGAGTCCGTAGTCGACGCCGTTGGCCCAGGCCAGCGCCTGGTCCTCGTCGTCGAAGCGCTGCACCGTCACGACCGGTCCGAAGACCTCCTTCTGGATGATCTCGTCGGTCTGCTTGGGGTTGGCCACGACCGTGGGCCGGTAGTAGTAGCCGTCGCGGTCGAGGGGGGCACCGCCGGTGAGCACCTCGGCACCGGCCTCCTGCGCGCGCTCGACGAAGCCCTCGACGCGTTCCAGCTGCTCCTTGGAGATCACCGAACCGACCTCCGTGCTCTCGTCGAAGATGTCGCCCTGGTTGATGGACTCGACCGCGGGCACGAGCGCAGCCAACACGTTGTCGTACTGCGCCTTGCCCACCAGCACCCGGCAGGCGGCCGTGCAGTCCTGCCCCGCGTTGAAGTACCCGGCGATCTTCACCCACTCGACCGCGGTGGCGATGTCCGCGTCGTCGAAGACGATCACGGGCGCCTTGCCCCCCAGCTCCAGGTGCGTGCGCTTCAGGCTGTCGGCGGCGTTCTTGGAGATCAGTTTGCCGGTGCCCGTGTCGCCGGTGAGGGACACGATGCCGACGTCGTTGCTGCGCACGAGGGCGTCCCCCACGGGTTCCCCGTCGCCGGTCACCACGTTGAACACGCCCGCGGGGTAGATGTCCGCCGCGAGCTCGGCGAGCTTGATCGCCGTGAGCGGGGTCAGCTCGGAGGGCTTCAGCACCACCGTGTTGCCGGTGGCGAGCGCGGGACCGATCTTCCAGATCGCCATCATCAAGGGGTAGTTCCACGGCGCGATCAAGCCCGCCACGCCGATCGGCTCGCGGCGGATCATCGACGTGAACCCCGCCATGTACTCGCCGGTGCTGCTCCCCTGCAGCGTGCGCGCCGCTCCGGCGAAGAACCGCAGGTTGTCGACGATCGGCGGGATCTCCTCGCTCATCGTCACCGCCGCGGGCTTGCCCACGTTCTTCGACTCGATGTCCACCAGCTCGTCCGCGTGCGCCTCCACGGCGTCGGCGAGCTTCAGCAGCGCGAGCTGCCGATCCTTCGGGGTGGAGTCGAACCAGTCCCCCTCGAAGGCCTTCTTGGCCGCGGCGATCGCGCGGTTCGCGTCCTCGGCGGTCCCCTCCTGCACCGTGGCGATCACCTCGCCGGTCGCCGGGCTGATGATGTCGCGCGTGGCGCCGTCCGACGAGTTCACCCATGCGCCGTCGATGAACATCTGGTGGCTGTCAGCCATGTCCCCTCCTCGATCGAGCCGGATCCTCTAGAGAACCGCGGTCAGGCCGCCAGTATGCCGCCTCCCGGAGGGAACGGACCACTCGACGGTTGGGCCACGCGGGGGGTGGAGGATGTACGGAGCGGCCAATCGCCGTTCAGGACCCGACCTCGGTCGCGAGCAGATCACGGGCGCGCAGGGCGAGCCAGAACTCCATCCGGTCGAAGCTGCTGGACAGATCGCGCCCGGTGAGCTCCTCCACCTTGCGCATCCGGTAGCGGAGCGTGTGCCGATGCACGTAGAGCTGGGTGGCGGCCGTCTCCCATCGGGCGTTGTGCTGCAGGAACGCCTGCAGCGAGAGCAGCAGCTCGCCGTTGTGGTCGCGGTCGTACGCGTCGAGGGGCGCGAGCATCGAATCGGCGAAGGCGCGGAGCGCATCCGGATCAGCCATCGACAGGAGCAGGCGATAGGTGCCGAGGTCCGCGAACCCGGCCTGTTGCCAACCCTCGAGCCGGCAGACCTGCAGGGCGTAGCGGGCCTCGCGCAGGGATCGGCCCACCTCGGCGGCGTCGACGACGGATCCCGCGCCCGCGCGCACCTCGTGCCCGAGCCGTGCATCCAGCGACTTCACCAGTGCGGCGAGGTCGGGCGGCGGTTCGGCCGCCATGAGCAGATGGACCCCGTCGGCGTGCGCCGAGATCAGGAACCCGCCACCCGCGCGGGACCGCTCGTCGGTGAGGACATGGGCCAGCACGTCGGGCTCCGCGCCCTCCAGGGTGACGACCAGGATCGGGGCGTCGCGCTCGAACCCGAAGCGGGCGAGGCCGCGCGCGACGTCGGCAGGTCCCAGTTCATCCCGAGCCATCTGGTCGAAGAAGTCTCCCTGGAGGCGCCGCTCCGCGTCGGCCACGGCACGGCTCTTCGCGAGCTCGATGGCGAACAGGGAGAGGGCATGGCCCGCGAGGATGCGGTCGAAGGGGCTCGGCTGCTCGGGCTTGCCCACCGCGAGGAACGCCTCGACGCGGCCCTGCGCGCCCACCGGCTGCACCCAGACGTGGTATCCCTCGTCCACGAGCGTGAGCGAGAAGGAGGTGCCGTCAGGGCGGGAGTCGCGGAGCTCCTCCCAGATGCGCTCCACGCGCCGCGTGGCCCCGCGACTCGTGCTCGCCAGCGGCAGGCCGTGCAGGTCGAGGAGCAGGACCCATCCCTTCGTCACATCGGCGAGCGACGCCGCGATGCCCTCGACCCCCTGGCCCTCCATCACCGCGCGGGTGAGGGTGTGCTCAGCCTCGACCGCGCGCTGCAACGTCTCGTACTGCTCGGCCACGATCCGGGTGAAGACGGCCTCCGTGATGGCGATGAACGGCACCGGGTAGGGGACCTCGAAGAGCGGGAGGTCGGTCGCCTCCGCGGCGGTGGCGAGGGACCTCGGGGTCTTCTCGTGACCGAACCCCAGGCCGAATCCGAGCCCCGCCACGCCGGCTCCGGCGAGACGCTTCACGTAGGCGCGCTGCTTCGCGGGGGTCGAGCCGACGCCCATCCCCGTCGTGAGGATCAGCTCGCCGCCCTTGAGCCACGGGGTCGGATCCTCGAGCTCCGAGGCGTGCACCCACCGGATCGGCCGGCCGGTGTGGCGGGCGCCCGCGAGCAGCCTCAACGGCATCCCCGGCACGTCCAGGATGTCCTCGACCGTGACCGCCATGGGGGGATTGTACGGAACGTACGAAGGCCGGTGCCGGGGGCGCGCGACGCCACGCCGGGTCTGGACGGAGCGTACAAAGGCCGCGCCGCGCGCTGGACCGGGGAGCGCCTGACACCCCGGGGCCTGCGCACGGAGACTCGGGGCATACACCGAAGGGCCGAGTCCGCGCCCCGCGATCGAGGAGGCATCCGAGATGGACATCCCCCAGGAGCGCAAGCTGGTCACCGAGATCCCCGGGCCCAAGTCCCGCGAGTGGTTCACGCGGCGCGAGCGGGCCGTGGCCAAGGGCGTGGGCGCGATCCATCCGATCGTGACCGCCCGGGCCTCGGGCGCCATCATCGAGGACGTCGACGGCAACCGGCTGATCGACTTCGCGACCGGCATCTCGGTCCTGAACGTCGGGCATACGGCCCCCGAGGTGGTGGCGGCCGTCCACCGACAGGCGGAACTCGATACGCACACCTGTTTCCACGTGACCGCCAACGAGCCGTACATCGAGCTCGCGGAGCGACTGAACGCGCTCGCCCCCGGCGACGGTGCGAAGAAGACGATGTTCGCGAACTCGGGGGCCGAGGCCGTGGAGAACGCGGTGAAGATCGCTCGCAAGGCGACGGGGCGCCCCGCCGTCGTGGCGTTCGACCACGCGTTCCACGGCCGCACGCTGATGGGGATGACGCTCACGGCCAAGGTGATGCCGTACAAGCAGGGGATGGGGCCCTTCGCTCCCGAGGTCTACCGGCTGCCGTTCGCCTACCCCTACCGATGCCCGTGCGGCGGGGACACGCCGGAGGCCTGCGCGCGCGCCTGCCTCGACTACGCCCTCGACGAGATGCACAAGCACATCGGCGAGGAGAACATCGCGGCCGTGATCTTGGAGCCGATCCAGGGCGAGGGCGGGTTCGTGGTGCCGGCGCCCGGGTTCGTAGCGGGCATCGCCGCGTTCTGCGCCGACAACGGGATCGTGTTCATCGCCGACGAGATCCAGAGCGGGATGGGCCGTGCGGGCCGGTGGTACGCGATCGAGGACGAAGGGGTGGTGCCGGACCTCGTTACCACCGCGAAGTCTTTGGGCGGGGGGCTGCCCATCGGCGCCGTGACCGGACGGGCCGACCTGATGGACGCCGTCCACGCGGGCGGCCTCGGCGGTACCTACGGCGGCAACCCGATCGCCGCCGCCGCGTCGCTCGCCGTGCTGGACAAGATCGAGCGCGAGGACCTCCTCGCGGCGTCGCGCAGCGTCGGCGAGACGGTGATGGCGCGGTTCGCCGCGTTCCGCGACACGTACGCGGCGGTGGGGGACGTCCGCGGGCGCGGGGCGATGTGCGCGATCGAGCTGGTGAGCGACCGCGCGACCAAGGAGCCCTTGGATCCCTCGCGGATGAACGCGATCGCGACGGGCTGCCTCGAGCGCGGCGTGGTCGTGCTGACGGCCGGCACCTACGGCAACGTCGTGCGCCTCCTGCCGCCCCTCAACATCGATGCCGCGCTGCTCGTCGACGGCCTCGACGTCCTCGACGAGGCGCTCGCCGCCGTCACCGCGTAAGGAGCGCAACGGGGTCACGTCGATCCGAACGCCGGGGTCGCCTCGGCGGCTGCTAGCGTCGGGCCGTGGCTGGGTCCAGGTCCCGCTGGTCGGTGGTGCGACGGATCGCGTTCGACGTGGAGCCGCTCCGCGTCTCGCGTGACTTCCGGCTGATCTGGAGCGGCCTCTTCATCTCCGAGCTCGGCTACCAGTTCACGCTGGTGGCCGTCTACGTCCAGGTCTACGCCCTGACCGGCTCGCCCGCGGCCGTGGGGCTGATCGGCCTCTTCTCCTTCGGCGCCCTCCTCATCGGCTCCGCCGTCTCGGGCGCCGTCATCGACGCGTACGACCGCCGGAAGCTGATGCTGGTGGCGCAGGTGGGCTTCGCGATCGCCTCCGGCATCCTGCTCGCCGGCGCGGTCGGCGGGCACCCGCCCGTGTGGTCGATCTACATGGCCACCGCGATCCTCGCGGGGGTCTCCACGATCGATGCCCCCACGCGATCGGCGATGACGCCGCGGTTGGTCGGCCACGACCTGATGCCCTCCGCCGCGGCCTTGAACCAGGTCGTCTGGAACGGCGTCGGGCTGCTGGGCCCGGCGCTGGGGGGGATCGTGATCGCGCGGCTCGGGGTCGCGTGGGCGTACGGGATCGACCTCGTCACCTACGGCGCGATGTTCGTCGCGGTGCTGATGGTCGCGCCGATGCCTCCCGGCGAGGAGGGCACCCCTGGCGCGACCGGGTGGACGGCCGTCAGGGAGGGGCTCTCGTTCGTGCGCGCGAGCCGGCTGCTCCAGTCGACCTTCTCGATCGATCTCGTGGCGATGATCTTCGGGCTCCCGCGCGCCCTCTTCCCGATCCTGGCGGTCACGCAGTTCCATCGCGGCCCCGAGGTCGTGGGGCTCCTGTTCAGTGCCCCCGCGGCGGGGGCCCTGGTCGGGGCGGTCACGGGCGGGTGGGCGCGGCACGTGCGGCATCAGGGATGGGCCGTGATCTGGGCGGTGACCGCGTGGGGCGCAGCGATCGTCGGGTTCGGAGCGGCCGGCGCGCACCTGCCGGCCGCGCTGGGCTTCCTCGCACTGGCCGGCTGGGCCGACGTGATCTCCGCGATCTTCCGCAGCACGATCCTGCAGCTGTCGGCGCCCGACGAGCTGCGCGGCCGCCTCTCGGGGATCCACATCCTCGTGGTGACCGGCGGGCCGCGCCTCGGCGATCTCGAAGCGGGCCTCGTGGCGCAGGCATTCACCCCGACGATCTCCGTCGTGACGGGTGGGTTGGCCTGCATCGTGGGCGCAGGGCTCGTCGCCCTCGGCTACCCCGAACTCCGTGGCTACCACCACGCGCCACCCCCCGACCCCACCGTGCCCGACGGATCCGCGGCGTCGGGTCGCGCGCCCGACGACCCCTGAGTACGCTTGGCAGATGACGCGACTGAGCGACGACGAGCTCGGGGCGGCGCTCGCCGAGGGACTCTCCTCCTGGGCGATCGAGGGCAACGCGATCGAACGGACCTTCCGCTTCGACACGTTCCCGGCCGCGATCGGCTTCGTGGACCGGGTGGCGGAGGAGGCCGAGGCGGCCGCGCACCATCCCGACCTCCTGATCCGCTACCGGCGCGTCACCGTGACGCTCTCCACGCACGACGAGGGCGGCGTGACCGCCAAGGACGTCGCGCTGGCGCGCTCGATCGACGCCCTGGCCCCGAGGCCCTGAGCGCGTGGCCGACGCCGTCCGGGTCGAGGAGCTCCGGGTCCTGGACGGACCGAACCTGTACTTCCCTCGGCCGGCCATCAAGCTGACGCTGTCGATCCCCGGGTGGATGCGGGCATCCGACGCCCGCGTGCGGGCGGTGGCCGAACGCCTCGGGGTCCCCGGCGCCACACGTCCTGGGCGCGCCGGGAGCGAGCAGCGACGGCGCGTCGTGATGCGGATCGCGGCCGCGTTCGTGCGGGACGCCGCGAGGGCTTCGGGCGCCCGGCGACTGGCTGTGCGCACGCGGGTCGGACCGAAGCCCGATCAGATCGTGGTGGCCTTCCCGTGGCGTCGACGCGACGTGGCTCGCGCCCTCGCGGAGGAGGCGGCGGGTGCGCTCGCGGCGCTCCTCCGAGGCGCGTCGCCCGCCCGACGGGTCGCGGACGCAGGCCGGCGACTGGCCGCCACCGACCCGGGGCCGGAGCCCGACGTCCCCGACCCCGACCTCCCCGTCGTGCAGGTGACCGGTACGAACGGGAAGACCACCACGGTGCGCCTCCTCGCGCACCTGGTGCGCGCGGCCGGGTTGGATGTCGCGTACTCCTCGACCGACGGCGTGTATCGCGACGACGGCGAGCTGGTCGAGCGCGGCGACTACTCGGGCTTCGGAGGCGCGGCGATGGCCCTCGCCCAGCGCCCCGACGTGGCGGTGCTGGAGACGGCGCGGGGTGGGATGCTGCTGCGGGGCTGTGGCGTGCGGCACAACGACGTGGCCGTCGTGACGAACGTGAGCGAAGACCACCTGGGCCTGCACGGCGTCGACACCGTAGATCAACTCGCGGAGGTGAAGGCGATCGTGACCAGGATCACGCGCGCCGACGGATGGGACGTGCTGAACGCGGACGACCCACGGGCGCTCGCGATGCGCCGCCACGCCACCGGGCGGCCGTGGATCTTCTCGCTCGATCCGCACCACCCTGCCTTCCGTGAGGCATTCGCCGACGGCGGGCGCGCGATGACCGTGATGCAAGGCAAGATGACGTGGCTCGAGGCGCACGACGCCCATCCGCTCGTGGACCTCCAGAGCGTGCCGATCACGATGGCCGGCGTCTCGAGCGTCTACACGCAGAACGCGATGGCTGCGGCGGCCGCCGGCCTCGCCGTGGGCCTGCCCCACCGCGCCGTGGTCCGGGGCCTGCGGAGCTTCGTCCTCGACCCCGAGCGCAACCCGGGGCGCGCCAACCTCTTCCGGCTGAACGGGCGGATCGTGGTGATCGACTACGCGCACAACGAGGCCGGGATGGCGGGACTCACCGAGTTGCTGGACGGCCTGCGACCCCAGGACAAGGATGTCTGGGTAGCGATCTGCACCGCGGGCGACCGCACCGACGCCATCCTGCACGCCTTCGCCCTCCGCGCCGCCCTCGGTTCGGATCACCTCGCGATCGCCGAGCTCCAGCACTACCTGCGAGGTCGCTCCCGCGAGGACATCATCGATCAGCTCCGGGAGGGCGCGCGCGAGGCGGGCGTCGACGACGTGCCGGAGTACGAGGACGAACTCCACGCGCTGCGCGCGATGCTGCACGGGTCGGCCCGAGGAGACGTGATCGGGGTGACCGCGCTGGGCATGCGGCCCGAGCTCTTCGCGTGGCTCGAGGAGGAGGGCGCCGCACGACTGGGTCCGGGCGACGTCAAGCGCATCGTGCGGCGGGCCGCGGCCTCGAAGGACTAGGCCGTCAGACCTCGCGCCACCGCCGGTAGCGCCGGATCAGCGCGTTCGTGGAGGAGTCATGGGCCAGCTCGGGCTCGTCCGTGACTTCGAGCTCGGGGACGATCCGCTGCGCGAGCACCTTGCCGAGCTCCACACCCCACTGGTCGAACGGGTCGATGTCCCAGACGGAGGCCTGCGTGAAGACGTTGTGCTCGTAGAGGGCCACCAGCGCACCTAGGGTCCGGGGGGTGAGCCGCTCGGCCAGGATGGTCGTGCTCGGCCGGTTCCCCTCGAACGTGCGGTGCGGGACCAGCTCCTCGGGCGTGCCCTCGGCGCGGACTTCGTCCGGGGTCTTCCCGAACGCGAGTGCCTCGGCTTGGGCGAAGACGTTGGACATCAGCAGGTCGTGGTGACGACCGACCGGGTTGAGGGATCGCGCGAACCCGATCAGATCGAGGGGGATCAGCCTCGTGCCTTGATGGATGAGCTGATAGAAGGAATGCTGTCCGTTGGTCCCGGGCTCGCCCCAGTAGATCATTCCGGTCGGGTGCTCGACGGGCTCCCCCTCGAGCGTGACGTGCTTGCCGTTGGATTCCATCGTGAGCTGCTGGAGGTACGCGGGGAACCGCTCCAGGTATTGCTCGTACGGCATGACGCCCCAGGTCTCGGTGCCGAAGAAGCCCGCGTACCAGACGGCGAGGAGCCCCATGATCACCGGGAGGTTCCGTTCGAAGGGGGTGGATCGCGCGTGCTCGTCCATCTCGTGGAACCCCGCGAGCATCTCCGTGAACCGGTCCGGCCCCACAGCGATCATGGTGGAGAGGCCGATCGCGGAATCCATCGAGTACCGACCGCCCACCCAGTCCCAGAACCCGAACATGTGCTCCGGGTCGATCCCGAACGCGGCCACCGCCTCGGCGTTGGTGGACACGGCCACGAAGTGCTTGGCCACCGCGGCCTCGTCGCCCATGGCATCGAGGACCCAGCCGCGCGCGGTCGCCGCGTTCGTCATCGTCTCGAGGGTCGTGAACGTCTTGGAGGAGACGATGAGGAGGGTCTCGGCGGGGTCGAGGTCCATGGTGGCCTCCATGAAGTCCGTGCCGTCCACGTTGGAGACGGAACGGAACACGAGGTCCCGGCGGGCGTAGTGGCGCAGCGCGCGGTACGCCATCACGGGCCCGAGATCTGAGCCGCCGATCCCGATGTTCACGATGTTGCGAACGGGCCGTCCGGTGTGGCCGATCCACGCCCCGGAGCGCACCCGATCCGCCAGCGCGGTCATCCGGTCGAGCACCGCATGGACCTCCGGCACCACGTCCACCCCGTCGACCACCAACGAGGCCTCGCGCGGGAGCCTCAGCGCGGTGTGCAATGCTGGGCGGTCCTCCGAGACGTTCACGTGCGCGCCGGCGAACATCGCATCGAAGCGGGAGCGAAGGCCACAGGCGTCGGCGAGCGCGAAGAGCAGGCGCATCGTCTCCTCGTCCACGCGGTGCTTCGCGTAATCCATGAACAGCCCGGCGCCCTCGGCGACGAAGCGCTCGCCGCGGCCCGGGTCCTGGGCGAACAGCTCCCGCAGATGCACCGTCCGGATCTCCTCATGGTGCGCACGCAGGTCCGCCCACGCTTGCTGCACCGTCGGTCCACTCATGCCGTCTCCTCCGTTCCTTCCGCCGACCGCCCCGCGCCATCCTCGATGTTCAGGTGGGGCAGGACACGATCGAGGAGCCGGGGCACCCAGAAGAGGCCGCCCCGGAACAGCGTGAGGATGGCGGGCGCGAGGAGCACGACCATCGACCCGGCCAACAGCACCGCGGCGGCCAGTCCCACGCCGAACTGCTTGACGGTGGGATCGCCGTTGATGATGAACGAAGAGAACACGAGGAACATGATGAGGGCCGCGGACGTGATCACCCGCGCACTCGCCCCAGGCCGGCCGGCACCGCCTCGTGCGGCGCGACGCCGTCGGTACGGCGCTCGGCGATCCGGCTCATCAGGAACACCTCGTAGTCCATCGAGAGACCGAAGAGCACGGCGAACATGATCAGGGGGACGTAACTCGCGATCGGCACGGTGTTCCCAGGGGCATCGAGGCCGATCAGGGAGAGCCCCCACCCCCACTGGAACGTGGCCGTGAGGATGCCCAGCGCGGCTCCCACACGACAGGAGGTTGGTCACGGCCGCCTGCACGGGCACGAGGAACGAGCGGAACGCGACGAGGAGGAGCAGGAAGGCGAGGGCGATCACGGTGGCGATCACGAGCGCGAAACGCGAGGCGATCTGGGAGGCGAGGTCCACGTTGCTCGCGGTGCTGCCACCCACGAACGCGCGGCATCCCGACCCTCCTGGGTCGGCTTGCGGGATCGTGGTCTCGCGGAGCGTGCGCACGAGGTTCGCCGTCGCCGGATCCGACGGTGCGGAGCGTCGCGATCGTCGTGAGCGTGGCGGCGTCACCGACGTGGTTGATCTGCGGCGGTGAGACCCCGGCGACGTCGTGTGCATCGCCGAGGGCATCCTGCAGTTGCCAACGATCCGCGGGTCCGTCCCGCGGGGGTCACCACCGGCCTGGGTGAGCATCGCGGTGAGTTGGTTCTGTAGCGCTTGGGCCTTGCGCTCCCGAGCCTTCGCATCCTGCTGCTGCTCCTTGAGGTCGGCGGCCTGGGCTTGGAGCTCGTCGGCCTGACGTTGGAGGTGCGGCGGCCTGCGCCTCGAGCCGTGTCTGCTGTGCCTGCAGCGCGTCCGCCTGGGTCTGCAGGGCATCAGCCTGGGCCTGCAGGGCATCCGCCTGCGCAGCCAGGCGCGCGGCCTCCGCCAACAGGACCTTGCCCCTGGCCACCAGCGGTTCCAGTCGGGCGCGCGTCCGTCGCTTCTCGCCCTCGCAGCCGCACCAGCCGCGCCCGCAGCCGGCGTAGCCTGTCCGGGATCCGTGGTCGTGGCGATCAGGTGCCTGACGAAGCGCTCGCGTCCCAGGATGAACGCGAGGCGCGCCGCGATGGGCCTCGCCTCCGCCGCGAGGCGGGTGGCCTCCGCCTGGAGACGCGCCCCCTGCTGCCGGAGGACGGCCTCCTGACGCTGGAGCACGGCCTCCTGCCGACGTAGCGCAGCGGCTTGCCGCTGGAGCCGCGCCTCCTGCCGCCTGAGCGCCGTCTCCTGCGACTGGAGCTGCGCCTGCTCTCGCTCGAGCTGGCGCTGCTGCGCGAGCAGCTCCTTCTGCTCCTTCTGGAGCTGCTTCTTGAGCGACGTGGCTTCGTCGTACTTCTTCGTGTAGGTCGCGCTCGGCTGCGCGGGAGGATCAAGCTCGGTCGCGATCAGCAGCGGCCCGTTGTAACCGACGCCGAACCCCTCGGTCATCAGGTCGTAGGCCTGCCGCTCGGTCGTGGAGGTCGGCGTCACTCCGATGTCCTCCTGGCCGAGCGTGAGCGAGAAGAGCGGCAGGATCAAGGGCACCAGGATCACGGCGGAGAACCCCATCGCGATCCACGGGTGCGCACACACCCACCGTGCCCAGACATCCCACCGGCTCGCTCCGGCCGCACGCGGCCGCATCTGGAGGTACCCGGGCACCTTGACGCCGATCGATCCACGCCCCGAGGAGCGCGAGGATCGCAGGCAGCAGCGAGATCGAGGCGAGCACGGCCGCGGTCACGGCCACCGCAGCCGCGAGGCCGAGCGCGCTCACGAGCGGGATCCCCGCCACGCCGAGCGCAGAGCAGCGCGATCACCACGGTACCCCCGGCGAAGACGATCGCGCTCCCCGACGACGCCGTCGCTCGCGCGATCGAGTCGTGGGGCTCGACCCCTTCCTCCAGCTGGTCCTTGTGCTTCGTCACGAGGAAGAGGGCGTAGTCGATCCCGACCCCAAGGCCGATCATCGTGGCGATCGTGGGTCCGACCGAAGGGATCCCCACCACATGGCCCAGGAGCCCGATGGCCGAGATCGCCACGGACAGCGCGAAGATCGCGGTGACGATGGGCGTGCCCATGGCCACCAGGCTGCCGAAGACCAGCGCGAGGACCACCATCGCCGCGATGTTGCCGAGCACCTCGCTCGTCTTCGTGTCCGGCGCCGAGAGCGTGCTCCCGATCGACCCGCCCACCGCCACCTGGATCCCCGCCTCCTCGGCGGGCGCGGCCGCCTCCAGCGTGACCTCGGCGAGGCGCTCAGTGATGAATCCGGAGTTGATGTCGAGCAGGACCGGCATGAACCCCGTCCGCCCGTCCTTCGACAGGAGCCCCGCCGCCTTCCCGTTCTTGCTCACGGGGTTCATGACGCTGTAGACGTGCGGACTCCGCTTGATCGCCGCATAGGTCGCATCGAGAGCGGCGGCGTTGGCAGGATCGGTCAGCTTCCCTCGGTCGACGTGGAAGACGAAGGGGTTCGTGCCGTTCTCCTGCGGTGGGAACTTGGCTGCGAGGATGTCGAACGCCTGCTGGCTGTCCGTGCCGGGCAGGCTGAGGTTGTTGTTCGTCTTCGCACCGTAGGTCTTCACCAGACCCACCATCCCGACGGCAAGGATCACCCAGACGATCAGGACGACGACGGCATGTCGCGCCGCGAAGGCTCCCAGAGCATGAAGGAACCGCCCCATCGCTCCCCGCCTCTATCGGTCCGCGCTGCAGCTCACGCAGAGGACCGACCACGGGCGCGCTTCGAGGCGCTCGTCGGGGATCGTGGCGCCGCAGCGATCGCAGATCCCGTACGTGCCCTCGGCGAACTTGGCGAGGGCCCGCTCGACGTCCGCGAGCTTCGCGGTGAGCGCGCCGGCCTGACCAACGCGTTCGATCCGCTCGATCGCCTGGCTCGTGCCCTCGCCCACGCGTTTGCCGAAGCCGATCGTCGCGGCAGGGATCGCGGGTCACGGTGGTGAGGTCCCCGAGCTCATGGATGAGCGCCACGCGTTCTTCCTCGAGGACGCGGCGAAGCACGTCCAGGTCCACGGACATGGCAGCCCTCAGCCGGTGAGGTCGGGATCGCCGCCGACCGCGTCGACGAGCTCTCCCTCGGACGCGCGCAGCACGTCGGGCGACGCGACGCCGCGTCGTTTCTCGAGCTCCTTGTAGACGTCCGTGGCGTAGTCGACGCAGAGCACCACCAGATCGCCCGGACGCGAGCGGTCGAGCGCCCGCCGGGCCGCGTCCATCTCGTCGAGCACCACCTCGACGCTGCCGGCGCGGGCCCCGCCCACCTGGATCGCCTCCTCGACGCCGTCGCGGATCAGGGCGGCGGTCTCTCCGGGCTGCCGACCGCGCGGGTTGTGGTCCTCACGCACGATCACCTCGTCGAAGTACCGGGCGGCGACGCGTCCGAGCTCCAGCATGTCCTCGTCCCGCCGGTCTCCCGCCGTGGCCACCACCGCCACGCGGAGGTTGGCGGTCCAGCTCGCCTCGCCGGGTCGCTCGGGTGAGGGAGCGTCCGAGACGAGCCGCTCCACGAAGTCGCCCAAGGTCTCGAGGCCGGCGGCGTTGTGCGCATAGTCCAGGATCACCTTCACGCCGTCGAGGTCGAACACGTTCAGGCGACCGGGCGCCTGGTAGATCGAGGTCGTGAACGACCGCAGTCCCTGGCGGATGTCGTGGAGGTGGGCGCCGACCGCGTGCGCGGCGGCGGCGGCGGCCATCGCGTTCTGGACCATCATGCGCGCCTTGCCGTCGAACGTGGCAGGCAGCGTGTGCACCCACGCGATCGGCATCGTGCGACGGCCTTCCTTGATCACCATCATCTCGCCGCGTTCGCTCCGCTCCAGCACGACCGCCTTGCGCCCGCGCCGGACCCAGCGCTCGACGAGGTCGTGCTTGTCCTGCATCGTGAACAGGATCACGTTGCCGCTGCAGTGCCGGCGCATCTCCAGGACGAGCGGGTCGTCGGCGTTCAGGACGGCCCACCCGTTGCGCGGCACGGCCTCCACGACCACCTGCTTCACCGCCGCGAGCTGCTCGAGCGTGTCGATCTCCCGGAGCCCGAGATGATCGCCCGTCACGTTCAGCACCACACCGACGTCGTTGCGCCCGTACCCCAGGCCCTCGCGCAGGATCCCCCCACGCGCGACCTCGAACACGGCGATGTCGATCCTCGGGTTCTGGAGCACCATCTGTGCCGACTTGGGGCCGCTCGCGTCGACGCGCTTCACGAGGCGCTCGTCGATGTAGACGCCGTCGGTGGTGGTCATCCCCACCTCATGACCCTTGCCCCGCAGGATGTGCGCGATCATCCGCGTGGTCGTCGTCTTCCCGTTCGACCCGGTGACGGCCACGATCGGGATCCGTGACGGGGTGCCCGGAGGGAACAGGCCGTCCACGACGTACTTGGCGACGTATTGGGGCTCGCCCTCCGTCGGATGCGTGTGCATCCGGAAGCCGGGCGCCGCGTTCACCTCGACGATAGCGCCGCCGGTCTCGCGCACCGGCTGTGTGATATCGGGCGCCAGGAAGTCGATGCCGGCGACGTCGAGACCAACCACGCGCGCAGCCTCCTCGGCGATCTCGACGTTGTCCTCGTGAGCCTCCCAGGTGCGGTCGATCGAGATGCCGCCCGTGGACATGTTGCCGGTGGCGGCGAGCAGCACCGTCGTGCCCTTGGGCGGGACGTCGTCGAGGCCGAAGCCCTGCTTCCGCACCAACTCCACGGCGGCCTCGTCGATCTTGATGCGCGTGAGGACCTTCTCGTGACCGATGCCGCGCCGCGGGTCCTGGTTCGCCTTGTCCACGAGCCACCGGACGCCATGCCGGCCGTCGCCGATCACATGGGCCGGCACACGTTCGGCGATCGCGACCATCCGACCGCCGATCACGAGGACGCGATAGTCGGCGCCGGTCACGAAGGACTCCACGACCACGTGGGCACGGCGCGCCTCCTTCAGGGCGCGACGGAACCCCGTCCGCACGGCGCGCTCGGTGCGCAGATCGAGACCGACGCCGCGGCCGTGGTTCCCGTCGAGCGGTTTCGTGACGACCGGGAAGCCGATGCGCCTCGCGGCCGCGACGGCCTCGTCCTCGGAGCGCACCACCTCACTCCTGGGGACCGGGAGACCCGCCGAGGCGAGCAGCTGGTTCGTCATCTTCTTGTCGCCCGCGATGTCGACCGCGAGCGCGCTCGTCAGGGAGGTCATGGTGGCGCGGATCCGCTGCTGGTACTTCCCCTGTCCGAGCTGGACGAGCGACTGCTCGTTCAGGCGGATGAACGGGATGTCCCGCGTCACGGCCTCCTCGATGATGGCCTGCGTCGAGGGGCCGAACTGCCGGCGCTCGGCCAGCAGGATCAGCCGCTCGAGCTCGTCGTCGAAGTCGAACCCGGGCTCGGTCTTGACGAGGTGGTTCACGAGCCGCACCGCGAGCTTCCCGGCGGTGACGCCCACGCGCTCCTCGGCGTAGCCGTAGATCACGTTGTACTGACCGGCCGTGCCCGCGCTGCGCGTCTTCCCCCGCGAGATGTGCGCACCCGACTCCCGTTGGAGCTCCAGCGCCACGTGCTCGGCCACGTGCCCCAGCCACGTCCCGTCCTCGAGACGCTCGCGGAACCCGCCGCGCTTGCCGAGCGAGCAGGAGTGCTCCCCCACGCCGGGCAGGACCTTCAGCAGCTTCTCGTTGAACCGGGGGATCGTGTTGGATGGCCAGTGCTCGAGGCTCCCCAGGTCCACGAGCATCCGGACGCAGGGTTCGTACGACCAGTAGTTGGGGCCGCGGAAGACCTGCGTCTGCACGACCGCGAGGTCGGGCTTGAGCGGGGGCTTCTTCGTGGGAGGCTCGGACTTCCGCTCGCGGCGGGCGGCGCGGTTCGCGGTGGCGCCCGAGGTCACTCGGAGGCCTCACGCTCATCCTCGAGCGCGTGCGCCCCCGCGAGCAGCCGACGACCGCGCAGGTCGTACCAGTAGCCCGACGGCAGGGAGTGCAGCACCGCGCCCGAGACCATGAGCGGTTTATACCCCTTCCCGCGATATGCGTCCGTCTTGACGTGGGCGCCGTCGACGATCGTCACGGCCCCCCGCCCGATCACGTGCAGCGTCTGGTCCGCGAACACGATGGCGCAGGTGTCCTCGTCGATCCCCAGCCCGAGGAGCGAGGGGGACTGGGCCACGAGCGCGAGCAATCGGCCGATGCGCCCGCGTTCACCGAAGTGCTGGTCGATGACCAATCCCTGCAGGACCCCCAGCCCGGCCGAGAGCTGGACCATGCGGTTCTTGGGGGTCGGGCCGGCGTTGCCGAACGCGACCATGTGGCTGGCCATGGCGCTCGCGCCGGCCGACGTGCCCGCGATCACCGCGCCGCGGTCGTGCGCCAGGAAGAGGGCGTCACCGAGCTTGGTGCCCGCCACCACCTGCGTGAGGCGCGACTGATTGCCGCCGGTGAGGTAGATCCCCGTCGCCTCGCGCACGACGGCCGCCACCTCGGGGTCGTCCGCCTCCTCACGCTCCTCCGGCCGGACGCCGATCACCTCGCCGATCCCCAGACCCGTGAAGAGGTCGTGGTACATCGCGGTGGCCTGATCGCCGAGCGACGACGCGGTCGAGATCACCACGACCCTCCCCGCTTCACCCTCCGCGAACTTCGCGAACCGGGAGAGGATCACCTTGTCGCGGAGCTTGTCCTCGGCGCCCCCGATCACCATGACGGGACCGGCCGTGAGACCCGCGAGCGCGTGGAGGGAGGCCGCGTCCGTCATGCGCGCAGTGTAGCGGGCGCGTGGTCCGCGCCCGGGAGCCGATCGGCCCGGGCGCCGCGTCGCAGAGGACCCGCGCGCCGCACGGTACCCTCCGCGTGGTGGCATCGCACGACGGAGACCGGGCCGAGGCGGGATCGTGACCGAGATCCAACTCAGGCTGCTCGGTCCGGGTGGCGAGCCGGTGGATCTGGCGCGCACCCTCAACTCTCACGGGTTCGCCGACCTGTCGCCTACGCGGCTGGCGCCGGCCGATGCGACCCTGGAGACCACCCTGCGCGTGCCCGGCGGTCGACCGAGGCGCGTCCGGATCGCTCCCGGGCGCCCGGGACGAGCCGGGGTCGAGATCCTGGGGCCCGCCGCGGGGCCGCGGGTGCGCGGCGCGGTCGAGCACGCGGTCCGCCACGTGCTCCGTCTCGATCAGGACCTCTCGGGGTTCTATGCGCAGGCTGCCGAAGACCCCGATCTGTCCTGGGTGGCCGAGGGGGCCGGCCGGATGCTGCGCAGCGCGTCCGTCTACGAGGACGTGGTGAAGACGATCTGCACGACGAACTGCGCGTGGAGCGCGACGGTCCGGATGGTGGACGCCTTGGTCACGCACCTCGGGGAACCGGCGCTCGGCGTGAAGGCCCCGCTCACCCATGCGTTCCCGACGGCGGAGGCGATGGCCTCCGTGCCCGAGGCGTTCTACAGGGAAACGGTGCGCGCCGGGTATCGGGGCACCTACCTCGCGGCGCTCGCCCGCGACGTCGCCGAGGGGACGCTGGACCTGGAGGCGCTCGGCTCCGCGACGCCCGAGGATCTCTCCGACGACGATCTCGAGGCGCGGCTGCTCGCACTGCCGGGCGTCGGGCCGTACGCAGCGGCGCACATCATGATGACGATCGGGAGGGACTCCCGACTGATCCTCGACAGCTGGACGCGTCCCACGTACGCGCGGTTGGCCGGGCGAACCAAGCCCGTGGCCGATGCCACGATCAGGCGGCGGTTCCGACGATACGGCCCGCAGGCCGGATTGGCGTTCTGGCTCTTCGTGACGCGCGACTGGCTCGACTGACGGCGGTCACGCCGGCTCAGGACCCCGCGGCCGGGCGCCGATGACCATGAAGGGTTGCCCCGCACGCAGAGCGGGGGGATACTGCCCGGGGCTCCAACGGGGTCCTCCCGGACGACCTACAGGATCGAGCGAACGATGACGGTGCCCTTATGCCTGCGCCCCAGCGCGCACAACGCCTTTGGCGCTACCTCAGCGCGGAGCGTCGCACCCTCACCCAGGGGTTCGTGGCCCTGTTCATCTCCTCTGGAGGAGATCTCCTAGCGGGACTCGCTCTCAGCTTCATGGATCACCAGCTCAACGAGCTGCCCGGCCTCTTCGTCCTGATCCCCGCCGCGATCGGGATGCGCGGCAACATCTTCGGCGCCCTCGGCTCCCGGCTGGGCACCGGGATCAACGCTGGGCAGTTCGAGCCGTCGCTGCGCAGACGCGGGTTCCTCGGTCAGAACGTGCGCGGCGCCTGGTACCTCACCCTGGCCACGTGTTTGTTCCTCGGCCCCGCGGCCCACATCGTCGCCGTCGCCTTCTCGGGAGAGGCGATGTCGACCGCGGACTTCGTCACGATCTCGATCCTCGGCGGCGTCCTGGGTTCCGCCGTCGTCGGCGCGGCTGCCGTCGTCATCGCGCGGTGGTCCAACAAGCGGCGCTGGGACCTCGACTCCGTCTCGGCGCCGTTGGTCACGGCGATCGGCGACGTCGCCACCCTCCCGGCCCTCTGGTTGGCGGCCCTCGTGGTCCAGCACTTCGGCTCGCTGACGCCGTACATCGCCGCCGTCGCCGCCGCCGCCTGCCTGGTCGGCACGGTGCACGGCTGGCGGGAGGACCTGCCCACGATCCGCCGGATCGTCCATCAGTCCATGGCCATCCTGTTCATCGCCGGCTTGATCGATCTGCTGGCCGGAACGGTGGTGGACCTCCGGCTGAGCTCGTTCCTGGCCCTGCCTGCGCTGTTCATCCTGGTTCCGCCGTTCCTCGAGGACACGAACGCGCTCTCCGGCATCTTGTCGTCGCGCATCAACTCGAAGCTGCACATCGGTGCGATCGATCCCACCCCGATCCCCCAGACGCTCGCGTGGATCGACATCGCGATCAACTTCGTCTTCGCGGCCTCGGTCTTCTTCATGGTCGGACTCTCGGCGCACCTCGTCGCGGTCGGCACGGGCCAGGCGTCCCCCGGCCTCGGGACGATGTTGTCGATCAGCATGATCGCGGGCTTCCTCGCCACGATCATCTCCTGCGCGGTGGCGTACTACAGCGCGATCGCGGTGTTCCGATTCGGGTGGGATCCGGACAACTTCAGCATCCCGATCTCCTCCGCGGTGATGGACCTCGCTGGCACCCTGTGCCTCGTACTGGTTATCCTGCTGCTCGGCGTGACCGCTCATGGATGAACAACCCAAGAACGTCAAAGAGCTCCTCGTGGAATTGAAGGACGCGTCGGAGCTCATGGTCGACCTCGCCTACGCGGCCGTGTTCTTCAACGAGGAGAAGCTCGCCCGCGAGGTGGGCCGCCTCGAGGAACGCATGAGCGCCCACCTCCGGAAACTGCGGATCATGGCGATGCTGTCGGCGCGCTCGCCCGAGGACGCCGAGGGGATGGCGGGCGTGCTCTGGATCGCGGACGCGATCGAGCAGATCGGCGATGCCGCATCCGACATCGCGCGCGTGGTCGCGGCCCGCCTCGGCATCCCCGACGCGCTCCGCCGGGATCTGCGTCACGCCGACGAGATGACCGCCCGGGTGAAGGTGCGGGATCAGGCGCCGGCAGCGGGCCAATCCCTGCGCGAGCTGTCCTTGCCCACCGAGACGGGCATGTGGGTGATGGCGATCCGCAGCGGTCTCGACTGGGAGTTCGACCCGGGACCCGAGGACGTCATCACCGTCGGCGACGTGCTGCTGATCCGCGGGCCCGAAGAGGGCGTGAACCTGGTGCGCGAACTCGCCGGCGCCCCTGCGATGCCCACGGCACCCGAGGACGACACCCCGGCGCTTTCGGAGCTGGATCGTGCGGTGGACATCCTCGTGGAACTCAAGGACCTGGCGGAGGCCGCGGTGGGCCTCGCGTACTCGTCCCTGCTGTTCAACAACCGCGCCCTCGCGGCTGAGGTCGGCGCGCTCGAGGCACGCAGCGATCAGCTCCACGACGAACTCGAGTCCTGGGTGTTGCGTGCGGCGCCGGAGGCGCGCGATCCCGACGAGCTCCGGGGCCTCCTGCGGCTGGCGAGCGCCAGCGAGTACGTCTGCGACGCCGCCCGCGACATGACGTGGTACGTGGAGCACGGCGAGCCGCTGCATCCGGTGGTGCAGATGGCGCTGGAGGAGACCGAGGAGACGAGCGCGGAGACCATGGTGCAACCGGGCTCCCGCGCCTCCGGGCACACGCTCAAGGAACTCCAGATCGAGACCGAGACGGGCATGTTCGTGCTGGCCGTCCAGCGAGGCGCCCGATGGATCTATCGGCCGCGCGGCACGTTCACGCTGCAGGAGGGCGACCGCCTGATCTCGGTCGGGCCGGAGGAGGGCGAGGAGGAGCTCTGGGAGCTCACCGGCGCTCCGCTCGTGGCCGAGAGCTGAGGCCCGGCCCCGGTCCTTGTACCGACCCGGTTCCTGACCTAGCCTGCCGCGCATGGACGCCTACGTCTACGTGCGGATCCGGCCCGGGAGCATGACCTCCGTGCTCACCGGGCTCGCGACGAAGAGCAACGTCCGTCGGGCGATCGCCGTGGTCGGCGACTGGGACATCCTGGTGCACGTGGACGGGGCCGACCTCGCGACGCTCGCCGCCACCGTGCTCTCGGAGATCCACCACGTCGACGGGGTCGTGCGCACCCTGACGACGCCGGTGGTGCCCCCGGATCGGGTCGGGATCGGTGGGTGGGGCGAGCCGCAGGCACCCGCGATCATCGGCGACGCGTGCTACGTCCACATCAAAGCCGCCGCGGGAGCCGCCGGCGGGCTCGCGGAGCGCCTGAGCGAGATGTCCGACGTGAGCGGCGTGGCGGTGCTCGGCGGCGGATTCGACCTGATGGCGTGCGTGGCGCATCCATGGGAGGTCGCCAGCGGCATCATCCTGGAGCAGATCCACGCCCTGCCGGGGATCGTCGCCACGAGCACCCTCGTCTCCATCGTCTACGAGGAGCCGGAAGAGGACCGCGACCAGTTCTCGACCTGGTCCTAGCCTCCCTGGGCGTGGGGGAGTCGGCGCACGCCGGCGGGCAGGGAGAACTTCACGTGTTCCTCGATGAGCGTGACCTCCTCCACGTCGCCGAAGCCCTGGGCGGCGAGCCAGGACACCATCCGGTGCACCAGCCACTCGGGCGCCGATGCGCCCGACGTCAGCCCCACCGTTGAGGCGCCCCGTAGCCACGCCGGATCCACGGACGCCTCGTCGTCCACCAGGTGCGCCGGCGTCCCCAGCTCCCGCGAGAGCTCGGCGAGCCGGTTGGAGTTGGAGGAGTTCTGGGAGCCGATCACGAGCACGACGTCCGATCGGGGCGCGATCACCTTCACCGCGTCCTGGCGGTTCTGCGTCGCGTAGCAGATGTCGTCGCGGGGCGGCCCCTGGATCGCCGGGAAGCGCTCCTGCAGGATCCGCACGATCTCGTTCGTCTCGTCGACGGACAGCGTCGTTTGGGTGAGGTAGCTGAGGTTCCCCGGGTCGGGGACCTCCACCCGTCGTGCCTCCTCGGGCGACTGCACCAAGATCGTGCGATCGGGGGCTTGCCCGGTGGTGCCCACGACCTCCTCGTGCCCGGCGTGGCCGATCAACACGATCGTCCGACCGTGCTGGGCGAAGCGTCGTGCCTCGACGTGAACCTTGGTGACGAGGGGGCACGTGGCGTCGATCACCTCGAGGTGACGGCCCTCCGCGTTCGCGTAGACCTCGGGGGCCACGCCGTGGGCCGACAGGACGACGGGCGCGCCCTCGGGCACCTCCGTCTCCTCCTCCACGAAGACCGCGCCCTTCGCCTCGAGATCGTGGACGACGTGGAGGTTGTGCACGATCTGCTTGCGGACGTAGACCGGCGCGCCGTGCTGGGCGAGCGCGCGCTCGACCGCGTCGACCGCGCGCTCGACCCCGGCGCAGTACCCACGCGGGGCAGCGAGGAGGACGCGACCGGTCATGCCCCCATCGTATCGGGGCCGGTGCGTCGCCGGTGCCCCGTCACGGAACCGTCACATCCCAGGGTTGTCGAAACCTCGACCCCGGCTTTAGGGTCGTCGTGCCCGCACCGGACCGCTCGGTCCGGCCCTTCCCGCGTGTGACGCACGCTCCCCGCCTTCCCATGGTGGTCGGCGTGCGCCCGTACGCGTGGAGCAGGGGCCGGCGGTTCGGCGCACAGGCATAGGTCACACGGAGCTGATCGACACCAGGAGGTGATGTCCCCACCCGCGACCTACCGCGGGGCGGCACGGATCGTGGACGAAGGTCGTCCGTCCGAGCCACCCGAGCGCAGCGGCCAGCTGCGGCTCACCGCGAGGGTGAAGCCCTATATGTCCCGAGACAAGTCGATGCGCCACAACCTCCCCGTGGCGCTGTTCGTGACCGCGATGCTCCTCCTCGTCCCCGTCGCCTCGGCCATGGCGACCCCGGAGCCGCGGCACAGCCGGGTCCCCGCGAAGATCTGCCCGATCCCGTGGCAGCGCGGTCCCTGGTTCGTCAAGAGGTTGATCCGGTGTGCCGCCGTCCACTACGAGGTGCCGGGCGGCGCGTCCAAGGCGATGTACATCGCGGATCGCGAGTCCAACTACCACCCGAGGGCGTACAACGCGTACAGCGGCGCCCTCGGGATCTACCAGCATCTGAGTCGCTACTGGCCCGGCCGCGCCCAGGCGTACGGCTTCAAGGGCTGGTCGGGGTTCAACGCGCGCGCCAACATCATCGTGACGATGCGGATGGTGAAGAGCGTGGGCTGGTACCCCTGGGGCGGCTAGCCCGCTAGCCGACCGGACCGCCCGGGCGAGGGAACCCCCGCAGCAGCCCTCGCACCTCCTCCAAGGAGGTGGCCACCTCGGTGGCCCCGGGTGCGTCGCGGTCCGTCACGATCCGCATCCCCGGGAAGCGCTCGCTCACCGTCTCCACGAGCAGCTCGAACGCACCGAACACCACCATCATGTGGGGACGTTCGGCGGCTACCTGATCCAGGGCGGCGCGCTCCCGCGTGGCGCCCGGCGTGAGCTCCCACTCAGCGGAGACGGTGGCCGCCTTCAGGGCCGCCAGCGCTGCCGGATCCTCCGCCACGCACAGGACCTTCACGGCTCGGCACATCTAGAGCCATCCCTGGCGCCGGAACATCACGTAGAGGGCCGCCGCGGACGCCGCCATCACGCCCAGCGCGAGCGGATAGCCGACCTGCCACCGGAGCTCGGGCATGTTGTCGAAGTTCATGCCGTAGATCCCGGCGATCAGCGTGGGCACGAGGATGATCCCCGCCCAGGCGGTGAGCTTCTTCATCACCTCGTTGAGGTGGTTCGCCACCTGGGCCACACGAACCTCGAGCATCGAGGTGAGCAGGTCGCGGATGTTGTCGACGAGCTCCACGGTGCGGATCACGTGATCGACCACGTCCCGGTAGTAGGGGGCGAGCGTCGGCGCCGCCAACGCGGGTTGCTCCTGGAGCAGATCGAGACCTTGCCGCAAGGGCATCACGGCACGTCGCAGGCGCACGCACTCCCGCTTGAGCTTGAACAGGCGCTCCTGGACCGCGCCGACGTCCGCCGGACCGTCGTCGGTGGCGAAGATCGTGTCCTCCAGCTCGTCGGCGCGATCCTCCAGCCGCTCGACCAGGGTCAGATAGTCGTCGACGACCTCGTCGATCATGACGTACACGGCGAAGCCGCCGCCGAGCGCGAGCAGGTCGGCCTGCCGCTCCCACCGATGCACCGCCTCGGACAGGTCGTAGCGCGCGTCGTAGCGGATCGAGACGAGGTGGCGTGGCCCCACGAGCGCGTGCACCTCGAGCTCCTCCGCCTCGTCGGCCTCCGGATCGAGGATCGGACGCAACACGACGAACGCCTGATCCCGGTAGAGCTCCACCTTCGGACGCTGATGCCGGTGCTGCAGGTCTTCCACCACGAGCGGGTGGAGCGAGAACTCGCGCTCCAACATCCCCAGGTCCTCGGGCGACGGCTCCAGGACGTCCAGCCACACGAAGGTGTGCGCATCGGCGATCACGTCGGAGAGCGTGTCGAGGTTCACGTGCTCATCGGACGGGAGGCCGTCGCGGTAGACGTGCGCCTCGATCATGGCGCGGAGCCTATCCCATGGACGTGGCTAGACTCGGACGCCATGCCGGTCCCCGACCACCTGCTCCGATTCTGGCGCGCGTTCGACGCCCGCAACGGGAGCGTCCAGCCCACGTGGTGGGGCGCCGTCGTCACCGACGCGCGCTTCCCCCTCATCTGGGACGCGAACTACGCCCGCGTGGAGACCGACGACCGAGCCCTGACGGCCGATGAGGTCGAGGCCGCGCTCCTGCCCGCTCTCGCCGAGGCAGGCGCCTCCACGGTCCACGTCGTGGGGTTCAGGCCCGAGTCTCAGGCGCCCCTGTTCGCCGAACTCGAGGCCCGCGGCCACGTCCCCGCATGGGACGTCGTGATGGAACTCGACGGCGACCTCCCCGCGACGCCTGCCCTCGTGGTCGAAGAGCTCGGGAACGGCGACGAGCTCCGGGCGGCGCGCATGGAGTCCCTCGCGCTCTTCGGGATCGACGATCCGGAGGTCCGTGCGCAACTCCTCGCGCTCGAGCGCCTCCACGGCGCTTCGAGGGCGAAGCGATGGTTCGGCGTGCGGGACGACGCGGGACTGGCCTCGACGGCGGCGCTGGCGGTGCTCGAGGGCGTCGGATTCATCGACGGCGTCGCGACCGTGGATCGCGCGCGGGGTCGCGGATACGCGAGCGCGCTGGCGGCGATCATGGCGCGGGAGGCCAGGGACGCGGGCGCGCGACACGTCTGCCTGCTCGCCGATCCGGCGGCGAGGCCCGTGATCGCGATGTACGAACGCTTGGGGTTCACGGAAGCGGGGCGGCTGCCCTCGACGAAGGCTCAGTCGTCACGGTCGGGCGGCGCCAGGTAGCGAGCGGCCGTGAACAGACCCGCCTCGCGCTCCAGGACCCAGGTCGACCCCTTCTTCCAGTCGGGCGGGTCGGCCATCTCGAGCCCTCGCTCGGCGAGGTGGAGCACGACCGCCGGGACGACGTCCCCGTGGCTGCTCAACACGACCGCGCCCCCGAGGTCTCTGAGGAAGGCGATCGCGTCCGCCAGGGACGTGCCCTCGGCGAGCAACTCGGTCTCCTCCACCGGCAGGTGCCGCGCGATCGCGAGGGGCCGCACCGTCTGCACGCATCGGTCGTACGGGCTCGAGATCACCCGGTCGATGTTCCGGCCGTCGAAGAGCGCGACGAGCCCCTCGGCCTGCTGCCGCCCCTTCTTGCTGAGCGGGCGGAGCCGGTCGTCCTCGGTCCATCCCTCGCGGTCGCCGGCCTTGCCATGGCGCACGAGGTAGAGGGACCCGTCGAACGCCAAGGCCCGGCGCACCACGTCGCGGTCGTGTCGGTACGTCAGCGTCGTCATCGCCTCTTCCGGCGTGATCCAGCGCAACCGGTCCACCTCATCGTTCGGGACGAATCCGCCGGAGGCCGGATACATGAGCCAGTAGCGCACCACCTTGGGCCTGTCCAGGTGATCGCGGTAGCGCACCTCGGCGACCTCCGGTCCGAGCTCGCATCGCAGCCCGGTCTCCTCGCGCACCTCGCGCAGCGCGGATGCCTCGTCGGACTCGCCGTGGTTCGCCTTGCCCTTCGGGAGGGTCCAGTCGTCGTAGCGTGGGCGGTGCACGACGGCGACCTCAGGACCGGACGGACCGCGGCGCCGCACCACCCCGCCTCCGGCGCGCACCTCCAGCTCGGACCCGGCGAGCTCGGGCGCGGCCATCACACGTGCTCCCGCCAGAACCGGACCTTCTTCGCGCGCAGCCGGCGCCAGGCCTCCGGCCACTCCGCCCGGGCTTGATCCATCGCGCGGAGCTCGATACCCGCCAGCTCACCCGCCACGAAGGCGCCACGTCCGGCCGCACCACCGGCTTGCCCCCTGAGCCACGCGATCGCCATGACCGCGTCCTGATGCTCGCCGAGCACCGTCTGGAGGTCGGCGGCCCGGTCGGCGAAGCGCGCCGCGGGCTTCCCGAAGACCGGGATCAGGCTCTCGGCCGCGTACCGCACGCGCTTGGCGCGGATCCGCGCCTGGTGCAGCTCGGCATCCGCCGAGCCCGGGCCGAGCTGGCGGCAGGTCCGCTGGAGGTGGCTCCAGGGTCCTTCCATCAGCGCCCCCATCGCGTCCCCCGCATGGGCGGCGACGACGTCGGGGAGGACGGCCGGCTCGCTCGAAGCCGCGACGACCCGGTCCACCAGCGCGAGATACCGCGGCTCGCGCATCGCCGACATCAGATCCGAGCGGGCCGCCTCGCGTTCGGTGCGGACCCGATCGAGGAGCTTCGGGGCCCCCTCGGCATCGTCATCCGGGAGCGCCTTGAGCCGCCCGCGCAGTCGCCCCCCCAGCACGTCGAGATCCCGCACCTTCCCCAGCTCGGCGCCGAGCCACCCCAACTCCTCGCGCAGATCGGCGGTCCACTCCGGGTCGAGGAGGCTGCGGAACGTGCGGAGGTCGGAACGGATCCGACGGGTCGCCACCCGCGCCTGGTGCACGGCCTCGGGGTCCTCCCCCAGCCGCACACCCGCGTCGAAGCGGATCATCCGCTCGGCGGAACGCGCGATGGAGCCACGGACCACGTCGAGCACCGTGCTCCGGCGACCCATGTCAGCGGGCACCACCTCCGGAGGTTCCGCCGACAGGGGCAGCAGGGCGCGCACGAACTTCGGGACCTCGCTCCGCGATTCGGCGCCGCCGGCCGCCAGCCGTCCCGTCAGGGCGTCGAGCACCTTGTCCTCCGCGTCCGGCATGAGCTCGATCTCGATCTCCCGGAACCTCCCCGCCACGCGGCGTCCGTCGAGCACCGACACCTCGTCGTCCACCACCTCAGCCACGTCACCATCGTCCGGCGTCGACACGATCAGACCCCGGCGGACGGTCTGGAGCCGGACCGCGAGACGGAGGGTCGACGTGCGGACGAAGGCGCGCACGAGATCCACGGCCCCCTCGGGGGGACGACCCGGGCCGGCGTCGAAGGTCCGTTCGTCGCGGTCGAACCGCCCGTCCTCCGCCGCGATCGGGAGCTTGACGGTCCAGCCTTCCCCCGTCCGGTAGCGGAGCGACGCTCCCCAACGAGCGAGCCGGAGGTCGGGTGTGTCGTAGTAGCTCGCGACGAATCGCGTCGTGCCCTCATCCCGGATCGTCGCCCCGGGGACGACCTCATCGAGGTCGGGCATCTGGAACATCGGACCGACGGAGAGCTTGACCTCCCGCTCGAGCGTCACCTGTCCCCCTCGGACCGTCGCACCGCGAGCTCCTGCAGGGAGCGATGCGCGTTCACGCCGCGGACGGTGGGAACCCGGTGCCACCGGGCGTCGGGGTCGAGTTCCCAGGCCAGTTCGTCGTCGTCGAGTTCGACGGCGATGAGCTCGTCGATGCGCGCCCGCAGCGCGGGGTCCTGGACCGGCGTGAGCGCCTCAACCCGGCGGTCGAGGTTCCGCGGCATCAGATCCGCCGAGCCGATCAGGTAGTCGAAGCCGCGGGCGGGGCTGCCGAACCGGTAGACCCGCGAGTGCTCCAGGAAGCGCCCCACGAGCGAACGCACGCGGATCGATCCCGACAGGCCCTCGACGCCCGGCCGCAAGCAGCAGATCCCGCGCACCAGCAGGTCGATGCGTGTCTCCGACTGCGATGCCTCGTAGAGCGCGTCGATCAGGTCGGCATCGACGAGGCTGTTCATCTTCAAGACGATCGATCCGTCCTCGTGCTCGGCTTCGCGGTGGATCAGATCCTCCAGGCCGGGGCGCATCGTGACGGGAGCAACCAGCAGCTTCCGATACTCGCGTTGACGGCTGTAGCCCGTGAGCAGGTTGAACAGGTCCGTGAGATCCGCGCCGAGGTCGGGGTCGGACGTCAGCAACCCCATGTCCTCGTAGAGCCGTGCGGTCTTGGGGTTGTAGTTGCCTGTGCCGATGTGCGCGTAGCGGCGCACGCCCGTCTCCTCCCTGCGCACGACGAGGCAGGTCTTCGCGTGCGTCTTCAGCCCGACCACGCCGTAGACCACGTGCACGCCGGCATGCTCGAGGGCCCGGGCGAACGTGATGTTGGCCTCCTCGTCGAACCGTGCCTTCAGCTCGACGAGGGCCACCACCTGCTTGCCCGCGCCCGCGGCGCGGATCAAGGATCGGATGATCGGACTGTCCGAGGAGGTGCGGTAGAGCGTCTGCTTGATCGCGAGCACGTCGCGGTCGGCGGCCGCCTGCGCGACGAACGCCTCGACGGTCGTCGAGAACGACTCGTAGGGGTGGTGGACGAGGACGTCCCGTTCACGCAGCACGGCGAAGATATCCGGCAGACCCTCGCTCGACTGGAGCTCGAGGGGGGTCACCGGGGTCCACGGCTCGTCCTTCAGCTCGGGCCGATCGAGCTCGACGAAGAACCAGAGGCCGGCTATGTCGATCAGCCCTTCGGTGACGTAGACCTGCGGTTCGTCGAGCCCCATCTCCCGGACCAGGAGGCTGCGCACCTCATCCGTCATGGAGGGGTCGATCTCCAAACGGATCGGCGTGGCACCCCGCTGCCGACGCTGCAGGACGGTCTCGATCGCGGCCAGGAGGTCGTCGGCCTCGTCCTCCTCGATCTCGACGTCGGCATCGCGCGTGACCCGGAACACGTGGTGCGTGACGAGGTCCATACCGGGGAAGAGCTGGTCGAGGTGGGCCGCGATCACCTGCTCGAGGGGGACGAACCGCTCACCGTCGGGTAGCGCGGTGAACCGAGGGAGCAGCGGCGGCACCTTCACCCGAGCGAAGCGACGCACGCCCGTGATCGGATCACGCACGACGGCGGCGAGGTTGAGCGAGAGGTTCGAGATGTAGGGGAACGGGTGGGCCGGATCGACGGACAGCGGGGTCAGCACGGGGAAGATCCGCTCGCGGAAGCGGCGCCCCAGGAAGCCCTTGTCGTCGTCGTCGAGCTGGTCCCAGTCGACGAGACGGACCCGCTCCTTCTCGAGCGCGGGTTTCAACTCCCCCAACCAGGCGCCCTCGGCGCGCGCGAGGAGCTCCACCACGCGGCGCCGGACCGCCTCGAGCTGCTCGTGGGGCGTCATGCCGTCGGGGGTCGTGGCGATCACCCCCGCCTCCACCTGCTCCACCAGCCCGGAGACGCGGATCTGGTAGAACTCGTCGAGGTTGCTCGCGAAGATCGAGAGGAACTTCACCCGCTCCAGGAGCGGTCGCTCGGGGTCTTCGGCGAGCGCCAGCACGCGCGCATCGAACTCGAGCCAGGAGAGCTCACGGTTGATGAAGCGGTGAGCCGCAGGTGCGGACGGCGCGGGGAAGGGCTCGTCAGTCATGGCAGGCCCCTTATCGTAGAGGGCCAGCCGCCTTGCCCGCAATGACGGGGTTCCCCGGGGCGTGACGGGCGGTCCCGGCTCTGCCAGGATGGCCGTCGCACGCGGCGCCAGCCCAGGAGGGACGAGTGAAGCTCAAGGTATCGCAGCGACCCGACGTGTTCTTCGACCTCTTCGAGGAGTCAGGCGCCAACCTCCTGGCGGCCACCGGTGAGCTCCGGGAGATGGTGCACGACTACACGGACATCGAGCTCAAGGCCCGTCGCATCCAAGAACGCGAGCACGAGGGCGACGAGGTGACGCACGCCATCATCCGCAAGCTCAACACCACGTTCGTCACGCCCATGGACCGCGAGGACATCTACCAGCTCGCGACGGCGCTGGACGACGTGATGGATTTCGTGGAGGCCGTCGCGGACATCTTCGTGCTGCACAACATCGAAGCCCCGCTTCCCGAGATGCTGGAACAGGTCGACGTCCTGCAACGTGCCGCGGAGCAGACGGCCCAGGCGCTCGGGGCATTCCGCAACATGCGCCGGGAACAGCTCGAGCCCTACTGGGTCGAGATCAACTCCCTGGAGAACGAGGGCGACCAGCTGTTCCGCAGGGCGGTGGCGGGCCTGTTCTCCGGCGACCACCGCGCGATGGACGTCCTGCGCTGGAAAGAGGTCATCGAGACGCTCGAAGAGGCGCTCGATGGGCTCGAGAACGTCGCGAACGTGATCGAGTCGGTCGTGCTCAAGCACGCCTGAGGAGGAGGGCCGTCAGTCCATCGGTGAGCGAGGGGCCCGATCCTTCCCCTCGCCCGGCTCGAGTGGTGTGATCTTCACGAGCGAGCGTTCCTCGAGGAAGAGCATCACGGCCCAGAAGAAGCCGAGGCCCGCCCCGAGGAGGTTCACCCATCGGTACTGGGCCGGCGTGGGATCGAGCATGATGAGGCACAGCACCGCGAGCGCGGCGAAGAACAGCGGTCGTCGCCCGATCCTCATGACATCCCCTTGAACGGAAGGTACACCAGGTAGCTGATCACGAACGCGCCGGGGATCGTGAGGATCCAGGCCCACACGACCCGCTGCGCGATGCCCCAGCGCACGGCGGACAGGCGCTGCGTGGTGCCGACACCCACGATGGCGCCCGAGATCGTGTGGGTCGTCGACACGGGGATGCCTGCGAACGTGTTGGCCATGATCGTGACGGCGGCCGCGCTCTCGGCCGCCATCCCCTGGGCCGGCTGGATCTTCGTGATCTTCGAGCCCATCGTGTGCACGATGCGCCATCCGCCGAACAGCGTCCCCAGGGCGATCGCCGTGTGCGCGCTGAGGACCACCCAGATCGGCACGCCCTCGGACTTCGTGACCAGACCGTTCGCGATCAGCAACGCGAAGATCACCCCCATCGTCTTCTGCGCGTCGTTGGCGCCGTGCGCGAGGCTGAACGCGGACGCGGAGAAGAGCTGCCCCACCCGGAACCCTCGATGGAGCCGTTCCTGGCGCTTCGCCCGATGGAAGAGCCAGTAGATCGCCACCATGAACGTGAACGCGAGCAGCAGGCCCAGGACCGGCGAGAGCACGATGAACACGGCGATCTTCTGGAACTCCGATGCCACGAGCGCTCCCCACCCCGCCTTTGCGACCGCCGCTCCCGCCATCGCTCCCACCAGCGCGTGCGAGGAGGAGGTCGGCAACCCGAAGTACCAGGTGATGATGTCCCACGCGATGGCCCCGATCAGGCCCGCGAAGATCACCCGGTTGTCGAAGACGCCGGGCTTGACGGTGCTCGCGATCGTGTCGGCGACCTTGGTCCCGAACACGAGGAAGGCCACGAAGTTGAAGAACGCCGCCCAGGCCACCGCCTGGCGAGGGGAGAGCACGCGTGTGGACACGACGGTGGCGATGGAGTTCGCGGCATCGTGGAACCCGTTGAAGAAGTCGAACGCGAGGGCGATCGCGATGATCAGAGCGATGGCGATCGTCATGCGAACTTCAGCACCACGGACTCGAGGGTGTTGGCGATGTCCTCACAGCGATCGACGGCGCCCTCGACCTCGTGCAGGAGGTCCTTCCACATCAGGACCTCGAGCGGTCGGTAGTCCCCCGAGTACAGGGCGGCCACACCGCGCCGATACACCCAATCCCCCTCGTGCTCCAGGCGCTTCACCTCGCCGATCGCACGCTCGAGCCCGCGGAAATGGCGGAGGTCGCGCACGGCCACCGCCACGGAGGTGCTCACGCGCCTGAGCACGTCGACCAACAGGACGAACTGGGGCAGCGGCTCATGGACGCGCAGGAGGACGAGCAGATCGGCGAGCGCCTCTTCCGCGTCGAGGACGTCGTCCAGGGATGACGCGAGCGTGTGGATGTCCTTGCGGTCGAACGGGACGACGAACGTCGTGTTCAGCAGGTTCAGGATCTGATGGGTCAGGTCGTCCCCGTGGTGCTCGAGATCGCGGATCCGGCCCGCATATCGCTCGGCGTTGGGGAGGTCGTTCAGCATGGCCGTGAGGTCGACAGCGCCCCTCACGATGCCGTCGGCCTGGCGGTCGAACAGGTCGAAGAACGCCAATTCTCGTGGGATGACCTGGAACGGCACGTCAGTCTCCTCGGACCCGGCGCATGGCCGAGCGAAGGTACCGGCCGAGGCCTGAGATGTCCACCCGGTGAACGCCGGATGAACGAGTGTCGTCCGTCAGTCGACGAACTTGTAGCCGAGCCCACGCACCGTCAGCAGGTGCGTCGGATCGTGCGGGTCCTCCTCGATCTTCTGGCGGATCCGCTTCACATGGACGTCGAGCGTCTTCGTATCGCCCACGTAGTCGTTCCCCCAGACCTCCTCGATCAGGAAGAGCCTGGTGAGGAGCCGGTCCTTGCGTCGCAGGAAGGCCTCGAGCAGTTCGAACTCCTTCGGGGGGAACGCGACGAGCTCACCGCCGACGAGCACCTCATGACGGCCGACGTCCATCGCGACCGGGCCACCCTTGATGACCTCGTCGGGCGGGAGCTGCGTGCCGAGCGCCGCCCGACGGAGCAGGGCACGCACGCGCGAGACGAGCTCGCGCACCGAGAAGGGCTTCGTGACGTAGTCGTCGGCTCCCAGCTCCAGGCCGGTGACCTTGTCGGCCTCGGCATCCTTGGCCGTCACCATGATGATCGGGACGTCGGATCCTTGACGGATCAGCCGGCAGACATCCAGGCCGGACATCTCGGGGAGCATCAGGTCCAAGATGACGAGGGCCGGCGCGAAGTCCTTGAACCGCTCGATCGCCCGTCGGCCGTCGGTCACCACCGCCACGTCGAACCCTTCGCGCTCGAGGTTGTACCGGACGGAGTCCGCCAACGACTCCTCGTCCTCGACGATCAGGATGCGAGGTACGGCCTCGTTCATGCGTCCGGGTGCGAGGCGTCCGTGAACTCCCGGAACTCCCCCGTGATCAGGTAGGAGGCCTGCTCGCCGATGTCGACGGCATTGTCGCCCACGCGCTCGAGCGCCCTCGCCGCCATGGTCATGTGCATGCCCCAATCGAGCGCCGCCGGATCGTCGGCGAGCTTCAGTGCCTCGAGGTGGGTGGCCCGGTTCAGATGGTCGACCGGGTCGTCCATCGTCGTGAGGGTCCCGCACAGTTCGATGTCCCGACGCGCGAGCGCCTCCATTGCGGTGCGCACCATCTTGACGACGATGGTTCCCATCTCTCCCAGCTGCTGGCGCAGCGCGTCGCTCGCCGGCAGGTCGACGGTGGCAAGGTGCAGCTTCGCGACGTTCACGGCCTGGTCCCCGATCCGCTCGAGGTGGAGGCAGCAGTGCATCAGCGCCGAGACGAGGCGCAGGTCCGACGCCACCGGCGCCTGCAACGCGAGGAGCGCGAGCACCCCCTGATCGATCTCCAGGTAGAGCTCGTCGATCACGTCGTCGTCGTCGATCACCTTCTGGGAGCGCTCGGGATCGTTCTCGATCAGCGCGGCGACGGACTCGTGGACCGAGGTCGCAGCGAGCTCACCGAGCCGTTGCAGTGCGGTCTCGAGGTCGTCGAGCTCCTCGTGGAACTTCTTCCGAGTCTCCAGCATCATCCGAACCTTCCGGTCACGTAGTCCTCCGTTCGGTGGTCATCAGGATTCGTGAAGACCTTCTCGGTCGGTGCGAACTCGACAGCCTCCCCCAGGAGCATGAACAGCGTCCAATCCGAGACGCGGGACGCCTGCTGCATGTTGTGCGTCACGATGACGACGGTGTACGCCTCCTTCAGCTCGATCACCAGCTCCTCGATCCGGAGGGTCGAGGCGGGGTCCAGCGCCGAGGCGGGCTCGTCCATGAGCAGCACCTCCGGCTCCACCGCCAACGCCCGCGCCACGCAGAGGCGCTGCTGTTGGCCCCCCGAAAGCCGCCCCCCAGGCGTCTGGAGCCGATCCTTCACCTCGCCCCATAGGCCGGCGGATCGCAGGGCCTTCTCGGCACGTTCCTGCAGGTCGGCCTTCGATATGCGGCCGGCCCCGAGGCGCACCCCCGCCACGGCGTTGTCGAAGATGCTCATCGTGGGGAACGGGTTCGGGCGTTGGAAGACCATGCCGATCCTCCGTCGCACCTCGACCGGATCCACGTCCTGGCCGTAGATGTCTTGCCCGTCGAACAGCACCTTCCCTTCGACCCGGGCGCCCTGGACCTCTTCGTGCATGCGGTTCATGCAGCGGACCAGCGTCGACTTCCCGCAGCCGGACGGACCGATGATGGCGGTCACGGTCTTCGGCTCCGCCACGACGTTCACGTCCTTCAGGACGTGCGCCGCCCCGAACCAGGCATTCAAGCCGGATGCTTCGATCCTTCTCACGAGAGCCTCTTCCGTTGTCGATGGCTAACGTAGCGGGCCCCGATCGATAGGGCGAGCACGAGCGCGAGGAGCGTGATCGCGCCTCCCCACGCGATCGTGTGCAGCGCTTCGACGGGCGTCCGCGCATAGGTATACAGCCGCAGGGTGACCGAGTCGGTCGCCTTGGCCGGATCCCAGTTGATGAAGTTGCTGCCCAGCGTGGTGAGCAGGAGTGGGGCGGTCTCGCCGAGCCCTCTCGCGACCGCGAGCATCACCGCCGTGAGGAGGCCCGCGCCCGCGGTCGGGAGCACCACCTTCACGATGACCTTCCACCGCGGCAGCCCGAGCGCGAGCCCGGCTTCCCGCAGCTCGTCGGGGACCAACCGGAGGATCTCCTCCGAAGCCCGAGCGATGATCGGCCACATCAGGAACGCGAGGGCGAGCGCTCCGGCGAAGGCGGAGAAGCTCCCCAACCACACGACGACGATGGCCCAGATGAAGGCTCCGGCGATGATCGACGGGGTCGACAACAGCACCTCCGCCACGAAGCGCACGCTCGCCGCGAAGCGCCCCTTCCCGTACTCCGCCAGGTAGATCGCGGCGAGGATGCCGAGCGGGATCGAGATCGCCGCCGCCATCGCGGTGATCATGGCCGTGCCGATGAACGACTGCACGATGCCCCCGGCCGACGGGGTGAGGGGGCCCGAGGGCTCCTTCGTGAAGAAGTTCACGGTGAGCGCGGACCACCCGCGCATCACGACGTAGCCGATGATCAGCGTCAGCGGGATCAGCGTGAGGATCGCGCAGGCGACCATGAAACCGCCGAACACCCGGTCTTTCGCTCGACGCCCTCGACTCACGTGGCCGCTGAGCGGCATCGTGGCGGCGCTCATCGGCGATCCTCCCCGAAACCCTCTTCGGCCTCGGCCACCGCCACCTCGACGGTGGCGCTCACGGAGATGTGCGGGTCGCGCCCGACGAGGAGGCGCGAGAGCGCCGCGAGGCCGAACGTGAGGGCGATCAAGACGAGGGCGAGCCCGAGGAGCGCCGACCGATGCAGCCCGACGCTGGTCGCGTCGCGGAAGCTGCTCGCGATCCAGGACGGGATCGTGACGCCCGCCCCGAAGAGGGTCGTGCTGATCCTCGTCGTGTTCCCCACCAGCAGCGAGACCGCGATCGTCTCGCCCAGCGCCCGCCCGAGGCCGAGCATCGTCGCGCCCACGATGCCGCTGCGCGCGTACGGCAGGACCGCGAGTCGGATCGTCTCGTAGCGGGTCGCACCGATCGCCTTGGCGGCCTCGCGGAGTTCGCGCGGCACGGTCGCCACCACCTCGCGGGTCACGGCGGTGATGATCGGCACGATCATGATCGCGAGGATCACGCCCGCGCTGAACAGGTCGGGACCGACCGTGGTCCCGGAGAAGAGGTGTCCGATCACGGGGATCTTCCCGAGGGTGTCTTGCAGGGCCGGCTCGATGTACTTGTCCAGGAACGGCTTCAGGACGAAGAGCCCCCACAGGCCGTACACGATGCTCGGGATCGCCGCCAGCACGTCGACGAACGTCGCGAGCGGATTGCTGAGCCATCCGGAACGGACCTCGTTCAACAGGAGCGCCAATCCGACCGAGATGGGCACGGCCAGGAACACGGCGACGAAGGACGTGACCAACGTCCCGTAGATGAACGGCAGGGCGCCGAACGACTCGCGCCCGGGAACCGTGTTCCAGTCGGTCCCCGTGAAGAACGAGAGCCCGAACGTCGAGAAGATCCTGGTGCTGCCGTCGATGAGGACGAGGATCAGCGCGATCAAGAGGAGGATGAGGCCCGCCGCGGTCGCGGCCGTCACCCAGCGGAACCCCTTGTCCACAGCTTGGGAGCGCCGCCCGAAGGGCGGCGCTCCCTCTGCTGCGATCAGGCCGGGTGCTTCCACGCAGCCCCTAGCCCGTCACGGTCGACGACGCCTGGATCGGCGTCCCCTGGTACGAGACCTTGGCGAGCTGCTGGAGCCCCTGCGGTCGCGATATCCGTGGGGAGCGGGGAGTAGTTCAGCTGGGTCACGCTGTCCTGCCCGGTCGTGAGGGCCCAGGTGACGAAGTCGACGAGCGTCTGCCCCTTCGCCTGGTCGGTCTGATCCACGTAGATCAGCAGGTACGTCGTGCTCGCGATCGGATAGGCGCCCTTCGCCGAGGAGTTGAGGATGTTGGTGGTCGGGCTGATCGGGAACTTGAGCGCACCGCCGGCCGCGCTGATGCTCTCGATCGACGGTGCCACGTAGGTGCCGTCGTCGCGCTTGATCGTCGCCACCTGCAGGTTGCTCTTCACCGCGAAGTCGAACGAGAGGTAGCCGATGGACCCCTGCGTCTGCGTCATCGCGGCCGCGACGCCGTCGTTCCCGTCGCCGCCCTGACCGGTCGGCCACTGGACCGACTTGTCCGCACCGACGTCCTTCGACCACGAGGAGCTCTCGGCGGACAGCCACGACGTGAACACGAACGTCGTGCCGGATTCATCCGAGCGGTGCACGACCGAGATGTCCATGTCCGGCAGGCTGACGCCGGAGTTCTGCTTGGCGATCGCCGGGTCGTTCCACTTCGTGATCTTGCCGGCGAAGATGTCCGCCACCGTCGTCCCGTCGAGCTTCAGCCCGTCGTCGATGCCGGGCACGTTGTAGGCGACCGCCACCCCGCCGAGCACGGTGGGGATCTCCACGGCCTCGGACGGGAGCGCCGAGATCTCGTCCGTCTGCATCGGCGCGTCCGACGCGCCGAAATCGACCGTCTGCGCCGTGAACTGCTCGATCCCACCGCCGGAACCGATGGCCTGGTAGTTGATCTGGGCGCCCGACTCGACGCCCTGGAAGTCCTGGAACCACTGCTCGTAGATCGGGTCGGGGAAGGTCGCTCCCGCGCCCGTGAGCGCCACGCCGTCCGAGCCACCGCCCGACGACGCCGAGCCGCTGCTCGAGTTGTCGTTCTTGCTGCACGCGGCGCCGAGCAGCGTGAGCGACAAGCCGGCGGCGAGCACCTTGGCCATGGTCCGCATCTTCATGTCGGTTCCAACCTCCCCTTCGTGGGCGTCCTTCAGGGCGGCACGCTAGGGCCAGGTGATGGACACTCGATGATCGTCGGATGAACACGAGATGAACGCGCCCCCGGTCGCCCTAGACTCACCGCATGGATGCGTGGGTGTGGGTCGTCGCCGCGGCGGTCGCCTGCGCGGTGCTCGCGATCGGGATCGGGCTCGGGCGCAGCTCGCAGGTCGTCGTCCTTCGTGGCGCGCAGGAGCGAGCGAGGACCGCGGAGGACGCCCTCGACCGGCGCAACCGGACGTCGGAGGAGGATCGGCACGTCCAGGACCTGATCCTCACCACGATGCAGGAGGGGATCCTGCTGTTCGACGGCGGGTGGCGGCTCGCCTTCGCCAACGACGCGGTCACGCGTCACCTCGGCAGTCGTCCGGCGGCGATCCAGCAGCTGCTCCCGGTGGCGGCCAAGGATCTCGTCGAGCGCGTGGCCACGCGCGGCGTGGCGGAGAGCGGCGAGGTCGACTACGGCAGTCCCACGCGGTGGCTGAAGATCACCGCCACACCCGCCGGCACCGATGGTTCGGTGCTGGTGGTGGTGCGTGACGTCACCGAGTCGCGGCGGATCGAGCAGGTGCGCCGCGACTTCGTCGCGAACGCCTCCCATGAACTCAAGACCCCGGCGGCGTCGATCCAGGCCGCGGCGGAGACGCTCCATGACGCCGCGCAGGGTGACCCGGCCGCCGTCCGGAGGTTCGCCGCGCAACTCGACCGCGATGCACAGCGCCTCTCGCGGATCGTGGCCGACCTGCTCGACCTCTCGCGATTGGAGACAGGCAGCGAGCTCAACCGGAACATCGATCTGGACGCGATCGTCAGCGACGAGACGGGACGGTTCGACGCGGCCGCCCGCGAGTCCGGGCTCACGCTCGTCGTCGACGCCGGCCGGAGCGAGGCCGTGCGGGGATCCGAACGAGACCTCTCGCTGTTGGTGCGCAACCTCGTGGACAACGCGATCCGCTATACCCGACCCGGGGGAACGATCCGGGTCGGGCTCAGCGGTGACGACGACACGGTGCGGCTCACGGTCACGGATACCGGACTCGGGATCCCGACGAAGGACCTGCCCAGGGTCTTCGAGCGCTTCTACCGTGTGGACCGCGCGCGCTCCCGCGAGACCGGCGGCACGGGCCTCGGGCTCGCCATCGTGAAGCACGTCGCCGAGAACCACGGCGGGTCCGTCGACGTCACGAGCGAGCTGGGGCGCGGCTCGACGTTCGTCGTCACCCTGCCCGCAGCACACGACGCCTGAGCCGCGCCCGTATGCTGCTGCCTCGATGACCACCCTCTTCCTGATCCGCCACGGCCTCACCGCCCAGACCGGCAAGACGCTGTACGGACAGGCGACCGGGGTCGCGCTCGACCATCGAGGCGAGGCGCAGGCGCGCCAGTTGGTGGAGCGCTTCGACGGCGTGCGTCTGACCGCGCTGTACTCGAGCCCCCTCGAACGCTGCGTTCAGACCGTGGAGCCGCTCGCCACGGCGCAACGCCTCACGCTGATCGAACGGCCCGGGCTGATCGAGATGGACGCCGGGTCGTGGACGGGCAAGCCGCTCGCCCGCCTCCGCCGCACCAAGCGGTGGACCGAGGTCCAGCGCTCTCCCTCCACCTTCAGGTTCCCGGACGGCGGCGAGGGGTTCGCCGACGCGCTCACGCGCGCCACGGCGGACGTGGAGGCGATCGCCCGTCGTCACCGGCGCGGACGCGTCGCGGTCGCCACGCACGGGGACATCGTCCGCATCCTCATCAACCACTTCCTGGGCGCCCCCCTCGACGCCTTCCAGCGCATCGTGATCGACACCGCCTCCGTCTCGGTGGTGAGCCTCGGCGCCCGCGGCCGCACCCACGTCCACCTGGTGAACGACGCCGGGGGGCTCGCCCGCTTCGGCCCCGACGGCGCGCCGGCGCCGTGGGAAGAGGTGGCTCCCGCCCCCGAGCTGCGCGCGCACGGGAACCTGCGAGGATAGGGCGATGGACCTCGGACCCGTCGATCGCATCACGGCCGACGCCGTGGGGGAGCCCGGGTTCCGCACGTTCTACCTCCAGGCGCGGCACGGCGCAGACGTCGTGAGCGTGGTCGTGGAGAAGCAGCAGATCGAGCTCCTCGCGGCCTCCGTGCTGGACCTGCTCGCCGATCTCGAGGTGGAGACGGGCACGGGACCCGCCGACGAGGAGCTGGCGCTCGAGGAACCGCTCGACCCGCGGTGGCGGGCCGGCCGCCTGTCGATCGGATACGACCAGGACCGCGACCTCTTCCTCCTCGAGGTCGAGGAGTTCCAGCCCGAGGTCGAGGACGACGACCCCCGCTCGCTGCTCGCTCAGGAGCCCGAGACCGTCCGTCTGTGGGCCTCGCGCGAACAGATGCTGGCGCTCTCGCGCCACGGCGTGGAGGTGGCCGGCCGCGGCCGCCCGACCTGCCAGTTCTGCGGGAACCCCATGGACCCGGAAGGGCACGCGTGTCCCGCGATGAACGGGCACTCCAAGCGGGACTGAGCGACCCGGGCGTTCCCGAGGCCCTCGTGCGTGGGGACCTCCGGATCCTCGGGCTCATGCCGAACTCGTCCAACTACACCTTCCTTGCGGAGGCCACGATGCCCGCCACGCAGCGGATCCTCGCCATCTACAAGCCGCGGCGCGGCGAGATCCCCCTGTGGGACTTCCCGGAGGGGACGCTGGCGCAGCGCGAGGTCGCCGCGTATCTCGTGGCGCGGGAACTCGGGTGGCCGCACGTCCCGCCCACCGTGCTCCGCGACGGCCCCGAAGGGATCGGCTCCGCCCAGCTCTTCGTCGAGTTCGATCCGTCGGAGCACTACTTCACGCTCCAGGAGAACCCACGTCGGCGCGTTCCGGGACGTGGCCCTCTTCGACGCCGTCATCAACAACGCGGACCGCAAGGCCGGGCACTGCCTCATCGCGGCCGACGGCACGATCTTCCTGATCGACCACGGCGTCTGCTTCAACGAGGACGAGAAGCTGCGCACGGTGATCTGGGAGTACGCGGGCGAGCCGATCGCACCCGCTCGGCTCGAGGACCTCGATCGTCTCTTCGGCGCGCTCGAACCCCAGGAACGCCTGTGCGGCAACCTCGAGGCCCTGCTGCTGCCCGAGGAGCTCGAGGCGATGCGGCGCCGCCTCCGTCGGCTCCTCGAGGGGCGCACGCTCCCGGAGCCCGGCGAAGGCCGTCCGTTCCCCTGGCCTCCCATCTGATGGCGACGCGCGAGCCGCTGCGCCTCGTCACCGTCGACACGCCACTCGGCGAGCTCACGGTCGCGTGCTCTCCGCGCGGCGTCGTCGCCACGACGTTCATCGAGGAGGGCGAGGACCGCGCGCTGGTGGCGGCGCGGCTGGAGGATCGGTACGGCCGCCCGGCGCGGAGCGGCGCGACCGCGCTCGCCCCGGTCCGCGCGGAGATCGACGCCTACTTCGCGGGGCGGCTGCGCGACTTCTCCACGCCGCTCGATCTCGGCACACTGCCCGACGGCTTCGGCCGACGGGTGCTCGAGGTCACGGCCACGATCCCGTTCGGCGAGCTCTGGACCTATGGCGACGTGGCCGGCCTGGCGGGGAGTCCACGGGGCGGGCGGGCGGCCGGCAACGCCCTCAGCCACTGCCCGATCGAGTTGTTCGTTCCCTGCCACCGGGTCGTGCACGCGGGCGGGGGGATCGGCGGCTACGGGCGGCACGAGGAGCGCAAACGATGGCTGATCGCCCACGAGGAGCGCTCCTGAGTCGGGCGCGTGCGCGAACCGGACGCTCGCCGGCTCCGTACGAGAGGATGAGCCCATGAACGCCCGCCGCTCGCTCCTGCCCGTGATCGCCCTGACCGTCGTCGCTGCAGCGTGCTCCTCCGGTGGAGGTGCGACCGGCGCATCGAGCCCCCCCGCGTCGGGTTCATCCTCCTCCTTCGCGGCCGAGGTGGCCACGTCGGATCTCTCGGTCGGGGCGCCGCAGCGGGTCGAGGTGGGCGTCTTCTCCAGCACGTCGAACGGCGGCGTGCAGCTGCTCAGCTTCGGCACCGTGCAGCTCGCCTTCACGTTCATCGGCAGCGGAGCTTCCGCGACACCCGGCCCGACCGCCACCGCCACCTACCTGCCGGCTCCCGGGACCCAGGGGGACGGCACCGGTCCCGCGCTCACGAGCCCCAGTGCGGCGCGCGGCGTCTACCAGGCCGAGGACGTGTCGTTCGACCGGGCGGGCAACTGGCAGGTGGAGGTGACCGCGGACGTCCAGGGCGCGGGCACCCAGCATCTGACGGCGGCGTTCCTCGTTCTGGAGCAACCGCTCCTCCCGGCTCCCGGTCAGAAGGCTTTGAAGACCGAGAACCTCACCGTGGCGTCCAAGGGCGTGCCGACGTCCGCGATCGATTCGCGCGCCCTCGACGGCGCGCCGATCCCCGATCCGGAGCTGCACCGCTGGACGATCGCGAAGGCCCTCGCCGAGCACAGACCGATCGTCGTCGTCTTCGCCACGCCCACCTACTGCATGAGCCAGTTCTGCGGACCCACCACGGACGCGGTCCAGGCGCTGGCCGACAGGTACGGCGACAAGGCGGTCTTCATCCACGTGGAGATCTGGAAGGACTACCAGAACAGCGTCGTGAACCAAGGCGCGGCCGAATGGCTGTACCCGCCTGCGCTCCAGAAGGCGAACGGCGACCTCACAGAACCCTGGATCTACCTGATCGGCGCCGACGGAGTGATCGTGGACCGCTGGGGACCGCTCTTCGATCCCGACGAGCTGGCGCGGGATCTGCAGGCCCTCCCCCGCATGCACGGCTGAGCCGCCCGGCCCCTCGAGCGGCCTATCATCGCGCGATGGCGCACGAGCAAGACGGCGAGGGGCACCCCCACGCGCATTTCGGGCCGTCCGACGCGAACGCGTCCACGCGTCAGGGCGTCCGCGCCACGTGGATCTCCCTCGCCGGTCTCCTGCTCACCGCGTTGCTCCAGCTGCTGGTCGTAGGCGCTACCGGATCGGTGGCGCTGCTCGCCGACACGATCCACAACTTCACCGACGCCCTCACCGCGATCCCGCTGCTGATCGCGTTCCGGCTGGCCCGGAAGCCGCCCACACGCAGGTACACATATGGCTACCACCGCGCGGAGGACCTCGCCGGTGTCGTGATCGTCGCGATGATCTTCATCTCCGCGATCGTTGCCGCCGCCGAGGCGATCCAACGCCTGATCCACCCGCAGCCCATCGACCACGTGGGCTGGGTCCTCGCGGCCGGCGTGATCGGGGCGCTCGGCAACGAGTCGGTCGCCGCCTACCGGATCCACGTCGGCCGGCGGATCGGGTCGGCGGCGATGGTGGCCGACGGCCTGCACGCCCGCACCGACGGCCTCACGTCACTGGCGGTGGTGGGCTCGGCGCTCGGCGTGATGGCCGGCATCGCGAGGGCCGACGCCGCGGTGGGGCTCGCCATCACGGTGGTGATCTTCGCGACCCTGATCCAGGCGGCCCGCGCGGTCTTGCACCGGGTGCTCGACGGCACGGACGAGCAGACCATCTCCCTCATCGAGGAGATCGCGGCGGCGGTGCCGGGCGTCGAGCACGTCGGCGACGCGAGGGCCCGGTGGACAGGTCATCAGCTCCTCGCCGAGCTCAGCATCGACGTCGACCCGCATCTGAGCGTCCACGACGGGCACGAGGTGGCGGAGCGCGTCCGGCAGGGGCTCCTCGAGCAGGTGCCGCGCCTGGCGGGCGCCACGGTGCACGTCGATCCCCACGAGCACGAGTCGCACGCCCCCGCGTAGGCCCCTCCCGGCCCGTAGCATGGTGTCCATGGAAGCGCAGCCCGCCATGCCGCCCGCGCCGGCGACCGAGTACTGCTACCGGCATCCCTCGGTGGCCACCGGCATCCACTGCACCCGGTGCGATCGGCCCATCTGCACCGAGTGCATGATCCCAGCGCCCGTCGGCTACCAGTGCCCCTCGTGCGTGGAGGAGGCGAGGCGGGAGTACCGCAAGGGGACCCGGGCGGAGGGTGGCGGTGGCGAACGCCAAGGCCGTCTCCGTCACCAGCCTCCTGCTGGCGGCCATCGTGGGCATGTACGTCGTCGAGATCGCCGTCGGCGGCGCCGGCTCGTTGTTCCAGGGCCCGACCTCCGCGCCAGCTCGTGGGGCTGGGCGGTGCCGTGGCCGTGTGGCCCACCCGCACCGGGGTGGTCGGCATCGCCGCGGGACAGTACTGGCGCCTGTTCACCTCGATGTTCCTGCACGCGGGCCTGATCCACCTCGCGTTCAACGCCTACGCGCTCTGGCTCTTCGGCACGATGATGGAGGCCGAGCTCGGGCGGCTGCGGTTCGCCCTCGTCTACCTCATCACCGGGCTGTTCGCGGGGGCGGTCTCCTACGCCTTCGTCGCGTTCGTGGCCCAGCCCAACGGGCACGCTCTTGATCCCCCCGGTGGCGGTGGGGGCTTCGGGCGCCATCTTCGGCATCTTCGGCGCCTTCGTCGCCTACAACTGGCGTCGTCGTCACACGCCGGAGGCCGCCGCACGCCTGCGCATGGCGGTGATCTTGATCGTGATCAACGCCGTGATCGGATTCGGGTCCGGGGGCGCGATCGATTGGCACGCGCACGCCGGCGGCCTCGTCGCCGGCCTGCTCCTCGGCTACGCCGCCGAGGGGTTCGGCCGGTTGCGCGACGAGCGGCTCACCTTCGCGATCGGCTGCACCGCACTGATCATCGCGACCGTCGCGATCGCGCTTGTGGAAGACGGCACAGATCCACCAGCAGTTCCCGGGGATCTTCTAGGGCCATCCGGGCGCTCAGACCGAGCGTCGGTTCCGCGCTCCTCAGCCCGGTCGGAACGCCGGGAGCCCGTCATCGACCTCGGAGACCACGACGGCATCGGTCTCGAGCAGCCCCGCCAGGACGCGGGCGGCGCGGTTCGTGCCCTCTCGGTCCCACGACTCGACCACGTCGCGCACGATCCGATCTGCGTCGAGGATCACCAGCGTGGGGACGTGCTCGATGTCGAAGGCGTCGGAGATCGCGTACGGCTCGGCGTCGGACACGGAAGGGAACCCCGCGCCGTGCTCGTGCGCGAAGCGCTCCAGGAGCGCGGGTGGGTCCTGCCCGACCCCCACGAACGCCCCCGGATACGCCGTGGCGAACCGGTCGAACGCGGGAGCCGCCATCTGGCACGTCGGACACGTCACCTTGTAGAAGGCGAGCGCGTGCGGACCCGTGGATCCCACGTCGGGCACCCGGGGAGCCACTTCACCGACCGCGATCGTCATAGGGGCATCGTACGTCCGGCTACGTCGATGGAGCGTCCGCGATGCCGTAGAGGTATCCCTCGCGCGTTCCGAAGTAGAGCCAGCCGTGCCACACCGCGGGCGTGGATTCGATGCAGCCGTCCAGGTGCAGCTTCCAGATCAACCCGGGGGTCTCGGTCGGGTCGGCGATGTTCCACGCGTAGAGATCGCCCTTGCAGTCGCCCTGGATCAGCACGCCGTCCACCACCACGGGAGAGCCGATCGCGGGCGCGCCGACCTTCTGCTCCCACACGATGTCGCCGGTCTCTCGGTCGACCTCGAGCACGCGCCCCGCCGCGGTCGTGAAGTACACGTACGCGCCGTAGAGGGCCGGTGTGGACCAGCTCCCGCCGGCGCCCTCGAACCCGATCTCACGCGCGGCGATCCCCCACACGAGCGGGTCGTTGGGGTTGGACGGATCGAGCTTCATCAGCTGACCCGAGCGTTTCGCCTGATCGTTGAACCGCTGGTACTCGCTCGCCACGTAGAGCATGCCCTGCTGGTCGATCACGACCGAGGCATCCGTGTCGTCGCCCGTCCAGTACCGGAACACCTCCTGGTAGCCCGTACCGCCGTTGAGGAGGTCGGAGATGTCCCAACCCTCGACGAGCCCTCCGGAATTGGCGAAGTACGCCACCCCGTCGCGGAACGCCACCGAGCTCTCGATCGAGACCTCGCGGTCCCCGAGGTCGGAAAGGAGCTGGTCGTCGAACCCAGGGATGCTCGCCACGACCTCCGGCGCCACCGTCACGAGCCCGGCGGCGTCGTACCCACGGTGCAGACGGATCACGTAGAACCAGCCGTTCTCGCCCCCTTCCAGCAGGTAGTCGCCCACGATCAGCGGGGCACCGTCCCAGTCGTTGTTGCGCAGCGGCCTGGGCACCGAGGTGTCGGCGTTCAGCTCCCAGAGCACCGTGGGTTCCGGCCGATCGAGCGCCACCACCATGAGGTAGTTGTCTCGCGAGCCGGCGTAGTAGAGGGGATACCCCCCTGGGTCCGATGTCGCCGACCCCTTCGCGAGGTCGCGCGTCACCAGGTCCGGCCGCGTCGGCGCGCCCGTCGTACCGTCCACGAAGTGGTACTTGCCGTCGTAGGCCCCCTCGCGGACCTCCACCGTCCCGTCCGCGTTCTCGATCACGTTGGGCTGTCCCGTCCACCCCGTGCCGCACCATTCGCTGGAGTCGAGGCCGACGATCGAGGTGCTGCACATCTTCTCCACGGGCTCGCGCCACCGCACGACCGGATCGGCGGGCACCGGGCCCTCGCCGTAGTAGGAGCGGGTGAGGTTCCCGCGGAAGGTCGTGAGGCCGGGGAACTTCTTGTTGACCGGCCCCGGCGTCTTCACGTCGCCCGGCGACGGGAGCGGGGCGCTGCCGGGTCCACCGGGGCGGACGACCGCGAAACCGACCCCGGCGACCAGCAGCGCCGAGATCACGCCGAGGATCACCGCGACGGTGGCACGGGAGGGTCGAGGCAGCGCGGGAAGCCGGGACACCATGGCGCCCATGCTAGCCGCGGCCGAAGCCGTGGGAGGCTCAGACGGGTTCGGCCGCGGCGCGGTAGCTACCCAAGACGCGGAGCAGCGAGGTGTGCCTCGCGACCTCGGCGAGCGCGGCCTCGACGTCGGGGTCCTCCGCCGCCGCCATCAGGTCCACGTAGAACACGTATTCGAAGGGCTTGCCACGGCGCGGCCGCGACTCCAACTTGTGCAGGTTGATGTTGCGACCGGCGAACGGCTGCAGGGAGGCCAGGAGCGACCCCGGCTCGTCCAGGACGGCCATCACGAGCGAGGTCTTGTCGGGGGGGCCGAGCTGCGCGTCCTCAAGACCGATGGCAGCGAACTTCGTGAAGTTCTCCTTCTCCGTCTGGATCCGCTCCGCCAACACGCTCAGGCCGAACCTGCTGCCTGCGCTGACGCTCGCGACGGCCGCGTCGTGCGGGTCCCCTCGCTCGGCGATGAGGCGGGCCGCTCCGGCCGTGTCGTGCACGGGCACCGGCTCGATCCGCAGCGATGCGAGGAACTCCTCACACTGGGCGAGGGCCTGCCAGTGGGAGTGCGCCCGGCGCACGTCCTCGAGCCGCGCGCCACGGACGCCGAGGAGCGCGTGGTCCACCCGGACGAGCGCCTCCCCCACGATCCGCAGGAGGCTCGTGTGCTGCAGGAGCTCGTAGGTCTCGTTCACGGACCCGGCCTGCGAGTTCTCGAGCGGCACGACGCCGAAGGGCGCCTCGCCGCTCGTGACCCGGGAGAAGACGAGCCGCACCGTGTCGCACGGCAGCGGCTCCGCCTCGGGGAACAACGCCCGCACCGCGCGCTCGCTGTACGCGCCGGGTTCCCCCTGGTAGGCCACCTTGCTCATGGCCGCAGAGCCTAGCAGCGGCCCCCAGCGGCCCAGAGACGGTGGTTCCCGATGCTAGGCTGGCCAACGTCCGTACGGCGTCCGTACGGCGGCAGCGCCGGCGGTGCCGGCCGTCCCTCGACCCACGCGGAGCCATGGAGACACCCACCCGGGCCGATCCGCCCGAACAGCACAGCGCGACCCCGCGCGGTCCTGCCCACGCGCACGCCCCACGCCGTCGTCGCGTGCTCCGGGTCCTGGGCTGGTGCGCCCTGGTCCTGCTCGTGCTGGTGCTGTTGGTGGGGACGATCACGGCGATCGCGGGGCTGAGCGCCAAGCGGAGCCTCGACCGGGGACGCGCCGAGCTCCAGGACGGCAAACGTGCGCTCGTCGCGGGAGATCTCGGGCGTGCGACCGACGCCTTCTCCACGGCCGAGGCCTCCTTCTCGGATGCCGAGGCCCGGGTCTCGGGCGGCCTCGCCGGCGTGGCCTCGTCCATGCCTCTGGCCGGCCGAACCTTGCGGGTGGTCGACGGCGTCGCCGTCGCCGGTCGTGAACTCGCGGCCGCCGGAGGACAGCTCAGCGCGGCGGTTGGGCGGCTCCCCGACGGACTGGGATCGCTGTCTCCCGTCAACGGGAGGATCCCCGTCGAGGAGATCGCTTCGCTCTCCGACGATGTTCGGGACGCCGCCGCGCACGCGGAGGCGGCCCAGGCGGCGCTCGACGCCACCCCGTCATCCCTGTTGGTGGCCCCGGTCGCGGACGCGCGCAACGAGGCCGTGGTCCAGGTGAGCGCGGCGGCGACCACCCTGCGCTCGGCCTCGTCGTTGCTGGATGCCTTCCCCGCCTTCGCCGGCGCGGACGGTCCCCGCCGATACCTGCTGGTGGCGGAGAGCCCCGCGGAACAACGTGGGACCGGCGGCATCTGGGGTGCCTACGCCGTCCTCACCGCGAACGACGGGCGGCTCACCGTCTCTCCGTTCAAAGGGGTGCTGACGCTCAAGCAGCTCCCGCCGGATGCGGTCCCCGCCCCCAATCCCGACTACCGGCGCAACTACGACGCGTACGGGGGCGCCGGATCCTTCCGCGATCTGAACATGACCCCGGACTTCCCCTCGGCCGCCAAGGCGGCGCTCGGCAACTACGAGGCCAGCACGGGCGAGCGACTCGACGGTGTGATCAGCGTGGACCCCTTCGCGCTCCAGCACCTGCTCGCGGTGACGGGCCCCGCGGAGGTCCCCCACCTCGGGATCACCGTGGGTTCGGGAACGGTCGTCGATCTCCTCGCCAACGAGGCCTACATCCGGTTCGCGAACCAGGGCAAGGCGCGCAAGGCGGTCCTGGGGGCGGTCGCCGGCTTGGCGTTCGAGCGCTTCCTCGAGCAGCCGGGCCAGGCGCTCGCGAAGCTCAAAGCGGTGGGACGGTCGGTGAGCGACGGCAACCTGAAGGTCTACAGCACGGACCCGACGTTCGAGCAGGGACTCGCGACGGCCGGACGCGACGGCGCCCTCGCCGTGCCGCAGGGCGACGACCTGCTCTCGGTCGTGGTCAACAGCCTCTCGGGGAGCAAGATCGACTACTACGTGACGCGCTCGCTCACCTACGACGTCGAACTCGGGGGCGACGGCCAGGCGTTCGGCACCACCGAGGTGACGCTGCGCAACGACGCGCCCAGCTCCGGCATCCCCGGCGATGTGATCCATCCGACGGCGAAGGGCTACGAGAGCGGCGACGTCGCCTCCCTCGTGACCTCATCGTGTCCCGGGTCCTGCGGTCTGGTGAGCGCGCAGCGCGACGGCGAGGACGTGAAGCTCCGCGTGGGCGAGGAACTCGGGCACCACTGGTATCAGGACGTGATGGTCGTGCCCTCACGAACCTCCAGCTCGCTGCGGATCGTGACCTCGCGCGGCGACGCCTGGCAGGGCAACAGCACCGGAGGGACGTACGCCCTGAGGATCCTCCCGCAGACGACCGTGAAGACGACCCACGTCCGCGTCAAGATCCATGCCCCTGCGGGCACGAGGATCAGCTGGACGAGCGAGCCGATGGACGTACAGGGAGGCGCCGCGACCTGGGAGGGAGACCCGCGCGGTCCCCTCACCCTGGAGGTTCGCTTCGGTGCGCCGATCCCCCTCAGCTGGTGGCGGAACCTCACCCGTCCATTGACCTGAGGCCGCCGAACAGACAGAAGCGCCCCGGCTACGCCGGGGCGCCTCGGAGCTACGAACGCGTGCGGGTTACGCCTGGCTCGCGGAGCGGCGCCGGGCCACGAAGAGCGCGGCCAAGCCAACCACCAGGAGCGCAACCGCGACGATCGCAGCCATGGAGACGTTCCCGCCCGTGAAGGCCGTACCGCCGCCGCTCCCCTTGACCACCGTGGTGGGCGGGGGGGCAGTGGTGTAGGCCAGGGCGGAGCCCGCCATGGTGGTCACCAGCGCCAGGGCGCCTCCGACCACTGCGGCCATCCTCTTCATCGCCGTTCCCTTCTGTCGCCCTGACTCCGTGCGCGTCGCGCACGTGTCCTACCGTTTACGTACGTGATGATAGGCCGTTCGGGCTACGAGCTGCAACCAGCCGAAGGGCCCAATTTGCCGATAGTACGTTCGGTCCGGCCTACGCCCCTTCAGGGACGGGGTTCCGGGGCCGATATGGGGAGCATGAAGCTCCGGGCTTCCACCGCGGAACGCATCGAGGCTGCCTTCGCGGCCGCGGTTGCATCGGGAGACTACGCTGCGGCGGAGGGATGGTTGGCGACCGCCCGCTACGTCGCGGATCGCGAGGCCGCCCGACGGCGGCCGCGGCGCGAGCGGATCATCCGCGTCCGTGCGGCCCGCTAGCCACCATCGGGCTCAGTACGCTCCCCGCCTCGAGACCAGGACGGGCATGGTCTTCGTCAGGATGTAGAGGTCGTAGGCGAGCGACCAGTTCTCGATGTAGAACAGGTCCAGCCGGACGCAATCGTCGAACGAGAGGTCGCTCCTCCCGCTCACCTGCCACAGGCCACTGATCCCGGGGGGGACCTCGAGGCGGTCGAACTGCCAGTCCTCGTATCGCGTGACCTCCTGCGGCAACGGGGGCCGCGGCCCGACGAGGCTCATCTCCCCGCTGATCACGTTGAACAGCTGCGGCAGCTCGTCCAGGCTCCATCGGCGCAGGAACCGCCCCACGCGGGTCACGCGCGGATCGTCGGCCATCTTGAACATGAGGTCCTCGACGGCGAAGCGCTCTCGTAGATCCTCGACGAGGGCGTCGGAACCCACCAGCATCGTCCGGAACTTGAGCATCGTGAAGGGCCGGCCGCGTTGGCCGACGCGTGTCTGGCGATACAGGGCCGGGCCGCTGGAGGAGACCCGTACGGCAACGGCGATCACGGCCAGCACGGGCGAGAGCACCAGCACCGAGAGACCGGCAACGGCCACGTCGAAGATCCGCTTCACGAGCGCCTGGGTCCCCGTGAGGCGGACCGGACGCAGGGACAGCGCCGTCACGCCGCCCAGGGATTGGACGGCGACGCGGGATGAGAGGACCTCGGGGAGCGTGGCGGTGATGCGCACCTCCACGCTCTCCAGGCGCACGGCCTTCGCGACGTAGCCCATCTCCTGGGCCGAGAGCGCCGAGGACGCCACGAACACGCACTCCGCCCCGACCTCGCGGATCACCTCGCGGAGCTGCGACACGGAACCGAGGACCGGGAAGTCGGGCCCGTCGTCGTTCGCGTCTCGCGTCTCGGTAGCCACCATGCCGATGGGTCGGAACCCGAACGAGGGCAGCTGCATCAACTCGACGAGGTGGCGGGCCTCCTGGTTCGTCCCCACGACGACGGTCGGGAACGCCAGCGTCCCCTCACGGCGGAGGCGACCGATGCGCTTGTGCCACAGACGGCGCGAGCCAAGGGCCGCGACGATGCCGAACGCCCACGACAATCCGAGCCAGCCCCTCGAGAAGTCCGTCTGGGACCAGAACGCCAGCGCCAGCACGCCGAACAGACCCAGGGACACCGCGAGGATGATGCGGCGGAACTCCTCCGCCGGCGTGTAGCGGTACGCGTCGTAGAGGTGGAAGGCCTGATAGACGACGATCATCAGCAGCGGCGTCGCGATCAGGAGCCACACGAAGTAGGCCCGCGTCACGTGCAGGTTGAAGCGGACCCAGTAGGCGAGGAGCAGCGCGACCGCGATCGATAGGGCGTCGGTGAGCGCCACGATCCGGTAGAGGCGCCGGTAGGCGGCGCGTGTCGAGGGGGTGGGCGGAGGGACGACCGAGGTCGGGCGCCCCCCGCCGGAAGTCTGCTCCGGAGTCGGCGCAACGTCTCGATTACGACCCTGCATGCGCGCCCTCTCGTCCATGAGCGAGCGGGAGGACGGGGTTCCGAGGGACCCCTCCCCGCTTCCGCATCGCGCATAGGACGATAACGGCTGAACCTCGATCACGCCATCCGGGGTATCGCGGGTGGTTCCCGCCCGGCCGGTCCGGGCCACGCTCCGGGGAGGGGTCGCGCGGAGCCCGGATCGGCCGGGTCAGCTATTTGGTGACGATGCTGTGTGCGATCCGGATGGCACCGGGGCCGATGATGACCACGAACAGGGCCGGAAGCACGCAGAGCACCAGGGGGAACACGATCTTGACCGGGGTCTGTTGGGCCTTGGCCTCGGCACGCTGCCGCCGCTTGATGCGCAGCTGCTGCGCCTGCGTCCTCAGGACGCTCGCGATCGAGACACCGAAGACGTCGGCCTGGATCATCGCCAATGCGAAGGCGTTGAGCTCTTCGACATCGGTGCGCTCGGCGAGGTGCCGGAACGCATCAGAGCGCGGGACGCCCAGCTGGATCTCCTGGAGCATCCGCGCGAACTCGGAGGAGAGCACGCCGGGCACGTTCTGCACCACCTGCGCGATGGCCGCGTTCAACGACAGCCCCGCCTCGACGCTGATCGTGAGCAGGTCGAGGGTGTCGGAGAGCGTCTTGAGGATCTCGCGCTGGCGCTCGTCGACACGGCGGTTGAGCACGGAGTCGGGAAGGATGAACCCCACGAAGGTCAGCAGCCCGAGGATCGCGACCGCGATGAAGGCGGAGGGGTGGAGCATCCCCACGACGACCAGGCCGCCGACGAAGGCACCGACCGCACCGATCACCTTGAACGCCAGTACGCGCTCCGCGTCCCATCCCGCCGGGCTCCCCGCCAGCAGCAGCTTGTTCGCGAGACGTTCGCGCGTATCGATGGGCGTGATCCGCCGCGCGAGCCGCCCGGCCCGTCCCACGATCGGCACCACCACGCGCCGACCGAAGCTCTCGCCCATCGCCTGCTGACGCAGGTCGACGGACCGCTCCATAGGCGCGCCGGACACCTGGGACTCCAGGAGGCGGACGGCGCGCTTCTTCTCCGATTGCGCCTGTTCGATCGCGACCCCTGCGAGCAGGATCGCGAAGAAGACGCCGGCGACCGCGAGCAACAGCCAGATCTCAGACATCGATGTCCACGATCTTTCTCATCCAGGCGACCCCGACACCGAGCAGGACGATCGCGCCCACGAGCATGATGATCCCCATGCGCGTGGTGACGAGCAGTCCGACGTAGTCGGGGTTCGCGATGAACAGGTACGTAGCGATCCCGATGGGGAGCAGAGCCAGGACCCAGGCCGAGAGCCGGCCCTCCGACGTCAGGACCCGCACCTGGCGGCGCATCATCGCACGCTCGCGCAGGGTGTCGGCGACGTTGTCCAGGATCTCGGCGAGGTTACCGCCGACCTCCCGCTGGATGTTGACGGCGAGGACCGCCCAGCGGAAGTCGTCGCTGCCCACGCGCTCGGCGAGGGCCTCGAGCGCCTCTTCCGTCGGCCGACCGAGGCGGATCTCGGCCACCACGCGCTGGAACTCCGTGGCGGCCGGCTGCGGGATCTCCTTGGCGACCGTGTCGAGGGACTGCATGAAGCTGTGTCCCGCTCGGAGCGAGCTGGCCATGATGGTCAGCACGTCCGGCAGCTGCTCACGCAGGCGCTCGGCACGCTTCTTCATCGCCACGCGCAACGCCATCCACGGTCCCATCGAGGCGAAGGCCCCGATGGCGGCCGCGATCAGCAGGTTGCGCATGATGGCGGCCCCGAGGAGCAGTCCCACCAAGGCCGCGACGACCGAGAGCACGACGAACTCGCCCGAACGGATGCTGACGCCCGCCGCCTCGAGTTCGGCGTCGACACGGCTGCTGAAGCCGCGCGAATCGGCGAAGCGCCTGCCGAATCCGGAGACACGCTTCGGGATCCACCCGGTCCCCTCGCGGTCGTCAGACGACTTGGACTTCACCGACCCGGGGCGGATGATCGAGGTCATCCGCGCCTCCCTCTCGCGATCGCTGCGCGCCCGGATGGCGGTGCCGAACAGCAGCCACCCCAGGACGAACGTGGCGGCGGCGACGAGACCGACCACGATCATCTGGCCCACGAGGGAACCTGCGAGATTCGCTGCGACGAGTTGCATCAGCGGCCGCCCCTCGGCTCGAGCGCGAATGTCTCGGCGTCCAGGTACACCCCGCGCTCCGCGAGCTTGTCGGCGAACTTCGGCCGCAGGCCGGTCGACTTCAGACGGCCCTTGAACTTCCCGTCCTCGTCCATCCCCGCGGAGTAGTCGAAGACGAAGAGATCCTGCAGCGTGATCACGTCGGTTTCCATGCCCGCGACCTCGGTCACGTGCGTGATGCGGCGCGACCCGTCCTTCAGGCGCTGCTGGTGCACGATGAGTTGGATCGCCGAAGCGATCTGCTCGCGCACCGACCGCGGCGACAGGTCCATCCCGGCCATCAGCGTGATGGTCTCCAGCCGCGAGAGCGAGTCCCGCGGCGAGTTGGAGTGGATCGTGCTGATCGAGCCGTCGTGGCCCGTGTTCATGGCCTGGAGCATGTCGAGGGCCTCCGGGCCACGACACTCGCCGACCACGATGCGGTCGGGCCGCATGCGCAGGGAGTTGCGCACGAGGTCGCGGATCGTCACGGCGCCCTTGCCCTCGATGTTCGGCGGACGCGACTCGAGGCGCACGACGTGCGGCTGCTGCAGCTTGAGCTCCGCCGCGTCCTCGATCGTGATGATGCGCTCGTCGTCGGGGATGAACGAGGAGAGCACGTTCAGGGTGGTCGTCTTGCCTGCGCCCGTTCCACCGGACACCATGATGTTGATCCGCCCGCGCACGCACGCGTCGAGGAAGTGCGAGGTGGCCGAGCTCATCGTCCCGAACTCCACCAGGTCATCTGCCTGGTACGGGTCGGCGGCGAACTTCCGGATCGTGAGTGCCGGCCCGTCCAGCGCGAGCGGCGGGATCACCGCGTTCACGCGGGAACCGTCGGGGAGGCGCGCGTCCACGTAGGGCGACGCCTCGTCCACCCGGCGCCCGACCTTCCCCACGATCTTGTCGATCGTGCGGCGCAGCTGCGACTCGTCGTGGAACTTCGTGCCGGTCCAGTACAGCTTGCCGGCGCGCTCTACGTAGATCGTGTCCCACTTGTTCACCATGATCTCGGTGACTTCCGGGTCACGCACGTAGGGCTCGAGCGGCCCGAGGCCGAGGACGCCGTCGCCGATCTGCCGGACGATCAGCAGCTTCTCCTGAGCGGAGAGCGGACCCTCCTCCTCGTCGAGCAGCTCACGGAGGCGCTGGTGCACCAGCCCTTCGAGCTCGTTGTCGGAGAGCGTCGAGTCGTACAGGCGCGGGCCGAGGACCTCGACGAGCCGCTCCTGGACCTTCACCCGAACCTCCGAGATCCGGTCCTTCTGTTGGGACTTGGCCAGCCTATCTGCGAGAGACATCGGGACTACCCTCCTCTAACTCCTCGAGAACAGCTTCTTCTTCTTCTTCGAAGCGGCCGCGTCGACCGCCTCCGATTTCTGGATCTCGAGCTGGCCGGTAACCTTGGCCGCCAGCTGCCGGACCGCGGTCGCCACTTCGGAGCCGGGCTCGTCGAGCACGACGGGCCGGCCCTTGTTCAGCGACGTCGGTACCAGCCGGCTCGACGGCACCATCGCATCGACCTGGATCTTGAGGACCCGCTCGACGTCGGTGGAATCGAGTCCGACCTTGCTGTCCGCCCGGTTCAGGACCACGCGGAACCGCTCCCGGGGGAGCCCGATCGTGAGCAGGGTGTCGAGCGCCTTGGAGAGGTGCTTCACACCGACGACGTCGAGGCTCGTCACGAGGCAGATCGTGTCGGAGAGGTCGAAGCACACGAGCGCCGAGTCCGAGTAGTCGACGGAGGCGTCGACGACCACCCAGGGGAAGTCGTTGCGCAGCCCCCGGAGGAACTTGCCGATCAGCTCGCCCGCCGGCACCTCGGCTGCCGGATCCGGTGGCGATCCGTACGCCCACACACGATCGCCCATCTGCACACCGATGTCGCGGATCTGGTCGTGAGGTGCGCCCTCACCCAGCTCCATCAGCTCGGGGATCGAGGTCTTCGGCTCCGTGCCGAAGTACGTGAAGACGTCGCCCATGTCGAAGTCCAGGTCCACGACCGCGGTGTCCTGACCGGTGACCTCGGCGATCGCGGCCGCGAGGTTCGTGGTGAGGAACGTCTTGCCCGCGCCTCCCTTGGAGGAGAACACGGAGATGATCCGTCCGCGCTGTGGCTGATGCCCGCTCTGCGTGACGACGGTGGCCGAGCGCAGGTTCGAGGCCCAGACGATGGCGCGCTCCACGGCGTCGCGGAGCTCCTCGGTCCCCTGCGTCATGTCGACGACGTCGCGGATGCCCGCGCGCATCGCGGCGGGCAGGAGGCCGTTCCACGTATGATCGCGCACCAGCACGATCGCGGTGCCCGGCGCCTGCCGGCCGACGAACTCGGCGAGGCCGAGCGCGTCGGGCTCCTTGACCTCGGGAGAGAGCACGAGGACGTCGATCGGGTTGAACGCGTGGATCAGGAGCTCTTCGGCCGCGGTCGCGGACTGCACCCAGCCCACTTCCTCCGACTCGACCTCGAGGGACCGGGCCAGCTGCTGACGGAAGGACTGCGGTGTTCCGACGGCGACAACGCTCGCGTCGCTGCTCATGATGCCTTCACCTCGTAGGTCTCCAGACCGTGTGACCTCATCTGCTCTTCTCCTTCCGGGCGCTAACGCCCGAAGTTCCTCTCCGACGCCCGGCCCCGTTGCGGTGCGGTCTCGATGGAGATCGGAGCGGGCGCACGCTCACCCCGACGTATCGGCGAGGAGGACGTGCGGTTGAGCCGTGCCGGGCTCGACGGCCGGTCCTCTGGCTCATGCGCGCTCCGGTGGATGCGGAGCATCGGGTCGATCTTCATGCTGGACTCCCACTCGTCCGACGGGTCCGATGGGTTCGCCGGTCCCTCGCTCCCTCGGGGATCCCGACCCGGGAGAGCGAGCGACCGGCGAGGTCGCTCTGGAGCTGTGGTGTTAGGCGCCCTGAACCGCGCTGCCCACCGTGTCGAACTTGGAGCTCGCCGACGTACCGATGAAGGTCACGGCAGCGATGATCACCACGGCGATGAGCGCCACCATCAGCGCGTACTCAACGGCGGTCGCGCCGTTCTCGTCCGTGGCACGGGTCTTCAGGTCGTTCCACCAAGTGGTGACGCCTGTGTAAGCACGAAGGAACATGTCCACCCTCCTTCTCCGAGGATCCCGTCCTTGCGTGAGCCCCCTTTGGCTCCCGCAGCGGTCCTTCTTTCCGCTTGTCGACACGTTAGGGGTGGGCACTTGAGCAGGGAATTCCATGTTTCCCTGAGGGTGCGTACGTATCGATACGTACGCAGCGACCGGTATCCCGGTCGCCTCCAGTCACGCCGAGCGCGGCCCGATACCCGTCGTGATGAAGCTCGACGAGCACGCCGGCATCAGCGAGGAAGCGACGCCCGCACCCCGGACGGGTCGCGGCATGACCCTCGACGTCGTCTGGGCCTCGCTCGTCGTCCTGCTTCCCGCGCTCGTGATCATGCTGTCGTCGATGGGGACCGTCGATCTCGCGTACCACCTGCGCGCGGGGTCCGAGATCCTCGCGACGCACGCGCTCCCACGCGTCGACACGTTCACCTTCACGGCGGGAGGAACCGGATGGGTGGACCAGCAGTGGGGGGCCCAGGTCGCGATGGCGTTCGCGAACGCCCACGGCGGGTTCGCGTCTCTCCTCCTGTTGCGGGCGATCCTCGTGTCCGGGACGGCATGGCTCGTCTACCGCGCATGCCGGGCACGGGGAGCACGGCCGCCGGCGGCCACGCTGCTCACGCTCGCCGGCGTGGCCGTGATGTTCCAGACGAACGCGATGCGTCCCCAGCTGATCGCCCTGCCCCTGTTCGCGGCGACCCTGTTGATCCTCACCGAACGTCGCCGGCACCCCGCGTGGTTGTGGGCGATCCCCGCGATCACGGTCGTGTGGGTCAACCTGCACGGCAGCTTCGTGCTGGCGCCCGCCCTGATCGGCCTCGCCCTGATCGAAGACCTGAGGCGGCGCGATCGCCGAGGGGCGCGGGCACTGGCCGTGGTAGGCGTCGCGACCCTCGCGGCGACCGCGATCGATCCGTTCGGGATCGGCGTGTGGCGCTACGCGATCGCGCTCGGCACCGACCCGGAGATCAGGACCAACGTCACCGAGTGGGCGCCGATCTCCTTCGGGACCTTCACGGGTGTCGCGTTCTTCGCGTCGGTGGCCGTCGTCGCCGCCGTGCTGGGACGAAGGGGCCGAAGCGCTTCGTGGCCCGACCTGCTGTGGCTGGGGGCCTTCTTCGTGCTCGCCTTGCCCGCCCTCCGCAACGTGGTCTGGTGGGCGATGGTGGCCCCGGTCGTCGTCGCCGGCCTGCTGCCGATCCGCGACGCACGGCGAGCGACGGGACCCCCGCGGGGGACGTCCGGCTCCGAGCGCGGCGGCTCCCGCCTCCTGAACGTCGCCGTGGTGGCGGCGCTCGTGGTTGCCTGTGCGATCGTGCTCCCCTACCGCCGACCGGGCGCGCCCGCCTCGCTGGTGCACGACGCGCCGGACGCCCTCGTCGCCGCCGTCGGCCGGGACGTTCCCGCCGGGAGCCGCGTCATGGTGGCGCAACCCTGGGGATCGTGGTTCGAGTACGCCCTGCCCTCCGACACGGTGTTCGTGGACTCCCGCATCGAGCTCTTCCCCAGCTCGGTGTGGGAGGAGTACGTCGCCGTGCGTGCCGGTCGGGTCGGATGGCAGGACACCCTCGATCGCTATGGGGTGGACGCGATCGCCTTCGATCCGACCGACTGGCCGCTTGCCGACGCGATCGCACGGGATGCCGGGTGGCGCGAGGCATATCGGGGCGCGGACGGCGTCGTGTACGTGCGTGCGCGCTGAGCGCGCGACCGGCTATTCGACGATCTGCCCGACGGTGACGAGCCCCGAGCGCGCGGCGAGTCGGATCGCGGCGAGTCTCGTGCCCACCCCGAGCTTCCCGTAGATCCTCGCGAGATGGGTGGTCACCGTCCGCTCCCGCACGCCGAGCCGCATCGCGATCTCGCGGGCGGTGAGCCCTTCCGCGGCGACGCTCAGGACCTCGCGCTCGCGCTCGGTGAGCTTCACGTCCAGTTCGCGACGCCGCTCGAGCCCCTCGGCGATCATCCCGACGGCCTGCTGCGCGGGGCCCGCCAGGACCATCTCTCGATCCGCGGCCTTGCGGAGCGACTGGAGGAACTGCACCGGGTCGATGTTCTTGTCCACGAAGCCGTCGGCTCCCACGAACAACGCTCGGGACACCATCGAGGCATCGGCGTTCGCGCCGCACCCGAGCACCGCATGCGACGGGAAGCGCTCGCGGAGCGTCCGGATCAGCCAGAACCCGTCGTGCTCCCCGGTCAGACCGAGGCCCACGAGCACCACGACGCGCGAGCGACGCACGCGCTGGACGGCCTCCAGTCCCTGGTCGGCGGTGCCCGCCTCGGCGAGCACCTCCATGTCGGGCCGGTCATCGATCAGCATCGTCAGGCCGGCGCGGACGACGGGGAGCGGATCGACCAGGATCACGCCCAGCCGGCGCCGAGGGGCGGGCTGTGCATCGTCGGTTCGTCGTGCCACTCGATCCTCCGTCGCCGAGAGCGTGTGGGGAGCGCCGGCCGGGTCGGACGCCGACGCCCCGATGAGCTATCGGCACGCAACGCGACGGAACTGAGGAGGGGGAGGTGCAGCGGCTACTGACCGAGATCCAGCAACCCGAGCTGGGCGGCCTTCGAGACAGCCTGGACCCGCGTGCGCACACCGAGCTTGCGGTAGAGCTTGGCGACGTGCGTCTCCACGGTCCGCGGGGAGATCCCCAGGCGGGTGCCCACCTGCTGCATCGTGTATCCCTCGCTGATCATGGAGAGGATCTCGAGCTCCCGCGGGGTCAACGAGGCCTCGACCTCGGAGCCTTCGCGCGTGCGACGGGCGAAATGGCCGAGCGCCATCACGGCCGCCTGCTCGAGATCGGGGGCCACGACGCGCTCGCCGGCGGCGACCCTGCGGATCACGTCACCGACGGAACGCAGGCCGTCGGCCGTTCCGAGGCATCCCCGCACGCCGAGCTTGAGGGCGGCGAGCACGGTGGATCCGTCGACGCGATCGGCGAGGAGGACGACCGCGGTGTCCAATCCTCGTGTCCGCAGGTCGCGCAGGCCCATCAGGTCGTCGTTGGGACCGTCGACGTGGATCACCACGACGTCGGGATGGGCGCGCGCGCAGACCTCGCCGGCGAGGGAGGGGTCTCCGGTCTCCTCCACGAGGTCGAGGTCGGCGGACTGGCCACAGGCGAGCCGTACCGCGCCCCGGACGGCCTGGTGGCCACCGGCGATCGCGACCCGGATGGGATCGACCCGCGGCGTCATGGGGGGAGGCTACTCCCTGTCGCTCATGCGGTACGCGTGAACGAGCCGAGACCGTGCTGCCACACCATCCGCACGGCCTCGACCTTGGTGTGCACCCCGAGCTTGGCGAGGATGTTCTTCACGTGGCTCTGCACGGTGAGCGGGCTGATGCCCAACTCGAGCGCGAGCTCGGTCGTCGAGCGGCCCTCTGAGAGGCCGGAGAGGATCTCGCATTCGCGACGGGTGAGGGTGGCGAGCCGCTCGGGTCCCGACGGCAACGTGCCCGGGCCCCGCAGCCGGTCCACCAGGCGGGGCAGATCCTCGGCCGGCAGCACGAGCTCACCGGCGTAGGCTCGACGGAAGACGTCGATCAGGGAGCGATCGCGTTGGGGAGGAAGGAGACCACACGCGCCCGCGGCGAGGGCGAGCGTGGCCGCGTCGGCCCCGGAGATCCTGGACGAGGCGAGCACGCGCACGTCGGCGCGCGCGTCACGGATCGCGCTCACGATCTCGATGCCGCGCCCGTCGAGGCGATCCAGATCGACGAGCACCAGGTCGGCCCGACCATCGCGCACGATCTCGACCGCCTCCACCGCGCCCGCGACGGGACCGAGGACACGGATCGGCCCGGCGCTGGGAAGCGCGAGCAGGAGTCCCTGCGTCAGTTCGGAATCGTCGTCGACGACGAGAACGCGGATATGCTCGATCACCCCGGATGCATCGGCAGCGAAGGCCCTCAAGCTGAATGGGGCCCAGCGCCTTTCGAAGGTGGAACCCGAGGACCGGAGCCATGACCGAGCGAGCGTCGAACCACCTCGTGGGAGAGACGAGCCCCTACCTCCTCCAGCACGCGCACAACCCGGTGGACTGGTACCCCTGGGGCGAGGAGGCGCTCGCACGCGCCCGGGTCGATGACAAACCCATCTTCCTGTCGATCGGATACGCGGCCTGTCACTGGTGTCACGTCATGGAGCGCGAGTCCTTCGAAGACCCGACCACGGCGGCGCTCATGAACGCGAGCTTCGTCTCCATCAAGGTCGACCGCGAGGAGCGGCCCGACCTCGACGGGATCTACATGGACGCGGTGCAGGCCATGAACGGGCACGGAGGATGGCCGCTGTCCGCGTTCCTCACCCCCGACGGACGTCCCTTCTACGCGGGCACCTACTTCCCGCCGGAGCCAGCCCACGGCATGCCGTCGTTCCGACAGGTGCTGGAGGGGATCGCCGACGCATGGCGGGAGCGGCGTGACGAGCTGGCCCTGCAGGCGAGCCGGGTGACGGAGGCGATCGCGCGTGCGGGGGCGCTCACGGCCACCGAAGCGCCCTTGACCGAGGAGATCGCCCGCGAGGCCGTGGCATCGCTCGGTCGTGCCTTCGACGGCCGCTGGGGTGGGTTCGGTGCGGCGCCCAAGTTCCCGCAGCCCATGACGCTCGAGTTCCTCCTTCGGCGGGCGGTACGCGAAGAGCCCGACACACTCGAGATGGTGGTGATCACCCTGGATCGGATGGCGGAGGGGGGCATCTACGACCAGCTCGGCGGAGGGTTCTCGCGCTACGCGACCGATCAGGCCTGGCACGTCCCCCACTTCGAGAAGATGCTCTACGACAACGCGCAGCTCCTGCAGCTCTACGCTCGCGCCTGGCTCGTCACCGGCAACGCCCGGCACCGCCGCGTGGTGACGGAGACCGCCGACTACCTCCTGCGGGAGATGCAACATCCCGAGGGCGGGTTCTGGTCGTCGCAGGACGCCGACTCCGAAGGGGTGGAGGGCAGGTTCTTCGTGTGGGCGTGGGACGAGCTCGAAGGGCTCGTGGGCGAGCCCGTCGCGCGGTGCCTGGGGGCCACCCCGGAAGGGAACTGGGAAGGCGTCAACGTGCTGTGGCGCCCGGTGGCGGTGTCGGCGGTGGCCCGGGAGTTCGACCTGGATGCGGATGAGCTCGTCGAGGAGCTCTCGGATGCCAGGCACCTGCTGTTCGAAACGCGCGAGGCGCGCGTCCATCCGGCGATCGACGACAAGGTGCTCGCGGCGTGGAACGCGATGACGATCCGCGGCCTCGCGGAGGCCGGACGCGCGACCGGCGACGCGACGTACGTGACCGCCGCCGTGCGCGCCGCCGACTTCGTGCTCCACCACCTGCGCGACGACCGCGGGCGCCTGCTCCGTTCGTGGAGGAACGGACAGGGCGGAGGACCCGGGTTCGCGGACGATCATGCGCTGATGACGCTCGCCTGCCTCACGCTCTACGAGACGACGTTCGAGCTGCGCTGGTTCGAGGCCGCCCAGGCGCTGGCGGACGTGTTGATCGACGGGTTCGCCGATCCCGAGCGCGGCGGATTCTTCCAAACCCACGCCGAGACGGAGCCGCTGCTGCTGCGGCCGAAGGAGCTCTACGACAACGCGGTTCCGAGCGGGAACTCGGCTGCGGCCGAGGCGCTGCTCCGCCTGGGGCTGCTGACCGGCGACGCTCGCTACGAGCGCGCCGGTCGCTCGGCGCTGCTGCTCGTCCGCGACGTCATGGGACGCGCGCCGACCGGCTTCGGGCATGCGCTCTGCGCGCTCGATCTCGAGATCGGCCCATCGCACGAAGTGGCGGTGGTCGGCGGGCTCGACGATCCGCGGACGACGGCCCTCGCGACGGAGGTCACCCGGCGCTTCCGGCCCAACGTCGTGCTCGCGGTCGCCGATCCCCTGGACGCTCGATCCGCCGAACAGGTGCCGCTGCTCGCGGGGCGCGGGCTCCTGGACGGTGCCCCCGCCGCGTACGTCTGCCAGCGCTTCACGTGCCGTCTGCCCGTGGGGGATGCCGACGCGCTCGCATCCGAGCTCGCGGGTTGAAGTGACGGGGGGACCGCCTCCCACACCCTCCGGCGTTCCCCACGCTCCGACTAGGATGAGCGCGTGGACAGGTTGACGCCCGGCGCCGTCGCTCCGCCGTTCGCTCTGCGCGATCAGCGAGGCGACATCGTGAAGCTCGAGGACTTCCGCGGACGCACGCTGCTCGTCTACTTCTATCCCCAGGCGGACACCCCGGGGTGCACGACGCAGTCGTGCGCCGTGCGCGACGCACAGGAGGATCTCGCCGAACTCGGCGTGGATGTGGTGGGCATCTCCCCGGACGAACCCGACGCGCAGGCCGCCTTCGACGAGAAGTTCTCGCTGGGGTTCCCCCTCCTGTCGGACCCCGATCACGCGGTCGCCGAGGCGTGGGGTGTCTGGGGCGAGAAGTCGATGTACGGGAACACCTACATGGGCGTGATCCGCTCCTCGTTCCTGGTCGCGGAGGACGGACGGATCCGCGAAGCGTTCTACAAGGTCAGCCCGAAGGACACCGTGCCCAAGGCGCGCAAGGCGCTCGCCTCCTGACCCCACCGCCGTCGGTGGGCTAGCGCCGATGCCCTTCGTCGTTGAGGGCGAGGACCTTCCCCATCGCCGAGCGGAGCGCGCGCGCCTCCTTCTGGGTGAGCCCATCGAGGAAGTGGGTGTGCACCCCGGCGAGGTGGATCGGCATCGCCCGCTCGCGGGCCTGACGGCCCGACGTGGTGATCGTGAGCCGGCTCACGCGCCGATCCTTCGTGTCGCGTCGACGCTCGACGTACCCCTGCCGGATGAGCCGGTCGCAGACGGGCGCGAGTCCGCGTCGCGTGAGTCCGAGGGCGGTCGCGAGGTCCGCAGCGCTGATCCCCACGCCGGCCGCGGCATCCAAGCGCGACAACACCTCGAAGGCGACTGGGGTGACGTCGGTGAGCGCCAGGTCCCGCTCGAGCGCGCGCGCGGCCACCCGCTGTGCCCTGAGGAACGCGAACCACGTCTGGACCTTCGCCTCGGCGACTCCCATGGCATCAAGCGTAGGGACGCCATGGCTTCCCGGCGCCCCCCGTCCGACCGTCAAGGTGCGGGCCGGGTGGACCCCTCCCTTGTCCCCCCGTCGCCCCCACGCGATACTGGCCGGCCAACCGACCCAGACCTCAGGATGGACTTCGATATGACGACCGACACGAGCCGGGCCCAGCCGGGCGCTCACCTCTGTGAGCGGCGCACGGAGGGTCCCCACGTCAACGGCGTGCGGATCGATCCCGTGTCGCGACCCGGGTTCCTCCACGCGGTCGAGGACTTCATCGGTTGCGGCCGGGCCACCGGCAATGCCCATGTGATCCACTTCTGCGCGGCCCATCCGACCGTGGAGGCGCGCCGCGACGCCGAGTACCGGGCGTTGCTGAACCGCGGCGACCTGAACGTCGCGGACGGGATGCCGGTCGCCTGGGCCGCGCGCCGGGACGGTCGGCCAACGCTGAGACTGGCGGGGACCGACGGCATGGGTGAGCTGTGCGCGTGGGGTGAGACCCGCGATCTGGCGCACTACCTCTACGGCGCCACGGATGAGACGCTCGCGGCGATGCGCGCGAACCTCGAACGGACGTATCCGGAGATCCGGATCGTCGGCGTGGAGTCGCCGCCGTTCCGCGCCATCACCGACGAGGAGCTCGACGAGACGGCCGCGCGGATCCGTGCCGCGGGCGTGGATGCCGTCTGGATCGGCCTGGGCGCGCCCAAGCAGGACGTGATGGCCGCACGGCTCCGCGAGCGGACGCCCGCCCCGTTGCTGTTCGCGGTGGGCGCCGCCTTCGACTTCCTGGCGGGCACCAAGAGCCGCGCGCCGGAGTGGATGCGACGCAGCGGCCTGGAGTGGGCCCACCGGTTGGGATCCGAGCCGGGACGGCTATGGAAGCGGTACCTGGTCGGGAACGCGGAGTTCGTGGCGGGCGTCGCGAACGACCGGATCCGCGGCCGTCGATGAGGGCTCAGCGCCCGGCGACCCGATCCGCGGCGTTCCTCGGCAGCTGGGCGAGCTTGCCGAGAGGCTGATACCGCTCGTTGCGACGACGGAACGCGGCCAGCGCCTCGTCGGATCCCGGCCACGCGGCGAGGGTCGCCCCGAACCGCTCGCCGCCCCACGCGTAGAGCTCCAGGTCGAGCGCGTTCTGCTCGCGCACGAGCGCGAGATCCTCCTCGCCCATCGGCGGGCGCCGGGAGCGCCCCGGATCCACGTTCACGGTGACGTACCGGAGCTTCGTCCACCCGAACGCCCGCTCCATCAGCACCAGCGACTCGTCGAAGCGCTCGGTGAGTCCGACGACCGCGAAGGCGTCCGCGAGGTTGGCCTTGGCCCGATCGAGCATGGCCTGCGTGCATCCCCCGAACGGGGTGGTGGAGTCCCCCGCGAACGCGCGTGTCTGGCTGTTGTCCATCTCCAGCGAGATGCCGCTGCGGACGTACGAAGCGAGGTCCGGGTACTCCTGGGCCGCTTCGTGGAGGATGTGGCCCTCGTGACGGCGGACGTGGTGGTACTGGGACGTGATCAACGCCAGCGGCTCGCGCAGGAGCGTGACGTAGGTGGAGGGCCGCGGAACGGCCTCGTGCAGACCGAACGTCATGTGCCCCATGACCAACCGGAGACGGGCGCGCTCCGCCTCGGGGAGCGAGGCGAAGTAGGCCACGGCCCCGTCGCGGCGGAGCCGCCCGGGCACGACGGTCGGCGCCTTGAGCTCCATCACCTGCGCGCTCCGGTACTCCTTGCGCAGGGCACGGCGCATCGTGGCGCCGGCCGTCTTCCCGACGTGCAGGAAGATCACCGTGGCGTCGTCGGCGATGGGGTCCCGACTCAGTGGCATGGCGTCGGCACGGTCGATGCGTCCGTGAAGCGGCCGCCGGCCGCGGGGATGAACCGCCAGTCGTAGCCGTCGCGGTGCAGACGAAGGGTGAGGATCCCGAACGTCTTCGCGTTGCTGGCCTGACTGGTGGGCAGACGAGCGCCGGTCGGGAACCGGACGTGGCTCGCGCCGCCCGTGCCCACGATGAACTCGCGGATCCCGTTGGGATCGGCCCTGCCGTCGGGGTCCTGCCGTGCGAAGCGTTCGTAGACGTGCTCGTGCGCGTTCAACACGACGTCGACCTTCTTGCGGTAGAGCAGCCGCCAGATCGCATCGTAGGCGGCGTTGCTCCCGTGGACGCCGGAGGAGAAGCGCGGCTGGTGCCAGAAGGCGAGCGTGCAGCCGTAGGACGTGTTCGGATGGGCCGCGAGATCGGCGGCGAGCCAGTCGTACTGCTCCGTGCCGGGCACGCACCCGATCGCCTTGTTGCAGTTGCCGTTCAGCGCGATGAAGTGCCAGCACGGATGCACCCCGCGCGGCGAGCATCCCGAGGGCACGTCGAAGCTGTAGTAGGCGCCCGAGCCGGGGGTCGATCCGGTGTGCACGTACGGCTTGGACCCGAAGTAGGAGAAGAAGCCCGCCGCCGCGCCGGGGGGAGGCGAGCACCCCGTCGCCCCCGGGGCGCTCGCCGTCGTCCGGTAGTCCTTGTCGCCGACGATCGGCCGGGTCACGGAGAACACGCGGCCCCACGACGGACGGTAGGACTGCCTGAACGCCGAGAGTCCGCCGCACGTGTATTGGGTGTCGCCGAGGGCCAGCACCGTCCGGTACCTGGGCCGGCCGTGGGGCCGCAGGAGCAGGTTCGACACGGCGCGCATCCTGCATCCCTGCTTCGTGCCGCGCCCTCCGTGGAAACTGGGGTTGGTCGGGTCACACGCGATGTTCCCGGCCGCCGCGATCACAGGATCACCCTTCTTCACATGCACCGTCGCCATCCCGGGAGACGCCGCGGCGAGGAGCCCCGCGGCCACGCACACGGCGAGGCAGATGGCGGCGGCGCGCGCGCTCCGAACGGACCTGCGCGCCCTCATCGGCATCCAGCCACGGCGAACGGCTCGGGTGTGCAGGGGACGTCCATCGGCTCATGCTCCGGGGTCGGGAGGATCCACCGAGAGTAGGAAGCACGCTCGAAAGGTGTCAAGGCGACCTGCGGGAGAGCCGACCTTCGTCGGGTGAGCGATGGCCCGCCGCCCGTTGTCGTGCGAGGAACCCGTGGATAGCGTGAGGGCTCGCCGGGATGCTCCCGGCGATCCGCCCTTCGAAGGAGTCGTGCACAGCGTGACCCAGGCCGGAACCGCCGCGGAACGGCTGCCCAACCTCATCATCGCGGGGGTGGGCAAGGCCGGGACCACCTCACTCTTCTGGTATCTCTCGCAGCATCCGAGCATCTGCGCGTCCGACGTGAAGGAGATCCAGTACTTCACGCCGCTCAGCGAGGGCGACGGCGTGCTCCCCCCGCTGGCGGAGTACGCCCGCCACTTCGCGGCCTGGACCGACCAGCTCTACCGCCTGGAGGCGAGCCCTCAGTACTTCCACGGCGGCAAACCCATCGTCGACGCGATGCGCGCGACCCTCGTCCGACCGCGCGTGATCGTGATGTTCCGCGACCCGATCGAGCGGCTCTGGTCGCAGTACCGGTTCATGCGCAGCCGCATGGCGGACCTGCCCGAGGGCATCACGTTCGAGGCCTACGTCGCGCGCTGCCGTGAGGTGCGCGAGCGACACGAGCCCTTCTCCCTCGAGAACCGGCTCTACTGGACGATCCAGGGCGGCTTCTACGGCGAGTACCTCGCGCCGTGGGCGGATGCGTTCGCTCAAGATCTCCGCGTGATCTTCTTCGAGGATCTCGCGGCGGACCCCGAACGGGTGACCCGGGAGACGTGCGCGTGGCTGGGTCTCGACACGACGCCCACGGCCACGATCTCCTACTCGGTCGAGAACCGGACGATCCGCTACCGGAGCAAGACCCTGCAGAGGCTGGCGCTCTCGGTCAACCGGGAGGGACGCCTCGGCAACCGGCGGCGCCTGAAGGAACCGCTGCGGAAGCTCTACTACGCCATCAACCGCCGACCCGAGCAGGAGCGGATCGCGCCGGCCACGCGGCGCGGCCTGCAGGAGCTCTTCGCGCCCGGCAACGCGGCCCTGGCGTCGCAGCTCCGATCGATGGGGTACGCGGACCTGCCGGCCTGGCTCGCCGATGCGGCGACGGCCGCACCCGCGACGGGCACCAACTGAAACGAGATCCGGTGACCTCTTCCCCCCTCCCCCGCATCCTCTGCAGCTCGGTGGTCCGCTCCGTGCATCAAGGCGAGAGCCACGGCGGCCTCTACCTGGTGGACCTGGAGGCCGGTACGGCCGAGCAGGTCCTCGACTGGACGGATGCCAACATCAACTGGGAGGGGCGCGGGGGCGATCGCGGGCTCCGGGGCATCGCGTTCCACGCCGGGCTGATCTACCTGGCGGCGAGCGACGAGATCTTCGTGTACGACCGCGGGTTCACGCGCCAGGGCTCGTTCCGCAACCCCTACCTCAACATGTGTCACGAGATCTTCGTGGAGGGGGACATGCTCTACCTGTCCTCGACGGGCTTCGATTCCGTGCTCGAGTACGACCTGCGCGCCGAGGCGTTCACGCGTGGTTGGTGCATGCGCTACGCGAACGCGTGGAAGTTCCGTCGGACGCTGAAGCTGAAGGTTCCCCCGTCCCTGCGCACCTTCGACCCGGGCGGCCCCGGAGGACCGGCGCGGGGGGACACCAGCCACGTGAACCACGTGTGGGTCCACGACGGCGCGATCCTGGCCAGCGGCACGAAGCTGTCCGCGATGTGGCGCGTGGACGGATCGCGCCTCCAGCGGTACGCCACGCTCCCGTTCGGCACGCACAATGCGCGGCCGTTCCGCGACGGCGTCCTGTTCAACCACACGAAGACCGACCGGATCTGTTACGGATCGCGGCGGGGCGAACTGATCGCTTCCGTCCCGCTCCCCACGTATCCGACGGACCGCCTCGAGCACGCCGACCTGCCCGAGGATCTCGCGCGGCCGACGTTCGGGCGGGGGCTCACCGTGCTCGCGGACGGTCGCATCGTCGGCGGCTCCTCGCCGGCCACGATCAGCGTCTACGACATCGACGCCGGCGCGATGCTGACATCTGTGAACATCACGATGGACGTGCGCAACGCGGTGCACGGGCTCGAGGTCTGGCCGTTCGATCACCAGTCGTCGTCGCCGTAGAAGGCCGCGGACACGACCTCGGTGCCGCGTCGGATCCGGTCGACCTCCTCAGGGGTGAACCGCGCCTTCCACGCCGTGATGGCCCTGCGGCTGTCGCGCTTGTGCGAGGCCGCGTCGGTGGTCTCCTCCGGGTTGCCGACGCCGCTGTGCAGCTCGACGGTCCGGCGCACGTCGTCGGTCCACGTGAGGTCGAACCGCTCGAAGAGCGTGCGGAATCCCTCGACCGGCTCGCGCGAGAGATCCTCGTGGCGGAGGAACGCCCATCCGGGACGCTCGTCGCGGAACCGGATGATCTGGCGGTGGATCAGGTTCCACAGCAGGATCGCTTGATCCAGCAGGGGCTGCTCGACCTCCGCGAACCTCCGGATCTCGTCCTCGAACCCGTCGAGTTGGTCACGCATCATCAACGGCTGCCGGAGGAAGTGCCCGAACGGGTGGTCCCACCCCTGTCGCACGATGCTGCCTGCGAAGGCGGCCGGGTGACGGATCAGGACGAGGACGTCCATCGCGTACGTGTCCGCGAGCCATCCGGAGGAGAAGATCGCGATCGGATCCTTGAGCAGCGGGACGGCGTGGTGGCGCCGGTGGGCGGTGGTCCGCACCCAGTCGCGCCCGAACCGGGCGAGATCCTTGGGGGAGCGGAGGGCGCGCAGCTCGGCGCCGGCGTGATAGCGGAAGGCGAGCGTGTCGGCGATCGGGCCCCGGTACGGGTCCTCGTTCTCCGGGCAGACGTACGTGAACCAGTACCGGAACGGCGCATCGCAGACCCCCGGCCGGGCCCGGAGGCTGAAGGGCTCCCAGATGTAGGCCAGCTCGGGCGAGGGCGTGGCCGCGAGCATCTCGCCGACCCAGCCGGTGCCGGATCGGTGCGAGCCGGTCACGAGGAGGGGTCGGCGGGCATCCATGCGTCGCCAAGGCTACCCGTCGGGTCGAATCGCCCGATAGGGCGTGATCGTCGACATCGGGATCCCTTTCGCCGCATCCGGCGGCCGCCGAAAGGCCTAGCGTCGCTGGCCGTTCGGGACGTGGTGAACCTCAGACGGCCGATGGTAGCGTGGTCCTCCCGAGGTACAGCGACCGACGCACGATGTCCGCCAGCGCGGACAGGCGTCGTGAAGGAGGTTAGGTTCGATGCGCACCCCCCGACGCATGGCGCGCGCGTTCGTGGTCGTGGCCATGATCGCGAGCGGTCTCGCGATGCTGCCGGCGACACCCGCGTTCGCACTGGCGAACAATCCCGACACCACCTGGATGACGAACGGCTCGGTGTGGGCGACGGCCCAGTACGGCAACGTCCTGTTCATCGGTGGCAAGTTCACCCAGGTGCGCAGCGTCCCCGTGGGCACCACGGGAGGCACCATCATCGCCGCGAACAACCTCGCCGCCATCGACATGACGACCGGCCAGGGCATCGCCTCCTTCCACCCGAACGTTGCCGGCTCCGGTCTGCAGACCGCCCAGGTTCACGCGCTCGCGGTCGTGGGCGACACGCTGTACGTGGGGGGCCAGTTCAGCTCGATCGACGGCGCCGCCCACTACAACCTCGGTGCGCTCACGATCGATCCCTCCACGCTGACGGGCTCGGTGGACAACACCTTCAACCCCGTCGCCGGCGTGCCGGGCGCGGCCAACGAGAACAAGATCTTCGTCTACGAGATCCTCCCCTCCTCGGACGGGCTGTACATCGGGGGCTCGTTCACCAAGATGAACGGCACCGGCCGCAGCAAGGCGGCCAAGATCACCTACGCCGGAGCGCTCGTGAAGACCTGGAAGGTCCTGGCCGTCAACGGCGCGATCCGCGACATGGTCTTCTCCACCGACGGCCAGACGATCTTCATCGCGGGCGCCTTCGACCACATGAACAAGGTGGCCCACCAGAGCATCGCTCGCGTGCTCACTACGACCGGCAAGGACGATCCCTGGACGGCCGTGGGCGTGATCGTAGGCGGTTCGTCACACCCCGGGATGACCTGCTGGAGCCTCGCCGCCACGCAGAGCCGCCTGTTCGCCGGCTGCGGGCGGAGCCCCAACTACGCCGCGTCCTTCCGGCTGGACAACGGCAACACTGGCAACATGGCGTGGTCCTTCGGCACCGTGGGCAACGTCCAGTCGATCGCCCTCACGTTGGACCAACAGAGCCTCATCATCGGTGGTCACTTCGGCACGTACCTCACGCAGCAGGTCTGCGGTAGCAAGTACCTGAAGAACCTGGGGATCCTGCACAACCTGTACGCCACCAGCGGTGGCGTGACCCTCGATTGCAACTTCCTCCCGCAGTTCAAGGGCCCGAACCCGTTCGGGGGCGTCTGGGAGATCCAGGTGACCCCAACGGCGATCTGGGCCGGTGGGGAGTTCCACGATGTGAACTGCGACCCCTCGCGCTCCGACACCGGCGGCGGCCCCGGGCTCTGGACGTGCACGAACGGTCGCGGCCAGGAGAGCATCGCCCGGTTCACCCTCTAGGGTGAACCGGGCCCCCGTCCGATGTCGACCACCGAGGAGCGGACCGCGACCCGTCCATCGACCACCGCGCAACACACCACGTTCGGGATCGTCACCCCGACGCTGAACGCGGAGCGCTACCTGGCGGACACGCTGCGGTCGATCTGGAGCCAGGCCTCCGGCGGGATCGCGGTAGACCACGTGCTCGTCGACGGCGGCTCGGCCGATCGCACCGTCGAGATCGCCGAGGACTTCCCCACACGCGTGGTCGTGAACACCGACGACGGGGGCATGTACGACGCCGTGAACCGCGGTCTCGGGATGGTGCAGGGAGACATCGTCGGGTACCTGAACGCGGACGACGAGCTCGCCCCGGGCGCCCTCGCGCGGGTGGCTGCGGCGTTCCGCGCCCACCCGCACGCACAGTGGCTGATGGGCACCCGCGAGTTCATCGACGGCGACGGGCACCCCTTCGCGTGGATGACGCCCGTCCCGTTCACGCTGGAGGAGTACCTCGGACTGGGGTGGTCGTGCGTGCCGCAGGAGACCGTGTGGATGCGCCGGTCCCTCTGGGACAGCGTCGGGCCGTTCGACACCAGCTTCCGCAACACCGGGGACTACGACATGTACGCGCGCTGTCGTGCGGTCGCGGCCCCGCTGATCCTGCAGGAGGTGATCGGGCGGTTCCGCCTGCACGGGGACCAGCTCTCGTTCAGGCCCGAGGTCATGGCCCACGAGAGCCGTCGGGTCCAGGAGAAGAACGGCACGATCTCTCGCGCCGGCTGGATCCGCGGCCGGTACCTCAGCCTTCGCCTCAACGCCCGCAACCCCCGATGGCTCTGGGCGAAGAAGACGGGGAAGATCCGCTTCACTCCGCAGGGCTGAGCGGCAGGACCGCCACGCCGATGCCTCGGACCGTGCACCACCCACCCGTATCATCGGTCCGTCCAACGAGCGGGAGGGCCTGAGCACGTGCGGATCGCGGTCGACGCCAGCTTCATCGACCCGGGCCGTGTCGGCGGCGCCGAGCACATGCTCACGAACCTCGTCGAAGGCCTGGCGCTCACCGCCGCACCGGATGATGCCCTGGAGGTGTTCACGGACCATCCGTGGGACGCGCCCGCCGGGACCGCGTTCCGGCCCCTCGTCGGCCGGGGGAACCGCTTCATCCGCATCACGTGGACGCTCCGCAGCGTGCTCCACGACTACGACGCGGTGCTGTTCTCGAACTACTTCACCGCGCCGTTCCCCCGTTCCGCGCGCCGACCTCGCTTCGTGACCGTGATCCACGACCTCCAGTACCTGCACTTCCCCGAGCACTTCAGCCGGCAGAAGCGCCTGTGGTTGCGGGCGACGCACGAGAGCGACGCTCCGGCTCGCCGACGCGACCATCGCCATCTCGCACGACGTGCGTCGCGACATCCTCACCCGGTACGGTCGGCGATGGGCTCCCCGCGTGCACACGATCCACAACCCCGTGAGCTGGACGCGGTTCGGATCCGAGGAAGGGGCGGGCGCCCCGCCCGTCGACGGGCCGTACGTCCTCGCGGTGGCTGCGCAGTACCCGCACAAGAACCTCGAGACGCTCGTCCGCGCGTTCGCGCGGATGCGCGAGCGCGGCGCCCACCCCGACGTGGACCTCGTGCTCGCCGGCCAGCTCGGGGCCCAGCTGAGCGGCGTGGCATGGACGCGCCCGCTCGACGACGTGATCGACGACGTCGGCGTGCGCGACGCCGTCCACGTGACCGGGTACCTGAGCGATCGCGCGCTCGGCGACGCGTATCGCCACGCGTCCGTGTTCGCGTTCCCCTCGCGCTTCGAGGGGTTCGCCCTCCCCGTCGTCGAGGCGCTGGGGTTCGGCCTGCCGGTCCTCACCACGCGCAGCACGGCGATCCCCGAGGTGACGAGGGGCCTCGCCACCTACCTCGACGATCCGCTCGATGCATCCGCCATGGCCGACCGCCTGGAGGCGATGCTGGACGATCCGTCCCCGTTCCGGCCCGCCGCCGACGAGGTGACGGGACTCCGTGCAGCCTACGCTCCGGAGACGATCGCCCTGCGGTATCGCGGGCTCTTCGAGGAAGAGGCTGCATGATCGAACCGATCTTCGTGCTCTCGCTCCCCCGCTCGGGTTCCACGCTCGTGCAGCGGGTGCTCGCCGCACATCCCCGGATCTCCACGGCCGCGGAACCTTGGCTCCTGCTCCCGCACGGGTACGCGCTGCGCGAGCATGGGATGGCGGCCGAGTACACGCAGCCGATCGCCGCGCGCGCGATCCGCGAGTTCGTCGCGGGCTCTCCGGAGGGGGAGGACGACTACTGGTCCGCGTTGCGCGGCTTCGCCCTGGACCTCTACGCCAAGGCGGCCGAGCCCGACGCGACGCACTTCCTGGACAAGACCCCGCGCTACCACTACATCGCGCCGGAGCTCTTCCGTCTCTTCCCCGACGCGAAGGTGATCTTCCTGTGGCGGAACCCGCTGGCGGTCGTGGCCTCGATCGTCGAGACCTGGACCAGGGGGAAGTGGAACGTGGACCGGTGGCAGGGCGACCTCCGCGGGGTGGCGTCGCTGGTGGAGGCCTCCCAGGCGCACGCCGAAAGCACCCTCGCGGTGAACTACGAATCGCTCGTGAGCGCGCCCGAGACCACGTGGCCGGCGATCTTCGCGTACCTCGAACTGCCCTTCGACCCGTCGCTGCTCACGTCGTTCGCGGACGTGCGCCTGCGCGGCGCGATGGGGGATCCGACCGGCGTCGACCGCTACCAGGAGCTCAGCACGGAGCCCCTCGACAAGTGGAAGCGGACGCTCGCGAACCCCTGGCGCAAGCGCTGGTGTCGCGAGTACCTCGAGTGGATCGGCGCCGAGCGCCTGGCGTGATGGGCTACGACGCCGAGACGCTGCGCGCCGAGCTGGACGCGATCGCCTCGACGCCGCGACACGTGGCGTCCGATGCCGTGCACGGGACCTACTGGGCGTGGGCGCAGCGGCGCAAGCGCGCGGCGTTCAGGAAGATGGCGCCACGGGTGCGTTGAGCACCCAGTCGAGCTCGATGTCGGGCTCGACCTCCGGAACCTCCCCCGGATCGCCCAGCGACATCGCGATCGCGTACAGGCCGAAGATGGTGGCCGAACGCGATGCCCCCGGCAGCACGGGGTTGAACAGCATCGTCATCAGGAACGCGTTGATGGTGCAGAGGATGATCCGGAGCAGGTCGGCGCGGTCCTGGTCGCCCCACTTGATGAACCGTCGGTAGCGGCGCACCAGGGTGATCTCCACCATGATGATGAACGCCACGAGGATGCCCTCCCCGAGCAGCCCGCCCTCGGCGAGGAACAGCACGAAGTCGTTGTGGTACGGCAGGGCACGCTGGTCACGCGAGCGCACCGCGACGGCCTCCCCGGAGAACACCGACCCGATGAAGGGGGACTCCTGCCAGCGTTCGATCCCGGCGGTCCAGAGGTCCAGCCGCCCGGCGTTCGCATCCACCTTGCCGACCGCGGAGAAGTAGTCGCTGGTGATCTGGACGCCCTTCTCGAAGTTGGCGACCGCGACGACGCCCATCAGCACGACGACACCCACCACGACGATCGAGCGCAGCCCCGTCGCACGCCGCCCCGTCAGGAAGAGCGTGAGGAGAACCGTGAGCGCCACCAATACGGTCGTAGCCGAGGGGTAGGAGACGAAGATGGCCGCCGTGAGGACGAGGACGAGCGAGGAGTCGCCGACGTCGGCCCCTCACGAAGGCCGCGACGGCGGCCAGCGCCACATAGGCGACACTCGCGTTCCGGTACTGCTTGTACTGCAAGAGTCCTGGGAGTATCCCGTAGTTCACGAGGAAGTTCGCGATCACGTAGACGAGTCCGATCAACCCCAGCCAGTCGATGATCCGCGTCACCTCCCGGTCCCGCGGAGGATGCAGCGTCATCAGGTAGAGCAAGCCGAGCAACATCGGGAGGAAGACGGGGCGGAGGGTGTCGGTCGTGCCGAGGAACGCGAGCCCGACGTACGTCCCGCCCATGCCGAGCAGGTAGAGGAGACCGAGCACGAGATCGCTGCCGCTCGGTGCGCGGACGAGGAGCGACGGTGCCTTCAACCGCATCCAGATGATCGCCACGATGGGGATCAACAGGATCAGGTAGCGCTCGGCGCTGCCGCCTCCCGCGCCGCCCGCATCGGCCGCCACCGGCGGCCATCCGCGGTCCAGGACGTTGAACACGTCCACGGTCACGAGCGCCATGACGAGCATGAAGGCGCACGCGAGCCGGTAGGAGTCCGTGGCGACGGAGTCGGCGAGCTCGGGAACGGCGGCGCTCGGCCGGCGCCATGAACGTGCTTGGAGGAGGCTCATGCGCTGCGTCCTGTTCGGAGATCGCCGGACCGGCTCAGGGTAGCAGGGCTCCCCACCCCGCCGAAGGTGGTCGGGTAGCCTGTGGACCACGCGAGCGACGGCCGGAGCGCGGTGCCGAAAGGGGTCTGGTGAGGTCCACGAAGCGCGCGGCGCAGGGGCGTGGCCTCGTCGTGCTCGCGATCTGCGTGATGTTCGTCGGCACGACCTGCTCGCTCATCGGGCGTGGATCGGACGTGCAAGGGCCCACGCGCAGACCCGTCGTGGTGGCCACCGGCGACATCGCGTGCGTCGAGCCGCCGATGGCGGCGGACCCGGGCCGCAGATGCCAGTACGACCTGGTCGGTCAGCTCGTGACCTCGCTCGCTCCCGATCGGTTCCTTCCCCTCGGTGACCTCCAGTACACGTACGCGGGACCCCCCGACTACGCGAACTACGACCGGTACTTCGGGAGCCTCTCGAGCGTCACCAGCCCGACGCCCGGGGACAGCGACTGGGAGCCGGATCCGTCCGCGTACCTCGCCCGGTTCGGTGCCGCGGCGGGGCCTCCCGGCGGGTATTACTCCTTCAACCTGGGGACGTGGCACATCATCTCGCTCAACTCCCAGGACTGTTTCGACGCAGACGGATGCGGCTCCGGCACACCCCAATACGAATGGCTGGTGGCGGATCTCGCCTCGCATCCGAACTCGGTGTTCCCGTGCACCCTCGCGTTCTTCCACAACCCCTATTTCCTCTGGGTGAGCTGGTGGCAGCGAGACGGGGCGCCCAAGCCGGCCAACAACTTGATGACCCCGTTCTGGGGCACCCTTTACGGCGCAGGTGTGGACGTGGTGCTGAACGGCCACGCCCACAACTACGAGCGCTGGGCTCCGCAGGACCTCGACGGGAAGCGCTCCCCCGAGGGGATGACCGAGTTCGTCGTCGGCACGGGGGGCCGACGCCTCATGCCGTTCGGACCCGAGCCGCGACCGAGGAACCTCATCGCCGCCCAGGACACCTCCTACGGAGCGCTGCAGATGGAGCTCGATCCGCGCGGTCTCAACTACTCGTGGAAGTCCGCGGCGGAGCAGCCGACGTTCCGCGACGACGGGCGCGTGGCCTGCCACTGAGCGCAGCTAGGTCCGCTTGCCCTGGGCACTCGAGGCTTGGCTCTGGCTGGACGCCCGGCCGTTCTGCGCCCCGACTCCAGGCTGCGCGGGGACCTCGACCACCTTCACCTTGCGGGCCCGGTCGGGCCCGTAGTACTGGTCGTAGCTCGCGTAGCCCAGGTAGTTGCGCTGTGCGGCGCTGACGTTGTTGTAGACGCCGCCGATGATGGTGCCCCCCGCCGTGCGCAGCTGGCGCACCGCGTCCTCCAGGGCCGTACGGTTCGAGATCCCGGGGTCATGCACGAACAGCACGGCGTCGCTCTCCTCGGCGAGGACGGAGGCGTCGGCGACCGGCAGGACGGGTGGGGCGTCGCAGACCACGATGTCCGCGACGCGGCGCAGGCCGTCGAAGACGGCGTCCGCGTTGGGACCCGCCAGGAGCGAGACCGGGTCTTGCGGCACGGCTCCAGCGCCCACGATCCAGAGGTTCTCGATCTCCGTGGCCTGGATCACGTCCACGAGGTCCCGGCTGCCCTCGAGCGCCTCGCGCAGACCGGGGCCGTCCGTGACGCCGATGAACCGGGACGCCCGCGGCCGACGGAGGTCCGCGTCGACGAGCACGGTGCGCAACCCGGTCTCGGCCAGGATCACCGCGAGGTTCGCGGCGGTGGCGCTCTTGCCCTCGGCCGGCATCGCGCTGCTCACGACCAGCACGCGCAGGGGCGTCTGCGAACGGAAGAACCGGATGTTGGTGGCGAGCGTCCGGTAGGCCTCGGATGCGGGCGCCCCGGGCTCCTCACGCGTCACGAGCTCGGCCCGCTCCGCGCGGTCCCAGCCGTCGACCTTCGGGATCACGGCCATCACCGGCGCCGACAGGTGCGTCGCCAGCTCATCCCGCCCGCCGACCTTGTTCTCGCGGAGCCCGCGGATGATGGCGAGGCCCGACCCCAACACGGCGCCGATCACGAGGCCCAGCGCGATGGCCAGTGGCAGGTTCGGCCCGACGGGCGACGAAGGCACGGTGGCCGCCTGGACCGAACGCCCTCCCTGGGAAACGCTCGCTTGAGAATCGAGGTCGACGAGCTTGGCGCTGATGCTGCTGATCGACGTCGCCACATCTTCCGCCTGCTGCTTGAGCGTGGCTTGCTCCGCCAGGCTCGAGGTGTTCTGGATGTCTCGCTGGATCTGGGCGTACTGCTCCACAAGGGTCTTCTTCGCGGCCTCGAGAGGGATGCGCGCCTGATCGAACCCTGACTTGGCGAGGTCGTAGCGTTGCGAGAGGTAAGCGGTCGCGAACGCGTTGGCGCCGGCAGCCGCCGCCTGCGGCGTGCTGGCGGTGAACCCGATGGTCATCACCGTCGTGTCCCTCACGACACCCACGCTGACGTGCTTCACGAGCTCATCCGGCGACTGCGCGCTCGAGATCCCCTGCCGCGACCTTCGCGACGTCGGCCGACTTCACGATCTCGGATTCGGTCGCCATGTCGGGCTGCAGGGTGTTGGCCGTGCTGCCGGGCACCGGCGTCACGGCGACGTCGATCAGCGGGGTGACCACGATCTTCGCCTGGGCGTAGTACTGCTTCGGCTTGAGGAGGACGAAGGCGGCGCAGAGGGCCGCCACCACGATCGCCGTGACCACGACGATGAACTTCCTCGCCCGGATCATGTTCCAGTAATCGCTCAGGTCTAGGACCCGGGTGGTGGGTTCAGACAACTCGTGCTCCTGACGTCGCATGGCCCGCGGGATACAGGGGGCTGCGGGCTACGGTCGCCCATGATATCGGACGAAACGGCCCGGCGGACCCCCCGGCACGGTCTTTCCATCGAACGCACACGAACGCGCCCGGCGTAGGCCTTCCGGCCTAACCTGCATCCCCGAACGGCGGGACTCCCCGGGCTCGTATTGACCCTCGTTCGAGCCGTGTCGTACGTTCTTCGACCAGGCAGACCCGCGCGCGGGGCGCGTTCCCCCGCCGGCGTCCACACGAGCGCGCAGGAGGTTTCCCCGATGGCAGTATCCCCCGAGGCGATGAGCGCACCTTCCCCAGATGACGAGATCCTCGCCGTTCGCGAGAACGTGGCTGAGCTCTACCTGATCCGCCACGGCACGACGACGCTCAACGTCCAGAACCGGTATCGAGGCCGCCGCGACGTGCCGCTCGACGCCCAGGGGTGGGCCGACGCGGTCGAGGCCGCGCGCGCGCTGTCGCCGATGGGTCTCAGCGCGGTGTACGCGGGACCGTTGCGGCGCACCATCAACACGGCGCAGGTCATCGCCGACGAGTGCCGGATCCCCGACGTGCGGATCCTCCACGGCCTGATCAACCTCGACTACGGTGCCTGGGAGGGCATGACGTCCGAAGAAGCCGCGATGTACGACCCCGAGATGTTCAAGCGCTACAAGTCGGCGCCCGGACAGGCGATCTGTCCCAACGGCGAGCGGCTCACCGACGCCCAGGCGCGCATGATCGAGGCGGTCCAGCTGATGGGCGAGCGCCACAAGGGTGAGCGCGTGGCCGGCGTCACGCACGCCGTGATGATCCGCCTCGTGGCGGCCAAGCTGCTGAACTTCGACGGCGAGGAGTGGCGCATCCCGGTCGGGCGTGGGTCCCTCACCAAGTTCGAGGTGGAAGACGGTGAGATCCGGCTCGTGGCCATGCCGGCCGGAGACGACGTCGACTGAGCACCCATCCCGCCCGATGCAGGGCCGCCGCCCACGCATCACGTCCGCAACCGCATAGGAGTCCCCTCGTGACGACGCTCTCCGCGGGCGATCTGGCGCGGTTCCTGCTGGCGCTCACGCTGCTGCTCGCCGCCGCGCATAGCGGCGGCTACCTCTTCGCGCGCTGGAAGCAGCCCCGTGTGATCGGAGAGATCGTGGGCGGCCTGATCCTGGGCCCGACCGTGCTGGGCGCCATCGCGCCGGGCGTCGAGGCGCACCTCTTCCCGACCACCGGCGCCGTCCCCGTGGTGCTGGACGGCCTCTCGCAGCTGGGTCTCCTCCTGCTGATGTTCGGCGCCGGCACGGAGATGCGGTCCTCGTTCAACAGCGACGAACGGCGCACGGTCGGCGCCGTCACGCTGGCGGGCGTGGCGCTCCCGGCCCTCGTCGGGCTCGGC
>CAWEPI010000005.1:0-4250 GCA_963810945.1 uncultured Actinomycetes bacterium
CGCCCGCGCGTTGCTCGAGCCTGTCGCTTGAGGGCTCCACCAACGCCCGACCTATGAGGGGGCGCCCGGTCGATGTCCCAGCCCTCGGCGTCTGATCCGTGGCTCCGGAACGCTCACGAGCTCGGGGGCTGGGCCCGACGCCCGGCCGATGGATGCCCCGTAGCGGCGGGCGAGCGGCGACGCCGTCACGCCGTGCGCTAGCACCGAGAGCACGATCGTCCACGTGGCCACCTCGACGATCGTATCCGCGGCGATCCCTCCCCCCTGCAGGGTCTGAAGGGTCACGATCGTGAACACGACCGATGCCAGTCCGCGAGGTCCGAACCAGCCAGCGAACGCGATCGTCTCCCGGCGCAGGCCGAGCCCCAGCCACGCGAGCGCCACTGGGAGCATCCGGATGACCGTGAGACTGAGCACCGCATAGACGATCGGTGCCAAGTGGAAGCCACCGGTGATCACGGGACCCGCGAGCAACGCGCCGAAGATCGTCCAGACCCCGAAGGACAGGAACAGTGCAAGGGTCTCGGTGAACTCCACCGACCGATGAGCCCTGCCCCCTGTGGTCGCTCCGAACAGGATGCCGGCAACGAAGGCTGCCACGAACCCGTTGCCACCGATCGCGATCGAGCCCGCGTACGCGAGCAGCGCCAGCGCGAGGATCGCGACCTGCTCCGAGACTTGGGAGGTCCATCCTCGCTCACCCGCAGCGGAGTAGACCGCGCCGCCGAGGACGCCGACGACGAGCGCGGCCCCGAACGCGAGCGCGATCTGCTCCGACGCCTTGAGCAGCCACCACCCTGCACCGACCCCTTCTTCCGACGCCAACAGCGCGAGGAACAGCGCCAGGAACGGCGTCGCGAGCCCGTCGTTCAGTCCGCTCTCCACGTTCAGCGCCCGCCGGACGCGGACGGGAACCGCCGGATCGGTAAACACCGCGAGCCCCAGCGCAGCATCCGTTGGCGCGAGGATCGTGGCGATGACGGCCGCCGCCGCCCAGCCCTCCGCATTGAACATCAAGCCCGCCACGAGCGTCCCCAGGGCGATGGTGAGCGGGAGTCCCAGCAGGAGCAGCCGCCCGGGGAGCTGGACGTCGCCCTCGACCTCGCGCAGCCTGACGGTGGAGGCGTCGGCGAACAGCACGAGGGCGAGCGTGAGCTCGGTCAACGTGAGGGACACGTCGTCTCCGATCCGGAACGGAAGGACGTTCAAGACGCTCGGACCCAGCACCAGGCCGGCCGTCATGAACACGATCGGCGCGGTGATCGACCAGCGCTCGAGCCTCGAGGCCGCCAGCGTGTAGACGACGAAGAACGCAGCCAGGATGGTGAGGCCCTTCACGTCCACCTCTCGAGGAGACACTTGGCACGCGACGCCAAAGGATAGTCCGCCCCTCAGGGAGGCGGGCCCGGGCGCCACCTCGGCAGCCACCCGTCGCTCGGTCCTGAGCCTCCGCCCGCGGGCACGAAGGCGGACCGTATTGGCGGCCATGATCGCGCGCCTCAGACTCGGTCCTTGGCTCAGAAGCTGGGATCGACCGACCCGTAGGCCGTTCGGGCGTCGCCCAGGTGACCCTGCCTCTCTCCTGGATCACCGTGTTGGAATCAAAGGAGGGGGAATCGATAGCGTGATTGCAGCCATGCGAGTTCGTGGCTCGAGAAACAGAGACAGCATCGTCGCTCAGATCCGAATCGTCGCTCGGTTCGGAGGAGGTCACTCAGGTCGGGAGGGGCCATGAGGAAATTCTTGCTCTGCCTCACAACGGTTTCGATCGCGATCGGAGCGATGGCTGTTCCGGCTGAGGCCGCATCCAAGCCCAAGGTGTTCAGCAGCCTTCCCGCCCAGCTTCCGGGCAATGTGGCGAGCGTTGGATTCGAAGCGACTCAGACCGACGCGTTCGGTGATCAGATCCGGCTGGCTCCAGGCAAGCGGAAGCTCCAGAAGGTCACGGTCGTGATGAGTTCGTGGGCTTGTGAGACGGGGAGTTGGACCGCTGGCTGCAAGACGACCCAAGGGGCGACCTTCAAGGAAGACATCAAGCTGACCCTGTACCGGGCGAACAAGGCCGACCCGAACCTCCCCGGTGCGAAGATCGGGAGCCGCAAGAGAACGTTCGCGATCCCCTTCCGGCCGTCTGCCACTCCGGCCAAGTGCAGCGCGAACCCGACCGGATGGTACTCGTCGAAGAGCGATGCCTGCTTCAACGGGAAGGCGATCAAGATCGTCTTCGAGTTCTCCGGCCTTCACCTCCCGGAGGAACTGGTATACGGCATCTCCTACAACACGAGTACCTCGGGAAACCAGCCTCATGGCCCGAGGCCGTGTCAGGGCACAGCCGAGGGATGCCCAGACGATTCCTTGAACGTCGGAACGGCGGCAGGTCTGCCGGCTCGCGGCACTGATGTCTACCCCGATGGGGTCTTTACGGATCAGCAGGCGGGGGGCAACTGTGCGAGCGACGCAACCGTCCCAGACGCGTTTTCGCTCGACGCGTGTGGTTGGGCGGGGTTCAATCCACTGGTGAGTTTCCGGGTCAAGAAGTAAGCCGCGAATCCACGGGTCTTCGTTGCGGCACGGGTCGGAGAGGTGCCCGCGTCACCACGTTGGGCGGTCTGTTCGACGGCGAGCTCATCACGCGTCCGTATGGCGACACCTACGAGGAGACGCGAAGGTGGACGCCCACGTCGACCAGCTCTGTGCGTGGCGGACCGACGCTCAGGGGCGATCGATCCGCCAGCTCACGCGAGACATGGTGATGGCGACCCTGTTCGCCGAAAGTGAGGTGCTCGTTCTGGCGAACCGACCGGCCGAGAACAAGAAGCGCAACTGGAGCGGAGGCCGTTCCGAATCGGACAACTTCGTGCAGACGATGGCCGACACCGTGGCGTCGACAAGGCGTTGACTACCAGTATTCGCGCGACCTCTTTGCGGGGTTGATCGCCTGTGTCTCCTCGACGCCCTCGTTCGAGTCGATTTGACCGCCGCGCGGTTCCGCGCTAGGACAACAACGGGAGAACCGTAGGGAGGGGTCCAGTCATGGTTGCACGCCGCACGAAGCTCCGACCGCTGCTCTTGGCGGTGGCCGGCACCCTGTCGATCGCGCTGGTCTTGCCGCCGGCAACGGCGAGTGGCGATGTGAGAGCGAGGATCGTCGCCTCGGGCCTGAACAACCCGCGGGGGATCTCCCTCGTCACTGGTCGTTCATACTTCGTCGCCGAAGGCGGGACCGGGGGCGCGGGCCCTTGCCAACCCGGACCGTTCGGCACGACCTGCGTCGGGCTGACGGGCGCCGTGACGCACGTGAGGGACGGGAATCTCGACCGGATCGGGCACCTTCCTTCGATCGCATCCCCGGACGGCTCGTTCGCGTTCGGGCCGCATGACGTCGCGGTGGGGGACGACGGTGCGCTGTTCACGACGGTCGGCCTGGGCGGGACGCTCGCGTACCGTAACGGATTCGGGCCGGCAGGAGCCGGCCTCGCCACGCTCACGCGCGTTGCTCGGAGCGGTCACACGCGCGTCGTCGCCGACCTCCTGGCGTACGAAGACGCTCACAACCCCGCCGGTGATGATGTCCTCGAGAGCGACCCCTACGGGATCCTGCGTCAGGGAGACGCCAGCATCGTCACCGACGCGGGAGCGAACGATCTGTTGAAGGTCACCGATCGCGGGCGGATCTCGACCCTAGCGGTGTTCCCCGATCGGATGGTCGACTTCCAGGGTGGCGAGGTCGAGATGGACGCCGTCCCGACGAGCGTTGTGCGCGGTCCCGACGGCGCCTACTACGTCGGCCAGTTGACAGGGTCTCCGTTCCCGCTGCACGGGGCTCGTGTGTTCCGCGTGGTGCCGGGCGAGAAGCCGACGGTGTGGGCGCGAGGATTCACGAACATCATCGACATCGCGTTCCATGACGGGAAGCTCTACGTCCTCGAGATCGCTCACAACAGCTTGGCGACGACCGGAACCCCCTTCGGAGCGCTCCTTCGGGTGAACCGCGACGGCTCGAAGACCGTCCTGTTCAAGGACCTCTTCTTCCCGACGAGCTTCGCGTTCACCCAGGGCGGCGACGCCCTCGTGACCAACTGCGGGGTCTGCCCCGGCGGAGGCGAGGTGCTCAGGATCGACCTGTAGTCAACGACGCACTCATGGATCGGGCCACTTCGGTGGCCCGATCCATATGCTTTCGCCTAACGGGAAACCTGCTCAAGAGTCCCCGGGAACGAGCCGCTTGTCGTTGCCGCCGTCTCCGTCCT
>CAWEPI010000006.1:0-26894 GCA_963810945.1 uncultured Actinomycetes bacterium
ACGGGTATTTCCCCAGGTAAAGCGGTGTATATCGCATCAAGCGGTTCATATTCCGATCGAGGATGTTACCCGCAGGTAGCAGAATGGCAACAAGGGCGTTATCGTCACAGCCACGGAAACCACCCGAGGTTGGAGCGAATCGGTGGCGTCGATCCAGAGGAGAACGCGGAAGGACGGGGTCTCATACAGGGTCGTCTGGCGCGATCCGTCTCGTCGGCAGAGGACAGAGACCTTCAGGAAGCGGAAGGACGCGGAGGCCCGCAGGGCCGAGATCGCGCATCAGCTGGACCGCGGGACATACTCGGATCCCTCCGCCGGGAAGATCACGTTAGAGGACTTCTGGGAGCACTTCATCCGAACCTCGCCGCCGCCGGCAGAAGCGACCAGATCCCTGTACAGGAGGCAGGCGAGGCTTTACATCCTGCCGCATCTGGGGAACGTACCACTGCGCCGGATCGACAAGGTGATGGTGAAGTCGTTCCTCGCGGACCTCCAAGACGAAGGACTCCCAGACCCGAGCGTCAACAACGTGTTCAGACTGTTGCGCAGGATCCTCTCGGTGGCGGTCGAGGAGGAGCGCATCCCTCGCAACCCGGCATCTCGCGTCCAAGCGCCCAAGGGTCATTCTCGGGAGATGACCTTCCTGACACCGAAAGAGGTGAGCGCCTTGGCGTCGGAGGTACCTCCTCGCTACGAGGCGCTCATCCTCTTCCTGGGCTACACGGGTGCTCGCATCGGAGAGGCCGCGGGACTGCGGATGAAGAACCTCAACCTCATCAAGGGGCAGGCGCAGATCGTGGAGGCGTCGAAGGAGATCGACGGCAAGCTCTCCATCGGGCCGACCAAGAGCAAGCAGAACAGATCGGTGACGCTTCCGAAATTCCTCGTCGACAAGTTGGCTGAGCACACCGCGCAGTACACCGACTCCACTGATCCGCAGGCGTTCGTGTTCACGACCGAGCAGGGGGCTCGGGTTCGCCAAACGACCTTCCGCAACAGGGTGTTCAAGCCGGCGGCGGCGCGGGCCGGCCTGCCTACTCGAATACGGCCCCACGACCTTCGTCACACGGCGGTCGCCATCGCGATCCAGGCCGGTTGGCACCCGCGCAAGATCCAGGAGATGCTCGGCCACGCCAGCATCGAGGTCACCCTCGGCACCTACGGTCACCTGTTCGACTCCCTGCACGGCGAGGGAGCGGAGCGGCTCGACTTGATCTACCGCGAGGCGATGGAGGCGGAGAAGAACGAGGTGGTCCCCTTGACGGTAGCGACGACCGCGACGTAGCTGCTACCTACGTGTTACCCGGAGGCCTGAACCTGCAGCGTGTGGCGCGTGATTCCTGCTTGGAAGGCAAGCGGGCAAGCGACCCGAGAACGAGGGAGACTGGAGCTGATCCGCCAGTTGACTCGTCCAGCTCACGCTCGCATACATTCTTGTCTAAGAAGGAACACCAAATATAGATAGGAGAGGCACCTCATGTGGACGTTCACCCAGACCGGCTTCTACAGCGCCGTCGCATACGATCGGGACCGAGACGGCCTGCGGCTCCCGCTGCCGGCCGGCGCGGGGCCGGATGACCTGCTCCTGGTTCGGACGAGGGCGAAGTCGGACCTGCTCGGCCTGCTGGAGGCCCTCGAGCTGCCCGGCTCCCGGGCGGCGAGCTCACCGAGCGCGGACTATCCCTGGAGGGCGGTGCTCACGAGGTCGGAGTGGTCGAGCTTCCTCGAGCGCGAGACCGAGCGCCTGGACTACCCGAACTTCAAGTCGCGGGTGATGGCGACGGCCGGGAGGGACCGGCACGACGCGTACGTGCGGGTCTGGGCCGCGCTCCACGCCCTGGAGGACCGCGCCGAGGCGTCGTAGACGAGCCCGGGCGGCGCCCGAGACGTGAGCGGGGAGGGGACCCCTCGGATTCAGCTCCGTGCGCGACGGAGACATGCCAACCTCTGCGAGCGAGGGGTCGGGAAGGGTCCGACCGCTTCGGAGCCTCAGGGCTCGCGGGGACGCCAGGCTGCGAACGCGGCGCGCCGGCCGTCCGGCGACATGACCCGCTCGACGGGGTGTTCTCAGAACTCCCTCAGCACACGGTTTCCGGCAGTTCTGCTGGACCTCCCACAGGTTAGGGGGGTACCTCCCACAGCGATTCCGTGCGTCGCTCGGCGCGTTCGGGTCGGATAGATCGACCCGGACTACAAATGACCGGTTCGCTCACCGCCCCCCTTACGACTTCTCGGGGGCCACGATGAGCGTGTCGTCGTCGAGCCAGGCTGGCCATGCGCCCATCGGCGACCTCCGTCGACTCCCCGGTCGAGACATCGACCACGTGGATGGAGCCAGCGTCCGCATACGCGATCTTGGTTCCGTCGGGGGACAACTTGGGGGTATCGATCGATGCGATCGCTTCCACGAGCGTCCGGTCTCCGTCCTTGGTCGAGATCACGAGGTGGGATCCCGAGAAATTGTCGGGCCCCATCGGCCGGAGGAAGACGTCGACGGGCCCGCCGAAGGCGGCGGGCTGGGCAGCGTTCCGGACCAGCAGGGTGGGCTCGCCTCCGGTCACGGGCACCGACCACAGATCCCAGTTCTTGCTGCACGACGTGTCTCGGGGCAGCTGGAAGATCACGTTCCGGCCGTCGTGGCTGAAGATCGGAGCCAGGTACCACAACCCGTGCGTCTGCCCCAGTCCGAGATCGGTGACGCGCGTCACCCGCCCGCTCACCACGTCTTCGACGTACAGGTCCCCGAACTCGGTCCCGGACCCGTCGCGCCGCTGGTAGACGATCTTCGTGCCGTCGGGCGACCATCCGCCTGCGTAGTAGTTGATGGCGCCCGGCGGGTCGAGCCTCCGCCCTTGCGACCCGTCGCTGCTGGCCGCCGCGGCCACGTCGTCGGCCGAGCAACAGGTGTCCTCCCAGTAGACCCTCGAGCCGTCGGGGGAGACGGCGTAGTAGTGGCCATCGTCGAAGGGAGCTCCGTAGCCAGGGTCGTCCTTGCCCGCGCTCGGGAGCGGGGTCTCCTCGCCGGTTCGAAGGTCCAGGAAGAACGCGCCCGTCACGACCACGGGACGTCGGCTGTGGTGGACGTGGTCTGGCTCGATGCCACCTGCGAGGAGGCCGTCACATCGGTCGGCCCAGGATCTGCAGAGCAGGCTCCCAGGACCGCCAGCAGCACGGCCACCGCGAGCGCGGGTCCACGGCCATTCCCCATCTCGTTCCTCCTTCTATGCATTTCCAACGGTGGGTGCGATCGCGCGGCTATCCGGAGTCCCAGGTCGTTCGTCGTGAGCGTGAAGTCCAACCGGAAACCGAGCTCGTTGTCCTGCGGCTCCACGCGCATCGAATCGATGATCGGCGTGGGCATCGGCCAGCTCGGTCTCTCGCGCTCCGGGCTCCTCGACGAGGAGGATGGTGACCGTCGTCCCCTGGATATCCACCATCCATTCCTCCGATGGGAGGCCGTCCATCCACGACGCCGGGCTGTTTTTCCCGATGAACTGCCGATAGGTACCCTCGAACCCGGCCACGGTGACCGCTGGTTTGTCCCCGATGAGGGATGAGCCGCCCAGGCAACGCCCCGCATAGACGATGTTTACGTCACCCGGGCCCTGGCCGTGTCCGTTGTGCATGAGACCTAGGGTTTGGTTGGGGAATTCGGGAAAGGGGATTCCGTCCCACGAGTAGACCCCCGCCGGGTTTCGCGACGAGCGTCCCGGCCAGCCGGAGACATGTGCGTCGGCCGGTCCCGGCGGGGGCAGCGACGGGGAGGGCGTATCGAGCACGGTTGGGGATCGATCCGCTCGCACGAGTCCGCCGAGCCCCGCGAACGCCATGATCAGGGCGGCGACTCCGATCGCGCCGACGACCACGTTCCGGGCTTGTCGCCGACGTGTCCGGCGGGCGGTACGACGTGCGTCCGAGATGTCGAACGGCGGGGCGTCGTCCTGATGGCGCAGGAGCGTGTCGCGGACCTGTCGCTCGAGGTCGTTCATCGTGCTTCCTTCCCGATACGGGTGCGGAGAGTCGCCATCGCCCTCACGACGAGCTGGTTCAGCGCTCCGACGGAGCAGTGCAGGACTTCGGCGGACTGCCACTCACTCAGGTCCTCGTAGTACCGAAGGACGATCGCCGCCCGCTGACGCGGGGGCAGGCTGAGGATGGCGTGCCACATCTCGTCCCGCGCCCCGTGGTCATCGTCCTCGTGCGTCACCGGCACCGTGAGGGCGGCTTCGCGGGCAAGGGACGATCGTTCTGCCCTGAGCCTTCGTAGCCGCGATGCGTGGAGATTCACGATCGTGCGACGCAGATAGGCGTCGAACGCGTCGGGTTGCCGTAGATGTCGGAACCGACCGGCCATCCGTACGAACGCCTCTTGGACGAGGTCTCGGGCGGCCTCCGGATCACCGGTCAAGAAGTACGCGAGCCGTAGGGCCGCCGGGGCATGCCGAACGTAGAGTTCCTCGAGCCTCGGGGCGGTCGAATCGTCGGCGGTCACGGTTGCTCGCATCTATAGCTCAAGACGCACCGGATGCAAGATCGACTACGCGGTGGCCGCGAGATTCTCGGGTGGCGTTCCCGGTTCGGGCGAGCTCGTCCGGACATGCGGACGCGACGACATCGAACGCGGCCGCCATTCAGAAACCGCCCCACTGGCCGGAACCACCCCCGTTGGGCACCGCCAGCGAAAGTCGCCCTGTTGGCATGTTTGACACGGCAGACTCCCCGACTGTGGGGGTCCGGTAAGGGTCCGACCGGTTCAGAGCCTTGGGGCTCGCGTAGACGCCGAATTCATTGACCCGACCATCACAAAGGTCAGGCCCTCGATCGATCTCTCCAGGATGCCTCTGAAGGCGCACGCGCGCAGCACCCCGTGAAGTTCGTTCATCATGAGGCATGCGCAGAGCATCTCTTTCGCGCGAACGCGGGTGGCTCGACCTCAGCCCCACCACAGCCCCCCTTCTGATCGCGGCAGCAGCCATCGTGGCAGTTGGCCTAACGGCGGAGGTTCTCTCCCGATCGGCCATCCCACCCACCGACGTCGCGCTCGACCTCGTCACCGGATGGACGATCGCCCTGAGCGGGCTCATCGCGTGGCGCCGCCGACCCGAGAGTCGCGTCGGCCCCCTGCTCGTGGTCTCCGGGCTCACGTGGTTCCTCGGCAACCTCATCGTCTCCAGGGTCGCGTCCGTCGCGTTCGTCGGAGCGGTGTTCCTGATGGTGCATCGCGCGCCGATCTTCCAGGCCGTCCTCACATATCCGACGGGGCGTTCCTCCCGGCTGGTGGAGGCGATCGCGATCGGATGCGTGTATTTCTATGCCGTCGTCGACCCCTTCGTCGCGGGCGAGATCCTGACCCTCGCGGTGGCGGTCGGGCTCGTGGCGACGACCGTGCAGTCGTGGCGGATCGCGTCCGGGCCGCCGAGGGCGGCTCGCCGGGTCGGTGTGGTCGCGGCTGTCGTCCTCGCCTCCGCGCTCGTGGCGGGAAGCCTCGGGCGTCTGTTGGGCGTCGGAGAGGGGGCCGAGGAGCTGCTCCTGCGGACCTACGAAGGCGCGCTGACCGTCGCGGCCCTCCTGCTGACCGTCGACCTGAGCCGACGGAAATGGTCGGAGATCACGCTCACGCGCCTGGTCGTCGACCTCGGGGATGCACAGGAGATCATCGCGGTGCGCTCCCGATTGGCAGCCGCGCTAGGCGATCCCTCGCTCCGGGTGGCGTTCTTCATGCCCGAGGACGGGCACCTCGTGGACGAGTACGGGCATCCGATCGTGTCGCCCGACGACGGAGACGGTCGCTCGGTCACGACGATCCTCGACGGCGGAGAGCCGGTCGCACTGCTCATCCACGATCCTTCCGTGCTGGAGGCGCCGGAGCTGGTCGACGAGGTCGCCTCCGCGGCCAGGTTGGCACTGGCGAACGTTCGCCTTCGCGCGGAGGTCCAGCGGCAAGTCGACGACGTGGCAGCGTCGCGACGACGGATCCTGGATGTCGGAGAAGCCGAACGCCGACGCCTCCGCCGCGAGCTCGAGGAGGGGGTCGGACGCGAGCTCGAGGAGGCGGCCGTGTTGTTGGCGTCCGCTCGGCAGGCCGAGCCCGCCGCGACCAGCGGAGCGGAGGTGCTCGGAAGGGTGGAGCAAGAGCTGCAGCGCTCCCGCGAAGAGGTCGCGGATCTCGCGGCCGGGCTCCATCCCCCGTTGCTCGCCGAAGGTGGCCTCGAACGTGCCTTGGCCACGCTGGGTGCGCGTTGTCACCCTCCCGCTCGTGTGCGTGTGACGTCGGAGCAGCTCCCGGCCTCGGTTGAGGCAACCGTCTACTTCGTCTGTGCTGAGGCGCTCACGAACGCGACGAAGCATGCACGTGCGACGAGGGTCGACGTGGCGGTGTCGAGCCGGACCGGCGCCGTCTTAGTGGAGGTTACCGACGACGGGATCGGCGGGGCCGAGACCTCCACGGGATCCGGGCTCAGCGGGATCGCGGACCGGGTCGAGGCGCTCGGCGGGTGGAGCTCAGTGACGAGCCTCGTCGGCGGAGGGACGAGCGTCAGGGCGTCGATCCCCGTCCGCGCGGACGCCGCGGCCGAGTCCGCCTCACCCTGAGACCCTTCGGAACGGCTTCACGACGAAGCCCGTCGGTTCGCAGCGGCCCTTCGACACCAGCAGCGAGCAGTCGGGCTCGTGACCGCCGAGCTTCTGGAACGTCAGGGAGTCTCCGTACACGCTCCATCGATACGCCCACGTGGCGGGGCCTGCGCCTTCGTCGATATGGATCGTGACCGCGTCGCCGTTCACCTCGTACCACCAGTCCGGAGGGTACGGCGGCCCCGTGGCGTCACGTGTGGGCGCCGTCCAGCCGTAGCCGTGCTCGAAGGTCAGATAGAAGGTGCCGATGTTGTCCGGCGTGACCTCGCTGAGATCGGGATGCGCCGTGAGAAGTTCCGCACGCGAGTAGCTCACGACCCACGTGCCATCCAACGGCGTGATCCGTGTGGTCGGTCGCGGTTTCGGTGTTGCTGCGGGCTGCGTCGTCGACGGACATAGCGCGGGGATCTCGAGCGGCGGTCCCGAAGGGGTTGACCGCTTCAGGCGTTCGATCTGTGCGAGGAAGGCTGCCGATCCTGGGTCGGTGCGGAGCGCTTCGTACACGGGCTGGAACGAGGATCGTAGGGCGCGGACATCCGCCGGGTCCGCATCTACGAACCTCGTGCCCGACGCGCAGAGCGGGGGGACCAGCCGCTGATCGCCGTTCGCGAGGTCAGAGGATCTCGCGATCTCGGCCTGGACGGCCTGGGAGAGCAGGGCGTGCTGGTCCGTCGGAAGCGAGTCCAAGCCAGCTGGGTTTCCGATCAGGGCCTCTGTCTGCGGCCACAGGTTGACGTTCGCGGTCACGTAGGGGGCCTCGCGCCACATCGTCCGCGCACTGTAGACGCGGAGGCTCTTCTCGAAGCCCTGCACACGTCCGTCCGCGATGGCTGCGTCCAACGGGGCACCCCACAGATCGCTCGGCGCGGCTCCGAGTGCGACGATGGATCGCGCGGCGCCTTGCGAACGGAACGCGGCGATGGTTGCGCCTCGCCAGTCCGCAAGTCGGACCAAGGGTCGCTCGATGCCGACCGGCTTGCTGAGCCCGTCGGAGAACACCCCGAGCCCCGAGACGCCGAGCGGCGCGAGTGCGGCCAGCATCTGCGTCGGGATGTCGCTCGACACGACGGCGGCCTCCAACGGGTAGCTGTCGATCACGAGGGGTGCGGTGAGCGGCGCGAAGGCATGGATGCCGAGCGTGTCGAAAACGCGTGTCCCGACGATGCCCAGATCCCATCGGCCGCCGGCGATCCCGCGCACGACCGTCTGCTCGGCGTCGGGTTGCTCGGAGCCGACGTCGTACGTGACATCGATCGTCAGGTTGCCGTTCGACCTGTCCGCAACGGTCCGGACCAGATCGTCCACGGCCGGCAACAAGCCCGGCTCGCCGACGATCGTCGCGAGCCGAAGCACGGTCGCCGGTTCGGGTCCGCCCGCCTTGTTCTTGGCCACCGGTGTGCACGCGGTCAGCACGACGATCAACAGCATCGTCAACAGGGCGGGGCGGCGACCTCGACCCGAGCGCATCACGCCTCCCTCCTCCGGGTCATCGTGCGAGCATCCCGCAACGATCTCGATCGTGCACACCGGGCCCCCCACCGCTTCCGGCGTATCCGAGGGTTATCCCTCATGCTGGCTCGAGCGTCCCGTGCAACGATTGCGCGATGGCGGCGGCGCACCCCTCCTCCAGCCCGCGGCGGCCCCACCCAGCCGTGCTGGTCCTTTGGGCGTGCGCTGTCATCGTCGTCCTGATCTCAGCTGCCATCGCACATCAGCATCCCGGCGCGACGCCCTGGGGGGCGTCTACGGCGAGCGAACCGATTGGTCTTGTCGCCGGCGCCGCGATCATCGCCGCGGGATGTTGGCTCCGATGGCGTCGCCCGGGGCGAGGCGGCGTGCTGCTCGCGCTCGCGGGCGTCGCATGGTCCCTCGGGGAGTGGAACAACCCCGGGGTCGGCTCTTCCGCGGTGTTCACGATCGGGATGACCACATCCGCCACCCTGGCGTCGGCGCTGGTCGCGCACGCGGCGCTAGCCTACCCGTCGGGGCGGTTGGCGGCGCCCCGGGAACGCGCGGCGATCGCCCTCGCGTATGCGGATGCGCTGCTCGTCGGGTTCGCGGTCGCGCTGTTCCTCGATCCGCGGCGCCTCGGTTGCAGCCTCTGCCCGTCGAACCTGTTGCTGATCCACGGGAGCGCTCGGGTGGCGACCGACCTGCGACATGTGGGCCTGTGGGTCGGCGTGCTGTGGCCGGTCTTGTTCGCGGTCGTCGCCGTCTGGTCCCTGGCGCTCAACGGGGTGCCGTCGCGTCGGCTCCGGTGGATCGTGGTCGTGAGCGGGATGGTGTACGTCGCCTTGGCGTGGCTCGAGACGCTCCACGATCTGCGGACCGGCGAGACCGTCGCGGGCACCTTCGACCATCGCATCTGGCAGTTCCAGGCGGTCGCGATGCTCGGGATCACGGTCGGCGTGCTCCGTTCCGGCCTCATCCAACGACGCAGTCGCTCGGCGATGGCGCGGTTGGTCCTCGATCTAGGAGCGGTGCCGCCGCCGGGAGCGCTTCGCGAGGCACTGGCGCGATGGCTCGGCGATCCCGACCTCGACATCGTCTACCGGGTTGGGGTTGGGTCGGACCGCTGGGTGGATGCATCCGGCACCGCGGTCGATGCGTCGATGTCGGGGCGTCAGATCACACCGATCGAACGACGGGGAGAGGTTGTCGGCGTGTTGGTCCATCGAGAAAGGGTGCCCGATCCGCTCCTCGTCGAGGGGCTCTCGGCGGCCGCCCTGCTCGCCTTCGAGAACGAGCGACTGCACGCCGAGCTCCTCGTGCGGCTCGGAGATCTGCGCGCATCGCGTGCGAGGATCGTCATGACCGCAGATCGAGAGCGTCGCCGCCTCGAGCGGGATCTCCACGACGGGGCGCAGCAAGGGGTCGTGGGATCGTCGATGGCGATCGCGTTGGCTCGCTCCCGGATCGGCGACGCCGATCCCGGCCTTGCTTCGCTCATGGACGAGGCTGGGCGGCGGGTGAACGACGCCATCGGATCACTCCGAGAGCTCGCGCACGGGATCTTCCCGGCGATCCTCGCGGATGAGGGGCTCGGGGCCGCCGCACAGGTGCTCGCCGAGCGCGCCTCCGTGCCACTGTCGATCGCCGGCGTCCCCGATCGTCGGTGTCCGCCGGCCGTCGAATCCGCCGGCTATCTCGTCGTCGCGAGGGGGGTCGAGGCCCTCGCCGGAGCGGACCCAGACGCGGACCTCTCCGCGTGGATCCACCACGACGCTGAGCGCCTCGTGGTGCGCATCACCGACGGACACGCGAGGCAGGGCCCGTCACCGAGCGTGGACCTGACCGAGATCGCGGACAGGGTCGGTGCTCTGGAAGGCACGGTCCGGTATGGGTCCGGCGAGGATGGATCGATGAAGATCGAGGCGGAGATCCCATGCGGGTCGTGATCGCCGACGACGAGATGCTGATGCGCGAGGGGACCGCGCGCCTGCTAGAGGATGCCGGTGTCGAGGTGGTCGCCGCGGTGGACGATGCCTCGAAGCTCCTGCGGGAGATCGCGACGCAGCGACCGGATGTGGCCATCGTCGACATCAAGATGCCGCCGACGCACACCGACGAAGGTCTCGTCGCGGCGGAGGAGATCGGGCGATCGTTCCCCGAGGTCGCCGTGCTGGTGCTCTCGCAGTACCTGGAATCGGTGTACGCGATGCGGCTGCTCGAGGGTCATCCGGAGGGCCGAGGGTACCTCCTGAAGGAGCGCGTCTCCGACATCGCCGTCGTGAAGGACGCTCTCCGGCGGCTCACGGAAGGGGAGTGTGTTCTCGACCCTTCGATCGTCGCGCGCCTCGTGGGCCGACGCAGAGCGCACAGCCCGATCGACGACCTCACGGAGCGGGAGCGTGCGGTCCTGACGCTCGTGGCGGAGGGTCGGTCGAACCGCGGCGTCGCCGAGGCACTGTTCCTGAGTCAGAAGACCGTCGAGGCGCACGTGGGGCGGATCTTCACCAAGTTCGGACTGGAGGACGCGCCGGACTCGCATCGTCGCGTGCTGGCGGTACTCGCGTTCCTTCGCGCGTGAGTCCATCCGAGGGTTCACCCCCTGCGGATCGAGGGCTCACCCGCTTCCGGGGCGGACCCGGAACCTCCTACCGTCGCGGCCTCGACCCTGAAAGGGGGGGCTATGGGCACTAGGAAGGTGTTCCTCTCGATGGGGCAGGGCATCGCTGCACGCGGGTTGGTCATGGCGCTTGTCTCGGCCGTCCTGACGGCGTTCGCTGCGGCGCAACCCGCCACGGCGACGAGCGCGTCGCCGCTCCGCCACGCGATCATCTTCAGCTTCTTCCCGCCCGGCGCTGACCTCGGAGAGGTGTACCGGATCGACGTGGGAGGGAGCGTCGAGGAACCGATCCACGATGTCTTCGACGCTGCCCTCCTATCGCCGGACGGGACGCAGTTCCTGGACTTCGCGCCGAACGACGGAGGGACGACCGGGATCTTCAACATCGATGGTTCGGGGTATCGGGTCCTGCCTCCTGATCCGTCGTTCATCCTGCCCGGTGGCGTGTGGTCGCTGGGGGGGACACGGATCGTGACCGAAGCGTTCGATCCGACGGACGGCACCTCGGTGGGGCTGTACTCGCGGCGTTCTTCCGACGGTGGTGGTTTGATCCGCCTCACGAACGCAGGCTCTCGCCGCGACTACCCGGCGCTGTCGTCCCCGGACGGCAGGAAGGTGGCGTTCTTCCGCCCAGACGCGCCGAAGGAGACGAGCGACAGTGCCGCGCAAGACCTGTACGTGGTTGGTGCTCGAGGTGGCGGCCTGACCCGGCTGACGCCCCCTGGCTACACCACCGGCGTGCCGTTCAGCTACGACTCGATCAGCTGGGCTCCGGATGGGCACTCCGTCTCGGTGGTCGCGGCTCACGGCGGGTTCTGGTCGCACCCGTCGCGGTCCGTCTACATCGCGAACGTGGACGGTTCGACCTTCGCACGCGTCGGCCCGAGCGGAGACATTTGGGAAGCCGTGTGGTCTCCCGATGGTCAGTGGATTGCGCTGACGATGGCCACGAAGACGACGGGCGGCCTGCATGAGTTGTACCTCATGCATCCGGATGGATCGTGTCTCCACGCGCTCACGTCGAGCGCGGACGGCTGGGATGCGCTGCGGCCGACCTGGTCGCCGGAAAGCAGCCAACTCCTGTTCACGCGAGACACAGGAGATCCGAACGTCGGCGATCTCTGGTCGATTGACGTCGACGGCTCACACCTGCATCGCATCACGCACGAACCGGGCGGGTATCGCGCGGCATCGTGGATCCCCTAGGCGCGATGGCAGGAGACCAGACGGAGGGAGGGCAGCGATGCCCTCCCTCGCCTGCTTCGGCGCACAGCCGAGCCTGGACTGACGTGATCAGGCAGCCAAGCCCGATGCTTGAGGGCGATGTGTGCCCAGGTGAGGTCTCCTGATTCGTTCGCCGAGGGATCGGCCACCCCAAGGCTTCGACGAGATGCGTCGGAGATGCGCCGGGTGGATCGCCACCCGACGAGGACGCCTTCCACGATCCCGACCGCCGCCCCGATCATGGCTCCGGCTTCGACTCCCCACGACGTCGAGATCATAGATCGCCCCGAGGAACATCCCCAGGGCGAACCGAGCAGCAGACGCTTCAGGGCTTCAGAAGAGGCTCATTGGCTCGGTCACGCACGGGGAACCCCGCGTTCCGTCGGAGGCAGAAAACCGTAGTCGTGCCGTGCCTTGTAGACCGCCCGGTTCACTCGCCCAAGCGAGATGCCGAGCCGTTCCGCGATCTCCGCGTTGACGGCCCTGGGAGGGGTCTTCGATGAGGCGAGGATCTCCTGATACATCGCGGCGACTTGCCTGCAGAGCTCCTCTGTGATGGGCACCTTCCGCTCGGCCGCGGTCGTCGCACGCTCGCCGACGTCGACGTGGTCGACGGCGACCTCCAGGGACCGACGGGGGAGCGAGCCCTCCTCGGACTCAGAGTCGCTCGAGCCCTCCGGCAGGTCCGCCTCGGACTCCTCGGCCAGCCATCGGGCGATCGCCCGGTGCGCGCGCAGCGCAGCGTCGCGCATGCGCCGGAGCGGCAGCTCCAGGTCCTGGTACCGGATGATCGCCGTCTCGGCGGCGTCGGCCGTGTCGTAACCCCGGATGTCGACCCGCACGAGCTCCAAGGACTCGTCGACGCTCGCGAACTCCAGGACGACGAAGACGTCCCTGACCGTGAAGTTGGCGAGCAAGTTGCCGGGCATCGCGAAGGGGTCCAGCGAGATCAGCTCGGGTGCGCCCGACCGGTAACGCATCCGGTGAAGCCCCTTCTGGTCGTCCTGAACGTGCGTTATGGCGCCCCGGATGTCATCCCGTACGTAGGGGATGTCCGTCGTCACCGAGGGATGTCGCGCCATCAGAACGATAAGTCTATCCGATAACTTATCGGTTAGCCTACGGTCCAGTCGTGACGTGGCGACTCCGGACGGATGACTCTTCGGGCAGAACCGGGCTTCAGCGGTACCTGACTGCACAGGATCTCTCCGAGCTGTTCCAGGTTCCGCGAAGAACCATCTACGCGTACGTGGACAGCGGTGCACTCGAGTGCCTGCGTGTCGGGCCACGATTGCTGCGGTTCTCCGAGGACCAGGTCCGAGCGTTCCTCGACCGTGACGAGGACGTGGCATCGTGACCCGCGACTGGAGGGGCCGAGAGCTCCGTTGTCCAGCGCCACGCGCGTACCCGTACCGGTCGGACGGGCGTGACATCTACTACCAACGGTGTCGGCGGAGCACCTGCGTCGCGTGCGCCCCCCAGCGAGTGCTCGGGATCGTGAACGCGATCGCACACCAGCCCCTGTGCCAGTCCGGCTACGCGACGTTGGAGGAGGTCCCCGATGACCTACGCGAAGCGGGGAAGACCCTACGCCAGGCCACGAGCAGGGCGCTGCGATACGCGGCTACCGGGGCGGCCGTGCCCTGGTTGACGGTCGTCGAGCTCAGCCCGTCCGGGCGGCCCCACCTTCATGTGATCACGCGGGAGCCCGCGATCTCCCCCCGCGCGTTCAGGGATGGATGTCGTCGTGCCGGGTTGGGTGTGGTCTCGATCGAGGAGGTGCGCCGGCCACGCAGGCTCGCGCGCTACATCTACAAGACGATCCTTCCCGAATTCGGCACACCGCTAATCGCCGACCCAGTTGCCCTAGGCCTCTTCCTCGAGTGCAACGGGGGCCGCCTCATCCACACCCGGGGGTTCTGGCGCGACAGCGACGGAGGGGTGCTCCCCGATGCGCGCACGGCCACCCAAGTGGCCTCGCGCCACGCTCTGACGCGGCCCGGGGCGCGGACTGAGCAACGTGGGCGACCAACGACGCTTCAGCGTCCTGCTGAAGCAGCGCACGAGGACATGGATGAACGCACGGGCGGCTCTGCAGCCTGAACCTTGACATCTGAAGAGTGTGAATGGTCGCGTGGGATTCCTCCCGGGGGCCGATTGGGGCGCGGACGAGGCGCGCTTCGACCGGCCCCCGGGGAGGAGGGCCGAATCCCGGCGTTGCCGTGCTTCGTCCTGCCTCGTGCTGTGCGGAAGTGAACAGTCGGCCGGCATCGTCGAGCTGAGCGACGACCTAAGGCCCTATTTGCAAGTGACCCGAGCTTGATGCTAGGAGGAAGGAGGCACCATGGAACGGTTCGGCGACGGGTCGGGGGCCGACGTCGACAAGCGACCCACGAACTACGCCATGGCGGAGCTCACGCGTGACGCGCCGGCCACCAGCGCGTTCATGCAACGGGTTCGCGTGCACCAGCAGGGTGAGGTTGACGACGTGGCATCCCTCCGCTTGCGACGGGAGCTGAGGGTCATCACGCGCTCGCCAGGAGTAAGGGTTGGCTCCAGGCCGGCTACACGATCGGCCTCACGTGCGAGGGCCTCGAGGCCCAGCTGGTGACGCGCGACGTCGCCTTCCCGGAGCAGGAGTGGGAGATGGCGCTCGCGTTGAGCCCGCTCGAGCCGCGTGGGATCGACGCCCCCGAGGGATGCGACCCTGTAGACGTCGCGTCGCGGATGCTGCGAGTGCCGCTGTCCACGCGGCACATGCCTTCGAGCGAGCGGCGCGCGGTCATCGAGCGCCACCTCCTCCGCCACGGCGGGTTGTGGTTCGTGTACTGGGGCAAGTTCGTGACCGACGATCGGGGGCTTATCACCGGGATCCAAGAAGGAACTCGCACGGTCTCCGCTCGGCGCGTCTCATTCGGGTCCCCAATAGTCCTTCGCCGTGAAGATGGGGATTGATCGTCGTCGAGCCTGTCCGACTCCGCGGAGCACGACCATGACCCTCGACGGCCAGCGCATGTCGCTGCCTTGCGGAAGGCTGCTGTGTCCGTTCTGCGGTCCCGAGACGGCGCTGAGAACCGCTTAGGCGGTCGTTCTAGCGACCCCGGACAAGCCGGAATACGTCTCGCAGACGCCGGAGCAGGTGAAGACGCCCGAGGAGGCCGCCTCCGGCCCGATCCACGCAGTCGGTGGTTCCGTCCGGGCAGGTCTGGCAGCTCCGGCGTCTGCCTGCCTCGCCGCTTGTCCTCGAAGGTGAGGCCGAAGCCGGGGGCTAGGGCCCTGACCGTGGAGGAGACGGAGACGTCTGACGCGTCGCGTGAGCCCTAAGCGCCGCGGCCGCGCACAGCGTTTGATAGGTAGTGATCATGAACACGGACGAAGCCTTCGAGGTCTTCTGGCGCGCCCACTACGGATCTGTGACGAGAGTCGTTTCAGCGATCTGCGGCGACGTGCAAGACGGCCAAGAGATCGCGCAGGAGGCGTTCGCCCGCGCCTATCAGCACTGGCGGCGCGTCTCGGCGATGGAGCGGCCTGACGCATGGGTACACAAGGTGGCCGCCAACCTCTCGATCTCGACCTTGCGAAGAAGCTCTCGCGGGTTCGGTGACGCTCGTCGGGGCGCCGTACCCGCGCCCGAGCCGCCCGACGACGAGCTGCTGCGTGCGATGCGCGCCCTCTCGCCTGCTCAGCGGGCGGTGATCTGCCTCCGGTTCTATCTCGACTGGTCGATCGATGACGTGGCGGAGGCCCTCGGCAAGCGACCGGGCACGGTGCGCGCCCTCACCCATCAAGGGATGCAGCGGCTTCGCGCTGAGCTCACGAAGGAGCCCCAAGATGAGTGATCAACCCGACACCGACCTGATCGAGAGGATCCAACGCGACCTTGATCGCTTGGAGATCCCTGAAGCCTCGTCCGGCGCGCCGATGACCCGAGGGATCAGACGGCGGCGCGTGGCGTGGGCGCTCTCGGGGGTCGCCGCCCTTGTGCTCGCGGTGGCGGTGCTGCTTCCGCTGAGCCTGCTCTCAGACCTTGGGAACGGGAGGCAGGAGGGGCCAGCTCCCCGGATCGTTATACCCACGGTGGGACCCTCACCCTCGTCGACGGGTCCCGAACCTAGCGCCGTGGAGCAGCTCTCGGTGCACGTTCCTGAGCCAGGCGGCGTGGTCGCCGCCTATGGGGCTGTCTGGGTCCAAAGCGGGCCACAGGGATCCCTGTGGAAGCTCTCACCAAGCGGGGCGGTGCTCGCGAAGTATCCGGGGATGTCGGCGAACCCATCGCTGCTCTATGCGGGCGTGGGCGGAGGAGGTATCCAGACGCTGGCGGCCGGCAACGGTTCCATCTGGTCGCTCGCCGCCGATCGAGTGCTTAGGATCGACCCCTCCACAGGAAACGTCACGGCCACGATTCCGGTCGATGGACTGAGTTCCTCGATCGCCACGGGGCTCGGGTCGGTATGGGTGGACTCGCAGCGCGCGAAGCTCCAGAAGATCGATCCCTCCACGAACACCGTGATCGCCACGTTCCGCTTGAGCGCGTCTCCTGCTGCGCTCGCGGTTGGCGAGGGCTACGTGTGGTCCCTCGCCATCTCCGAGGCACCACGCGTCACGCGGATCGATCCGAACACCGGTCGGCCCTTGGCAACGCTCTATGGACCTGAGCGGGCCTTCCTCGTCACGTCACCAACCGCCATCTGGACGGCCTCGCAGGAAGGAGATGTCATCTCCTTCGACATCACGTCCACCAAGGCCAGCCATCCTCGGAGCGTGGCTCGGACGATCATGGGGATCACGTCGGCGGACGGAGTGATCTGGATTAATGCAGGTGAGCTGATCGGGCTAGACGCATCGACCGGTGAGGAACTCCTCCACCTCCCGATCGCTCGACCAGCATCGGGGTTGGCCGGGATCGCGGCGGATGGGCACAGCCTGTGGCTCGCCGAACCTGGAGAGGACAAGGTGGTCTTGGTCTCGATCGGTTAGGCGGGTAGCGCAGTTCCCTAAATGCGGCGCCGCCGGGATCAGCCGTTGCTAGTCGAAGAGCCATCTCGCCAGCGCGAAGCCGAAGGCGAGCGCTAGCATTCCCGCGATCGCGAAGAATCCATGGAGCGCGTCGGCCCGGCTTACATACAGGTACGTCGTTGCGGCAACGAGGGTGACGACACCAAGAAGTCCCACGCCGCGCGGGGTCCTGATCTCGGCATCGAGGACGGGGAATCGGTGGCGAATCCTCTGGGTTCGTCCCGTGCGCGGCATCCGTTCGATGTCATCTTCCACAGGAACCGACTTCCACACGTCTCGAAGGACGACCGCGGAGAAGAGGGCGTACGCGAGAAGGAACCACAACCCGGTCGGCCAGAAAGCACTACCCATCGTCACGAAGGCGAACGGAACGCCGAGTGCGAGCAAGCAGGTGATCGTCAACCTACCTGCCGGCCCGAAGGTCGTGGGGCTCTCGCGCCATCGAGAGGTGCGCCCCCGCGCGGGCAACAGGGGCCCAACGAAGTCTCCGTTGTGGAGGGGTGGCCGCGGAGTGAGATACCGCACTGGCTCAGCGCATTGGCCACACCAGCGGACGTCCGGGGAAAGGGTCGCACCGCACGCTGCGCACGAGCGCGATGCTGGCATCAGGTGCCACCGTTCGAAGAGAAAGCTGCACGATGTCTCATAGCCTCGGATCCCCACGAGATTCATCGGCGGAATGGAACGCAGGACTGAGTAGCTCCTGCCTCTGAGCCACGCTGGCCGGCGCTGCGCCATATGGTCGCTAATTGCCTTGGGAGATTGGGTTCCCTTGCGGAGAACAACTTCCTTTGGCCGCCTGGCCCAGTCGCCTGCGGCTGTCGCCTAGCCAGCTGGAGGGAGTCTCGCGAATCGCGGAAGAGACCGCCCTGCTCGTTGATGGATCGCCGTCATTCAGTCCCTATGGAGCAGATGGAAGAGACTTCGGGCGTGACGGACATCATGGATGCCGTGGAACGCTCCTATAAGGAGCAGTCCGAGCGACTCTGGCACGCCCTGGTCTTGTTCTGCGGCGATAGCGAGGTAGCGAGCGATGCGGTGAGCGAGGCGTTCGCCCAGGCCAGGGGCCTCGGCGAAGGAGGGGCAGCATGTCGCGTCGATCTGCTGGATGAGCTTCACGAGGAACATATTGACAGGCGTCTATCTGTTGGTCAATATATCGACCGCCATCGATGAGAGGAGGCGAAGTCTGATGCAGGGTCCCGGTTGCCCACCTGACTGCTGCCCGCCCGACTGCTGCTGAGTGCCACCCGTATCGGAGGCGCCCCGGTCCGCCGGGGCGCCTCCCGTGCGATGCCTCTCGCACCGTCTCGGGTGCCGCGGTGTCAGACGCTGATCCGGGTCTGTTCGGCCCTCGGGTCCCGGGCCTGTTGGGCCCCTCCCCGCGGCTAGCTGCGCAGGAGACTCGAGACATGCACCGTTCAACGATTCTTGAACGATCAGCCGCCGAGCGAGCGCGACGCTTCGCCGCCCTCGGGGATCCCGCTCGCCTGGCGATCCTGGAACATCTCCGGCGAGACACCCGGTGCCTTTGCGAGATGCAGGACGACCTCGGGATGGCTCCGAATCTGCTCTCGTACCACATGCGGATCCTCCGCGAGGCAGGTCTCGTGAGCGGTCGGCGGAACGGGCGCCGCATCGACTACCGGATCGAGCCGCAAGGGTTCGAAGCGCTCTGCGCTGAACTCGAGGCCATCGGCGGAGCGGGAGAGCGATGAGCCTCAAGGCCGCGGACCGCCGAACCTCGCCAGACGTCTCGATCGTCGCCGCTCTCCTCGGCGCCGCGATCCTCTGGTGGGTCCTCTACCGCGTCAACGGGCCCTTCTGGGACTGGGCGGTGTTCCGCGCGGCCGGTCTTGCGCCCGACGGTCGGCTCGGTGAGACGATCCGCTTCTTCGTGTACGACACGACGAAGATCCTGCTCCTGCTCTCGGGGATCATCTTCATCGTCACCATCTTGCGCTCGTTCATGAGCCTGGAGCGCACGCGCGCGCTGCTCGGTGGCAAGCGCGAGGGCCTCGCGAACGTGGCGGCCGCGGGTCTGGGTGTCGCGACGCCGTTCTGCTCGTGCAGTGCCGTGCCGGCGTTCATCGGCTTCGTCGCCGCGGGCGTGCCGATCGGGGTCACGCTTTCGTTCCTGATCGCGAGCCCGCTCGTGAACGAGATCGCGCTCGGGATGCTGTTCACGCTCTTCGGCTGGAAGATCGCGTTGCTCTACGTGATCGCGGGACTCACGATCGCCGTCGTCGCTGGGTATGTGCTGGGTCACGCGCACGTCGAGCGATGGGTCGAGCCGTTCGTGTTCGAGACGAAGGTGAGCGCCGCGATGGCATCGGGCGTGAAGCTCTCCTGGCGCGACCGCGTCGAGCTCGGGCGCGAAGAGGTCGTCTCGATCGTGCGGAAGGTCTTCCCGTACCTGCTCGTCGGGATCGCGCTCGGCGCGATCATCCACGGGTGGGTGCCGACGAGCTTCTTCCTCCGCTTCGCGGGCTCGGGTAACCCGCTCGCCGTGCCGGTAGCCGTATTGATCGGCGTGCCGCTGTACTCGAACGCGGCCGGCGTGATGCCGCTCGTCGACGTGCTGCACCAGAAGGGCCTCGAGATGGGCACGCTGCTCGCCTTCATGATGTCGGTGGTCGCGCTGTCGCTCCCAGAGATGATCCTGCTGCGGCGGGTGCTGAAGCCACCGCTGATCGCCGGATTCGTCGGCGTCGTGGCCGCCGGGATCGTGTGTGTCGGATACCTGTTCAACGCCGTGCTGGGCTAAGGAGGCTGTGATGACGATGGAGATCCGCGTACTGGGACCCGGCTGTGCTCGCTGCGCGACGCTCGCCGAGAACGCGCGCGAGGCCGTCAAGGCATCGGGGGTGGATGCGACGGTCGAAGAGCGCCACGACCCGATGGAGATCGTCCAGATGGGGATCCTCACGACCCCCGCACTCGTGATCGACGGCGAACTGGTGCTGGCCGGCCATGTCGCGACCGTGCCGCAGCTCGAGGAGATGTTCACCGGGCATCCGTAGCTGCAGGGAAGGAGGCTTCGTCATGAGCACGACGGAGGTCACGGTCATCGTGCTCGGGATCCTTGTGCTGAGCTACCTCTCGGGCATGCTCGGGCTGGGGGTCGCATTCGCAGCGGTGCCTTTCCTCAGCTTCTTCCTGAGCGATTCGTGAACGAGGTCCAGCCGCTGAGCCTCCTGCTGAACGGCGCGACCGCGATGGTCGCAGCGATCGGGTTCGCGTTGAGCGGGTTCATCGACTGGCGCAGGGCGATCGGACTCGCGACCGTCACGACGGTGTTCGCGCCGATCGGCGCGGGGGAGCATACCCTTCTTGGGGAGGGAACCGCTCGGCCGATAACGCCAGGTCAGAGGGCTCGTTCCGGAGGCGGTACACGGGTAGTAAACGCGAGGGGCGACGTGGCCATCCAACAAGGCCCCCTACGCGAGCGGGTTCGGCGGCTTGTTGCTAGCAGATCAGGGCACAAGAGCGACTACCGCCACCAGGCGAAGCGAAGGCCATCGCCGTACGATCGCGAAATGAGTGAGCGCCACGGCGTCCGCCTTCTCGCGAGCCCGATGCTCGGCGTGTACGACGTCCGCTGTTCCGCCGAACGCGGAGGACCAGGACCCGACGAGCATTCCGGCGTCACCCAGGTGATCCTTCCGATCGAAGGCGTATTCGAGGTCCATCGCGGTCGGCAGAGCGTGGTAAGCGATGCAGCTTCGGTCGTGATCCTGGAGACTGGGCACGACCACCGCATCGGGCACCCCGCGACGGGCGGCGACCGATCGCTGGTCCTCGTGTTCTCTCAGGCAGTCATCGAGGACGCGCTCGAGCCGGGCGATGGCTTCGGCGGTCCCGTCGGGTCGCGCGTCCATCTGGGCGTTAAGGCCCTCGCGGCGGGGTTGCGGCGAGGGTGCCTCGGCGAGCTCGAGGCAGAGGACCTCGCACTCGGCCTGTTCGAGAGGATCTGCATCGACCTAGCTCGCACACGGGGGTACCGTCCGCAGAGCCGACACCAGGTCGAGCGGATCGAGCAGGTCCGCGCGCTGCTCGCCGCGGAGCCCGAGCGAAGGTGGCGCCTGGACGAGCTCGCGCGAGCCGTGCACTGCTCGTCGTTCCATCTGGCCCGCCAGTTCCGCGGCATCACGGGCACATCTGTGTCTGCGTACCTCCTTCGACTTCGCCTGGGGCTGGCATCGCAGCGGCTCGCCGAGGGCGACGACGATTTGGCACGTCTCGCGAACGACCTCGGGTTCGCGAGCCACAGTCACTTCAGCGCACGCTTCCGATCGGTGTTCGGCGTGTCGCCAGGAACGGTCCGTCAGGCGCTCACCCGCGGGACGGCGCCCGAATTGCGCACGTTCATGACAGCCGAGGGCCGCACCGCGTCCTAGCCTCGTCGCCATGGAACAAGTGACGGCAACAGATGCTGGGCGTCTGCGCGATGAGCTGCATGCCGATGAGCCGCCCGGATCGCTCGGCGAACACGCGCGGCTTTTCGACCGATTCGTCGGAACGTGGGACTGCGACTACACCCATTTCGATCACGACGAGAACGTGAAAGAGCGCTACCCAGGTCACGTGACATTTGGCTGGATCTTGGACGGTCAGGCCCTCCAAGACGTGTGGGCGGGGGACGCGGGCGACGGTCGTGGGGAGCGCTTGGTCGGCACGTCGATCCGGTTCTTCGACCCTAAGGAGGGTCGGTGGACGGTTGTATGGATTCTTCCGGAAGCGGCCGCGGTGATCACCGTCAAGGGTGGGGCGGTCGATGACCGCATCGTGCTCGAGGGACTCAACCCCGACGGTTCGCGCCGCCGCTGGTCCTTCAACGACATCGGCCAGACATCGTTCACTTGGCGAGGCGAGGGATCGACCGACAGCGGTAAGACTTGGACACTGCTTGCCGACTACAGGATGACGCGTCGAGCCTGACCCACGGACGGTGCCTGTCGAGGACCTCCAGATGCCTGAACGACATGTGGAGATCCCCGGGGGCCCAGAAGGCGGCGTAGACCCAGGTCGTTCGACGGGTATGGCGATCGTCAGCTCGCGAGCCGCCTCAGATGGGGAGTTCGACTGCACTGTCAGGACTGGGGTCCCTGGCGCCCACCATCGAGCTGAGCCCGTTCCGGAGTTGCGGTCGGCCACCCGGTGCCCTACGTTCGAGACCACGGCTCGTGCCCTGGGCCGCATGATTTGCCTTATCACGAGAGGGCGCTGGCTCGATTGGGGATCGATGCCACGAGGCAGGGGCGTTACGGTTCGCCCTTCCGGACCTTCCTCCGGCGTCGTGAGAGCACTCCGGCTCCGGGCGCTCGCCCGGAAGTGGGACACGTTGGGTGAGTCAGATCCCTTGTGGGCGGTCCTCACGCATCCCGACAAGGAGCGTGGGCGCTGGGACCCAGAGGCGTTCTTCAGATCCGGCCGAGCGCAGGTCCGAGCTGCTCTCGGTGTCGTTGCCGAACTGGGCTGGACGCTGCATTACGGGACGGCGCTCGACTTCGGGTCCGGCGTTGGGCGTCTGACGCAAGCCCTCTGCGAGCACTTCGATGTCGTCGATGGGGTGGACGTCGCCAAGTCGATGATCGAAACGGCCGAGCGATTCAACCGGTTCCCCGAGCGGTGCGCATATCACCTGAATCTCCTCGGCGACCTCTCCTTGTTCCCCAACGATCGCTTCGACTTCGTCTATTCGACGTACGTCCTGCAGCACATGGGCTCTGATCTCGCGCACGGGTACGTCGAGGAGTTCGTGCGAGTGCTGGCGCCCGGCGGGGTGGCCCTGTTCCAGATGCCCACTGCGCGCATCTCAGGACGAAGTCCATCGTTGTTGGTGAGGGCTCGCCAACGGCTGATGCCGCCTGCTCGGCCTCAGATGCGGATGTATGACACGCCGGCAGGGACCGTGGAGCAGTGGATCTCGTCGGCCGGTGGGCACCTCCTCGGCGAGGTCGACTCCCCGCCGGATCCCGAGCACGAAGGGTTCTTGTTCGCCGTCACGTGCTGATCTTTGGAGCCGCGCCTCAGGTGCCTCGCCTACATACCGACGTTCGAGCCCGGTTCGATCCCAGCGCCCGAACTACCGGAGGAATTGAGTCCTATCGTCGACGGGTTCGTCGGTGAGGTAGAGGTGGGCATCGTCGTGGCCCGGCACCCCGATGACCTGTCCGCGTAGTGTCTTCGCCACCGCCCTCGGCCTGGGTCGTGGCGATGATACGAAGACAGCATGGAAGCTGTATTCCTCGAGACGCGTCACCCGAGGGTTCCTTTCGTCGGGAGGACAGGCTCGCCTTCCTAGCGTGCTGGTGCACCAAGGCCCTTCGCAGCTGCATCCGTCATGTCAGCAGGGGGGTCAACAAGGGAACGAGGCGACCAACGGCTCGAAGCGGCCCCCGCGCTCGCCGAGACCGAAGCTCTCCTTCAGCAGGCCATCGCGCTCAGCTCGTAGACACCGATCTTGGTCAACACCTGGTCAAGGAGCCGACCGAATCACACGGAAACGACGGTACGCCTGTGACGACTTAGAGTCGTCCTTACCTGCGAACATGCAGGTAGGCGGGGTGCGCGAACCGTCTCTGAGAGGGGAACCGCTCGTCCGACAGCGGCAGGTCAGGGTGCTCGTTTCTAAGGCGGTACACGAGTAGTAAACGCGTGGAGAACTCGGGATAGAAGGATCGAGACACGGGTCACAACCCAGCGCTCCGCTCCTTCGCCCGTGAGAGATGATCGGTCGGTGAGGATCGTGCTGTTCTGGCTCGCGGTTGCCATATTCGTCTATGCGACGGTTGTGGCGGCATTGATGATCGCGGGCCAACGTACGGCGGCACGCGAAGTGGCGACGCTGCTGCCGAACCTCATCCGGCTCTTCAAGGGTCTCGTGAAGGATCCGAGGGTGCCTCGCGGCTCGAAGGCACTGCTGTTGTTCGGGGCCGTGTGGGTGGCATCACCCATCGACCTCATACCCGAGTTCATCCCGTTCCTCGGACCGCTCGATGACGCCGTCGTCGCGGCACTGATCCTTCGACACCTGATGAAGACGGCCGGGCCGGACGTCATCGGCGAGCACTGGCGGGGAGATCAAGTGACGCTGAGCAGGCTCCTGCGCGTCGTCGGCTCGCAGGGGTAGGTCCATCAAGACCTCCCAGTTGGCCGGCCACCTACTGCGGTCTTCCGTCGGCTCGCGGCTCGCGTTCTGGATGGTGATCTCGTTCGTCGCTCTCGTGGTCCGCGACGACAGCGGGAGCGGGGCTGAAGCCCCGCTCCCACCGTGACGAGCCGCCAAGTCAGATCGTCAACGCCCCGCGGCAGACTTCGCCGGTGACGAGGTTGACGCCCCTGGCTACGATGCTGTCGCGGCCCACGTGGTCCGTGACGCGCCGGTCGACCTCGACGTCACCATCGGCCTGGGTTGCACGCACACCGCGGAAGAACACGGTGCCATCATGCCTGAGCACGATCCGCCAGGCCTGGCCTGCCTTCGCCGTGTTGATCTCGAAGTCCGCCTCCAGGTACCGGCCTTCGTCCTCCACGTCGAGCTCCCAACGGCTGCCCATCGTCCCGTGACCATGCTTCTCGACATCTGGTCCGTCTGCCAGCGGTGCCGGGTGTTAGAACGCTCGACCCCACCCCTGGCATCCGGCGTCCAGCTTGAGACCTTCGCCGGAGGGGAGATGACCTACGGACCGATGGCGGGGACATCGCGACGGCCTACGCTGGTGACATGCGCATCGACCGAACCGTTCCAGTGCCCGCAACCTCCAACGCACACGCCCGGCGCAACTCCGAGCTTCGTCATCGCCTCGCAGGCCGTCACATCGACGATCCGAGCGTCGCCGAACTCCAGAGCCTGGCTCGATCCCGCGCCGATGCGGTCCCGGTGCCCACCCCCCGCCGCCGCGGCCGCTAGCGCACTCGGCTCAGGAGGCTTCTTCCAGACGGCACTGCCTGATCCTGGTCGCCAGGGGATCGGGGCCGACGCATCGCCGTTTCGTGTTCAGTGGTCGAACCCGACGGGTCGATACCCTGGAAGAGCCCATGTCCACCCCGATCTCCGACCAGGAAGCCCTCGTTCCGGCGGCGTGGTCTGCCCACGTGCCGGCAGTCCCGTACGTGCGGCGGATCGAGCCGAGTGAGCCTCCCCGCGCCGGAGCCACCGCGCACATCGGCGCACAGGTCGAGGAGATCCTGGGCCACGGGAGCCTCGAGTTCCTCGATGACCCGGACCTGTGGGTATCGCTGATCCACCCGGACGACCTGGGTCGCGTGCTTGCCGCCTGGCGACGGACGAGCGAACCGGGCGAGCGCTTCCACCTCGCCTACCGGATGATCGCGCGCGGTGGTCGCCTCGTCCACGTGCTCGACGACGGCGCCGTGGCGGAGGATCCGCAGACGGGCGTGCGATCGTGGCACGGCGTCGTCGTGGACGTGACCGCCGACCGTCCTTCGGGCCCCGACCTCCAAGAGGCCGAAGGGAAGTACCGCCTCCTCGTCGAGCAGATCCCCGCGGTGACTTACATCGACGAGGTGCCCGAGGACGACCCGACGGACCTCAGCCCGGTCTACATCAGCCCGCAGCTCGAGTCCCTCCTGGGGTACGCGCCGCACGAATGGCTCGCCGACCCCGACCTGTGGAGCCGCGTCACGCATCCAGCCGACGTAGCGGCCACGGAGGCGGCCGCGGGCCGGTGCTTCGCGGCCGGCACGCCGCTCAGCATCGAGTACCGGATGATCGCGCGTGACGGCCGAACGGTGTGGGTGCGAGAGGAGGCCTCGCTGCTTCGAGGTCCTGACGGTGCCCCGAAGTTCTGGCAGGGCGTGTACATCGACATCACGGAGTTGAAGCGCGCCGAGGAGGAGCTGAATAACGCGTTGATCCGCGAGCGCGACGCCTCCGAGCGTCTCCGCGCGCTCGACGAGATGAAGAACACCTTCCTGCAGGCGGTTTCCCACGACCTCCGTACGCCGCTCGCCGCGATCCTCGGCCTCGCCCTGACCCTGGAACGGGAGGAGCTCGGACTGAGCGAGCCCGAGGTGCAAGACATGGCGCGCCGGATCGCCACGAACTCGCGCAAGCTCGACCGGATGGTGGCTGACCTGCTCGACCTGGACCGGCTCACGCGTGGGATCGTGGCGCCGAAGCTCCAGGACGTCGACGTCGCCCAGCTCGTTCGCGACCTCGTGGGGCAGATCGACGTCGGGGACCGGCGCCTCGAGCTCGACCTCGAACCGGTCTCGATCCCGGCGGACGCGCCGAAGGTCGAACGCATCGTGGAGAACCTGGTCGCCAACACGGTCCGTCACACGCCCAGGGACGCGAGCGTGTGGATCCGGACCCGGTCCCGCGACGGCGGCGCGTCGATCGTCGTCGAGGACGACGGCCCCGGCGTGCCCGCTGAGCTCCGGGAGGCGGTGTTCGAGCCGTTCCGTCAGGGGCCGTCGCGCTCGAGCCACTCCCCGGGAGCGGGGATCGGCCTCACGCTCGTCGCGCGGTTCGCCGAGCTGCACGGCGGTCGCGCCAGCGTCGAGGACCGACCCGGCGGCGGCGCGTCGTTCCACGTGTTCCTTCCGGGCGCCCCTGCGAGCTGAGCGGCCCGAGCTTCCCGCCTGTTCGGCGCGCGTGGTGACTTGAGGCGGCCACGTCGGCGTCAGTCCGGTCAGGAGGAGGTTGCAGGCGTTCGCATGATTCGAGTACAGATGGCTCTCGGCAGAGCATCACCCCGCCGTACCAGCTGTCTGGGAGGAGAGCCAGTGCGTTTCGTGGGCGTTACGGACGCGATCCATCGGCACGATCGCGGCGTTCCTGGTGGCGGCCGCGCTCATCCGCCCGACAACCGCGTCCACGGTGCCGGCCGCGACCGCCGCCCGGAGCAGGCCCAACATCGTCTTCATCATCACCGACGACCAGCGGTCGGATCAGCTCAACCACATGAAGGGGGCTGGCCAT
>CAWEPI010000007.1:0-17797 GCA_963810945.1 uncultured Actinomycetes bacterium
CGAGCTGGGCGGCGAACCGTGAAGGGGGCTGGCCATGGCAGACGGAACGGGGCGATCCTCTCCGCGATTCGAGGTTCCTGCATGACTGACGAGAACGGCCGTCAGGGCTGGTTGACGTTCGATGTGCAGCCCCCGTCCCGCTCTCGTCCTGTCAGGCGTTTACTTGAAGCTGCGCCTTCCTGACTTCCATCCGAGAACCAAGCTCTTGGAGTTCAGCTTCGTCGAAGACCTGACGGGCCTGCTTGAACATCTCCGTCTCTTCCTCTTCGATATGGTGCTCGAGGTTCTCCTTCATCACCGTGAACTTCGCCGTCCAGGTTTCGTCGCTCACGTCGAGACCGAGCATCTCTCCCATCACGGTGTCCACCACGTGATGCTCTTCATAGCCCTCCAACGCGATGTCCTTCGTCTTGGGATGGTCCTTGAGAGCGGGGTAGAAGATCTCTTCCTCGATCGTCTCGTGGATGTCGAGCTCGGACCGCAGCTTGGTGAACGTCTCACCACGGGTCTTGATCGCTCGCTCGGTCGTCTCATCGAGGGTGGCGAGCATCTTCTTGACCTCATCGTGGTCACGCTTGAGAAGTGACAGGGCGTTCATCGTGCTACTCCCCGATCCTCCGAAGGTGGAGCCATGACAACCTCGCCGGAATCCCGCAGCTTCTGGAGATCGACACCTCGGCTGGCGTCCGTGCCCGTAGTCGTTTCGCCGAGCTCGGCGGGGCGCTCGATGTCGGCCTGTAGGTTCTCTGCGACGTCCTGCACCGAGATCCCCGCAGCGGACGCGGCTTCCTTAATATCGTCCATCGTGATGTTCGCGGGATTCCCGTGCGATTCATATGGCTCGTGACATCCACAGCTGAGACACATGCGCCCTCCTCGAATCGGTATGGCGAGGATGTGCCCGGATGAGTTGAACTTGAAACCAATCGATCCCCAAACGAAGACGATTCCCCTACCTGTCATCACGTGCTCGTCCACCTGGCGGCCATTTGATACCACCCGACCTATTGCGTGGCCAAGGGCCGCCTCTTGAACAACAGCTACGTCGAAATCGAAGCCGTGATGAGGGTCGCAGATTGAGCGAGGTCGTCGTCGGGTAAGGCTTTGATTCGCGATGACAAAGGAGAACTCACGTGCAAGGACCAAAGAAGATCGCTGACGCCGGCAAGGAAGCTGGGAAGAAGGTGCTCGCGACCGACACCGCGCAGGGCGTGGTGGGTGCCGTGGTCGACAAGCTCGAGGAGATCACGGTCGACAAGGCCGATGACGTGGCCGCCACGGTGAAGCAGAAGGCCGCGAGGGCCGGGGGCCGTTCGCCCAAGCGCTCCACAGGCAAGAAGTCAGGCGCGAAGAAGTCGGGCGGCCGCAAGAAGCCGGCGACGAAGAAGTCGGCGGCGAAGAAGTCGAGGGGCCGCAAGAAGCCGGCGGGGAAGAAGTCAGCGGCGAAGAAGTCGAGCGGCCGCAAGAAGCCGGCGGCGAAGAAGTCAGGCGCGAAGAAGTCGAGCGGCCGCACGAAGCCGGTCGCGAAGGCGCGCTGAAGCGTCGGATTCGGGCGTGCGACGCGGTAAGATTGCGGCGTTCTGCGTTCGCGCGGGCCGTGGCCAGAGATCGCCCCGACAAAAGGAGCCCCGTACCCCTTGTCGCGGACACCCCCCAAGCCTCTGCGTCGCTAAGCGCCCGCGACCGCAACACGTCATCTGCTTGTGGTCGGCGTGGCCCCGAAAGGCGGAGCAGGCGACGCTCCCGCGCAGTCGGGCGGCGACCACGTTCCCGGCGAGAAGTCAAGGCAGGAGAGGCGGTGACCCCGCTAGCACCAGTTATGGCGATCGTCAGGGCCAGAAGGCGGAAGGGCCGCATCGCCTCTCCTTCCTGCGAACGAGCCAGCTCGATCCCAACCCGACATCCGAGTCTCCGCCTGCCCGGAGGCGTAAACGGCCTACCTGTAGAGCGGCGGAGGTCTCCGTCCGCGAGAAGGCGTATCGAGCCTTCGTGTCGTCCGCTGCCCGACGTGAGGACTGAGGTACGGCGAACAGCTCAAACTTGGGTGACGACCAGCTGCAGTCGTCCGCGGCAATAAAGCGTGCGGCTCAGCAATCCATGTCGCAGTCGGCGAAGCCTGTACCACCATCTTCGCGTCCGATGACCGCAGCCGATGTGACAGGGGGTTTCGACCGAGCTCCCTCCGACCTCACCCGAATCGCGGATGAAGGCGGCTTGATCCTGCTCTGATCCTGCTTCGCACCCTGATCGGAAGGACGCGAGGATGGCCGAACATGCGACCATGCCGTGATGTCCACGTCCACCGCAGAGGCTCCGCGCCGACAGGGCGGTGCTGGGTTGCGACTTGCCGCCCGGGTCATCTTCGGTCTGACGATCCTGGGCGTGGTCGCAGGCATCTGCTTCTCGATCCTGGACACCCAGTCACAGGGGAGCTGGATCCTCACCCTCAGCTTCATCCTGTTCCCGATCGTCGGGTACTTGCTCGCGATCAAGCGCCCGGATAACGCAGTCAGCTGGTTGACGTTGGGCGTGGGAGCGGCCGTCGGGCTGAGCTCGTTCCTCGGCGCGTACTCGAGCTACGCCATCCATGGCAGCCTCGACGGCTCCCGCATCGGCGACATCGCGCAGGCGCTGGATCAGCCGATGTGGGTTCCGATAGTGGTCCTGCCGGTGACGTTCTTACTTCTCCTGTTTCCCGAGGGTCATCTGCCCTCGCCCCGGTGGCGTTGGTTCGCGTGGGTCGTCGGGGCGGGCATGGTCTTCGTGTTCTTCGCGATCCTCTTCACGCCGGGACCGCTCACCGATAGCCCCTTCCCCGATCTGCAGAACCCGCTCGGCATCGAGGGCCTTAGGTCGTTCCTGTCGATCGCCACGGTCTCGATCATCATCCTGCCGATCGGCGTGATCGGCTCGTTGGCGAGCCTTGTCTTACGGTTCCGGCGGTCGACCGGCATCGAGCGATTGCAGTTGCGATGGCTGGTCACCGCGGCGGCGGCGGTGGGGATCCTCTACGCGCTGGCACTGGTGCTCTCGTTCAACTCCACCTGGGCCACGAGCGACACGCCCGGCTGGCTCGCCGTTCTGCAGACGGTGGCGATCGCCTCGTTCGGCCTGATCCCGATCGCGATCGGGATCTCTGTGCTGCGCTATCACCTGTTCGACATCGACCTGGTGATCAATCGGGCTCTGCTGCTCGGCGCCATGGCGATCTTCATAACCGCGGTCTACGTCGCGATCGTGGTCGGCGTGGGCGCGCTAGTCGGGAGCCAGGCGAGCCCGGTCCTGTCCGCGGCCGCGGCGGGGGTCGTCGCGTTAGCGTTCCAGCCGGCCCGGCGGCGTGCGCAACGGCTGGCCGACCGGCTCGTCTACGGGCAACGGGCGACTCCCTACGAGGTCCTCTCCGAGTTCTCCGAGCGGATCGGGCACTCGTACGCGAACGACGAGCTCCTGCCCCGGATGGCGCGGGCGTTGGGGGAAGGAACCGGCGCGTCGCGTGTCGACCTATGGGTTCGGATGGGCGACGAGCTCCGAGCCGACGCGGTCTGGCCATCGGACGCGGAGCGCCCTGCCCCGCTCGTCGCTTCGGAGCACGCGGAGGGGTCTGTCACGCCGACCTCCATGCTCGAGCCGATCCGCCACCAGGGGGAGTTCCTCGGTGCGCTCTCGTTCGAGAAGCGGCCGGGGGAGACGATCACGCCCACCGAGGAGAAGCTCGTGCGTGACCTCGCAGGCCAGGCCGGGCTGGTGATGCGCAACGTCGTGCTCGCCGACCAGCTGATGCACACGATCGCCGAGCTCCGAGCCTCGCGACAGCGCTTGGTCAACGCGCAAGACGAGGGACGGCGGCGGATCGAGCGGAACCTCCACGACGGGGCGCAGCAGCAGATCGTCGCCCTCACGATCAAGCTCCGCTTACTGAGCCAGATAGTCGATGGCGACGCCCATCGCGCGATTTCGATGGTCGCGGATCTCCAGGCGGACGCGAACGACGCGCTGGAGCAGCTCCGCGACCTCGCGCGCGGGATCTACCCGCCGCTGCTCGCCGATCAGGGTCTCGCCGCCGCACTGCAGGCGCAGGCGAAGAAGGCCTCCGTGCCAACGGTCGTTCGGTCCGACAGCATCGACCGCTACCCGCAGGACGCCGAGGCGGCGGTCTACTTCTGCGTCCTCGAGGCCCTGACCAACACCGCGAAGTATGCGGAGGCGACCAATGCCGAGGTCGCGGTGTCACAGATGAACGGGGAACTCCGGTTCGAGGTGATCGACGACGGCTCGGGTTTCGATGCCGAGGCGATGACCTACGGCACGGGGCTTCAGGGCATGGCGGACCGGCTCGACGCGATCGGCGGCACCCTCCGCGTGACCTCTGTTCCTGGGCGGGGAACGACCGTCGAGGGTCGGATCCCACTGGACGCTGCTTCGGTGCCCCCGGGACGAATCGAACGTTGACCTGTCGCACACCACTACACGGAGGTTGGCGACGGCGGGTAGATCACCGGATGGAGCCCTTCTTCAAATGCGTCGAAGCGCAGCGAGAGCTGGAGCGTGGGCCACACGTAGGTGATGTCACCTTCTTGGGCATCGTAGACGGCTGTGTACACCGTTCCCTTCCCCACGTCGTGGGCAAGACTGTAGAGCGGTGGCCACAGGAACGCCGCCAGGAACCGCTCATGATCGATGTCCGGGTCGTCGAGCAAACGGAGCAACCACCATTCGCGCTCACGCGTGCTTTCGGCCAGGGCCGGATCCCACGACTCGATGAACCACTGATGGTTCACGGCCAGCGGCAGCCGCCGATACGAGACCGGCCGGTCCGGGTTCAAGTACGCCGTGATCACGTCGCCCTGCGCGTCCACCATCGTCAGGTTGTGGGTGTGCGCGACGGGCATCCGGGCGAGCACCTCTCGGGCATCCGTGACCGTGTCGCAAACCTCGAGTAGATACCGAACCACGAGCGGGACGCCGAACCCCCGTCCCATCGTGGCCCGACCCCCGAACGTCAGTGAGACCGCCAGTCCGCGATCGTTCATCCCGTCGCAGAGGCCCCACACGGCATCTGTCACGCCGATCACCTGTCGATCGCCGAACTTCGAGCGCAGGATCACCGCGTCCATCAGCTCGGCGGGGTAGTCGTAATTGCGGACGAGTCGAGGCCCGCGCTCGCTTATCTGCAGCACGGCCTGGGAGCAGGCGATCGCAGCTCCGGGCGGGCACCACATCGTGAACATCCGCTCCGCGATCGGGTCGTTCGCACCAACGTCTCGCACCATCGCCTCGTAGATCGGGATCATCTCCGGCATGTGCGTCTGCAGGGCATCGATCCCTTCGTCGGCCGAGGGGCGCAGCTCGTCACCGTCTTGCAGGTACCAGGCGGCGTAGGCCGCCGCCCGACCGGAGAAGACCGCGGCCATCTTCGGCCCCGGCTTCGGCTCATCGATCGTGCGGAACGTCGCCCCCAGGGTCAACGCCATCGGCTGACTCCTCCTCCTGAACGCCACCCCGATTCTTCGACGATGGGTGAGTGGTTGGTCCGGCAAGACGACGTGAACGTGACCTGTCTCCGCCCTCGAGCCATCTGTAAGTTGTCATGGGGAGGTCATCGACGAATGACCGATTCACCGACCGCGCCGAAGGCATCCTAGTGGACGCCACGACGTTGACGAGCAGACGGACTTCACCATACTTCGTTGCCAGGGTCGACCGCCCGCGAAGGTCTTGCGGATGCCGTTGACGTAGCCCTCGTTGGTAAGGGCCTCTCCCAGGCTGATAGCCCGCCGCAAGGGAATCTCCGCTCCGGATCGCCGCCGCTGGTCCGCGACTCTCCACGCCCTGGGGCGATCCCGTCTCGGCCCAGCTCGTACCGTTCTCGCAGGTCAGGGCCCGATCCCGGGAACGTTGTCGCGGCGAAAGGGCGACCTTGTGCCAGCCTCGATCTCGCGATACTCGCGGACCGTCACGCCGACGAGCCCACGATGCCCCGGGGCGCTCCGGGATGCTCTCGCCCCACGGGGGGGGGTGTTAGCTCGTTCTCTCCGAGGACTCGGCATCAGGTTCGCCTGAGCCACGAACATCGAAGGCGCTCCTTAAGCCGGTTAGGTCAAGGATCTTCCGCATGTCGATCGTTGGATACATCAATCTCATCTCGACGCCCCGCTCGTCCGCCTCTTCGGCGCTAGTCAGGAAGAATCGGAGTCCTGTCGAGTCGCAGAAGGTCAAACCTGACAGATCGAAGGCAACGATGGTCGGCTCCCCAGCGAACGCGTCAGCGATCGCCTTCTCGGCGACCCCCACAGTGGCTAGATCGAGCTCGCCGATCAGTCGCAGCGTCGTGGAGCGAGGATCTGCCTCGACGGCTATCTGGACAGCAAGTTCAGCGACCATCGAAGCCAAGGGTCGCACGAAAACTCATGGGCTGCCACGCGCGCCTGGCGGCCCCGCCAGGCACGTGTTGCTATGCAGGAACCCCGCTGCGCGAGGACCCCACGCATCCGCAGGGACAGACCTGATAGCCGCGGATCGCCAGGTCGCACAGCGGCAATCCGCCCGCTGATCTCAGGCTGACTTGAGCGATCGCTCACGGCCTCGGGCTAGCTGAAGATGCTTACCCCACCTGGTCCCACGAGGAGTCCAACGACGATGAGGACGATCCCCCAAAGCACCGATCCCCTGATGATCGCCACGATGCCGGCGATCACGAGCACGGCAGCGATGATCCACAAGATGGTGTCGGTGTTGCCGCCGCCTTTGGCTACGAGCATCCCGAGAGTTCCGAACATCGTGTCCTCCCTCTTTCGCAACGTCCAGACGCCTTAACTCGTACGCGTGGCATGCCTGCCCACATCTCCTGGCATTCAAACGCCTAGGGAGGTTCGAATCAGCCGATCGTGGGTAATTGCCCCCGGCTGGTCCAGAAGGAGGCTTCCATGAGCGCCGTCGAGAGTCTGTGGGCGAGTATCCAAGGGGATCCGGTCTTCATGCGCCGGGTCAATGGCTGGTTGACGATCTTCTGGATCGTGATGATCCCCGTTTCGATCGTGACCCACTGGATCAACAGTGTGACCTACGTCGCAGCGCTCTCGCTCTGGGCGTTGGTATCCGGCCATTGGTCGGCCTGGCAAGCGGCGCGCGTCGAGGTGAAGCAGCAGGAGGAAGAAGAGAAGCACCGGGAAGCCCATGTGGCCGAAGAGGTTGTGGACCGCATGGTCGCAGAGACCGAGATCTCTCGAGCGAAGAGCCCAAACGGATCGCAGCCCGCCTGAGCATGGGATTAGGGAGGAACGTGTAGGTCATGGTGCGAACGGCCGTGAGACTGCATCGGATCGACGCCGAGGTACGGTTCGGCGAGCCGGTGCCCACCTACATCCAGGAGCGAGCACGCTATGAGGTCAGCCGCTGGGCCAGTCCCGCGCGCTCGAGGCCCTCACTACGATGGGTGGAGCCGACTCGCGCCCTCGTGTCGAACTACGTCCTCGCCGCAGATTCACGCTCGCTGGCTGTTGGGCTCGCTAAGGATGTCATCCAGGAGCGTCTTCTCAACTCCACGTCGATGCCGATCGTCTCGGTCTCGATCCTAGGGCCGGATGTCTCCTCGCTCGCCTGAAGCCAGAGCTGATGCTTGCGGGTCCCCCTTCAACCCGCCGCATGCTCACGATCTCGACCCCTTTGACGGGCTGTGAGGTTGAGCGTCGCAGGCGTTGGCCGATGAAGTCTCCGCTGAGCCGGCGAGCGCGGTCCGAGCCCTCCGCGGCTACCACGTGTCCCGCGACCATGGCTCGGGTGGCACTCGGCCACCACAGGGAAGGGAGTTTCCCGGTGTCGGGCCACTCGAGCATCCCCAGCTGCGCACGGATCTGATCTTCCTCAGGCACGGGCCGGGCGAACGTGATCGCCGCGTCGACGATGTATCTACATCTCTCGCTCATGGGAAGAGGTCTGCTCCACCAGCGTCGGAGCTAAACGTGAGTTCCACCTTGTCGCCGAGCAGGTTCCCGCGCGCGCGACCGGTGTCGGGAGGTTCGGGCCTCTCCATGCCCGTGAGCGGAGATTCACAATTCGGAGGTCATTCGAACGGGCTTCGGGCCTGATCGTCTCGCTCGTGCTGGTGGGAATCTTGGACGCCCAGAGGGCATCGATGACGAGCTGCCTGGGTCGCAGCTACCCGTGGTGCGATCACTCCGGATCGACGTGGAAGGTCCACCATCGCGTCCTCGTCTGTTCCTCGGGACGGACGTCCACGGAACCGAAGCGCTCGACGCTCCATCGTCTGCCGACATCGATCGCTTGGTCAAGTTGCTGCTGAGGAACGCGCCAGGTCCATGACGGGGTGCGAGCCCGGACTGTGTCGAAGAACTCAGCCACCGTCTCATCCGTCTCGAACTCGATCGTGTCCTCGCGGACCAACACCGTGCCCAGACCGGTGAAGGCGTCTCGGAGCTGCTCCGCGCCACCGTGGGCGAAACTCAAACCAACGTGGTCGGCCTCGGATCCCATCACCGTCCTCATCTCGTACCACAGGTCGTGCCATGGACCAGGGGACGCCCCGAGGCAAACTGCGACGTTGCCCCTCGTAACGCGGCACAGCTCAGCCACGGCGGCTCGCCAACGAGGGATGAGGTGGAAGACGTGGCGGACGTAGGCACCGGCGAAGGACCCGTCGGCGAACGGGAGCGCCGTCGCGTCGGAGCGCACGAGTGCAAGAGGGGGCCGTCCGTCCGCCTTCTCGATCAACCTCGACAGCATGGCGGCAGAGATATCGACGCCCGTCAGGCTCCACCCTTGCCCCGCGAGCGGGAGAGCCAAAGCTCCCGTCCCGACCCCGATCTCGAGTGTTGAGTCGTGCAGACCGAGCGTTCGGCTCAGCAACTCCAGCGTCTGTGTCAGTTCGGCGTCATCCACACGCCGGGTGGCGTCGTAGAACCCAGCGGCGCGGTCGAAGTTGACGGAGGGAACGTCGGTCATCCAACCGCGAATCCTACGCGTTCCGTGGTCGCTCGCAGGAGCCTGCACACGTCCATCGGTACCATCCCAGCGTGCCCAAGGACACCCCGCAGCTGCTGCGCCGCTCCGACATCGCCCGCCTCCTGAACGTGAGCAACGAGCGTGCGCGCCAGATCACAAACGGGGACGACTTCCCTCGGCCGGTCAACGCGGACCCGCACAGGGCATGGAGCCGCAAGGAAGTGGAGTGGTTGGATGGAGGACGTGAACTGGTGGGACGCGAAGCCGTGGCGGAAGCCCTCCACCGAAGCCCGAGGTGCTTTCCTTCTAAGCCGAATGGCGCCATGCCGCGGCCACACACGAGAGGCAGCTTTAGACGTCGGGCAGGACGTTAGCTCGTCTGGATGCTACACGGCCGCTGGGAGATCCGACTCTCCTTCTCCCGGATAGAGGGGCTCGCGTCCTGCCCGACGTCCTTCCTCAGCCGTCCGGACGCGCAGGGTCGCCGAAGCCGATCGTCCACCCGAACGCTGCGCAGCACAGGAGGAACTCTGGCCACCGCGGCTTGGTCTTGCCGCTCTCCCAGTTCTGGATCGTGGCCAGTGACACGTCGATCTCGCGGGCGGCTGTCACTTGGGACCAGCCAAGTGCGCGCCGCCTGTGCTTGAACACAGTGCTCCACTGGGCGGTGCCGGATATCAGCTCGTTGGGATCCACAACGCGAGACATGTCCACGAGCATCGTCTAAGAAACTTCGGTGTCGAGGGAACGCCTTAGTCGTGGAATGAACGCGGCCAGCCGAACAGCTCCCAGACCGCTCATAGGTGTCGTGGCTCGGACTTAGAGACGGGACCCGAGGGCGCTGCCGCTCCAGGGCTCTGCTCCCGAACGAAGTGCGCTGAGGTCGTCGTCGACCGCAGCGAAACCCGAGACTCACTTGACGCGGAGATTGACCCCGATGAGGACCAGAGGCCACAGCAGAACCGCGAAGAGCGCCGACGCGAATTGCTTCAGTCCGTCGAGATGGGCGAAGTAGTGATGCGAGGCTGCAACGATCACGCCGATGACGAGGTAGGCGATGACGATGAGCCACATCCGGCGGGTCATGACGAAACCTTTCCTTCGTTTCGGACCCATGACTGCTCGGCGAAGGAGTCCCACTTAGGATCGCCGAACGAAGTAGATGATCTCAGTCGGATCGGGCGGCAAGTCGAAGATGTGGTTGTTCATGTCACGCACCTGTTGAACGGCATGTTGGGGTCAAGCCGAGGCCGGAACGGTCGGTTGGTTGAGCCGGTTATGCGATGTCCTGCGCAGATCCCTGATCGACGGTCTCGTCGAAGGTCGCACTCAGCAGCGTGAGGGCCAGGTCGTGGATCAGCCGTTCGGCTCCCTGCAGATCAGCGCTCCTAGCCTGCAGGATCCAGCCAGCATGGATGATGGCTTCGTGATCCCCCGCTGACCAGTACATCAAGTCATCCGTGCAGCTTTCGAGGCATGCGGAGGCAAGGACCGTGGCTTTCTTCGCCAGGTGCTGCGCTTTGCCCATGACAGCTCCCTCCCGAGGCTGGCTTTCGCTCCAGGGCCAGGCCTTACCCATCAGGGCAAGGCGTCACACCCGCAACTGGAACCAACAGGGGAACACCCCACGAACGATCGTGGCCAGCCGAACAGCTTGCCGCACTGGTGGAAGTCGAAGCCGTGGCGGAAGCGCGTCTCCGAAGACTGAGTGATTCTTCTACGCAGGATGACGCATGCCGCGAACACACACCGAGGCACACCCTTGGGGACGTCGGGCAGGGCGTGCAGCTCGTCTCGATGCTGACACGGCCGCACAGGGAGACCGGACTCTCCTCTCCCGGTGAGAGGGGCTCGCGTCTTGCCCGACGTCCTCTTCCAGCCGGAACAGCCTGCAGAGCTATGGAGCGCCCGACGCGGGATAACCGATTTGCCGCTGCAGCCCCGCTAGGAACAGCGGTCAACCCCCGTCGACTGCTAGGCCGCGATCTTCTTCGGCCGCGTCCTCCCGTAGGACCGGCAGGCGCTCCTCAGCGCCTACGAGCGCGAACAGCCGAGCTACTCCAGGAGAGGGGTCGAGCAGCCGAAGCTCGATGCCGCGCTCTTTCATCCGTCGTGTGACATCGATCAGGAAATGCAGCCCACTGGAGTCGCAGAAGGCCAGTCTCGAGAGATCGATGTCCAGCTGGCGGGGGTGATAAGCCAAGGCATCATCGAGGCCGGCCTCAGCCTTCGCCACGGATGCCATGTCAAGATCCCCGACAAGCGCGAGACGTGCGGTGCAGGTGAGCGGTGTGAACCCGCTCTGCGAGATGAGTTCTTCGAACATGGGACACGCTCCTCCATGGCCGAATCCGTCAGGTCACATCGGCGGGATTTTGCCATGGCTGAGGCGCTCCTGAAAACCCCAGCGGGGCGAAAAAGTGCCAGACTCGGGGTGTTCCCCCGGGGCACCAGGGCCCGTCCTACCGTGTCGCCAAGGCAGGGTCTTTACCCGCGCTGGAATCTCCGTCCCGGGGGATACACCCACGAACGAGCGCGGCCACCCGAAGAGCTCGCTAACGCGATCGTATGTGTCACCCTCCGGACGCTTCGTGCCGGCCTTGAGCTCGCGATACTCGCGGACGTTCACGCGGATCAGCCACCAAGTCCTGCCGGTGCATCCAAGTTTCCATCGCAGGGCCGATGTCCCTCGCTTGCCCTCAGCGGATCACGCCGTACGTGATGTGGGTCGCGTAGGGAGACTGCCGAAGGTGGAGGTGCTTGAGGGTCAACTGCGTCCTGAAGCCTTCAAACAATCGCTTGCCGTCCCCTAGCACGATCGGTGCGATCGAGATCGTCAACTCGTCCACGTAGCCGGCCAGCAGGGCCTGGCGTATCACGTCCGCTCCCCCCATGACGGACACGTCCCTGCTGTCCGCCGCGGTTCGCGCCTGATCCAAGGCCTCATCGAGGCCGCCGACGAAGGTGAACCCGCCCTCGGCTGGCGCATCATCCGGCCGGTGCGTCACGATGAAGAACGGCACGCCGAACGGGTTCTGTCCGCCCCAGGCTTCCGCCGCTTCGAACGTGTTTCGCCCTCCGATGACGGCACCGACATGCTCTGACGACGCATCGAGGTACTCCTTGTCCACTCCGATCGCCTCGCCCCTTGCCTCTTGCGCATAAGTCCAGGGTCCCCCGAAGACCCAGTAGTGCAGCCGCTCACCACCCTCGCCCAACCCGCTGCCGGGCCCGTCGTTCGGTCCGGTGATGTAACCGTCGAGCGAGGTGGTTATCCCAGCCACGACCTTCTGCATGATTCATCCCTCCGTCTCGATCCCTATCGAGCTTTCCCTTGAACGTCCGACCCAAGAATGGACCCATACCCCACATCCGTGGCGGCATGCTCCGTATCGCGGTTGCTGTTGTTCTCTTGCTCGGTGGCATCGCGACCGCGGCCAGCAGGCTCGGCCCAGTTTCTCCGAGCGCGAAGGCGAGCCAACGAATTACGACGGTTACCCCCTGGAAGCAGTACCGCACCAACCCCTAGACATTCGCTCGCTCCCGGTCACGCTTGAGCATCTGAGCGAACATCGCCACGCCTTCGCTAGCTGAAGATGCTCACCCCACCTGGTCCCACGAATCTTGGTTGCGTTGGGCATCGCGCTTCCTCGAACGCAAGAGCGCCTTCGCAGACAGCGGAGACCCGTAGATCGGCACGATGCCTCTCGAGCTGCCTAGGCAGGTACCTGCTGCGGGATCACGCGCTTGTCGGTGCGCCCCTGCTGCCTGTGGCGGCCCGTGGAGGTCACGCGACCAGGAGCCGCCGGAAGAACGACCGGTACTGCTGGAGCGCCCTACGGAGGTCCTCGGTGGAGGCCTGCTCGCCGCGCTCCCACTGCTCCTCCAGGCGCGAGCGCTCTTGGGCGAAGCTGTCCGCGAGCCGCTGCATGAGCTCTTGGACCAAGGCGTCTGCATCGCGGACGGAGGCCTGCGGCTCGTCCACGAAGCGGACCTGGATCTGCTCCCAGCGGTCCTTGAACCCCTCGCCGTCTGATGCCGAGAGCAGCGGCTCGTTCATGGAGGCGCGCTCGGCCTGCCGCTGCCCGGACCGATCCTGCGCCCGCTCCTGCTGCGGACCCATCGTTCGCGGTTCCTGGCCCAACGCATCCTGCTGCATGCCGTCTTGCTCCGTCGTCGGTTGGCTCTGTTCCTGCATGCTCATCGATTCACCTGCTGTTGGCTCGTGTCCGCACCGTTCGTCTCGGCGCCGGTGCCGAGCATGTCGTCGAACAGCGCGCGATAGTGGACCATCGCCTGCCGCTGATCCTCGGTCGAGGCCTGCCCTCGAGACGTCTGCACCGACACGGCGTGAGCCGCGCGGTAGTCCTGGACCGTCTGCGCGTGGTCCACGGACAGGTCGGCGGAGCGTTGCTCGAAGTCGCTCATCGGATAGCCGCGACGCTGCATGACCTCGGTGATGAGCCCGTCAGCGCGCCGGAGCGACTCCTCCGGGGCGTCCACGAAGCGCATCTGGACGTCACGCCACTCCTGCCGGTAGCGAGACGCCGTGTCGGGGCTCAGCGGCAGGATGTTCAAGGCGTCGTGGCGTTCCACCCGTTCGCGCAGTTCCGATTCGCCCTCCCGTCGGCTGCCGTCGCGCGAGAGCGCGCGGTCGTACTCGGGCCCGAACCGGTCCCGAAGCTCGTCGGTGCGGCGCTTGCGCGTCGCAGCCCATGCGATCAGCGCGACCACGATCACGATCGCGGCGACGATGCCGATCCATACCCAGGTATCCATGTGCATCCCTCCCGTCCAGCGGGGCGTTCCCCCCGGCCGACTCGGCGAAACGTCAGGTCCGCGGAACCGTGGCTGCCGTGCGGTATGTGGGCTACGGTCCCGGCGTGATGCCTCCGACCCGGGCCGTTGCGGCGCACGAGCGACTCGCGACCGCCCTCGTCGCGCTGCTGGGCACACGCTGATCGTGCGGGCGGAAGAGTCTTGGGTCGTATTGATTGATGCCGTACTCGTCATGACGATCGCTGGCGTCGTCATCGCAGTTGGTTCCAGTTGATGGCTATCTGGGCCGAAGGCACTTCATGGTTTTGGCCGTGTCGATCGCGCGGAGCTTCTCCCCGTTGCTCGGCGCGTAGCAGCCGTGGATGACGCCGCTGGGGTCCAGATCGCAGCGAGAGCCCATCATGATCCCAGGACGGCGACGATCCGTGCCCCCGAGGAACTACGCCCTGCCCGTGCGTTTCTTTCTGGCGCGCTGCGCTGATGGGTGACTCCCACACGGGGCCCCTCCCTGTCCGGGCAACACCGGACCATCTTGAGTCCAGCCGAACAGCTCACAGACACGCTGCGCTTCGGTCGCGCCTGAAGCATCGTCGCGAACATCGCCACCAGCCACCCGAGCCCGATACCACACCCAGGAGTCAAGCGACGGCACTGCCACGCAACGACCTGCGATGCAAGGCCCGCCACGGGCGTCGGAGCGAGGGATTCGCGTGAACGATTTGGGGTAAGGGAAGTGCCCGCGAGGGGTGGGTCCTGGACGGGGAAGCCAGGGTCCACCCCTCCTTACCGAAGGGATACGTCATGAGGCAGCCGCTCACATCGCAGCAGAGGCTCGTGCTTCGGATGGTCGCCGAGGGGGCGACCACCGACGAGATTGCCTCCACGCTCGGGATCACGCGAGGCACGGTGCAGACGCACATGGCCGGGGCGCTCAACCGGCTTGAGGTGCATACGCGAGCAGCTGCCGTGGCGGTGGCGATGCGCACGGGCCAGCTCGAAAGCGGGCCCTGCATCGAGCTCCACGAGGCTGTTGGCGCGAAGAGTAGATCCATGTACGGCCTCGCGGGTTCATCACTTGCGTCATCCGAGTCATGGTCGGTGGGGCAGGGTCCCCGAGTCTGAGGGAGCGAATCCTGGACCCCAGTTCTGTCCCATTGTTCTCGATTGGTCGACAGCGCTTCTCGAGGCCGCGCGGAGGAGATGGCTGACACGGTCGGATGGCCGTCGCCGTTTTCGATCATCGGCTGCGGGTAGGGCCGATCCATGCGGATCCGCAGGCGAGCCAAGCTCGATCCCTCCCAGCTATCCGACCGGCGAGGCATGTCAGGCGGCGTGCCCCTCGTGGCCGGAGGCGGGATCGTCGGGCTGATCATCACCGTAGTGCTCGTGCTCCTCAACGGGGGCGGCACTGGATCATCGGGAGTGACGGCGCGGGATCCCTCGTCAGATCTGTCGTCGTGCCGCACGGGAGCCGACGTCCAGCAGAACCCGGACTGCAGCGTCGTGGCATATGTGAACAGCATCCAGGACTACTGGGGCGGCAGGATCAAGGACTACCAGCAGGCGAAGACCGTCTTGTTCACGGGACAGACGAGCACCGCGTGCGGAACGGCATCCACCAGCACCGGTCCCTTCTACTGCCCGGGCGACAAGAACATCTACCTCGATCTCGGGTTCTTCCGGCAACTCACGGACCAGTTCGGCGCGAGAGGCGGGCCGCTCGCACAGGCGTACGTGATCGCCCATGAATACGGCCATCACGTCCAGGATCTGCTCGGGACGCTCGATCGTATCGACGGTGGCTCTCAAGGAGCACAGAGCGGATCGGTCCGACTCGAGCTGCAGGCCGATTGCTACGCGGGAGTGTGGACCGCCAACGCCGTGGCAACCGGCTTCATCACGAAGATCACCGATCGCGATGTCACCGACGCGTTGTCAGCGGCCGCCGCGGTTGGAGACGACCGTCTCCAGAAGGAGTACCAAGGACGCGTGAACCCGGAAACGTGGACACACGGTTCTTCGGCCGAACGCCAGACGTGGTTCCGCGCGGGCTACAGCACCGGGGATCCCAGCGCATGCGATACCTTCAGCGGCTCGGTTTCTTGAGACAGCTTGCATCCAGCCATGGCCTACAGGGGCACCGCTGAAGTGTCGCGACACTCGTCGGCGTGAGGAACGCGCGACGGCTGCTCGGCATCTCAAGGCCGAAGGCGCGGAAAGACCGCAGGACCCACAAGGCGGGGAGCGTTAGAGCGTGGGCGAAGCACGAACGACGAGCGCGACGCTGCCACGGCCCGTTTCGAACATGGGGTGCGAAGGGTATAGGAGGAGGCGTAACGCGTGTTTGCCCGGGGGAAAAGGGGCTCGCGATGCTAACCGCGAAACCTCCTCGAGCAGAGCGATCCGCGAGCTATCGGGTGGGGGACTCTGAGTGATAGGCGAGTCGACGGAGTCGAAATTGGTCTCGACGGCCGGGAGGCTCGCAAACGCGCTCGACCGCCTGCAACGTCGCCGGCGTCCCGTCGCGTTCTGCTGGGCCGTGGTGAAGAAATACGGGGAGGACGAGGCCGGGCAACTTGCCGCGCTGACCGCCTATTACGGCTTCTTCTCGATGCTCCCGTTGCTCATGGCTGGGGTGACGATCCTGGGGATGGTGATCGCGAACCGAGCGGACCTTCGACAACACCTCCTGGACTCCGCCCTGCACGACGTCCCGCTCCTTGGTCCCCAGATCGCCCGCAACGTTCATGCGCTCGATGGCGGGGGCGTGCTGCTCGGTGTCGCTGTGCTCCTCGCGATCTGGTCGGGCCTCGGGGTCCTCCGCTCGTTCGAAGCGGCGATGAACGCGGTGTGGAACGTTCCCCGTCGGCGACGACCGAACGCACTCCAGTCGTCATTTCGCGCGCTCGTGCTGCTGGTGGTGCTCGGCATCGTTGTTCTAGCCTCGACAGTCCTCGCAGCGTTCACCGGGGGTGCCTCAGCTCCGATCGCGCTGCTCGCGGCGGCGGGCTCATTCCTGTTGAACCTCGTGCTCTATCTGGCTGCGTTCAGACTCCTGCCCTCGAGGGACATCACCTGGCGCGATGTACTGCCGGGCGCGCTCCTAGGAGCGACCGTCTGGACGATCCTCTGCGCCTTGGGCGGCGCCTACATCGCGCATCAGCTTCAAGGGGCGAGCCAGGTTAGGGACGTTCGCGGGGGTGATCGTCCTTCTTGCCTGGAACTACCTTGGCGCACAGGTAACGCTGTATGCGGCGGAGATCAACGTCGTGCTCCGTGACCGGCTGTGGCCGCGAAGCCTCGTAGGCCCCCTCACAGATGCTGACCGAAAGGCACTGAAGCGCTACCCGCATCAGGAGGAGCGGCGCGACGACATGAACGTAGAGGTGAGCATCGCCGGCTCCGGTGATTAGCCACTAAGGGTGCCGACGGGTTCGGCTCGCGCGGCTGGGGCCGCATCCTCAAGGGCTGGCGGCTTGCACCAGCTCGCCGGCGACCGTGTCGACCTTCTGTTGGTGATCCCCAGCCCGCGCCCAGGTCGCTCGTCGACGGAAGGTGGCTCGCGCAAGGAGGGGTGGACCGGCTCGGGGTGTTCCCCATGACGATCGGAACGGGGAGCACTTGTTCCGATATGGCTCGGCGCCGGCAACGCTGCGACTCGTCGACAGCCGCGTCTCCACCAGGGGCGTCGTGATGGTCAGATACGAACCTGCGGAGGACTCGTGACCGGGATTCTCAGAGGGCGAGCCGCCGGAAACGTGACTCTCCGCACGCAACCTGCACCAGACGACGGCGCTCAGCTTGTAGCTCTCCACGCCGGTCAACACCTGGTCAAGGAGCCGACCGAAGCACACGGAACTCGACGGTACGCGTGACGGGGACGCCCCGCCCAGGTAACAGGAAGGTAGCGGAAGCGACGGAAGCCAACGGGAGACGACGGATCCCGTGAGACATGCCTCACGGGTCGCTGCCAGCAGAGACTCGCGTTGTCGCTGGTCAGCGAGCTAGGACGATTCTGTCTGGGAGCACGAGGTCGCGGGTTCGAGTCCCGCCGCCCCGA